>NZ_CANLNH010000073.1 GCF_947492535.1 uncultured Dokdonia sp. | reverse complement strand
TCACTACCACTTTGATCATCATCACAAAGCGCTACAGCTTCAGTTGGCGTCTGTGGACTTGGAAGAGGTAATACCTCTAGCTCAAAAGATCCTTGACTTGAACAATCTGGAAGATCAAATGGGCTTACTAAAAATTGAATCGTTTGTGAGTTGATCACATTGGTGTACGCCTCTGGGTTTGCAATCGCAATACCAGCATC
>NZ_CANLNH010000072.1 GCF_947492535.1 uncultured Dokdonia sp. | reverse complement strand
TCATGGTACTTTCTGTAATTGAAAAAACCTTTCGTATTGGTGATCTCACCTACACCTTGATTGCTAATACCTACACGTGCTTCTGCAATAGGTTGCTTTGTTTCTGAGTCAATTACAGTACCTCTAAATACGGTCTGTGCCATAGTCATCGTACTACATAATAGTAGGAAGACTATACTGAATAGTGTGATATGTGTTTTCA
>NZ_CANLNH010000071.1 GCF_947492535.1 uncultured Dokdonia sp. | reverse complement strand
ACAGTTCCATCTGCATTGATCGTTACCGTTCCATTGGCTGGATCAGTCACATCAGTCACTTCTACATCACTCGTAGGATCAAACATATCATTATCTAATACATCTACATCTACTGGTGTATCCTCTGCTGTCGTCTCTGCATCATCCATCACATCAACTACTGGATTCACCGTAACTACCACTGTAGCGGTATCCGTAGAGGTCGA
>NZ_CANLNH010000070.1 GCF_947492535.1 uncultured Dokdonia sp. | reverse complement strand
GCCAATGGAACAGTAACGATCAATGCAGATGGAACTGTCACTTATACGCCAGATCCTGATTTTAATGGCACAGATACTTTTGATTATACAGTAGAGGTAACTAATGCGGATGGTTCTACGACAACAGAGACGGCAACGGTAGTGATCACAGTAGATCCAATCGCTGATGTTGATTCGATGAATGACACGGCAAGTACGGATGAGGATGT
>NZ_CANLNH010000069.1 GCF_947492535.1 uncultured Dokdonia sp. | reverse complement strand
AACTATACTTCTACACTTCATTGTAAGGCATAAAAAAAGGTCTGACTCATACACTGAATCAGACCTTAAAAAGGCGGTGTCTCTACGCTCCACTCGATAGTAGTACGCTCTTCATAAAGCTATCAAGTATATTTCTACACTTCATTGTAAGGCATAAAAAAAGGTCTGACTCATACACTGAATCAGACCTTAAAAAGGCGGCGTCTCTA
>NZ_CANLNH010000068.1 GCF_947492535.1 uncultured Dokdonia sp. | reverse complement strand
ATAGCAAACTCATAATCTTCTAGGGTACTATTAAATCCAGATACATTAATCACCTCTACAGTATATACCCCTCCTGGGTTAAATGAACTCTCTAAGACCACTGCTTCAAACACCGGTGCACTAACTGCTACATAACTTGTATTAGCTACATAGGTACAAGCTGGCTCTCCATTTGGATAACCCGCTGTAATAGTCACCTCATACTCTCCTTG
>NZ_CANLNH010000067.1 GCF_947492535.1 uncultured Dokdonia sp. | reverse complement strand
TACTGTAAACAATACTGATTGATCTATTGGATTGGCATTATTCTCTGCCTCTACAGCTGTTTCGTGATAGGAGATATCAAAATCAGTAGTCACCTGTGGCGCTAGTAAGAACCCAGCATCATCGGCTAAAGTAGTAAGATCTACATCCCCCATGGTATCATCTCCATCAAACTCCTCACAGAAGGTATACTCAAAAACAGTATCCTGTGATAAAAC
>NZ_CANLNH010000066.1 GCF_947492535.1 uncultured Dokdonia sp. | reverse complement strand
TGGAACGGATACTTTTGATTATACAGTAGAGGTAACAAATCCAGACGGATCTACAGCTACAGAGACAGCTACAGTAATTGTTGAAGTTGCTTGTGTTGATGATGTAATGGATGATACGGTTAGTACAGATGAGGATACTCCAGTGGATATTGATGTATTAGATAATGATACGTTTGATCCTAACAGTGATGTAGAAGTAATAGATGTAACTGATCCA
>NZ_CANLNH010000065.1 GCF_947492535.1 uncultured Dokdonia sp. | reverse complement strand
CCCGCAATCTTTACAGTTACATGGTTTGTAAATCAAGCTGCTGTAGATGCGAATGTTCCTATTGGAGATCCAATGAACTACCCCAGTAATACCAATACAGTAATTGCTGTTGTGACAGATATCGCACAGAGTACGACTACTTTCTGTAGTGCCCAAGTAGATCTTAATTTAGTGGTAAACCCACTTCCAACTCCAGTACAACCGGCTATTTTTGAACT
>NZ_CANLNH010000064.1 GCF_947492535.1 uncultured Dokdonia sp. | reverse complement strand
ATCATCATCACACGCTTCTACAGGGGCTATCATCGTTGGGGATGGTAATTGATTAACCACTAAAGTGATGGTAATAATCTCATGACATCCTGTGGCAGCATCTTCCACTCGAACCCAAACCGTTTGAGAAGCTGGATCTACATTTTGATACATATCAGCAAGGCTTGGCATACCAGCATCGGCATCAGCTTCAGTTAAATGATAGCTCACAATCCAATCAGC
>NZ_CANLNH010000063.1 GCF_947492535.1 uncultured Dokdonia sp. | reverse complement strand
CAGATAGACATCACTGTTCCTTATGATAACATCACAGGAATGGCAGAATTATACATCCTAGCAGAGAATACCGTTACGGGATGTACTAAGATTTATAGTTTTGAGCTTTTAGTCTTCCCAATGCCTGATCTTCCATTAGAGATTGATGATTTACGTGAATGTGATGAGGATAGTGATGGATTTGCCACGTTTAATTTAACTAGTCAAGAGCCAGCGATTTTAGTAAA
>NZ_CANLNH010000062.1 GCF_947492535.1 uncultured Dokdonia sp. | reverse complement strand
TTTTTTGTTTGTTTAGGAATAAATAATAGTTGTATATTTGCACCCGCTTTGAGAGAGAGGTTTTGAAGCGAAGTTCAAGATAAAAAAGTAGTGATTTGGTAATAGCGTTTTTTGCGCGGAGAAAAAGGTTCGATTCCTTTACACTAGACGAGTAGGTATTGATTTTAGGATTAATATTTAATTAGGATTTTTTTTAGAGAGATTCTAAGTTCATTGACATATTGAATTGACA
>NZ_CANLNH010000061.1 GCF_947492535.1 uncultured Dokdonia sp. | reverse complement strand
TTAGCTGCGGCAGAGTTAGGAGCTCCAGCCATTCCAGATCCTGCAAACTATAACAGTGGCACCACTACGATTTATGTGCGTGCTACCGATACCGATCCAGCCACAAGTACAGAATGTTTTAGAGTTATAACACTTGACTTGGTTGTAAATCCTATTCCAGAGATTGCCTTACCGATACCAGATCTTACTTTATGTAATGATGGTAGTGATCAAGCAATCTTTGATCTTACTGATAATGAAGCAAA
>NZ_CANLNH010000060.1 GCF_947492535.1 uncultured Dokdonia sp. | reverse complement strand
ACAGGAGAGTGTAGTATCTCTGAAGTAGAGATAGGCATTATCGATTATCCAAGATTCTTTACACCGAATCAAGATGGATTCCATGATACGTGGAATATCATAGGGATTGGCGTAGCCCCTAACTTAAATGCTCAGATTTATATCTTTGATAGATATGGGAAGCTGTTAAAACAACTAAGTCCAACCAGTCAAGGATGGGATGGTACCTTTAATGGTCAACCGATGAACTCAGATGATTATTGGTTTAG
>NZ_CANLNH010000059.1 GCF_947492535.1 uncultured Dokdonia sp. | reverse complement strand
AAATCTTGAGAAGGAACCTTCAACTCCAAACTGTCCATACTCGCATTCGCCTTTACAGGAGCCGAATCTATGCACTGAGTATGACCACTGACCATCCCTTTGGAAATACACATCTGAAAAACATGTGTAAATACAGATTCAAATACCACTTCTGGAAATAACTGGCGCGTGCGACTGATCGTACTATGCCAAGGTAATTCCTCATCAATATCATAGCCTAAAAAATAGAGAATATCCAAACGCATACTACAATGAGCAATCAACTT
>NZ_CANLNH010000058.1 GCF_947492535.1 uncultured Dokdonia sp. | reverse complement strand
ATCATAAATCTTACCGTTAAAAATGCTGAAATCACTGGAGGGTTTAATCCAAATGTATCGGTGAGTTATCACCTTACTCAAGCAGGTGCCAATATCGATGATGCTTCGATTCCAGATCCAACAGTTTTTACAAACACATTACCAAACCCACAGATTATATTTGCTAGAGTTACTGATAATATAACAGGTTGTTTTTCAACCGAGCCATTAGCTGTAGAAGTATTTTTACTTCCAGTTCCAACTATTCCTGCAGATTTAGAGGTTTGTGATATAGATAA
>NZ_CANLNH010000057.1 GCF_947492535.1 uncultured Dokdonia sp. | reverse complement strand
ACGACGATTGATTTGGTGGTAAACCCATTACCATTTATCGCAGAGCCATTACCAGCGAGTGTTGCCTGTGATGATGATAATGATGGATTTGGGGTGTTTAATCTTCAAGAGTATTCAGATGATATTTTAGCAGGGTTAACAGATGTTGTTTTACGTTTTTATGAAACCTTTGATAATGCACAGAATGATAATACGGCTGAGCAGATAAACATCACTGTTCCTTATGATAACATCACAGGAATGGCAGAATTATACATCCTAGCAGAGAATACCGTTACAGGATGT
>NZ_CANLNH010000056.1 GCF_947492535.1 uncultured Dokdonia sp. | reverse complement strand
TCGGAGGAGTTTATCATCGATGATGCACCGAGTGGCGAATGGTTGATTAATATACAGTATTTAGGAGATGAGGGAGACTATGTATTACCACCATTTTTAAAGTACACGGTATATAGAAACTATGGAACTCCGAAAGAGACGAAAGAAATCAAAGTAGTAAAGCTATTCAAACAATCAGATAAAGTAACCCTAGGGAAAGTGGCTTTATAATTTTACAATAACATATATAAGAGACGCTATTATATGAAAACACATATCACACTATTCAGTATAGTCTTCCTACTATTA
>NZ_CANLNH010000055.1 GCF_947492535.1 uncultured Dokdonia sp. | reverse complement strand
GCTACAGTAATTGTTGAAGTTGCTTGTGTTGATGATGTAATGGATGATACGGTTAGTACAGATGAGGATACTCCAGTGGATATTGATGTATTAGATAATGATACGTTTGATCCTAACAGTGATGTAGAAGTAATAGATGTAACTGATCCATCCAATGGAACCGTAACGATCAATGCAGATGGAACGGTAACATACACACCAGATCCTGATTTCTGTGGAACGGATACTTTTGATTATACAGTAGAGGTAACAAATCCAGACGGATCTACAGCTACAGAGACAGCTACAGTAA
>NZ_CANLNH010000054.1 GCF_947492535.1 uncultured Dokdonia sp. | reverse complement strand
CCAGATCCTGATTTTAATGGAACGGATAGTTTTGAATATACAGTTACAGTAACTAATGCAGATGGATCTACGGAGACAGAGACTGCTACAGTAGTAGTTACGGTGAATCCAGTAGTTGATGTGATGGATGATGCAGAGACGACAGCAGAGGATACTCCAGTAGATGTAGATGTATTAGATAATGATACGTTTGATCCTACGAGTGATGTAGAAGTGACTGATGTTACAGATCCAGCTAATGGAACGGTAACGATCAATGCAGATGGAACTGTGACTTATACGCCAGATCCTGATTTTAATGGTACGGATACCTTTGATTATACAGTAGAGGTAACTAATGCGGATGGTTC
>NZ_CANLNH010000053.1 GCF_947492535.1 uncultured Dokdonia sp. | reverse complement strand
TCTGAGATACTTACATTAGACTGATTCGTCACTGTAAATGTATATGTGATTGTCTCTAGTGGATCACTACATCCATCGCCATTTTCATCATTCAGTACACCTACCTTGATAATTGCTATAGCAGTATCTGGATCGATATCCTGACAGATTTCTGTTACTGTTGGATCATCTTCTAGTATACTATCGTCATCTGATAGATCACTTACCATAGTACCGTCTGCTACTACACCTTCTACTGTTGCTTGGTTGGTAAACTGACCAGCATCAATATCATCTTGTGTAATTGCATAACTTCCAGTATACGTCCATGTCTCATCAACATCTAACTCACCATCTGCGTCTGTATCACCATCTACGAA
>NZ_CANLNH010000052.1 GCF_947492535.1 uncultured Dokdonia sp. | reverse complement strand
ACTTATACGCCAGATCCTGATTTTAATGGCACGGATACCTTTGATTATACAGTAGAGGTAACTAATGCGGATGGTTCAACCACGACAGAGACTGCTACAGTAGTAATTACAGTAGTAGGCGAAGGAGATACGGGAGATGATACAGCAAGTACAGATGAGGATACTCCAGTAGATATTGATGTATTAGATAATGATAACTTCGATCCTACGAGTGATGTAGAAGTAACAGAGGTGACTGATCCAGCTAATGGAACAGTAACGATCAATGCAGATGGTACGGTGACTTATACACCAGATCCTGATTTTAATGGAACGGATAGTTTTGAATATACAGTTACAGTAACTAATGCAGATGGATCTACGGAGAC
>NZ_CANLNH010000051.1 GCF_947492535.1 uncultured Dokdonia sp. | reverse complement strand
GACTAATTTTTCATTGAGTTTCCATGAGACTTTAGCTGCGGCAGAGTTAGGAGCTCCAGCCATTCCAGATCCTGCAAGTTATAACAGTGGTACCACTACGATTTATGTACGTGCTACCGATACCGATCCAGCTACAAGTACAGAATGTTTTAGAGTTATAACACTTGACTTGGTTGTAAATCCTATTCCAGAGATCGCCTTACCGATACCAGATCTTACTTTATGTAATGATGGTAGTGATCAAGCAATCTTTGACCTTACTGATAATGAAGCAAATATTATTGGTTTACTTGATCCTACACTTTATACCTTGAGCTATCATGAGTCAGAGATGAATGCAGAAGACAATATGCTTCCTATTGGTGATCCTGAGAATTATTTAGT
>NZ_CANLNH010000050.1 GCF_947492535.1 uncultured Dokdonia sp. | reverse complement strand
GTCAATGGTACGCCCTATCAAGACCCTCCTAACTTTTTAGATGTACAACAAATAGCAAGTATTACGGTATTAAAATCGGTGGTAGCGACCTCTCGATATGGAACTTTAGCAGCAGGCGGCGCCTTTTTAATAAAGACGAAGGAAGTTAGTTTCCAAGACAAGGCAAAGAAAGCACAGAAATCAGCTTTGGTGAGTGGTAATGAGTATACAGAATCTTCTACTAGAACGTTAGATACCTCTACCTTACCAGAATATATTTTACGCTTACGCGAAATACCAAACATAGAGGATCGATTTGAGAAGTATCAGCGTATTTCAAGAACACAGGAATCTCCTTTAGAGTTTTATGTAGATGTAGCACAATATTTTGATGGGATCAATAGTAA
>NZ_CANLNH010000049.1 GCF_947492535.1 uncultured Dokdonia sp. | reverse complement strand
GTTTTGTTAAAAATACGTATAATTAGTAACTTGTTGTATGCAAGGCTTTAAGATTTATCAGGAGAAATTATTCAATAACTTTCAGTTAAGTGATCGTGTTCCTATCACCAATTTTTATAGACGATTAAAAGAGGTGTTAGATTTAGACTTTCTGTATACTGATACGGAGCATTATTATGGTTGTAGTGGTCAAAAGAGTATTGATCCTGTGGTGTTTTTTAAGTTTTGTTTGGTGGGTTATTTAGAGAATATCATCAGTGATCGTAAGTTGATTGCTCACTGTAATATGCGTTTGGATATTTTATATTTTTTAGGATATGATATTGATGAGGATTTACCTTGGCATAGTACGATCAGTCGCACGCGACAGTTATTTCCAGAAGTGGTATTTGAATCTGTTTTCACGCATGTTTTTCAGATGTGTATTTCTAAAGGCATGGTCAG
>NZ_CANLNH010000048.1 GCF_947492535.1 uncultured Dokdonia sp. | reverse complement strand
CACTTAAAGAATTTCTTGTCTGGATTTACAAACTGAAACTCAAATGGCACTGATCTATCTGACCAATCAATCACCATTCGAATGTCTATATCAAAATCTGTACGTAACCACTCATTTGGAAAACGACTATAATCTACCTTGTCCTTATGTAGTGCTAACAAATGACTTAACTCATTGCGTAATGTCTTCTCTAATCCTGTAAAGTCAACACCCTTGATTTGTTCTCCTAGCATGTTATAGTATAACTCCAATGCTTCATTATACTTCCCAATCTCTTGGTATACTAAGGCCAAATCTCTATACGATTGTGCCTCTGATGGAGCGATCTTTAAGATACGCTCATACACCAATGCCGCTTTCTCATAATCTCCAGCTGCTTCATAGATATAACATAAGGTACGTAAGGCTTTGGTATTATTTCTTGATATATATGCCAAGTCTGCGCGTACTTGATC
>NZ_CANLNH010000047.1 GCF_947492535.1 uncultured Dokdonia sp. | reverse complement strand
GGTGCTTTAAGAGCCTTAAATATGGCTATAAAAAATAGAGTGTATAAGGAAAGACCATTAATACATCATTCAGACAGAGGCTTACAATATTGCGCTAATGAATATCAAAAACTCCTCAAAGATAATGGTGTACAATCTAGCATGACAGAAAAGTACGATCCGTATGAAAATGCAATTGCTGAGAGAATAAATGGAATATTAAAGCAAGAGTTCGATATAGCAAAAAATATAAAGAATCTAGATTTAAAGAAAGAACTCATTAAAAATGCAATAACTATTTACAACAATAGAAGACCACATTTATCTAATTATATGCTAACTCCAATACAAATGCACAAACAACAAATCCTAAAAAGGAAACAGTATAAATCAAAAAAGCTGAACAATGATATCATTGTTCAGCTTTAATTAATAAATTTAATCCGTTAATAATCTGTATCGATTAGTTAGGACTAGACA
>NZ_CANLNH010000046.1 GCF_947492535.1 uncultured Dokdonia sp. | reverse complement strand
TCCTATGAAAAGCCTTAGTCCAGTTCTTTAAAGATAGTTAATATTTTATTTTCTTACTTAAATCACTTTTTCTCTTTTTAATATAACTTGCTCCGCATCCTATATGTGATCGATTCTTTTATGAAACGTCACCAGCATCTGTATGATTATAAGTTATAATAAACTCGGTCACTTGCTATAAAAATGTGATACTATTTATACAATAGTTCACCCACGTTGTTTTGTAATACGAGTTTTAAATTTTATGAGCTTTGTTATGGTTTCTTTTTATCATGATATCACCCCTATCGTATAAGGGGTCTCTGTCTTTATAACTGCTAATGTTCTACTTAGTAGTTTTCTTGCTACTTTTATAATAATACTCTTAACATTCTTGCCTGTATGTTTACGGTAATAAGCCTGCATTACTGGGTCTGCTCGGATCGCTTGCCAAGAAGCTTCTACAAAGTAGCTCCGCATCAATCGATGTGCCCGAGGTGTAAT
>NZ_CANLNH010000045.1 GCF_947492535.1 uncultured Dokdonia sp. | reverse complement strand
CACAGACAACTTCTTCTTACGGTAGATCCAACCACAACATTTGGGATAGATCGAGCGTATGATGGAGAAATTCAATTTGGTCCTTCGCAAGATATGACGTGGGATATGGAAGACAAGAAATTTGTAATTCTTGGGGTTCCAAATATTACAGATGTAACAGAATTCCCATTAGTAGTTACTTTACCACAATCTGGACCTATTAGAATAAAAATAGATGCCCTTGAAAATGTAGATACAGAAACAACAACGGTATACTTAAAAGACCGTGTTCAGAACACTGTAACAAATCTTCTAGAAAATGATTATGAAATCACACTTGAAGCTGGAGAGCATTACAATCGTTATGTGATTGTCTTTAGAAAAGATGCAAATGAAGAAGAAACGACTGAAGAGGAAGAGGAAGAAGAGGAAGAAGAAGAGACTTCAGGAGAATGGGAAGAAGAAGAAGGTGAAGAGACTTCTGGAGAATGGGAAGAAGAAGAGGAAGAAGAAACGACTGGTACTGGTGAAGAGACAGAGACAGA
>NZ_CANLNH010000044.1 GCF_947492535.1 uncultured Dokdonia sp. | reverse complement strand
GCATTTTTAACGGTAAGATTTATGATAGTGACTCCATCTGGGGTGCCATCATCATCACAAACCTCTAAAGTCGTAGGTGTGACTGTTGTTGGATTTTCATTAAGAAATAGTTCAAAAAACAAATTAGTTTCATCAAAAGTGATACACCCTGTAATTGTGTTTACAGCGCTATAATAAATAGTTTGTGGTTCACTAACATTAGGATATGCTGTAGGAATACCAATAGGAATTGGAGGTGTCGATGTATAATCTGCTAGAGAAGCATAATAGCTTACAGCGAAATCTGGATTACCTCCTGTGATTTCAGCATCTTTAGAGGTTAAATCAAAAATACCAAATACGCCATCATCACTACATTCTACAAAATCAGTAACATCTTCGTTTAAAACTGGGTTTGGTAATACTGTCAATTGTACATGAATACCTAGTCCGATACAGTCATTGGCTGTATCTCCATCAACACGCACATAAATGCCTTGAACACCATTTACATCTGTAAGAGGTAAAACATTTGTATAATTAGAGATATCTGGAATCGCATTTACCTCACTCTGTGCTTCTTGAAGTGTCTCATAATA
>NZ_CANLNH010000043.1 GCF_947492535.1 uncultured Dokdonia sp. | reverse complement strand
AGCCTCAGGAAAGAGGCTTAGAATGAGTTGTTTTTATCAGAATTATGGACTTGTGCAACGATTACCATTGTTACCTGCTATTATTTATTCCTCTAGTTAAGAGTTGAAAATATATTATTAATAAATCTGCTCTCAATTTTCTGGAATATCCTTCGCAAGTTTTGCTCCTAAAGCTTTAAGATCTTCTTTTAATAGATTCAAAGCAAATAAAGTATCGGGAACATCTTTAAACTTTATTATTGTTTTTTCGAGATAATCAAGAAGTGTCTCTCTTTCTCCATTTCGAATTTGTACTTTATTTAAGTCGACTTCATAATCTTCGTCGGTTATGATTTCATCAAAAAAATCAAAATACCTATCTTTAACAAAGCGTTTGTATAAATGTAGTTCAGTTACTTCGTCATTTGATCCTACTACAGTGGAACAGACAATATTGTTTTCATTTAGATATTTGGCGACTTTTAAATTTACTTCTTCAGACTCAATATCATCATATTTAAAATTGATATGATTCAGAATTATTTTCTTTATTGCTATTGTAGCGTTAATTTCTTCAAGAACAAAAGATTCTGCATAGGCCTGGCAAATTTCAAGTGATTTATCATTTTCTATTTTTTCTGTCTTCTGACCAAAAGAATTAAAAGATATTAAAGTTGATAATACAAATATTAAGATGGTTGTTTTTTTCATAATTGCAGGTAACGTCTCGTATAAGAAACGTAGGGCAGGTAAAAAGCACTTTCGTTTCGATTTATTATTTAACTAAATATAAATATTTTGATTTTATCTTTTTTACTATAAATACCAAATTTTATATTTAGTGGACTTTGTTAATATTCACAAACCTTTCGATTTAGCATAAACGCCCTATGTTTTTTATACATTGTGTCTGTTGCACAAGTTTTGTTAAAAATACGTATAATTAGTAACTTGTTGTATGCAAGGCTTTA
>NZ_CANLNH010000042.1 GCF_947492535.1 uncultured Dokdonia sp. | reverse complement strand
ACGATCACTTAACTGAAAACTATTGAATAATTTCTCCTGATAAATCTTAAAGCCTTGCATACAACAAGTTACTAATTGTACGTATTTTTAACAAAACTTGTGCAACAGACACAACGTATAAAATTAATTGCTAGGTAAGTGCCTACTTGGAAAATTCCTGCGGAATTTTCCGCTGGCAAGTATTTGTTTACTAAATTCGTTGCTGAACCACGCAACTAATCTTATACAAGACCGTTGTAAGTAATACCGAAAAACTGAATAAACATTGAAAAACGAGTTAATAAAAAAAGCCTTTTCGGAAATAGAAAATCAAACTTTCGGAACTACTGAACAATATTTGGAAGTTCATAATGTCGAAATTGAGAATGGAAATCCTAAAGTTGAAAGAGTGGATATGGAATCTTTTAATGATGTAAACATTGTCTACTTTCCAATTCAAGATGAACCTTTTTTCTTGACTGTTCATTTCTCAAAAGAAACTCATGAATTACTCGGAGTTGGAACGGAAAATGGAAATCAAGTTTATCTAACAGCGACTTCTGAAAATCTGACTTTTGAACAACTTTCGGAATTGACAACGTTAAAAGGACTTTCGGGTTGGAGTGTAAATGATGATAGAAAAAATGGAAAAGGAAAATATACTTTTAGTCATTTATCATTTGAGCCTACTAAAAGTCGAGCTTATGATTTAGATACAAAACTAAAACTACTCTTGACTGAATTGGAAAAGGACGTAGATGGAATAAAAAAACTGACTGAAATGTCAGATGCTGGAATCTCAATTCATCATCAACAGTATATCGATGGAAATAAAGGAATCAATTTCGATATTGAAACCATTAACCGTTTGAGTAGATTAAATCTAGGAATTGATATCGACCAATACGTTTTCGGAAATGAATTAAAGTCAGTGCTCTGAAAAAATACTACTTACAACAAAGGGTCCTATGAAAAGCCTTAGTCCAGTTCTTTAAAGATAGTTAATATTTTATTTTCTTACTTAAATCACTTTTTCTCTTT
>NZ_CANLNH010000041.1 GCF_947492535.1 uncultured Dokdonia sp. | reverse complement strand
AAAGAGAAAAAGTGATTTAAGTAAGAAAATAAAATATTAACTATCTTTAAAGAACTGGACTAAGGCTTTTCATAGGAGCCATTGTTAGGTGGCGTTTTTTATGTTCAGTTATTAATTTTTCCGTTTATTTCGTTCGAGTATATTTCGTTGTCTCCAAGTCGAAATCTCACTCTAAATTTTGTTTTATTCGTTCCGTAATTTTGTCTCAAAGCTGAAATTGCAATTTGATTTGGCGGAAGATAAAATTCCGTAAGTCCTGTTCCACAACCATAGATAAATTGTCTCTCAATTTGTTTCCAATTACCAATCGAATCTTGTACTTCTGTCAGCATAGGCAATACATCTCCAAATCCAATGCTCAAAGTGTCAGAACTTTGATTCTTAATGAAAATAGGATATGATTTTTTATTTACACGATGTTCAGGTGCTTTATAATATTCCCAAATCCACATTGGAAATCCGATTGTTTTTGTTGTATCAATAAATATGTTTAAGTCAGTTGCCTTTGGGTTTCTATATTTTCCCCAATCTATATCTTGAATTCTATGTCCGATTTTCGAGGTTTTATAGCATAATTCAATTGAATCAGTTAATTGTCCGATATAAACTGGCGAAAATTGAGATTCTCTTCTTTTCGAAATAGTGTCTAAAATTAATTCATTATCAAAATTATCATACAGAGTTAAATTCGAATATGGTTCGCTGATGTGTTCTTTAATTTCAGTTTTAGCAATTCCGTTATTCTCCTTTTTGTTTTGGCAAGAAGTTAAAATCAGAAGTAGTAATATGATGTTTGTAAAATGTTTCATTCAAATGACACCTAACGATTAATGTAAACGTCTGTGCGTGTAGAAAGTTAGAGGCTTTCGATAAGGCACAAGGCGTTACATTTTTATTATTTTTAAATTACAAGTTAAAATAATAAAATTTGTGACGCCGACTCCACAAATACACAACTAACTTTTGATTAAGCTCCAAAAAAGCATTGCGTTTACATATTGTGTCTGTTGCACAAGTTTTGTTAAAAATACGTATAATTAGTAACTTGTTGTATGCAAGTCTTTAAGATTTATCAGGAGAAATTATTCAATAGTTTTCAGTTAAGTGATCGTGTTCCCATTACCAATTTTTATAGAC
>NZ_CANLNH010000040.1 GCF_947492535.1 uncultured Dokdonia sp. | reverse complement strand
GGTTCAACAACAACAGAGACAGCTACAGTAGTAGTGACAGTAACCCCAGTAGAGGATGTGATGGATGATACGGCTACTACACCAGAGGATACTCCAGTTGATATTGATGTATTAGCGAATGATGGATTTGATCCAGACGCAGATGTAGAAGTAACCGAAGTAACGGATCCAGCAAATGGAACGGTAACAATCAATGCAGATGGTACTGTGACCTATACACCAGATCCTGATTTTAATGGGACTGATACTTTTGATTATACAGTAACGGTTACCAATCCAGATGGTTCAACAACAACAGAGACAGCTACAGTAGTAGTAACAGTAACCCCAGTAGAGGATGTGATGGATGATACGGCTACCACTCCAGAGGATACTCCAGTTGATATCGATGTATTAGCGAATGATGGATTTGATCCAGACGCAGATGTAGAGGTAACCGAAGTAACGGATCCAGCAAATGGAACGATAACGATCAATGCAGATGGTACTGTGACTTATACACCAGATCCTGATTTTAATGGGACTGATACTTTTGATTATACAGTAACGGTTACCAATCCAGATGGTTCAACAACGACAGAGACAGCTACAGTAGTAGTAACAGTAACCCCAGTAGAGGATGTGATGGATGATACGGCTACTACTCCAGAGGATACTCCAGTTGATATCGATGTATTAGCGAATGATGGATTTGATCCAGACGCAGATGTAGAGGTAACCGAAGTAACGGATCCAGCAAATGGAACGGTAACGATCAATGCAGATGGTACTGTGACCTATACACCAGATCCTGATTTTAATGGGACTGATACTTTTGATTATACAGTAACGGTTACCAATCCAGATGGTTCAACAACAACAGAGACAGCTACAGTAGTAGTAACAGTAACCCCAGTAGAGGATGTGATGGATGATACGGCTACCACTCCAGAGGATACTCCAGTTGATATTGATGTATTAGCGAATGATGGATTTGATCCAGACGCAGATGTAGAGGTAACCGAAGTAACGGATCCAGCAAATGGAACGGTAACGATCAATGCAGATGGTACTGTGACCTATACACCAGATCCTGATTTTAATGGGACTGATACTTTTGATTATACAGTAACGGTCACCAATCCAGATGGATCAACAACAACAGAGACAGCTACAGTAGTAGTGACAGTAACCCCAGTAGAGGATGTGATGGATGATACGGCTACCACTCCAGAGGATACTCCAGTTGATATCGATGTATTAGCGAATGATGGATTTGATCCAGACGCAGATGTAGAGGTAACCGAAGTAACGGATCCAGCAAATGGAAC
>NZ_CANLNH010000039.1 GCF_947492535.1 uncultured Dokdonia sp. | reverse complement strand
CCTACTCTAGGCTGAGACTTTGCAACAGTAGTTTCTATTATTAGCTATACGCTCCTGATTGAAATTACCTATAACTAATTTAGCCTTGGTTAGTTCTGGATTATCGTGTACTTCACTTGGTGTATAAATCTTGTGTTTGTTACAAGGCTTCTCATCATTATAGTTCTTGATAAAGATGGCTAATTCTTCATGTATGGTTGTCGAAAGAATTTGTTTTGTTCTAAAATAATACGACTTCATTATCTTATAAGGTCCTTCTACTATAGAGTTAGAAAAGGTTACATCTTTCAAAGCAATCTTCTTGTGGATATTAATCTGACATTCTCTAAGAAATTGATGAACTGTTTTATTATTGTTTTCCGAACCACCATCTACAATTAAGTCTACATGTTGGCCTTGTAAATCTACATTAAATTGTTCTGAAATAGCGCTTCGAAGTGTGTCGGTTCGAATCTTTGCAGATTTTATTGTAGAAATATCATAGGTAATAATCTTACGAGAAAAATTATCTACTACTGTATAAATGTAAAATACCACGTTATCAAGAGTTCTGTACTGTGAAATATCCATATGCCATGTTTCATTGGGAGCAGAGGCATTATACGATCCTTTCTTTCGTGGTTTCTTAGCTGGCTTACGTGATTTTGAGTAGCCAAGTTTTTTGACATATTTGTACCATGTAGATTCTGCCATAGAAATAGCTCCTTCTCTAATAGCTTTACCCCATACAGAACGAATACACCATATCTTATAATTTGGGTTATTCATATACTGTTTGAGAACTCTAATTTCTTTAGGTGAAATCTGATTTGGTCTGCGTTTAAAACACTGACCTATGAGTGAATGGGTGCAAAATGATTTACGTTCATTTAACCATGACCTATATCTATGATTTGATATACCGATAAATCGTAGAATAGTTGCTTTGGAAATAGGAAAATCTTCAGAAAGATTTTCTAAAGAATCTACAAAGCTCTTACGATTGCCTTTAATTAAAGCAAGTAGATTTTCTTTACCTATCAAGTTAAGTATCATTAGGTATATTCTTCCAAACTCTACGAAGGCTTTTCTACCAAATTCTAAACGTTTATCTAGAAACACTTTTGTGTCATCGAGCGAATTTTCAATACTTGAAGCAAACTCACTTCCAATATATTTATCTGGTGATTCATGTTTCCAGTAATGTGATGTGCTATGTGAAATATCACGAGTAAAACTATCTGGTAGTACTTGTTTATGGATTCCTAAAGCATAGGAAGTTTTTATATTACTATGATACTTCTTGTATTTCTGCATCCTAATGATTTTTCAAAAGGAAACGAAAATAGATAAATCTAAATGCAAAAACTCAAAATAAAACTATATAATTAGTCATTCTCATCTCTCAATATATTTTTACTCAAAAAAATTAAACTTCGAAAATTCGAAGGAATAACAAAATACACTCATTAGTTATAAATTATTGAAAATCAGATAATTTACTGATAAATTGATTTATTCGGTTCGATAA
>NZ_CANLNH010000038.1 GCF_947492535.1 uncultured Dokdonia sp. | reverse complement strand
TCGATGCTATAAAACATAGCTAATAAGTGTTTAAACGAAAGTTTTGTGTATATTTAGAGAGTCCGCCAAATTTTTAATTTGGCTTTTAAAAAGAGAAAATTAAAAACAAAATATAAAAATTCGGCTCTGTGCTAGACTGAAAAGTTAGTGTCTTTTTACACACTACGTTTCATACACAAGTCCGTTGTATGCCATTTAAAAAAATAATGACAGATAAAAAAAACATAATTGAAAAATTCTTGATTTGGTATAAAAAATTCCAAGTTAGTAAATCGCCACAAATGAATTTAGTTTGGGGATTTTTTCTTTACACGTTAGTAGGTTTTGGACTATTATCTATTCCACTATTTCACAAAACCAATGTCGGAATTCTTGATAATCTTTTTATATCTACTTCAGCTATTTCTACAACAGGCCTGGTTACCGTTAGTGTATTTGATTCGTACAATATTTTTGGACAATTTATTGTAATGGGTTTATTCCAAATTGGTGGAATTGGATATATGACTTTGACAACTTATTACCTATTATTTACAACTAAAAGAATAACTCATTGGCACAACAAATTAATAGGCGCAGAATTTACTCTTCCTAAAACAATAAAAATCAAAGACTTCATTAAAAGCGTAGTGATTTTCACTGTTATAATGGAAACTTTAGGTGCGATTTGCTTCTATATTGCATTTAAACAAACTGGGATGGAAACATTTAAAGCTTTATGGTTTTCAATATTTCACAGTGTTTCAGCATTTTGCACAGCAGGATTTGGCTTGTTTAATAATAGTTTTGAGGATTTTAATGACAACAATTTCATAAACACAATCATATCTGTACTAGCTATTGCAGGGTCTCTAGGCTTCATCGTAATAACTGATTTGTGGTATAGAATAAGACGAAAATCAAAAAGTCTTTCATTCACGACTAAGATTGTAATCAATGGGTTTATTTTTCTTTTGTTTTTAGGCACTTGCCTTGTTTACATAACAGAGCCAAGCATTCAAATCTCTGATTCTAAATTGTCTGAATCATTTTTTCAAGCTATGACTGCTATGACAACTGTTGGGTTTAATACTATTCCAACCAGTGGATTAAGTTTACCAATCTTATTATTCGTCACATTCTTGATGTATATAGGTGCCTCGCCCTCAGGAACAGCTGGTGGTTTAAAAATAACAACTCTCACAGCAATGATTTCGGTACTTAAAAGTAGGTTGTTCGGACAAAAGCGAATTTCGTTTTTAGGACGCCTTATCCCATTTGAACGTCTTTATGTTGCGACTTCAACATTCATTCTCTACACGAGTATAATTTTTCTTTTTACTTTTCTTTTGACTTACACCGAGCAATTTGAATTTGAAAGAATCTTATTTGAAGTAGCTTCTGCTTTAGGAACAGTTGGACTTAGCACTGGAATAACAGGAGGTTTAACTGAAATTGGAAAAGTCTTAGTTATAATTTTAATGTTTGTTGGTCGTGTTGGTGTTTTAACCTTTGGATTCGCCTTATTAAAAAGGAAAAAAGAAGATAATGATGTGCAAATAGAGGATGACTTAGCAGTTTAAAAAAACGGCATACAACAATGGTAACCGTTGCACAAGTCCGTAATTTTAGTAAAAACGACTGATTCTAAGCCTCTCTATGGAAACTTATTT
>NZ_CANLNH010000037.1 GCF_947492535.1 uncultured Dokdonia sp. | reverse complement strand
ACGGATAGTTTTGAATATACAGTAGTTGTGACGAATCCAGATGGATCGACCTCTACGGATACCGCTACAGTAGTAGTTACGGTGAATCCAGTAGTTGATGTGATGGATGATGCAGAGACGACCGCTGAGGATACACCAGTAGATGTAGATGTATTAGATAATGATACGTTTGATCCTACGAGTGATGTAGAAGTGACTGATGTGACTGATCCATCCAATGGAACAGTAACGATCAATGCAGATGGAACTGTCACTTATACGCCAGATCCTGATTTTAATGGTACGGATACCTTTGATTATACAGTAGAGGTAACTAATGCGGATGGTTCTACGACAACAGAGACGGCAACGGTAGTGATCACGGTAGATCCAATCGCTGATGTTGATTCGATGAATGACACGGCAAGTACGGATGAGGATGTTGCTGTTAATATCGATGTATTAGGGAATGATGATTTAGATGGAGGTGTTGGCGTTGTGACTGATGTTACAGATCCAGCCAATGGAACGGTAACAATCGAGTCCGATGGTACGGTGACTTATACACCAGATCCTGATTTTAATGGCACGGATAGTTTTGAATATACAGTAGTTGTGACGAATCCAGATGGATCGACCTCTACGGATACCGCTACAGTGGTAGTTACGGTGAATCCAGTAGTTGATGTGATGGATGATGCAGAGACGACTGCAGAGGATACACCAGTAGATGTAGATGTATTAGATAATGATACGTTTGATCCTACGAGTGATGTAGAAGTGACTGAAGTGACTGATCCAGCCAATGGAACAGTAACGATCAATGCAGATGGAACTGTGACTTATACGCCAGATCCTGATTTTAATGGCACGGATACCTTTGATTATACAGTAGAGGTAACTAATGCGGATGGTTCTACGACAACAGAGACTGCAACGGTAGTGATCACAGTAGATCCAATTGCTGATGTTGATGCGATGAATGACACGGCAAGTACGGATGAGGATGTTGCTGTTAATATTGATGTATTAGGGAATGATGATTTAGATGGTGGTGTTGGTGTTGTGACTGATGTTACAGATCCAGCCAATGGAACGGTAACTATTGAATCAGATGGAACGGTAACTTATACACCAGATCCTGATTTTAATGGCACGGATAGTTTTGAATATACAGTAGTTGTGACGAATCCAGATGGATCGACCTCTACGGATACCGCTACAGTAGTAGTTACGGTGAATCCAGTAGTTGATGTTATGGATGATGCAGAGACGACTGCTGAGGATACACCAGTAGATGTAGATGTATTAGATAATGATACGTTTGATCCTACGAGTGATGTAGAAGTGACTGATGTGACTGATCCAGCCAATGGAACGGTAACGATCAATGCAGATGGAACTGTCACTTATACGCCAGATCCTGATTTTAATGGCACGGATACCTTTGATTATACAGTAGAGGTAACTAATGCGGATGGTTCTACGACAACAGAGACTGCAACGGTAGTGATCACGGTAGATCCAATTGCTGATGTTGATTCGATGAATGACACGGCAAGTACGGATGAGGATGTTGCTGTTAATATCGATGTATTAGGGAATGATGATTTAGATGGTGGTGTTGGTGTTGTGACTGATGTTACAGATCCAGCCAATGGAACGGTAACGATCGAGTCCGATGGTACGGTGACTTATACACCAGATCCTGATTTTAATGGAACGGATAGTTTTGAATATACAGTAGTTGTGACGAATCCAGATGGATCGACCTCTACGGATACCGCTACAGTAGTAGT
>NZ_CANLNH010000036.1 GCF_947492535.1 uncultured Dokdonia sp. | reverse complement strand
TCGATATCCTGACAGATCTCTGTTACTGTTGGATCATCTTCTAGTATACTATCGTCATCTGATAAATCACTTACCATAGTACCTTCTGGTGCTATTCCTTCTACGGTTGCTTGGTTGGTAAACTGACCAGCATCAATATCATCTTGTGTGATTGCATAACTTCCAGTATATGTCCATGTCTCATCAACATCTAACTCACCGTCTGCATCTGTATCACCATCTACGAAAGTAATACCTCCTATTGGTAATGGTGCATCTAGTACAACAACATCTGAGATACTTACATTAGACTGATTCGTCACTGTAAATGTATATGTGATTGTCTCTAATGGATCACTACATCCATCTCCATTTTCATCATTCAGTACACCTACCTTGATAATTGCTATCGCAGTATCTGGATCGATATCCTGACAGATCTCTGTTACTGTTGGATCATCTTCTAGTATACTATCGTCATCTGATAAATCACTTACCATGGTACCGTCTGCTGCTACACCTTCTACTGTTGCTTGGTTGGTAAACTGACCAGCATCAATATCATCTTGTGTGATTGCATAACTTCCAGTATACGTCCATGTCTCATCAACATCTAACTCACCATCTGCGTCTGTATCACCATCTACGAAAGTAATACCTCCTATTGGTAATGGTGCATCTAGTACAACAACATCTGAGATACTTACATTAGACTGATTCGTCACTGTAAATGTATAAGTGATTGTCTCTAGTGGATCACTACATCCATCTCCATTCTCATCATTCAATACACCTACCTTGATAATTGCTATCGCAGTATCTGGATCGATATCCTGACAGATCTCTGTTACTGTTGGATCATCTTCTAATATACTATCGTCATCTGATAAATCACTTACCATGGTACCGTCTGCTGCTACACCTTCTACTGTTGCTTGGTTGGTAAACTGACCAGCATCAATATCATCTTGTGTGATTGCATAACTTCCAGTGTATGTCCATGTCTCATCAACGTCTAACTCACCATCTGCATCTGTATCACCATCTACGAAAGTAATACCTCCTATTGGTAATGGTGCATCTAGTACAACAACATCTGAGATACTTACATTAGACTGATTCGTCACTGTAAATGTATATGTGATTGTCTCTAATGGATCACTACATCCATCTCCATTCTCATCATTCAGTACACCTACCTTGATAATTGCTATCGCAGTATCTGGATCGATATCCTGACAGATCTCTGTTACTGTTGGATCATCTTCTAGTATACTATCGTCATCTGATAAATCACTTACCATAGTACCTTCTGGTGCTATTCCTTCTACTGTTGCTTGGTTGGTAAACTGACCAGCATCAATATCATCTTGTGTGATTGCATAACTTCCAGTATATGTCCATGTCTCATCAACATCTAACTCGCCATCTGCATCTGTATCACCATCTACGAAAGTAATACCTCCTATTGGTAATGGTGCATCTAGTACTGTTATATCCGATAATGTAACGTTTCCTTCGTTTGTTACTGTGAATGTATATGTAATCGTCTCTAATGGATCACTACAACCATCTCCATTCTCATCATTCAATACACCTACCTTGATAATTGCTATCGAAGGGTCTTGTGGCAGAACAGTAATCGTACAATCTGGGCAGTTTGGATCAATTGGTGGATTTTCTGGATCATTTGGATCTATCGGCGTTGGATCTTCTGAATCATCAGTTGCTGGTTCATCAGCTTGATCTACTCCATTAACAGTCGCTTGATTATAGACTCCACCAGCATCAATATTATCTTGTGTGATTGCATATATCGCAGTAAACGTCGTACTATCACTCTCCGTTGGATCTAAATCAATTGGTCCTCCTATGATATCTACTAATGGATCTGTTATTGTAATATTAAATAAAGGAACATCTCCATTATTTGTTACTGTAAAAGTATAGACCACTGAATCTCCTTCATTTACAATACCATCTCCATTCGTGTCTTCATAAACACCATCTTTTAATAATTCTAAAGATGGATTATCTGGAGTCACTATGATTGTTACCGTAGCTGTCTCTGTTGTTGTTGATCCATCTGGATTGGTAACCGTTACTGTATAATCAAAGGTATCGGTTCCGTTGTAGTTTGGATCTGGTGTATAAGTCACAGTACCATCTGCATTGATTGTTACCGTTCCATTTGCTGGATCCGTTACTTCGGTTACCTCTACATCTGCGTCTGGATCAAATCCATCATTCGCTAA
>NZ_CANLNH010000035.1 GCF_947492535.1 uncultured Dokdonia sp. | reverse complement strand
TCTCCCTCATCTCCTAAATACTGTATATTAATCAACCATTCGCCACTCGGTGCATCATCGATGATAAACTCCTCCGATTGATAGCCCTGTGCTTGCTCACCTTCAAGCCTATCTCTATTCTCTTGTAACGTATGTGTCCACTTAAAGAATTTCTTGTCTGGATTTACAAACTGAAACTCAAATGGCACTGATCTATCTGACCAATCAATCACCATACGAATGTCTATATCAAAATCTGTACGTAACCACTCATTTGGAAAACGACTATAATCTACCTTGTCCTTATGTAATGCTAACAAATGACTCAATTCATTGCGTAATGTCTTCTCTAATCCTGTAAAGTCAACACCCTTGATCTGCTCTCCTAGCATGTTATAATATAATTCCAATGCTTCATTATACTTCCCAATCTCTTGGTATACTAAGGCCAAATCTCTATACGATTGTGCCTCTGATGGTGCTATCTTTAAAATACGCTCATACACCAATGCCGCTTTCTCATAGTCTCCCGATGCCTCATAGATATAACATAAGGTACGTAAGGCTTTGGTATTATTTCTTGATATATATGCCAAGTCTGCGCGTACTTGATCGGCCATCTTACTATTGATCCCATCAAAATATTGTGCTACATCTACATAAAACTCTAAAGGAGATTCCTGTGTTCTTGAAATACGTTGATACTTCTCAAATCGATCCCCTATGTTTGGTATTTCGCGTAAGCGTAAAATATATTCTGGTAAGGTAGAGGTATCTAACGTTCTAGTAGAGGATTCTGTATACTCATTACCACTCACCAAGGCTGATTTCTGTGCCTTCTTTGCCTTGTCTTGGAAACTAACTTCCTTCGTCTTTATTAAAAAGGCGCCACCTGCTGCTAAACTTCCATAACGGGACGTAGCTGTCGTAGATTTTAATACCGTAATACTTGCTATTTGTTGTACATCTAAAAAGTTAGGAGGGTCTTGATAGGGCGTACCATTGACAATCCAAATAGGAGGGACTTCTGTCAAAACAGATTGTGTACCACCTCGTATTTTATAAACGACTTCACTACCGCTATACAATCCACCTTCTACAGAAACGCCAGAAACCTTTCCAGTAATAAGCTGTCGTAAATTGGTAGCTCCAGCTGCAAAATCATCTTCTGTAAGCTCTGAAGCAGCATAACCTAATTTGTCTTTATTAACACGCTTGCCATCATTGCTCTCTATCGTATTATCTACGCGTTTCCCTCCTGAGACTACGATCTCATCTAACTCATCATTCTTTGGCGTAAGTTCAATACTTCCCACATTTTGTGTCTCTATCAAAACTTCTTTAGCAAACATTCCTGCTTTACTTACCACTAGTACATCGCCTAAAGAGGCCTTTATCTTAAAAGTACCTTGAGCATCGGTATAGACCTCGTCAAAACTCCCTTTACGCGTAATCGTTGCATCTTCTAAAAAACCTCTCGGAGATCGGATTACACCACTTACTAATACCTTAGATGAACTCCCTAATAAAGGATCTGATAAGGATTTTACTTCTTCTTCAGCATAATCATTGCCTTCAACTAACGCAGAAGGAATCTCTTTTGCGCTTCCGCTTGCAAAATTACTTGTCGTAATTTCTACAACACCACTTCCTCCTAAAGTCCCATAACGTATAGATCCCATTACAGATTTTATTATAGAAACGCTCTCTACGTGATCTGGGCTTACAAAAGGCCTTGGTGTTCCAGGTGGAAATATCGATCCATCTATAACGATAAGCATTGATCCATTTCTTCCAAAAACAGTGAGTCCTTCTCTTGGGTCTTCTTTTGCGGTAATTCCTGCAAACTTTCCATTTAATGCTGCTCCTAAATCTGGTGCTCCAGGAGAGATATCTTCTCTTCGTAATACTTTTATATCATAGCCTACTTTATCTCTATTTTCTAGTCCCCAAGCTGTCTGCACCTTTTCTTTTTCTTCTTTTTCTCTTCCATTAGCATTAAGTACAACTTCATCTAACACATCATTTTTAGGAACTAAATCAATTGTATACGATGATTTATCCCCAATTACAAAGCTTTTAGGGTACATCCCTAAATAGTAAACAATCCATTCCTCTCCTTCACTTGACGAGATTTTAAAACTTCCATCTGCCTTCGAAATATACTCTTCAAAAGTTCCCTTTTTTACAATTGTAGCGCCTTGAATAGGTTTTCCTAAACTTGTTATTTTTCCCGTAATTTGAGTCTTTCCAGAAATTACCCCTCCAGAAATCTCTGTTACATCTTCTGTATATTCATTTCCTTTTACAAGTGCTGAATTTCCTCTCTTCTTTTTAGATAACGCTACGACTTTAGTTGTTATAATAACAGCAAAACCTTCTATGATAGGGCCATAACGACTTGTCATAGTAGGAGAATCTTTTATAATAATAGACTCTATATCTTTATCTACAATAGCAAGCGCTTCATCTATATTAACCACTCTTCTACCGTTAATATAAAAGTCTGGACTTACGTTTTTTATAAGTAATTGTACTCCTGTAGGTGTGTATACAATACGAACTCTTTTAAAATTATCTCTGATAACATATTCTAGTGTTTTAGCATTGAGTGTTATATCATCAGCTGTTATATAACGGTCAAGTGCTCCTGTGACTCCGCCTGGAATATCTGATATTCTTCTTCCTCTTATTTCTTTATCTCCTACAATAATTCGCTCGATCTTTTTCTCTATAACCACTTCATCTAACACATTATTTTCTGGTAATAATTCAACCTGAATAAGCTTTTGATCTGATACTAATACATCTTTAGGAAACATTCCTAAATACCGAAATTGTAATATATCTCCGTCACTTGCTGGTACTTCAAAACTCCCATTTGCTTTAGTAAGGTATTCTGTCAAATCTCCCTTCTTACTAATAGATACTTCTTGTAATGGCTTCCCTAAACTCTCTACACGTCCACGTATCATTGAGACTTGGGATTTCTGAGCTGTTTCTTTAGTAGTAGACACTTGACCAGTATAGGCTTGTAATGAACTAAACCTTCCTTGTGTGTATGAAGCCAATGAACGCATATAGTCTACCTCAACATCAATGTTCTTACCCGCAATAGCATACACAGGAACGTCTTGAGACACTTTTAACGTTCCATAATTAGGGTTCCCATTAGAACTCAATATCACAGCATCTGCAGTTGCAATATCCAATACATCATAGTTAGAAGGACCGTTGTAGATCAAACTGTTTACGCTTTCGCGAAAGCGGGAAATGTCTCCATTACGAATCGTAATCAACTCCTCACTTCTCACCTTGTAATCAAATACCACAAGTCGTAGCTTCAACTCTTTATACGCCGAAGCATAATTCTGTACATACCTAACCTCCGCTTCGATATCTCTACCTTGCATATCTTCTGAAACATCCCAAAAAACAACTAGATCGTTAATCTGTGTCTGTTTTTCCTTCTTAGAGCTTGGTTGTAATTCTATCTTGCTAGATCTATTAAACAGTGTACGAACCTTTTCTGCATCTAAGTGTACAGATTCATAACCCGTAGCACCAACTACAAGTTTACTGTCTGAAGTTAA
>NZ_CANLNH010000034.1 GCF_947492535.1 uncultured Dokdonia sp. | reverse complement strand
TTCATTGTAAGGCATAAAAAAAGGTCTGACTCATACACTGAATCAGACCTTAAAAAGGCGGCGACCTACTCTCCCACGATTGTAGTACCATCGGCGCTGGCGGGCTTAACTTCTCTGTTCGGAATGGGAAGAGGTGAGCCCCGTCGCTATAACCACCTTAGTCTTTAGTTCCCGCGAAGGCGGGAATCTTAATTTATCACATACACCACTGAGATGTATGAGATCCCCGCCTTCGCGAGGATAAATATCGTAACATACTAGAAAATAAAAAAAAATAGATTCCTATTATTGATAATACAAAAACATCATTCATACGCTATTAAAAGAGTGTTCCTCCTCCGCCTTGCGACGGAGGAAGCGTACATAAGCTTACGGGTTATTAGTACTACTCGGCTATGACATTACTGCCTTTACACCTATAGCCTATCAACGTGGTAGTCTCCCACGACCCTTTAAAGAAATCTCATCTTGTGGTGGGTTTCGCGCTTATATGCTTTCAGCGCTTATCCCTTCCCGACATAGCTACCCTGCAATGCTTCTGGCGAAACAACAGGTACACCAGCGGTCAGTCCAACTCGGTCCTCTCGTACTAGAGTCAGATCCACTCAAATTTCTTACGCCCACTGTAGATAGAGACCGAACTGTCTCACGACGTTCTGAACCCAGCTCGCGTGCCACTTTAATGGGCGAACAGCCCAACCCTTGGGACCTTCTCCAGCCCCAGGATGTGACGAGCCGACATCGAGGTGCCAAACCCCCCCGTCGATGTGAGCTCTTGGGGGAGATCAGCCTGTTATCCCCGGAGTACCTTTTATCCTTTGAGCGATGGCCCTTCCATGCGGAACCACCGGATCACTATGCTCTACTTTCGTACCTGATCGACTTGTAGGTCTCTCAGTCAAGCTCCCTTATGCCATTACACTCTACACACGATTGCCAACCGTGTTGAGGGAACCTTTAGAAGCCTCCGTTACTCTTTTGGAGGCGACCACCCCAGTCAAACTACCCACCACGCACTGTTCGTCGTTAGACGTTAGACTTCAAATAAGTAAAGGGTGGTATTTCAACAATGACTCACACACGCCTGGCGACGCATGATCGAAGTCTCCCACCTATCCTACACATTACTTATCCAAAGCCAATACGAAGCTATAGTAAAGGTTCACGGGGTCTTTTCGTCCCACAGCGGGTAACCGGCATCTTCACCGATACTACAATTTCACCGAGCTCATGGCCGAGACAGTGTCCAGATCGTTGCACCATTCGTGCAGGTCGGAACTTACCCGACAAGGAATTTCGCTACCTTAGGACCGTTATAGTTACGGCCGCCGTTTACCGGGGCTTCAATTCAAATCTTCGCCGAAGCTAAACTCTCCTCTTAACCTTCCGGCACCGGGCAGGTGTCAGGCCCTATACATCATCTTTCGATTTAGCAGAGCCCTGTGTTTTTGATAAACAGTCGCCTGGACCTCTTCACTGCGGCCCATCTAAAAGATGGGCGACCCTTCTCCCGAAGTTACGGGTCGATTTTGCCTAGTTCCTTAGCCATGAATCTCTCGAGCACCTTAGAATTCTCATCCCAACCACCTGTGTCGGTTTACGGTACAGGCTGCTTCACTTGCTTTTCTTGGAACTCGATTCGCTGGATTATCACCGCGGCCGTAGCCTTAGTGTACTATCGGGGTATTACTACTCCCTTCAACGCACAATTCCGTCTGTGCGCACCAACTATTCGAATCCGTCGCTTTTAATGTGAGCAGGTACGGGAATATTAACCCGTTGTCCATCCACTACCCCGTTCGGGTTCGCGTTAGGTCCTGACTAACCCTCAGCTGATTAGCATAGCTGAGGAAACCTTGGTCTTTCGGTGTGCGGGTTTCTCGCCCGCATTATCGTTACTTATGCCTACATTTTCTTTTCTATACGTTCCACCAAACCTCACAGTCTGACTTCAATACATATAGAATGCTCCCCTACCGATCTCTTCTCTTGAAGGATCCCATAGCTTCGGTAGTATGTTTATGCCCGATTATTATCCATGCCGAACCGCTCGACTAGTGAGCTGTTACGCACTCTTTAAATGAATGGCTGCTTCCAAGCCAACATCCTAGCTGTCTAAGCAGTTCAACCGCGTTTTTACAACTTAACATACATTTGGGGACCTTAGCTGATGGTCTGGGTTGTTTCCCTCTCGGACATGGACCTTAGCACCCATGCCCTCACTGCTGATGAACATTTTATAGCATTCGGAGTTTGTCAGGAATTGGTAGGCGGTGAAGCCCCCGCATCCAATCAGTAGCTCTACCTCTATAAAACTATAAATCAACGCTGCACCTAAATGCATTTCGGGGAGTACGAGCTATTTCCGAGTTTGATTGGCCTTTCACCCCTACCCTCAGGTCATCCCAAGACTTTTCAACGTCAACGGGTTCGGTCCTCCACTTTGGGTTAACAAAGCTTCAACCTGCCCAAGGGTAGATCACACGGTTTCGCGTCTACTCAAACTAACTATATTCGCCCTATTCAGACTCGCTTTCGCTACGGATCCGGCCCTGAAGGCCTTAACCTCGCTAGTTAAAGTAACTCGTAGGCTCATTATGCAAAAGGCACGCCGTCACTTATCGCTCCGACCGCTTGTAAGCGTATGGTTTCAGGTTCTATTTCACTCCCTTATTCAGGGTTCTTTTCACCTTTCCCTCACGGTACTGGTTCACTATCGGTCTCTCAGGAGTATTTAGCCTTAACGGATGGTCCCGCCAAATTCATACAGGGTTTCACGTGCCCCGCACTACTCAGGATACTACTATCTGTAACTGTCTTTACCTATACCGGACTATCACCGTCTATGGTTGCTCTTTCCAAAGCATTCTAGTTCATAAAGCACAGAATATCGTAGTCCTACAACCCCAATATTGCCGTAACAATATTGGTTTGGGCTAATCCAATTTCGCTCGCCGCTACTATCGGAATCACTTTTGTTTTCTTCTCCTCCGGGTACTTAGATGTTTCAGTTCTCCGGGTTCGCCTCCTTGCGGATAACATATCTTCAATATGCCAGGTTGCCCCATTCGGATATTTGCGGATCAATTCTTGTGTGCAGATCCCCGCAACTTTTCGCAGCTTATCACGTCCTTCATCGCCTCTGAGAGCCTAGGCATTCCCCATACGCCCTTAATTAGCTTATTGTACTTTTTGCTCTTTAAGGACTTATGCATTAAATGCAAAAGCCTTTGTATTATAATGAGTTATTCATATTATTATAAATTGCGTATATACATCTGAATGTATACACGACTTCTCGTATTCTTTTTTATTTCCCAATATGTCAATGAACTTCGCAAATCAAATCAGACAACAATAAAGCATCTGATGCATTTACTTGGTAATACACTAAAGATAAATATCTCTAGGCATCGCCTAGTGGAGAATATCGGAGTCGAACCGATGACCTCCTGCGTGCAAGGCAGGCGCTCTAGCCAGCTGAGCTAATCCCCCGTAATCGATTTCAGAATGTTGAAGTACGATTAACGATTGTTGAACTCTCTCAACTTCTTAAAATCTCAAATTGTATTATAATGAACATCACGATTTATAAGCTTTCGCGAAAGCGTAAATCATTAAAATCAAAAATCTAAATTCATAAATCTATAATCTTAAATCAGTTTGTAGTCCCAGGCAGACTCGAACTGCCGACCTCTACATTATCAGTGTAGCGCTCTAACCAGCTGAGCTATGGGACTCTATATAAAGTACCTAGTATTCAGTATGTAATTAGTAAAATTAATTACTAACCTAGCCTCATACTAAGACCATATATTATTAAATCGACAGCTATTGAAAACTAAAAAGATTATTCTAAAACATTAGAATTTTAATCAGTAACAAGCCTTTGTTGTTTGATATTCATATGAAATCTCCGCCTTCGCGGAAATTCAACTGAATCTCAGGGACAATCTCTAGAAAGGAGGTGTTCCAGCCGCACCTTCCGGTACGGCTACCTTGTTACGACTTAGCCCCAGTTACCAGTTTTACCCTAGGCCGCTCCTTACGGTGACGGACTTCAGGTACCCCCAGCTTCCATGGCTTGACGGGCGGTGTGTACAAGGCCCGGGAACGTATTCACCGGATCATGGCTGATATCCGATTACTAGCGATTCCAGCTTCACGGAGTCGAGTTGCAGACTCCGATCCGAACTGAGATAGGTTTTATAGATTCGCTCCGCCTCGCGACGTGGCTGCTCTCTGTACCTACCATTGTAGCACGTGTGTGGCCCAGGACGTAAGGGCCGTGATGATTTGACGTCATCCCCACCTTCCTCGCGGTTTGCACCGGCAGTCTTGTTAGAGTTCCCGACATGACTCGCTGGCAACTAACAACAGGGGTTGCGCTCGTTATAGGACTTAACCTGACACCTCACGGCACGAGCTGACGACAACCATGCAGCACCTTGTAATATGTCCGAAGAAAAACCGATCTCTCAGTCTGTCATACTACATTTAAGCCCTGGTAAGGTTCCTCGCGTATCATCGAATTAAACCACATGCTCCACCGCTTGTGCGGGCCCCCGTCAATTCCTTTGAGTTTCATTCTTGCGAACGTACTCCCCAGGTGGGATACTTATCACTTTCGCTTAGTCACTCAGTCCGAAAACCAAACAACTAGTATCCATCGTTTACGGCGTAGACTACCAGGGTATCTAATCCTGTTCGCTACCTACGCTTTCGTCCATCAGCGTCAATATATTGTTAGTGATCTGCCTTCGCAATCGGTATTCTATGTAATATCTAAGCATTTCACCGCTACACTACATATTCTAACCACTTCACAATAATTCAAGACATACAGTATCAATGGCAGTGCTATGGTTGAGCCACAGCATTTCACCACTGACTTATATGCCCGCCTACGGACCCTTTAAACCCAATGATTCCGGATAACGCTTGCACCCTCCGTATTACCGCGGCTGCTGGCACGGAGTTAGCCGGTGCTTATTCTTATGGTACCGTCATCAACCTACACGTAGGCCTTATTCTTCCCATATAAAAGCAGTTTACAACCCATAGGGCAGTCTTCCTGCACGCGGCATGGCTGGATCAGAGTTGCCTCCATTGTCCAATATTCCTCACTGCTGCCTCCCGTAGGAGTCTGGTCCGTGTCTCAGTACCAGTGTGGGGGATCTCCCTCTCAGGACCCCTATCTATCGTAGCCATGGGGAGCCGTTACCTCTCCATCTAGCTAATAGAACGCATACTCATCTTATACCACCGGAGTTTTAATCACTAAACGATGCCATTTAGTAATACCATGGGGTATTAATCTTCGTTTCCAAAGGCTATCCCCCAGTATAAGGTAGATTGTATACGCGTTACGCACCCGTGCGCCGGTCGTCAGCAAGTAGCAAGCTACCTCTGTTACCCCTCGACTTGCATGTGTTAAGCCTGCCGCTAGCGTTCATCCTGAGCCAGGATCAAACTCTTCATCGTGTGTCTTATATATTATTAAAACTTATCACAATCAAAAATCCCGCTCTAAAATAAAACTCTCTAGTCTTCAATTCTTTTTGAGTTCCTATAAACTAACATAGAAACTTTATTATGTATTAATACTAATATTAATACGCGCTGTCAATTCAATATGTCAATGAACTTAGAATCTCTCTAAAAAAAATCCTAATTAAATATTAATCCTAAAATCAATAC
>NZ_CANLNH010000033.1 GCF_947492535.1 uncultured Dokdonia sp. | reverse complement strand
AATTGAATTTCTCCATCATACGCTCGATCTATCCCAAATGTTGTGGTTGGATCTACCGTAAGAAGAAGTTGTCTGTGGTATAAACTTGGAGAGTCAAAACCAATTCTAAACTTCTCACGCATATCTGGAGCATCCAAATCAGAATCATCTAGTTGCTGATCCATAGATGAATCATTTTCTTCTTCTTCTCCAAATAAGAAGATAGAAGCTCCTGTCTTTCTTACAAAATTACGCTGTGTGTTGTTAAATACAATATCACCATCACTATCGGCAGCAACAAAAAATCCTTGTCCTACTGGAATGTAACGCTCTGGTGTCTTTGTACCACTACCTATATCTGACACATCAGGATGACTCACTGCTGGTGTTCCTCCAGAGAGTGTATATAATGCATATCCAGCTTGGTAATCTGCTTGGATGTGATTTCCACCTCCATAGTGCTCCCATAAGTATAATGTACCATCCAAATGTGGATTATCATTAATAAAATCATTGGCATCTAAAGCCGATGGGAATGGATTTCCTACGATATAATCTCTATCTGCAATGGCAGGCACTACAATAGATTGTGCATCCGTACTATTATTAGGTTTTCCAGCAAACACATAGTTCTGAGGATCTATAATCGCTCCTGATCCAGGACCTTTCATCGTATATCCTTCACCTACACTCACACTTCCTGTAGATCCAATAGGCTGAAATTGTTCAATACCATTTCCATACTTAAATATCCAATACGAGCTAATCGTAATAGGAGAGGAAGGTGCACCATTTAATTCTCCACTAAAATTCATTACTGATGGATTGTTAGGATCTGTACCATCATTCATAATACCTCCTACGGTATAATCTGTATTAATTTGAGAATTATTAATAGTACTCACAGGAGATGACCAGATATTATACGAATATGTATCTGCTGTACCTTGCTGATCTTTTTCTAAAGATCCCGTGCTTGTGATATCTAGATCACTGTTTTCGGTTTGTACTAGTTGTGATTCATCTACAAGATCTAATAAACCATCTAGTTTAAGGTAATGAGACACTTCAATCTTACTATCATTTTCTATAGATAATTCATTCGCCTGTACATCTAGTCCAAGCACGGTATTATTTTCTTGTGTAGTAACATTATGTGCTGTTTGCACAATATTCCAATCCACACGTACTGTATTATCTACAATAGATGCCGCATTAGGAATTTGGAATCCAGTTCCGTTTTCCCATGTAGCTTGATCTGTCCAGTTTCCATCAGCTTGAGACACATATGGTAGTGGTGCCGTTTGAAAATCTACCGTTTTTAAGTTTTTAATTGCAGCCACGACTGTATTACTAGAAGCTCCCTTGACATTAGTAAAAGCATAAGTAGTCATAGGAAAGTATCCATCTAATGATAACCAAGGTATAGCATCAATCTCATTCTTAGAAATTGTAGCAGGAATCACCTCTCCTCTCACCATAAGGTTTGTGTTTTCTAGTATTTCCTGATTCATTATGAATCGAATTTGGCTTGCTGTTAGAGCAGCATCCCAAACTCTCACTTCATCAATAGTTCCTTCATAAAAATCTGCAGGAGTACTTCCTCGTCCTGCTGCGATTAAGAATTTCTCATCATTTGTAACAGGAGCCGTTAAAGGCGCTTGAATATCCAACACACCATCTATATAAAGACTTGCCGTGCTTCCATCGTAAGAAACTGCAATTTGGTGCCATTCATTATTAGGAATTTGTGTGTTTGACGTTATACTTTGAGTACTTCCGTTCTCCCATATCATACTCACTGTACGATCTGTATTAATCTTTAACTCATATCCTTCACTAAAAGAAGAATCGTTCTTTGAAAGTACTGTATAATCTTGACTCGAATGTTTAATCCATGTTGATATTGTAAAATCTCCATCAATATCCAAATAATCTTGGGCATCCATATAGTCTGTTGTCCCATTAAACGTAATAGAACGATCAAACACATAATCTGGCGCATATCCAAACGTAATATACTTTGTACCTTCAAAATCATATTCAGCTTCAACATTATCTCCATTTGGAAGCATAATGCGATATTCTGAACTAGGGTTAAACGTTGGTGTATCTGAAATAAACATAAAGAAACTCCCTGGCGGATCAAGTGTAGCGCTCAATGCTATTTCGGGAACAGACACTTTAACTCTTCCAACAGTTCCTGTTTCTACTACTTTCCAAGAACGTTCTACAGATGTGATATCAACCACTGTATTTAAGCCTGCAATATCATCACTTAAGTCTACAATAATAGATGCTGCAGCATTCAAACTTCTATTATCATTCCCCCACATTAGGAAATTCTTATCAGCTATCGTATTTGTATTATTAGTTATATTTTCATTATTTGTACTATACACATCAGTAAGCGCCATAGTTACAATAGCTCCGGGATTTACAGATATCGATTGCTTTTGGTTTAACCCTGAAGTAATATCTCTACCTATACCTGCAATGTCATAGTTATACCCAGTATGAGCAGCAACATTCCACATGACAGAACCGTCGGAATCTATATAATTTTGATCTCCTAATCGTGTAATGGAATTACTAGTAACATCGTGTAATGTAATACCATATTTAACTGCTAAATAGGATTGAATTTTTTCTTGATCAAATATGGTTAAAGGGTTCGCATAACTAATAACCTCTGACATTTTTCCATTGAAATGTGAATCATAATTAGTTCCTCCAATAGTAATACGACCTACCCCTAAAATATAACTAGAGTTTGTCACATTAATATATGGTAAATCTTCTGATGGAGAACCTGTGGTTTTTCCAGTGTAGTTATCTACTCTGATTCCATTTTTATAGATTTCGGTTTGATTTCCAGCATTATTAACTTTTATATTTAAGATAATAGGTTCATTATCATAACTATCGGTACTACTTGTATAAGCTCTTCCGTAACTACCATCTCCAATGTCTGATGCAGAAGCACTTGTTGCTCCCACCATATGACTGACAATATTATCCACACCACTAAATCGTAATGACCCTGGATTGATCCACAGTCCAGTACCATCTTCAGAAAATTGATCTCTAGAAACTCTTCCAGCAATAACTCCCTTAATAGGGCTTGAGGAATTTATACTTCCATCAGCTTGCATTACAACCCAATAATCTTGTGTATTAAATCCTCCTTTTCCTTTTAACTCTGAATCAATAACATCATTAAAACTCACTACTGGATTGTAATTTATATTTTCATTGATATCATCATAATAAATAGGTTGTTGCCCACTGTCCCCGCGTGTCGCATTGTTATCTAATGCTTGATCTTCCCAAGCCGCTAACTGACCCGCATTACTTGCTCCTCCAATACCTTCAGTTGTTTTCAACCAAAGTTTTAGATTCGTATTTACTCCTGCAGGACCTATAGTTGGATCATCAGATACTATTGGATCACCTAAAACGAATACATTATCAAAATTCACTCCATTATCATTTTGACTATTGTCAGATGCAAAATGCACTCTAAAACGAGCTACGGGGTTATTTACTAATTCGACAGGCAGATCAACACTTGCTTGAATAAAATCAGATTTCGTAGCACTTACGATATCAAAGCTGAATCCAGCCCAACCATCGGTACCATTTCCTAAAGCATCTACATTATCCCCATTATACCAGTTATCCACTTGAGGATCTGCAAAAGCACCTAATATAAACCATGAAGCTCCTCCATCTGGAGAATATTCGACATTCATTCCGTCGTCACCCCCAGTATCTCCATCGGTATCATAACGGATATCAATTTTAAATGTTAAATTTTGATATCCTGAAAGATCAATAATAGGGCTTGTTACATATGTATCTGAGTTGGAAGCATAGTCATCGTAACTATCTGTATACCAATAATCACCTTCTGTTCCTACTTCGACAGCATTGGTACCATGTGTCCATATACTACCCCCACCAGGGTTCGAGGCTACCCAATTATCATCGCTAGTATCAAAATTGGCATAGTATGGAGTTTCTAATGGGTTTTCATTCTCAATAGCCGTTCCAGTAATCGTAAACGAATAATTCGATTCATCACTATCATCACTTACTACCGTAACCGTAGCCGAATGCGTTCCTAAACCAAAAGGGTTATATTGTACTTGAAAAACGGTTGATGATGAAACTGCTATAGAACCCAAAGGTTCTGTTTGAATAGAAAATTCAGAAGCATCAGGACCTGTAATCGTTAAATAAGGTGGCGGACCCGATAAGGTTAATGCTCCTGATCCTACATTATTTATAGTGAAATCTACATTCTTCTTGGTCCCTAAAGAAATGGTACCATAGTCCGTAGCGTCTACAGTACTTGGGCTTACATCACCATCAATAATTTCTACACCATTCCCTGTAATCTCTATTTCTGGAACAAAAGTTACTACCCCCACTCCCGTAATATTAAATGTAAATGGATTCTCATCAGGGTCATTATTAGCTATACTAACTGTCGCAGTATGAGTTCCTACACTTAAGGGGTTATACGTTATTTGGAAAGTAGTGGTCCCTCCATTATTTGAAATTACATTATTTGGAATTATAGTAACCGAAAATTGTCCCGCATCTGCTCCTATAATATTTACATAAGGAGAAGGATCTGTTAAGTCTAATCCTAATAGTCCCGAATTAATAATCACAAAATCACTACTTACTGGAGTAGCTAAAGTTGTAAATCCAAAGTCAGTCCCGTCAAAGACAGAAGGGATCATATCTCCAGATGCAATAGCATTTCCAAGTCCTGACACATTAATTTCAGAAGAAGGAGCAACTCCCGTACCCATAATATCAAAAACATAAGGGTTTTCATCACTATCATTACTAGCAATAGATACTGTAGCAAATCTATCTCCTAACCCAGAAGGTGTAAACCCTATTGCAAAAGCAGTACTTCCATTAATAGGTGCAACAGGAGTAGTCGGTATTGATGTTAAGGTAAAATCACCTGCATTTGTTCCAGAAATAGTTACATATGGGCTTGGACCTGTAAGTAATAACTCTAAAATCCCTAAATTTTCAATAAAAAAGGTACTCGAATTAGATAATCCAAGTGTAATATCCCCAAAATCAGTTCCATCAGTAACTGTAGGAGTTATATCCCCACTTACAATATCATTCGCTAAACCAGTTACATTAATTTCAGGATTAACAGGAGTCACGGTTACTTCTACATTATCTATAGCCATATCACTCGCAAAGCCATTACCTGTAGTTCCAACAAATCTTACATTGACTGTATTCCCTGCATACGCATTTAAATTTAAAGAAGAAGTAATCCAAGGCGCAGTAGTTGAAGTTTGTTGTGGACCTGATAAAGTTTGTAATATGTTCCAGCTAGCTCCACCATCATCACTTACTTCCACACTTATTTGCCCTGTAGCAGAGCCGTACATATGATAATCAAAATTAAAGGTAGCCCCACCTACAGCCGTAAAATCAAAACAAGGACTGGTTAAAATAGCCGTTGCATTAAATCCCATAGCACCAGGGCCTGAAGTAGATGCCTCTGTAAACATATAAAAGTTTCCGTCACTTGCGGCGGCAGGTCCTGTATTATTTGATGGCGTTCCATTATTATCACGGGTCCAATCCCCATCATCATCCGTATTTTGAGTAAAATCAAAATTTGCAGTTTCAAAACTTTCTGTATAGGGGAAAGTATCTATAACAGTTCCCGTACAAGCAAAAGAAGCATTATTTTCTTCTTTTTCAATAGTAGCATGTAAGGCTAAAGGAAATAATAGAAAAAAAATAAATAACCTAAGTAGAATGGTTACTCTTTGATAAGTAATAGTTTTCATTTTAGTCATGTTGCTATAAAACACTTAAACAGTATTTTATAATGATTTGGGTATGCTAAAAATACAAAGGTTTTTACTTATTTCAATTACGGAAAAACCATAATTAATATTTTGTGTATTTCATCTATGATTTTATGTATTTCATCGAATATATTATGATATCAATAATAATTTACCGCACAAAAAAAGTCTTATTAAACTATCTTTATCATAAACATTCTTTTAATGAAGAATCAATAACATCCTTTTTAGAAACTAAAAATTCAAATTATAGAGCAAAAACAAGTAAAATAATACTTGTTAGCACACACATAATTAATGATCGTATTTGTTATAATTTTTTCTACTTTGACAAGCTCAGTATAATATTTTACGTCTGGTTGCCTTAGTATATTCTTTTTTTTGCTTTCGCGAAAACATCCTTTTGTTGCATTTCCTTCGCGTCTAATATGTGTTTTTTAAGACGGGAGATCGCCACTAATTTTAAGACATCGAAAGATGGTGTCTCTACACTCCACTCGATGTAATACTCTCTTCATAAAGCTATAAAGCATATACAAAATTACTTCATAAAAGTTTTTTGATATTGTTATATAAAAAGCGTCCATAAATAACTTTTCCATATATCCATCTCCCGCTTTCGCGA
>NZ_CANLNH010000032.1 GCF_947492535.1 uncultured Dokdonia sp. | reverse complement strand
GGTAAAACATTTGTATAATTAGAGATATCTGGAATCGCATTTACCTCACTCTGTGCTTCTTGAAGTGTCTCATAATACGTAACCGTTAGTAGTTGACCCGCAGGGAATAATGCTAAAACTTGTGGAGTAGCATCACTGAAATCAAAGGTTGAAATACCATCGCTATCTGTATCACAGGCAGTATATTCAAGCAAGAAACCTGCTGGAATTTGAGAGGTATCTACTTCTAGTAATAACTGAGCAGGGCGAGAACATCCATTAACTGTAGTAACAATAACGTCTATAGTTTCATTATTTATAGTGTTATTAACAAATGCTATTGGATCTGGTATGGGAAAACCAAATGAATCAAAATATTGAAAAGTTTCATTAGCAAAATCAGCAGAGATTAATGACTCTCCTTCTGTTAAATTAAATACTGAAAAGCCATCAGTATCATCATCACACTGAGTTAATAAAGGTGCTGGATTTATGATTACTGGTAAAGGTGCAACATCTAATTCAAGAGGAATTACAGTAAAACAATCTGTAAAATTATCATTTTCAAGTCTAATCGCTATTGTTTGACCGCCCGCTATTGTATTTGTAAATAATAACGGAAGTGGATTTTGATCTAGAAGCGCATCATTTGCATTTATATGATATGTAAGTGTAAACTGTGTTGGATCTTGTGTTCCTAAAATGGTGTTATTTAATGTGGCTAAATTAAATTCTACAAAACCATTGATATCACTTCCATCTGCGGTATTATCACATACAATAAACGGCCCTGGATCTACCGGAATAGGACGTTGGTTTACTATAACCATAAATGAAGAAGTATCAAAACAGCTATCATTAATGGAGTTTTCTACGCGAATAAATATTTCATCTGTTGGCGAATTGTAACCTCCAGCTGTTACTAAGGGCGCTACATTATTATTGGCATCATCTTGTGATAAGTGAAAACTAACTTCAACTTCTGCTGGAGTAAGTGGTGCAATAATAAAAGGAATTAAACCATCAAGGTCAAAAATTTCTAGCCCGTCATTTGAAGTGTCATCACAATTAATCTGATCTGGTACTTGATTTATAACTGGAAGTATATCAACGATAAGGTTGATAGGAGTTGTATCAAAACAAACAGCGCTTAAATTATTTTCTATTCTTGCAAATATTGTAGATGTTCCTGCTTGATATGCACCAGGAGTAGCTATAGGAGCAGTTCCATTTGTTGCATCTAAGGGGGTTGTGTGAAATGTTACCGTATATGACAATGGGTTTTGAGTTCCTAAAACTGTAGCTTCTAAAGAGATAAGGTTAAAAATTGCAAGGCCATCATTAGTAGGGTCATCACAAACGATTTGATCTGGAACTGGATTTGCAATAGCAAAATCATTTACAGTAATTATAAAAGAAAGCTCAGAAGTACAATTATCAGGATCAGCTTCTATTTCATCAAATACATAAATAGTTGTTGTGGTTGTGATAGGAATAGTCCAGTCAATAACATTTGTAGTAGGGTTAGATTGTGGTCCATCATAATATTGTGGATTGTTTAGGAAATTTCCAGATATTGTGCCTGGGTCTGGTAGTGAAAATGTTTCACAAGCATCCACATTAGGAATAGGGTCTAATGCAGGAGCATCAATTAGTGTGATTGTTATATCTACATCTATAGGGTCACAATCACCTATAGCAACATAGTTATAAATGAGTGATGGATTAGAAATAGGATCTGTTAGAGGATCAAAAATATCTGTTCCACTATTAAGAGGAGGAGTCCATGTTCCTCCGGTAGGCGGATTCCCATCAAAACGATCTAATAAATTTATAGGTCCAGCATTTGTACAAACATCTGTTTCTGTATCTTCTGGAGTTACTGCAAAACCAGAGTAGTATCCTCCAAATCCTGCAGATCCACCTAGTCCTTGTGCTACATCTCTATTGTCACTTCCAAAAAGACCGACAGCGATAGGTCCATCTGCTATAATTGAGATATCTCCCATTTGATCGGCTAGGAAATATGTTTCCCAATCAGGTGTTCCTGGATTTGCTAATGCATCTGCAGCAGGAATCACAGTTCCATTTACAGTAACAATATTTCCTACTCTTGAGGTAATTAAAAGATTTCCTACATAGTCTTCAATACTATTGGGGTATATTTCATCTACAGCAGGTATCAAATCAACATCATTTTGAAAGAAACAACTTAAGGGTGGAATAAAATTCATTCCAGGAGTTGCATCAGGTACATCTGGAGGTGTGACGGTTTGGTTATTTATACCAGATCTACCAGCTAAAAATTGATATACATAAATACTCTTTGTATCATCATTGGTGCTGATATACATATTTCTATGTATAGCATTTGGATCTGCAGGTAAGTACAAGTCATCATTATCTAGAATGAAATGTTCCCCAGTATTTAAGGTAACCCCAATTGGATTTCCATTTACAAATAGTTCTGTATTATCTTGGTTAGCTATAATAAGAGGTCTTTCAGAAACAGGGTTTCCACCACCGCGTATTAGCATGTATTCAAAACCCGTTGCACTTTCATCTACGATTTGATCAATCATATGGTCGGACCATTGATTTGCAGAAGTGTCTGGATTAGGCATGGTTCCTCTTAAATTTCCGCTATTTACAACAATGGGTTTGTCGGCAGTTAATAGCGCTCCAATAAATCCTTCATTATTATCAGGGTCTCCACTATATCCAGAAACTACAAAAATTTGTCCAGCATTAAGAGTTGGGTTGGTATTTAATCCATTTTGAAAAGTCATATTTGGATCAAAGTCAGAAAAAGATAATGTTGTATTATCTTCTGTAGCCATTACGGATGCAAAAAAATTATGAGCAGAATTGTTAGGATTAAGAGGGGCACTTCCAAGTCTAAAACTTTGACCTAGTGCGTCTTCACCTTTTGCTGTTAAGTAGCCTGCATGATTAAAATTATAAGTTCTTAAACTAACATAGAATAATTCTGTAGATTCTAGTATAAGCCCTTTTCCTGTAATAGGAGTGTTAAGTTCAAAATTTTGTACAACTACAGGAGAATTACCTACTAGAGTAGGTTCGTATATAGCAGGATTTCCTTGAGAAATCGTAAGTGTTGTTAAGAGTGTTCCGTCACCACTTGATATCGTTACATTAATAGGCGTAGGAAAAGGAGTCGATACATATACTGTTGCATCAGTGATATCAATACGTCCATGTAAAGGTGGTATATAATGAGTGCTCCCTAATTGAGCAAGTGATGGTAATGTAAATAAAAGTAAAAAAAGAAATGGTAAGTAGTTTTTTAATTTCATAACCTTTAGATAAATGAATATAAGGTTTTTAAAAATAAGTATATAATTTAAGATAGCTTTAAAGAATCAACGTTTTAACAGTTGTATTGCTGATGATATGTGTTAATTTTAGATAAAAGGCTTTCTTTCTAATACAATAATTCCTTACTTATATTAAGTATTTATTTGCTTTCGCGAAAGCGTTATATTTACAAAAAGAACAAGTATGACAAGTAAAGTAACATATTTAGGAGACCTCAGAACTGAGAATATACATCTTAAATCAGGTAATCGTTATTTAACAGACGCCCCTACAGACAACAAAGGAAAAGGGGAGGCGTTTTCCCCAACGGATACGGTGGCTACAGGACTTGCAAACTGTATGCTTACTATTATGGGAATAAAAGCAAACCAGATGGAACTTTCTATAAAAGGAACAACTGCAGAAGTCACCAAAACAATGAGTGCAGGTCCTAGAAGAATTTCAAAAATTAAAGTGGTATTTGATTTTCCTGAAGGGATAGATTCAAAATCTCAAAAAATATTAGAACATACGGCAAATAGCTGTCCAGTGCACTATAGTTTGCATCCAGATATTGAGAAGGAAGTGATTTTTAATTGGTAGGTTAAACAATACGATTTAAAAAGCCCTGCTTATAAATAAACAGGGCTTTAAAAAGAGTTAATTGTTATTATAAATTCGGCTTGAGCCTTATTTTACTTTGTTTACTATTGCTGCAAAAGCTTCTGGGTGATTCATAGCAAGGTCTGCAAGCACCTTACGGTTAAGCTCGATATCATTTGCTTTTACTCTACCCATAAACTGAGAATAAGACATTCCGTGCATACGTGCACCCGCGTTGATACGAGTAATCCATAAAGAACGGAAATTTCTTTTCTTTTGGCGACGGTCTCTGTATGCATATTGCATCGCTTTGTCCACCGCATTTTTTGCAACTGTCCAAACGTTTTTACGACGTCCGAAATAACCTTTTGCTTGCTTCATTACCTTTTTTCTTCTGGCTCTTGAAGCTACTGCGTTTACTGATCTTGGCATAATTTTACTTTTTTTGTAGTAGGCGGTCTTAAAGACACTTGCTCAATTTAATGGCCTAACTCCAGGGTTTATAAATTTTAATGTAACCGGTTAAGTTAATTACTTCATGCGAAGCATTAATTTAACATTGTTTTCATCTGCTTCATGAACTAATCCGTCATGAGTCAGTTTAAGCTTACGTTTTTTAGATTTTTTTGTCAGGATATGACTCTTAAAAGCGTGCTTTCTTTTGATTTTACCAGTTCCTGTAAGCTTAAAACGCTTTTTAGCACTGGATTTTGTTTTCATTTTAGGCATCTGTTCCTAGTTTTATTAATTAACTCTTTTCTCTTTTATGACCTTTTTTACGAGGCATTTTATCGTTAATAAACCCCTGAATTTATTAAATTCAAGGGTTTATTATATTGTGTTACCGTTTAAGGTATTATTATTTTTTCTTTGGCGCGATAAACATTGTCATACGTTTACCTTCCAAGCGCGGTAATTGTTCTACTTTTCCTAACTCCTCTAATTCTTGAGCTAGCTTAAGTAAAAGAATCTCTCCTTTGTCTTTATATATGATAGAACGTCCTTTAAAGAAAACATAAGCTTTAAGCTTAGCGCCTTCTTTTAAGAATTTCTCCGCATGTTTCTTTTTAAATTCGTAATCATGATCATCTGTATTTGGCCCAAAACGTATTTCTTTAATAATCACTTTAGAGGCTTTCGCCTTCATGATTTTTTCACGTTTCTTTTGCTCATATACATACTTCTTGTAGTCAATGATCTTACAAACTGGGGGAGAAGCATTAGGTGATATTTCGACAAGATCAAGCTCTTGTTCCTCGGCTATGTTTAATGCTTTTGCGATAGGATATACTCCTACTTCAACATTGTCTCCTACAAGTCGTACCTCACGGGCACGAATTTTTTGATTGATCTTGTGTTGATCTTCCTTGATGATCCTTGCGGGACCTTTCGATCTTTTTCTACGTATTGCTATGGCTTACTATATTTAAAATTAAACTTCAAATGTTTTTATTGTGGCTTCAACTTCGGTTTGTACCGCTTTCGCGAAAGCGTCCACTGTCATACTCCCCATGTTGTCACCTCCATGACGTCTTACAGATATTGTGCCATCTTTTTCTTCTTGCTCGCCTATGATAATCATAAAAGGGATTTTTTGCATTTCTGCTTCCCTAATTTTCTTACCCATAGTCTCGCCTCTATTATCTGCAAGGGCGCGAATTTCGTGATTTTCTAGCAAATTTAAAACTTTTTTGGCGTATTTCTCATATTTCTCACTCAGTGTAAGTATAATAGCTTGTTCTGGCATAAGCCATAAAGGGAAATTACCGCCAGTATGTTCAAGTAAAATTGCGATAAAACGTTCCATACTTCCAAAGGGCGCTCTATGAATCATGACAGGTCTATGTAGTTCATTATCACTGCCTTTGTAGGTGAGTTCGAAGCGTTCGGGTAGGTTGTAATCTACTTGAATAGTTCCTAATTGCCAGCTTCTGCCCAGCGCATCTTTGACCATAAAATCTAATTTTGGCCCGTAAAAAGCAGCTTCACCAGTTTCGACAACATAGTTCAGTCCTTTCTCTTTTGCGGCGTTAAGAATGGCATTTTCTGCTTTTTCCCAGTTTTCGTCACTACCTATATACTTTTCAGGCTTTTCAGGATCTCTTAAAGATACCTGCGCTGTAAAGTTTTCAAAACCTAAAGATCCAAAAACATAAAGAACTAAATCAATAACATTTTTGAATTCATAGTCAATTTGATCAGGAGTACAGAAAATATGAGCATCATCCTGGGTAAAACCTCTAACGCGAGTTAATCCATGTAATTCACCGGATTGCTCATAACGATATACAGTTCCGAATTCAGCATAACGTTTTGGAAGTTCTTTGTAGCTCCATGGACGTGCATTATACATTTCACAATGATGAGGACAGTTCATTGGTTTTAGTAAGAACTCTTCGCCATCTGCAGGCGTGTTAATAGGTTGAAAGCTATCCTCTCCATATTTAGCATAGTGTCCAGATGTTACATATAATTCTTTTTGAGCGATATGTGGAGAGACTACCATTTCATACCCTGCTTTTTTCTGAGCATCTTTTAGGAAATTTTCAAGTCTTTCACGTAAAGCAGCTCCTTTTGGTAGCCATAAAGGAAGGCCTTGTCCTACTTTTTTAGAAAATGTAAAAAGCTCTAATTCTTTACCTAATTTTCTATGATCTCTCTTTTTAGCTTCTTCAAGAAGTTCTAAATATTGCTTTAAATCTTTCTGTTTAGGGAACGATGTACCATATACACGCGTAAGCTGTGGTTTGTTTTCATCTCCTCTCCAATAAGCACCAGCAACACTCATGACCTTTACAGCTTTTATAATACCAGTATTAGGTATATGTCCGCCGCGACATAAATCAGTAAAACTATCATGATCGCAGAAGGTAATTGTTCCGTCTTCTAGATTTTCAATAAGCTCAACCTTATATTCGTTTCCTTCGGTCTTGTATTTGTCTAAAGCCTCTGCTTTTGTAACCGATCTCATTTTAAAATCATGTTTTCCTCTAGCGATTTCTAGCATTTTATCTTCAATGCGTTTAAAATCTTTATCAGAAATTACATGATCACCAGTGTCTACATCGTAATAAAAACCATTTTCAATTGAAGGGCCTATCGTAAGTTTAACGCCAGGATATAATTCTAGTAAAGCTTGAGCAAGAACATGAGATGATGAATGTCTGAAGGCTTCTTTTCCTTCATCATCATTCCAGGTGTATAAAACTATAGATCCATCGGTGGTTAATGGGGTAGAAGTTTCAACGGTTTCATTGTTGAACTTTGCAGAGATAACATTTCTAGCAAGTCCTTCGCTAATACTTTTTGCGACGTCAATTGGAGTCGTCCCATTTTCCATTTGTTTTACACTGCCATCTGGCAAGCTTATATTGATCATAATATTTTATTTACAAAGCAAAGATAATGTCTTCTAGTATGGTGTACAATATCCAAACGATCTATTAATGTAACTTCTTTAAAGTTCTTCATTTTCTGCGTGCATTTAGTAGTCTATATATTAAGGTAAGTTGCGGTTATTTTCGTGTGGTTTATGTATTTGTTTTTCAGGTAATTGTATATTTTTCAAAAAAAGTTGAATAAATATTGTTTTTAATTAAAAAAGGGGTGTTATCT
>NZ_CANLNH010000031.1 GCF_947492535.1 uncultured Dokdonia sp. | reverse complement strand
TCTTAAAGCCTTGCATACAACAAGTTACTAATTATACGTATTTTTAACAAAACTTGTGCAACAGACACAATGTATAACCGCAATTACGGCGGATTCGACTACGTCCGAATCCACTCGGAATCGCTAAGGCTTGTGTTTAGTACGAAAATAATCGCTAATTTAAACCATAACTGATGTTTATACGTATTCCAAGGCCGTTGTAAGCAATATTGTAATTCTCCAGTTCAATCACCTATTTTTCTCATTTGGCACTTTATTTGAGATACAATAAACACCTAATTCAATCAAGGACAAATGATACAAAGGACTTTTTTTCTGCTTTTTCTTTTAATTACAACAGGAAATATGAAAGCCGATGACCTTTTAACGGCACAATATCCTGATAAGATCACTTATAAGGGAATAGAGTACGACCTGAATACCAATCCGCTGGAACCATATTTTGAAAATAATCCAAAAAAAAGACCTCAACGGTATTCAACTGCATTATATCGTGGCTATGTTGGTCATTTCGAAATAATAGAAAACCAATTATTCGTTACTGATATTACGATTCCACGTCATTATACAGATAAAGACGGTAAGCCAAAAATAAAATCAATTTCAATTTATAAACGAATTTTTCCAGATAAAGATAAAGTCAAAATTGATTGGTATAGCGGAATTCTAATATTACCACATGGAAAAATAACTGAATATGTGCATTCAGGTTACGCATCTATATATAGTGACTACTTTTTACTTGAAATAAAAGAAGGTAATTTTAAAAAAGATAAAAGCTACAGTTACAAGCAATTTTTAAAATTTAAAGAACGACAGTTTTTAGAGTTTAAAAAAACAGAAGACTACAAAACAAAATTTGAAGATTTAAAAAAGAATTTTCCCGGAAGTGACAAAAAATTTATTGAAGGGTTTTTAAAAGACCATATAATAAATTATACATCTGAATTTTTGAGTGAATAAGAATACTGCTTACAACACAACCTATAAACAATACGATTTCGCTATTTGTGTGTCGAAAAGCAAACGCTAGTTTGCAACTGGTGACATCATTAGTAATCAAAATAAAAAATAAACTTGGAATTAATTATTAAGCCCACCGTTGGCAACAGTTTATGACTGATGATCTAGTTCATAAAACGCACTATTTCAAAGTATAATTACTACTCATTTTGTTTTCGCGAAAGCGTAAAAAAACACCAACTCTTAAGATAGTAAAACCTTAATTATATAGTAGAAAATCTATTACGACATGAAATCACTTCAAACCCAATCGCTACTCTGTATTTTTTAATTTAACCATAGCGATGCTATGCTAAAATCAAGAAAATACTTGGCTTTATTGCGCTTTCAACTCTCACGACGAAGTTCTACTCTATAATTAAGGTTAAAACTATACGTTTCCTTTTCTACGCATTTCTTTTTTTCCTACTTTTGACAAAACCCTTTTTAGAGGAATGCAGTTTAAACATCCAGAATTACTTTACGCTTTATTTTTACTGATTATTCCTATTCTCGTTCACTTATTTCAACTTCGTAAGTTTCAGAAAGAAGACTTTACCAATGTTGCGTTTCTGAAACAAATTAGTATTCAAACCCGAAAGAGCAATACGATCAAAAAATGGTTGGTATTATTGACACGTTTGGGAGTTATTGCGATGATGGTACTTGCCTTTGCGCAACCCTTTTTTACGCAAAGTGATAGTGCTACCAAAGAAAAAGAAACGGTTATCTATTTGGATAATTCGTTTAGTATGCAGGCAAAAGGGCCTTCTGGTCAGCTTTTTAGGCAAGCCTTGCAAGACCTTATTACCAATATCCCCGAAGAAGAAACATTTACACTGCTTACAAATACAGAGACGTATAAAGACATTTCGATTAAGAATACCCGAAATAATTTATTAAAACTTGGCTATGCCGCAGAACAGTTAACACCCGGAGCGATTGCCTTAAAAGCACAAAAGGAATTTTCTTCAAATCCAGCAACCGAAAAACAACTGATTGTGATTTCAGATTTTCAGGACAAAGGAGAACAAAAGGATCTTGATTTGGATAATGTCTCTTTGCATTATGTACAGTTACGCCCTGTGATTGAAAATAATATTGCGATAGATTCTGTATATCCTACACGATCTGAAACGAATAAACTGTCGCTAATCGCAACCCTTTCTACACAAGAGCGTAGAGAAACCAATGTACCGATTTCTTTATATAACGGAGATCAATTGATTGCTAAAGCAACGGCTTCTTTTAATGAAGCTACTGAAACACAAGTCGAATTTGATATTGAGACACAATCTGATTTTAAAGGAAAACTTACGATAGAAGACCCCTTATTGCCTTTTGACAATACACTCTATTTTAATAACAATACCGTACAAGCCATAAAGGTCTTATCTATAAACGAAGGAGAACAAGATTTTTTATCTCGTATTTATACAACGCCAGAATTTACCTATACCGCTACAGACCATACAACGTTAGATTATAGTAAAATTCCAGAATATAATTTCATCATTCTTAATGAAGTGAAAACCCCTTCGCAAGCGTTGGTAAATGCACTTGCCACCTTTGTCACAAATGGAGGTAGTGTTTTATGTATCCTAAATGAAGACAGCGAAGCGTCTAATTATACGAATTTACTTTCGCGATTAGGAAGTTTGCAAGTTGGCGAATTAACGACTAATGGGCGTCTCGTAACTACGATTAATTATGATCATCCATTATATCGTAATGTCTTTGACAATCGTATTAAAAACTTTCAATACCCTTCTGTAAGTAAGGGATATATCATCAATAACGGAGAAACGATCTTAAACTTTGAAGATGGAAGCGCCTTTATTACAGGAAAAGAAAAGGTGTATGCGATTGCTGGCGGTTTACATACGAGTAACTCCAACTTTCAAAATTCACCATTAATTGTACCTACCTTATATAATATGGCGAAGCAAAGTTTATCGCTACCTACCCTATACTTTACAAATGGTATTGTAAATACCTATGATATTCCTGCAGTCCTTCAAGAAGATGGAATCTTATCATTAGCGAATATTGAAACTCCAGATAAAACACAAATTCCATTACAACGTACATTTGGAAACAAAGTGAGTATTACCACACAAGAACAACCTGAAAGTGCAGGGATTTATAACGTTATAAATAAGGATAGTATCCTACAGCAAATAAGCTATAATTACAATAGAGATGAAAGCATTTTACGCTATCAAAATCTACAAGCTACAGAAGGTGTAAGTTATAATACATCTGTTGTTACTTTGTTTGATACGCTCAAAGAAGCAAATAGTATACAATCGCTTTGGAAATGGTTTGTTATTTTTGCGCTATTATTCCTTCTATTGGAAATGCTTATCTTAAAATTCTTTAAATGAACGCACTTATAAAAGCGGCTACAATTATTGATAGTAAAAGTTCGCATCACGGCGCCACCGTTGACATTCGTATTACGAATGGAAAGATTCGGTTAATTGGTCAGAATTTATCTTTAGAAAAAGGAGAACAGCTTATAGAGAAAGAACATCTATTTGTATCTCAAGGTTGGTTTGACAGTAGTGTAAGCATCGGTCAACCAGGATATGAAGAACGCGAAACAATAGAAAACGGTCTTGCCGTTGCTGCAAAAAGTGGTTTTACGGGTATTGCAATAAATCCAAACACCTATCCTATTTTAGATACAAGTGCCGATATTACCTTTGTTTCAAAAATGGGTGAAGGATATGCAACACGTCTCTTTCCTATTGGTGCGCTTACGCGAAATAGTGAAAGCGTGGACCTCGCTGAGTTGTATGATATGCAACAATCGGGCGCCGTCGCTTTTGGAGATTACCAACGTGCAATTACGAATCCAAATCTTTTAAAAATTGCTTTGCAATACACTCAAGGTTTTAATGGACTTGTACTTTCTTTTCCTCAAGAGAATAAGATTGCGGGGCCTGGAAAGATGAATGAAGGCGTTGTAAGCACACGTATTGGTTTAAAAGGAATACCTGCTATTGCAGAGAGTTTACAAGTCGCAAGAGATTTACATATTCTAGCATATACAGGAGGGAAATTACATATCCCAACGATCTCAACAGCAGCTTCTGTAGCTCTTATTAAAGAAGCAAAAGATAAGGGTCTTGATGTAAGTTGTAGTGTTGCCATACACAACTTGTTTTATACAGATAGTGCGCTAGAAGAATTTAACACCAATTATAAAGTACTGCCGCCACTACGTACACAAGAAGATGTAGACGCATTGATTGCAGGTATAAAAGACGGCACGATAGATATGGTCACAAGTGATCATAATCCTTTAGATATAGAACGCAAACACGTTGAGTTTGACAATGCTGCTTTTGGAACGATTTCTCAAGAAGCTACATTTGGCGCGTTACTTACATTAGTGAGTGAGAAAAAAGCCATACAACTTTTAACTAATGGACGTGATCGCTTTACACAAGAAAGTATTACTATAGAAGAAGGTACGGAAGCTAATCTTACCTTATTTACAACAAAAGGAACGACAGTTTTTAGCGAAGAAGATATCGTATCAAAATCCAAAAATGCATGTTTCTTAGGCGCCAAACTAAAAGGAAATGTGTATGGAGTTATTGCAAATCAAAAATTAGCCATTAGATAATAACATGGATCAGAATACCATTTTTGAAGGAAAAACAGCAGCGGCTTGGAGTTATTTCTCCTTTCTGGGATTACTTATTGCATTCTCTATGAATAGTGAACCTAAAAATCCTTTTGCAGCTTTTCATATAAGGCAATCTTTAGGGCTGAATCTATTGTTTATACTATTGACCTTACCATTAGGTTTTTTTGATTCTTGGTTAATTAGCGGACCATTTATTATTATGTTTATTGTGCTATGGCTCTACGGAATCATTTCCGCATTTCAAGGCCATACACGTCCTATTCCATTAGTAGGCGAATTATTTCAGAAAGTATTTACGAAGTAGGGATTATAAGATTTTCCGAAAGGAAAGCCGTAACATTTTTACAAAGTCTGCGTCAGATCAAGTACAACATAATCTTACACAACCCATGGCAACTATAACATCTGACGAAAAAACAACATCCATTATCACTTATTTAACTATTGTAGGACTGATCATAGGAATCGTTAAAAACAATACTATCCAGAGTGAATATGTTTCTTACCACATACGTAATATGGTTGGACTCTCACTTATAGGAATTCTTATTTCGGTGTTACATAGGTTTCATTTCCCTAGCATGATCACCAATATCTTATGGCTTGGTGCTTTTGTACTTTGGGTAATAGGATTTGCAGGGGCTCTAAAAGGTGAAAAATTAGAAATTCCAACACTAGGAAAGTTTTTCCAAGATTGGTTTAAAAGCATTTAATTCTTTAGTATTTTTACAGTAAATTTATCTTAAGATGTCATAAAAAATGGCATCTTTTTTAGTATATACTGTAGTACCATGAGCACACTTTCACTAGAACATATTATCCAGAAACCGACCAAAACAACAGAAGGAAAAACTCCTTTACTCCTCTTATTACATGGGTATGGAAGTGATGAAAATGATCTATTTAGCTTTGCTTCTGAGCTCCCTGAACACTATTTTATCATCTCAGCTAGAGCCCCTATTCCTATGCAACCGTATGGGAATGCTTGGTATGCGATTAGTATAGATTATGATGGTGTCAAAACATCAGATAATGAAGCAGCAAAGGAGTCGAGAGATCTGATTGCAACTTTTATTACAGAAGCTGTACAGGAATATGATCTTGATCCTTTTAACGTAACATTATTAGGTTTTAGTCAAGGGACTATATTAAGTTATGCCGTGGCGTTAAGTTATCCTGAAAAGGTGAAAAACGTTATTGGATTGAGTGGTTATATTAATGAAGAGATTATTAATCTTCAGTCTTCAGCATCCTATGCGCATCTTAATATCTATAATTCACATGGTACGGTAGATCAAGTGATTCCTATAGATGCCGCTCGTAAAACACCGGGATACCTCAGCAATTTAGGTATTGACAGTACCTTAAGTGAATTTCCCGTAGGTCATGGCGTTCACCCAACCAATTTTTATGAATTCAAAGAGTGGTTGTTAAAGTTATAAGTCTTTTTATACGCTCCTGCCTGCCGGCAAAGGCAGGTTCGCGAAAACGTATACAATCAACCAAAAATTGAAATAGAGTGATCATCTTGTATAAGAATCACACTCTATTTCTTGACAGATACGTATAATAATCCTACTTAACTACACTTTTAGATTACATATCTGTTTTTCACTTTTCATAACCAATTTGTTTTAAATACGTATAGCTATTTTTCTATATTAAAAGTAGTGCAAACACAGTCCAACTCGGTAAATAACGATAAAGTATTACGTTACAATAGGTTATTAAGTGTACATACCTACGATATGGCATTCATATAATCTATAGAGCATTGTATATTTTACAAGAAGAGTAACAATTCTAAAGAGGTTTGGAAACCATGATTGAATTTGAGTGTAAACTAAAATAAACGATCAAGGGTTGCACATTTTTAAAATTCTTATAACAGAAGAATTAATTTTTATTACATTACATGCTAATACACATTTTTAGTATAAAAACGTAGAAAATAACCATCCAATCATTCTAATTAAACATTATGCAAAACATTCAATTTCCAGTTAATTTCGAATTTAAAATATCAACACTTGCCAACGATTTTAAAGCTACAGATGCCAGCGGAAAAATGATCGCATATGTACGACAAAAAATGTTTAAGCTAAAAGAAGATATTCAAATATTTAGCGACGAATCAAAAACAAAAGTTAATTATAGAATAAAGGCAGATAAGTGGTTAGATTTTTCTACTGCCTATTCTTTTTATACGGAAGGAGATCCTAAAAGTTTTGGGAAAGTAGTTCGTAAAGGTTGGCGATCTATTTGGAAAGCACAATATCAAATTATTGACGAAAATGAAAAGCAACAATATACGATCAGTGAAGAAAATGCATGGGTAAAAGTAGGAGATTCACTATTAGGTGAAATCCCAATACTTAGTATTTTTACAGGATATCTTTTTAATCCTTCCTATATGGTTGTAGATATGAATGGAAAAGAAATTATCCGATTAAAGAAACAGGCTTCATTCTTTGGTAGAAAGTTTGAACTCACAAAATTAGGCGAACTAGATGCGGATGATGATGATAGGTTGATGCTTAGTTTAATGATGATGATTTTACTGGAACGTAGAAGGGGGTAGATCTCTGTAAAGTATACATATCTAACAGCTAATCATACATAGTTATGGGATATGAACTGCTCAAAATGAAAGACTGGGAATTAGATAGAATTTATATTTGGATAAGAACTGCTAGCATTATTGATGATGATAGAGGGATTAAATTTCTTATAGATAAAAACGATAAATTATTATTTAATCTGATTCAAAAAAATAACAAGTGGAGTCTTACCCTAAATCAGGAAATTTCTGTTAAATATTCAAAAAAAGACATTGAAATATTAAAACAGAAAATAAAATCTCTTGAAAACAAACAACATAATATATTAGAATTTCCAAAGTTGAGCAGAAGTGAAATAGATAATATTCAAAAAACTAAATTAGAGCTCGGTAAAAGAATTAAAGGAAAATCAGAGATTGATACGATGGAATTTAATGATAAAATTTATGTAGAGCCAGCAAATTTTGGCGTTAAATGGTTAAACAATCTTGGAATTGAAATTGAAGAACTTTTTATAATTGGATTTTAAACAAATCCTACCCGTAAATAATAAATCGCAACATCGTACGCACTTTATGAAAACCATCTAAAAAAGGAGAAACGCAAAGTTTTCTAAAATTTGTGCTACGCAGTTTACAAATTTTTGAAAACAACCACCCACTCTTCCAGGTGCTTGATTTCATATTTTTAGTAACTCACATTATTTATAAATCACCGATCTACCTGAATTACTTCTAGGTTATCAATCTTTCCAGCATCTATAGTAAAACGTAACATCGTACGTACTTTATGAAAACCATCTAAAAAAGGAGAAACGCAAAGTTTTCTAAAATTTGTGCTACGCAGTTTACAAATTTTTGAAAACAACCACCCACTTCCAGGTGCTTAATTTCGCTCTTTTAGAACTTATAGCGCTAACAAATCATCGATCCATCTGAATCACTTCTAGAT
>NZ_CANLNH010000030.1 GCF_947492535.1 uncultured Dokdonia sp. | reverse complement strand
AACAAAATACACTCATTAGTTATAAATTATTGAAAATCAGATAATTTACTGATAAATTGATTTATTCGGTTCGATAAGGAACTAATAGGGGGAGCTATGAAATGCAATAAAAATCTTATGATATTTGTTAACTCGACCGTTTGCAAATTCTCTATTTTTTTCTGAGAATCTAACATCACATCTTTACAATTATAAATTCTGATCTACGATTTAATTGATGTTGGGCTTCTTCACAATTGACACCATTTTCACAAGAATTCATTAATCGAGTCTCTCCATATCCTTTTGCTTCAACAATACGAGGGGAAGCAACACCTTGTCTAATCAAATACTCTCTTGTAGCATCTGCTCGTCTTTGTGAAAGCGCAAGATTATAACTATCCTTAGCTCTCGAATCTGTATGTGATTCTACCCGTATTTTAATATCTGGTTGTTGTAGCATTAATGTAACTACTTTATTAAGTTCTATTGCAGCATCAGGTCGGATATAACTCTTATTAGTATCAAAAAATATAATGCCGACTTTTATTTTTAGAACTCTATTGTCTTCTACAATTAACTCATCTATAGTTTCTAATTCTAACGGAACAATGGTTTCTTCTGAAATACTAGAAGTCACAAATACTTTATTATTTAAATTATAACCTAATTTCTCTAGACGAACTTCATAACGCTCACTACAGTTTAAGTCAAAATTGAATTCATAATCTCCATTTATTTTACTTTGAGTTTGTGTTAATTTCACACCGTCTTTATTGTAAAGAGCAACTGTCACATCAGAAATACGCTCTCTTGTTCTTGTATTACTAACATATCCTTTTACTGACTGCTGGCAATTATCAACTATAACATCTTCAAGTCCTTTTGGCTTTGTTCTTCTAAATGCATAAATATCATCATCTCCTACTCCTCCTTCTCGATTAGAACACACAAATCCTTGTTCATTAGTCTCATTTACTATAAAACCAAAATCATCCAAATTACTATTAAGTGGTAACCCTAAATTTTGAGGTGTTGCAAAAGAAGATGCTGTTATAGTACTCTCAAAAACATCGAGTCCTCCAATTCCTAAGTGTCCATCTGATGCAAAATATAATACATTCTCGGTCATAAAAGGGAACATTTCTCTACCAGAGGTATTAATTTTTGGCCCTAGATTCTTAGGCTCTGAGTATGTATTATCATCCATTATATCTACAACAAATATATCTGTGGCTCCAATACTTCCTGGCATATCGGAAACAAAATATAATTTTTTACCATCTGTACTTAATGTAGGGTGCCCTACAGAATACGTGTCACTATTAAAAGGAAGTTCCTTTATATTATTCCAATCATTATCGGTACTATCATTACGAGTAGCTGTATATAATTTAAGGTGATTTACTCCTTCTTTATCACGTCTTAAATCACCGTTGTAATTATTACGTGTAAAGTAAACACGTTTGTGGTCTTTTGTAAAAGCCAGTGTCGCCTCATGATACTTTGTGTTCAGTGTTTTAGAAAAAGGGCGTTCACGTTTTACATTTGTCTCTGTAGCATTGATTTGGCCTTCGTAAAAATTTAAAAATGGTTGCTCATTCCAGTGATACCTACGTTTTATATAATATGAAGTATCTATAGCTGAAGAATAAATAAGTTTACTACCATAATAGGCAGGTCCAAAATCAGAATACTCCGTATTAATATCAATATTTTTCAACTCAAATGCAGGAGGTATGGCCATTACATCCGATAACGTTTGTTCTTTTTGCGCATAATCATTGATACGTTTATCTTCTTTATTAGACGCTTTCGCGAAAGCTTTCATCCATTTATTTGCAGATTTATAATTTCCTATTCCTCTTAATGTATGTGCAAAACGAAACAGATATTCTGGATGTACTTCATCCCGATATTTACTAATAAGGAGGTCATACCATTTATTAGCTTGTTCCATATCTGTATTAAAATAATAAGCATCTCCCGCCTTTTTAAGAACTTCCATAGAATTATCTCCTCGGTCAATACCTTTTTCATACACTTTTGCAGCTTCTACATAACGCATTTGACTAAAAAGCCTATCAGCTTTATCATATGATTTCTGTGCAAATATTGAAACAGAAAGGAAAAGGAGTAGTATCGAAATGTACTTTTTCATAGTGTTTATAAAATTTAAAAGAAACGTGGGGATTTTAGTTTTCTACCATTAGAAATAAGATCAAAACGAAGTGCAATTTCGTGACTTCCTGTGTTAAAACGCTGTAACTCTGTTGTCGTATAGTCATACGAATATCCTAAAAGCAATTGCGGCGTAAGCTGAAATCCGGCCAAACCACTTACAGAATCATCCCACCTATATGAAACACCTAATCTCAATTTTTCATAAAACATAAAGTTTGCTGACAGGTCTGCAATAAGAGGAGCACCAGATACCGCTTTTACCAAAAACGCAGGCTTAAATTTGATGTCAGAACTTAAATCTGTTACAATTCCTCCGATAATAAATAAGTGTAATCTTTCTGCGGCAACGGTTTGCTGAATATCATCGTATGTTTGGTTTGTAAGTAAGTTTGGTGTTGATATTCCGATATAGTTCTTATCACTATGCCAATAAATTCCAGCTCCTATTGTAGGAAGCACTTCGCTTACATTATTTTGAAATAAAACATCACTAGAATTTTGAGCATTTCCTCTTGTGAAGTCTATATCTAAGAAACGTCCTCCTCCTTTAATTCCAAAAGATAATCTTCTGGTTTCTGATGTTTGTATAGTATAAGAAAAATTTAAGTCTATATATGTTTCTCTTGAAGGACCAAGTTCATCATTTATAACTGCTAGCCCAAGTCCTACACGCTCACTTAATGGAGAGTCAATCGTAAACGTTTGTGTTTTTGGGGCACCATCAAGACCAACCCACTGGGTTCTAATTAGACCTAGAGCTGTTGCATGACCTCGAGATCCTGCATATGCCGCATTTACGCCTAACGTATTATATGCATATTGCGTAAACTGTGGATCTTGTTGCGCAAAAGTTACTTGCATAGACAATACCGCTACACAGAAACCCATTAATAATTTAAGATGTATGTTCATTGTATATCTTATTTAACTATATAATACTATTTATTTAACTATATAATACTATTTCAATTACCTATTTATGTATAACCACCCTGCACGTCCTTCACTACCGTCACCTAGATCTAGGATATAATAATACGTACCGATTGGTAATTTTTTATTTCTATCTACAGTAGCTCTTCCATTTGATGTTCCATCAAAGTCATTTTGATAATTAGCTACTTGAAAGACTTCATTACCCCATCTATTGTAAATACGTAGTACATTATTAGGGAAATTTTGCAGACCTTCAATCACAAACGTATCATTGACACCATCTCCATTAGGTGAAATTTCGTTGAATATCTCTAGATCTTGTGATACATCTAGAATAATAATCGTAGGATCGTCAGGTTCATTATCGTTATTAGGGTCTACGTTTGTACTATCTGTAGGGTCATCAGAAGTATCTGAAACAATTGCTCCGTCTGCTGTTAAACCACTCACCGTAGCCGTGTTTTCAACACTTCCGTTAGCCACATCTTCATTAGTTAAAATATAACTAGCTGTAAATGTTGAACTATCTACCTCTCCAATAGCAAGATTAATAGGACCTCCTTCTACATCTACTAATAAATCTAAGATGGTTACATCAAATAATGGAGTATTTCCTGTATTTGTTACTGTAAATGTATAATCTATACGGTCTCCTTGATCTACAATATTATTTTGATTAGCATCCACATACTCCCCTTCTTTTTCAAGAGAAATACTCGCTACTTCAAATAACGTCACTGTGGGGTCATCATCACTTCCAGTATCATCTGCTGGATTTGTACTATCAGAAATATCAGTAACAGGGTCTCCTGTAATATCCATACCATTAGCTAAAGCAGTATTAATAATCATTCCTGCTTGAATGTCATCTAATGTTAATGCATAGTTAAAAATAGCAATACCATTTTCCCCTGGTTGTAATACCGTTGGAGATACAGGAAGGTTTGTTACACCAATAGTAGTATCATCAATCGTAATATCAGTTACAGTTACATTACCTGTATTGATTACTGTAAATGTGTATATAATCTCATCTCCAACATCAACCGTATTACTATTATTTGAATCTACAAGTTCCGCATCTTTTAATAACGTAATTTCACTTTCATTATTAATGTCAAACACAACTGTATCACTTGAAGTTACATCATTATCAAAAGGATCGTTCCCTACCGCTGTTGCCGTATTAGTAACACCTCCATTATCTATATCTTCTTGCGTAAGATTATAGGTAGCTGTAACATTTCCTGTGTCAGAAGGTGTTAATATATCAATCACACCTACGATACCTCCTAGCAATGGATCATTGATCACAATATCAGTTACAGTTACATTACCATTATTGACAACAACAAAGTTATATTGTATCTGATCGCCTAAATCTACTATTCCATTTCCATTAGTATCTAGGTATACAAATGTTTTTGTAATGACAATTTCTGGATTCTGTACTAATAATACTTCAGTATCATTATCTGGTTCACCATCCCCATCTGAGTCAACTAATACATCATTAGTTGGATCTCCGTCACCGTCTGAATCAACTCCACTAGTTGCAAAATCTCTATCATGAGATACATCTCTAACTTCATCACAATCATCACCAACAGGGTCTGCTACTACAAAGGCTGTATTTACAACACTTCCATTATCAATATCTGCTTGTGTAATTACATAATCTTGTGTCGTTGTCAATGACTCTCCGACTAAAATTTCTTCAAACTCACCTACAAACCCTCCAAGTAATGCATCAAAGATTTCAGCATTTAATAGTGTGATATTACCTGTATTTACAACAGTAAACTCAAAAGTGATAATATCTCCTGGCATTGGATTTGTAGTATCACCACTAAAAGAGATATCTTCTTTAAATAGTGATATATCTGGCATACAGCTAAAATCTATTACTGTAGGATCATCTGGATTTCCATCTCCGTTTGGATCAGCATTCGTAGGATCGTTAGGATCATCAGAAGTATCTGTTATTGTTTCTCCATTTGGAGCTTCACCAGTAATGATTGCCGAATTTTCAACCATTCCTGCATCAATATCTGACTGAAGTAATGTATACACAGCTGTATAAATCCATATTTCATCAATATCTAACACACCATCATTATTATCATCTCCAGAATCTGGACCAGGAATAACACCTCCAACCAATGGATCATTAAGCACAGGATTACTAATTGATGTTGTCCTGGTATTTGTAAGAACAAACGTATATTCAATAGTATCTCCAGGTTGTATTATGTCACCCCCATCATCTAACACACCTGTTTTGTTCAAGTTCATACTTGCATCTTGTGGAATCATCGTATTCGTAGGATCATTATCATTTCCAGTGTCATCACCATCATTTCCTGAATCTGACTCGTCTGATACTGTACTACCCATTGGATCTTGTCCATTTGCTTCTGCTTGATTGGTAACAATACCAGCATCAATATCATCTTGGGTTAATACATACGTTGCAGTAAATAGTAATATATCACCTGGATTAGCATCAAAATCATCTCCCTCTCCATCAATATCACTTCCACCACCAGTATACATCGGAGTAGGTATTGTACCTGTTCCTGTAAATAAAGTTTCTGTAATTGTAATATCAAATACGTTTACATTTCCTGTATTCTCAACAGCATATGTATATGTAATTGTATTTGTAGCGACATTAAGTGTCGAACTTTTCACCAATGTTAACATTGATTCACCAGTAAGTGGAGTTACTGTGTCATCATCATCAGCTCCTGTGTCATCCGCAGGATTTCCAGAATCAGAATCATCATTTACTGGATTACCATTTGGATCATCTCCACTAGCAACAGCTTCATTAACTACTTGTCCTGCATTAATATCATCTTGTGTAATAAAATAGTTAGCCGTTAGCGTCTCATTTTCACCTGGAGCCAGACTACTTATAGTACCCACTAGATTTGGTATCAAGTTACTATCTGTCACATCAATACTTGTTACCGTTACATTACCAGTATTGGTCACTACAAACGTATACACAATAATATCTCCTGGACTCACTATACCATCTCCATTTGAATCTACATAGGCACTTGTCTTTACAAGTTCTAAAGCTGGAGTCGCTGGTATTGGTAAATTCGTCGGGTCATTCGTATCATCGGTATCAGCATCTGAATTTCCTAGCTGACCTTCATCATCATTTGGATTTGTACTATCAGACACATCACTCACTACATTGCCATCTGGATCTGTTCCATTAGCAATGGCAGAATTCTCAACATTTCCAGCATCTACATCATCCTGTGTAAGCGTGTATACTTGTGTAAGCACTCCCATATCCATAGGAGCTAAACTACTAGGAGATACAATCGCATCAGTAAGACCTATCGTCGTATCTGTAATCGTTACATTATCTATTGTCGTATTACCTGTATTGGTCACCGTAAAGGTATACGTCACCTGATCGCCTACTCCGATGATACCATCTGCATTCGTATCAGCTAATGCAGATACTGCTTTGGTTAACGTAAGCTCACTCATCACTGGTAAATCAGTCATCGTAGCATCATCATCAGCGCCAGTATCATCACCAGCATTACCAGAATCAGAGGTATCCATCACATCATCTCCACTTGGATCCGTTCCACTCGCTAAAGCTTCATTGGTCACTACCCCTGCATTAATATCTTCTTGTGTTAAAATATAACTCGCAGTAAAAGTCAATATATCCGTTGGTGCAGCATCAAAAGCGTCTCCTTCTCCATCTAAATCACCACCACCCATTTGATACATCGGTACTGGAGTTACTCCCGTTCCTGTAAAACTCGTCTCGGTTACTGTAATATCATCAATCGTTACATTACCCGTATTCTCTACTGTATATACATAGTCGATCTGATCGCCTACATTAAGTCCCACAGGGGCATTGTCGATAAATGTACTTGTCTTAATTAATACAAGCATACCATCTGATGGAATGGTTGTATTGGTCGGATCATTATCCGCTCCTGTATCATCTCCCGAATTACCAGAATCAGAAGTATCCATCACATCATCCCCATTTGGATCTGTACCATCTGCCTGTGCCTCATTACTCACTATACCAGCATCAATATCTTCTTGTGTCAAGGTATAACTCGCACTAAACTGTAATATATCTCCAGGGTTCGCATCAAAAGCATCACCCTCTAAATCGATATCAAAACCACCACCTGTATATAACGGAGTAGGTGTTGTACCTGTTCCTGTGAAGATTGTCTCTGATACCGTAATATCAAATACCGTTACATTACCTGTATTCGCTACCGTATACGTGTATTCAATCGTGTTAGTCGAAGCATCATATACTGAACTCTTCACTAAAGTAAGCTCTGGACTCAGTGGTAATGGCGTTACCGTATCATCATCATCTGCTCCTGTATCATCTGCTGGATTCCCAGAATCAGAATCATCAATCACATCATTCCCGTTTGGATCATCTCCACTAGCTACTGCCTCATTCACTACCTCTCCAGCATTCACATCATCCTGATCAAGCGTATAACTCGCCGTCAATGTAGCATTAGACATCGGAGATAAACTCGCAATCGTACCCACCAAGTTTGGTGTCAAATTACTATCCGTTACATCAATGCTCGTTACCGTTACATTACCCGTATTGGTCACCACAAACGTATACAATATCATATCCCCAGGACTCACTACGCCATCTCCATTGGTATCCTCATAAGAACTCGTCTTTACAAGCTCTAACTCAGGAGCACATGAAATAATAGTAGCAGTTGTACTATTTGAACATCCTGTCACAGGATCTATGTAGGTATACTCAATGATATGAGGACCTGCAGGTTGTACTGCTGGATCAAATAGTGTGTTTACAACGCCATCAATAGTAATTTGAGTACCCACTCCACCTGTAGCAAAATCTGGAGTTACTATTGTTGTTAAATCTAGTGCAGGTTCTCCTGTACAAATATTTACAGGAGCTGCAATAGTTGGCATTGGTAATGGATTAATCGTAAGATTCATCGTATCTGAAACCGTTGCTGTACTACACGTATCGCTTCCAGTAACTGTTTTTGTTAATTGGACAACGGAAGCACTCATGTCGGCAGTTCCTAAAGTATATGTAGGTGTTTCCGCGAAAGCGTTATCAAAAACACCATCCCCACTAGTGGTCCATTCAATAGTTCCTCCTGAAGAAGTTGCAGGAGTTGTTGCCGTTGAGAGATCAAAAGAAATACCATCTGCACAAATTTCTTCATCAGATCCTGCATTTACTGTTGGTGCTGTATCTATCGTTACAGATATTGTTACTGTATCACCTATACATCCTGCAAGACAGGTCGCCTGAACTACATAGTCAACTGTTAGTGGATTTCCAGTGGTATTGGTATAACTATCATTTGCAATAGCATTAGCCGCAAGACCAGAAGCTGGTGTCGTATTTCCTGAATCTGCTGTAAGTCCGGCTGGCACAGTTACACTTATTAACTCCCAACTAACCGCAGGAATACTTGTAACTGTTGTTTCTAATTGCACCCCTATTGGACTGTCACTACATACTGTAACATCAAGTGCGTTAGAAACTACAGGTTCAGGATTGACAGTAATCACAACATCGAATGATGTTCCTACGCAGTTATCTGGAGCAGGTCCTGTTGGAATTACAGTATATGTAATAGTAACTGCATTAGGGGTTGTATTTGTGTATGTGTCTGTAATATTTGCTGTACTTCCTGTAGTCCTATCTGGACCTGCAGGAACATTTCCTTGATCTGAAGAAGCAACTGTATGTGTAAAAGTACTTCCAGGTGAAAGGGATGCAAGATCAAAATTAATAGCCACATCACTACAAACCACATCTGTCTGATCAGAAATATCGTTAGGTCCATCTATAATGGTTAATATAACGGCAGTTCTGGTTAAACTCATACATCCGTTTCCTCCTGTTGCTTCAGCATAATATGTTACGGTTCCAACCGTATCTAAAATAGGAGAAGCAACAATATTACCTGCTACTGCACTATCAAACCAAGTGACCGTCGTATTTGCTATAGGTGTAATTGTTGTATTTGCATCCAATATTTGTATAGGTGATTGTTCACACTCCGTAATATCACCAGAAGTAATTGGCGCTGCTGGAGCTGGTAAAATAGTAAGTGTTACTGGAGTACGCGTAGCACTTATACAACCCGTAGTTGAATTTTCCGCTTGCGCGAAATAAGTCACAGTACCCACACTATTTAATATAATATCTGTATCAGGTACAATAGCACCTCCAGTTGCCGCGTCATACCATACAATAGTATCTCCATTAACTAAAGTAGCGGTTGCAGTAAGTGTTTGAATAGGGTCTTGTTCACATTCGGTTTGATCTCCTCCTGAAATCGGTGCATCAGGTTGTGCATTAATCGTTAAACTAACCGTATCTACCGCTGGACTCGATGAACATGCACCTGTCCCTGTTACCGTCTTGGTGAGCGTAACTACACCTGCGGAGATATCTAAATCACTTGGCGTATATACTGGATTCTCCGCTGTATCATCATCAAAAGACCCTGATCCACTCGTAGTCCAAAGAATCGTTCCGTTACTCGAGCTTCCGCCTGTAACTGTATACATCTCATCTGAACAAATACTCGCAGTGGCTGGTCCTGCATCTACCGTAGGTGCTTCCTCCACTGTAATCGT
>NZ_CANLNH010000029.1 GCF_947492535.1 uncultured Dokdonia sp. | reverse complement strand
CAGTGGATATTGATGTATTAGATAATGATACGTTTGATCCTAACAGTGATGTAGAAGTAATAGATGTAACTGATCCAGCTAATGGAACCGTAACGATCAATGCTGATGGAACAGTAACATACACACCAGATCCTAATTTCTGTGGAACGGATACTTTTGATTATACAGTAGAGGTAACAAATCCAGACGGATCTACAACTACAGAAACAGCTACAGTAATTGTCGATGTTATTTGTGTTACAGAAGCTATAGAAATTACCAAGACAAGTGTATATGATCCAGTTACTGGAATTATAACATATACATATACTGTAGAAAATACAGGAGATGTAACGGTATTTGATATTGAAGTAATTGAAGATGCGGGAATATTTACAGGAACAGGTACATTACCAGTGCCAGTATATGATATGGGCGGAACTGATGAAGATGGTGAAGCAGATGCCTTTGATTTATTACCAGGAGAATCACTTACCTTTACTGCAGATTATGTTGTAACACAAGCAGATATTGATGCAGGTACAATTGAAAACCAAGCAGGAGCAATTGGATTTGAAGAAAATGGATCTCAAGTAGAAGATACCGCTTCAGATAATGGAGATGATACAGATGGTAATACAGAAGATGATGTTACTATAACTATTATTCCTCAAAACCCTGATGGAAATATTGACCTTGAGAAAATAGCAGAAGTTATTGATACAAATGGAAATGGAATAATCGATGCAGGAGATGAAATTGTATACACGTTTATTGTTACAAACAATGGTAATGTAGATCTTACAGGAATTACAATAACCGATGACATGGTAACGGTAACAGGTGGACCTATAGACTTACTAGTAGGAGAAAGTGATTCAACTACATTTACAGCAACATATGTAATTACGCAAACTGATGTAGAAAATGGTGGTGTTGTAAATATAGCTACAGCAGAAGGTACAGATCCTGATGGAACTCTTATTACAGATACTTCTGATGATCCTAATGATACTTCAAATACTGATCCAGACAATGACGGAGATTTTGAAGATCCTACAGTAACGGTGATACCTCAATTACCAAGTATTGAATTAATCAAAGTAGGAGTATTTGTAGATATAAATGCTAATGGATTTGCAGATGTTGGTGATCAGATTCAATATACATTCACAGTTACTAATACTGGAAATGTAATACTAGAAGGAGTAACAGTTGATGATGATCTAGTTACTGTAATAGGTGACCCAGTAGATCTACTACCTGGTGAAAGTGCAGACTTTACAGCAGTATATGTAATTACAGAGAATGATGTAGCAAATGGAGAAGTAGTTAATACTGCTAGTACAACTGGATTTGATACGTTAGGAAATGCCGTAATTGATATTTCTGATGATCCTACAGATACTACAGATGTAGATGTAGAAGGTGATGGTGATGCAGATGATCCAACAGTGACCATACTTGATACTACAGAGCCTCCTACAGATGAAATAATTGTACATAATGGTATTTCACTAGGAGAAGATGGACAGAATGATACATTTATCATCTCTGGTATTGAAAACTTCCCAGATAATACAGTGAAGATATTTAATAGATGGGGTGTATTAGTATATGAAGCAGACGGATATGGTCAAAATGGAAATCAATTTAGAGGACTTTCAAATGGCCGAGCTACTATAAGTCAAGATAAATTCTTACCAGTAGGTACATATTACTGGACCTTAGAATATGTTGATAATGGTGGTCAAACACGTACTAGCGCAGGTTATTTATATATTCAAAGATAAATTGTTAATTTTCAGGCGCGTAATGCGCCTGAAAATCAAAATAGAAACTTTTTTATGAAAAATCATATTGTTTTTGTCAGTTCATTCCTCTTGGCTCTTTTAAATGTATGTCAAGTTAATGCACAACAGGATCCTCAATATTCACAGTATATTTATAATACTGTGGCTATTAATCCGGCCTATGCTGGTAATAGAGGAGTTACAAGTATTGTAGGTTTACATCGTAGCCAGTGGGTTGGTTTAGATGGCGCTCCTCGTACACAGAGTTTAAGTATTCATTCTCCTATTTCAGAAAGTAAAGTGGGATTAGGATTATCTATTGTAAATGATGCATTAGGACCTTCACAAGAAACCTACATTGGCGTAGATTTTAGTTATACAATTGATACTTCAGATAAAGGGAAGTTAAGTTTTGGTTTGAAAGGAGGAGGACATATTTTAGATGTAGATTTTACGAGACTAAACCTTTTTGATCCTACAGATCCACGTTTTGCTCAGAATATAGACAATAAGATATCTCCTGTTATTGGAGCAGGAGTATACTACCATACAGATCGTTTTTATGCTGGCTTGAGTGCTCCTAACTTAATACAGACAGATCACTTTAATGAGAGTAACAACTCAAATGGGACAAGTTTTGTAGCCGAAGAGCGTATTAATTACTATGGTATTTTGGGATACACTTTTGATGTTTCAGATCAAGTAAAATTTAAGCCGAGCACATTAATAAAAGCAGTAGCAGGCGCTCCATTACAGGTAGATCTTACCGCCAACTTTTTATTTTTAGAGAAGCTTCATTTAGGAGCAGCTTACAGATGGGATGCAGCCTTTAGTGGTCTTGCAGGTTTCCAAGTATCAGATAGTATGCTTATAGGTCTTGCATATGATCGTGAGACAACAGATTTAGGGAACACAACATTCAATGATGGAAGTTTTGAAGTTTTCCTTAGATTTGAATTATTTAACGAGTATGATAGGTTACTAACACCTAGATTCTTCTAATAGAAAGAGGATAGTATATAATTATTATTTAAAATCAAACTTAATGAAACTTCACGTTTATATATTAATAGCCGTATTCTCACTACTAGGAGTGACTAGCGTTGCTCAAGAAGGGAAGATATCTAGAGCAGATAAGAAATTTGATCAGTATGCGTTTGTAGATGCACGTAAAATATATCTAGATGTTGTAGAAAAAGGATACGAATCTGCTGATTTATTTCAAAAACTAGCAGACTCTTATTATTTCAATGCTGAATATACAAATGCTGAAGTATGGTACAAAAAGTTAATAGACACCTATAAAGACGAAGTGCAGCCGGAATATTATTTTAGATATGCACAGACATTAAGAGCGTTAAAAAACTATGAGTTAGCAGATGTTATGATGACTCGCTTTAATGATCTTAATGGTACAGATATAAGAGCTACATTATTCAAAGAATCTCCAGATTACTTACGAGAGATATCAGAATATAAAAAGAGTAAATATACGCTTGAAGATATTAGAAGTATAAATTCTAGATATTCAGACTTTGCACCAACAACGTTTGAAGGGAAATTAATCTTTGCTTCTGCGAGAGATTCTGGAGGAGGAATTAGACGTATTCATAAATGGAATAACCAACCTTTTTTAGATTTATTTGAAACGAAAATAGGGGAAGAGTCAGGTTCTTTTTCTAAACCTTCAAAGTTTAATAAAACACTAAATTCAAAATTTCATGAAAGTACAACCGTATTTTCAAAAGATGGAAATACTGTATACTTTACACGTAATAACTATACAAAAGGATCTTACAAAAAAGATAAAAACGGAACCAATAAACTTAAGATATATAAATCTACTAGAGAAGAAGGAAAAGGATGGACAGAAGCTGTAGAGATGCCTTTTAATAGTAACGAGTATTCGACAGCACATCCTGCTCTAAATGCAGATAATACAAAACTTTACTTTGCTTCAGATATGGAAGGCACTGTGGGTCTTTCTGATATTTGGGTTGTAGATATTAATGAAGATGGAACCTATGGAACTCCAGTAAACCTTGGAAGACCTATTAATACAGAAGGAAGAGAAACATTTCCGTTTATGAGTAAAAATGGAAACCTATACTTTGCTTCAGATGGTCACCCTGGATTAGGAGGACTTGATGTTTTTGTAACAAGTCCACAGGTACAAAGTGATGAACAAGAAATCATTAATATTGGAAAACCTATCAATAGTTCGTATGATGATTTTACATTTATTGTAAATGATGACACTAAATTAGGATACTTTGCATCCAATCGTAAAACAGGAATGGGAAGTGATGATATTTATCGTTTTGTAAGTGAAGAAATTCCTTGCGATATCCTTGTAGATGGAAAAGTACTAGATAAAGAATCTGGAGCTCCAATTTCTGGAGCAACTGTTCAATTAATAAATGGTTCTGGAGAAGTTGTAAGCTCAATGCTTAGTGAAACCAATGGAAACTATAATTTTGATACGGCAACCTGTGAAGAGCAGTATATCGTGAGAGCTATAAAAGAGACATACAATGGAGATGAAGCGGTGTTTACGACACCAGATGAGTCAAAAACAATGACTAATAATTTACAACTAGAACTTACCCAGAAACCTATTGAAGTAGGTGATGACTTAACAATACTATTAGAATTGAATCCTATTTATTTTGACTTCGATAGATTTAACATTCGTCCAGATGCGGCATTAGAACTTGAAAAAGTAATCTCTGTGATGAGACAATACCCAACAATGGTGATAGATGCAAGATCACATACAGATAGCCGAGGAAAAGATAGCTATAACTTGAGCTTATCTGATAAAAGAGCAAAATCTACAGTTGCTTATATCATAAGTCAAGGAATAGATAGTAGCAGAATCACAGGTGCTGGATATGGAGAAACACAATTAGTAAATGAATGTAGTAATGGATCTAAATGTTCTGAAGAAGATCACCAACTTAATAGAAGATCCGAATTTATCGTGATTAAAAAATAACGAGATACAGAATTCAATATATAGAAAGCCTTTCAGAAATGAAGGGCTTTTTTTAGTATACGCTTTCGCGAAAGCGTACTAAGAAAACATATATTTTACCTACTGCTCGATCTTATGACCAAACAAATAACGTATCACTATACGCAAAAAGCTTGTAGATGAATAATACAAGGAATATAACGGTCACAATAAACTTCATGAAGGTAGAAGCTATAAAACCAAGAAAAGAGCCTACAGCGGCTTTAAAAGCAGTTTTGGAATCACTCTGATTAAATATAAGTTCACCAATCAACGCTCCTACAAAAGGACCAATTAAAATCCCAAATGGGATCGGTGAAAAAATACCTACAAATAATCCAATCATCGTTCCTATAGCACCAGCTCTACTACCACCAAAACGTTTGGTGCCTATAGAAGGTATGATATAATCCAGAATAAAAATGAGTAACGCTACAAAGAGTGTAATCCCTAAAAAGGTATAATCCATAGGAACTCCTTTTGTAAGATGTAATACTAAAAGGCCTAGCCAACTCACAGGAGGTCCTGGTAATACAGGAATAAAACTCCCAACAATGCCTAAAAGTACCAGTAATAAACTTAAAAATACAAGCAGTAAATCCATCTAAATGTTTGTAGTTACAGATAATATGACGCACTATTTGTTAATTTGTTACAATTTTTAAACTAAAAAATTAGTTTAAACTAATTTTTTAGTTATATTTGTAAAAGAGTCCTTTGATAAAATGTTAAACAAAGGGTCGTTTACGGATCAATAATCGATACATAACTAATGAAACAACTTACCAAAGCCGAAGAAGATATTATGCAAATCCTTTGGGATCTTAAAGAAGCCAATGTTGCTGCTATTATAGAAAAGTTACCAGCGCCAAAACCAGCATACAATACAGTATCTACTATTGTTAGAATTCTTGAAAATAAAGAGTTTGTAGGATACCGTAAAGAGGGAAGAGGTCATATTTATTTTCCTTTAGTTCAAAAAGCAGATTATAGCAATCAAACACTTAATAAGTTGATGAACGGCTATTTTCAAGGATCATTTAAAAGTATGGTATCTTTTTTTATGAAGAAAAATGATATCAATATGTCAGAAATGGAAGAGATCATGAAAGAGATTAATAAAGAAGAAAACCAATGATACACTATATCCTTCAGATCATTGCATATCAACTGCTATTTCTAGTCGTCTATGATATGTTCTTAAAAAAAGAAACGTTCTTTACTTGGAATAGATGTTACTTACTTATAACGCCTATCCTTAGTTTTATCCTTCCTTTTATTAAGATAGATGCCATCCGAGAAACCATACCTGCGTCCTATACGATTGTATTACCAGAGGTGTTACTGCAAACAAGTATTACAGATACAGCTATAAATGGAGGGGTACTTGATGAGATTGTGCTCACGGGTACAAAACCTATCAGCCTTATTACTTGGATACTTGGTATATGGATCGTAGGAATGATCATTACACTAGCATATTTTGTATATAAAGTAATAAAAATACAACGCTTAAAAAGAAAAGGAATCTTAAATGAAGTAGGAGATCTACACGTTGTTACGTTGCCTAATACTGATACTGCCTTTTCATTTTTCAATACGATCTTCTTAGGAGAAAACCTATCAGATGTACAACGAGATAATATCATGCTTCATGAGACCATTCATATTAAAGAACATCACTCATTTGACATGCTGTTTTTTGAAGTACTCCGTATTGTATGCTGGTTTAACCCACTAGTATATGTGTATCAAAATAAAATGATGCTCCTTCAAGAATATACAGCAGATGCTAAAGTAGTTTCTCAAAATGGCAAAAAAACCTATTATCAAAGTTTACTATCCCAAGTATTTAATACAGAAAATGTGTCATTCATCAATACATTTTTCAATCATTCATTAATTAAAAAACGAATTAGTATGTTACAAAAATCAAAATCAAAACAAATCTCTCAACTAAAATATTTAGTCCTTATCCCTTTAATTTTTGGAATATTAATATATACCTCTTGTAGTAATGACAATAGTCTTGAAACTCCTACCGAAGTAAATATTGAAAGTTTAAGTTATGAACTTGTCAAGGGAGAAGATCTAGAAGGAGAAAATTTAAAAACGCATCAAGCATATGAAGCATTTTTAATAGCTAATCCAGATTACGTAGGATGGACTTCAATAAACGAAGAAGGAACTAAACTTTCTTATAGTGTTCACAAGTTAAGTGAAGGAAAGCCTGAAGGATATTTTGAGCTTACCTATAATATCGGAGACAAAAGTTATAATGTATATATGAATTTAGGTACGCCCAAAACTCCGCCTACTGATGATGTTACAATGATAGAAGAAATAGTCGTTAATCCAGAAAATGTAGATGATATCCCTTTTGCAGTGATAGATCAAGTACCGGTTTTTCCAAACTGTACAGGTACAAATGAAGAGCGTAAAGTATGTATGAGCCAAAGTATCGCAAAACATGTAAACAGAGAGTTTGATACTTCTCTAGGAAAAACATTAGGCCTTACAGGCGTCAATAAGATTTTTGTTGCCTTTAAAATTGACAAAAACGGAGATGTAGTTAATGTAAGAGTGCGCGCGCCACATCCAGATTTAGAAGCAGAAGCAAAAAGAGTAATGAAAACTCTCCCTCAAATGCAACCTGGAGAACAAAATGGAGTACCCGTGGGCGTATTGTATAGCCTACCAATTACATTTCAAATACACTCATGATATAAACACTATAGATTAGGAGTTATGACAAGATACATTATAGAAGTGCTCTGCTTTCAAGCCATATTCTTAGTAGGATATAAGACCTTTTTAAAAAAAGAAACCTTTTTCACCTACAATAGAATATATTTACTCATAACTCCTATACTAGCCATTGTATTACCCTTTCTAAAAATTGCAGCATTACAAACTATAATTCCTGTTCAAGAGGTGGCCACGGTACTTCCAGAAATTATAGTAGAAAGCTATACTACACCCATTATAGACACAACAAAACCTACAGATGTTGTAATGTCAAATACAACCGGTTATAGATTTAATTGGATGTATGTATACTATATAGGGATGGGAATCAGCATGCTTATTTTTAGTTATAAATTAGTTCAATTTACACGCCTTTTTCGTTTTAAGGAAAAGGGAAAACGCATTATTCTTTTGCCAGAAAGTACACAAGCATTCACCTTTTTTAACTATGTATTTCTGGGAGATAAGTTAAGTGCGCTTTCGCGAAAGCGTATACTAGCACATGAACGTATACACATTAAGCAAAGGCATACCTTAGATCTTCTGTTTTTCGAAGCTTTGCGTATTGTCTTTTGGTTTAATCCATTTGTCTATGTGTTTCAAAAAGAAATCACCTTGGTACATGAATACTTAGCCGATGGATATGCTATAGAAAACACCTCAAAAAAACAGTATTACGAAGAACTATTGAATACAGTATTTGATACAAAACAATTTTCATTCATTAATCCATTTTTTAATCATTCCATCATCAAAAAACGTATTATTATGTTACAAAAAACAAAATCAAGACAAATAGCTAAAGCAAAATATTTATTCTTAGTACCAGCACTTTTTTCCATATTAGTATACACCGCTTGTTCAGATGCACAAGCATCAGGATCTGGGTACAGTACGCCTGATAGTGAAATCATTCAGAATATAGAAACCCTCAAAAATTCGATAGCAAAAAAAGGAGGTTTAACAGAAGAAGAAGAGAAAGCACTTAAAGTATTAACTGCAGTGACTTCAAAGGACGAGGATATTTTAAAAGATAGCACCTATGACGATGTACTAAACGATTTAGATATCCCATTTGGTGTACTGGAGCAAGTACCAGCGTATCCAGGATGCTCAGGCTCTAAAAAAGAAATAAAGAACTGTACTACTCAAAAAATTAAGGAACACGCAACTAAAGAGTTTAATGGGAAGCTTCCAGAACAGTTAGGGCTCACAGGAATAAAAAGAGTCGTTGCTGTTTTTAAAATAGATGTAGAAGGGAATATTGTAAATGTTCGCGCTCGTGGAGCTCATCCTCAATTGGAAAAAGAAGCGATTAGAGTGATCAAAACATTACCAAAAATGGTTCCTGGCGAAAAAGATGGAAAAAAAGTAGGTGTTTTATACGAACTCCCTTTTACTTTTAATCTATAATCTGAGAGTCATATATATTTATGAAGTGCAGTAATCATTTTGTGACAAGAATACTAGTTTGTATTGGGTTTATTTGTATAAACTTTTGTGCAATAGCACAGTTTTCTCATAATGACAAGAAACAAATAGTTATAGGTACTGTAGATTCTCTATTCTCAAAAACATTGAATGAGCAAAGAGAAATTTGGGTCCACCTTCCAGAAAAAATAGAAGATGGTGATAAGTACCCTGTCATTTATGTACTAGATGGAACAGATCACTTTTACACTGTTACGGGTATGCTAAAACTCCTAGAGAAATGGGATGTGCCTAAATCTATCATAGTAGGGATTTCAAATACAGACAGAACAAGAGACTTTACACCTACACATGTGCCATTTCAACGAGGACATACATCAGAGACTTCTGGAGGGGCAGCTAATTTTATGACATTTATAGAAAAGGAATTGCAACCCTATGTAAATAGCAAGTATCCTACAGATACGATGAGCACCATCATAGGACATTCTACAGGAGGTCTTTTTGTACTCTATACATATATGCATCACCCAGAAGTTTTTGATCATTACTTAGCCATTGATCCAAGTCTGTGGTGGGACAAAGAAAATCTTGTTAATGAATCTAAAGCATTATTCAATTCATCTACACATCAAAACAAATCATTATATATAGCGGTAGCCAATAGTACAGGTATAGACACCACTAAAGTACGGAAGCTAAAATCCGAACCCACAGAAATGCTAAGAGCAAATCTTAATTTTCATGATATATTGGTGAAAAATAAAAGTGATGTAGAGTTTACTTGGGATTATCAAGGAAACGAAGATCATGGTAGTGTTGTGGTTCCAGGGCTGTATAATGGATTACGGTCATTGTTTTCATGGTATCCATTTCCAGAGAGATGGAGGTTTAATACACCAAAAGCATACTCAGCAGAAGAGTTAACAGTACCTTTTTATACGCATTTTGAAGAAGTAAGTAAACGTTTTAAGCGTGAAGTAAAACCCAAATGGCAGTTTATAAATGATGTTGGCTTTTTTATACTGACATCACATAAATCACCGAAGAAAGCACAAGCCTATTTAGAGATGAACCTAAAGTTTTACCCAAAAGAGTCTAGAAGCTATGTGGCAATGGGAGATTATTATACCCTACGAAAGAAAAAGGATGAAGCAATTCACTATTTTGAAAAAGCAATCGAAATAGATGGGAATAAGGAGGCACAAGAAAAGTTGAAAAAATTAAATAAATAGATTTATAAAACAGTCTTTAAAATTAGAATAATACATGAAGAGATATCTCATTCTTGTTTTTTTTGCGAGTATCATTAGTAACGCCGAAGCACAGTCTTCGGCTTTAACTATTGCAGATAGTTTATATGCTGTAGGCAGTTATACAAAAGCAGTAAAACAATATCAATTGGTGCCAGATCAAAGTGCATCAGTACAATTACAAGTTGCACGGTCGTATCGAGGTTTAGGTAATAAAAAGGCAGCTTTAGAAGCGTATGCAGCATCACTTTCTTTAAATAAAGAGCAACCTATTGCCGCCACAGAGTATGGGAGACTATTAATTACAAGAGGCGACTATCGTGTAGCGGATACTATTTTTACAGAATTGTCAGAAAAATATCCTGATAATCCTGAATATTTTTACCAACGCGGGAGAGCATTAAAACAATTAGAAAAGAAAGGAGATTCTGTATGGAAGAAAATGGCAACGACACAAAGTGAAGAAGCCTTTTCTAAAGCTGTACAACTAGATTCTACGCATCAAAAAGCCTTGTATCAATTAGGATTGCATTATTTGGGCAAACGTGACTACCCTGTAGTTGATAAAATCTGTTTCAAAGCATTAGACATCGATCCTGACAATGCAGAAATGGTCAATATTTTAGCACAAAACTATTACTTAAGAGGATGGTATGATGAGTCCATTACTTGGTTTGAAAAATTGATAGCATTAGGACAATCATCACCCTTTATTCATAATAATTTAGGAGTGAGTTATCATAAAACAAATAGATATCAGAAAGCAATAGAACAATATTTGATTTTATTAGGCATAGACGATGAAGACTATGGTGTTCATCATACATTAGCCGAATTATATGGGAAAACAAGAGATATAGAAAAAGCTGAATACCATGCCAAGCAAGCATTATACTTTAAAGACCTACCATTAGATGATATCTATTATACATTAGGAAACGCTTACCAAATCAATAAAAAATTTGAAAAGGCAATAGTTCAATATAGAAAAGTCGTTAAAATAGATCCTTCCAATATACGAGCACACTACAACATTCCTGTGTGTGCCGATAATTATTACGAAGACAAAAAAGAAGTAGTCAAGCTCTATGAACAATTTTTAGAGAAACATAAAGAGTCTAAAGACAGGGCAGCTACATTTTATTCGACAATGACCGAAAGGCGACTTAAAGTGTTGAAAGAAGAACTTTTCTTAAAAGAAGGAGACGATAAAAAAGGATAAAAATAGCTTTTAGGAGAACACCATATATTATTGTAAATTTCATCCAAGAAATTAAATGGTATGAATATTCGTCTTTTGTCTTTGGCCCTTTGTATGCTGTTAGCATCATGCTCAAGATGGGAGGCTAAAAAAATAACTACCGAAGACTTCTTAAGTCAAGATCGATATAGTATAGATATTACAGAAGTAGATACCTATCCTATTTTTGAGGGTTGTGATGAGCTTTCTGAAAAAGAAGTGCTAAAAAAGTGTTTTGAAGACTATGTGACGAATACCTTATATACAGAACTCAGCAATCATACGATTGTAGTACAAGAATCAATACAAGATACTGTTTGGATAGATTTTATTGTAAATGAAACTGGAAAGTTCTGTCTGGATAGTATACATCTTACCCCAGTAGTACGTAATGAGATCCCTGAATTACCTTTGTGGATTCATGATGCCACAGGCGCATTACCCAAAGCAGAACCTGCTATGAAACGAGACATACTCGTAAAAACACGATTTAAACTACCGTTAGTTTTAAAAGTAGATTAAATGCTACAGTACAAATCGATACCCAATAGTTAAGTCAACAGGAAACTCTCCATTATCATCTATGATAAAAGAATAGGCATCATTATAATTCAATGATAAATACCCTTTCCCTAATTTAATATCGGCACCCAATCCAAAAATAAGCGGTCCTTGTAAATTTGAACCAGAGTCCTCAACAATTTCTATAAAATCACTGCCTACAATTTCTGTAGTTCTTTTAGCTGAGGTAAAAGTGGCTAGCTTTGTGTTAAGATATATCTGGTATATAGGTGTTTTGATAAATTTAAAACGATGATTAATAGATAATTGAGAAGCACTGTAATCAAATTCATCACTAGATAAAGTCTGTTTAAATTGAAAAACAATCGAATGACTAGGGAGTGCTGTTGCATCGTAGAGCTCAAAGTCAAAACCAAATTGAAAATTGGATATATTATCTGGATTATCTACAAAAACACTATTGGTAATTCCTACAAAGGTGCCTAAACGATATTCCATGTTTGTAAGGAAGCTATTTTCCTTGTATGAAGAATCTACTTGTTTATTATAGGCATTAAAAAAACGTCGTAAACTCGCTAAGGTTAATTTCACCTTATCGGTATTCATCGTAACATCACCAGTAAGTTCCTGAAGTTGTTTCTTGTATTCTTCTTGATATTTTTTTCCTTCTTTGGTATTTGTCAGTTCAGTAATTGTAGTTCCTTTTTTGACAAAATAACGATACTCTTGACTAAAGATATTCCAAAGTAAGGTAATAGGGCCTTCTACATCTGTTTTAAGCTCGTAGGCTTGGTTATCGACAGTGTAGGTTTCTGTCTGCGCGGTAATCGTTGAAAGACTTAGTAGGAGTCCACAACAAAGGAGTATAATGCGTTTCATTAAAAATAGATTTGGAATTTAAAGGTAACAAAAATTCTTGTTAATGAAACTCACTGTTGAGAAGTCTATAAGACGCACTCAATAGTGAAAGTTGAATTAATCCCGCTTTATGGCGGGATCTTTTGTTTTTTTTGAATAAACTCACTGTTGAGAAGTCTATAAGACGCACTCAATAGTGAAAGTTGAATTAATCCCGCTTTATGGCGGGATCTTT
>NZ_CANLNH010000028.1 GCF_947492535.1 uncultured Dokdonia sp. | reverse complement strand
TGACAACAAACCCAATTCTACTTCTTCAACTAATTGAAGCTTAAAAGAGAGGGAGTAATCTTTTTGAGTGCGTTTGAAAATCCCTGTGTTTACTGATGTTTTCATTACACTAAAGTTTTAGTGTATCGATATTTCAGGACGAGACACTATTTAGAAACAAAAAAGCCACTCAATGAGTGGCTTTTTTTAAATAAAATTGTAAATCATTATTTACCCGCTTGCGGTTTTACAACTCCTTTAATAGTCAATTTATAAGGAATTTCAGAAGCATTCGAATATACATTAATTGTTCTACGTATAATACCAGCACGCTTTGTATCATACTTTACTTCGATCACGCCTGTCTCTCCAGGCTGAATAGGCTCTTCTGGCTTTTTAGGAATTGTACATCCACATGTTGAATATACACGAGCTATAATAAGCACGTCATCTCCTGTATTTGTAAATTTAAATTCACGTACGCCATCTGATCCATAATCTACCTCTCCATAATCTACGACATCACTTTCAAAAGTGATTGCGGCTTTTTTCTCTTGGGCTGTTACGGTCATAGTCATAAGACCTACAAACAGCAATAACATTAGTTTTTTCATAATTTCCAATATTTGAGGACGCTAAAAATAGTTAGAATTAAGACCGTTACCAAAAAATGATATCAACAATCTACTGATACGACTGAATATATTTATCATTAAAAAAACGTATCACACTATTTATTAATCCTACTGTTATCAGTACTTTTGCTGATTAGTATTCAATAATCAGACCAAACTATGAGCATAGCTTCAAAATATGACGCTTCACAGGTAGAAGACAAGTGGTATAATTACTGGATGGAACATAATTATTTCCATTCAACACCCAATGAAAAGAAACCATATACTATTGTAATACCTCCTCCTAATGTCACTGGTGTATTACACATGGGACATATGCTTAATAATACCATTCAAGATGTATTAATACGACGCGCACGTCTTATTGGTCTAAACGCTTGTTGGGTACCAGGGACCGATCACGCTTCTATTGCTACTGAAGCTAAGGTAGTTGCAAAACTAGCAGCACAGGGCATTAAAAAATCTGATCTTACACGTGAGGAGTTTTTAAAACATGCCTGGGAATGGAAAGAAGAGTATGGTGGCGTTATTTTAGAACAGCTTAAAAAATTAGGAGCTTCTTGTGATTGGGAACGTACAAAGTTTACCATGGATCCAGATATGTCTGAGGCGGTTATCAAAACATTTGTAGATCTTTATAACAAAGGACAAATCTATAGAGGATACCGTATGGTAAATTGGGATCCTGAAGCAAAAACTACCCTTTCTGACGAAGAAGTTATTCATGAAGAAAGACAAGGAACTCTTTACTATCTTAATTATAAAATTGAAGGTTCTGAAGACTTCTTAACAATTGCTACGACACGTCCAGAGACTATTTTTGGCGATACTGCGATTTGTATTAATCCAAATGATGAACGTTTTACCCATCTAAAAGGGAAGAAAGCGATTGTTCCTATATGTGGTCGTGTGATTCCTATTATAGAAGATGAGTATGTAGATATAGAATTTGGAACAGGATGTTTAAAAGTAACACCTGCGCATGATGAGAATGACAAAGTACTAGGAGATAAACATAACTTAGACGTTATTGATATTTTTCATGAAGATGCCTCTCTTAATAGTTTTGGACTTCATTACGAAGGACAAGATCGATTTGAGTGTCGTAAGAACATTAAAAAAGAACTAGAAGAAAAAGGGCATCTTGTAAAAACAGAAACCCATATTAATAAAGTAGGAACTTCAGAGCGCACAAAAGCAGTGATAGAACCTAGACTTTCAGATCAATGGTTCCTTAAAATGGAAGATTTGGTAAAACCAGCTCTGAAGGCTGTTTTAGAAACAGGTGATGTCAAGTTATTTCCTAAAAAGTTTGAAAATACGTATCGTCATTGGATGGAAAACATTCGTGACTGGAATATCTCACGTCAATTATGGTGGGGGCAGCAAATTCCTGCATATTATTATGGAGACGGGAAAGAAGATTTTGTGGTAGCTGAAACGGCAGCGGAGGCGTTAACGCTTTCGCGAAAGCGTACTCAGAATGAAAACCTACAACTTAGTGACTTACGTCAAGACGAAGATGCACTAGACACCTGGTTTTCTTCTTGGTTATGGCCTATGAGTGTTTTTGATGGTGTACGTAATCCTGAAAACGAAGAGTTTAAGTACTACTACCCAACGAATGACCTCGTGACGGGTCCAGATATCTTATTTTTCTGGGTAGCTCGCATGGTTATTGCTGGATATGAATATACAGACCAACGTCCATTTGAAAATGTATATCTGACAGGCTTGGTACGTGATAAGCAACGTCGTAAAATGTCAAAACAGTTAGGAAACTCTCCTGATGCTTTAAAACTAATTAAAGAATATGGTGCCGATGGTGTACGTGTAGGACTTTTATTAAGTAGTGCTGCTGGAAATGATCTCATGTTTGATGAAGACCTCCTGAAACAAGGGAAAGGGTTAGTAACAAAAAACTTAAGTGCTTTTAGCCTCATAAAGGGGTGGGAAGTAGATGACACAATACCTCAACCTGCACATAGTGCTCTAGGATTAGAATGGTACACAAATCGTTTTAATGAAGCCTTAATTGAAATAGAAGATCACTTTTCAAAATATCGCATTTCTGATGCACTTATGACAACATATAAAGTAGTATGGAATGACTTCTGCGGTTGGTTATTGGAAATCATTAAGCCTGTGTATCAACAACCTATAGATCGCAAGACATATGATGCCGTAATAGTAGCTTTTGAAAATAATCTACGTATCCTACATCCGTTTGTTCCATTTGTATCAGAAGAGATTTGGCAAACCATTACAGATCGTACTCCTGATGAAGCATTGATCATTAATCACTGGCCAAAACAAGAAACGGTTAACGAACAAATCATTTCAGATTTTGAGTATGCGTCTCAGGTTATCTCTGGTATTAGAACAATACGTAAGAGCAAGAATATTGCATTTAAAGATGCAATAGAGCTACACGTTGTGAGTAATGAAGAAGTTTCTTCAGATTTTGACACTATTATTTCTAAACTGGGTAATGTATCTGAGATTGCTTTCGCGAAAGCGCCCTTAGACGGAGCTTTATCGTTTAGAGTAAAATCTAACGAATACTTTATCCCTCTTGCTGGAGCTATAGATGTAGAAGCCGAAATAGCCAAAATCGAAGAGGAATTAAAATACACAAAAGGATTCTTACAATCTGTTTCTAAAAAACTAAGCAACGAGCGTTTTGTAAATAATGCTCCTGAAAAAGTAGTTGCTATTGAAAAACAAAAGCAAGCTGACGCAGAAGTCAAGATTGAAACTTTAGAGAAAAGATTGAAGAGTTTATCCTAAGTTCTATACGTAATACCAAAAAAATGCGCTTATAAATAAGCGCATTTTTTTATACAATCAAATTCTAATTTTTTACTTTATATATTTATTTGCCTCTTCTATATAGGCCTCTTTAGCCTCGTCGCTCGTTAATCCTTTTACTTGTAATAATGCATTCATCTTGAAGGCACTTACTAATTCGTGTTCTCCTTTTTGATAACTAAAAGAGTTTTCCTGCGTAGCTTGTTTGTAGAGTGCATAAAACCGCAATAATACATCAGGAGGGAATGCTTGTTTAGCCTCACCCACTCTTTTAAAAGCGTCCCAAAAAGCGGTATGGAGCGCTTCATTTTCCATTATACCGTTGCGATTATTGATGATGCTCCTTTTACTTTTTGATTTAAGGCTACAGCAATTTTGGTCCCTACAGGAAGATAAATATCAACACGAGATCCAAATTTGATAAAGCCACTTTCACCTCCTTGCGCTACAGCATCTCCTTCTTCGGCATAATTCACAATACGTTTAGCAAGAGCTCCTGCTATTTGTCTATGCATTACTTCTCCAAATTTTTCTGTTTTTACAACAACTGTAGTTCGTTCATTTTCTTCACTTGCTTTAGGATGCCAAGCTACTAAGTATTTTCCTGGATGATATTTACTAAACGTAACTTCACCTGCTCCTGGGTATCGCGTCACGTGAACATTAAGTGGAGACATAAAAACTGATACCTGTAGACGTTTATCTTTAAAATATTCTTTTTCAAATACTTCTTCTATCACAACGACCTTCCCATCTACTGGAGATACAATAACTCCAGCATCATTAGGAGCAATACGACTAGGGTTTCTAAAGAACTGGAGAATAAGAATAAGTAATACAATTAGTGTAGCGGCTATCAAATAGAATAACCATCCTTTTTCTAAAAATCTATTTGCAGTTAATAGACCAATGGTAAAAAGACCTAATGCAATAGCGATAATTTTACTTCCTTCTTTATGAAACATAATCTAATACTATTAAAAACAAATAAATAAATGGACTTGCAAAAATGATACTATCTAATCTATCATATATCCCTCCATGACCTGGCATTAACTGTCCACTATCCTTAACGCCTGCCTGTCTTTTTAATTGTGACTGTATCAAATCTCCTAATGTTCCAAATACTGAGGTCACTACAGCTACAGTCATCCACAACTGAATACTTAAAAGTCCAGTAAATTTATAAATAAAAACACTAGCAATACAAGAAAACACAAGTCCTCCTAAAAACCCTTCTATTGTTTTTTTAGGAGATATACGTTCCAAAAGCTTATGCTTTCCTATGCTCTTACCAACGATAAAAGCAAATGTATCATTAATCCATATCAAAGCAAATACACTTGCTACTAAATATGACGTATATTCTCCTTTATATGAAGGCAATAGGATTGTAAACATAAAACCACCTATGATATAGAAAAGGAGGTATATATATTTTTGAGCTATTGTAATATAACGTTCTGATGGTCTTATTAAATTTTTAATAAGATATAAGTTGGTCATAATCGTAATAGCCAGAAAAACAAGAGTTACACCTTTAAATAATTTATAATAACAAAAAACGAGTGTTACAGCGATTAAAAGAAGATATGGCAGATATGACTTTATTTGAACAAGTTTTAAAAACTCAAACAAACACATTGCTCCAAAAACCAAAATTAATACTAGGTATATATTTTCCAATGAAAATATAGCAAGCAACAAAAATGCAACATACAATAATCCAGAAAGTGCCCTTATAAAAACTTCGCGCATATTACAAATCTTCTAACAGTAGCAAATATAAATTTTTTGTACTGCTTCCATAAGACATAAAGTCTTTTTCATCTTCATCTGTTTCAAAATGCTTTATTGTTGTGATATTACTGGGAATATTTCCTTTATTTTTATTTTTAATAAGTCGCAATCCTTCCCCAATATTATTTACTATTTGACTTGTTGTTGCAAACACAATCATAGATTTGGGAAACTCCTGAAGCTTTAATTCTTTTAATTGATGTGAACTCACAAGTATAGAACCATTGTCAGCAATAAGACTCTCACATGTTGTTAAAAAGAACGCAGCATCTCTATTTTGGGTAAATTTAAGATTATAGCCTTTGAAAATATCTTCTAATTGTTGATCAAAACAGAATGCATTTTGCTCATACCAATCATTTTCCAGTAAGATATCATCAAAATTTTCCTTAAGCTCTTCTAAATTAACAGCATATAAAAACTTACCGCCATTAAGGATAAAGTTCTTTGTAAAACGCTCATCCGCAGGTGTGTGAACATCGGGCATATACTTGCTCCTCCCGTCGTGATTTTTATCGGGACGGGGGGTGTCTGATTTAGATTCTTTTTTAAATAACTTTCTAAATAGACTCATGGTGAGATTTAGATTCGAGCGTACAAGTTCTTCAAATATAAAAAAACTTGATTTAACCATAAATTAAATCAAGTTTTAATTCTATTAATAAATAAAAGTTTATGCTATTACTTCAACATCTTCTTTCTTTCCAAATGGTCTATCTCCGAAAATCTCTAATAGATTATCTTTAAAAATGACTTCTTTTTCTAAAAGTAGATCCGCCAACTGGCTTAATTTTTCTTTATTTTCTTTCAGTAAATCAATAGCTCTTTGATATTGCTCTTCTATAATAGCAGAGATCTCTTTATCTATTAATTCGGCTGTTTTTTCACTATAGGGCTTACTAAAGTTATATTCAGACTGACCTGAAGAATCATAATACGTAAGATTCCCTATTTTATTATTAAGTCCGTATACAGTAACCATCATACGAGCTTGCTTTGTTACTTTTTCAAGATCACTAAGGGCTCCTGTAGATATTTCATTAAAGATTACTTCTTCAGCAGCTCTTCCTCCTAAAGCCGCACACATTTCATCTAGCATTTGCTTAGGACGAACAATGAGACGTTCTTCAGGAAGATACCAAGCAGCTCCTAAAGATTGTCCTCTAGGAACGATCGTTACTTTGACAAGAGGTGCCGCGTGTTCTAACATCCAGCTTACAGTTGCATGACCAGCTTCATGGTATGCAATTGCTTTTTTCTCATCTGGAGTAATGATCTTATTTTTCTTTTCAAGTCCTCCTACGATTCTATCTACTGCATCTAAGAAGTCTTGCTTCCCAACAGCTTTATTTCCTTTACGAGCTGCAATTAAAGCAGCTTCATTACAAACATTTGCTATATCTGCTCCTGAAAAACCTGGTGTTTGTTTTGCTAAGAAATCAATATCTAACTCGTTATCAATTTTCTTTAAAGGACGTAAATGCACTTCAAAGATTTCTTTACGCTCTCTAACATCTGGAAGGTCTACATAAATTTGTCTATCAAATCGACCTGCTCTCATGAGTGCTTTATCAAGTACATCTGCTCGGTTGGTTGCTGCTAATACAATTACATTTGTATTAGTTCCAAAACCATCCATTTCTGTCAATAATTGATTTAGTGTATTTTCTCTTTCATCATTTGAGCCTGAAAAATTATTTTTCCCACGAGCTCTACCAATAGCATCTATCTCATCTATAAAAATAATTGCTGGCGATTTTTCTTTAGCTTGCTTAAACAAATCTCTTACACGAGAAGCTCCTACTCCAACAAACATCTCTACAAAATCAGAACCTGAAAGAGAGAAAAATGGAACTTTTGCTTCTCCAGCCACTGCCTTTGCAAGTAATGTTTTACCTGTACCTGGTTGCCCTACAAGCAATGCTCCTTTTGGAATCTTACCTCCTAGACTCGTGTATTTTTCTGGATTTTTAAGAAAATCAACAATTTCTTGTACCTCTTCCTTTGCTCCTTCTAATCCAGCCACATCTTTAAAAGAAGTCTTAACATCTGTTTTTTCATCAAAAAGCTTCGCCTTTGATTTTCCGATATTAAAAATCTGACCTCCTGGACCACCACCAGAACCCGCAGACATACGTCTCATTATAAATATCCAAATAGCGATAATTAAGATGATAGGAAAGAAACTAATAAGCATCTGCCAAATATCTCCTTCTGTTTTATATTTGACTTCTGTTTGTAAATTATTAGAAGTAATCACAGAATTTATTTTATTCTCAAAGTTCTGTAAATCTCCAAATTGGAATTTATAATCTGCTGCACCTGGTGAAGACTTAATGAAAGAACCGCCTCTATTACTATGAACCTCTTTTGCTTCAGCTTCTTTAGTTAAGTATACTTTTGCAACATTTTCATTAACAATCTCAACACGTTCTATATCACCATCTTTCAGAAACTCATTAAACTTATATAGAGATGTTTCTTTTGGCTCATTGAATCCATTACCGCCACTAAACATACTAATAGCAATAAAAATGACTATAATTAATCCATAAATCCAGTAATTGCTAAATTTAGGTTTATTAGTCGGAGGGGTATTTTTTGTTTCTTTAGACATTCACTACTTTTTTATTAATAACTAGTTGCTATAGAAGTGATCTTTGCATCACCCCATAGACTTTCTATATCGTAAAACTCTCTTATGTGTTTCTGGAATACGTGAACTACAATATTAACATAGTCCATAAGTACCCATTCAGAATTATCTAATCCTTCTACATGCCAAGGCTTTTCTTTTAATTCTTTACTAGCAATCTTTTGAATAGAATTTACTATCGCTGCTACTTGGGTGTTTGAAGTACCATTACAAATAACAAAATAATCACAAACCGTATTTTCAATATCCCTTAAATCAAGAATATCAATGTTTTGCCCTTTTACTTCCTCTATTCCTTCTATTATTTTTGCAATTAATTGATCTGCGCTCGTTTCCTTTTTTGCCATTAAATCCTTTTATTTACACAAAGTTATTACAAATTTACGTTTATCAACCTTCTTAACATAAGTTTAAATAACATAAAAACTTATATGCGTATAGTCAAACTTCATACCACCGATTCAACAAATGACTATCTAAAGTCATTAGCAAAGGAAGAAAATCTTGAAGAAGATACTGTAGTGTGGGCCTTAGAGCAAACTAATGGACGTGGACAAATGGGGACCAAATGGTCTACTACCCCTAGTAAAAACCTAACATTCAGTGTTTTTAGAAAAGTTCAACAAATCACTATTGATCAACAGTTTTATGCATTAATGGCAGCATCATTAGCTGTAAAAGATGTTTTAAAAAAATTATTGATAAAAAATGTGAGTGTAAAATGGCCTAACGACATATTGTCAGACAAGAAAAAAATATGTGGCATTCTTATAGAAAATGTCATAAAAAAAGGTGAATTAAATGCCATGGTCATTGGTGTAGGGTTAAATGTCAATCAAACTGTTTGGGAAAATGTACCAAGAGCAACTTCTATAAAAACACAAACAGGAATACATTTTGACATACAAGAAATATTAAATATGCTTCTTGAACAATTTCATTTTTATGTAAAAATGTTACTTGATGGAGATTTAGAAAAAATCAAAGAAAATTATGAAACTCATCTTTTTAGAAAAGACAAACCTTCTACTTTTTTAAATGCAAACAAAGAGCAATTTGTAGGTATTATTCAGGGAGTTACAAATCAAGGAAAGCTTATTTTATTAGAAGAAGATAATGTTATTAATGAATATGATTTAAAAGAAATAGAATTGTGTTTTTAACGTTTGATTACCAAAGCAGGATACCTATCTAAAATTGTTTTATTCGTATCTTTGTTACTCTTTATATAAGCTATGCAAGAAGAAACATTAGTATCACCTGTTAGACAACCAAAACCTAAGTGGCTACGTGTAAAACTTCCTACAGGAAAAAAATACACAGAACTCAGAGGTCTTGTAGATAAATATGATTTACACACCATTTGTACTTCTGGAAGTTGTCCTAATATGGGAGAATGCTGGAGTGAAGGTACAGCTACCTTCATGATTTTAGGAAATATCTGTACGCGTTCTTGTGGTTTTTGTGGTGTAAAAACAGGCAGACCAGAGACCGTAGATTGGGAAGAACCTGAAAAAGTGGCAAGATCTATAAAATTGATGGCAATAAAGCACGCAGTGATCACTTCAGTAGATAGAGATGACCTTAAAGACATGGGAACTATCATTTGGGGAGAAACTGTTAAGGCTATACGTCGTATGAATCCTGAGACAACATTAGAAACATTAATTCCGGATTTTCAAGGAAGAGAAGATCTTCTTGATCGCATTATTGATGTACATCCAGAAGTAGTTTCTCATAATATGGAAACTGTAAAAAGATTGACTCGCGAAGTTCGTATCCAAGCAAAATATGAACGTAGTCTGGGGGTTCTAAAATATCTTAAAGACAACGGAATTACTAGAACAAAATCTGGTATTATGTTGGGACTTGGTGAAACCGAAGAAGAAGTCATTCAAACGCTAGAAGATTTACGATCTGTAAATTTGGATATCGTTACTATAGGTCAATATTTACAACCCTCTAAGAAGCATTTACCGGTAAAACAATTTATCACTCCAGATCAATTTAAAAAATACGAAGAGATCGGACTTAAAATGGGCTTTAGACATGTAGAAAGTGGTGCTCTTGTACGCTCTTCATACAAAGCTCAAAAGCATCTTACCTAATATCTTATGAGCACTATTAAAGTCGCTATTAATGGTTTTGGACGTATCGGTCGTAACCTTTTTAAACTACTTCATCATCATGAAAATATTGAGGTAGTTGCTATAAACGATCTAGCTGATGCACATACCTTAAGTCATTTATTAAAATTTGACAGTATTCATGGCATTTTTGATGCAGATATACGCTTTCGCGAAAGCGTACAAAACCCATCTACAATTACTGTGAATTCTAAAGAGATTCCCTTATTCAATAGCCCCGATATAAAGGAAATTCCTTGGCACACGGTAACACCCGATATTGTTATTGAAGCTACAGGCAAGTACAAAACAACACCTGAATTAGAACATCATATTAAAAATGGGGCAAAAAAAGTAATCTTAGCAGTCCCACCACAAGACGATCAGATAAAAATGGTTGTTTTAGGCGTAAATGATCATATTATAGAAAGCACAGATACCATTATTTCAAATGCATCATGCACTACAAATAATGCAGCTCCTATGATTAAAGTAATTGATGAGTTATGTGGTGTAGAACAAGCATACATCACGACTGTTCACTCATATACTACAGATCAGAGTCTTCATGATCAACCTCATAGAGATCTTCGTAGAGCGAGAGCGGCAGGACAAAGTATTGTACCTACAACTACAGGAGCAGCAAAAGCATTAACAAAGGTGTTTCCGCATCTTGCAAATGTTATAGGAGGTTGTGGCATTAGAGTACCAATAGCTAATGGCTCTCTTACGGATATCACTTTTAATGTAAAAAAAGACACTAGTATTGAAGTAATAAATAAGGCATTAGAAGAAGCGTCGCAAACACATTTAAAAGGAATCATTGAATATACTGATTTGCCCATAGTTTCTGTAGATATTATTGGCAATACACACTCTTGTGTTTTTGACTCTCAAATGACCTCTGTTATTGGAAAAATGGTCAAGATTATTGGCTGGTATGACAATGAAATAGGATATTCTAGTCGAATTATTGATTTAATTTTATTCATTAACAGGAAATAATATATATTCGTATTTGTTAAATGTAATCCTATATATGAGCAAATATTTAATTTGCATTCTACTCTTAACGCTTTGTATTCTTCCCACAACCCTTGTGGCACAAGAGGTAGACCTTGCTACCCAAAAGATTACAAACCAAAAAATTGACTCTTTACTTACTGTAGCTGCTACTGCTATTGAGAATAATGACTACAATACTTCTGCTCAAATTATGACTAGAGCTAGAATTTTAGCAGAAAAAACAAATAATAAAGGAAGAATAGGCCTTGCTTCTAGCGCATTGTCAAGATTATATCTTCTCACTGGAAATATAAAAAAGGCAAAAGAAGAAAATGATTTAGCTATCAAAATGCAACTTGGCTCTACAGATTATGAAGAAAATTTAGGCCAAAGTTATATCACTGCTGGAAAAATTGAACTTCAAGAAAGAAACTACCCACAAGCATCTGAATATTTTGAAAAAGCAAAAGAAATATTAAAAAATAAAAGGCGTCCAGAATTACTTTCTAAGGTATATTTAAATCAAGGAATTATTGCTCTCACAAAGAACAATCCTCAAAAAGCCGGTGAATTATTTGACTTGGCTATTTTACAAGCTAATGATGCTGGTAATAAATTTCTTGTTGCAAAAAGTAATATTCAAAAAGCAGAAGTTTTAATACTTCTAAAAAAAATCGATGAAGCTAGCATCGCTATAAATACGGCTCAAGAAATAAGTGTTTCTGAAAATTATCCTGCCCTTTTATCAGAGTCCTACAGGATAAGCAGCCATATTGCAAAAGAGCAAAATGACATCTCTAAAGCATATGACCATATCACACTTTATAATAGCTACATAGAAAAAAACAGAAAAAACAAAGAAGTACCCATTGTTATAGATCAGTTTAGCAATGATAAAGTATTAGGTAATCAATTAAAAAAAGATATCGAATTAGAAAGAGCTCGATCTGTAAAAGCTAATAGATTTATCACGGTATTAAGTATTGCCATGGTTACGATCTTGTCATTATTAATTTTGTCACTTTACAAAAACAATAATCTTAGGACTAAAGCAAACGAATTACTTCAAGCTAAAAACACTGAATTAATAGTTGCAAAGGATAATGCTGAAAAGGCTTCTATGGTGAAAGCCCAATTCTTATCTACTATTACGCATGAATTACGTACTCCTATGTACGCTGTAACAGGACTCACTCATTTACTATTAAGTGAAAACCCTACACCTGAACAAAAGAAACATCTAGACTCCCTTAAATTTTCTGGAGAGTATCTATTATCATTAATTAACAACATATTAGATCTTAATAAACTAGAAGCAAACAAAGTTGAAGTTGAACAAACTGCGTTCAATCTTAAGAAGCGTATTGAAGATGTGTTGTTTGCTTTAGGTAAATCTGCAAAAGACAAAGGAAACAAATTGAACTTTGAATTTGATCAAGATATTCCTGAAGAAGTTTTAGGAGATCCGCTTATGATTTCTCAAATACTCATTAACCTAGTAGGTAATGCGGTAAAATTTACACGCGATGGAAATGTAGATGTACGAGTTCAAAAAATACGACAAACAGAAACCGAAGCGTATTTACACTTTGAAGTTGAAGATACAGGAGAAGGTATTTCTAAAAAGAAACAAAAAAATATTTTCCAGAACTTCACTCAAGGGTCTGTTGCTATTAACAGAAAGTTTGGTGGTACAGGATTAGGACTATCTATCGTAAAGAACTTATTGGATTTATTAGGAAGTAAAGTGGAGTTAGAGAGTACGTTAGGAAAAGGTTCTACATTTTCTTTTGATATCAAATACAACCTAACTAAACAGGCAGGAGAAGAGTCAAATCCTCATAATATCATATATGATATTGATTATGTTGCTTTAGAAAACAGAAAGATTCTCGTTGTTGAAGACAATAAGATCAACCAAATGATCACACGCAAAATCTTAGAGAAAAACAAGATGCAATGTGATGTCGCAGATAATGGAGAGATCGCTGTAGAAAAAGCAAGAAGTCAAAATTTTGATCTTATCCTAATGGATATACACATGCCAGGTATAAGCGGTATAGAAGCTACAGAACAAATACGCCTCTTTGACAAAGAGATTCCTATCCTTGCATTAACCGCTGTGACTATAGATGAAAATATTGATGAATTCCATGAAGCTGGTTTTAATGATATTATTCCTAAACCCTATAAGGTAGAGGAATTCTTCCAAAAAATACACAACGGACTAAAACAAGCAAAAGTCTTTAATTAAAGTCTTTGACAAAATCCAATATCTGAGTATCAAACATTGCTTTGTCTTCTACAAATGAAGCCTCAATAGGAATATAATATAAATTCTTATGTTCTAGTAAAGGAAACAGACGCACATAATCCTTTTCTGTAGTAACTATAAAATCACATGTCTCTAAGGCTTTTATTTCGCTTAAAGCGAAATTATGATGATCTCCATACACTTTGTGTTCAAAGTCCAAAGCTAAGTCGTTAAGATGACCTACTAGCGGTTTAGGATTTGCTATTCCAGTCACCAACGTAAATTTCTTGTTTTTCAATTCTGAAATTGATAATTGACAATGATTAGACATTAGCTCGGTATTATAACTAATGGTTGTAAAATATACTTTCTGAAAGGGTAATGGATTTATTTTTTTTATAATATAATTCCTCACCGATTGAGAAATATCTGATGGACATTTTGTCACTATGATTATTTGTGCTCTATGAGCTCCTTTTCTAGATTCCCTAAGATTTCCTGCGGGTAATAAGAAATCATCTGTATATAAATCATCATATGCTGTAAGCAAAATTTGAAAACCTGCTTTCACCTTTCTATGCTGGTAGGCATCATCAAGAATAATCGTTTCTAAGGGAGGATCTATTTGCAAAAGCATTCCAATACCCGATTGCCGATCTTCACATACCGATACAATAATATCTTTAAATTTACGAGCGAATTGCAGCGGTTCATCTCCAACATTTTCTGCAAGACTCTCTGAAGTTACTTGAAAATACCCTTTGGTTTTTCTTCCATACCCCCTACTTAACGTAGCGACCTTGTAATGATCTTTTAAAAGACCTATAAGATATTCGGTCATTGGGCTTTTTCCTGTACCGCCTGTATTTAAATTCCCTACACAGATAACAGGCACTTGATATTCTTTATATGAAAAATACCCTTTATCATACGCCTTATTTCGTAATAAGGTGACCATATAATAGAGTCCAGCAAAAGGAAATAAGATTTTACGTAGCTGTTTCATAAAGGACGAAGGTATAATTTTTATCTTTACTTTTTTAAGATACGATTATGACTATACGTGATGTAACTAATATACTTGAAGAATGGGCACCACTACCCTATGCTGAAGATTTTGATAATGTTGGGCTGCTTGTGGGCAACGCTACTTCAAAAGTAACTAATATACTAGTAACGCATGATGCATTAGAACATGTAGTTCAAGAAGCTATTGATGAGAATTGTAATCTTATTGTTTGTTTCCATCCTATTTTATTTTCAGGAATAAAAAGAATAACAGGTGCTAATTATGTTGAAAAAGCAATTATAAAAGCAATTAAGAATGATATTGCTATTTATGCATTACATACAGCCTTAGATAATGTTTCTTATGGTGTAAATTATGGAATGGCAAAAGCATTAGACCTGGCAGACACACAAATACTTATTCCAAAAAAAGAGCATATCAGAAAATTAGTTACCTATGTTCCTCATCATTCTTTAGAGGATATAAAGGAAGTTCTTTTTAAAGCTGGAGCTGGACAAATAGGAAATTATGATCAATGTAGTTTTGGGGTTTCAGGAGAAGGCACTTTTCGCGCAAGCAAAAATGCAAATCCAACCATTGGGTCTATAGGAGTACAACATAAAGAACCAGAAACTCAACTTCACGTAACCTATGAAAAACACCATGAGGCTACTATTTTAAAAGCATTGTTTTCGAATCATCCATATGAAGAAGTCGCTTATGAAATAACGACGCTTCAAAATAATCTTCAAAATGTAGGGTTAGGTATGATAGGCACTCTTAAAGAACCTATTTCTGAAATCGATTTTTTAAAACACGTTAAAGAAACATTTAAATCAGGAGGAATTAGACATTCTGAATTCCTAAACAAACCTATTAAAAAAGTAGCTGTTTTAGGAGGTAGTGGTGCTTTTGGAATATCACAAGCGATTCGAAGCGGTGCTGACATTTATATAACTGCAGATTTAAAATATCACGATTATTATAAAGCTGAAAAACGAATTTTATTAGCTGATATTGGCCACTTTGAGAGTGAACGCTTTACAAAAAACATTATAGCCGACTATCTTACAGAAAAAATTCGTAATTTTGCAGTCGTTTTATCTAAAGAAAATACCAATCCCATCAACTATTTATAAAGTATGGCAAAGAAAAAGGAATCAACTGTCGAAGAGAAGCTAAGAGCTTTGTATGATTTACAACTTATAGATTCTAGAATAGATCAAATACGTAATGTAAGAGGTGAATTACCTTTAGAAGTCGAAGATCTTGAAGATGAGGTTGCTGGTCTGAACAAACGTATTGAAAAATTGGATAATGAACTATCCCTTATAGAAGATCAAATCAAAGCAAAGAAAATTCAAATAGAAGAATCTAAAGCTTCGATCAAGAAATATTCTGAGCAACAAAAGAACGTACGAAACAATCGTGAGTTTAATGCCCTTACTAAGGAAGTTGAATTTCAAGAATTAGAAATTCAGCTTGCAGAAAAGAATATTCGTGAATTTAAAGCTCAAATAGAGCAAAAGAACGAAGTTATTTCTACTACTAAAGAACGCTTAGGAGAACGCGAGAAGCACCTTAAACACAAAAAAGGTGAACTAGATGCAATCCTAGCAGAAACTGAAAAAGAAGAGAAAGCACTTATTAAGAAAAGTGACGACTTTGAAAAAGAAATAGACGAACGTTTAGTAAAAGCATATAAGCGTATACGTTCAAATGTACGTAACGGTCTTGCTGTTGTAGCTATAGAACGTGGAGCATCTGGCGGATCATTCTTTACAATTCCACCACAGGTTCAAGTAGAGATCGCTAGTCGTAAAAAAATTATTACTGATGAGCATAGTGGGCGTATCTTAGTAGATAGCGTACTTGCTACTGAAGAACAACAAAAAATGGAATCTTTATTTAAATCTATCTAATAAAGCATCTATTTATCATTTAAAAGCGTTTAGAATATAAGTTCTAAACGCTTTTTTTATTCTATACATTCCATTTTTATATAAGTAAATAATCTTCGAGGTAAGCCTATGTGGTATTCAACGAATTTCCCGTTTTAAAACTATTTAATTCTATACGCTTTCGCGAACTTACATTTCGGTAGGTAGTAGCGTACAAAACCAATTTTCTATAAAAACAAAGAAGCCTCTGCAATAGAGGCTTCTTTGTCTATGCATACATAAATGCAATGCGTTAGTGAATAATTAATTTTTCTGCAAATGATCTCGTGTCGGTTTCTAAACGAAGGATATAAGGTCCTTTGCTTATGTTCGATACTGGTAGTTGTATTGTACCTGTTCCAGCTTCTGGTTTCCATTGTTGTATTACTTGACCAAGCATAGAGTACAATGTAGCATTGTTTACATTATTACGTTCATTCTTAGTAATCGTAATATACTTCCCTTGCGAATTAAAGCTTACAGTAATACTATGAAGGTCTGTTCCCTCTTCTAAAGACACATTTTCTTCTTGTACTGCGATATCTGTATCCTGTTCGTCAGCTTCTGTTTCTGTAGAAGTATCTTCTTCTTCAGTATCTGTTCCAGAAGTACCATCTCCTTCTTCAGTATCAGTTGTGTCAGTCTCTTCTTCTGTTTCCTCTCCTTCAGTATCTGTCTCTGTCTCTGTCTCTTCACCAGTACCAGTCGTTTCTTCTTCCTCTTCTTCTTCCCATTCTCCAGAAGTCTCTTCACC
>NZ_CANLNH010000027.1 GCF_947492535.1 uncultured Dokdonia sp. | reverse complement strand
AAATACCTCTATAAGTAGGGTGGTTGTTTATTTTAAAATGTAATTTCTAGCACATTTTTAAAATAAACTTTCCGTTATCAAATCTTGTTCTAAAAGGTGAACCGTATCATCATAGATAGTCGGTAGCTGTTAACTAATAGCCATATACACCTTTTTAAAATTCAAAAATCAGCAATCAACAATCGTTAATCTTAAATCATTCGACATTCAGCATTAACGTGATTATAAAACACATACCGTCATTCCGAATTTATTTCGGAATCTCATCATCCAAATAATAGATTCCTTTTCATGAGAACCTGAAACGAGTTCAGGTTGACATAACAATAATCTATAGGTGAATACGTCACATAAAATCTACATTATCTAAATAAGTAATTCTTAAAACAGAATTACTCCGTACAATACACTTCCGTTTTATGTTTTCCTCTCACATACATATATCGATGTCTACGAATCACAAACTCAGACAATCCTATATTTGATGGATTATCTGGGCTCCAATCATACGTATATCCAAGTTGCGTCCATGGGTATCCGTATTCTTTAAACTCTGTATCTGTACAATCATTATACTGTACAGCACGTGTATGATTAAACCAAGTACGGTATTCTTCTGTAATATCACTAGGCACGTTTAATTCACAAACCGTGTCATCCGTTCCGTTATCTGGACATGGGCGATATAAATCTTCAGGTTTTACCCATAGTTCTAGAAAGAATGTTTCTTCTGTAAAAGGTTGTAATCCTAGTAATTGTCGTAAACGCATAATAGGATCTTTCTGTGTTTTAAAGAAGCTCCTGCAACTATCTTTTATAATGGGCGCAAGTGTCACCCATATATCATACCCTTGCGTACTATCGATTCCTTTTTGAGAATAATTGTCAGGATTTGATTTCCAAGAGACAACCTGTATATAACGTTCTCCCTTAATAAGCGTATCGATAAGATTAGGATTCCCTTCAATAGGCAGAAGGTCTTCGTACCGTTCTTCAGGCGTAGGATTTTGAGCATCTATCATCGCTTTTTCAAACAGATCTCCTAAATAAGCTATTTGCGTACTATCATACCCTGGATGAATACTCTCTTTTTGTATAGAAGTTTTCGAACTAGGTATCACTTCATTTTTAGTATTCTTACGTTGTTTACAGGCAGCAAAACTAATCACAAACAACACTAAAAAGACAAAAACGATAAAAAGTCGCAGGGAAGATATTTTATAATTGGCATTCATAATTTTATAGGTGCTTTATAAGATACCAAATGTACTAGACAACAAACACTATTTTATACGTACTTCTACGGGAAAACCACAATATATGTAAAGGCGCATTTAAATAAATAAATACCTTCGTATGTATTCTGCAAAAAAACTGCAACACTCTGGTTATATATGCTTTATTATGCTACTTTTTAAATACGCTGTGAATTAAAAACACTAGCTTAGAAAGCTATTTAAAAACAACACCCCGTAAAACTACCTGTTTTTTGAAAAAATGTTTTTTAATCAAGCATTTTTAGCGAACTTGGAGACTTATTAACCAAAAACCTCTAAACTAATGAGTACAATTAATGACGACTTGATTTCCATTTGTGATGCCAAAACATGGACAGAAAAATGGCAAACAGAAAACTCTAATCATTGTAAAGCTTTTTTAGTACCAATTCAAGATTTATTAGGAACCTTGTCTGAAATGGGTATTATTAAAATTGATAATGGTGTAATTTCAGGTAAATTTGATGAAAAGAAAGACGAAATGATTCGTTCGTATCTGGCAATTAATCCAGATGAAGTAAAAGATCCTGGGAAAGGTGAAAAATTATTATTTGTTGGTACAGTAAACACAGGTAAATTAGACAGAAATGGCAACATTATTTATGAGGACATTGTTGCTGAGGAAAAAGATGGTGAGGAAGCTCTAGTTACATATCCAAGTGGCATAACCCTTAATGGTAGCGGAGTGTTTGATTTTACAGCCCCATGCCCTAATAACTGTGATCCAAATAGTCCTTTAAATCATTAATTTTTTTAAAAAATGACAGAATTTATAGATGATATTGTTAAGTATTTAGGAATTCTGTTATTGATTATAAATTTTATTTTATTTACTAAAAGCCATAAGTATTATAAAAATTTTATGGCTTTTAATATCTTATATATTTACATAATAATTAGTTTAACATTATTAACTATAACTAATATTTTTAATGAATTTAAAATACGAAATCTATATTTATCTCATTTTTATTTTATATTTCAATTCATAATATTATCTATATTTTACATCACTTTATTAAGACATAAATCTCAGCAAAAGTTAATTCAAATTTTATTTGTTTCTGTAATTTTTATTTTAGGTATTCAATACGCACTAGATTATCATAAATTCTTTAAATTCAGCTTATTAGAAATATTTCTAACATCATTTCCCTTAACGATATACTCTACAATACATCTATACAACTCTTTAACTACAAGAGGAGAATATTTATATTTTAATGCTGCAATTTTGATTTATATAACTGCAACAACATTAATCTTTATTCTTGGCAATTATATTACTGGAGAAGAAATAGATAAGACCATTGCAAGAAACATATGGTTTATACACAAAGTTTTATACCTAGTATTTTTAATCTTAACATTTTTAGAATGGAAAAACAGTTTCTCATCATACAAGACCAAAGCCTAGTAATAGCAGCACTTGTTTATGGTATTATATTCCTAGTCTTATTGACTACGGGATTGCTCTTGTTTTTCCATTATTCAAGACGTAAAATCATTCAAAAAGAGCTTGAGAAAGCAGCTTTAAAATTAGAACATCAAAAAACGATTCTTCAAGCTACGATTGCTACACAAGAAGAAGAACGCAAACGTATTGCACAAGATTTACACGATGCCATTAGCGCACGTTTGAATGTGGTAAGCCTTACTACAAACCTACTACTTGATGATGATAGCATCAATGAAGAACAAAAATCATCGCTAGAGCATATTTTAGGAGTCACCACAACTACCTTAGAAAGCTCTCGTAAAATTGCCCATGACCTCCTACCTCCTATCTTAGATAAGTTTGGACTTAAAGTCGCCTTAGAAGAGCTCTTTGAAGATTTTACAAAAAGCAAGCAAGTACAAATCAAATACGATATAGATGAACTTGACTTTTTAAGTAAAACCAATGATTTACATATCTTCAGAATTGCACAAGAATTAATTAATAATGCGGTGCGTCATGGAGATGCCAGCCGTATGAACATTCAATTAAAAAAAGACGGAGAGAACCGTTTTATTTTTACCTGTAAAGACAATGGAAATGGATTTGATGTCAAAAAAGTTAGAAAGCAATCAGGTATTGGTTTACAAAATATTAAAAGTAGAACTGCCATCCTAGAATGTGATTTACATGTAGAAAGCGAAATAGATAAAGGAAGTTTATTCACTATACAATCAAAAAACAATGAGTAACCAAATAAAATTAGCCCTTGCAGATGACGAATTATTATTCAGGCAAGGCTTACGTGCTATTTTAGCCAGAGAAAAAGAGTTTGACGTACTTTTTGATGCCACAGACGGACAAGATTTAATGGATCAGTTACGCGCTAGTGAAGTACTCCCAGACGTCATTCTTACTGACCTTAAAATGCCTGAATTGAACGGCGTAGAAGCTACTAAGCTCATACACAAAGAGTTTCCTGATATAAAAATTATTGCGTTAACAAGTTATTTTAGCAAACCATTTATCGTCAATATGATTTCGATAGGAGCTGTTGCCTATCTCGCAAAAAACAGTACTCCTAAACTCATGGTAAAAACTATTAAAGAAGTATACGAAAAGGGGTTCTATTACGATACGCAAGTACTTAAGTTTATACAAGAAGGACTTCTAAATCCATCCGAGAAGAAACTGAAATCTAACTTTGATACGACCTACTTTACAAAAAGAGAAAAAGAAGTGTTAGAGCTTATTTGTAAACAACACACTACCAACGAAATCGCAGAAGCCCTTTTTATAAGTCCGCGTACGGTAGAAGGGCATCGTAATAACTTATTACTTAAAACAGAATCTAAAAACATTGCTGGTCTTGTTGTCTATGCAATACAACATAAAATCGTTGATTTAGATAGTAAATTTTGAAAAAGTAGCACATAGAAAAAGAGTAAAGAATATAGATTTCAAAATAGAGTAACACTCTAATTTAGAGTGTTTACGCTATTTTAGTTGATAGGTATATCCTAATACTATATAGTCGAGGATAATGTTAAGTGTTAAGTGTTAAATGTTAAGTGTTAAGTGTTAAGTGTTAAGTGTTAAGTGTTAAGTGTTAAAGTATAAAAATCACCTATAACTTTAAACTTTTAAACCATAAACATTTTACTCTCTAAACTAATCTGTAAAACATCTCCCTAACTCTCCTTTCTAGGATAGAATATTTTGCAGTCAATTCGAGCGCAGTCGAGAATGGGGTTAAGTGTTGAAGTATAAAAACAACCTTTTAAACTTTTAAACCCTAAACTTTTAAACATTTTTAAAAGGAGCATAATCGAAAGTCAAAGTAACTTACTACTCATTAAATTTTTATTTCAAAAGAGTTTAATACGTAACATACTGACCAAAAATACGTCTAACCTGAAAATACTTTCGTTTTTTAGTAATTTATTAGTATAAAATACGTCTAGTATATAGTATTTTTGCATTCCCAAAATAGCCAATGAATTTATAATGAGTTCTTCAAAAACGAGAAAAAAGAGTCGTCTGCAACTATTGCATCAGTATTATAGCTATACAGGTTTTTATAGCTTTATTAAAGATGCGCTAAAAAAAGCAGTACCTGCTATTCTTATTGTTGTTGGGATCTTATTACTGATCAACTATTTTGTGATTGATGTAAATACAGCACTCACATATGTTATCGATAATTATTCTGACTTTACCATTATTCTAACATTTTTACTTTCTGAATCTATTTTAGGAATCATACCCCCTGAGTTGTTTATTGCATGGAGTGGAAAAACAGCAACCCCGCTTATAAGCCTTACATTATTAGCTACCATGTCTTATTTGGGAGGTATTTTCTCATTTTTTATGGGCAAAGGGATTACCAAAATACCAGCTGTACACAACTATCTTGAAGTACGCATGAAAAAACATATTAAGAATACGCGTAAATGGGGTGGTCTTATTATAGCAGTAGGTGCATTATTACCTATCCCATTTGCGATGACAAGTATCGCTGCAGGAATGATTAAGTATAAATTTACCAATTACTTACTCTTCGGTGCGTTACGTTACATACGTTTTTATGCGTATGCATTGGTTATTTTCAAACTTGTATAACGCAAGTCACACCTCAATACCTTTTAAGAAGGTTTACTCATTTTATTTCTTGCTAAAGTTTAAATATAGCGTATATCTATATTCGCTTTCGCGAAACCTGCCTACCGAAAGGAAGGCACGTAAAAAAACCTTTATTGAAACAAAAACAATTATACTACTTTACCTACCAAACTCACTAAAAACCCAACTCCACTATCTATACTTGCAATCGCCGTTGCTTTTTGATTATTAGATCGCGTAGCATCATTTATTTCTTTTAGCACTTTTACTGCATTTGCATTACTTATGCTACTTTCTGAAATAAAGTTATCTATTTCTGTGGTGTTTAAACTTGTAAGCTTTGCCAGCTCATCATGAAACTCCTGATCTGTTTGTTGTGCTGCTTTATTTGCTAGTGCATCCCAATCTATACTCATAATCCTATTGTTTTAAACTGTTTGCTATTTGAAGTAATTGTGCTATTGTCGTACCTGAATCTGTTAAAAGCTTTTCTAATTTAGCATCAATTGTAGAAACTGTTCCTGGAGATACGCCCGTAAGATGCTCTAAAGCCGTTAATGCATTACTCTCTGAGGTTTTTAATTTTACGGCAGAGTCTATCAATCCTTGTAATGCTGCCGAAGAAGTCGTATAGGTCGCATAATTAGCATTTAGCTGTTTTATAATATTTTGCTGTTCGGCACTTAATACTCCTTGAAGCGAATCTCGTTTCTTATTAATTACCGGCACGATACTCTTTAAAATATTAGGAAGTTCGGTTTTGTAATCCAGTGAATCTGGAAGTAGTTTTTGATAATTCTTTAGCAATGCAGGTGTGTACTTATACGTAATGAAATCATTAATACGTTGCTCACGCTCTGCATACAATTGATTCACCAAAGAAATCGTTAATTGATGCATTCCATCTGCTTCCTTAATGACCTCTTTACTTAATGTAGAAGTAGAAGCAGGTATAGATGCACAAGACACAATGACTAAAAGTGTCAAGCAAAGCATCAAAAGTCTTTTAATTGTTTTCATAATATGTAGGTTAAATATTGTATAGTTTTTTATATTCATCTAAGAAATGCTGTCTATGTTCAAGACCATTAAATCCTCCATTGATAAGTTTGGTAACCATATGGATATCATCTGTATCTGCAAATCTATTGATTCTTCGTTTCTTCCAGAACCAACACGCAGAAGACAACGCCCATTCTGGTTTTGTTACCAAGTCTGGATGAGACACAAAATCTTGTCCAGTGGCATCTGAAAATGATTTGTAATTATCCTTTCCAGTTAATTGTATCAAACCACGTCCTCTATATCTCCAACCATCACCACTTGCCTCACTTCCATTCCCTATTCTATTTGCATATACCTTATTTGCTATTTTCTCGGGCTGTCTTGCATATCCTTCGGCGGCTGCTAGTGTTGGGAAATACTTTCTAAAAACCGCATATAAAGCCTTAGCAGAATAATTTAAGTTTTCTGAAACATATTTAAAGCTCCCACTCTCATGTGATATCTGTGCTAGAAAATGTGCTTTACGCAACGATGTATTGATCTCATACTGATCTAATACCGACACATAAATATCCAGATAAGGTTCTATATATTTCCAATTTACATCGGGAACGACTGTTTGAAATTGTTCTTTTGTGATCATGAGTTTAGTTTGAGTTTGAAGGTGCAAATATGGCCTTAAGACGATCTATAAGTCCTTGTAATACTGTAAATATAGCATCTGAAGAGAAACCACCTATAAGCGCCAGAACACTTTTATTGAAAAGATTGATATTATCTGGATCTTTTGTGTAAAAATTAAGTATTTCTGACATAATGAGTCCTGAAATAACCCCCAGTACAATCAGCGCTATATAATAAATAGTGTCTTCAGGAACTAAATTCCCATTCTTAACGGAAGTACTTACATTTTTAAGTAAGTAAAATAATACGCCAAGTCCTGAAATAGAAGAAAGATATGCGAGATTGAGTAACAACGACTTCCCATGATTATTCATAACTCCAAGATCTAATGAAGCATTATTCACATCTTCTGAAGAGCCTGTGATTATAAATGTTGCTAAAAAAATAAGAGAAAGCACAATAAGATTACGTACTAATGGAAGCTTACTAAACAATGATTTTTTTGTAGTATCCTTACGTAAACGCTTAGTGTATGCTATAGACTTAGGTGTTGCAGGTGCTATATTTTCACACAACATATTATGGGCATTCACTAGATTGTCTACAGAGCAATCTTGAATAAGATTCACTACATCTGTATTGATCGTGATTCCATTATAGACTGCAAAAGAGACCATCTCATTAATCTCGCTACTCATTTCCTCCTTAACCTCATCAGAGATTCCATATACTTTAGAAGTGGGTGAAGCTGCAGTGGTTTTTGTTGTCCCAGTCGAATCTGTTGTTTCATCTGGAATTGTTTTTGCTGTCGTCGACGTTTTTGAGGTTGTTGTCATAGGGTATGATGTATTTAGGATATGACCAAACTTACTTTAATCATATACTAGATTTAAAGGGGTTGTTAGCTGTTTTTAAAATCAGGTAATACTACGGTAATTTATGTTTTAAAAAATTAGTAAGTGTTTAACTAAAAATCAACAAATACACATATATATTACTATATCTCAATATATTAAAAATATACATACAATTTTCAACACATCGCTATATAACTTTTTAGTATTCTCACGTATCTTAGTACTCTGATCAGAGAATTCTATATATGACACTCGTTTTTGCGACAAACAATCCAAATAAATTAAAAGAAGTCCAAGCATTATTACCTGACTTTATCGAATTAAAGAGTCTTGAGGATATTGGATGTACCGAAGATATTATTGAAGACGCTCCTACCATAGAAGGCAATGCGTTATTAAAAGCCAATTATGTAAAAGAAAAGTATGGCTATGATTGTTTTGCAGATGATACAGGTCTTGAAGTTACTGCCTTAGACGGAGCTCCTGGTGTATATTCAGCGCGATATGCAGGACCTCAAAAAGATGCTTCAGACAATATGAATAAGTTACTTATCAACCTTGCGATGCTTTCTGATAGGAGTGCGCAGTTTAAAACTGTGATCGCTTTCGCGAAAGCGGATAAAACAGTCACCTTTGAAGGAATTTGTAAAGGTCAGATTACTAAAGAGCGTATGGGAGATGAAGGATTTGGATACGATCCTATTTTTATGCCAGATGGTTATGACGCTACATTTGCACAAATGGTATTATCGCTAAAAGGTAAAATAGGACACCGTGGTAAAGCGGTAAAAAAGTTTGTGGAGTATGTTGCTAGCCTTGACTAAATTTAAATTTACACAACAAATATCATTAATTCATTAATTAAACGTACTTTTGCAGCTTCAAAACCTCAGGGTGAGGTTTGTATCGATTATATATCGATGCACATGTGTTGATTGAAGCAAGTGGTTTTTATACGTCGTTGCGCTTCCTACAGCACACTAACGTATAAAATATATCAAATGACATTTGATCAATTAGGCTTAAACGAGCCTTTACTTCAGGCTATAACTGACATGGGGTTTGTAACTCCGTCAGAAATTCAAGAAAAAGCAATTCCTACATTACTAGAAGAAGATATAGATCTGGTAGCGCTTGCACAAACAGGTACTGGTAAAACAGCTGCTTTTGGATTTCCATTATTACAAAAAATAGATGCTTCAAGCAGAACTACACAAGGCCTTATCATAGCGCCTACTCGTGAACTTTGTTTACAGATTACAAACGAAATGAAATTATATGCAAAGCATGTAAAAGGATTACGCGTAGTTGCTGTATATGGAGGTACTAATATTCAAGAGCAAGCTAGAGAGGTTTCAAAAGGAGCACAAATCGTAGTAGCTACGCCAGGACGTATGCAAGACATGATGCGTAGAGGCATGGTAGATATTACAAAGCTAAGCTACTGTGTACTTGATGAGGCTGATGAAATGCTGAATATGGGGTTCTACGAAGATATCACTACGATTCTAGCAGATACCCCAGAAGATAAACTTACATGGCTTTTTAGTGCTACCATGCCTAGAGAAGTAGCTCGTATTGCTAAAGAATTTATGGTAAATCCACTGGAGATTACAGTAGGTTCTAAAAACGAAGGTGCAAAAAATGTATCACATGAGTTTTACGTAGTACATACGCGTGATCGTTACCAAGCCCTTAAACGTCTTGCCGATGCAAATCCAGCTATCTTTTCTGTGATTTTTTGTCGTACAAAAAGAGATACTCAAAAAGTAGCTGAACTCTTAATAGAAGATGGATACAATGCCGCAGCACTTCACGGAGACCTGAGCCAGAATCAGCGTGATCTTGTGATGAAAAGTTTTAGAGGAAGACAAATACAAATGCTTGTTGCTACCGATGTAGCTGCTCGTGGTATTGATGTAGATGATATTACACACGTAATCAACTACCAACTTCCTGATGAAATAGAAACGTATACACACCGTTCAGGTCGTACAGGTCGTGCTGGAAAGACAGGTACTTCTATGGTCGTTGTTACTAAAAGTGAAATGCGTAAAATCAAACAACTAGAAAAAATCCTAGGTAAAAAGTTTGAGCAAAAAACAATTCCTGACGGAAAAGAAATTACACAAGTACAACTATTTCACCTTGCCAATAAAATACACAATACAGAAGTTAATCATGAGATAGATGCATATTTACCAGCTATAGAAGAAGTCCTTGAAGATATTACAAAGGAAGAATTGATCAAGAAAGTCTTCTCTGTAGAGTTTACACGTTTCTTTAATTATTATAAGAAAGCAAAAGATCTTAATCAAAATGCTGTTGCAGCTTTCAAAGAAGAGTCTGGAGATACGACACGTTACTTTATTAACGTAGGACGTAAAGATGATTTTGATTGGATGAAATTAAAAGACTTCTTAAAAGAAAAAACAGGTCTTGGTCAAGATGGTATTTACCGTGTAGATTGTAAAGACAGTTTTTCTTTCTTTAATACAGATACAGAACATAAAGAAAAAGTCATTGCACTTTTTGAAGACTTTAGTCTTGATGGACGTCGTGTAAGTGTAGAAGAAACCCAAGGCGGTGGGGGTCGTGATCGCAAGCGTGGTGGCGGTGGAGATCGCAGACGTAATGACAGACGTGGTGGCGGAGATCGTCGTAGTGGTGGTTTTAAAGGTGGTGGAGACCGTGGACGCAGACGAAATGATGATGATAAACGTGGTGGCGGGGACCGTCGTCGCAATAGCGATGATCGTTCTTCTCGTAGTAGCAACTCTGAAGGTGGACGTCGTCGTAATGATTCAGATAGAGCTTCTTATGGAGCATCAGAAGGAGGAGAAAGAAGACGCCGTTCTTCATCTTCATCAGAAGACCGTAGGCCTACTCGCGCAGAACGTGGCGGCCCAAGATCGCCTCGTAGATCTAATGATGGAGGAACTTCAAATTCCCCATTTTCAGGAAAGAGAAGACGCCGTAGCTAAGTAAGAAGGATTATTTAATTGTTATATTTATGGTAAAAATGTAGTTTTGACTAGGTTTTAACGACATAATCCATAAATTAACACCCGTTATGAGAAGATTATTATTTATAGTAGTATTGTTAAGTGGATTAAGCACCTTACATTCACAGGAAGACAACGCTTCTTTACAAGAAAGTGATTCAATTCCTGCATTAGAAAAAGGATACATTAACGGCGCTGTTTTAAGCTCATCTACAGATCAAGCATTACAGAATGTAAATATTGTAAATCTTACAAATCTTAAAGGAGCTATCACGAATAATGAAGGGTTATTTGAGATTAAAGCTCAGGTAGATGATACCTTATTTTTCTCTTATTTAGGTTATAAAACATTACAAGTACGTGTAAGTGCCGATTGGGTAAAATACGGGAATGTAAAAATCAAAATGACAGAAGTAGGTATTGCTCTTGAGGAAGTGGTTGTACAAGAAATACAACTTACAGGATATTTAGAAATAGATGCAAAACGAATTCCTATATATAACAACTCACGTTTTAGTATTTCTGGATTAAACACAGGATATGAAGGAGGTAAATCACAACCTGGAGCTGTTTCTAAAGTAATTAATGCCATCTTTAATCCTGCAGATTTACTCTATAATCTCTTCGGAAAAAAACCTGAACAGCTTAAGAAAATGCGTAAAATGAAGGAAGATGATAAAGTACGTAATCTTCTAGAAAAAAAGTTTGATAGAGAAACCCTTGTAGCTTTACTTCAAATTGACAGGAATGATATCGATGCCATACTTAACAATTGTAATTATTCTGATAATTTTATTGTGACTGCAAATGATCTTCAAATTCTGGACGCTATTAGCGAGTGTTATGAAGAGTATAGAGTATTACAAAGAAAAGATTAAGTATTACTTAACTTATATATAAAATAGTAAAATGGCTATCTACTTATAGATAGCCATTTTTTATGGATTAAATCATCATCCTGTACTATGTAGTGCGATTCGGTTTCCTTCAGAGTCTATAAAGCCCCCCATATATCCATGATCTTCACTTATCTGCGTTTTGTTTTGTACTATTTCACCTCCGGCTTTACTCACGCGCTCTAGACAAGAAGTAATATCTTCTGTAAAAAAATACAATAAAGATCCTTCTTGACTAGGAACATACGATTCATATTAAATCAAAGAACCCGAAGCTTTATCTATAGTATCTGGTCTTGGAAAGAATCCCATAAGGACACCTCCAAAATCTTGCGAAGTTATCTTTATTCCAAATACAGCTTCATAAAATAAAATAGCGCGCTGCATATCTGTGACTGGAATTTCAAACCAATTTAATTTCAGTTCCATACTTTACGCTTCTAGTATTGTCTTTAAATTTTGAAGACCTTCTTCGAAATCTTTTCCAACCGCTTTATCCATATTAAAGAAAAGCATAAATAGGGTAACAGGAAATTTATTACTCCCTTTAAATCCCCAAACAACTTTTGTTTGTCCGGGTCCTCCATCTTCTACGGTATAATAACCATCACTTTCAGATTTCCAGGGTTTCAAAAACACCAAATGATTATCGATACGCTCATTTTCTACAATAGCAGTAATGGTTTGACTTCCTTCTCCAACTTCTTTATTTCCTACCCAACTTGCTTTAAACCCTACTTCTCCATCTGTTCCTGTATAGGTTTGTTTCATAGTGGGATCTTTTTTCTTCCAAGGTGACCAATGGTCTTGATTTTTAACCATCTTCAAATAAGGAAATACAATTTCTTTAGGTTTATCAATTACAATACTTCTACTTACATCAAAAGTTTTAGGAGCGATAGCTGCCAAAATTATAATTAACACAATTATAGCGGCAACTATATAAATGAGTGTCATCATGAGATTATAGTATGTTGGTTATTCCTTTAAAGTTAAACAAAATAGAGATATTCATACAAAAAAAGAGGCTTTTCTGACATAGAAAAGCCTCTTTTTAACATGTTTGTTTGACTTAAAGTGCAGCAATAATATCTAATGGATCTGCTCTTAGTTTATAATCTTCCGCTAAGTAATGATAACTTACTTTTCCGTTTTGTTCAATGATATAGGTAGCAGCAATTGGCAATTCATCTGCTTCATTCCCTTGACTTTCTACTAAATCTATTCCAAACTTTTTATAAAGCGTTACTAGACTTTCTGGTAATGTATATACTAGACCTAAAGAGCGTGCTAATTCGTTATTCTCACTCGTTAACACTTCAAAATCTAATTCGTTTTTTTCTTGAGTAGATAAGGTATTATTTGGCGTTTCTGGAGTGATTGCGACAAGAGTTGCTCCTTTTGCTTTTATTTCTGGTAGCACATTTTGTAATGCTTTTAATGCAATATTGCAGTAAGGGCACCATCCTCCTCTATAAAAAGTAAGTACAACTTTCCCTTCTTTCAAGAGCTCTTCTAATGCAACTTGTGTTCCTTGTGCATTTGGTAATGTAAAGGCAGGAAACTGATCTCCAGTTTTAGTAGCATTCTCTAAGATATCGGTTGCTTCTAACTCATCTATAGCACTTCTCATAATATCTTGAGCAGCACCTGGATGTCTTTTTACGCTATTTTCCGCATATTCTTTCAGTTGTTCTGTAAGTGTCATATGTTTGTTTTATTTTTTGCTATAGTCTCTTCTATGAGTCAATAATTACATAGCAACTTTCATTAAATCTTGTTAAAATTTTTCTGAATACGCTTTCGCGAAAGCGTATAAAATAATAATAGAAGTATTTGATTTATCGTGGACTTAACTATTCTGATCTTCTTCCCATCTCGCAATAATACGGTCTACGTCTTTGATCATTTTTTGAGTCCATTCCATTTTCTTTTCAAATATTTCTTCTGTCGATAATTGCCAAGAAATATCAGAACTTTTTAGTCGTGTCATGATATGCTGAAGCGTAATTGCCGCCGATACCGAAATATTAAGACTTTCTGTAAAGCCTACCATAGGAATGTATATAAAATCATCGGCAGCTTCTAGTACATCATTACTCAATCCTTCAGTCTCTCTCCCAAAGAAAATAGCAGCTTTCTGTGTACTATCAAAATCTTCTAAACGATAGGCTTTTTTATGAGGTGTAGTTGCCACAATACGATAGCCATTGGCTTTTAAGGATTGTATACATGCTTTTGTACTGGTATGTCGTTGCACATCGACCCATTTCTGAGCTCCCATGGCAATCTCTCTATCGATACGTTTTACATTGACCTCTTCAATAACATGAAGATGCTGTACGCCAAACGATTCGCAACTACGTATCACAGCACTTGTATTATGTAATTGATATACGTCTTCTACAGCAACTGTAACATGATAGGTACGCTCTGATAAGACACGATCAAAAAGATCACGGCGACGTTCTGTTAAATACGTTTGTAAATAATCAAGTAATTTTTGGTTCATGAGTATTGGTAAATGAGATAAAGATACTGTACTTTTAACTTGTAAAGAATTTTTATGGAAAAGCAACGTATTGTCGTAATTACTGGTGCAGGCATCAGTGCTGAAAGTGGTTTAAAAACCTTTAGAGATTCTAATGGATTATGGGAAGGTCATGATGTGATGAAAGTAGCATCGCCTCAAGGCTGGGCAGATAATATGGAGTTGGTATTAGATTTTTATAATCAACGAAGAAGACAGTTATTGGAGGTTCATCCTAATGCAGCTCATAAAGCCTTGGTTGCTTTAGAAGCCGACTATGATGTACATATTATCACTCAAAATGTAGACGATTTACACGAACGTGCTGGAAGTTCTCAAGTACTTCATTTACACGGAGAGTTATTAAAAGTACGAAGTACATTTGATGAAGATCTTGTGTTGGATTGGCGTTCAGATCTGAATGCTGGTGATTTATGCGAACACAATTTTCAGTTGCGACCGCATATTGTTTGGTTTGGCGAGATGGTACCTTTATTAGAACCTGCTGCACAATTAGTATCACAAGCAGATCATGTATTTATTATTGGAACGTCTATGCAAGTATATCCGGCGGCAAGTCTTATCGATTATGCACCTTCGCATGCTTCTATTTATTTTATAGATCCTAAGCCAGCGGTGGCACCTAGAAAAAATCTAACCATATATGCGGAAACTGCTACTACTGGGGTACCTAAAGTGATTAGTGAGTTATTGAAATAGTTTACTCGACTTTATTCAAACTGTACTGAAATCGTGCAACTTTTGCCCAATTCACAATTTCTCTAATCTGAACATCACTTAATTGCGCTTCCTCGTGTGTCCACGTGTACGAATCTAAAGGCATTTCCTTGTCTTCCACCATTTCTATGACTTCCTCTAATTTATGATCCTTACGTTTTACAGAATATGCAGACCATTCTGAGAAATTAAGATGTTTTTTCCCATCTTTAATATGATCTTCGAGCCAATATGAAACAGGAGCAACCTCAGCATACCAAGGATATCTTGTTTGATTACTATGACAATCAAAACAGGTTTCTTTTAGCGTTGCTTCTACAGATGCTATAGGTTTTGTTTCTGCTAAAAAGGGTTGTACACTGTCATAACCTCCTTCTTGATTTTTATCAGGTCGGATAAATTGCATCACAACAAGTACAAGTAATGCGAGTACTAACAATCGTTTAATCCACTTCATAAGAATAGTATTGGTTGCGTTACTAAGGTAGTTATATTAAACAAAACGAGACTTTTCATAAAACATATACTTTAAGTAAGATCTAATCAATTATTTAAAAGTAAATTTATTTAGCTACTTTAGACGTCTGATTTACTCGTTTTAACATAGTATCATTGTCTTATCAAAAGACATCCTAACTCAAAAGGGAGAACTGCTATAGATTTTTATACAATCTGTAGTAAAGATACTTACATCTATATATCAACATACTAACAATCTATTTTAATCACGCAATTGAATATGAAATCAATATGCCTATATGCTTGCATACTTATTATAGTATCCTGCAAACAGAAAAACAAAACAAGTAACATCATGAAACAATCTATAAATAAGCAAATAGTACTTAATTTTTATAAAAAAGTAATTGGAGAACAAGATCTTGAATATGTAGAAAAGATAGTGACAGATCATTATATCCAACACAATCCACAAGTAAGAACAGGAAAAGAGGGATTACTAGAAGCCATTAAGTATTTAAAACAACTACCAAAGTCAAAAGAGACATCAAAACCTTTTATGCGAATACTAACTGATAATGATTATGTGGTCGTTCATATGAAAATTGAATTTGGTGGACAGAAAAAAATCGTACTTGATCTTTTCAGACTTGAAAACGAACTTATAGCAGAACATTGGGACGCGATTCAAAATGAATCTGAAAATAGTATAAACGGTAATTCTGAAATAGAAGGTCCTGTATTAATAGAAGATAAAGGGCGTACTACCGAAAATAAAAAAGTAGTAGCCAATTTCACAAAACATGTACTAATCGACGGTACGTTTGATATGCTGGAAGAATATGTAATTACGAATGTAATACAACACAACCCAAATATCAATAATGGACTCATAGGTCTTAAAGAGTATTATCAAAAAAACAACATTCAAAAAGTTCATAGAATCCTTGGAGAAGGTAACTTTGTAGTAACCCAATCAACGGGTACTATAGATAATCAACATACGGTATGCTATGACATCTATCGATTAAAAAATGGATTGATTGCTGAACATTGGTCTGTCTCTCAAGTAATCCCTAAAGTAATGGCACATACTAATGGGATGATTTAAAATATGTATAAACAAAGCGATTAGTTTTTAATAGGAAACTAATCGCTTTTAGTATCATGTCTTTTATTTTATTTATTAAAAATGTACATTGTAGCATAGACACTTAAGAAGTCTAAAAAGAGTATAGCGCTTTTTACTTCGTATTATATCTTACATCGTGACCTACCAAGAATTATACGACCAACTTAACTATGTAAATCATAGCAGAGAAAAACGTGCGTACTATGCACAATTAGTGATCAGTACGCCTGAACTTATGCCACATATATTGAAGATTCTATTTAAAGTGAATGATCCCATCTCTAATAGAGCTGGATGGTTATTAGAATTTGTTTGTAAAACAGATCTCACAATACTCTTCCCTTATTTAGATACGTTTACAGAAAAAATGCATACGGTATATCAAGATTCAGCCTTACGACCCGTGGCAAAAATATGTGAATATCTTACGTTATCATATTATAAAAAAAAAGACCCGCTTACGCGAAAACATATAAAGTCACTACATAAAGAACGCATGACAGAAGCGGGGTTTGACTGGCTTATTACCGAACAGAAAGTAGCCGTAAAAGCATATACACTCACCTCACTATTCTTAATTGGAACAGAAATAGATTGGATTCACCCTGAACTCAAACGCATCATGGAAGATGATTATCATAAAGGAAGTGCTGCCTATAAAGCCAGATGCAGACATATGTTTGAAGCTTTGAAGAAATTTGAAAAAAGAACATAGATGATTATCATTCTGAACTTTCAGAAGGAGTTTTAATAATCATAAAGTTAACGTTTTACAGCTCTGCTATTTCCCAATCAACCAATTACCCACCGCGCATTGTAAACATCTATTTTCTGAGCAGTACGTTGTTTTTAATTGTATCAATGCCTGAGAGTGTAGTGCGCTTTCTGTTTTAGGGCGAATCTCGTTATATTTCTTTATAATACTATTTTGTTCAGACTTTATTGCTGTGATAAAATCCAAAATAGTATCTGTTTCCTCTTTACCTGTATATTGACTATAGGCAAATTTTATAGGAATAATAGTATTAATCAATAACAGATCAATAAATGATTTAGAGAGTTTTTTCACTCTCTTTTTTTGCAATGTTGAAAATGAATAATGCGTATCCCAATATGTAGATGCTTGCACGTTCAGAATATCATAAAAATCTGATAGTTTTTCTACATGCATTAGTTTTTGGAATAATCCTGGGATCGTGTAATAGAGCATCGCTAATTGCGAGAGTCTGATGGTAGGAAAATTATCAGGTCGCAGTTTAAAAAACTGAATCGGTAGTATTCCTTCTGTTTCCAATTGAAATTTATGATGCACAAATTCATACTCTCCCTGTAATTGCAATACATAGCTATCTACACTGTCTTCTGGAAGTAATCCTCCGACACCTAGTAATAATGCTTCTAATCGAAATGGCTCTTGAGCACATTTTCGAATCACAGTAAAATCAATATGTTCTGCCAATGATTGAAATGAATCCCCATTCACTTTCGTTCCAAAAGCACGTAGTAACATCACAAACAATGCGCCCTCCCAGTCGTTATTAGTGTGTGAGAGTATTTCTTTTATCGCATCTGTTTTACGCTCTAAACGTTCTAGATACAAACGTTCTTGCCAATGGTTCCAAATAGCATCAGGAACCTTAGAAATGGAATTTTCGCAGTTGATCCATTTCTGTGATTGATTTTCAAAAAGTGTCGTGTAATTAGCTAGCGCATCTTTTGCTACATAATCCTTCAGTTGCAAGGTAGGAATTGCCGTATTATCCTTTCTAAAAATATCAATATCATGCTCCCATACTACATGAAGCACAACATTATCATATGCCGAATCGGTTTCATGTCCGTGGGCATACCAATCGGATGATTTGATATGAATTTCCACATTTCCAGCCCATTCTTGATCTCCTATAGAAAGACGAGCATTGAAAAAGTCAGGTCCAGCGAGATGATTATGCTCCCCTAACTTAATAATCGTTATAGGTGTATTGATAGTTGTTTTAGCTTTCGCGAAAGCAAACTTTTTATATTTCCATAAGTAGTGTAGAAAATCTTCACGCATCTTGTGAAGATACGTGAAAATATATTTTTTTTACAACTACAACTGCGACGTTTTTATGAGAAAAACAATTCTTAAATCGCACTTATAATATCATGCTTTGTTATGATATGATGTTTGCCGTTTCCTAAGTCAACGAGTACAGCGTTATTCTCTTTTGTAATTAATTTAGATACCTCTGCAATAGGTGTTTTTGCGCTTACCACTGGATACGCTGCTCCCATTACTTCTTTGATAGGTGTCTCTGCAATATCACTATTTTCTAGATAGGCTCTAAAGAGATCTGCTTCGTCTACACTTCCAACCATACCTGTGGTATCTTCTACAGGGATTTGTGAGATTTTAAATGTACGCATACGTTCAATTGCATGAGAAACTAACTCTTCTGTTTTTACAGTAATAAGTGGTTTATCTATATGATTTTTGATTAAATCTTCAGCTACCGTGATCTCTTCATCTAAGAAGCCACGCTCACGCATCCAATCGTCATTAAACATTTTTCCTACATACCTACTTCCGTGATCATGAAATAAAACAACCACAACATCATCCGGTCCAAATTTCCCTTCTTCATTCAATTGTAACAATCCTTTGATAGCAGAACCCGCAGAGTTCCCTAAGAACATCCCTTCTTCTTTAGCCAGACGACGGGTATATACTGCAGCATCCTTATCGGTCACTTTTGTAAATCCATCAATCACATCAAAGTTGACATTTTCAGGAAGAATGTCTTCTCCTATACCTTCTGTGATATATGGATAGATTTCGTTTTCATCAAAAATACCTGTCTCATGGTACTTTTTAAATACAGATCCATAAGTATCTACGCCCCATATTTTTACATTTGGGTTTTGTTCTTTAAGATATTTTCCTACTCCAGAAATCGTTCCTCCAGTACCCACACCCACAATAAAGTGTGTTACTTTCCCGTCTGTTTGTTCCCAGATCTCAGGCCCTGTACTCTGGTAATGTGCCTTTGCATTACTAGGATTATCATACTGGTTTACATACCAGCTATTAGGTGTTTCTGTGGCAAGTCGTTTTGACACAGAATAATAACTACGTGGATCTTCTGGCTCTACATTAGTAGGGCATACGACTACCTCGCTTCCTACAGCACGTAGGATATCCATTTTTTCTTTAGACTGTTTATCAGAAATCACACACACCATCTTATATCCTTTGATAATGGCAGCAAGTGCAAGTCCCATCCCAGTGTTTCCTGAAGTACCTTCTATAATTGTACCTCCTGGTTGTAAACGTCCATCTGCTTCTGCATCTTCAATCATCTGTAATGCCATACGGTCTTTTACAGAATTCCCAGGATTAAAGGTCTCATATTTTGCAAGTACAAGTGCAGATACATCTTTTACAAGTGCATTCATCTTTACCATAGGTGTATCTCCTATTGTACCTAATATATTTTCAGCGTATTTCATAGTCATATTTTGAGTGGTGCAAAGATACTTAGTACTTCTCAAAATGAGAATTAATATCCTACAAAACTCATATGCAATAAAAAATCCTGTATACAAAGGCATGTATACAGGATTTATTTACGCTTTTAATGTATCTATTTATTTAGCAATATTAACAGCTCTTGTCTCTCGTATCACTGTTACTTTCACTTGACCTGGATAGGTCATATCTGTTTGAATCTTCTGAGATATTTCAAACGAAAGGGCTGCTGCTTTTTCGTCATTTACCTTTTCACTCTCTACAATTACACGAAGTTCTCTACCTGCTTGGATCGCATATGCTTTTTTAACCCCGCTAAACCCAAAGGCAATATCTTCAAGGTCTTTAAGACGTTGTATGTAAGAATCTAATACTTGACGTCTAGCGCCAGGACGCGCTCCGCTTATAGCATCACACACTTGAACAATAGGTGATAATAAAGAGGTCATCTCTATCTCGTCGTGGTGAGCACCAATAGCATTACAAACATCTGGTTTTTCTCCATGCTTTTCTGCCCATTGCATTCCTAAAATTGCGTGAGGCGTTTCTGTTTCTGTTTCTGGTACTTTTCCGATATCGTGAAGTAATCCAGCTCTTCGCGCTAATTTTGGATTTACTCCTAGCTCTGCAGCCATCACAGAACAAAGCTTTGCAACTTCTCTACTGTGTTGTAGTAAGTTTTGTCCATAAGAAGATCTATATTTCATTCTTCCAACGGCCTTAATTAATTCTGGATGTAACCCATGAATACCAAGATCTATTACGGTTCGTTTTCCAACTTCTACAATTTCCTGCTCTATTTGTCTCGTTGTTTTACGAACTACTTCTTCAATACGAGCTGGATGAATACGTCCATCTGTTACCAATTTGTGTAAAGACAATCTCGCTATCTCTCTACGCACACTATCAAAACAAGATAAGATAATAGCATCTGGGGTATCGTCTACAATAATCTCTACACCTGTAGCTGCTTCGATAGCACGTATGTTACGTCCTTCCCTACCTATGATGCGTCCTTTTACATCATCACTCTCTAGGTTAAAAACAGAGACACAGTTTTCTACAGCTTCTTCAGTTCCTATACGTTGTATCGTATTGATTACTATTTTTCTAGCCTCTTGTTCTGCTGTCATTTTAGCCTCTTCCATAGCCGTTTGGATATGTGCCATGGCATCAGTCTTAGCTTGTGCTTTAAGAGATTCAACCAGTTGTTCTTTAGCGACATCTGCAGAGAGTCCAGAAATCACTTCTAACTGCTGTACCTTACTCTTATGTATCTTATCTATTTCAGATTGTTTCTTCTCTAAATAAGCAACGCGTTTGTCATAATCCTTTACTTTGTCTTCAAGGCTTTGATTTAGTTTTTTATTTCTTGAAAGCTCACTACTTACTTGTGATTCTTTATCTCTTGTACGTTTCTCTGCTTCAGAAATCTTTTTATCACGATTTAGAATTACTTTTTCGTGTTCAGATTTAAGCTCTATAAACTTTTCTTTTGCTTGTAATATCTTGTCTTTCTTTGTTGCTTCAGCTTCAATTTTGGCTTCTTTAACAATGCTTTGTGCATTCTTTTTTGCATTTGAAACTACTTGAGATGCGTTATTACGTTCTAGTAGTTTTGCAATAAGAAACCCAACAACAAGGGCAACAACACCCACAATTAACGGGAGTAAAATTTCTTCCATATTCATTTTTATATATCGATACTCTTCTGGTAAAGAGTAATACAATGGTTAATATTAAAGGTATACACTACCTTTTCGGTTGGTTAGACCCTATTTTTAGGGTATAAAAAAAGCCTGCATTAGTTGGGTTTTTGTATAAACTCCTAAATAAAAGGATTAGAGCTAGAGGACTGATCAAGAATCCGTGACGAAGACGGCGCGCTTTTACAATCCAGATTCACTCTTTACAAAAAAATATCTGTTGAGTTTATCAAAAAAAGACCAATGCAGGCAGTAATATGCTGTATGTAAAGAACGTTATAGTTGCTCATCTAAAAGAGCACTCAATGCTTCTAAACGCTTTGAGATTTCTTCTTGATTTGAGTTTTTATCTATATTTTTTTGGGTTGCCTGAGATGCAAATTGCAAGGCACACATCGCCAGTACATCCTGTTTATCTCTAACGGCATAACTTTGCTCAAATTGTTTAATCATTGCATCTATTTTTTTTGCAGCTTTACGTAAGCCTTCTTCCTGTTGCACAGGAATGGTAAGCGGATACACGCGATCTGCTATAGACAATTTAATTTTAAGCTTTTCAGACATAAAATTTCCTTTTATTCAGAGAGAGACACCATACAGGCATCTATTTCTCTAATCAAAGTGTTTATTTTGAGCTTGGTTTCCCTTTTATAATCGTTACTGCCTAGTAATGCATTTGCTGCTTTGAGTGTATTAATCTCTTTTTGTCTTTCCTCTAAAGTATCTTTGAGTTTTTTATTCTCAGCATCTAATGATGCGATAGTTCCCTCTAGAAGTTCGTGTCTTTCCTTAAGCGCTTGATAACGGTTTACTAAAGTATCAATTCTATGCTCTAGAGAATCAACAACTTCTATAAGATTACTCATACTAACAATACATATACTACGTAACACAAAGTTAACATTAGTGTGATAGAATAACAACTCGAAACGTTAAAATTTCAAATAGATTGTAAGGCACTGTATTACAGATTGTTATATTTTATTAAAATTCAATTATACGCTTTCGCGAAAGCGTACCCAGCAACATACCCTAAAGTCTACCTTTAATTCTTATTTTTGAGACTTAAAACAATGACACGTGTCTTTTACCAAAACTACAGAGCAAGATTCTCATTATGATGATTTAGAAAATATGTCTGTTTCAGACCTATTAATCAATATTAATAATGAAGATAAAACAGTTCCTTTAGCTATAGAAAAAGCGTTACCTCAAATTGAAGCGCTTATTTATCAAGTTGTCCTGCGATTAAAAAAAGGAGGTCGTTTATTTTATCTCGGCGCAGGAACTAGTGGACGCTTAGGTATTGTAGACGCATCCGAATGTCCTCCTACTTTTGGCGTTTCACACGATCTCGTGATCGGTCTTATTGCTGGAGGTGATGATGCTATTAGAAATGCTGTAGAATTTGCAGAAGATAGTACAGATCAAGGTTGGAAAGATTTAGAAACATACGGTATTAATGATGCTGATTTTGTGATTGGGATTGCAGCATCTGGCACTACTCCATATGTTATTGGAGCATTAGATACTTGCTATAAAAAAGGTATTGGTACTGGATGTATCACTTGTAATCATAAGAGTCCATTATCCTTGACCGCTACATATCCTATAGAAGTTATTGTAGGTCCTGAATTTGTAACAGGAAGCTCTCGTATGAAAGCTGGAACAGCTCAAAAATTAGTGCTAAATATGATCTCTACCGCTACGATGATTCAATTAGGGAAGGTAAAAGGTAATAAGATGGTGGATATGCAATTGAGTAATCATAAACTTGTCGCTAGAGGCACACGTATGATCATGGAAGCATTACAGATAGAAGAGCAGTTAGCTAATGAATTACTACGCACTCATGGAAGTGTACGCAATGCAATAAATAAGTATGAGCACAAATAAAGAAACACTTTTAAAAGGCATCAAAATTATGGGAGGTACGTTAGTACTTTTAATTGCAGCTCCTATTATTCTCAATTCTTCTTTTAAAAATCAAGATCATCCCTTTTTTATTCCTGTATTAGGAGTTGGAATCATCTGTTTCATTGCTGCAATTTATTTTGGTTTCAAAGGAATTAAAACGCTTATGAAGGCCTTATTTGATGACTAAGTGTATCCTAAAAATTTCCTTCTTCAGCGATATAACTATATAAAACAATTAATACCTTATCATCGGAAAGTACTTTATATTTTTTTCGAGCTCTCCTATATTTATTGTATAGCTCTTTTATATCCCAAAAAGAAGCCTTTTCTGACTCTTCATTTACAATCCAAGTAAGTATTTCTTTTTTAGGAAATAGATTTTTCAATTCATCAAAAAATATTTTATCTGCCGATATATAATTTATAGAATATTCATCTACACTTTCATTAATTTCAGTGATTAATATATCTTTCTGATTTCCTTGTTTTTCAGTTATACGTGGTAAATAATACGACGTTTTAAATCCAGCTTTAGAAAAAGAGTATAAATATTCAGGTGCTGTTGATTCTACTATAACATTCCTTGGCAAAATACCATACTCAACACAGAGTTTTTGAAGTTTCAACAAGGAAACTACCTGATTTTGTTCATCTAAGTTTTTATAATCAAGCCATAACATCTGTGTATTTGTATTTTTAATATTCTTAAAGAAATATTCCAATGTCAACCCTGTGGAGGGAGCTGGAGGATGATTAACATCAAAAATATCATCTTCAAATTTATATACTAAGTCAAGCTCAACTCCTGCATATTTATCGTAAACTTCATTAAGTTTTTCAACCGAATTTACTCTATGTGTCCAAGTTTTATCAGAATACATTTTTTTAAAAATGGCATCATGATAATTAAGTACATAAACAGCCAATGACCAGCATATTATTAATAAAACAATTAGTTTTATGCTATTCTTCTTTAAAAACTTCATCATACAATTTATCGTTTAAAATGATTCTATCTTCTATTATAAAATCAGAGTCAAAAATACTTTTCTCTTTTATATATCCATCAAATTTAATTTTAGCTAAATGTGCTAAGCTATAAGGTAAATTTTCTGATGAATAAGGACGATCTAATACAATCTCAAAGGTTTCTGACTTTTCTAAAAATTTATTGGATCTCCATAGTATAAATGGAATATCATACATGGGTTTTGACCCTTTGCTTTCTGTGTGACCATTCTTATTACGTGTTTCATACACTTCTTCGCCATGATCTGAAAGGTATAAGACAGCACTTTCCAAATCCTTTTTTTCAACTTCATTTATTATTTCATTTAAAACATAATCATTATACAAAACTGCATTGTCATATTCATTGATCATTTGAAAAGCTTTTTCACTTTTAAAAGAAGTAATCGGTTCATCATTAAAAGTATTAAAAGTTTCAGGATATCTTCTATTATATGCTACATGTGTACCCATAAGATGTATTACAATGAGTTTTTTATCACTATCATCTTTTAGTGCTTTTTTTAAATGTCCTAATACTTTCCCATCAAATGCACCTTCAGAAATGTCTGTATAGATACTTACATCACTATTTCTTGAAATTATCTTAGTAGAAGTTTCGTATACACCTACTGGTCTTTGATTTGAAATCCAATATGTTTTAAAACCTGCTTTATTAAACAACTGAATTAAAGTGCTATTATACTTTTTACTAGGCACTTCATAATCATCTAATGTAAGAGCTTTACCAAGAGATGGAATAGTATGAGTATTAGGAGATATTACGTCTTTATATATAAGAAGTTCATCTTTTCTTAGTTCAAGTAAAGGATTGGTCTTTCTATAATAACCATATAGCGACATATGATTTCTTGTAGTCGACTCTCCCAAAACAAGTACTACTAGTTTTTTATTTGAAGTAGGCTCGTGTATAACATTCTTAAAATTCCCATCAGGAGTAACATTAACAGATTCTATAATCTCCTTTTGATGTTGATAATCTTCGATAGTATTAGCTACTTGAATTGGCAAGAAATGTTCTCTGAACATATAAAGACAAATTAAAGACACTATAAAAAGACTAAGCATTAATTTATTATTTGCAATTATTTTAGGAATGGAGTTTCCACTAGATTGTTTTAACAATGCTATAAATGCTATAATTAATGTACCCATTAATAAAAATGCTACAACTATATGAAAACCTGTAATGTATGTATTTAAGAATTCGCCTATTTCCAGCGTATTTGTTTCTAGTAGAATTGAAATAGTAGAAGTGGTGATTCTAGAATTAAATAGATCCCCATGAGCAAATTCAACAAAGCTTAAAAGACTATATATTAAAAAAAACGGTATTACAAATACTACTTTTAGTGCTTTATTTCTAATAAAATGAATTAGACATACACCTAAAGCAAAAAGAACTATATATATTAGTAATTGCTTTTCTCCAATACTATCACTGTTAAAATATGTATAACCTATAACTAATAAACTAGTGATCAAACTTAGTAGAGATAAGGGTATTCGCATAAACTAAAGTGTTTTACTTCTAATTTACTAAATTAAACAAGCTATAAAAACATTAAAAATTTAGAAGTATTAAATACCTTCTCTTTTAGGCACAGGAGTAGATGGATTATATCCAAAGCCAGATATTACAATTTCTACATTTAGCGTTTGTAACATATAACTTATAATAGCATAATGATGGGTCGCATGTGTATTTGCTTGCGCTAAAATACTTTCTAACGTATACATAATCGTAACCTTTCCATCACCTAAATTGTCTGTTACGTGCAATAAATAATCTGTATTGACATCTACATATGATGCTAACTGCTGTTGTATCTCTCTTATATGATTTTTGGCAGCTTCTGGATTTGTAGAAATAATTTCATCACGTTTACGAGCTGTTAAATCAATATCATTTTCTTGCACTCCATTTATAATACAATCAAAGAAATCTAGCGCATGCCTTATATGGGAGCCTATACTACTATAGTAAGGACCTACAGTTGTATCGGTATATATATTGACATCTATAGCGTCTATTAAAGAAATGGCATTATTTAGGTTGTTATTTATAGCAGATATTACTGAGGAGCGCATAAAGTTTAATTAGAATGTAAATATAGTTTAAAATTAATGGTTCTGTCGTTTACATAGTATGTGTCTTGCATTTTCCACAAATTTTTGACATAAAAAACGTTTACCCATTAAAATTAATTATTTTTAAATAGTAGGTCAACATAATACTGTAAGCAAGATAGTCGTAAAGAGACTTACATTTTATAAACATTTATCATTATTTCTTATAATCCTTTTTATGAAAATTATATACACTCTTATTTTAAGTTTAAGTTGCCTTCTAACGTATGCACAAGAAACTATCGAATATCCATCTAAAGATGGATTACAAATCACTGCAGATTTATATGAAGCTGAAAATAGTGACACTTTTATACTTCTTTTTCATCAAGCAGGATGGAGTCGTGGAGAATATAAAGAAACTGCGCCTAAATTAAATGCACTAGGCTATACGTGTCTAGCTGTAGATCAACGTTCTGGAGGAGAAGTCAACAACATCACAAACCAGACGAATAAAAGAGCTAAAAAAGCAGGAAAGAAAACAGAATTTATAGATGCTTTTCAAGACATAGAAGCTACTGTCGCTTATGTAAAAAAGACCTATAACCCTAAGAAAATAATTATTTGGGGAAGTTCTTACTCTTCGTCTCTTGTCTTAAAATATGCCGGAGATAATCCTAATACTATAGACGCTGTCTTATCATTTTCACCTGGCGAATATTTTGGAGATAAAAACTTTATTACTTCCAGCACAAAAACTATTCAAGATCCTGTTTTTATCACTTCAAGTAAAGGAGAAGTCAAATCTTGGTCACACATGTACAATGTAATTCCATCAAAAACAAAAAAATTATACATCCCTAGAACAGCAGGAAATCACGGCTCCAGAGCTTTATGGAGTACCTTTGATGATAATGATGGTTACTGGGTTGCAGTAAAAAAATTCTTGAAAACTATATAATATCTAAGCAAGAATAAACAAAAAATGCTATCTCTCAGAGATAGCATTTTTTGTTTATTCTTAGTTTTAAATACTTATGCTTTCACTTGTTTTACCATTTCAAGACGACAATCTATACGTACTTCTTCTCCTAAGATATAACCACCTGCTTCCATTGCAGCATTATATTTAAGACCAAAATCATATCTATTAAGTGCTCCTGTTATGCGCAAACCTGCTCTTGTTCCAAAACTTGGATGCGTTATCAGACCGCCAAAAATGGCATCTAAAACTACTTCTTTTGTGACACCATGCATCGTAAATAATCCAATGACTTTATACTTCTTTCCTTCTACTTTTTTAAACTCTGTAACTTTAAAATTTATAGTAGGATATTTCTCTACATTGAAAAAATCGGCATTACGTAAATGATTATCTCTTCGTTCATTTTTAGTATCAACACTTGCGGCCTGAATAGTAATATCAAATGTAGCATCAGAAAAATCAGAAGCATCTGCTTTAATAGTAGCATCATACTCATTAAACGTGCCTTCGGTTTGCGAAATCACTAAGTGATCAATATCAAATCCAATGGAAGAGTGTGATTTATCAATAGTCCATGTAGCTTCTTGACCGAAAGTAATAGTAGTAAGTATAAGTGCAAATAATCTAATGGCACTCTTTAGGTAGTTCTTCATATAGTTTATTTAATTAGTTGTTATAGATTTGTTACAATCGATTCTTTGTCGTAAGAATAGAATATTCCAAACAATTATTTTTAATTAAAAACATAATATAAAAACCAACTATATTCTAAGAAAGCCTTTGTTTAGGTCTAATAGTATTAATCACAAATTTTTCAATTGGAAAATGAAACCTCTCTTTTTCACAACGCCATTGACTTAATTTCCTAAGAGGATAGGCTAAAAGTTTATGTTTAGGTCCGTATGCTAATTTTAAGTAAAATTTAAACGCTTCAAAGAATTTAACTTTTTCCTTACTAACCCATGGTCCTGAAGATCCTATATAATCAAACTTAGCCCATTCTTTTGTTGTTTGAGGTAATACATAGCCTTTTTTTACAACATCTTGTGTAATGGCAGATCCTGGGTAGGGTTTGAAATAAAAAATAGGCGTATCAAACTTATCACTCTTACTTCTTAATTGCTTTACCACTTTAACAGTCTCCGCTACACTCTCATCTGACTCTTCTGGAAAACCTACTATAAAAGGAAAAATAACACCTATTCCAAGCTCTTTACATTTTTCAGCACAATAAAATACCTGTGTAAGTTTTACATCTTTCTTCATCCAGTCCATCATTTCTTGAGATCCAGATTCAACTCCTATAAGTAATCTTCTCAATCCTGACTCTTTACAAAGCTTCCACACTTCATCAGTAAGTCTTTCCCCTTGATCTGCACGCATCGTAGCTGCCCAAGAAATATTTAAATCCCTTTTTATAAGCTCTTCAGCAAATCCTTTAATTCTTTTTGCATATGTAAAGAAGGTCTCATCTTGGAAATTAAGATCTGTAAATTTGTACTTTTTATGATAATATTCAAGTTCTTCTCCCATCTTCTCTGAAGAAATTGCAGAAAACTTCCTTTGAAATACAAAAGGATCTGCACAAAATGTGCATCTAAAAAAACATCCTACAGAAGATATATAATCAAATTGTCTTTTTCCTTTTTTCTCAAAATAACGCTCTACATCTATCAAATCGTAATTAACTCTTTCAAAATTATTTACGGCTGCTATAGGTCTTGGTCCATTCTTTATAAATTCTCCTTCATTATTTCTAAAAGACAATCCTTTCACATCTTTTAAATCTTTTCCTTCATCTAAAAAAGTAACAAGCTCTTTAAATGTTTCTTCCCCTTGTCCTTGAACCGTAATATCAATATAACTATGATCTTGCATAGGTTCTAAGGCAAAAAGAGACGTATGCCATCCTCCCCATATCACAGGTAATTCTGGTTTAATATCCTTTACTTTTTCAGACATTTCTAATGCATCTTTAATGGGGCTTCCTGTAATTACAGTCGTTCCAAAACAAAGTGCATCATCTATATGCTCAGAAATCATAGTATCTACATCATCTTCAATTCGTGCATCTATAATAATAACTTCATACTTTTCTTTATCTAATATGGTACCAATGGCCAATAATGCAAGAGGCATATCATAAAACACAGTAAGCGGATTGTAGAGAAGTATTTTTTTTCTTGAAGTCATTTTCTAGCTTTATTTTCAAGAAAGATAAATATTATTTACAGTAAGTCATAATTGCAAAAAGAGAATTCTCCAAATTAAGATAAAGAAATTATCTATTTACATACTAGATTTATTCTATTTTTTGCTTTCGCGAAAACATCCTTTTGTTGCATTTCCTTCGGGTCTATATGTGTTTTTTAAGACAAAGATGCCTTTGATTTTAGTTTTAGGGCATAAAAAAAGGTCTGACTCATACACTGAATCAGACCTTAAAAAGGCGGCGTCTCTACGCTCCACTCGATAGTAGTACGCTCTTCATAAAGCTATAAACTATACTTCTACACTTCATTGTAAGGCATAAAAAAAGGTCTGACTCATACACTGAATCAGACCTTAAAAAGGCGGCGACCTACTCTCCCAC
>NZ_CANLNH010000026.1 GCF_947492535.1 uncultured Dokdonia sp. | reverse complement strand
TAACGAATAACGAATAACGAATAACGAATAACGAATAACGAATAACGAATAACGAATAACGAATAACGAATAACGAAAATTAAAAAATCGCCTTGTGATACTATAGCATAAGGCAATTTTTTTATTGTATGTTGTATACTTCTATACTCTTCTAAAACTTCACTTGCAAAGTTGTATAAAATGCTAATGGTTCAGCAGGAATAATTCCTGGGCCTGGATATCCAGTGGCTCTTCTTGTAAAGTATGATTCATCAAGTGCATTATTAATACCCGCTTCGAGTCGCCAACGTTTATAAGTATATGCCGCCGAAATATCCAAAATTCCATAGGCCGGCACTGACCCTACAATTCCTCGAGGATCATCTAAACTTTGTGGTGCATTACTTGCATCTGTAAATTGCTCTGTTAAATAGGTGTATTGAACGCTTGATGTAAAGTTTTTATAACCAAAATTAACACCTGTTTTTAAATTTACATCAGGAATAAATTCTACTTTATTCCCTATAATTTCATCTGGAAGATCGACAACTACATTATTTCCTAAATTAGTCAATGTTAACTCATTAACATTTAGATATTCTGATTGTGTTAATGCAAGATTTGCAAACACGTTTAGTTTGATATTTTCTTTTTCTTCAAAGAACGTATTTCTCAGATTCCAATCTCCAAAGAATTCAAGTCCGTAGATAAAGGCATCCCCTATATTCCCTCTTACTCTCAATGTTCCTAATCCATCATTACTAAAGTTAACTTCACCTAAACGTTCATTGTAACGCACACCAAAAAGACTGACGTCGTAAGAGAGTCTGTTATCAATGCGACCTCTTGCGCCAATGTCAATGGTAAACCCTTCTTCATCAGTAATATCTTCATCAATGACAAACGATGGATTTACTACTCGAATATCATTAAATGTCACCGAGCGATAGTTTTGACTAATATTTCCGTATAGCTCTACCTTAGGATTTAACTGGTACGTAACTCCTGCTCCTAATAACAAAAAGTCTCTTTCAAAAGTTCTGTTATCAGGAATATCTTCACTTAATAGTATATTATCTGCAAGATCCAATACTACATTTGTAAAAAAACCTTCACTTTCTGTTTTTATATATTCAAAACGAAATCCAGGCGTAAGGGTAAGCTTATCGGTGATATTGAAGATATTTTCTCCAAAAACAGCAAGATTTTGATTAGGAAATTCAAATTGAGCTTGTCTTTGGAAATTAGGGAATTCATCATTAGTAAACGAAAAATCAGCATCTGCAGCTATGGTTCCAGGACCTTGACGTTGATTATTATTTGCATCGTAATATTTAGATCCTATCAAAAGTACGGCATCTTTTTTCCCTATGTTATAACGTGTCAATAATCGCGCTTCTGCTCCCCAATTTGAAAAATCATCCACCAAAACTTCTCTTGGCGCTTCCAAATCATCAGGAATGTCTGGACGATTTTCACGAAAACCTACAGCACTTCTACTTGCATCCAATCCAAAAAGATTCAAACTGAAATTTGTTTTCTTACTGAATTTATGATCTAGTCGTAACGAATATACCTTCCAATCAATGTCAAACCAATTACGGCCTCTATTACTAAAATCTGGATCTTCTATAAATTGTGTGTCGGTGAGTCCTCCTGCTTGTTTTGCTAGATAATTAAAGAGTGTTAACTCTCCAGTAATGGTTGTTTTATCACTTAATTTATAACCTACGTGAGCAAAATAATTACGGCTATTAAATTGAGAATTCGGTCGAAAACCATCGCCTTCTTTGTAATTGAAATAGGTATAATAACTAAACTTTCCTACCGTACCACTCAAGCTATTAAAAGAGGTAAGCAATCCAAAAGAACCTGCTGTTTGTCTTGATACGAGTTCTATTTTTTTATCTGGATTCGGTTTTTTAAACTTGAAATTTATCAATCCTCCAAACTGTGTTCCATATTGTAATGAGGCAGCACCACGTACTACTTGTATTTCGCTCAATGCTTCGGCGGGTGGTGTATAATAACTTTCTGGATATCCTAATACATCTGCACTGATATCGTAATTATTCTGACGGATATTAAAATTAGCCGAACGATTTGGATCTAACCCTCTACCTCCAATATTTAATTGCAATCCTGCATCACCATTTTCATAAATATTCAATCCCACCACTTGGCTATAGATTTGGCGAGGCGCATTAGCTGCTAAATTTCCCGTAATTTGATCTATCAAAACAACTTCACTCTTTTTACCTGCATAAATAGCCGTTCCCTCTACTTTCTTTAAAGAACGTAACGCAAATATTTTTTCTTTACGCGTACTTAATACTACTTCAGATAACGATTCGCCCAAAGGAACTAAACTATAATTCTTCTGAGTATCCTCCTGAACTGTAAGGGGCTCTTCAATCAACTCAAAGGATAATCCAAAAACGGTAAGTACATACGTTCCTTCTGCTACATTTTCAAACACATAGTTTCCCTGTGCATCGGTAGTCGTTACTTGATTTCCGCCTTGTAAATAGATTTCTACTTCTGGTAGCGGTGTGTTTGCATCATCAGTGATACGACCAGAAATGGTATACTGTGCGTGTGCACAAAATGATACGAGTATAAAAAACAATATATTATAAACCTTTAATCTCATCAGTGAAGGGTTTGATCCAATTTTTGTGTGTAAATGATTCTTCTATTCTTGCCAGATTTACATCTGGGTCTATATATGTAGTACTTAAACGTCCATTAAGGGCTACATAGGATTCTACATACACCTCAACATTTTGATGTCCTTGTGCTGTAAAATGATCGCGAAGATAGTGCGCATATTCCAAAATAAAGTCAGGTTGAAAACTCATTTGTTTTTCCTGCAAAGGGGTTAGGAAATCGGCATTATTGACATAAAAGCGCTTTCCAGTCACGCCATCTTTAATTTTAAACTGTGCATATCCTGATTTTTCCATGAGCATCACACGCCACGAAAAACGATAGCCTTCTTCTGTCCAGAAGAGTTCCCCGGGATACAAAGCATAACGCCAAGGGAGTAGTAGTTGGATACAAAAGAATATCGTTATCACTACTAATGCCATCTTATATCGTTTTACAGAAGTTGGTTGCCATACGGCGGTTGCTTCTAAAAGTACTTTGGGATATTTTACCGCTTTCGCGAAAGCGTATACCACTTTCTTATGAAACCCAGCATCAAAAAAGATCAATGCACTTACAATCATAATGTACGGAAACATTCCAATAGGAAATAATACGCGCGTCAATATATGGAAGATTACTACGGCTGCAAAAGCAAACGTTCGGGTGGGTTTCCAGAGTAATAAAAATGGAATAAATAAGTCATATCCTGCACCTATCCAGCTAAAGGCGTATTGTACCCATTCTTGACTTACTAAATCTCCAATAAATGGGATATCAAACTTGGAAGGCAGCCATATTTTTAAAGGCATGGCTTTCACTAACCAATCACTATTCAATTTTGCCAACCCTGCATATACATAAACGATTCCCAACAATAACTTAATACTATCAATAGTCCAGCGAGGTACATATCCAATAATGGCGGTATTGGTATGAGAATTATTCTTTATATGCTTTCGCGAAAGCGTATCCAACGAGAAATAATGACCTGCAGGTAAAAAGATGAGTAAGAAACTGAGTATCGAAATGAAATAGTAATGATTGAGATACATGGTTTTATCCATCAATTCTATATACGTAAAGCTCAAAAAAAAGCTAATCATTGCGATACGATACTTCCATCCCAAAGCAATCATCACCGCACTCACTGCACAAATCACAAATAAAAGATACGTCCATACTCCTAGAGGACGTACCCAACTAAATCCATAAAACGTGAAGTGAAAATCGGGTTGAATATAAAATTTATCAATCCATCCATAACTCCAAAAACGGATAATACTCACAAACATTAGAATTCCAAAAAACATACGAAAGACCGCTAAAGGAGCGGCCTCTGTATGGCTATTCAAATATGTTTGCAACCTTTTATTCATAAAAGCTTAATCTCCGTCTGCATCAGAAAAATCGATACTAATACTTAATGCACTGACCATATCTACTTTTACTAGAGGTACAATACGTTGTACTTCATCATAGGCATTTAAAAATGTAGTTGGCGGATTATTTTGTAATTCCTGCTCAAAGTTTCCTAATCCTTGTACAGATTGTCTTGCTGTAGTAAACTGGTTATTTATAATCGTACTTAAATCTGCACCATCTTTTATCACGTTAAGATCGTCTAGGTAACTACTTAAGCTTTCGCCTTGAGCGTTTCCATTGTAGGCACGACCATTAAAAAAGTCTTGTACAGCGTCAAGCCCAACTAAGAATAATTGTTTAGAAAGGTTTCCAGCATATAATGCTTCTATTGTATTAGGCTCTACAGATCCTGAAAATACACCTCCAGGAATTCCCATTTTACCTGCTCTTAAATGTCTTTCATAATAAAAGATATAATCGTTTACTAAACGGTCTACAGATGCTGTAGAAGAAGACCCACTGTTACTTACAAAGCTATCTCTAAATCCTCCTTGCCATTCGTTTAACACCGTAGTAATAAGGGTTTGCATATCTGCGACAATGTCTTGAAGGTATTGTTTATAAGCATCTCCCTCAGTTCCGTTATAGATGGCGAGTATAGCAGTATCATCTACTCCGATTCCAAAAAGAAGATAATCTAATGTTGGAAATCCTTTAGCGGCTCTATTAGAAGATAATCCTAAGTCATAAGAACCAGAAGCAATATTATCTTCTATTGTCGTTACACTTGCTGGAAAGATATTTACATTTAAACGAAGTCCTACCGTTTCTGCAGGTCCCGTTTCAAACATAGATACACGTTGCCAAGTGGTATATGCATCTAACCAAGCAGCTCTAATCGCTGTTAAATCATTTGAGTTGGTTGCAAATGCCGTTGTTTCTGTTTGAAGTGTATTTACTTTAGATTGAAAATCTACATAGCCTGGAACAATAATGTTATCGGCCCAATTTTCTAATATACCGATTCTATCAAGTGACATAGGAGGGATCGTAGGTCCACTACCTCCATCTGATGAATCATCACTAGAACACGCATACGCAAAAAGTGCAAATACTACTAATACTAAAATTCCAAAAATCTTTCTCATACCTATAGTCTTTTACCACCAAAAGGGAGCACTTTGGCTCCCTTTTAATTGTATGTTTATACTTAGTTCACAGTTCCTGCTTGTGCGACAGTAAATGTAAAACGACTTGCAATAGTTTCAGACATTTCATCTAATGCTGCTGGTGTAAGATCCCAAAATCCATTTCCAGCAGTTAATTGATCTATAAATCCTTGTACTTCTGCTCCAGAAAAATATGGTGCATTTGTTGCTGGGTTTCTCGTAAACTGCAAACTGTATATAAATCCAAATCCTTCAGAAAGATCGTGAAATGCTGCTCCAAAATCATTAGCTTCAATTCCATTTTTACCTTGTTGTAAATAGTATACAGCACGTATCCCTACTACTTGAGAAATTAATTCTCTTAAAATAGCAGTCTGCTCATCCCTCACATCGTAATCTTTTGCTACGATTGCTGCTCTTCCTAATACAAAAGCATCAAAAATATTATCTGCTATTCCTGCAAAATCACTATCTCCCTCTACTCTACCTATATACTTATTTAAGAAACTATCATCATCGCCTATTGTTAGGTTTGGATTTGTAAGATCTGCCGATGTTCCATAAACATATCCATAGGCTTCATCCCAAAAGTGTTCCATTTGTGTATCAGTACCACTATCATTTCTAGGAACATCATTATCATTATCTTCTCTATTAGTTCCTTCGTCTAATAATGTTGTACTTATATAGTTATTTATAATTTGATCAACCATTAAAGCTCCAATAAAACCTTTAGCGACAGCTTGATTATACTCTAGCCCTTTAGCATTTACATACCGAGTACTTCCTCCATCTGCTATCTGTCCAGCAACTCCTATAGCGGCAGCAGTGTTTTGTGCTAAGAAAACCTCATCAATTTGTGCTGATAAAAAGTCTGCAAAAAACTGTCTTATAGTCGCTGCTTCTGCATTATTTGAAGTAAAATAATCTTCCGAACTAGCAACTGTATTTCTTAATTGTCTACTCGAAGCATTTAAATCTTCATTCTCGAATGGTGTATTCTCATTCGCATACATATCTAATAATGATTGCGCTGTAGCAGTATCAAAATTTAACATAGAAGCAATTAATTCTTCTCCCATAAGTATTCGTTGTGTCTGTCCTGGAAAATTTACGGTAGACTCTCCATCTCTTTCAAAAGAATACGTATCAGGAACCTCTATTACAACTTGTGGATCTGGGTTTGGATCTGGATCTATTACTACTACGCCATCGTCGTCGTTACTACAGGATGCAAAAATTAATGTTGCTATGGCTAGTGTTGAAAATATCGTTTTTTTCATTTTTATTTAGACTTAATATAAATAGTGATTTATTTACGACGACAAAAATAATACAGAGAAATCATTTAGCCAAGTTTATTTAGATTAAATTTAAATAAGGAATGTTAAGTTTTGGTTACGCGTTTAAAAAGCCTTGCTATAGCTGACTTTGCAGTTGGGTTCGTACTGATTTTGCCCAGGTTTCTAGCTGTTCTTTCTGTTCCTCAGAAAGATTTCCGTGGATTAATGTATACGATTCTAATGGCATCTCACCTTCTTCTACTTCTTCAATAAGTTCATCCAGCTTATGATCTTTTTTCTTTATAGAGTAGCTTTCCCATGCTGCAAAATCAAGATGCTCTTTCCCTTCTTCTACATGATCTGCTAAGAAAAATGAAAAAGGAGCTATTTCTGCATACCAAGGATATACCGTTGTATTACTATGACAATCGTAACAGTTACTCTTAAGAATTGCCTTTACTTCTTGAGAGGGTTTAGTCTCTGCTTCAAAAGCAGCGATGTCTGAATAATCTCCTATATTTTTATCTGGTCTGATAAACTGAATAACGACCAATGCAATAAGTGCTACAATAGCAACAATTTTTAAAACTTTACGAATCATACAATGAATTTAAGGCGCAAAAATAAAAATATATGTACGTATACACAACACTATTTTTAATTATTCTAAATAAAATTAGTCAACATTCTATTTAACAGTCCACAGGAACTATACTATAGAAGCTTTGTTGTATAACTAGAATATTATATGGACTTTTACGGTAATGAAAATATACTCTACGCTTCATATTGGAGCATTTCACATACATCATTGTGAAGACTTCTTTCTACATGAACAAATAACCTCAAATAAAAAATTAATAGCAGTACTTGACGGATGCACAATGGGAACAGAATCTGTTTTTGCCTCTATGTTATATGGTAAGATTCTAAGAAAGGTTGCAAAAAATCATTTTTACCAAGAGTTTATATCAAACGAAACTAAAGATCAAAGAATAATTCTCAAACAAACTGTCAAAGAATTAATAACAGAAACTGTTACGATTAAAAATCAACTTGGGTTGGAAATTAATGAGTTACTTTCTACAGTAATTATAGGAATTATAAACACAGAAAATGCTTCAGCAGAATTCATTACCATTGGAGATGGATTAATCTATATAGATGGTGAAAGCTATGAATATGAACAAAATGACAAACCTGATTATATAGGATATCATTTATATGAAGATTTTGATATTTGGTATGAAGATCAAAATCAAAAGTTATCGGTTTCAAATTTTAAAGATATATCGCTTTGTACAGATGGAATATTTACCTTTAAACATTTAGAAAATAAAGAATATCAAAAATCAGAAACAGAAATTATTGAATATCTTTTAAAAGATACTACACATTCTGAGCATGATAACTTATTAGATAGAAAAGTACGTTTTATAAAAGATCAATGGAAACATATTGTTACTGATGATCTTGCTATTATTAGAATTATAAATACTCCATGAAAACAATAGACATGATACAGAATTGGGTAGGTTTTTTCACCTATCCTATTTATGATGAGAAAGGGAACCTATTAGAAGAGGTGGAAGAACGTATACAATTTAAGATGTCTATCAATCTTCATAATGGATCATTTACTGGTACTGCACAAGACGAAGAGTCAAAACATCTTTTTGATGAACCTGCTTCTATAAAAGGGTTTATAGAAAAAAACTTAGTTAGCTTTACAATGCACTACCCATGTCTTTACTACACAAATGAACAAGGAAAACTCGCTATAAATCCTGAGAAAAAACATCCAATTATTCAACATACAGGTTTTTTAAATGAAACCGAAGATGAGATTATAGGAGAATGGGAAATGGGCGAACTACCAGGCGAAGGCGACTGGGGTGAATTTGAATTGCGAAAAATGTGATGATTAATTATATATTAATCATCGATATATGATATTTGTATATAACTTGGCGTCGTTACTCCTACAATACCTCTTCCATCTCCAGAATCTCCACTATTAAGCAAACGATCGTCTGCCATCTGGTCAAAAGCAAGATTGAAATCATAATCCTGTCCAGCAACAAGGTCTACGTAAATAATATATGTTACTTGTTTAAAAATAGCAAAATAGCGTTGTGGCATTCCTCCGTCTGCAGTAGTATAAAAAGAAGTTGCATTTACATATTTTAAATAATTTACGCCATCAAAAGTAAATTGAAAAAAGCCTTGAGCACCTGCCACATCTACATCACCATTAATAGGTGCATTTATAAGTCCTGGGCCATAATTAGGAGCTAATTCTATTTTATACTTTCCAGTATACTTAGCTGTAAACGTACGGTTAGTTAAGCCTGGTATATCTTCATATACGGTTGCATTTCCATTAGCAGACACTCTTACTCCGAATAAAGAAGGGTCTGTTTGTGTTTGTTCAAACAATTCTGATTGTACTTTTGGAAAATACGATATCCATTGTGTACCGTCCCATATGTATAATCCCTCATATACATCATTCGTTCCTGTAAAAGTATTATTAGTATTGTACACCATTGTCCCTTCAACAGGAGCATTACCAGTTGCTGGATTTACGACAGGTGCATACACATGTGTCGCGGTAAGTATTACTCTTGGAAAGACAACTCCAGAAGTGGTACTATTTATATCAAGCATTGCATTAGGTGTAGGGGTATTAATTCCCACTTGAGCATTAACATCTAAAATTGAAGCAAAAAGCATAATCACTATTGTGATAATCAATGATTGGGGTTTCATAATATGATAGATTAGGTTATGTTAAATATAAATACCCCATTTTAAACGTTAATTAATACATGTTAAAATTCAAAAAACATCGTTAAAACAATTAAAAAAATCGCCAAAAAACCTATTTTCATTTTAATTCATCTAATAACCGTACTAAAACTACGGTAAAACCATAATTCATTTTTATTACATTATTTACCTATTTTTATATTATTATGAGTGATTTTACACTAGATTATTTAGACCATGTCGCCATACGTGTGAAGGATATAGAAGTATCTGCTTCTTGGTACGAGAAAGTCCTTGGACTCAAAAGAAAAATAGTTCCTGAATGGGGAAACTCTCCCGTTTTTATGCTTGCAGGTAAAACTGGGATTGCTTTATTTCCGGCTACATTAGATGACCCTACTATCGATACTACAACCAGAAATGTGAAAATAGATCATTTTGCTTTTCATGTGACTATGGAAAATTTCGCGAAAGCGAGAAAAAAATATGAAGTATTACAACTAGAATATATTTTTAGAGACCATATCTATTTCCATTCTATCTACACCAAAGATCCAGATGGACATACTGTAGAACTTACAACTATTGTTGTAGATTCAGATACATTCTATGCATAAACAAAATTGTATTACGTATGCTGAGATAAACATAAAAAAGCCTTCTAAAAAAGAAGGCTTTCCTTATACAAATTTCAACATGTTTCTTTTTAGTGACATCTAGGGCTTATCTGACGTTTACTTTATGTTTCATTTTGAAATAGGTTACGTTATTCAAGCAACTAACGTTTGTTAGGTACTTTTATTGTACATTTTACTATAATCAATTAGTATACCATAAGTACCTCCATTTATTAGTACCTATTGAAATGATCGATCTATAACAAGCCTATTTACAAAACTTGTACATAAAAAAGGAATCTATTACTTTAGAAGGGCTCACAAGACGTACACTATAACTTTAGATACCTCTTAACTGGATAGCTATGTATTGTTGCCATTTTTGGTTGAATGATTATCATTTCAAAATAAGTCCATTTGATATATCTGGAATCATAGTAACCTTAAATACATTTTTTAGAAATCGAATGAAGAGACGGTACCAAGAATATTTTAAAAAAATATTTTTATTTTTTGTCCCTACTTTAAAAAACAGCTTCGTCTTAGAAGTAAACAATCTTTAATTTAAAAACGACAATTATGAAAGAATTTATGATGATTTTTACAGGAGCTGATTATGCTGATCTTGGTTTATCACCCGAAGAATTACAAAGCCGTATGGGTAAATGGTTCTCTTGGGGAGAGAAAATGGAAAAAGCAGGTGTTTTACGTGGTGGTAATGCGCTTACACCAAATATACGTAGAGTTTCTGGGCAAAATAGAACCGTCACAGATCTTACTTCTGCCGAAGTAAAAGAAATTGTAGGCGGATATTATCTTGTAGAAGCCAAAGATGTTGATCACGTACAAGAGATTGCTCAGGATTTCCCAGATTATGATTTAGGAGGCACTGTAGAGATACGTGAAATCATGGTATTTGATAAATAAGTATGGAACCAAAACTCATAGATCATCTTTTCAGGCACCACTACGGGAAGATGGTCTCTGTTTTGGTACGTATTTTTGGACTACCGCATCTAGAAACAATTGAAGATGCGATACAAGATACGTTTATCAAGGCCACACTTTCTTGGAAAAACAATACACCTCAAAACCCTGAAGCATGGCTGACTCAAGCTGCAAAAAATAGAGTTTTAGATCTCTTTAGAAAACTAACCGCTCAAAAGAAACGAGTCCCTCATATTGCTTCAGGTATAGATACCATCGCTATTCAAGAATTATTTCTAGATACTGAAATTGAGGATAGTCAGCTACGCATGATTTTTACGGCTTGTCATCCGTATCTAAGTCCAAAAGATCGAATTGCCTTTGCTTTAAAGACTGTTTCTGGTTTTAGTAGTAAAGAAATTGCAGCAGCTCTTCTCACTAAAGAAGAGACTATCAAAAAACGTATTAGCCGCGCACGTGCTTCTATTCAAAAAGAAAATATTAGATTTCAAATTCCAAAAGGTAAAGCACTAGCTAAACGATTAGATAGTGTCATGGAGGTACTCTATCTTATTTTTAATGAAGGATTTCATTCTACAAAAAAAGAAATTATTGTTCGCAAAGAACTCTGCTCCGAAGCAATGCGCTTATGTAAAATGGTATTAAATCATCAAAACACTAAAACACCAAAAGTGTATGCCTTATTTGCTATTATGTGTTTTCATGCCGCTCGTATCGACTCAAAAACCACCCATGACAATCAACTCTTAGATTTACAACATCAGGATCGTTCAAAATGGTATTTTCCGCTTATTAATCTTGGGAACACGGCCATGCATAAAGCTGTAGAAACAGATACGTTTTCCACCTATCATTATGAAGCTGCTATTGCCGCCGAACACCTGAAAGCTAAGACATTTGAAGATACCAATTGGAAAGCAATCCTACATTGGTACGAATGTCTACATAAGTTGCAAGCTACTCCTATACATCTGCTTAATATGGCGGTAGTGCAATTACAGGATTCCCGCTTTCGCGAAAGCTACCAACTCCTGCAACAATTAGATCCAGAGAGTTTAGGCCAACGTAGCTATCTATATTATGCAACAGTATCAGAATATCATAGTACTCAAAAGGAATATGCTGAAGCCATAGTCCATATTGAGATAGCTTTACGCTTAGTAACGAATCAGCAAGAAAAAGAATATTTAGAGAAGAAGAGAATTGCGCTCATTCTTTAAATCATCGACTTCATCTTTAAGCATTTTATCAGCCCAAATCATTGCCTCTTCCAGGCCGTTATTGAATAGCTTAAATGGCTTTCTGCAAAAAATTTGTTCTATCGCTGTGGTAGAAGGATCTGTCCCTGAAGGCAAAACAATAGACAACGCCTTTAACGTTTTAATCTTATGTAAATATTCATAATCTGTAGGTACTACAGAATACGAATTTACGCGATGGGAAATATATACCCAAGGCCTATTTTTTAAAACCAACAATCCTTTAAAAAGTAACGATGCCGCCGAAGCATATGATAAATTAACACCTTCATTTACTTCTACAACAAGAATATTTTTGTTGTAAAAATAAACGGTGGCAATCTTACTAGTTATGATTTTCGTTAATTGAAAACGATTACTTACTTTATGTGGATTTAAGGACTCCATATCAGGCAAGATAGTACATTCTATTGAAAATAAAATATCTAAAAAATAAAAACCTTCTAACTCTATGTAATGTAATTATTTATAGATGAAGTGCAGTAATACCTATTTAATTAATTCTTTAAATCATACTTCTCAACCACGCGATCCACACAATTAATTCCATCAATTGCCGCCGAAATAATACCGCCTGCATACCCTGCTCCTTCTCCACAAGGATACAATCCTTTTATTTCTATATGCTCTAAGGTAACAGGATCTCGCGGAATCGATACTGGAGAAGATGTTCTACTCTCTGGCGCATGTAACACGGCATCATTGGTTAAATACCCTTTCATCTTTCTACCAAAAGTAAGAAATGCTTTCTTAAGACGCTTTGCTAATAATGGAGGTAATACTTTATTTAAATCTACCGAAACAATCCCTGGTTGATACGAAGTCTTTGGAAAGTTTTTAGAAATTCTACCATCTACAAAATCACGCATACGTTGAGCAGGCACTGCTTGTGTTTTTCCAGCAGCTTCCCAACAAGCACGTTCTACAGATTTCTGAAAATCTAAACATACAAACGGATCTTCTTCTTTATAGTTAGGTAAATCTTCTGGCGTCACACTCACAACAATTCCAGAATTAGAATACGGATTGTCTCGTTTGGAAGGGCTCCATCCATTGGTTACCACTTCTTCCTGTGCTGTAGCACAAGGTGCAATAATCCCACCAGGACACATGCAAAAAGAATACACCCCCATTCCATCCACTTGTTGTACTAAACTATAGGATGCAGGTGGTAAATACGGATTATCACTATCCCCATGATACTGAATATGATCAATCAATTCTTGTTGATGTTCTATACGTACACCTATCGCAAATGATTTGGCTTCTATTTTCACCTTTCTTTTATGCAATAAATAGAAGATATCTCGTGCACTATGCCCTGTGGCTAATATCACATTATCAAAGGGGAGCCAATCGGTATCATTAATTTGAATTTCTTTAATCTGATGATCAATAATTTTAAGATCGGTAAGTTTACTTTCAAAACGAACTTCCCCACCTGCTTTTATAATCGCCTCACGCATTGTGGTAATAATCTTCGGAAGTTTATTAGTTCCGATATGAGGATGTGCATCTACCAGAATATCTTCGACGGCTCCAAAATGCACAAACCACTCAATAGCTTTTAAGACATTCCCCCGTTTTTTAGAACGCGTATATAACTTTCCATCAGAATACGTTCCTGCACCTCCTTCTCCAAAACAATAATTAGAATCTTCATCTACGATGTGATCTTTATTGATAGCTGCCAAATCCCGACGTCGCGCGCGTACATCTTTGCCTCGTTCAAAAATAATAGGTTTCAATCCTCCTTCTACGGCACGCAAAGCCGCATATAAACCTGCAGGACCCGCACCAATAATAGCTACTTCTGGGGCATTATGCACGTCTTGAGGCACAAATGCAGGTAATGATTCTCGTACTTCGTTCTGCTTCCAAAATTCAATTTGCAATGAAATTTTCACGGGAGACTTACGCGCATCTATGCTTCGCTTTCGGATATCCCACTCTCGTACATCGTCTGCTCTTAATCTCGCTTTCGCGAAAGCTTTCTCAGCAATATAATCATCATCTTCAGCTTGATGTGGTAATACATTTATTTGAACGAGTGTACTCATGAAATAATCGTTAGTCTTTAGCTATTAGTATGTAGTTTTTTCCCAGCTAAGGCGGAAATCTTAATGATTTATAATGAGAGAAGTAGTAAACCTCTACTCTTTGTGTTTAGTTTAAGCTTCAGATGTATAATACTGTTCTATAAGTTCCTGTCTACCGACAAGTTATTTTGCGAAAACGAACAAAAAATAATTAAAAACTCTTAACTAACTCTAATAAATTTTACCTTTAAAAATTATTTCAATCAACAATTCTAACGATACAGTTTCCTGTTCTCCTTCTATCATATCCTTTACTGTAAAAGTATTATTTTCCATCTCTTCGCCGCCCGCTAGAATCACAAACGGAATCTCACGGCGATTGGCATAGGTCATTTGTTTTTTCATCTTAGCCGCATCTGGATACAATACCGCCGTAATACCATTAGAACGTAATTGCTTAATGGCTTTCATCGCGTATAATGCTTCTTCTTTCCCAAAGTTGATAAACAAGACTTTGGTTCCTTCTATCGCTTCTTCTGGAAATAAATTCAATTCTTCAAGAACTAACGCAATACGATCTAATCCAAAAGAAATCCCTACACCACTTACATTTTTTAATCCAAAAATACCTGTAAGATCTGCATAACGACCACCGCCGCCTATACTTCCCATCTGTACACCTTCAGGTGCAGCTACTTCAAAAATAGCTCCCGTATAATAATTCAGTCCACGTGCTAAGGTGACGTCTAGTTGTAACGTAGCACTTTCTAATCCTAAACTTTCTATCGCTTCATTAATGAAAACTAAATCATCTATTCCTTGCATTCCTATTTCGGAAGTGGCTAATAACTCTTTAAGTGTTGCCAACTGATCTCCAAAACTTCCAGCAATAGTAAACAACGGATCTACCTTTTGAATAGCTTCTTCTGTAATACCTTTAGATACCATCTCTTCAACAACCTTCTCCTTCCCTATTTTATCTAATTTATCAAGAGCTACAGTAAAATCAATGAGTTTATCACTGGCACCTATAACTTCTGCAATACCCGAAAGGATTTTGCGATTGTTCATTTTAATGGTAACACCCTCTAGCTTCAACGCAGTGAACACAGCATCATACAACTGTACAAACTCAACTTCTTGCCACAACGAATCACTACCTACTACATCGGCATCACACTGATAGAATTCTCTAAAACGTCCTTTTTGCGGACGGTCTGCTCTCCAAACAGGTTGCATTTGATAGCGCTTAAAAGGAAATTCAATCTCATTTTGGTGCTGCACTACATAACGCGCAAAAGGCACTGTTAAGTCATAACGTAAAGCCTTTTCTGAAATGTATCCAGTAAGGTACTTTGGTTTTAAAGAAAAATAAAAATCTCCGAAAATTAAAAAAGTGTAAGTATCTAAATTATTCTTATCTCTTTGGGTAAACTCTCTCTCTGTTTGATAACTATTTGCTGTATGTATCATAAGAAGATACCAAATATCCCTAATTAGATTGTCACTAGAAAAATCTGCTTCACTAAAAAGTTTTTGTCCTTCTTTTTTAATATGTTTAGAAAACTCGTCAAAAAAATGAGCCTTATAATCATAACTCTCTAACTCTTCTGTTGATTCTATTTTAAATTTAACGGCATCATAATGAAACAAAACAGCAGCTTTTATAGTTTCTATAAGAAGTTTATTCCACTTTTCTAAATAATCTCCACTATTCAGAATCTTAAATATCAAACGGTCTCCTTCTTCCCCATACTTTCCCATGAGTGTACTACTATTTTCAAAACTCGGCGTTTCAATAGGCTGAAATCCATAGTGCTGAAACTGCGTACGAATGGTATTCATAATATAGGAGCGTTTTGCGACCTCTATCGGTGAAAAATCGCGAGTTCCTTTTGGTATCGATGGTTTTTGTGCCATTAATTTTAGTCTTTAGTCATTAGCTTTTAGTCCTTAGCTCTGGTTCTTTTAATATTCAAAAATAAAATGATACTTGAATATAGCGTCTTTGGAGCCTAAGCGCCTGCAAATATCATAAAATTTAGACATTATTAATCTGTTTATGATTAGTATTTATAGTGTTTTCTTACACTTTATAAAAGAAGAAAAATTACATGCTGCCAATTTTCCCATTTCCCTAACCCTAAAGGGTAGGGAAAATTACCTAAGAACTTATCGATTATTTTTTACTTTTGAGAATGGATCATTTAAAAAATGAAGGGATGCATGGAGAAGCCAAAGGTGATACGTTTGCTTTTGCTAAATACTTAATAAAAAAGGCTACTCCAGAAGAAATTAAACTATGGGAGTATTTAAAACAACGACCTGAAGGCTATAAATTTAGAAGACAACACCCATTTAATAACTATATATTAGATTTCTATTGTCATCGAGCAAAATTATCTATTGAAATTGATGGAAGCATACATGTATTTAAAAAACAATACGATAAAGATAGAACAGCTATAATCAATGAATATGGTATTTCTGAAATACGATTTTCAAACGAAGAAATAAACACCAACTTTAGCAAAGTAACAGAAACAATCATGGCTACTATAATGGCAATCACAAAAAATCACTCCCTTTAGGGTTGGGGAAATTGATTTTTGACTTGATTATCTAGAGTATTTCTTTTCTAAAAATGAGGGTATGAAATAATTAATTGAAAAGTTTGGTAACTTTTTTACTCCTTAATAGTCTTATCACAAACAACTATTAAAAACGGGTATAGATGAAAAGAGTATTATTTGTTGTTTTATTGGGGCTTATCAGCCATTTTAATTTCGCTCAAAACGCGACAGGAGACTGGTATGGAAATTTAGAAGTACAACCAGGAATGACGCTCCCACTTGTATTACATATCACTGAAGCAGATGGAACGTATGGCGGGACTTTGGATAGCCCTGATCAAAAAGCATTCGGAATTCCTATGACTACTGTCAATTATGGAAATGCAACTTTACATATAGAAATCACAAATATGGGTATCACTTATAACGGCGTTATAGATAGTGATTCATCTATAAAAGGAACTTTTAAACAAGGGGGACAAACATTTCCATTAGAATTTGCTCGTGAAGCGGTTACTGTAGAAGCACCTAATAGACCTCAAGAACCAAAAGCTCCTTTTCCATATAAACAAGAAGAAGTAACTTTTAAAAATACAGCAGCCAATGCTACTTTCTCAGGAACCATCACACTTCCTAAAGTTGTTTTTAAAGGAAAAAAGAAATTACCTGCCGTTATTTTAATATCGGGATCAGGACCACAAGATCGTAATGAAGAGTTGGTAGGCCATAAACCTTTCCTCGTTATTGCCGATTACTTAACACGTAACGGTATTGCTGTATTACGCTATGATGATAGAGGTACAGCAAAATCTACAGGAAATTTTCAAGGCGCCACCAGTGCAGACTTTGCAACTGATGCCCAAGCAGCTTTTGATTTTTTGAAAAACCATCCAGATATAGATGCCTCTAAAATTGGATTTGCAGGTCATAGTGAAGGTGGATTAATTGCCCCTATGATCGCTGCAAAAAATAAAGAAGTCTCTTTTATAGCATTATTAGCAGGTGTTGGTCAACCAGGAGATGAACTATTAATGGATCAAGGGTATCTTATTGGAAAAGCACAAGGGATGGATGAAGAAATGCTACGTAAGAACCATATTGCGCAAGAAATGATGTTTGGTATTGTAAAAGAATATTATGGAGATACGCCAAAAATTAAAGAAGAGCTCACGACGTATTTAAATAATGCATTAGATCAAAATCCTGAAATGATTCCTGAAGGAGGAACAAAGGAAGATCTTATGAAACGTGAAATAAACACACTTACCTCTGATTGGTTTCAATACTTACTTATAACAGACCCAAGACCTACATTAGAGAAAGTAACCTGTCCTGTATTAGCCATTAATGGATCATTAGATTTACAAGTTCCTTCAAAGAAGAATCTAGAAAACATTGAAAAATCTGTTAAAAAAGGTGGAAATACAGACGTTACCACTGTAGAATTCCCTAATTTGAACCATCTATTTCAAACCACCACCACAGGTAGTCCTTCTGAATATGCACAACTGGAAGAAACGTTTTCACCAGATGCATTAAAAGTACTAAGTGACTGGATTATAGAAAAGACTAAATAATACAACCCATTATGTTTTCACTTTTTAGAGAAAATCTTCGTATTGCATCAGATAGTATCAAAAGTCAATTATTGAGAACTATCTTGACCGTACTTATTATTGCAATAGGTATCACAGCACTTGTAGGAATACTTACATTCTTAAAAGCTTTTGAAAACACATTGACAAATGATTTTGCTTCTATAGGAAGTAACACCTTAACAATACAGCGATATGAATTTACAAACCAACGAAGAGGTGAACGTAGAATCATCAATCCTGTTATAGGATATCGTGATGTAAAAGAGTTTGCAGAAACCTTTTCATATCCAACAGCGCAAACAGCTATTTCTTTTACAGGAACTCGTAGCGCAGAAGTAAAATATGAGAATGAAAAAACAGATCCTGAAGTACGTGTTGTAGGTGTAAATGAAAACTTCATCCAAAATTCTGGACTCAAACTAGACAAAGGAAGGAATTTCACTCCTTTTGACATTAGTAATAATACACGTGTCTGTGTACTGGGAAGCGATTTTTACAAAAACCTTTTTAAAGACGATAATCCTATTGGAAAAACAATAAGCATACGTGGCACCAAATTTAATGTAATCGCAATTCTAGAAGAAAAGGGAGCTACTTTTGGAAATAATCAAGATTTACGCGTGCTTATTCCAATACAGGTAGCACGTACCATGTTTACACAGCCTAACATTAATTACAGTGTGAGTGTCATGGTAGATAACCCTGAGTTTTTGGATAGCGCCGAAGAAGAAGCAATTCTTGCCTTTAGAAACATACGTAAGTTATCCCCCGTTCAAGAAAACAATTTTGGAATAGGGCGTAGCGACGATTTAGTAAATCAAATAGCAACAATTACTGGGGCGTTAGGAGTAGCAGCATGGGCCATAAGTCTCATCACCATTTTTGGTTCCTGTATCGCACTCGTAAATATTATGCTCGTTTCTGTTACAGAACGTACACGAGAAATCGGAGTTAGAAAAGCATTAGGAGCCAAAAAATCAACGATTGCTTTTCAATTTTTATATGAAGCAATTATTGTAGGGCAATATGGAGGGTTATTAGGAATTTTGCTAGGTGTAGGGATTGGATATCTCATTGCAAGCTTCTCTGGTTTTGTATTTACAATCCCTTGGAATGCTATTATTGCAGCAACTTCAATTACTTTTGGTATTGCTATTATTTCTGGATTTTTTCCAGCGCTTAAAGCAGCTAGACTTGACCCTATAGAGTCATTAAGGTATGAGTAAGAAATTTATACTTCTTACTGTACTATTCATAATATTTATTTTCGGATGTAGTTCTCCAAAAAAAGAAACAGGACTCATAGGCATATGGGATTCATATAAGGTTAGTAATAACTTATATGATCAAAACTATAAAATAGTCCTTACTTTTTATGAAGATTCTGTAATCACAGAATCTTTTGGAGGAGAACACAAAACAAATTCAAACTGGACTTTAGATAGCACAAAATTATATTTTAGTGCAATTAGATTACTAGATACGGTACTTCCAAATATTACGTATGAGTACCGTATTAATAAAACAAAAGATTCTTTATCTATAAAAGTCTCACCTATAAATAAGGAAGATTATACTGTTAGCTTTAAAAAAGTGATCGCAAACCCTTTTTACATACACAAATAAGTGATATTCTTACTTACCCTTTAATATCCACAAACCTCGAAAACCAGTTATATAAATCACCTTTAGTGATCACAGCACCTTGTTGAATCAATGTAAATTTATCTGCATTAGGTTTTTCGCTATACTCCTTACTAGCGCTCATAAACACCACAGTATCGTCTCCTAAATTTTGCTGTAACCACTGATATCCTTCTTTTGAAGTAATATCAATACCTTCTTTATTGATCTTTACTGCAATCAATGTCATTTTATCTTCTCGCAATTCAAAAAGATGCATTTGGTTAGGTGATATATGCTCCAAGTAATTAGCCTTCGTTAATACATTTTCCCAAACGAGATCCGAAAAGACATCAATCTCTTCTTCGGCAACATGAGGTTTATTGGTTTTGATCTCCTGCCATTCGTCTGCTGTAATAGACTGTGTCGCTAAAAAATTAATAAACTCTTGGTGAAGTTCTTCTAGTTGTTCTTTTGTAAGTCGAGCGTATTGCATGCTATTCCTTATTTTATATCACTTTATACGCTTTCGCGAAAGCGTATACTAGTTATTTAATAGATAGGCTAAATGTTTAGCTATAAAAAAACCGCTTTCAAAAGTTGAAAGCGGTTTTAAATACTATGTATTCCCAATTATGCTTCGGCGATTACGTCAAATGCAAATGGTACAACAACATCTCTATGAAAACGGATAGAAGCTTCGTAGCTACCTAAACGCTTAATGTTATTACCAGGGATTGTAATGAATTTTTTCTCAACAGAAACACCTGCTTTTTCTAAAGCTGCTGATAGATCTGCATTATTTACAGAACCAAAAAGCTTGTCTCCATCTCCAGTTTTAGAGCTAATTTTAACTTCTAAATCTTTTAATTTATCTGCTTCTTTTTGAGCATCATCAATTACTTTTTTCTCCTTATAAGCTCTTTGCTTTAAGTTTTCAGCAAGAACCTTCCTTGCAGAAGGTGTTGCAAGTACTGCTGCCCCTTGAGGAATCAGAAAATTTCTTCCGTAACCATTTTTTACTGTTACGATATCGTCTGCAAATCCTAGATTCTCAACGTCTCTCTTTAATATAAGTTCCATGAATGTCTAGTTTTTATTTGTATAAGTCAGTCACGTAAGGCATAAGCGCCAAGTGGCGTGCACGCTTTACAGCTACACTAACTTTACGTTGATATTTTAATGATGTTCCTGTAAGACGACGTGGTAACAATTTACCTTGTTCGTTTACAAAAGACAATAACCAATCTGCATCTTTATAATCAACGTACTTGATACCTGATTTCTTAAAACGACAGTATTTTTTTGCCTTGTTAGTTTCAATGTTAAGAGGCGTAAGATATCTGATATCTCCGTCTTTTTTTCCTTTTGCTTGTTGTTCGATAGAAGATGCCATAATTACGCTTGTTTTTTGTTTCTAGCTACTCTTTTTTCAGCCCAAGCAATTGCATGCTTGTCTAATTTTACAGTAAGATAACGCATTACACGCTCATCACGACGGAACGTAAGCTCATACTCAGAGATTGCCTCTCCAGGTACTGTAAATTCAAATAAGTGATAAAAACCACTTTTCTTGTGTTGGATAGGATATGCAAGCTTTTTAAGCCCCCAATCCTCTTTGTTAACCATCTTAGCACCCTTGCTTTTAAGAAAATCTTCGTACTTCTTAACTGTTTCCTTTATCTGTTCATCAGATAAAACGGGATTCAAGATGAAAACAGTTTCATAATGATTCATATAGAATGATTTTAATTTAAAAATGAGTGCAAAATTAAGTATAGTTATTGATTTAGCAAAGTATAATTATGAATAAATTGACCTCAACATCCATATTTTCACAAAACATGACTTATAATAGGGTATAAATCATTAAATCAAAACTACTTACAGCCATATACCTCTCACTTTTTAGAGCTACAGGAGTCGATAAAAAACATAAAAATCCGACGAAATTCACTTTTTTATTGGTGTTTCCTTTTTTTTTGAGTATTATTGTATCACTTAACCTATTTAAATTAAAGACTGTGGAAGGAGTAATTCTAGATTGCGCTGTCGTAGACGACTCAAGCCTACAACGCCTTGCGATTGTAAAAATGATTAGTGATCATCCTAATTTACGACTCGTAGCCGAATACAATAATGCCATAGAGACAAAAAATGGTCTACTTGAAACAAAAGTAGATCTTATATTTCTCGATATAGAGATGCCTATTTTGTCTGGATTTGATCTACTTGATGATCTTATCCATAAACCTCAAATCATATTTGTTACAGGAAAAACAAAATATGCGTACAAAGCATTTAACTATAATGCGATTGATTATTTACGCAAACCTATAACAAAAGATCGATTTACAAATGCGGTTTATAAAGCTATAAGTTTATACAAACTAAAAACAGAAGGAGCTGTAGATGATGATGATTACATCTTTGTAAAGAGTAATCTTAAGAAGAAAAAGGTAATGCTTAACGAGTTAAAATATATTACGGCATTAGGTGATTATGTAAAACTTGTTACTGTACATGATCCTATTGTGGTTCTTGCTACTATGAAGTCTTTTGTAGCACAGTTACCACCAGAACGTTTTATGCGTATTCATAAATCATATATTATCAATATTGATAAGGTAGATAAATACAATAGTAGAAATATTGAGATTGATGGAGAGAAAATTCCATTAAGTCGTCATAAAAAAACAGAATTAATCGAAGCATTATCCGCTTAAATTAGTTCCAATTTACAACAGTAAAAATCCGCTCCCCCAATTAGCGGATTTTTTTTATGCCTTTAATTTATATAATAAAAATACTGAGTACGCTCCTACCTCTTGGTAGACAGGTTTCGCGAAAGCGAATTTGTGAGACCTGCTTATCGGCAGCCAAGTTAAGGACCATCAGAAGAGCGAAGCGTTAAAGCGCATATAAGAAATAAATACTAATAGCAGTCTACATCTATAATAAGACGCACGCTTCGATATTGAGGAATGGCTTTAAAGCTTGTTTGTACTCTACCAATAAGCCCTTTGATATGAGACAAATTTTGCTTTCTATTAATTTTAATGAGCACATTACGTCTATATTGATTCCGTATACGAGCCACAGGAGGTGTCTCAGGTCCTAAAACAGCATCGCTACCTAATACTTGACGTAAAGCTTTTGCGACCCATACGCTAGCCTCCTCGATCTTTTGATAGTCTCTATGCTTTAATGTAATGCGCACCAATCTATAAAAGGGTGGATATTTAAAATCTTGACGTTCTTGCAACTGTTCTTGAAACATTGCATCAAACTTATTAACCGAAACTTGTTGTAGAATTTGATGGTAGGGATTATAGGTTTGCACTAATACTTTCCCTTGTTTCTCGGTACGTCCTGCTCTTCCAGAAACTTGAGCTATCAATTGATAACTACGCTCATGTGCTCTAAAATCTGGAAAATTGAGCATACTATCTGCATTGAGGATTCCTACTAGTGTGACATTTCTAAAGTCGAGACCTTTGGTTAGCATTTGTGTTCCCACTAGAATGTCTATTTCTTCTTGTTCAAATGCGGTGATTATTTTTTCAAATCCATATTTTCCTCTCGTAGTATCAGAATCCATACGAGCAATTTTATGATCTGGATATAGCTCTTTTAGTTCTGCCTCTATTTGTTCAGTCCCAAATCCCTTTGTTGTCAAATCTGGGCTTCCACACGCCATACATTTTAATTGCATAGCAATATGATGTCCACAATAATGACATCGCAATTGATGTCTATATTTATGATAGGTTAAACTCACATCACAATTAGGACATTGGGGAGCATGACCGCAGGTTTTACATTCTAACACAGGTGAAAAGCCTCTTCTATTTTGAAATAAAATCACTTGCTCACCTAAACCTAGCGCATCCGTAATTGCTCGTAACAGCGTATCGCTAAAGTGCCCTGTCATTTCTCGCTTTCGCTGTTTTTCTTTTATATCTACAAGGTTAATTTCTGGCATTAGTATATTACCATGTCTATGACCTAAGTATACATAACCGTATTTTCCTTGTCGAGCATTGTACACTGTTTCTACACTAGGTGTCGCAGATCCTAATACTACTTTTGCATTAAACATATGACCTAGCACAATAGCTGTGTCTCTAGCATGATAACGCGGTGCAGGATCGTATTGCTTAAAACTACTTTCATGTTCTTCATCTACCACAATGAATTCTAGATCATGGAACGGTAATAACATGGCACTACGGGCTCCAATAATTATTTGAGCTTTTGATGCATTTTTAAGTACGTTATTCCAGACTTCTACACGTTCATGTACCGAATATTTAGAATGAAAAACGGCTACTTTTTCGCCAAAGTAATTTTGTAATCGAGCAATGAGTTGTGTTGTAAGCGCAATTTCAGGAAGTAAGTATAAAATTTGCTTTCCTGTATGAAGCAGTTTTTCTATCAAGGATACATATATTTCTGTTTTTCCAGATGCTGTCACTCCATGAAGCAAACATACATTTTGCGTTTCAAAACATTCTTGTATTTCAGATAATGCTATTTGCTGATGCGTATTTAATGTTTTAGTGGCGCTTGTCTCTCCTTCAAACACTATACGGTCTTTTCGTTTTTTATAGGTTTCAAAGACACCCTTTGCGATAAGCGCTTTTAGTTGCGATGCCGTTGCATTTGCTGCTTTCTTCAATGCTATTGTAGAGATGGGTTTATTGGTTTTCGCTTTAAGCGAAAAAAAAGTAAGTAGTAATTCCCGTTGCTTTGGTGCTCTCGATAACGAATCTAGTAATTCATTAAAAGCCGTTTCATCTTTATAATCAGCGTGTATTTGCACAAAGGTAACAAGCTTAGGCTTGTATTGCTCATATACTTCTTCTTGTACAGAAATAGCCCCTTTATCTAATAGTTTTTTTATAGTAGGCAATACTTTGCGTTTGCCTAAGATATCCATGACTTCTTGTATTTTAATCACAGATTGATGCTGTAATGCTTCGTAAATTAAGAACTCATCATCTTGTAAATCTTCGTCTTGAAGTAGTATTTCAGGTTGTAATCTAATAATAGTCTCACTCTCTAGCAGAAAAGCGCTAGGTAATGATGCTCTCATCACCTCCCCTTCTGTGCACATATAATAAGAAGCCATCCAAGCCCATAGCTCAAATTGTTTTTGTGTTACAATAGGTGTCTCATCTAGAATATGTTCTATTTCCTTTGCTTCATATAGTGTAGGCGGCGTTGTATGTATATTTTTTACTAATGCAGCATAGACTTTTGATTTTCCAAAAGGAACTGCTACCCGCATACCTGCTTGTAAAAACTTTGCTTCAGCTTCAGTAATACTATACGTAAAAGCTTTTTCTACAGGAATAGGAAGTATGGCGTCTATAAAGTATGGCATCTATTAGAAAAATATAAACGAAAATACGAAGTAAGTAAGACGATCCCATCGTATATGAATGCGATTTATAAACAAAGTAAAAACAGTAACAAAAAAAGGAAGCTACCCGAAGGCCGCTTCCCCTTATATCTTTTCAATCTAATGATTGAAATATGCATGTATCATTTCTAGTTTCTACTTGGGAATACTCCTTGTAGCGCTATGATATAATGTACTCCCAAAAATGGTTGTAAATTGTTATATGCTTGTTGTCCTCCTTGCATACCAACTGTAGTTGTTGTAGTTACTGCAGCGTCATTTAATTTAGCACCAGCAGCAGCAGCAGAACTATAAAATTGTCCTGTACCTAAAAAGTTTCCTTCTGGCTCATCTTCATTATTATTATCTCCAACATGTACTGTAGTCGTAGAAGTAGCCGTATGGTTGTGAGAAGGTAAATTTGCTAAGTTAAGAGATATTGTTTCTCTTCCCCCTTTTTGCCCTAATTGATAAGAACTTAATCCTGGCCCATTCCCTGGGTGAATCGCTGCTCTACCTCTTAAATCAGGTAATGCAAATGTTGTTCTACCATCTCCTCCATAGGTAGTTCCTAATATTGAAAATAAAGCCGAGTATTGGCTTATAGGTAATAATTGTCCGTCGCAATATGCCCAAGCTCTTGGAGCAAAGTTTCCTGCGAATAGTTTAATTTCTCCTAAAAATGGATCCATAATATATTGTTTTAAATAATGTTAGTAAAATTGATTAAGTAGCGATTAATTTCTAGATGGATATACTCCAAATAACGCTATAATATAATTAGCCGTACCAAAAGGTTTCATGGTATTAAAGCTTTGACCACTACCAGCGTTAGTCATAGAGCTAGCTGTTGTCATAGCACCACCATTAAGTGTAGCACTAGCAGCAGCAGCAGAACTAAAAACTTGTCCTGTACCTACGAAGTTTCCTTCTGGTTCATCTTCATTATTGTTATCACCTACGTGTGCTGTCGTATCACTAGCTACAAAGTGATTATGAGTAGGCATCTGACCAATAGTAAGTGTATGTTCCTCAGAACCACCATTTTGCCCTAATCTATACGTAGATAGTCCAGGACCATGTCCAGGGTGAATAGGTGTTCTCCCTCTTAAATCAGGTAATGCAAAGGTTGTTCTGCCATCTCCTCCATAGGTAGTTCCTAGAATAGAAAATAAGGCTGTATTTTGTGCTATGGGTAATAACTGCCCATTACAAAATGCCCAACTCCTAGGTGCAAAATTTCCCGCAAACATTACAATCTCGCCAATAAATGGATTCATAATTGTGTGTGTTTTAGTGTTAGTTAATAATTTTCTTTTTCAAATACTTTTTAAGTATTTGACGTCTCTCCAAATCTAAAACTTATGACCAAGAAAAAACCCCGTATTTTTACGGGGTTTTATAATTGAGTGATTATTATACTTGTATTATTCTACACGTATCCATTGTTGCGTTCTGTAGAAAAAAAGAATATACCCTCTAAGATTTAGCCTATTTGGATTATCTGGATCTATCCATATTTTTGATCGATACACTTTTCCATTACCAGGATCTGTTATTGTACCCCCTTGGTATTTTCCATTCTTGAAAGATAAATTCTTTATAAACTCCATACCAATTACCGGTACGTCTTTATCCTCTCCTTCACAAAGATCACATATATTATTACGACTAGATTCTCTTGTAATCTGCACTACTTTTCCATAGACTTTACCATCGCGCTCATATATTTCTACAGTCGCCTTATGTTCTCCTGTCTGATCATCTACCGTAGTCCAAGTTCCAAAAACATCATTAGCTTGCGCATATCCTTTAAGCGTTAAAAATAGAATGCAAATGAATACAAAAAATACTTTTCTTTTTATCATATCAAAATACTATAACAGTACAGCGGACAAATGTCCGCTGTACTTGTACTCTTATATAGTATGTTTTTTATTAACTTCCTAACATTCCTTCTTTAAGATCTTCATCTGCAGGATCTTCTCCTAACCAGATTCCAAAAAGTGCTTTTTTGAAGTCTAATCCTTCAATCACACCTATCTTCGTTCCGTTCTTGTAAACAACAGTTCCTTGTCCTTTGATATATGTAATATCAAATACATTTGTCTTCACTATCTTATCGCTAAAGAAGCTTTTGAATTTTTCTATTTTATCTGCTAATGGAGCAATATTATCATTTGTAGAAGCTTCAAATCCATCATCTACAGCACTTTTCATTTTCTTACTTGACACGAGTTTAGAAACGATATCAAGTTTTATTGCCATAGTCTCATCTGCGTTTATAATACGCTGTGCATCGCTGCTTTTAGATTGAAGGTATAATCCTCCTGCATATAGATCAAAAACAACTTTTTCTCTCATTCCTGCTCCATTCAGTACAAGGTTTGTACCTTCTAGTGTCATTTGATTAGGAAGTGTTGCATCTCCTACCTGTGTTTGCGCATTTGCAAATCCAATACTAAAAATTGCCATTAAGGCTAACATAAAATTTCTCATTGTTTATTTATTGAGGGTTTGATTCATTTTCAATTTTTGTAACGCTGCATTCAATTCAAATCCGAGTAATAATAGGTTTGAATTAAGCCAAATATATAACATCATAATTAAAAGAGCTCCTATAGAACCATATAACTCATTATAATTAGAAAAATTATCTATATAAATTCCAAAAAGATAAGTAGTTAACATAAATAACAGTGTAGTCATAAGTGCTCCCGGAGAAAAAAACTTACTTGTTCTCCCTTCTTTTGTTCCAAAATAATATAATGTGGCTACAGCAATATATATCATAATAACAAAAAACACATAACTACCTATAGAAACTAATGTCACATCTGTTCCATCACTCATCATATCTTGATATCTTAACATACGTAGTACATACTCAAAATAAATAAGTACTGTTATGGTAGTAACCAATAACAATGCCAAAACAATAGCGACTCCTAATGCTACAGAATATTGTCTAATAAAGTTTCTATTAATATCTACATTAAACGAGCCTTCAAAGCCACTAAAAATAGCATTAATTCCATTACTCATTAAGATTAATGCTAAGATAGCCCCAAAAGATAATAAACCTGTTCTTGGGTTTTCTGAAATATCATTAAATACAGGCTCAAAAAATGTTAGTGATTGTTTTGGTATTAGTTCATAGATAAAATCCATGAATTTTGTCTGAAAGCCATCTATTGGTATTAAAGGAATTAAATTCAATAGAAATAACAAGGTAGGAAATATGGCCATAAAAAAACTATACGCTATCGAACCTGCTCTAGCTGAGAGTGTCCCACGTATAATTCCTGTGAGATATGTTTTGATAAGATGATAACTAGTCATCCCTTTAAACCCAGGAAGTACTACTTTTTTTAGACAATGCACACAAAATCTAAAAATAGCAAAGCGCTCTAGTTTGTTTTCTAGCGATGCCATTTTATACCGCTTTCAAACTTAAATCCAAATTATATACAGAATGTGTCAATGCACCACTAGAAATATAATCTACACCACATAGTGCGTATTCACGAATAGTTTTTTCATTAATACCTCCTGAAGACTCCGTAAGACATAAATCACCTATACGTCTCACAGCTTCTCTTGTATCTTCATAATTAAAGTTATCTATAAGAATTCGGTATACATCGTTATGACTTTGTAAAATTTCATCAATTTCATCTAGATCACGAGCCTCAACAATAATTTTCAAATCACGCTTCGTTTCTTTTAGATAGGCTACTGTTTTTTGAATTGCTTGTGTAATACCACCTGCAAAATCTATATGATTATCCTTAAGCATAATCATATCATACAATGCAAATCTATGATTTTCGCCTCCTCCTATTTTTACAGCCCATTTTTCTAGAGCACGTATGCCTGGTGTCGTTTTACGCGTATCTAAAATGCGTGTCTTTGTACCATCCAATAAATTCACAAAAAAAGCTGTCTTGGTTGCAATCGCACTCATACGTTGCATGGCATTGAGTACTAATCGTTCTGCTTTTAGAATGGACTGCGAAGGTCCTGTTACGTAAAAAGCAATATCACCATATTTCACACGACTTCCATCTGGGATACGATCTTCTACTTGAAGTAATGGATCTACGTAGGCAAAGACCGCTTTCGCGAAAGCTATCCCAGCCAAAACCCCTTCATCTTTTACTAATAATTTTGCTTTACCTGTTGCTGTTGAAGGAATACAAGCCAATGAACTGTGATCACCATCACCTACATCTTCACGTATAGCATTTGCGATGATACCTTCTATCTCTTGATCAAATTGCATTTGAGAAATCATATATAAAATCTAGTTTATGTAAAAATAAGGAAAGCCCTACAAATAACGAATAATGAAAATATAAAGTTGAAATACGAAATTTAAAAAATCAACTTTTATACTCCAAACCTGAAACCTGAATCTAAGTACTAACAACTCCCATTATAGGAATTCGTATTTTTACCCCATGAACATCAAACTGCTTTGTATAGGAAAAACAGATGACAAACGTTTACTTGCGCTTATTGAAGAGTATAGCAAACGCCTAAACCATTATATTAAATTTTCTATTGAAATTATTCCTGATATTAAAAATGCAAAGAACCTCAGCGAAGCACAACAAAAAGAAAAAGAAGGGCAACTGATTTTATCAAAAGTTGAGTCACAAGATCATTTAATTCTTCTGGATGAGAATGGAAAAGAGATGAATAGTGTTGGATTTTCTCAATATTTACAGAAAAAAATGAATGGCGGCTACAAAACGTTAGTTCTTGTGATAGGAGGACCTTATGGCTTTTCTGAAACAGTGTATAAAGCCTCTCAAGGAAAAATAGCACTCTCACAAATGACATTTAGCCATCAAATGGTAAGACTATTCATTACGGAACAATTATATAGAGGATTCACTATTCTAAAAGGAGAGCCTTATCATCATAGATAGTCGGTAGCTGTTAGTCTTTAGCTATTAGTCGGTAGTCGGTAGTCGGTAGTCGGTAGTAAAAATACAACCTCTATATAAGTAGGGTGGTTGTTTATTTTAAAATGTAATTTCTAGCACATTTTTAAAATAAACTTTCCGTTACAAAATCTTCTTCTAAAAGGCGAACCTTATCATCATAGATAGTCGGTAGCTGTTAGTCGTTAGTAAAAAAATACCTCTATAAGTAGGGTGGTTGTTTATTTTAAAATGTAATTTCTAGCACATTTTTAAAATAAACTTTCCGTTACAAAATCTT
>NZ_CANLNH010000025.1 GCF_947492535.1 uncultured Dokdonia sp. | reverse complement strand
ACTGGGTCTGCTCGGATCGCTTGCCAAGAAGCTTCTACAAAGTAGCTCCGCATCAATCGATGTGCCCGAGGTGTAATACCCATTACTTTATAATTAGCACCACTTTGATGAACTCCTGGTGCTAATCCAACATAACCTGCTAGATGTTTGACACTAGTAAAACGCCTAAGATCCCCTAACTCACACAATATGCCACAAGCAACAATACCCCCAATACCAGGAATACTTCGTAATAACATATAATCTTTCTTATAATGAACCTTGCAATATCTACGCAACTCTGTAGAAACATCACGTAATTCCTGATCTACAAATCGAAAAAAACGAAGACGGCTATCCAATGTAGATTTTGCCGTGGGGTATTGAAAAATAATATTATCTAACCAATTACGATACCTATGACTCCAATGATCATTGTCAAATTCCATTGGCTCCTTAATACCGAAATACAACAATTGCATCTTGATATAACTCTTAATCCTACGAAAATCCTTAACCAGATCATTACGCCTTCTAAACAAACTACGAAGTTCTTCTCTTTGTATATCTGGAATGAAAATACTTTCTAAACGACCATCTTTGAGCTCTCGACTGATCAACTGTGCATCAATCCTATCGGTCTTTGTATGACGCTCCTTACCTTTTCTATGAATGTCTGCTGGATTGACGACCAATGAACGCCAACCATAACTCTCAAAACAACGATGAGCAGAATAACCACAACAACCCGCCTCATAAGCAACACTTACTTCATAATCAGCAAAATGTTTATCTACATAATTCAATAATTGGTCTGGATCTGGTGACATACTAAAACTCTTACCTGAAAAAAGATCCGTACTACAATGAACCTTCCAACTACGTTTGTGAATGTCAATACCAATGTATAACTTAGAAGTGGCGATAATTTGAGTACTCATATCTTTAATTTTTAGTTCATCTTAAAGATACTCGACTTGTCGCTTTTTCATCGATGCTATAAAACATAGCTAATAAGTGTTTAAACGAAAGTTTTGTGTATATTTAGAGAGTCCGCCAAATTTTTAAATTTTACTATTTATCTTTTTTACTTGGAAATCGTCAAATTTAAAAATTTGGCTTGTGTTTATCCGAAAAGTAACCGCTTATTTTCAGCGCTACTTTTCATATACGGAGCCGTTAGTAAACATTATGAAATACGAATCAGAGAGATATGCAGTTGTTAATAAACCTACTCCTGAACTAGCCTTATATTTTGATAAAGTATATTGTTTAGATGGCAGTACTAAAAGTGTTTTTCCAACGGGTAATCACCTTTATTTACCAGAAATATCAAGAGATATTCCAGAATTCATAATTGATACTCAGAATTCACTAAACATTGACAATTGGGATTTTAAAAAAATTATAACAAAAAAATCTGCACACCTATTAAACGAGAATTTTAATGGTGAGATTACAATTAATATTAAAAAACTATCTCAACGGATTAAAAAAGGGAAGCTCCATTTTATGGGAGATATGAGAGACATTTTACAATTTAAACCAACTTTTGATAAAAAAAACTTTGACTTTGATTTCTTTTTTAAAAATCTTTTAATAGCATCGACAACTAATTTTCATAGAGAATCTGGTAAATATGTAGTTCCGGTATTTCAAGATCACAACTCATATAATTGGCTGAAAGGTGCTGATTTGAATCAAGGTATCGAATTAGCTCTGTTAGATTTACCAATCATAGAAGGGAAAAACTTAAAATGGAATCACGTTAAAGAAGTACGTGAAGATAAAGAATCTATAAAACAATTAAGAAACCTTAGATTATTTTTAGACGGAATAGAAGTAAATAAAGGTAAATCTTACATCCAAGACTTTCTATTACAAAAAATTGAAAATTATGAAGATGCATCTAAAAAACACGGTTTTGAAATTAAAAAAGAACCAGTTAAAGCTATAATTGATTTAGTTCATATTCCAAAATTAGTTGCATGTGGAATACTATCATTAATTGACCCAAGTCTGACTACTTTAGCGGGGGTACTTAGTTTAACAGAATTAGGAGGAGCTGTAAATGAAATTGGAAGTCTAGCATTAGAATTTAAAGGGCGGAAAGTTATGAAAGGGTTAGATTCAAAATATCAAGATGTAGAATATCTGATAAAGATAAAAGAACAACTAAAGAAATAACATTTGCTAACAACGTATCCTATGAAAAACCATAGTCCAGTTCTCTAAAGATAAATACTATTTTATTTTTCGCACTTCGACTACGCTTAGCATAAGCTTCTTCATCGTGTTGTTTCGCGAAAGCGAAAAAAACAAAAACATACCCCATAGAACATAGGCCCATTAATCATCTGGTTTTTAATTTGGCTTTTAGCATAGAAAACAAAATCGATCAGTACAAAATGTCCAAGATTCTTCTTTTAGGACATAATCATATATAAACACTACGGTTCTTTTATTCAAAATTAGATATTTGTAGTAGCAATCTATAAAACGTTGTAAATGAAAATCTACTCACTCGTAGTTATACTTCTATTATCTAGTATTTCTTGTTTCTCTCAATGTAATTCTGAATTAGAACCATATGCGTCTGGATTTGATACTATAGAAGGCGATTCATTTTCATTTCTAGACACTGTTTTAAATGATATTAGAATTGTAGGCTATGGAGAAGATACCCACGGAACTGCTGAGTTTACCCTCCTTGCAAAAGAGCTCATGGAGTACCTATCTAAGCAGTATAATTTTAAGGCACTCATCATCGAAACGGGTTTTGGAGAAGGGCAATATCTAAACGATTACATTCAGGGTAGAAGAGATGATTTAAAAACCATTTTGGAAGATCATAATTCAACCTGGAGATATAAAACAAAGGAATTTTATCAATTAATGAATTGGTTAAAAGCATACAACAGCAATACTGCTGACAAGATTCATTTATATGGTTGTGAAATGCAATATGTAATTTCAGATGTCAATAAAATTAGAGAATATTTAGAAAAAGTAAATGCTGATTATCAAATAGACGGGTTTGAAAAGCACTTATGGCAATCTATAGAAGAGAGCGAAAAAGTAGATTATTATATATCATATGCAAAACTCAAAAAGTATTTTATTGATAATTATGAACTATTCAAACGTAAAACTTCAGAGGAAGAATATAGTTTAGCTTATCATCATATTGTTGTGTTAGGACAATTTGTAACCGCAATTAATCAACATGCTGAACAACGCAAACACGATTTTCGAGATATGTATATGGCAGAAAACATTCAATGGATTCTAAATTTTCACGGAAACACATCTAAAGCGCTTTATTGGGCGCATAATGCTCATGTTGGGGATTTGATAACGGAATGGTAGATGTCACTGGGCATCAATTGAGGAAAATGTATGGAGATTCTTATTTTAATATAGCGACAGATTTTGGAACTGGAGAATTCTTGGCTTTTTCACAGGATTGGAAAATGGAAACATTTGGTTATGATAGCGTTCTCGAAAACACATTTACTGAATTCTTAAAAAGGTTAGGAAGTCCTAACACTTTTTTGAACCTCCGAAAAGCAAGAGAAAACAAAGAATTAACTGGGTATCTAAATTCAGCATTCACAACAATGAGTGGTGCTGGTGCACAAGTAAGAAACCAATCTACAGAAACTAAAGAAATTGGGAAAGCCTTTGATGGTATTATCTATCTTGACAAAACCAGTACAATCAATTGGGCGGAATAAAAAATGTTTTACAAGATCAGTAACTGCTGCTCAGGTCCATAATTCTTATTAAACTACATAGAAATAAGTTACCTTAGTACTACAATCCATATACTGGATCGTAGTAACATTACTCACTCATGCTCACTAACATCTTTGCTTTTTTTCTTAAAATCTCTCCAGAACTGAAACGATTCGTTTGGAAAAAACTATATCAATATCTGGCAAAGAAGTATCCCACAGAAGAATGGACGTATATGAACTACGGATACCAATCGAGTGATGCATCTATTAAAATTCCGCTGAAAGAGGAGGAAGAGAAAGATCGGTATATGATTCAGTTATATCATCAGGTGGCATCTGCTGTAGATCTTACCGATAAAGATGTTGTAGAAGTGGGAAGTGGTCGTGGCGGTGGTGCATCATACATCAAGCGATATCTTCATCCAAAAACCATGACGGGCATTGATTATTCTAAAAATGCGATCAAATTCAGCAAAGAACATCATTCGGTGGAAGGATTAACGTTTATGCATGGAGATGCAGAGAACTTACCATTAGCAAATGAAAGCGTTGATGTCATTGTGAATGTTGAATCTTCCCATTGCTATGGTTCTATGAAAAAGTTTGTGGAGCAGGTATACAGGGTACTTCGCCCTGAAGGACATTTTTTGTTTGCAGATTTACGTCCTGCAGAAGAGATGGAAGCGCTTGATAAGACGTTTCGTGAGGCAGGATTTGAAGTGATCAAAAAGGAATTGATTTCAAAGGAAGTGGTCAATGCCATGGAGGCATTTCATGAATTCAAATTAGCATTCTTTCAAAAGATGGTAAAAGGCTGGTTACGAAAACCACTCAACGATTTTGCAGGCGTAAAAGGTTCGAATATCCATACTGAATTGAGTAACGGAAAAACGGTGTATTATCAATATGTATTGAGAAAAGAGTAATCTATCTACAAGCAAGAACGAAAAAATTAATATAAAGCACACCAATATCTGGTATATTTTTTGTGACATTACTCACGCATAACACACTTAAAATCAATTCAAAATGAAAAATCGTATTCTCACATATTCTATATTTTTTGTTTTTATTTTCTTGTCACTCAATGCGCTTTCCCAAAACTCGGAAATTATTTCAGATACAGACGAATTTGAATATCTCATTGGCATGGAATATACAGATGTAAAGGAGCTAGATACTTTGGTATATCAAACCAGAACCAGTATGATAGATGCCAACAAAGAAACCAGTTCCACAAATTTTACGAATGGAACGTATCAAATCATTACTTCTGAGATAGTGAGATATGAACCTGAAACTCTCAAAAAAATTTACAAAATACAAGACATCATTGTTTTGAATGGTTCCTACTATTCATGTGAAGGTTGCTTAATTTCTGAAGAAAAAGATATTACGATTAAATCAATCCATCAAAAATCAAAAGTAAAAAAAGAATCTATTTTAATCGCTTTTGAAAAAAATGACCTCACAGGTATCTATATACAAGTCGATCCAAGCAAATATATATGGAATAAAAATACAGATCGATTAGAAGAGCTTAAAAAGAAACGTACACTAGGTAAGTTTTAATTGAAGACAAATTGAGATAAGTATTAATTAATAGAGGTAGTTACATGATTTTATATTTTATCATTGGCGTTTCTTTAGTTCAATATTTGATCTATTATATGAATAGCAAGTATATGCATAAGTTTCTTGATTTTATATGGTTATTTCTTATCATAATTGCACACTTATTTGTATTTCCAAAATTGTTTTACCTGAAACTTGATCCTAATGAAATTAATTGTGGATTACCTATGCTAGGCGTAACATTGTCTTTTTGGATTTTTGGTATGTTAGCTGCTTTTATAGCACATATCCTATGGAAATTCATATGTCGTCATACTAAAAATCGACTACATAAAGTAACATAAATAACATCTAAAATTTCTCTACCAGTTTAGGTATACTTCTCAAGTCTACTATCCTATTGACAATACTCATTTGCAAAACACTCACAAAACAATCTTAACCTATCCTACCTACGCTTTTGTACTTTGACTACGCTCAAGATAAAACTCTTCGTCGTGTTGTTTCGCGAAAGCGGAAAAAGCATAAAAGATAATTAAACGTGTGCTTATATAAATTATCGAAAATAATTCCTCTGTGAGATTGTAACAGGACTCAAATTTATTGGTCTCTATCTCTACTAGGCAATCTTTAAAAATGAAACCTCTAGTGATATTTGGATAGGAGAAGTAAATTAAAAATAACTAAGAAATGAAAAGAATCACTGCGCTAACAATCTTATTACTTATTACTTCCAATATAACAGCTCAAAGCAATAGAAATCTTCTAGACTTTGAATTTGAAGGAGTGTCATTAAATGGAGTCTTAAATCTTCCCAAAGATCAAAAGCCTAAAGGAATTGTACTGATCATCCATGGATCAGGAAAAACGAATGCTGTAGCACAAGAATGGTATTTAGATATAAGAGAAACCATTGTAAAATCAGGATATGCTACGTATATGTGGGATAAAATGGGGTGCGGAAAAAGTGAAGGCACATTCAATTACAACCAATCGGTTCAAAATAGTGCACTAGAAGCCATAGCTGCCATCCAAATGTTGAAAGAAAAGCAAGAATCAGTATCTAATACTATCGGTCTATATGGAATTAGTAGAGCAGGTTGGATCAATCCAATTATTATAAATGAATATAAAGATATTGCACTTTGGATCTCAGTAAGTGGTGTCGATGATAAGGAAAACTTCAGCTATCTTCTTGAAGAGAATCTAAGAATTGAAGGACTGTCTAAAGATTCAATTAAAATCATTGTTGATCAATGGTTGGAAGGAACAAAAATTGCTCACGCAGGAGGAAGTTTCGAAACCTATATGAATGCCACGAAAGACCTTCAAAAAAACGCATTTTGGTTGCGATTTATTAAAGAGAATTATGGCGAAATGAATGAAGAAACTTATACAGGTTTTCAAGTACCACTCATGAAAGAAACTCTTGATAAAGAAACAGGTTTACCCATTTACATTGAAGATTTTGATACCATCTTATCTAATGTAAAAATTCCAGTTTTGGCGTTATTTGGAGAAACAGATATGAATGTAGACTGGAAAAAAACCAAAACTTTATATGAAAACACAATAGGACAACATACAGACTTGACCGTACAATCATTTTCCAATTGTAATCATAATATAAACGAGTGTAAAACTGGAGGTTTCTATGAATTTCAAGATAATAAATTACCCTATAAAAGATGTGATGGCTTTCTTGATGCCATTGAAAATTGGTTACAAGGAAAATAATATACTTTCTTAAAACAAAGAATGAATTATTGTGAAACCTATAAATTAATGCTCAAAAATGCTATCTTAACATCATAGATGCTCTCATCATGACAACTTCACCCATTTCTATAAAAAAAGCAAATCGCTTCTTACCACATATTCTATTTGTGGGGATAGGAATAGGTACTGCTAATTATATCATGAATGGAAATCTCAACTGGATTCAATGGAGTATCCAATCAATAGTAACAAGTTTTCTCATTGGATATATACTCATAGTAATTGGATTGAATAAAACTTGGTTTACATCTCATTTTACATCTAAAATCAAGTTATATCTCTTCTTATTTTCTGTGTTCTTCTTAATAGGTGCATTAGCAACAGAAGTAGAACATTATATTAGATCTTTAATTTTCCAAAGCCAGGATTTCCAACCATTCTCCTCAGGAAAAATGTATGTGTTTAATGGAATTATTGCTTTGATTTTAGGATTTAGTTTTTTCTTAAACTATATGCCAAAAAATAGTACTTCTAATGAAAGCCATGAGTATTTAAAAAGGCAAGAAAATGAGCCCCAAAAACCGCTGGATACTAAGGAAACTATAACAAACATTCCTGTAAAACAAGGAGAAACCATTTTATTGATTCCTATTACTGATATTGTTTATTTTGAAGCATATGATAATTATGCTTTTGCGTATATGGTTTCAGGAGAAAAAAGATTGTGTGATTATTCCCTAGCTTTTCTTGAAAAAAGATTGGATGAAAATTTTTCTAGAGTTCACCGAAAGTATATCGTACATGAAAGTCATATCAAGAAGATCAAACCACACCTTAATAGTCGGTATATTATTGAATTTGATACTGGAATTGATGCTATCACGAGTAGTAAAAGTTATACTACGACCATTCGAAGGTTAATAAAAATCGAGTAATTCATTATAATACAAATACTAGTTCCCTTCTTCTTTTTTGAAGATTCGTTCACCCATTCTACCACACCACTCACCCATTATTCAGTCCTCCTACCCGATTCTTCTTTTATAGCAAGCTACATTTCAGTTATTTGCGATGAATATATTTCAAAACAGAATTTCATCAATCAAATACAAAGCCTATGGATATTGTTCACAATTCAAATATCATACTTCACGTCATCACAGGAATCATTGCGTTACTATTAGGAATTATAGCGCTGCTAAGTACTAAAGGGGGAAAAATTCATACTAAAAGCGGAAACTACTTTCTGAAACTAATCTTCATCGTTATTATAACTGGTATGATTGGAGTTTTTGTTTTTAAAAGAAATACCTTTTTACTAGTTATTACTGTATTAACTGGATATGTTTCTTTTTCAGGATATCGGGTTCTACGTACAAAAACCAATACACCCAAACGTATTGATATCATCGTGGCAATTCTGAGTTTACTAGTATTAGCATACTTCCTATATTACTTCAAATCCATCGGTATGATCTGGTCTCCCATTATTATTTATAGCACTGTGAGTGCATTACTATTAGTTATTAGTTATGATTTTATCCGATATCTTATTCCTAAAGAGGCCTATAAAAAGCATCGTATTTGGCTTTATGAGCATATTTATAAAATGACTAGTGCTTTTTCTGGTTTACTATCTGCTTTTACAGGAACGGTATTAGATGAATACCAACCTCATAGTCAATATATCCCATCTGTTATAGGAATACTTATTATCATTGGGTTTATGATGTACACATACAAATATGGACCAAATAGGTCACCTCGTTAAATCCGAATTATATATAAAATATAATGCATACCAATCCCAAACTTCTTAACCATGAAGAGTTTTAGTATCTTTAACTAACAACCATAGAGACTATAAATCGATTAACGAATACATACCATTTCTACAATACAAACAAAAGGCTGGATTTTTATTTTTCTAATTTCAATATCGAGTGTACTGAGTTTCAAAAGTTATGGGCAAGACCCTAATTTTCATATTTATTTGTGTTTTGGGCAATCTAATATGGAAGGACAAGGAGCTATTGAAGCACAGGATAAAGTAGTAGAAGATCGTTTTCTAGTACTCCAAGCGTTAGATTGTCCTACACTAGGCAGAACAAAAGATACTTGGTATCCAGCTGTTCCTCCTTTATCCCAATGTCACTCAGGACTTTCTCCAGCCGATTATTTTGGAAGAACAATGGTGGCTAATTTACCAGATACTATTAAAGTAGGTGTTATTAATGTTGCTGTTGGTGGTTGTGACATTCGGTTATTTGATAAGGATCTATATCAAGAGTATCAGACAACTTATAAAGAAGATTGGTTTACAAATAAAGTAAGAGACTATAAAGGGAGTCCGTATGCTTATTTGATGGAGATGGCTAAACGCGCACAACAAAAAGGGGTGATTAAAGGAATTTTATTACATCAAGGAGAAACAAATACGGGAGATCCACACTGGCCAGCCTATGTAAAGAAAATATATCAGGATATGCTTACAGAACTTTCGTTAGATGCAAAAGAGGTTCCATTGCTTGCTGGCGAACTTGTCTCTATAGATGATAGTTGTTGTGGGCGTATGAATCCCATTATTAATACGTTACCCAACATTGTAGAAACTGCCTACATTATCCCATCTACAGATTGTACTGCTCAGGACAACGCTCATTTCGACGCTGAGGGATATAGAGAAATGGGAAGAAGATATGCTACCAAAATGCTTACGTTACTTCCAGAATAATACAGTAAAACTAACCTCTTTTTCTTACAGGTTTATGTATACGCTTTCGCGAAATCAAACTTGTGAGACCTGCCTGCCGGTAGGCTAGTTCACGACTGCAAGGAGAGTGAAACGGTAAAGCAAAAAAAAGCTTTTTATATTAGTACATACCATATCTTTATGGCATATCAAATACGAACCACTCCAGCTTATGAAATTTTATAAAAACATACTACTACTTATCACCATGGGAATATTGAGTTCTTGTATCGCACAAGAGAATGAACAACGCATATATCTTGCAGGGTGGGAAGCGGAGTTTAATGGTGACGAAGACTGTCAGAAATTTATAGAGACACAAGTCATAGATAAAAAAACAGCGCATACTGTCTGGTCATCTATAGAGCTCGTATTTGAAAACAAAAAATTAGTTAAAGCTTATGATCATGAGGAAGGTCAAAAAACAGAACGAAAATTAAACGAAAGTGAAATAGGTCTTGAATATACAGCTATCAAACCTCATCAAATTTATGAATTGAATCGAACTACAAATTCTCAAAGCTACCTAGGAGGAGAAGCTCCCCCTGAGTTTACAATGCCATCATTTGAATTTAACACTCCATTTCAATATTTAGGAAAATTTTCTAAGTCTGATGCTCCCTTTACTTGGTTACCTTTTGATATTCATTTAATAGCGCCTCTTTATTCAAACTTTGAAAAACTATATGTTGATTATTCTGATCCTATGCATCCAAAAGTGATTAATGTAGAAGAGTTAAAAGAAGCTGGCACTTCATATGATGACTTACAACCAGACTCTGAAATCATTTATAAAAAAGTATATATCAAAGGTCAAAAATCGAATGATTATAGTAACGGAATGGCACATACAGGAGTACCCAGCTGGATACAATATCCAGATATTCCAACTTGCCCAAAATCTCAGAAAACAATGCGTTTCTTAGGTCAGATCACAAGTGATGTAGTAAGCACAGAACGTACAAATGTACACTTGAAAGATGAATGGTATCAACAATACTTTGATAGTATGAACTTTTGGGGAGACGGAGATCTTTATATTTTCTTTGATTCTGACAGCAAAGTTGCTTGTTTTATAATTCAAAATACCTAGTAGTTTCCATATAAGATATTACCCTACTTTCCCTAAATTAGTATTCAAAAAATAAGTACATGCAGCAAACGTGGTGGAAAGAAGGTATCGTTTATCAAATATATCCTAGAAGTTTTAAGGATACAACTGGAAATGGTATAGGAGATTTACGCGGAATTATCGAAAAACTAGAGTATATCGCTAGTCTAGGTGTAGATATTATCTGGTTAAATCCTGTATATGATTCACCTAATGATGACAATGGATATGATATACGTGATTACCGAAAAATCATGGCTGAGTTTGGCACCATGAGTGATTTTGATGAATTACTGGCAGGTATGAAAGCTCGCGGCTTACGCCTTGTGATGGATTTAGTAGTCAATCATTGTAGCGATGAGCATGAGTGGTTCCAACAATCACGATCGTCTCGTGACAACCCGTATCGCGATTATTTCCACTGGTGGCCCGCCGAAAAAGGCACGCCTCCCAAACGTTGGAGCTATTTTGATGTCGAAGAAAATGCATGGCAATACGATGCAAAAACGGATGCCTATTATTTACATTATTTCGCTGTAAAGCAACCCGATTTAAAATGGGAGAATCCAACGGTACGGCAGGAGATTTATGATATGATGCATTTCTGGTTTCAGAAAGGTGTCGACGGGTTTCGTATGGATGTGATTCCGTTTATAAGTAAAGATATTACCTATCCTGAAATTAATGCTACAGCACCACACGAGTTTATTGCCTACTATTCTAATGGTCCACAAATACACGAATATCTCAACGAACTCAACCGAGAGGTCATCTCCAAATATGATGCGTTTACCGTAGGGGAAGGTCCTGGGATTCATATCGATCAGGCGTTGGATTTTGTGCATGAAGATCGTAAGGAAATGGATATGTTTTTCCACTTTGATTTGATGTCCTTAGATCGTAAACCAGGCGAGGTATTTACGATGCGAGATGATGCTTGGAAACTCTCGGAATTTAAAAAAATATTTAGTGATTGGGATTCCGCTTTCGCGAAAGCGGGATGGGGAAGTTTATTTTTAGCAAACCATGATTTTCCAAGGTCTGTGAGTCGCTGGGGAAATGACAGCCCCGAACATTGGAAAAACAGCGCTACCCTACTCCATACCTTTTTACTGACCATGAGAGGGACTCCTTATTTTTATCAAGGTGATGAGATTGGGATGACCAATGTACGTTTTACAGAAATAGAAGATTATCGAGATATCAATACTATCAATCGCTATGAATTGGTAAAAAATAATGGGGGCGATTTAGATATTTTTATGGCAAGTGAACAACATGCTGCGCGTGAAAATGCTCGAACCCCAATGCATTGGGATGCAAGTCCAAATGCAGGATTTACTTCTGTTACGCCTTGGATACGCATGAACCCGAATTACAATGACGGTGTTTCTGTAGCACATCAAGAAACAGAGGACTATTCTGTACTTTCCTATTTTAGAAAAATAACGGCTGTACGAAAATCAAATCTCGCATTGGTATATGGTGACTATGAATGTTTGCATCTAGATCATGAAGAAATATATGCATATACCCGCACTTTAGGCGCCGATCGGTTTTTGATTTTACTTAATTTTAGTGATGATACGGTGCAGTATACGTTACCCTCTCACATTACCTATAACCGAAAAGTAAAAGTGATTTCGAATGCGCTTATTCTAGATGATCAGACTTATAGAGAATTTATGCTTGGAGCATGGCAAGCAGTCGTGTATCGACTGGAGGATTAAAGTTATTTAAAGAATACGCAAATCATGAAAATAATAGTAAAAGACAAGATTGAAGTAAGTATCCGAGAGTTACATCAATGGGGAACATACAATGGTCTTCTAGAAGGACTCCCTACCGATGGATCTAATAAACGTACTATTGAAAGAGTCATCAAAAGAGCGCAAGAAATGTGCTATATGAATGATTATTATTTAATTGAGCCTAAGCAAACACCCATAAAAATTAACAGACCCTATCCATTTGGTACACCCATGAGTTTGCCTTCTATGGTATGTGTTGCAGAGTTATGGCATCATCAACCTGCAAGAAATGAAGATATGCATGCATCTTCATTATTAGTAATTTGGTTTCAAGAAACATATTGCTTTCCAATAGAAGATGATATTCTTGAAAAATTCAAAACAATAGATTGGGGTAAACATGCCTATGATTTTGAGTATTAAAAAAGTACTTATTCTTTTATCACTTTAAACGTTTGTACTTTTCCTCCTGATTGAACTCTTAAAAAATAGAGTCCATTAGTATAACTTTGTAGTGAAATTGATGCATTTTCTGTTATTTTTTGATCTATTATTAATTGTTGCCCCGTAACACTATACAAACTATAGGTACTATTATTTAAAGCGTTTTTCATTGTAATTATATCGCTAGTTGGGTTTGGGAAAATTTCTATATCCGCTTTCGCGAAAGCGGTCTCAACTCCTAATACACTTTCATCTTCATAATACACAAATCCATTTCCTGCATATCCTACATAGAGTACACCGGGAATAAACGGGTTGGCTTCAAATACTTTTGCACGATCGTAAATCCCTAAAGGATACGTGCCTATTTGCGTCCAATTTTCGCCTTGATCTGTACTCTTAAAAATCCCATACACATCATTTACTTCTCCCTGGATAAAAACGGTAGGATATGTAGCATTGGGTTCTGGAGCCCCTAGAGTAACATTTAATACTTTATCTGTATTAGAAAGTGTTGTCCAAGTTTCTCCTCCATCTGTAGATCGTTTTAACCCTTCAATTAACTCTGTGCTTTGCTCAATACCATTGGCAAAAAACAAATGCCCTTCAAAACGTGGCACACTCTCTAATTTGGCATTAAAAGCAAAGGCACTATCAAGTCCAGTTTCTGTAGTCCAAGTGGCGCCACCATCTATTGTTTTATGAATAAATCCATTTCCAAAATCATAGAGATAAAACGTATTAGGCGCTACACGATCTGCTGTTAATGCTAATCTAGAAAAGAAAAACCCACTCAAGCAACAGGTATCTGAAGCACCAGGAATAGATGCTTGATTCCAAGTTTGTCCTTTATCTAAAGTATAATAAGGCAATTTATTATCTGCTGGTAACCAAACAATATTATTGATATCTGTAGCACTCACTGATATAAAACCAAATAATTGCGTATCACCTTCAGGAAGTGATGCAAACTTTGTCCATGTCTCACCTCCATCTTCTGAGTACCCTGAATACTGTGTTCCTTCATCAAAACAACAAAAACGATGGTCATCTACTACAGATACTACAAAATTAGGATTATTGATATTACGATCTAAAGACCAAGCTGAATTAAATCTATTGATGGGTCCATAGGTTTCTGGGTAAGCATCTAAATCATTGTGTTTGAATATAGGTCTATCCCAATGTACCGTCACTACAGAACCATCGGTAAGGCCTATAATATCATTAGACACCAAGTGTTCTTGATCTTTAGAAGTTTCTACCCATGTAATATCATTATCTTCTAGATCTGTAGATGTCCATGTTCCTACCCCATCACTTATCCATAGTTTCCCTTCTTCAATAGGATCAAAGACAATCTCTCCCAAAGAAAAGAAATCCCCTTCATACCATTCCATCCAGGGAATAGTAGGTGCTACTCTTGTCTTAGTCTTAAATTCCCACATGGGTGTATTTGTAGTAAGGCCTGCAGTTTGGAATGTATCTGTAAATCCGTTACCAAATAACAAAGCTCTATTTTCATCAAAAGGGTCTAATGCAATATTTAAAAATTCATTGGAACCATTAGGGAAAACTATCCTCCAGTTTAAACCGTCATAGGCCATAGCTCCAATACTATTAAAATTACCATCGTATCCTACAATATATAAAATACCCGTATTTGAAATTTCGGTATCCAGAAAAACTGGATTTGTTATACCACTATTGGTTGCCTCCCAAGTAACTCCCGCGTCTGTAGATGTATATACATCTCCCCCATCGACACTTGCATACAGTGTATTTGTTCTTCCATTGGTATTACCACTCGTTGTATCAAATTTGATTTCACGTACGCCTCTATCTACAGTCCCTGAAGGAACTGTTGTGACAGTATTCCAAGAATCACCACCATCAAAAGTCACCCACAACCCATCATTGATACTCCCAAAGTATACAATATTTTCATTTATAGGGTCTACAGAAAGACGTTCTCCTGAAAGTTTAGATTCATCATTGTTAGGAAAGTTTTGAATAGATGGAAAATTAGTTTTTTCCCAAGTATCACCACTATTTTCTGATTTAAAAATACCATCTTCAAAAGCCATATAAGCAATCGCAGGATTACTATCTGCTCCAACAATACTCAACACACCATCATATCGTTGTACATCTATCTCTGACGAAGGCATTGAATTTGAAGTGATCAATTGAATCCAAGCATTTGATGATGGTTCATACCTATAAGCTCCACCAACATCAGACCTTGAATAAATAGGATTTCCATTGGGATGGACATACAAACCTGTCATCCATCCGCCGGCTCCAGTTTTGAGAGGTTTCCATAATTCATTTTGCGCAGAAATTGTTGCAGTTCCTATAAGAACTAAGAGTAGGATTAACTTTTTCATAAGTAGCTAGTTTTCTATAAGTTAAAAACTACAGCCTAATCTTCAAAAAGATTAACAGTCTTGTTTAAACCTACACATCCTAGGTTATTAAAAATATAAAACAATTCAAAAAACTAATAATCAAAAAGTTAAATCATATTACCTATCTATTTCATGATTTAAAAAAAAATAAAAACGTTAAACATGACGGTTATATATCAATACTTCTAATAAGAAGTCAAATTGATATGATAATTACCTAAAATGATCAGTAAATGGTGTTTAAAAAGCACAAAAATCCCTTTGTGATTTCGTATCTTTACTTCAAACATTTTTAATGAATATTCCCACTATCGATTTACCTCGAATCGTTGTTATCGGGGCAGGGTTTGCAGGGCTTCAAGTTGCTAAAAAGATTGATACCAATCACTATCAACTTGTTCTCATTGACAAAAATAATTACCACACATTTCAACCTTTATTATACCAAGTATCTTCGGCTGGATTAGAACCTGATTCTATTGCGTATCCTATTCGAAAAATCTTACGTAAAAAAAAGAATACATTTTATAGGCTTACCAATGTTGAGCAGATAGACACAGAAAAATCGATTATTAAAACGGCTATTGGTGATATTGGTTATGACAAACTAGTGATCGCGACAGGTGCTACAAACAATTTCTTTGGAAATGATAGTATTGCTACGCATTCACTTCCTATGAAATCACTCACAGATGCATTAAATCTTCGTTCTAAAATCTTAGGCAATTTTGAAAAAGCACTCAATACTACAGATCTAGAAAGACGTGAGGAGCTCATGAATTTTGTGATTGTGGGTGCAGGACCAACTGGCGTTGAACTTGCAGGCGCGCTTGCCGAACTTAAAAATAAAATTCTTCCTAATGATTTTCCTGATCTAGATTTACGTGTTATGAAAATTCATCTGATAGAGGCAGCGCCAAGAGTTCTTGCTCCTATGCATGAGCGCTCTTCAGAAAAAGCATTTACGGCACTTAGAAAATTAGGTGTACATATCTGGACAGAAACCTTTGTTACTGACTATAAAGACAATGTTGTTTCTACAAATGGTCCTGAATCATTTAGAACAGATACACTTATTTGGGCAGCAGGCGTAAAAGGAGATTTTCCAGAAGGCCTTAATGCAACAGAAATAGGACGAGGACATCGTATTATCACAGATGACTTCTGTATCGCAAAAGGTGTCGATAATGTGTATATTCTTGGCGATGCAGGATTGATACAATCCGAACGATACCCACAAGGCTTGCCTATGCTTGCCTCTGTTGCTATGCAACAAGGAATGTATCTTGCCAAAACATTCAATCGCTTAGCGCGAAATAAAAAAACCCTCCCATTCATTTATAATGATAAAGGGTCTATGGCTACTATAGGACGTAATAAAGCTGTCGTTGAAGTCAAGAAATTTAGATTCCAAGGGTTCTTTGCTTGGCTGGTTTGGATGTTTGTTCACCTAATGCTACTAGTAGGCTTTAGAAACCGCGTTGTTGTGTTTGTGAACTGGATGTGGAATTACTTTAGATATAATAATGGCTTACGACTCATTGTAAGGCCTTATAAACGTCCTGCTAAAACATAAAAATGTTAAAATGAAATTTATTAAAAACATATGTATCCTTTTGTTATGTATCAATATTCAAGGCTGTAGTAAAGACTTTAAAGTGACTATAATCTCTAAAGAAGATAGAACTAATACTGCTATAAATCCATCAAGTAATTACAATAGTTATGTTCATACCAAAGTCCAAAAAGGTAGAGATATATTGATAAGTAGTGCATACAATATAAATTTAGAAAAAATCAAATGGCGAAATACTACGAATTGGGCAATTAATAGTATTCAATTTCAGGATAGTCATCAAGGTGGTGTACATATATACCATTCCCCAACCTTAATTACCTGTTATGAAGTTAATAATCATTTAAATTTTATTTTAGAAATAGATGTCCAAATAGCAACTCAATCGAGTAAGCTTACTGAAATACCGAATAAAGCGTTAGTATACCCTAAAATCCAAAATGGAATTAAAAAATTACAACTTACAGAAGTTGATACCGTAAAATTAACTGGTATTGGTTCTAAAATAGAAAATGGAATTCATGTGAAAATGAAAAAAATAATTCATTTTCAAAATCAAAGAAATGGTCTTGTAATTAAAGAAATTGAATCTTATTCTCAAAAAGATGTACAAGGTTTACAAACCATTTTTGGTCCTGATACATTCTTAATTATTGATGAAAAGAATTTACCTAGCTTATTAAAATATTAACTCAGGGATAAAAAATCTAAAACATCAAAAATATAAATGACACTATCAGTTATTTATATAAATCCCTAATATTTTCTTTCCACATAGCCGAGCTTAAACACTTGTCAATTCTTCATTTAGTACAAGTGTAAATTCTATAAATCCTCTATACGCTTTCGCGAAAGCGTATAAAAGTAGTTCATACTCCTTATTCAAAAGGGGCAAATGACCTAATCAACTAAATAACAATCAAATAAATTTGTCTCATATAAAAAAACACCTTTTAAAAGGTTTTTTTATAGTTCATAGGCTTGTACAGCGCAAACGACAATGAGTTGAAAACACAAACAAATGACAATCAAATATATAGCTACTGAAATTACTGATCTAACCTTAAGAAATCAATGCAATTTACGATACGTAAATGTATCTTTAACATATGTATTATGATGAAGAAAGTTAGAATAATTAATTGTCAATAATACAAATTAACAGGGGGATAATTTATTAACTAAAATCAAAAAAAGAATGAACAATTACAGAAGAGAAGAGGCTCTTGAAAGAAGAAGAAAAGCTGCGCAACTTGCGTATGACCGTCCACATTTACCACATATTGATAATGGAGACGAACAATGTTTTAGACATGATCAAAAAAATGCTGAGCGTCACGGCATTGCAAAGGGGGAACCATCGTATTTAATGACTTTTACCAAAGGAATGCCTCATAATGAGAAAACTGGATTGGTAAACACACCTCTTAATGTCCAAAAGTTTATCAATGCGATAGATAGTGGTGACGAAAGAGATTTTAGAGACACGCCTTTAGGACGTGAAGAAAATGTAGGTTATGAATGTAAGCTTCCTGACTGGTTATCAGAGAAAGCAAAGACAGGTAACAATGGAAGACCTGTTGGCCTACGTGCTTGGGAAAGTCAGAGTGCTGGATTGGCGTTTGATCTAGAAGGGCCAGATGCACAAGCAGTTACAATGCCTCCTGCACCTCGCCTAGGAAGTGAGGAATTAGAAGGAGAAATGGCTGAGGTGTATACCCAAGCATTATTAAGAGATATCCCTTTCCATGCATATACCAATGGGGTTATGGGATGCGGAAAAGGTCAGGATATCAAAAAAGACATATCGCCAGATTATGTTATTAATGCTTTTGACACAAAAGCCGATTATGTAAAACAAGTACAAGAGTTTACAGCTAGATTACAAAAGCTAGATTGGTTTAATGAAAAAGTAGATTTAAAATTAAATGAGCAGGAAGAAATACGTAGATGTGATCGTTTATGTCCTACACCTGCTACTGCTTATAGAGGAATCACACCAGGTGATGACATAGGTCCTTACCTTTCTCAATTCCTTTTAGTAGGAAATACAGGGGTTAATGGAAATGATGCAGAACGCAGAACCAGAGATGGATTAATCACGTATGGAGCAATTTCTATAGATCAGCGTGTGCGTACAGCAACTCCAGGTCAAAACTACATGCAAACTTGGGAAGAATGGTTAGATGTACAGAATGCAGCAAATGTAGGTGCTCTTGAAACATATCTTCCTGGAAATACGCCTCAGGGACGTCGTTTTATCTATACACCTCGTGATCTTGCTACGTATGTACATTATGATGCATTATATGAAGCATACTTAAACGCATGTTTAATTCTTTTATCAAATGGAACTCCTTTTGATCCAGGAATTCCTTTCCAAGGAAATGACAAGATTGATCACCAACAAGGATTTGCTCATTTTGGTGGACCACACATCTTATCATTAGTTACTGAAGTAGCAACACGTGCATTAAAAGCAGTACGTTTCCAAAAGTACAATGTACACAGACGTTTACGTCCTGAAGCATTAGCAGCAAGATTATTTAAAATTGATGAATTACAACACATGGCTCCAGATTTAAGAGAGCTGTTTGATAATTTAAAAGAGTGTAAAATTCTTGATGCCGTAGCAGATAAAAATGGAAAAACTGGAAACTATTTATTACCAATGGCTTTCTGTGAGGGATCTCCTATGCACCCAGCATATGGAGCAGGTCATGCAACAGTAGCTGGCGCATGTGTAACCATTCTTAAGGCATTCTTTGATCATAAGAGTCTACTAGAAGTAGTTCCTAAAGATGAGTTGCTAAAAGAAGATTTTAAGATTCTTGAAAAAGTAAAACCAGGTCTTACAGAAGATAAAGTTCACTCATCAAACCTTGCATACGTATCTGTAGATGAAGGGCAATCACTAAGTGTTGTACCTGTACTAGACAGCAACAATAAAATTGCAAAACTTACTGTAGAAGGAGAACTTAATAAATTATGTTCTAATATTTCTATAGGACGTGACTGGGCTGGAGTGCATTACTTCACAGATTATTATGAGTCTATCTTAATGGGAGAAGAGATTGCCTTAGGTATTCTTGAAGAGCAAAAGTTATTGTTTGGAGAAAACTTCTCAATGACAGTTCCATTATTTAATGGAGATACAAAGAGAATTTAATAACGCTCAGTATTTATAATTTTAAAGCGCTACTCAATATGAGTAGCGCTTTTTTATATATCCCAGTTACGGAAAACCGTAAAAGAATAAAACATGTTTTGCCTTTCTTTATATTAATATATAATTCAAACTATGTCTAAAAAAAATAAAACCCTAGATATTGAAGACACAAAAGTTAATCTCAAACTACATTCTATTATAATTTTGATTGGATTTGGGATTTCTATTGGTGTAAATGTTGCTACGTTTTTTGATATGAAAAATCAAATAACAGAACTTACAAAAACTACCAAAGACTTAGATAAAGAAATGATTAATCAATTTAGTTCTCAAAAAGAAAGATTTGACGAAAAATTATCTGAAGTAAAAGAAAATCAAGCTTATATAAAAGGTATTTTAGATAATCTAGCTAAAGAAAAGTAAATGAAACGAAACCTTTATTTTTCATATTCATTACTAATCATTTATATTTTAGTAGGTCTATTTCAAAATAGACATCTACACAAAGAAATAAAAAAAGAAAAGGAGCATATTATTGAGTTACAAGAATTATTATTTAGTAATAAAAATAAATTCACCCAAGTTGATACTATAAATTATGAATATGAACTCATTGTATGTACTCTTGATACTCTTATAAAGAATAAAATTCTATACAAGAGCATTCCAAAATCAAAAACTGAGCCAACACCTGAGCCAACTCCTGAACCCGAACCAACACCTGAACCGACTCCAGAGCCCGAACCAACTCCAGAATCCGAACCAACACCTGAACCAACTCGAGAATCCGAACCAACACCTGAACCAACTCCAGAACCCAAACCAATACCAAAACCTGATCCAATACCTAGATATAGGAATGATTTGTTTTTAGGAATAACAGATATTTTTAGTGATTCTAGAAAACAACGTCCGATAAAAATTAATGATAAATATATTTGGATTGAACTTGAGTCAGAAAAAGGGGGATATAAAAATTCTTTAAGAAGTATTTTAAAAGGAATTTTCATTAATGATACTCCAACTCATATAACTGAAATAAGAGAAGGGACCAAAAGAACACAGACTGGGATTATCACATTGTACTATATTAAAATTCAACTTCCCAAAAAGGCTTTATATCAACGAAATCGAATTATAATTTCAGCAGATAGAGACTATATACAATGGTTTAAGTTATAACTTCATATTTTCCAGTTATATTCTTTTAATATCACCTCATACTCATCATATCTAGAATCATTTAGAAAACGATTTTCAAAATCGTCTCGATACCATTCAAATAGAGAAGAACAAGAAATGATTTTCTCTTCATGGTTTACAATAAACTCTTGTGATACAAAAGAAATTTCTGCCTGTGTAAGTTCTTCTTCTAGGTGTTTTTCTGTATAGAACGCAATGGCTGGACATGATGTTGCTCCACAGTTTAATGCAAAATGGATTCGATAGTCTATCGCATCGACCATCAATCGTAGTTTAGGGTCTTTTTTTTCTATATGTGCTCTTGCATTACGACGTAAAAGACCATGTTCAATATCGTCTAACGAAAATTCTAATGTTCCTATAAAAACTAAAGGTCTCTTAAAGAAATCTACTTGTTCTTTCATAGACTCTTTAATCTCAAACTTGATAATGGCATAATTAGTCAATCCATTATATACATTAAGCCAAAAAGCAAGTTTTGCAGTATCATTTTGATATACGGTAAGATCTATTTCTTTTAAAGAATTAAGATATTCTTCAATCAATGTATGTCGTATAACATCGCCATATTGATAAGCATACCGTGCTATTTTTAAATCTTTAGAAAAGGATTTAGCATCAAAAACCATCACTCGTACTTATCTATTCCTTCTTCTGTTTCGATTTCGACTGTTTCTCGAACTTGAATTCGAACCTTCACTTTTTTGAGAATTATTCTTTGATCTATTATTTCTAGACTGTCTATGTTGTTGTTTATTTTCGGCAGCTCTAGCTTTTAATTCTTCGATGGTATCTGTAGGTTCAAAGCCTGGTACGATGTTACTAGGTAAACGTTCTCCTAATAATTTTTCAATACCTCTTACATATTCTTTTTCATCTACACCCACTAAGGAAATTGCTTGTCCGCTGGCTCCTGCTCTTCCTGTACGACCTATACGATGTACATAATCTTCCGGCACATTAGGAAGTTCATAATTAATCACATAAGGCAATAACGGAATATCAAGACCTCGTGCTGCAATATCTGTAGCAACGAGTACACGTATGGTTCCTTTTTTAAACCCTGCTAATGCTTTTGTACGTGCATTTTGCGTTTTATTCCCATGAATCGCTGCAGAAGTAATTCCTGCCTTATCTAGTTTTTGACTTAATCTATTAGCACCATGCTTAGTACGTGTAAAAATGAGTACTTGATCCCAATTGCCTTCTTTGATAAACTTTGTAACAAGGCTTGTTTTTTTAGATTTATCTACACGATACGTGGTTTGATCTACCTTTTCGGCAGTTGTATTTTCTGGAGTGGCTTCTACCAACACGGGTTTGTACAACATGCTGCTTGCTAATTCCTTAATACTTTTAGAAAACGTAGCACTAAACAACAGTGTTTGACGCTTTCTAGGAACTAAAGAAATCACTTTCTTTATATCTCTCACAAATCCCATATCCAACATGCGATCTGCTTCATCAAGCACTAAAAATTCTATTTTAGATAATGATATTTCTCCTTGGTTTTGTAAATCTAATAATCGCCCTGGTGTTGCAATCAAAATATCAACTCCCTGTCGTAAGGTACGTACTTGCGGTTTTTGATTCACTCCTCCAAAAATAACAGTCGATCGAATATCTAAAAACTCGCTATATACTTTTACATTATCATACACCTGTGCTGCTAGCTCACGCGTAGGCGTAAGGACTAATGCACGTATAGGGCGTCTACGTCTGGACTCTGATTGTGTTAATAGTTGCAACATCGGTAAAGTAAATCCTGCCGTTTTTCCTGTTCCTGTTTGTGCAGAAGCTAGTACGTCTTTTCCTTCCAATACTACTGGAATCGCTTTTTCTTGTATAGGTGATGGCGTAGTATATCCTTTTTTGCTTACTGCTTTAAGCAAGGCATCAGATAAGCCTAATGATTCAAATGACATATATAAGTCTTAAGAAATGACATTTTTTATAAGTCATTCATGTGTCCTACAAAGGTACGCTTATTTTACTAGGTGTTTATATAGATATACGCTTTCGCGAAAGCGTACACCACCAGCATAAAATCTAACTATGCGCTAAAATCACGATATTAACGTTTCCAGAACTTCAATTTTTTCTTGAGGCGCTTTTTTCGATGGAAGCCTTCCTGAAAGTCTTGCACGTCTTTCCACATCGCATTAAACACGGTAGTAGCATCTTCCCCACTCGCTTCAGCATACGCATCTGCTGTCATCTTTACTTGAGATTCAATAGACGACAAACGTCTAAAATTAGACATGCGTGTTTTAAAATCCATCGGACCAAATTCCATACGATTCAAATCCACTAAATAGAAATCATAGCCATCATCCTTAATTACAATCAATGTATTTCCTGGAGAATGATCTAGAAAGTGAATATTCTTTTGGTGGAGACCGTAGGTAAATTTCGCGAAAGCGGACAATATATTCTTATCCCCGACATACTCAGAATCACGTATGAGTTCGCGATACGTCAAATCATAAGATAAGTGTTTACTCACATAGTAACTCCTTCCAAAAAAGAGACCTCGTTCTTCAAAATAACCTATAGGCTCTGGCGTAAGCACGCCATTTTCTAATAATTGATTGCCATACTCAAAAGAGCGTCTTGCTTTGGATGTTCTAAAATAACGATAGGCAATCTTATTAATCAGGTTAGGAACTTTGAAGGATTTGATATTAATGGTCTCACCGTCAAGTTCAAATAACTTCAACGAATTACGATTACGCTCATCAAACTTTTTTCCTTGTGATTCAAAATGAGTCACAATATCTAAAAGACGATCTGCTTTCTCTTTATATGTGGATGCAATATGATAGTTCACACTACAAAACTACTGTTTATAAAACAATGAACAATCAGCAGTTTTCAATTATCTTTGCAGGCATGTCTAGAATTCCTACAATTTTTTTAGAAAGTCATAATCTCAAAAACCTAAAAACAGGTTTTGGGCAGTTTAATTATCACCTTATTAAAGGGATTTACAAAGCGCAAGCTTCTGACATACGTTGTACGGTGTATGCAAAAGATACTGCTCCTTTTCAGAAAGAATTTGGTCGTTTTTTCGATTATAAAAAGTACTATACACTACATAGACGTGCGCCATTTAGAATTAGAAAAAAGTATGATGTATGGCATTCTCTAAATCAAAACGTAAAGATTGAACCGCATCATGACATTCCCTATGTACTTACAGTGCATGACGTCAACTTTATAGATGAAGTATCTACAGATCTACATCATGAGAGTAACCAACGTTTTCAAGCAAAGTTAGATCGAAGTCATGCGATTACCTATATTTCAAAATATTCACAAGAGTCTACTCATAAGTACTTTAAAGTACCTGATATTCCTGAATATATTATCTATAATGGAAATACGCTAGAAACTATTACGCTACCTGAAAATCATACTCCTGAACTAAAAGTAGAAGGTCCTTTCCTGTTTAGCATTGGGGAGTTTAGCGCACGTAAAAACTTTCATACGCTAGTAGAAATGCTAGCACTAGTTCCTGAATATACCTTAGTACTTGCAGGAAATAATGGTACCGATTATGCAAAAACAACATTGCAGGAATGTATTAAAAAACACGGTCTTCAAGATCGTGTGATATGTACTGGGAAAATTTCTGAATTTGATAAACAATATTATTTAAAACACTGTACTGCTTTTGTATTTCCTTCCTTACGAGAAGGATTTGGCATCCCTCCTATAGAAGCGATGCGATTTGGAAAGCCTGTATTTATGTCTAATAACACCTCTTTGCCCGAAGTAGGTGGCACACATGCATTTTACTGGGATCATTATGATCCTACATATATGGCAGATATCTTTACAAAAGGATTAGAAACATATTTAAAAAATCCAGATAGTCTTTCTAAAGCATACATAGCACATGCAACGAGTTTTAGTTGGGCTACTGCCGCAAAACAATATATAGACGTCTATAGAAGTCTTACATCTTGATATTATGAAAGAAGAACACGATAAAGCAATTGCAACACTTAAAAGAGGCGGACTCATCCTTTATCCTACCGATACTGTATGGGGTATAGGTTGTGACGCAACAAATCCTGATGCCATAGAAAAAGTATATCAACTTAAAAAACGCGCAGAAAGTAAAGCGTTGATATGTCTTGTAAGTGACTTTAAAATGTTACAACAATACGTTGAGGAAATTCCAGAAGTTGCGTATGATATTTTAAAGTATGCTGCCAAACCTACCACGATTATTTATGATGATCCTATACGTATTGCAGAAAATTTAATCGCAGAAGACAATACATTAGGGATACGTGTCTGTCGAAATAAGTTTTGCAATTTTTTATTGAAGAAATTCAGAAAACCGATTGTCTCTACAAGTGCAAATATCAGTGGAGCTCCTACGCCTAGAAGCTTTAAAGAGATCGACCCTGTTATTTTGGAAGGCGTAGACTATGTTGTAAATTTGGATCGAGAAAAGAAAAGCCTCGCACCTTCTGCTATTATCAAATTAACCAATGACGGAAAAGTCTCTGTGATCAGAAAATAAGAGACCTCATACAAATATATCTGAATGCCTAATTACCAAAACGCTTTATCTGACCCTATTTTTAAAACCATTTCTCAAGCTGCTGATACATTAGCATTAGAATCCTATGTGATAGGTGGGTTTGTGCGTGATTATATTTTAAAGCGAGGTACTGCAAAAGATATTGATGTGGTTGCTGTAGGAAGTGGTATTGAGCTTGCGCGAAAAGTGTCTCAGTTGCTTCCAAACAAACCCAAAGTGCAAGTATTTAAGACCTATGGAACTGCCATGCTACAAGCGGGTCAAACTGAAGTGGAATTTGTAGGTGCTCGTAAAGAATCCTATACTAGAGATAGCCGAAATCCTATCGTTGAAAATGGAAGCTTACAGGATGATCAGAACCGTCGTGATTTTACTATTAATGCACTCGCCATACGATTGAATGACGCTCATTATGGTGAACTTATAGATCCTTTTGGAGGTATCGAAGATCTAAAAAAAGGAATCATAAGAACTCCTTTAGACCCTGATATTACCTATAGTGATGACCCGTTGCGTATGATGCGTGCTATTCGTTTTGCCACACAACTCAATTTCACCATCGAAAAAGAATCATTGGCCTCTATTACTCGTAATGCAGATCGTATTAAAATCATTACGAAAGAACGCATTGTAACCGAACTTAATAAGATTATGCTAAGTCCTACGCCTTCTAAAGGATTTTTGCTTTTAGAAAAAACAGGATTGCTTCCGTATATACTTCCTGAGCTTGTCGCCTTAAAAGGAATTGATGAAATAGAAGGACAAAAACATAAAGACAATTTCTATCACACGTTAGAAGTCGTAGATAATATCTCCAAAAACACAAATGATGTTTGGCTACGATGGGCAGCATTATTACATGATATAGGTAAAGCACCTACAAAGAAGTTTAGCAAAAAAGTAGGTTGGACCTTTCACGGACATGAGTTTGTAGGTTCTAAAATGGTGTATAAATTATTTAAGCGTTTGAAAATGCCATTGAATGACAAAATGAAATTTGTCCAAAAAATGGTGTTGATGAGTTCGCGACCTATTGTCATTTCTGAAGATCATGTGACAGATAGTGCTGTACGAAGATTGGTCTTTGATGCAGGAGATTATATTGAAGATTTGATGACATTATGTGAGGCAGATATTACGACTAAAAACCCAAAGCGTTTTAAAAGATACCACAACAACTTTAAGGTGGTACGCAAAAAAATAAAAGAAGTAGAAGAGCGTGATCACATTCGTAACTTCCAGCCTCCAGTATCTGGAGAAGAAATTATGAAGACGTTTGGACTTGCTCCAGGAAGAGAAATTGGCATTATTAAAGAAGCCATTAAAGAAGCTATTTTGGAAGGTATCATTCCTAATGAACATGAAGCAGCACATGCTTTTATGATCCAAAAAGGAAAAGAGATCGGACTTTCAAAAAAATAGACATACTATTTGACAATACGATCGTTATAAATATAACCTTAGTATAGATCATTATGGTAAAAAGATATTTCTTTTACTTCCTTTTTTTATGTTTAAGCCATGCCTTACTAGCTCAAAATCTTGAACGAGTAGACGCTCTAGTTTTATCGTATACAAAGCAATTTTCTTCTCCGAAACAATTGGCTGATCAAATCTCTAAAGATTTTGAAACAGACATAGAACGGGTAAGAGCTGCTTACACATGGATAGCTTACCATGTACAATATGACATCCAAGAGGGTAATTTCCCTTCCTATTCTTATGTAAGTGAAGAAGATCGTATTGTAAAAGAACAAAAATACGCTGCTAAGCTTTCTAAAAGAGTGATCACTAAAAAGAAAGCTGTATGCGAAGGATATTCCTATCTTTTTAAAACTGTATGCGAATCATTACAGATAAAAACAACCGTAGTAACTGGGGCTTCTAAAACGCTTTCAAGAGATATTGGGAGACGCTATAATTCTGATCATGCTTGGAATATTGTTACTATTGATAACCAAAAGTACTTTATAGATGTTACATGGGCATCTACACTTAATATGAGTAAAGCAGATATCAACTATTATTATTTTATGACTTCTCCTGAACTGTTTATATTAGATCACTATCCTGACATCTATAGCAATTCACTTTTGGATACAAAAATCTCTAAAAAAGAATTCTTAGAAAATCCTTTATTATATGATTATACACCTACTAAAGTAAAATTAATATACCCATTTGAGGGAGTATTAATCAAGAACAAAAAACACGCGTTTAAATTTGATGTCACAGAACCTGTAACCTGGATACAAGCAAAAATGGGAAAGGAATCGATAAACATTAAAACATATACCCATCAAAATAGCGCATTAGAATTTGATCTAGGTATTCCTGGTTATAGCAAAGCAAGAGATGTGATTATATTTATAAACGGTATTCCAATAGTAACATATGCTATAAAATAAAGAGATGCGTATACAAATGTATACGCATCTCTTTATTCTTTCAATTTATACTAACTATATACGTTAGCTATTATGGGAACCATCACAATACGGAGGATTCTTTGTTAATTTACACGTACATAGATATACGGTTCCTGTTTCTTGAGCCTCAAAACGTAAGTTAGGTGTGCTTTCTGCAGCTTTATGACCTCCGTCACAAAAAGGTTGATTTTCACTGTGACCACAGGTACACCAGGAATATTTTTTTCCAGCTTCTACCTCACAAGCAATAGGAGCATCTCCTCCTCTTTTTTTATTGTCTTCCATAGCTTTTTTATTTCCGTTTACACGGAAATCATATTTTTATAAATTAGTATTATATGTCTAATATATAAATAAAGACTTTTGGAATTATTCTAAATTATTACTCGCTTATATCGTTAGCCGCAAATAATCGGATGGTATAATCTAGTAACGACACATCTCCTTTGGCTCCATGGCCTGGGATCACTGTCTTTACATCTGGATATGCTTCTTTTATTTTTTGAATTGTTTTAGGCCACTGTTGTGTATTTGCATCTTTTGTATTTCCTATAGAACCAAACAAAGGTCGTACCATACAGCCCCCAAACAAAAGGCTCTCTTCTTGGATATAAGACACAATATTATCTTGCGTATGTGCAGGTCCAAAATACGTGTTTTCAACTATGGTATTTCCTACTTTCAATTCTTGCTTAACATCAAATGGATAGGTGATTACAATAGAATCTTTTGCTAAAATAGCAGCTGTTTTATTAGAAGCGTATGAAGGTACATTTGCTTTCGCGAAAGCTTTTAACCCTCCCGCTGCATCACTATGAGCATGATTTACAACAACTCCTTTTATCGTAGCTTTTAATTCTTCTTGAACAAAATCTATAAGTAATTTGGCATCGTTATCATTTACAGGAGTATCAAAAACAATAGCTTCTCCTTCTGAAATATAAACATACCCATTACAAGGATAATAATCAGATTGTTTTAATTTCAAATAGGATATATATTGGTAATGATTTTCTGAAAGTTTAACGATCTCTATAGGTCTTACATATGCATCTGGGTCAAACTTATTTCCCCCAATACATGATGTTAATACTAATGATATAACACAAAGAATACTACAGGTGTAAAGTAATTTTCTTATCATTTTCGCTTATTCCTTTTATTATAATTTTTATCTCCCCTCGTTTTAGGCTTTTTATATTTCTGCTTTATGGTTCGCTTATAAGAGCCGCCTAAATTAACTTTTTGATTTTTTTCTTTTTTCTCGTGAAAAGCTGGACCCGGTGCATCTTCATCCTCCATGTTTTTTCTACGAAGTGGATTGTAAATTTCTTTTGCTTCTGGGCGCTCTTCGGGAGCTAGTTCTTCAGATATAACAACGGTATCTGGCAATACTACTTGAGGAACTTTATACTGCATTAATTCCTCTATATATTCTAATTCTTTTTCTTCCTTTGGTGTGGTTAAAACAATAGCCGTTCCTTTACGTTGTGCACGACCTGTTCTACCAATACGATGTAAATAATTTTCTGGATATCTAGGAGTATCTACATTAATTACGTGCGAAATATCATCTATATCCAATCCTCTCGCCATCACATCTGTTGCTACAAGAATACGCACGACACCTTCTTCAAAGTCTTTAATACTATTTAAGCGATAGTTTTGTGTTTTATTGGAGTGTATGACTTCACATTGTCTAGGAAATGCTTCATCTAGTCTTTTAAAAAGACGATCAGCCATACGTTTATCTCTTGTAAAGAGTAATGCTTTTGGGTACGCTTTCGCGGAAGCGAGTTCATCCAGCAAAAAATTAACTTTCGTATAAAAATTAGGAATCTTATATCCTATCTGAGTAATATTTTCTAAAGGAGTACCACTACGGGCTACCGAGATGCGTTCTGGTTTTTGAAAGAAATCAGTGATTAATGCATCTACATCATCTGTCATTGTAGCAGAAAACATAATATTTTGTCTACGAGGAGGTAAAATATCAAAGATATTCATGAGTTGAGGCCTAAATCCTAAATCCAGCATGACATCTACTTCATCTATAACGAGCTTCTGAATTGTTTTTAATTGTAAAACTCTACTTACTGCGAGATCATATAAACGTCCTGGCGTAGCTACAATAATATCTTGCCCTTCTGCTATCAACTTCTTTTGCGTGTTGATATTTGCGCCTCCATATACACCTGCAACACGTACCTCAAGATAGGTTGCTATTTTATGAATTTCGTCAACTACCTGAACAACAAGTTCTCGTGTAGGCACCAAAATCAAAACTCTAGGCGTCTCTTGACGAGAATGTGTAAGAATTCGTAAGATTGGGAGCATATATGCATACGTTTTTCCCGTACCTGTTTGGGCAATACCTACAACGTCTCTACCAGACATTACAGGGGAAAAAGCGAGTTCTTGAATGGAGGTGGGTTCGGAAAAACCTAGGTCTTCCAACGCATTCCACAAAGAAGTATTAAGATTTAGTTCTCTAAAAGTCATAACATCAGAAGGATCGGGCAAAGCTAGTGAATTTTAACATATTTATGTAAGAAATTCGTATTAACGATTTAAGTATACCCAACCGACCATATCATCGATAGTTGGGTCTCTTAATTTCAATACCCAAAAGTATACTCCTGTAGGTGCTTCACTCCCTCCAATCCCTTCATTAGGAGTACCATCCCAAAACGGAATTTCATTATCTCCTCTATAAACAAGGTTTCCTAATCTAGAATAAATACTCAATTCATAATTAAATACATCTTTAAGATTACTAATTTCAAAGACATCATTTATGCCATCTTCATTAGGCGAAAAACCTTCTGGCACAAAAGGAGAGCAATTCTCTATTGTTAAGGTAAACTGAGCCAAACTATAACAACTTTCACTAGGTCTATCCGTACGGATATAAATCATCTGCGGATTTGTGCTATTGGTATATACAAATGGGTCTTCTATTTGATTTAATTGATTAAAAGCATCTTCAGGGTTTTCATAATATCCAGTGATCACTTCATCATCTAATAATACAAGATCTTCCGATGCTGCTACAAGATCAAACGTTGCCATTTCAAAGCCTTCATTACAGGCTTCTATATTTGGTAATAACTGTGGTGGATCTATAGTAAGGGCTTCAATAGCAAAAATTCCAAGATCAAAACAAACTGGATTCTCAGGATTTTCTAGTCGTACATAGATTGTTTGAGGGTTTGAAATGTTTTGATAAACATCAGGATTTTGTATAGCACCTGTATTCATTTGCGCTTCTTCTACTGTGGTATGATAACTTACCTCAGCATATTCTTGCCCATCTAATAGTAAGCTTTCCTGCTGTGTAAGATCAAATACTAAAAGACCGTCATTACTGCTATCATCACAGGAAGCAATATCATTTAATGAAGGAACTACGGGTTGATCAAATACTTCTAGTAAAAAGGAGTCTATTGTTATGCAAAGCGTATCATCATCTTGTTCTATACGTAAGTATATCGTTTGTGGAGATGCCGTATTATCAAAACTATCTGGATTTGGAATCGCATTGGTTCCATTAATCGCATCGGTTTCTGTGAGATGAAAAGTGACTGTGACAGCTGTTTGATTTCCAATAGCTAGTGCTTCATTAATGGTAAGATTAAAGGTAAAAACTTCGTCATTATCTTGGTCGTCACATACTAAAAGATCTTCTAATTCATTTTCGATAATGGGAACATCTTCTACAATAAGTTGAAAAGAAGCAATATCAAAACAATCTTCAGCGAGTGTATTGGAAAGTCTCACAAAAATAGTTTGCGGATTTACTGTATTCTGAAAATTAACAGGATCTATAATGGGATCTGTTTCTGTTTGAGCATCACTAAGACTTGTGAAAAACTGAATAGTAACATCGGTTTGAGTTCCTATGATCGTTCCATTTTGAGAAGATACATCGAACGTAGCAAATGTATCATTACTTAGATCATCACAAACTGTAATATCTTCCAAGTCAGGAATCACAGGTTGTGCCTCCACACCCAACATAAAAGATTCTATACGCACACATAAGGGATCGACTTCTAAACTAAATCGCATAAAAATCTGTTGTGGATTTGTGATATTTGTATAGGTTTCTGGGTTTGTAATTGGGTTATTCCCACTTACAGCATCTGCTTGGTTCACATGATAGGTGACTATAATACCTGTTTGTCCTCCTAATGCGAAATCTTCATTAATCGTTAAATCAAAAATGGCTATTTGATCATTACTCACATCATCACAGACATTAATATCGAGTAGTGGTGTTTCAATATCTATCACATTAAGGTTTATAGCAACACCAGCCGATTCATTATTTACTTCATTGGATTCTGTTACTTCTCCATTTCCTATTCCATCATCATCTACAACAGCTATTAAAGTAAAAACATCAGGGATCTCATCAGGAATTGTTAATATAATCGTTCCTGTAAGTGATGTATTTGGAAGAATCTCAGTAGTAATTGCAGTAGTTTCTACTAATGTACCATTTGCATAAAATGCAACGGGTGTTCCTACTGGCAACGGATCTGTCCCTATATTTGACACCGTATAAGTGACTTCAACATCTCTGCTGCCGCAAGTGACATCAAATGCATCTATAGCAATAATACCATCTGGCAACTGGCTATTTAAGACAGTGATGATATTATTAATCATTACAAAATCTTGTCCTGAGGTAAGCATAATGGTAGCTGAAGTATCTCCTATATCAATATTGTTTTCTATACTATAAAAATCAATATCCATATTATACAGATTATCTTGACCTGTAAAACTATTGGTTCCATTAAATTGATTATTAGCGGGATTTAAGGGAGGGTTACTTAAAGTATTTCCATTAATAGAAAGGGTTTCATTTACAGCGAGTCCTGCATCTCCTTCCCAAGCTACAAAACCAATACGCGCATTTTCATTATCCAGTACGTTTAGATTTTCTAGTTCTATAGTAAGTTCATTATTAAACTGAGATACATTTTCGAGCCCATCAAAGACATTGACTAGATTTAAAGGTAAATCTGGGTCTTCAAAAATCACTGTCATGGCCCAACCTGCAAAATTGGTTCCCGTGGGGCAATACAATGGAATTACATCGGTTATATCTAGATCTCCAAACGTATATTCCCCAGATCCTGTTTCTTGAACAATGGTCGTGACATCTATAAATCCTGCAAAGAAAACACGTTCTTCATCTATTTGATCTGCAAATGTACGCTCAGCAGTAAGGGGTGTCCCATTTAGAGTAATATCAAAATCTCCCGTACCAGAGCCTGCCCAATATAAATAAGCTGCTTCTACTGTTTGATCTGATTCTAGTGTTAAGGTCGCTGAGCTTTCTGTAAGAATTTCACAAGGAGCTCCATCACCATTCTCATCTGTGTTAAGGGTGTTACCAATAGCTGTATAATCAAAACGTCCTGCAAAAATGGCAAACTGCTCTATCTCTTGCGCCTTTAAAAAGGGCGAGATAAGCAAAAATAAGAGTAGGATTCTAAAGTAGTTTTTTTGCATAACTGCCTAGTATCCTATAAATGTACCATTTCTTTTTTTATGTACTATATCAAAACTTCCTCAATCCTAAAGAACTAAGTAATTGATACGCTTAAAAAGTAGTATTCATAAATATATAAATCAAAAAAGCTGAGCAATGATATTATTGCTCAGCTTTAAATAATAAACTCAATCCATTAGTAATTTGTAATGGTTATTTTAGTGCTAAAAATTATCTTTTGACAAACTTAAAAGTTTCTGTCGTATTGCCTATAGTTACCTGAGTTATATATATACCATTAGAAATATTAGAAAGGCTCACAGTCTCTTCAGTATTAGAAAGGTTCCTATTTATTATTTCTTGTCCTAATACATTAAATACTTTTACATTTTGCATAGGAGCAGTAGCATTTAATTGCAACTCACTATTGTTTACATTATATAGATATGTGAAATTTGTTGCAGAAAATTCATCAGTAGATAATGTAGTATCAACCACAAGTCTATCGATACCAATAATATTAGAGTTATTCCCAACTGGGCCTGCATCAGTAGCCCAATACCTAAGAGCAAACCTAGTTGTAACCTCTCCTGTTAATCCAGAAACAACAATAGTTTGTTTTTCCCAATCTTCAGGATATCCACCAACTTCAAGATCTGGATTAATAGATAAAAGTAGTTCTGTAAACGACCCATTATCTCCAGTAGTTGGATTTACTCCTCCTCCATCAGGATCAAGTCTTACCTCTAGACGATCGGGGAAAGCACTTCCAATTATAGTTCTTGTGAAAAAGGAAATAACATCTCCGTTTTTAAGAATCAACTCTGGAGATATTAAATATAAATCCATTATTGTACCATCAGTTACCATAAAATTTGCTGCTATATAAGAATTTGGTTCGCCATCAAATGCAGGAAAAGAAGTATCGGGAATCCCTTGAACAAAATTTGTACCTGGCATATCACTAGCATTTACAATAGAATAATCAGTAAGCGTCGTAATATCATCAAAACCCTCATCTATGATGATCTGCGCATTAATAGTTAATGTAAACAATAAAATAATTAAAAAAGTAATTTTTTTCATTTGTGAATAATTTAAAATAAGTGTATCTAAAATTTAGTATCATTAAATAATACACGTCAAATTTATTTTTTCACAGATGGTAATAAGTAAACAAATAGAGGGAATATTCAAGAATTCATGAATATCGAGTAAATAACTTTTTTAAAAACACATTTGCCCGATACCCGTTATATATACGCTTTCGCGAAAAACAACCAAGAATAAGAACCGTTTGCTATAAAAATATAGACTTCCTGAAGTATTTCTGTATACATACACACAACTAAATATGCTCTAAATGGTTTTTCGCGGAAGCGAAAAAAAGAGCCAAGACTAAATTACTGCCTTGGCTCTTGATTCCTTTATATCTTGATTTATTTTCGCGAAAGCGAAAAACTATAAATCACGTTTTTTAAGTAACGCATATGACGAGTAGATGAATATAAAAATCCATACTGAAACAATTGCTACCTCATACCAATGCACTGCATAATCAAATCCGATATCTGTCTGTAATTGATTGGCTGCAGACTGGATTACATTCAGCCTCGTAAACGGTTGCTCTATAAGATTACTCATAGATTCTAGCGGTAAGAACTGTACCACAGAAGATCGTAATCCCTCAATATTATGCTTGTTTTCAAAGTACAATGTAATGAGTTGAATGATTCCTTCTATAAAGTACCAAAAGAGTAAAAATCCTATAGCAAATGCTGATCGTTTTATGAGAATCCCTAAGAATAAACAAAACGAAAAGAACCCTACTAATTTTAAGAAAAAGGCAAATAGATATTCTAAATCTTGTGTTACAATACTAAACTCATTAAAGTCTGAAAAAGACAATCCTAATAACAAACTCACAATAAAAATGAAAAGGGTTGAGATTGCAGAAAAGACAATAACAGTAATAAATTTAGAGAGGATAAATTCCTTCTTACTCAGTCCATCTATCAAGTTTTGTTTTAATGTCCTATTACTATATTCATTGGCTGTCATAGATACAATCACGACGGCAAGGAAAAATTTAAGAATAGCAGCGATGTATGTATTAAAATGCCATATGTATGGAAAGTTAAAGATTCCTTGATCTGCCAGTCTAAACTCTGCTCCAAAAAGATTAAATTTTATAGACGCCAAAAGTGCAATAGCAGACAGTAATATAAAGTACCCTAAGATGAGAACTCTTGAGACTTTATTATGTTTAAGTTTATAATATTCTATAGTTAAAAGTCGTAGCATGGCGGTTTAGTTTAGGTTGTTAGTCAATTGTAAGAACTGCTCTTCTAGGCTTTCCTTACGTTGTACAAGATGGCTAAGGATAATGCCTTGCGCATGCAGTTGATTATTCAATTCTTTTGCGCTAAGCGGATTCTTTAAAAATCCAGTAACTAAATCGTCTTCTGTTTTCACCTCTCCAAACATTGGATTGTTTTTAAGGTAGTTTACAAGTTTTTCGGTATCATCACATTTTAATTCAAAGAAACCATGACTCGCATTCATAGCATCTACACGGCCAGAATATAACTTGACCCCTTTACGTAAAATCACCACATGTGAACATACTTTTTCTACTTCATCTAGTAAGTGAGATGCCAATAAAATAGTCGTTCCTGAAGCAGCAATCTTTTTAATGATCTCTCTAATCTGATGGATTCCTTGAGGATCTAATCCATTGGTAGGCTCATCCAAAATTAAAATCTCTGGATCATTTAATAAAGCCGAAGCAATGGCAAGACGCTGTTTCATTCCTAATGAATAGGTCCTGAATTTACTATCCTTACGATCTAATAATCCTACGACTTCTAGTTTTTCATCTATCTTATCTTTAGACACGCCTTTTATTTGACATACAAGCCCAAGGTTTTGACTTGCCGACATATAGGGATAAAAATTAGGACGCTCTATAATAGCACCTACTTTTTTAAGTGCGTTATGTGTAGAATCTGACCCATCAAACCAGTGATAGTCTCCATTAGTAGCGTTTACGACATTCAGTACCATTCCTAAAGTGGTTGATTTTCCACTTCCGTTAGGTCCTAAAATACCGTACACATTTCCTTTCTCTATGGTAAATGACAGGTCATTTACTGCACGTACCGCACCGTAATGCTTGGTAAGTTTGTTTAATGTGAGTATTGTTTCCAAAAAGATGTTGTTTTTTGATTGTGTTATGTAAACTAGACGGTTACTAAAACTATTTGTTACAAAAAAAAGTCCCGCAGTGCGGGACTATATATTGTGAAGCCTTACTATTGTTGCTCTTTATTAAAATAAACAAGATAATAATACATCTGTTTTTCTTCGTCCCAACCCTTTTCTACAAATTTTTCTGCACTTTCAGGATTGATAAAATCCAACTTGATTTGAATATTCGTATCCAACTGAATTAGATTCTTAATTTTTTTACGTTGCGAACTAACCGCTTTATTACTAATAGGGAAATCTGTTAGGTCTTCTATTTTATATTTTGGCGCTTGCTCAGTTTTATAATGTTTGAATTCAGGAATTAAATCTGGATTATCTAATACTTCATTCACAAAAGCACTTTCATTAAATGCATCATTTTTTGCAAAGTGATTTACAGCACGGTTCATAAACAAAACCTCTTCCTTCTTATCTTCTGCAGGAAGCACCACATCTTTTGCAAAATCTTGACAAAACTTTAAATACTTCTTTGTGTAAAAATTGTCATCTTCAAAAATTTCAACACCTAAGAAGTTTTCAAGCCAATATTTGGTGTCATATCGATTTGAATCTACTGATAAGATTTTATAGCCTTCTTCTGGTTTATGATTCACAATCAAACACCCTTTATCTAATTTATTAAGATTGATTCCTTGTTCTAAAAGCATTTCTAGGTTAGATCCGCTTTCGCGAAATTGTAAAAAGTCCTGTTTTAACTCGCTTTTAAAAATTCCGATCGCATCTGTCTTAATATTATCAATCATCACATTTTCTAAATGTGCGATATACAACTCACCCGCTTTAATATGTGGATGCTCACTCTGTTCATATAAATGTTTTGCAATCTCTTCAGATAATAAATGTGTGGCACTAGGATTTTCAAAAACCTTTTGTGCTATGCCAAACAATGTATGGAATTCTAAATCGGTTTCATGATCAAAGCGATAGTAGTTTTCTTCTTTTTCTCTAAAAGGTTTAAAAAAGAATTCCTTAATCAACGGAGTAATTTCATCACTTAACGGATACGGATCATTAGACACAAAAAGACCTTCTGCTTTACTTTTGTTCCCTACTCTATGAATAGAAAGTGACTCAATTTGCGTACTGTATAAATTAATCATGTAATTGGTTTGGTATAAATATGCTACAAATAAGAACTAAGATTAGTTCCAGTTTTGGTCAAAATTAAGATTATCTAAATCGTCTATATCAAGATCGTCATCAAATTCAGGACCTTCATCTGTGTCATCTGCTTCAAAATTAATTTCTGGCGCTTGATCTGGTATTTGTCCATGTACAAACATTAAGTTAGGGTAGATGATCCCTTCTTCACGTTCTGCAATTTCTCCAAGCTCTACCATAAAGCGCCACATACTTAAGAAATCATATACATAAAGCATGCGCGTTTCTGCTTCACTAATCACATCTTCTACACGTGTTTCGTTCATTAATCGTACATGTACACTTCCTTCACTCATATCAAAAAGAGAAATTTCCTCGCCTTGATTCCATTGATCGTCACTCTTATAAAATGACGCCATCTCACCTCCATCAAATCCGAAAGATTGATTGATAGCATTATGAAAATCTTCCAATGTTGCTGTTTGATCAATCTCTAAGTCTCTGAATACATCTTCTTCAGTATCTAGAATGACTCTAAAACGATATATCATATCTTCAAAAATATTAGGAGGTAAAGATACTAATACCTTTACGAGTATATAGGGTGTATGGATAAGAAGTTATTAAGAGAATTAATTAATTGTAGTATCAAATATTAAAACACATATGTATAATAACTATACTATTATCTTATGTTTTTAGAACATTAAAAAAATTAGTTTTTAATAATTCTATGAACCTCAACGTCATCATCAGAAAGTATTCTTATAAAATAAACGCCGTCTTTGAATGAAGAAAGTGAAATTTCATGTCTACCATCTTGATTAGAAAACTCTTCCACTAAATTTACTGAAAAAGCTATATAAACAAGCACACCTCCTATTTAAAACAACAATCTTCTAAAAAACAAACACTTACAATAAATTTAAAAAAAAAATGTATTGTCCATCGATTTTAATACATTTGTAAGAATAATCCTCAAGTATTTTAAATAAAATTTCGTCAAAATACACATATTTTACTATATTTGTAATCCCAAATCATAAAATACAACGACATGACACACATCACATCTCTATATTTTCGGACTAGTATACCTCCTATTTATTAATAAATAAGGCACAAAATTCTATTGTATAATTAGTAGTAGATTCAACAAAGACAACATTCTTTTTAGGTTTTTAAATTTTATAAAAGTTTTCCAACTTTTATAAAAAAAATAAAATTCATTGGGTAACAACTATGAATTTTATGAACATAGATTCAAATATTAAACTTTAAAAATTTACTACTTAAGAATTATATACTTAAACGTATACACAACCCCAAATCAAAATTATTATGTCCCAAAAAATATACAAACTAGCCGTTTTATTCGTTTTCTTTATTCTCGTTTCATGTACCGATGAAGGTGGTATTGAAGATACACCTCCTGCATATGAAGTAAATATATTAACGCTTGGAGATTCAAGAGTTCAAGGAAATAGACCTAATCACGAAAGTTATCGTTTTGAGCTCTGGAAAAATTTTATTGAAAATAATTGGACCGTTGATTTTTTAGGTCCAAATATAGATACGAGTGAATATCCGTTAGTAGAAGGATTAGACTTTGATAATGAACATGGCGGTGTAGGCGGTTATACAACAAAGAACTTACTGGCTTCTTTAGAAGGAACATTAGCAAGTGTAGAAATGCCAGATATTATTCTATTAGGTATTGGAGGAAATGATTTAGTACGTAACGTTTCAAATGAAGAAGCAATACAAAACATACATGGAATTATTGATATTTTGCAAGATCATAATCCTGATATTACTATCTTTATAGAGCAAATTGCACCTGCTGTATCTGATCTCTACACGGAAGAAAATATATTAATTTTTAATGGATTTAATGATGCTATATTAGGAGTTTCTGAAGAACGTACTACAGATGATTCAAGTGTAATTGCAGTAGATATGGCTTCAGATTGGTATGATCTTTTATTAGCTGACCAATTACATTATAATATATTAGGAGCAAAAGTAGTTGCTGATAGATATTTTGAAGCGGTAGATTTGAACTTAGAAAGATAACTTAATTGAAGAAACAAAATCTAAAATACATACTTGATAAACAAGGGTATATTATTTTAGATAACTTGTATTCAGCGTCTGAAATACAACAACTAATAAGATGTATAGATGAAACTACGCAACATAGTGAAGGTTTCTTAAAAACTAATGACTTATTTGCAATAAGACAACTTCTTAAAAACATTCCAAATCTCAAAGAAATTATAGTTAATAAGAACTTACGTTCTTTACTATCTACTATCTTTAATGGACCTTATTTCTTAACAAAAGGAATTTATTTTGATAAACCACCCACCTCAAATTGGTTTGTTCCATATCATCAGGATATTAGTATTTCTGTAAATCAAAAAACAGAGAGGCTTAATTATAAAAATTGGACACATAAAAAAGGTCAATATGGAGTTCAACCACCATTAAAATTCCTAGAAAACAGTACTACGATTAGAATACATTTGGACGATACAACCCAACAAAATGGTGCCTTAAAAGTTATTCCTTCATCACATAAAAAAGGAATCATTCGTACAGATCAAAAAGATTGGGACACAGCAATAGAAAAAGTATGTGATGTTAAGAGCGGTGGTGTTATGTTGATGAAACCATTAACCCTACATGCATCCCATAGAACGACAAATGGAAAACGAAGGAGAGTTATTCATTTAGAGTTTTGTGATCAACAACTTGAAGCCCCATTAGAATGGTTGGAGCATGAAACACTATAAAAAATAGCATTTCTATATTCAAATAACGTTAAAGCTATTTTAAAAACTATTATGCATCAAATTTAGATAGTACCTTAGACCTTTATCCTTAAGCCAACTTTATGTATAAGAAAGTACTTTTAATAGCAATAGCAACGCTATCTATTACCTCACAAGCACAAGATCTTACGTTTGAAGAATACAATCCTACCTCAACACTTGTTGTACCAGGAGACGTAGTTGTAAAAGCAAAATTTCCTTTTATAGATGTACACGGTCATCAATACCGCATGCCTAATCAAGATTTAGCGCCAGTAATAGCAGCTATGGACACACTTAATATGGGGATTATGGTCAATCTAAGTGGTCGTTCTGGGGAGAGCCTAAAAAAGTCAGTCAAAAATATAGCAGATCATTACCCAAACAGATTTGTTGTTTTTGCAAATATTGATTTTGATGGTGTTGGAAGCACAGGATGGACAGCAAAAACAGTTGCTCAATTAGAAAAAGACGTTCAGAATGGTGCCAGAGGATTAAAGATATATAAAAGCCTTGGTTTACGTCATAAAGATATCAATGGTAAACGTGTTGCTGTAGATGATCCAAGACTGGATGCTATATGGGCAAAATGTGGAGAATTAGGCATTCCTGTATTAATCCATACTGCAGATCCTAAGCCATTTTGGGATGAATTTAATGCAGACAATGAACGTTGGTTAGAACTTAAAACACGACCAGGTAGAAAAAGAGGTGCTGATAATCCTGCACCATGGGAAACACTCATTGCAGAACAACATCGTATGTTTAAAAAACATTCAAATACTACATTTATCAATGCCCATATGGGATGGTATGCAAATAACCTCCCTAAATTAAGTCAACTACTCGATGAAATGCCAAATATGAACGTAGGTATTGGCGCTATTATAGCTGAACTAGGTAGACAGCCAAGACAAGCCAAAGCCTTCTTTATAAAATATCAAGACCGCATTCTATTTGGAAAAGATAGCTGGAAACCCGAAGAATTTCCTACTTATTTTAGAGTATTAGAAAGCGATGATGAATACTTTCCATATCACAAAAAATACCATGCTTTTTGGGCAATGTACGGATTAGATTTACCTGACGATGTCCTTAAAAAAGTATATTACAAAAACGCATTGCGTATCGTTCCTGGACTTGATAAAACATTATTTCCTAAATAACATTTTGTTAAACTTTTTTAAAAAATAATTAAACAAAATAGAAATTTTCATACTTTAGAAGCACTAAACTATCTAATTATGAAATTTCCAAACCATATTCTCCCAGTTATTACTCTGTGTATAATAGCCTTATGCATTACTTCTTGTAGTGACGATAACGCTGACACACCTCCAGTAGATCCTATAAATCAAGAAGTTCAACGTACGTTAATTACAGATACTGCGTTTGAGATGGCATTGATTGATTTAAATTTAGATGACGAATTAGATGGTTCTGTTCCTACAGAAAATATTGAAGATGTCATGGATTTAGTTCTTAACGAAAAAGGAATTTCTGATCTCACAGGGATAGAAGGCTTTACAAACCTTTACAATTTATGGCTAAATGATAATCAGTTAACAACAATAGACCTATCACAAAATAACAGAGTGAAATTTATTTTTCTAGAAAACAATAATATCTCAGGAATTGATGTGAGAAACATGCCCAACTTGGAAAAGCTAGAATTGAAAGGAAATAGTGTTTCTGAAATTGATGTTACCAATAACCAACAACTGCAATTTTTGATTTTAGATGGTAATAATATTACATCACTAGATGTATCAAATAACCCAGAACTCTTTACCTTAGAAGTACTTGATAACCCTTTAAATTGTATCAAGGTAAGTCAATCACAACTAGATAACACCCGTACAAATTGGGTTATCGATGATGGTGATACCTTATCCTTAGATTGTAACTAAGGATAATACTACCAGTGAAATTCACGATCTTTTACTTCTACATCTTCTCGCACCATATAATCTGTAATTCTGCGACGTTGATTGAATTGTTTGTGCACATAAGAAAGCGTAAGAGAATCTTCACTTATATATAAAATTTTAAAAAACTTTTCATCAGATTCTTGGTTTAGTAAGCCAGGAATTTGATCACTTTTAAATTTTAAAAAATATGCCCCTTTTTCAGAAGTAGTGATTTCCCATGTTGCTTCTAGAGAAGGACCACAATCTTTCTGTAAACCATTGTTATCAGATAGGAGTCCGCTTTCGCGAAAGCGTAATCTGTAGCCTAAAAAGCAGTTCCCCATGTTCATGCGCGTCTTTCCATTATATCGCTTTGCAATCTTCCACGATTTCACCGAATCTGCCGTTAATAAATGTATCACATTTTCTGGAATGATATAAGGTTCTTTCGATTTGTCTTTACATGAGAATAAGACACTTAAAAGAATATAATAAAAAATAACGAACTGCTTCATCTCTCTAAAATACATATTCTATATTTTCAAAAGTATTAATGTATGATATTGTACTAATTAAATAGTGTATTGTATCTTAGAAAGAAATTAAACGTATGACAAAATTAGTATCTATAATCACCTTGTCTATCCTATTATTGAGTTGTCAAAAAAACATACAGCAACAAGATGATATGGTAACCACTCCTTCTGGATTACAATATAAAATTCTTAAAGAAGGTACTGGTGAAGAAGCTAAGACTGGACAAGATGTAAAAATACATGAAAGTACTTCGTATAGAGATGGAACTGTTATTTTTTCATCTGCAGGAATGGATCCCATTCAATTCACACTTGGAGGAAAAATGGTGATACAGGGAGTAGATGAAGGTGTACGTGGTATGAAAAAAGGGGAAATCCGAAAACTTATTGTTCCAACCTCATTAAGTAAACGCTCTAGTTATCCACCTATTCTATCTAAAGACTCTATCTTAGTATATAGAATAGAGCTTATTGATATTATACATTAATCATTTTAGTATGAAAGAGACCATTGAAAAATTTTATACGGCATTTGCGGCCAAAGACCCAGAAGGGATGATTGAATGTTATCATAAAGACATTCATTTTGAAGATCCTGCTTTTGGGATTCTTACTGGAGAACAACCTGGTCAAATGTGGCGTATGCTATGTAATTCTCAAAAAGACAAAGAGTTTTTAGTTACATTCTCTAATATTACATATACTGAAAGCAAAGGAACCGCTCATTGGGAAGCACTATATCACTTTAGTAAAACTGGAAGGAAAGTTCATAATAAAATAGATGCTACTTTTGAGTTTAAAGATGGTAAAATCGTGAAGCATATTGATTACTTTAATTTACATAAATGGGCTGGACAAGCTTTAGGGTTTAAAGGGAAATTAATTGGAGGAACTAACTTTTTCAAAAATAAACTACAAGCCCAAACTAAAAAAACATTGGATGCATTTATAGCAAAGCAAAGCAGACAATAAATTGCTTTATGAGCACACTCTAACTATTTACTTATCAAATAACTGCCAACAATAATCCTCTTTATTCAATAAGACACTTAATACATCATACTTCTTTTCAAGATTGTCAATTATTCCTTAATTATTTTTTTTACGTTAACATTAATTAACACGGATGACAGTAGGACTCTTGTAAAATGAATTGTTTAATACTAAAGAATGTATCACTCAAAAAACAATTCAATTATGAAAAAGTCCCTTTCTCTCTTATTCGTTTTATCATTATTACTTATGTCTTTTCAATGTGATGATGAACCTGACGAAGTCATCATAACTAATAATTTTAAAGCTACCGTATCTGATGCCAATATTTCTATGAATGACACTTTATGGATTACTGGTAATGTTTCTTCTCTTGCCTTTAATGAAACACTCGGAGATTCTATTCCTAACGATTTTAACAATGGAGATTTGGTTTCTATTTATAGACTAAGGCCTGCAACAAATCAGAGTAATAGTGTAGATGCTATTAATAATTTTGAAATTATTGAAGCAGTTGGACAAACTTCTCGATTAGGTGCATGTCCCAATGGAGGTTTAGCTATTGAAGGGGCACTTTCTGATGACAGTTCTCAATATCGCTATAGAATTGGTTTAAAGCCAATCGATGAAGGTGACTATATTCTAAGTTGGAATTTTGATACCAGCATTACAAATACGGATAGGAACACAGAAATCTTATCTAATTACCCTGTAGATGGAAATCCAAACACAATAGCGTTTGACAATTGTGGTATTGTTTCAACATTACCTAATATCGATACTTCTGAGGGATTATATTTCTTTTCTGTAGAGTAAGAAACTTATTAAAAACAAAAAATGCCTAGTCAAAAAGACTAGGCATTTTTTGTTTAGTAAACTACCTCGGGGCAAGCCCAAGATGCATTTATACGAGACTGAATTTTAATTTCGAGGCAAGCCTTGGAGTGTTAATCCCTTTGGCGGTGCCAATAAACATATTGTATTCTTACCTACTATAATTAGGAGCTTCTTTTGTAATTGTTACATCATGCGGGTGACTTTCGTGAATTCCGCTTGCTGTAATCTTCACAAAACGTCCATTTTCTTTTAGTGTGTCAATATCTTTAGCACCACAATATCCCATTCCAGCTCGTAGACCTCCTACAAATTGGTGAATACTTTCATTTAATTCTCCTTTATAAGGTACACGACCTACAATGCCTTCTGGAACTAATTTTTTAATATCATCTTCTACATCTTGGAAGTACCGATCTTTAGATCCTTTTTTCATCGCTTCTACAGAGCCCATACCGCGATATGATTTAAACTTACGTCCTTCATAGATGATGGTTTCTCCTGGAGATTCTTTAGTTCCTGCGAGTAGCGATCCAAGCATTACACAATCGGCTCCTGCTGCAATGGCTTTAGGAATATCTCCCGTATAACGGATTCCTCCATCTGCTATGACAGGCACACCAGATCCTTTTATTGCCGCCGCACATTCTAGTACTGCAGAAAATTGAGGAAAACCAACTCCTGCAACAACACGTGTTGTACAGATAGACCCTGGTCCTATTCCGACTTTAACAGCATCGGCTCCTGCTTCTACTAGGTATTTTGCAGCTTCTCCTGTAGCTATATTACCTACCACACAATCTAAGTTAGGGTATGCAGCTTTTACTTCTTTAAGTACCGCTACAACGCCTTTTGTATGTCCGTGTGCAGTATCAATGACGATTGCATCAACACCTGCTTTGACTAAAGCACCTGCACGCTCTACCGCATCACCTGTAACTCCAATTGCAGCAGCTACACGTAAACGACCATACGAATCTTTATTGGCATTTGGTTTTAGCGTAAGTTTTGTAATATCTCTAAATGTAATAAGTCCCACCAAAGTATTATCATCAGTGACAACGGGTAGTTTTTCTATTTTATGATCTTGTAAAATCTCCTCAGCTTGTACTAGTGATGTTCCTTCTTCGGCAGTTACTAGGTTTTCAGATGTCATCACTTCTGCTACTGGGCGATCGTTATCTTTTTCAAAACGAAGGTCTCTGTTGGTAACAATACCTAACAATTTACCTGCATCATCTACGATAGGAATCCCTCCAATACTATGTTCTCGCATTGCATTTTTTGCATCAGATACTATAGAACTTAACGGTAAGGTTACAGGATCTATAATCATTCCGCTTTCAGCACGTTTTACTTTACGTACTTTCGTCGCTTGTTGCTCTATCGTCATATTCTTATGCAGTACACCTATGCCTCCTTCTTGCGCTATAGCAATAGCCATACGGCTTTCTGTAACCGTATCCATCGCGGCAGATATGATAGGTACATTTAGTGTAATATTTTTAGTAAATTTTGCTCGTATACTTACTTCTCTTGGGAGTACTTCAGAAAAAGCTGGGACTAGAAGTACGTCGTCATATGTAAGACCTTCTCCTAAGATTTTGTTCTCGTGTGCAGTCATTGCAATTATGTTTTATATTTCGCTACTATTATATGCTTTCGCGAAAGCGTAAAAACTAAGATTAGTATTTACTAGTTAACATTTAATTGCGTGCAAAGATAGTGATAAAATGAACACTGTAAGCAACGAAAACTTTAATTCTCACGAGGAGTTAATCCTTTAGGGACAAATGCTTTTTCTTCGTCATAAAAACTGATATAAAAAATTAATGGCTCTTTTAAACCATCATAGGTGAGTTGATATTTATCTAATAAAGCCATTCCTCCTAGCATTGCATTGTCACTTTTGTAACCACAACAACTTCCTAATCTCACAAATTTTACAACCTCTCCATTAGGTCCTGCCAAGGAAGCGAAATAACGCTTTTGATTACTAGCTCCATTGGTAAACTTTCCTCCTATCATAATAGGATTTTTTTCAGAATACCCATACGTCGCATCTTTAGATATTTCGGTAATATCAAGAAAGGGTTCGATATTTTCACTAGAATACATAGGAAGTACACCTCCTAATGTTGTTGTTCCTGTTACTTTGTTTGATGTTTTACAACTAAGGCAACCTAGCGCCATGCATAGAATAAGTAGTGCTTTTTTCATTTGTTTTGATATTGTTTCCCCAAAACTATCAAAACGAATACCAAAATAAATACGGCAATATGGGAACGGTCCTTTTGAATGAGTAAACTATATATTTAGATGAGTTATTACGCTTTCGCGAAAGCGTATATTATATCAACAGTATGTTATCTTAATTCAATCTAAATACAAATCGCTCTCAAACAGTTATTTATATTGTTTCTAAAACCATTGGTTGCTACATTTAAGTAATTAATCACTAAAAAAAGAACTATGGCTATTAGACTCGCACACAATTGTAGTAATTGTGATCAATTAAAAGACGGAAATTTTTGTACAAAACACAGCGTGCACGTAAATACACATTATACTTGTTATAGCTTCGAAATGAAAGCTTCAATTAAAGATGAACGTAACTGTGTAACCTGCTCTCGATACGAAAAAAGTGATTGCGCTAACCCTGAAAAATCTGCTCCAGGTATGTTATGTGCTTCATGGGCTCCACAGGCACAAGCCTAACGAATAACGAATAACGAATAACGAATAACGAATAACGAATAACGAATAACGAATAACGAATAACGAATAACGAA
>NZ_CANLNH010000024.1 GCF_947492535.1 uncultured Dokdonia sp. | reverse complement strand
AAAGCCTCAGGAAAGAGGCTTAGAATGAGTTGTTTTTATCAGAATTATGGACTTGTGCAACGATTACCATTGTTACCACCAGTTATTTATTCATAAGTTGTATAAGTATTCCTAATATTCCGATTGTCAAACACAAAGGGATAAACCATTTTGAATCAGCTTTCGCAAATTCAGTATTCTTTATTTTTTTAAATAACCCAATATACTTAAAATCACCAATTGCTCGTAAAATAAAAATGGAAGGAATTATCCAACTTCCATAGGTAATTATCCAATTCGGAATTTGAAAATTGATTATGCCTGTTTTTATCAAATAGATTAAACCAAATGAAATTAAGCCTATACCAACAATTACAGTAGCGATTTTTGGTGGTTCCATTGCTTTTTGTCCAGCTTCTTTTGTAGGTAGAGCTTTTTCAAGTCCCCATTTTCCGCCCAAAATCCAATAAAAATGGATAAAACCTAGTGAAGAAAAAACAGCAAATAAAATTATGGATAATACTGTTATCATATTTTTACCAATTGAAAAATTTGTTCATTCTGTTTTCTATTAACAGACGAAGGTGTTAATCTCAACATTTGATTACGAAGACCAATTAATATAGGGTTTGAAAGATGTGCCATTTTTCCAACAAGCCAACTCGCTTTCACCACTTGATGTGCTTTAGGCAATCTTAAATTTTGATATTCGGAAAATGCTTTAGTAGTTTTATATTTGCTCAAACATTCTGAAAGAACATAAGCATCTTCTATGGCTTGACAAGCACCTTGTCCCATATTTGGGGTTGTTGCGTGTGCAGAATCTCCGATTAAGCAGACATTTTCTTTATACCAAATATTTGTTGGTTTTAAATCAGAAATTTCGGCAGTATTAATTTGTTCTTTTTTAGTTGATTTTATAATGCCTTTAATTACTGAATTGTAATCGCTGAAATACTGTTCTAAATAGTGGATAGAAAACTCTTTTTTATTTTTTTTGAACGATTTTAAAGCATACCAATAAACTTTATTTTTTGCAATTTGAACAAATCCAAAACGTTCTGATTTTCCCCAAGCCTCGTTTAGTTCGTTTCTGAATTTTATCGGTAATTCGTATTCCGTAATTCCTCTCCAACATATTTGATTAGCATTTCGGATGTTATTATTCGGGAATAAATTTTGTCTAACTACTGAATTTAGTCCATCAGCACCCAAAACCGTTGAGGATTGTATTCGTTCTCCATTTTCAAATTCTAACGAATATCCATTTGTGTTTTCAACTATTGAAGTTAGTTTATGGTCAAGATTAATTTTGGTCGATTTTAATTTATCAATTAATATCTGTTGTAAAGTTCCTCTATGAATTGCAATGTTTTTGGTGTTATGTTTTTGTTCAAAATATGACAAGTCGATTTTAGAAAGAGGTTTAAGACTTGATTTGGTAATATTCATTGAAGAAATTGGATTTCCATTTTCCTCAATTAGTTTTCGCAAGCCTAACTTTTCATAAACTTGCATTGCATTATTAGCCAAAATAATTCCCGCTCCAACTGGTTTTATTTGTTCGGCTTGTTCAAAAATTCTTGTTTTGATTCCTTTTTGTTCAAGTGCAATAGCGGTAGTTAACCCTCCTATTCCAGCTCCTATAATATCTATGTTCATAAATGTTTTTTCTAATTGGTGGTAACGGACTTGTGTATGAAACGTAGCGTGTAAAAAGACACTAGTTTTTCGAATTAACACAGAGCCGAATTTTTATATTTTGTTTTTAATTTTTCTCTTTTTAAAAGCCAAATTAAAAATTTTGGCGGACTTTCTAAATATACACAAACCTTTCGGTTAAGCACTTTTTAGCTATGTTTTATACACCGTGTTGTGCCTAGTTTTTTACTTTTTGGTCTTTATATTTTATTACAAATTCTTTTGCTTCTTCGATAGTTTTAGGATACTCTACATAATTTTCAGATTTCGTTTTATAATATTCCGATTTTCCTTCTTGATAAATATGTTGAAATGGAAAACCTTCTGAAACTAGAAACTTAACAAGGTCCTATTTTTTAGTATCAGTCTTTTTAGGTGGTCTAAATTTATGATTTATAAAAATCATTTGATTAGTACATAAAGGACATTTTCCAATATTAATATTAGTTAAATTACTTCCTAGGTTCTCAACTCTATAGCATTCTAAGCAAACTGCTTTATGTCCCATTTATTTTTTAATATTTATTTAGAGTATAATCACTTTATCCACTCAATATCAAGAACATCTCTTAACCTGTCAAGGCTATTTTTAGATATAAACCTAAAAGCTAAACCAATAAAGGCATATCTTATCATTAAAATTTGTCCAATCACTACTAAAATAAAGATTGGATTAGGCTCTTCATTTCCAGTTAGAATCGCAACTAAAATTGCTATTGCAGGAAAACAAAGTATAATGCTCAATAAAATTCGAAACACTTTATGTATTTCCACTCGGACATTTCCTTTATTTGACCCAATTTCTCCAATCATTACACAAAATGCACCTTTTCCAATTACAGATGAAATCAATTTAAAATTGTTTTCACTTATAACTCCACGAAAAGACTTATCTGTATGTTGCGATGTCAAGCTTTCTGACTTTTCAGTTCTTCGATTAAGTCTATTTAGAGTCTCAGATTGGCTATCAATTAATTTAAACTTTAATTCTTTAGTTGGAAATATTTTCATTTTTCATATTAGGTACAACTAGTGTATATCATTACCCATATAATAATTCTATACTAAGGTGTTTCTTCCCAAATGTAACATAATTTTTAAAAAAAAATAGCATTGTAACTAATTGTTTTATAGGCGTTTTTGTTTTGTGGTAATATGGATGATATCATGTGCAAACGACTATAATTATTTGTAAACGTTTGTAACTGTTACGAAACTTACCACATCCTAACTACACTTCTTTACGGTTTCCCGTATGTGAAGTGAAAAAGAGACTTTATTGTAGGATGGAAGTCCTAATAAGAGTGAATTTATTTTCTAAGTCACATTTAAGTTAGCTACATACATAACTCCCCTCCGTCTGAATTTCATTCTTCAATTCATCCACCTCCCCTCAAAGAGGTGAGGAGCTTTTATTTTTGTGTTATAAGTCATATTTGAGCAAGTTTTGTGTATGCCTCCCTTCCGTCTATATCTCGTGCCTCGATATAGCCACCTTCCCTCGCTGAGGGAAGGAGCTTTAATTATTATTGAAGATTACTTTCTGTTCCCCCTTTAGGGGTTAGGGGGCTTTTGAGTCCTGTTTCCATTTTCGCGCAAGCGAATAGAAAAAATCTCCCTATCTTTGCTCTCCGAACATTGTTTTGGAATCATCTATGAGTCAAAAAGTATTACTTAATGCGACCGAGGTACATATTATCCTCAATAGACTAGCTTGTCAACTCATTGAAAATCACGAAGACTTTACCGATACTGTACTTATAGGAATTCAACCACGTGGGGTATTTCTAGCGGAGCGTATCAAGAAATTACTCACCGATACTTATAAGATTGAAAATGTAGAATTAGGGTATTTGGATATTACGTTCTTCCGTGATGATTTTCGCAGAAGCGAAAAAATATTAGCAGCCAATAAAACGCAGATCGATTTTGTAGTCGAAAATAAAAAAGTCGTCTTTATAGATGATGTACTCTATACAGGACGTAGTATCAATGCGGCATTAACTGCCGTACAGAGTTTTGGGCGACCCAAAGAAGTAGAATTATTGTGTTTGATAGACAGACGTTTTAGCAGACACCTCCCTATACAACCTGATTACCGAGGACGCCAAGTAGATGCCATCAATGAAGAAAAGGTAAAAGTGAGTTGGGTAGAAAATGAAGGTGAAGACACCGTGTATGTCATTAATAAGTAGCCATGAGTGAATTAAGTGTAAAACATTTACTAGGAATAAAATACATCACCAAAGAAGATATTGAACTGATCTTCCAAACCGCCGATAACTTTAAGGAGGTGATCAACAGACCGATCAAAAAAGTACCTTCCCTACGTGATATTACCATCGCCAATCTATTTTTTGAAAATAGTACGCGTACCAAACTCTCGTTTGAACTTGCTGAAAAAAGACTCAGCGCTGATGTGATTAACTTTTCGGCAGCAGCTTCATCCGTAAAGAAAGGAGAGACGCTTATTGATACGGTAAATAATATCCTGTCTATGAAAGTAGATATGGTGGTGATGCGTCATCCAAATCCAGGAGCGGGTGTGTTTTTATCGAAACATATCGATGCCAGTATCGTTAATGCTGGTGATGGAGCGCATGAGCACCCTACACAGGCATTATTGGATAGTTACTCCATACGCGAACGTCTAGGCGATGTAGGAGGGAAGAATGTGGTGATTGTAGGTGATATTCTACATAGCCGAGTAGCATTGTCTAATATTTATGCGCTAAAATTACAAGGCGCTAATGTCAAAGTATGTGGTCCTAAAACCTTAATGCCAAAGTATATCGAAAGTCTTGGCGTTGAAGTAGAACTAGATTTACGCAAAGCCCTTGAATGGTGTGATGTGGCAAATATGCTACGTGTACAGAATGAGCGTATGGATATCAGTTATTTCCCAAGTACGCGAGAATATACCCAGCAATATGGAGTAGATAAGGCCTTATTGAATTCGTTAGATAAAGAGATTGTGATTATGCACCCAGGTCCGATTAACCGAGGTGTGGAAATCACCAGTGATGTCGCCGATTCTGATCAGGCGATTATCTTGAATCAAGTAGAAAACGGAGTTGCCGTGCGTATGGCAGTTCTTTATTTATTAGCTTCAAAAATCAAACAGTAATGAAGATTACACAAACAGATACGTATACAATTCTAGAAGATGAACGTGACGATGTACTTGATTTTGCATCGTATTTAGAACGTGTGGTTCCTGAAAAATATGAAGATCTTAATCTCGTGATTGATCTTTTACAATATACCGAACTCACCTTAGAACAACTCGTTGGTTTCATCAAACTTTCAAACTACCAACGCGCCGATAAAAAGTCTTTTGTGATTGTCAATACAGGGATTGATTATGACATCATTCCTGACGAAATGATTGTCGTACCAACGCTACAAGAAGCCGAAGATATCATCCAAATGGAGGAAATCGAGCGTGATCTAGGCTTTTAATTTCATTCCCGCGAAGGCGGGAATCTCAATATCGTTTTCCAGAATCATACATTCTTTTCAAGATTAAGTAAGAGAGTATGAGATTCCCGCCTTCGCGGGAATGAAGAAATATTAGGATTCGAATTCAATTCTATAAACTTATATTTATTTTCGCATTCTTATTTCATAAACAAGAAACATTCATGAGCAGTACATTTACCGTATCCATTTTAGGCTGTTATGCCGCTGCTCCAGGCGCATTTAAAAATCCGACGTCACAAGTACTTGAGATGCGGAATCATGTATTTCTAATAGATTGTGGAGAAGGAACACAGGTTGCCTTACGGCGAAATAAAATAAAGTTTGTACGCATCAAGCATATTTTTATTTCACATTTACACGGAGATCATTTCTTCGGACTCATGGGGGTTATCTCGACCTTTAGTCTTTTAAAACGTACCGCACCGCTTACCATTTATGGTCCTGTAGGTATAAAAGAAATAGTACTGTTACAGCTGAAACTTACACAGAGTTTTACAAGCTATCCGTTACATTTTAAAGAATTGAGTAGCAAAGAACCTGAATTGGTGTATGAAGATGATGCAGTGACGGTGATAACGATTCCGCTGCAACATCGTATTTATGCCAATGGCTATTACTTTCAAGAAAAAGTAGGACAACGTAAATTAAATATCAATGCAGCGCTTAACCTTGAGATTGATAAAGCTTATTTCAATAAAATCAAACAAGGCGGTGATGTGACCTTAGACGATGGGACTATAGTTCCTAATAGCGAACTCACCTTTGATCCACCAAAACCAAAAAGCTATGCCTATTGTAGTGATACAAAGTACAAACCTGCCATTGCTGATCAGATCCAAAAGGCAACCGCATTATACCACGAATCTACATTTCTAGAGAGTCATGAGCATTTGTGCAAACCGACAGGTCATAGTACGGCCAAACAAGCCGCGAGTATCGCCAAACAAGCCGAAGTAGAAAATCTTATCTTAGGACATTATTCTACCCGATATAATGACTTAAACGAATTTAAAGAAGAAGCAGAAACTATATTTCCAGATGTTCATCTTGCCGATGATGGGAAAGTATTCACGTTTTAAAAGAGACCCGAAAAAAGATGATGGAAGAAAAGAAAAAAATATCCAAAGCCGCTGCTGCCCAACTGCAAGAGCACTTTGATCAATTAATACCACGTAATCTTTTTTTGGTAAAACAAGATACCTATCCTGATCGCGTATATCGCATTGCAGGATCTACTGCGATAAAAAATAATATTACCATTGCTTTTAAAATCATAGAAGACAATGGCTATATCTGCGAGTATTTCCTCGATGCCGATGGTTATACCGAACACAGACGTTATTTTATGGCGACAGATCAAGTAGAATTACTCGAAAACTACGAAGCGCTGTATGATGATGAAGAACTATCTTATGAAGAGCATATGCGTATCGTTAAGCATAATAAAGCCGTACGTGATCTCCTTATCCAAAAAGGATTTGTAAAAGGGAAGAAGAAAAAAAATAAGTAAAAGAATAAAGAACATAGACCGCTTCGCTCATAGAACATAGATTTCTTTGTTTTGAATAACACACCCCTTAGTCCCCTCTTCTTAGAGGGGAAACTCATATCTACAAATATTTTATTTCCGCTTTCGCGAAATATCATTCCGAGTCTGTTGAAGTAGTGTACCTAGTTATGCTTTCATCTGAGTATTCTCTCCTAAGAAGGAGGGGTAGAGAGGTGTGCAACTATTGTAGTTTTATGATTTATTATACGCTTTCGCAAAAGCATATAAAAGAATATAGCATATAGATTTCTTTGTTTTGTGAAATCAGAAAAAAGCTCCTTCCCTCAGCGAGGGAAGGTGGCTATAGCGAGGAACGAGATATAGACGGAAGGGAGAGCTTATACAATCTTGCATAAAAGCATATTCAATAACCCACATCAGAAATAGAGCAACACGCTATATTTTGGTATGATCTTTTACAGATGAAACAATAACACCTCCCTAACCCTTACTTCTACATACTCAGCACATCGCCTTCTTAGAAGGGAACACTCAAATGAAGATTTTATAAAACAGAACAGTTTCCTTTTTTTATGAAGATACTGATTGGTACATACTTTAAACTCCCCTCCGTCTGAATCTCATGCTTCGATTCATCCACCTCCCCTCGTTAAGGGGATGAGCTTTTTTTGTGCTCCTGTCTGTCAGCAGAGAGGCGCGTAAAAGTGTACCTAGTACTACTCAAAATGAAGATTTTTTAATACAGAACAGTTTCCCCTCTAGAAAGAGGGAGTAAGGGGTGTGTATGTATAGCAACACAAAATAGAGTACTACTCTATTTTAGAGTGTTACTCTATTTTGATTTCAAGAGAAGTAGCTAAAGTTCCCCCTTCGGGGGTAGGGGGCTTTTAAACAATTGGCCCTAAAAGCATATCCAACCCGCAGCGTTCTATGAATTTATTGGTAAATACTTTTGCTGCATCATTTGTGAGTAATGTATTACGAGCATCAATCCATGCATTTACATGGGTAGTGCCGTACATGTTTTTAACACGCGTTTTGTTGAGGTTAAAATTAATTTTACCCCAATGTAATGTGTATGGAATATTCTTTTCTTCCAGTCGGTTCCAGACGGCTTCATAAAATGTACGTGCCGCTTTACTGTCTACACCATCCATTTCTAGGACACAGGTATGTGTGAATCTTGTAAACCCTAAGGTCGCTTTGGTACCTTTTACATACCGTAAAGAAAGCCCGCCAGGGAATGGACATTTCTTGTTAACGTCTATGATTTCTTCTACGACTTTTGCAGAATTGGCGATATCAATACCTATCGCGGCACTCGCTACTTTTCCTCTGAATTTGGTGTAGTTAAAGAGTTCGCGTATCGTTCCTGTTTGTGGTGGTTGTGGCGCAAATGCGAGTCCAAACATGGTATTCACCATGGGAGGAATTAATAAATCTGAAATAACGCCCAATCGATCGAGGGTAGAAGACATAATCCCTAGTAAGTCATCTCCATAGGTAAAGTTATTATCACGTACTACAGGTGTATAAGGAAGTTGATACGGTTTCTTATACATGTACTTTAAGAAGGCGCCTTTATTTGGATTGTTCTTTTCAAACTTGTGTAGATTAAAGAGGACTTCAAAATGGTATAATTCTTTGTTAGGACCAGCTCCGGGTAAATTAAGACCAGAGAAATCTAGTTGTGTCATCGCCTTTTTTAGATCGGCGTTGTATGGGATATCTCCTTTACGATGTTCTTCTAATAGGAAGATAGGTTCGGTTTCTATCATGACGCCGTGTATAAAACCAAAGCTCCCAAAACTGACTAAAGCTGCTTCAAATAATGCATCATCTTTAATGATTTTGGCATCTAACCAATCAACAAATGTTGGTGCCGCAACGGGATAGGAAGCTCGCTCCAACCATACATGTTCGTTAGGGCCTGTAATGAGATGTAATCCTACCACAAAATCTTGAATAGCACCTACTTCAAAAGCCGCACCATGCGTACCAGTGGATAAGGCTCCAGCAATCGTCTGACCATTACTCGCTCCAGATGCTTTGATAGATCGTGCAGGATTTTTGGTCGCTAACCGATTATTGATTTCGTAGATAATACTTCCACATTGTAAGAAGTACAAATCTTGTGGTTGTTTCGGGTAGTCGGTCGCTACATATTTTCGCGTAAGCGGAAATGAAAAATTTAAAGAGGCTGTATCGATCAATCCTCCTTCGGTAACGCCTACTTTGGTAAACGACCAACCGCTTCCCATAGCGCGAAGTCTGATGTCATTGTCAATGCCGTGTTTGATGAGCCACTGAAAGTTTTTGGTGGTTTTTTGATAACGATCCCTACGATTTTTTCCTGTAGGATTGAATACTTTAAAGGAAGTATCTGGTACGAGATCATGTGTGAAATTTTCGTGCTTATTGGTCCATTCTTGAATGGGTAATTTCTCTAGTCCTTCTGGTATCATAATATGTAGTATTAATCGTCTAATCCGCCATCTCCCTCTTGATCTCTTGCACAACCATAGGTGACGGTTCTGTGGTTTACAGTGCCTACCGTTATTAAGCTTAATAAGAAATCTCCTAAGGAAGATTTGGTTTCTACCCAAGTCATTGCTTTGTTTCTACACGGGCATTCGGTGCCTTCTATTTCAGGGTTTGCACTTACGGTTTTTTGTTTTAATCCCCAGAAGTAACTCCAGCTACTTTTTTCTTGACATGGAATGTTTACCGCTCCGTCTTGATAGGGATTTGCTTCTACACGCGTACTAACGCAAGAAGTGAGATTACTTAGAAAAAATAGCGTACAAATTACGTATAAGTAGCGCTGTAGATATCTTTGTGATTTCATGTGAGAATGGTTTACTTGTAAAGTTATAAAAGTCAGTATGGTATAACAAGGGGTGAATGCCCCTATTTGCGGGATCGTTGTGGAAGGTTAATTCTATGTGAAACCGTATATGACTACTTTTAACTTCGTTAGCTTTCTCGTACCTTAGCAGGTATGAATAGAGACTTACATGCGTTTAGACAAAATTATGAAAAAGGGGCATTGCTTATAGCTGATATGAGTGACAACCCTATAGCGCAATTTGCTACGTGGTATCAAGAAATTGAAGAAGATGGAGGTGTAAAAGAACCCAATGCCATGACACTAGCAACTCTAGGGGAAGATGGTTTTCCTAAGTCACGCATTGTGTTACTAAAAGAATATGATCAGGAAGGGTTTGTGTTTTATACAAATTATGAAAGTGAGAAAGGGATCAGTATGGCAAAGCATCCGCAAATTGGATTATCTTTTTTCTGGCCAAGTATGGAGCGTCAAGTTATAATAAAAGGCACTGTACGAAAAGTAACTCCAGAGCGATCGGATCGTTATTTTAATGCCCGTCCTAAAGGTAGTCAGTTAGGGGCTTTGGTTTCAAATCAGAGTACGGTGATTGAAAATCGTGAAGTTTTAGAGGATAGAATGAATGCGCTTAAAGCGAAATATGCCAATGAAACGATTACAAGACCATCACATTGGGGTGGTTATTTAGTAACACCTGTTTCTGTCGAGTTTTGGCAAGGAAGGCCGAGTAGACTCCATGATAGAATTCGATATAGATTGGATGGAGAACAATGGATCAAAGAACGTTTAGCACCTTGATATATGAAAACACTGTATGTAGTTCGCCATGCGAAGTCTAGTTGGAAATTTGATGTGATAGATCATGAGCGTCCTTTAAATGATAGAGGACTCAATGATGCGCCTAGAGTAGCTGCTCATGTGGCAAGTAAGATGCCAAAGCCAGACTTGATGATGAGTAGTGATGCGATGCGTGCGAAGACAACGTCGTTTTTTTTCGCGAAAGCGTACCAAATACCAGAAGAAGAAATCATATTAGATCATAAACTGTATGATTTTGACGGGAGAGATTTGGTGGATGTGATTCGAAATTGTGATGATGGAATTGATTGCCTCATGGTTTTTGGACATAATAATGCAATGACTAATTTTGTGAATACCTATGGGAGCTTATATGTAGATAATGTACCTACTTGTGGATTTACTGCTATTACATTTAATATAGATCATTGGAAGGATATGAGTCAGGGAGAGACTATTTTTACGTGCATACCTAAAGAATTATAAAATATGAATGAACTCCAGAAGAGTAAGTATATAAATAGAGAGTTAAGTTGGTTACAGTTTAATGGTCGTGTATTACAAGAAGCTGCCGATGAGACGGTCCCTCTAATAGAACGACTCCGTTTTTTAGGTATTTTTTCTAATAATCTCGATGAGTTTTTTAAAGTTCGTTATGCGACAGTACGTCGTATTGTAAGAGCAGGACGAAAAGGTAGAAAAGCATTAGGGGTATATACTGCAGAGGAATTACTACCTATGATTACAGATATAGTAATTGATCAACAGGCAGAAAGTTTACATATTCTACAAGATATTTATAAAAAGCTTGAGGCTGAGGGAATTCATGTTATTAAAGAAACAGAGATTGAACATGAAGAGCATGAACGGTTTGTGAAAGACTTTTTTACAGAAGAAGTGAGTCCTGCTATTGAAACGATCATCTTGAGAGAAGATGTAGAGTTACCACGTATTCAGGATCTAGACGCCTATCTTACGATTAAAATGGTCATGAAAGGAGAAGAAGCTCCTATGTATGCATTGCTTGAAATACCTAGTAGTATTGATCGTTTTATTGTGCTTCCTAAGATAGATGATCAAGATCGTATCATTATGATTGATGATGTGATACGGTATAATCTGGATAGTATCTTTAATATTTTTGATTATGAGTCTATTTCTGCTCATATGATTAAGATTACACGTGATGCTGAGTTGGATATAGAATCTGATTTAGGGAAAAGCTTTATTGAAAAATTATCAAAATCTGTGCAAGGGAGAGAAGATGGAGCGCCTGTACGTTTTGTATTTGATAAAACCATAGAGAAAGAGACCTTAGATTTTTTATTGAATAAGCTGGATATAGAAAATGATGATAGTATCATTCCTGGGGGGCGATATCACAATCGAAAAGATTATATGGGATTCCCTAGTTTGGGACGTAAAGATTTACTGTATCCAAAACAAAAACCACTTCCTATAAAAGGAATCACATTAGATTGTAGCATGTTTGAAAAAATAGCTCAAAAAGACTATTTACAATATGCGCCTTATCACACATTTGCGTATACTATTAAATTTTTACGTGAAGCAGCTTTAGATCCAAAGGTAAAGTCGGTTAAAATTACAATCTATAGACTTGCAAAAATATCTCACATTGCGAGTGCTTTAATTAATGCGGCTCAAAATGGAAAAGAGGTAACTGTTCAGATAGAATTACGAGCGCGTTTTGATGAAGAGTCAAATATGATGTATGCGAAACAAATGGAAAACCAAGGGGTGAAGCTTATTTTTGGTGTGCCTGGTTTAAAAGTACATAGTAAAGTATGTGTAATTGAGAGAGAAGAACAGGAAAAAATAGTAAGATATGGTTTTATAAGTACAGGTAATTTTAATCATAAGACAGCCAATATTTATACAGATTATACCTTATTTACTGCAGATCAGAAAATATTGAAAGATCTATCAAAGCTGTTTGTGTTTTTTGATACGAATTATATCGTTAATAAATATAAGCATCTAGTAGTCTCTCCTCATTATAGTAGGAATACATTTTATAGATTGATAGATGAGGAAATAGAAAAAGTAGAGGAAGGTGGCAAAGGGTATATTCGCCTTAAATTGAATAGTCTTTCTAATTATGCAATTATCGATAAGTTATATGAAGCTAGTCAAGCGGGTGTAAAAGTAGATTTAATTGTAAGAGGTATTTGTTGTTTAATTCCTGGCGTACCTGGATTGAGTGATAATATACGTGGGATTAGTGTTATAGATCGATTTTTAGAACATCCAAGAGTGTATGTTTTTGGAAAAGGAGAGGATTCAAAAGTCTATATATCTTCTTCAGATTGGATGTCTCGTAATTTGGATAATAGAGTAGAGGTGAGTTGTCCTATTTATGATCAAGATGTGAAGAGAGAAATCTTAGAGACCTTAGATATATGCTGGAATGATAATGTGAAAGCAAGAAAACTGAACGAAAGACAAGATAATGCATATGTAGAAAATGATAAACCTAAAGTAAGATCTCAATTTGCTACCTATGAGTATTACTTAAATGCAGTGAATAATTAATGTTAACTATTGAAAAATATGCTGCTATTGATATAGGTTCTAATGCGATTAGGCTTCTGGTTGCTAATGTTATAGAACAGGAGAACAAGCCTACTCTGTTTAGAAAAAATGAGTTAATTAGGGTGCCTATTCGTTTAGGGGAAGATGTTTTTTCTGTAGGAAAAATTTCAGAAAAAAATATTCAAAGGATGTTAGATGCTATGCAAGCATTTAGATTGCTTATGAATGCACATCAAGTAAAATATTACAGAGCTTGTGCCACTTCTGCCATGCGAGAAGCTTCAAATGGTGATGAGGTAGTGCAATTAGTCAAAGAAAAAACATCTATTGCGATCGAAGTCATCGATGGAAAAGAAGAAGCGGCGATCATTGCAGCAACAGATTTACATAGTGTAATAGAAAAAGATAAAGTATACCTATATGTTGATGTAGGAGGAGGGAGTACAGAATGTACTTTGTATGATCAAGGAAAAGTAAAGGCCTCAAAATCGTTTAAGGTAGGAACTGTACGTATTCTAAAAAATCTTGTAGATGAATCTAAATGGGAAGCAATTTCTATTTGGATCAAAGAACAGACAAAAAGCTATTCAAAAATAACGGTGATTGGTTCTGGAGGGAATATCAATAAGATTATTAAAATGAATGGGAAGAAATCTAGAAAATCACTTTCGTATTTAAATATGCTCAACTTTTACAAAATGTTGGAAGATTTGAGTTATGAAGAACGTGTTGTTAAATTAGGGCTAAATCCAGATAGAGCTGATGTAATTATTCCTGCGCTTACAATCTATTTAAGAGCCATGAAATGGGCAAACGCCGAGCATGTTATTGTGCCTAGTATAGGGCTGTCTGACGGTATTATAAAGACCTTGTATAAGAGGAAATAGAAGCTTTTATCGTTCAACTTTTAATGAATATTGGTCATTAGTCGATGTTTTTTTAACATTCAAAGATTAATAGGAATCCTTTTTTTGTTTTTTTTTATAAAACCCGTAAAAGGATGTATCTTTCGCTCGGAAGATAAATACTTGAACTATAAAGGGTGACAGTTTACTAGCTATAGTATGACAACACTTTTATAGTATATAACACTTATACATTATGAAAAAAATTACATTGTTATCTAGCATTTTAATAGCTCTATGTTGTTCATTATCCCATGGGCAAGGTATAGGGTATGGTTTTAAATTAGGAGCTAATGTGAGTCAGATTAATAGCTTCTCTTTTGATATTGTTAATACTGCGGGTGACACCCCTCGAGAAGCTTTTGATATATTAGAAAACAGTAACCTTGGATTTGCTATTACTTTTTTTGCTGAAATTCCAATTAGTGAGCGTCTTGCTTTTCAACCAGAATTTATGTTTTCTTCTCAAGGAAATAAATTTGAAGGATTGCGATATGAATACCTTCAATTGCCATTAGCACTAAAGGTTAATTTGAATAAATTTTTTATTAACCTTGGACCTCAAGCGGGATTAAAAGTATCTGCTTTTGAACAATCGGATGATTTTAAGAGTTTTGAATTTTCAGGATTTGGAGGTCTTGGATACCAATTTACAGATAATATTTTTGCAGAAGTACGTTATACCATAGGATTTTCAGAGGTATTTGAAGATGATGCTGTTATTGAATTACCTAAATTTATAAGTGGTAGTAATGAAACCAATGTAGATAACGTTCTCACGAATCTTTCGGGAAAGAATAGCTACGTTACAATTAGTATCGGATACCGATTATAAGAGTGCATATCATAAAATAATAGAAAAAACCTAATCATTACGATTAGGTTTTTTTGTTATTTATATATATTGAATTTTTTATCCATGTATTGTTTCAGATGTGCTAAGTTCTTTCATAACCTGTGCTTCAAAATCGAGAAGCTCTTGCCATTTTTTATCTACAACTTCACGTTCTCCGTATTGACGTGCAAATCTTAAAAACATAGCATAATGACCTGCTTCGCTAATCATTAACTTCTTATAAAATCTTGCTAACTTTTTATCTTGTAATTCTTCAGAAAGTAAACGGAAGCGTTCACAACTTCTAGCTTCTATAAGACCCGCAACGAGTAACCTATTAATAAGACTTTCTACCCGACTACCTCCTTTTGGGAAATAAAAACGCAGTTTATGCACATAGGCATCCTTGCGTTCACGACCTAATGATAGTCCGCGTTCTACCATAATATCATGGACCATTTTAAAATGACTCATTTCTTCTTGAGCAAGATCACTCATTTCTGCTACAAGATCTGAATACTCAGGAAATCCAATAATAAATGAGATGGCAGAAGAGGCTGCTTTTTGCTCACAATACGCATGATCTGTAAGGATTTCGTCAATGTTTTTTTCTACAATATTTACCCATCTTGGATCTGTAGGTAATTTGAGATGTAGCATCTGTATAGGTTCTTTCTCTTCCATAGGTTATAATTCTAAATCAAATGCACGTTTAAGAATTTCTAAATCAGGGTTTTGTTCCTTTAATTTATCATATTTTTCTTGAGGTGTATAGGCATATTTGCGTTGTACTTCCTCATTTACAATAATATCAAGGGTGATATCATAGTTATTCAATTTTCTTTTAAGAAATTCTAGTAAAGGTCCTTGGGCTCTTTCTACCTCTACCTTCATCGTCGCATTCGGATATTCTAATTGTATGACCGTACCCTGTAGCTTTGGTGTATCAGCTTCTAAATTGGAAGCTATGATTTTTTCTCCTCGATTAGATAATTTAGTAACATATTCTTTCCATGCAGCTTGCATGGCTATTTCTGTAAAAGGCTCTTTAGGTAGATTGGTGATATCTACTTTTTGTTCTTTACGTTTTTCTTCTAGCTCTTTTTTACGCTGTAATCCCTTTAATGATAAACCGGATATTCGTTCTTTAGTAATAGCTAGTTTAGGTTGGGTAACTTCTGGTTTACTTTCGGTTTTAGCAACTTTAGGAAGTACGTCTGTATGAGTTTTTTCAATTTGAGGTTGTACTGAGTTCTCAGTGAGTACTAATGGTTGGGTAGGTGCTGTAACAGTTTTGGTAACTGGAGTTACTTCTTTTTCAATAGTAGCAGTTGCTTTTAATGTTCTATCTACCTTTTGAGCATTTTCTGGAGATAGTTTATAAAATGACGGTGGAATTATGAAAGGTTGGTCATTTTTTTTTTCTCCATCATAGGTGATAGAGGCAAGTTGCATCAGGCAAAGTTCTACAAGTAGTCTTTGGTTGCGGCTTGTTTTATAAGTGAGATCACAACTGTTTGCCATATCAATCGCTTTTAATAGAAAAGCGAGTTCGGTTTGTTGTGACTGTTCGTAGTATTTCTTTTTTGTTCCATCGCCAACTTCTAATAGATGTATGGTTGGTGGATTTTTACATACCATTAAATCTCTAAAGTGAGAAGCGAGCCCTGCAATAAAATGATGTCCATCAAATCCTCTAGATAGTATATCGTTAAACTGTAATAGTAATTGCGGGATATTGTTCTTTAGAATATGGTCAGTCGCTGTAAAGTAGGTATCATAGTCTAAAACATTTAAGTTTTCTGTTACCGCTTTTCGCGAAAGCGTTTTACCACTAAAACTTACAACTCTATCAAATATAGATAAGGCATCTCGCATTGCACCATCTGCCTTTTGAGCAATAATATGTAATGCTTCTTCATCTGCATCTATCCCTTCTTCTTTCGCAATTTGAACAAGATGTTTTCTCGCATCAGCTACTGTGATTCTTTTGAAATCAAATATTTGACAACGTGATAATATCGTTGGTATGATTTTGTGTTTTTCTGTGGTCGCTAGTATGAAAATAGCATGCTTAGGAGGCTCTTCTAATGTCTTAAGGAATGCATTAAAAGCCGCTTGTGACAGCATATGAACCTCGTCAATAATATACACTTTATACGTGCCAACTTGTGGTGGAATTCGTACCTGATCTATAAGATTTCTAATATCATCTACAGAGTTATTAGAAGCGGCATCTAATTCAAAAATATTAAAAGCAAAATCTTCGTCAGGACGCGTATTTTCATCTTGATTAATACGTTTTGCTAAAATACGTGCACAACTGGTCTTTCCGACACCACGGGGTCCACAGAAAAGAAGTGCTTGCGCAAGGTGATTATTTGCAATGGCATTTTCAAGCGTATTTGTGATAGCCTGTTGACCCACAACATCTTTAAATGTCTGAGGGCGGTATTTTCTGGCAGATACGATGAAATGTTCCATGGCTACAAATATAAAATAGGGATTTCAATATCGGCCTATTGCTAGAAAGATTTCTAATTTATTTATTAACAGAAAGTGCAGCAATCTCTTTTTCTATTTCGGCAGCTTTAGCATATAATGCATCACTTTCTGATCGATTACTCTTTGAAAGTTTAAATGCATCTTCAAGTATTTTTTTATGCTGTTTCTGTAATTTTTCTAGGGGTGATTTTTTTCCAAAAAGTCCAAACATAGTTTTTTATTTAAAAATACATCATTCTACAGTATTTATAGCAGTATCAATCAAAAAAACTACAAGTTATGTACATATACTTTTGTATTTTGCAGTAATGTTAAAACTTATATATAATATCAGGCATTATTTTGAGAAACATGGATTTTATGTTTCTTCTCGACTAGCAGATCGACTAGGAATGCGTGCTAAAAATGTGCGTCTGTTTTTTATATATATATCTTTTGCAACATTGGGTGTTGGTTTTGCATTATATCTTACTTCAGCTTTTTTATTAAGACTTAAAGATTTAGTGTATACAAAACGAACTTCTGTTTTTGATCTATAGCGTATGTTTGAATTTTTTAGATCTAAAATATATGTAGCTATCGCATTAGTGCTGGTAACACTACTTATTGGAGTGTTAGGGTATAAAGCAATTGCGGGTTATGGATGGGTAGATGCCCTGTATATGACTGTCATTACGGTAACTACAGTTGGGTTTGGAGAGGTAAACCCGCTCACTCCTGAAGCCAAAATTTTTACGGTTATTCTTATATTGTGTAGTGTTGTAATAGTAGGATATGCTATTTCTGTAATTACTGAATATATTATAAGTAGAAGTGCTTATGATACTATAAAACATAAAAAAGTGCAAAAACAAATAGACAAACTTTCAGGCCATATTATTGTATGTGGCTATGGTCGTAATGGAAAACAAGCGGTAGAAAAACTTCGAGCCTATAACAAGTCTTTTGTTATCATAGATAAAGAAGAAGATGTTATAGAGCGTTATGAAGATGCGACTACATTATTTGTAAAAGGAAATGCAAATGAAGATGAGATATTATTAAATGCAGGTGTAGAACGCGCAAGTACGCTTATTTCAGCACTACCTGACGATGCAGATAATCTTTTTGTTGTTTTAAGTGCACGACAATTGAATCAAAAACTTAAAATCATAAGTAGGGCAGAGTATGAAACTTCTCAAAAGAAATTAAAACTTGCAGGCGCAGATAATGTTATTATGCCTAATAGAATAGGAGGCGATCATATGGCTTCACTTGTTGTGGTGCCTGATTTGATAGAGTTTTTAGACAATCTTTCTGTAGTAGGAGAAGAAGACTCTATTAATGTAGAAGAAATTGGTTTTGAAAAATTTTGTCCTTCAGGTGAAGAAGTAAGTATTAAAGATATAGACTTGCGTTATAAAACGGGTTGTACTATTATAGGGTATAAATCTCCAGAAGGAAAGTATACCGTAAATCCTAGTGCAGATTTTATTTTAAAAAAAGGCTCTAAACTGGTCGTGATAGGGCGTCCAGAACAAATTATTAACCTACATCATATTTTTGAAATTTAATAATTATCACTGATTTTAAGAGTCATTCCTTTGATTAAGGAGCTTTTTTTTGCATATTGCTAGCTGAATTTAATAATAACCTAACATACATTAAATGATGAAGAAATATCTTCTTTCACTTTTAGCCATTTTAACTCCCTTTTTGATTTTTGCTCAAGAAACTCAAGAAGTAGGTATAGATCAAAAAATAGATCAAGCCTTTAAACCAGTTTCTGATTTTTTTAGTGATACAATATTTTTTCTTGTATGGAAGGATCCAGATATTCCATTTGTATTAGTTCTTCTAGTAGCAAGTGCTTTATTTTTTACTATTTATTTTGGATTCCCTAATATCAGATATTTTGGAAAAGCGATTAATGTAGTTCGTGGTAAGTATGATGAAATTGAAGGAGGACATTCTTTAGGTGATGAGAGAGCGGGGGTAGATGGAGATATTCCAGATACGATTAGAGATGAGAGTCAAGATGGAGAAGTAAGTCATTTTCAGGCACTGGCAACCGCAGTATCTGGAACTGTAGGTAATGGTAATATAGCAGGGGTCGCATTGGCTATCGCTTTAGGTGGTCCTGGAGCTACATTTTGGATGATCATCTGTGGTTTGTTAGGAATGTCTACAAAATTTGTAGAGTGTACATTAGGAGTTCAATATCGTGATGTTGGTGAAGATGGGACTGTTTATGGAGGGCCTATGTATTATATAAGTAAAGGCCTTAAAGAAAAAGGATTTGCGGTGCTAGGTAAGATAGCTGCTGTTCTTTTTGCAATATTCTGTATTGGAGGTTCTTTTGGAGGAGGTAATGCTGCTCAATCTAATCAGGCTACGATTGTTTTAAAAGAAATTTTCAACCTAGAGAGTACTGGAGCTGGTTTCTGGATAGGAGTAGTCTTAGCTGTTTTAGTAGGGGTTATTATCATTGGAGGTATCAAGCGTATTGCTTCTGTAACGGAGAAAGTAGTGCCGCTTATGGCTGTAATGTATATTGTAGCTTGTTTGTACATCATATTAAGTAATTTCTCATTGTTAGATGATGCTATTGGTCTCATTGTAAAAGAAGCATTTAATCCAACTGCTTTTGGTGTTGGAGGTGTTATTGGAGTGTTGTTGGTAGGATTTAAACGTGCTGCATTCTCAAATGAAGCTGGGGCAGGATCTGCATCTATTGCGCATTCAGCAGTAAAAACAAAATATTCTGCTAGTGAAGGTCTTGTTGCTTTATTAGAACCTTTTATTGATACGGTAGTAATATGTACAATGACAGCACTTGTAATTGTAATCTTTAATTTTGGTGGATTCTTTGAATATGGAGGAGATGGCTCAGGAGCTGTACTTATAGATGGAGTATCTTATGAAGGAGCAGGAATTACTTCAAAAGCATTTGCTGAATATATACCTTACTCTAATGTGTTCTTAACTATAGCAGTAGTATTATTTGCTGTGTCTACGATGATCTCTTGGTCATACTATGGTCTTCAGTCTTGGAAGTTCTTATTTGGACGTGGTAAGACGGCTGATTTAGTGTATAAATTTTTATTCTTAGCATTTGTAGTTGTTGGAGCTTCTGCGAGTATGCAATCTATATGGGACTTCTCAGACGCAATGATCTTTGCAATGGTATTCCCGAATATGGTAGGATTGTACTTCTTATTCCCAGTTGTGAAAAAACAACTTAGAAGATTCTTAGATGCAATAAAAGCAGATAATAGTTAATAAATAAAGCATTCTATAATGAATAACTTAAAATCCCACTTCTTTTACGATAGACAAAAAAGAAGTGGGATTTTGGTATTTATAGGACTCATTTGTGTTCTTATGAGTGTTTCATTTTGGTATGAGCCTACGCAAGATATTGCGATATCTGAAGAAGAACATGTAGAGGTTCTTGCGTTTCAAAAACAAATAGATTCCCTTAAAGTCGTTGCGTTAGAAAACAAGAAACCTAAACGATATCCTTTTAATCCAAACTACATTACAGATTATAAAGGGTATATGTTAGGAATGAGTGTAGAAGAGGTGGATCGCTTGCACCGCTTTCGCGAAAGCGGACAATGGATCAATTCCGTTTCAGACTTCAAGAAGGTAACCAAAGTGTCCGACTCGTTATTAGCAACTATATCTCCATACTTTAAATTTCCAGATTGGATCACAAACCCAAAACCTAAGAAAAAATATACTGCTAAACCAAAATGGAAAACATACGATCAAAAGAAAGATCTCAATAAAATAACTTTGGAAGCTTTGATGGCTATTGAAGGTTTAGGTGAAGTAGCTGCTGATAAGATACTACGGAATATTCAAAAAATAGGCGGCTATCAAGTAGATGCCCAATTGTATGATGTGTATGGGGTTACTACAAAACAAAAGCGAGCAGTACTTAATGAATACACAGTAAAAGAAAAACCTGTAGTAAAATTTATAAATGTAAATACAGCTTCTGCATCAGATTTGTCTACAATTCCACTTCTTAATTTTGATCTTGCTAAAGAGATCGTGGATTATAGAATACTACATGAAGGAATAAAATCTTTAGAAGAATTGTCAGGACTAGATGGTATGACAGACTACAAATTTGCTAGAATTAAGTTATATTTGTCTATTGAATAGAACTACTGCAAATCTGTTTAACAATCACACGATTTTAAGCCTAAATTTAAGAATAAAGATGAACGAATTATATTTTACAGAAGAACATAATCTTTTTAGAAAAAGCTTACAGGATTTTCTTCAAAAAGAGGTGGTTCCTCATATAGATAAATGGGAGGAAACTGGAAAGATTGATCGTTTTATCTGGGAGAAATTTGGAGAAATGGGCTTTTTTGGAATTGCATACCCTGAAGAATATGGAGGTATGGGATTAGATTTCTTTTATACGGTTATTCTTCTTGAAGAACTTCAAAAAATAAATTCTGGTGGTTTTGCAGCGGCTATATGGGCACATGCATACCTTGCTATGACACATCTTAATGCTGAAGGTGACGCACGTATAAAATCAGAATACCTTGCACCGAGTATTACAGGAGAAAAAATAGGCTGTTTGTGTATTACAGAGCCTTTTGGAGGAAGTGATGTGGCTGGTATGAGGACAACAGCTGTAAAAGATGGAGATCATTATGTTTTAAATGGGTCAAAAACATTTATAACAAATGGAGTCTACTCAGACTACCTAGTAGTTGCAGCAAAAACAGCTCCTGAATTAGGAGGAAAGGGGATGAGTATTTTTCTAGTAGATCGTGATACACCAGGTGTATCTGCAACCAAGCTAGATAAATTAGGGTGGAGAGCTTCAGATACAGGGGAGATTGCATTTGACAATGTTCGTATTCCTGTGGCTAACCTAATGGGTGAAGAAAATAAAGGTTTTGGTTATATTATGCAGCATTTTGCTACAGAACGTTTAATTATGGGAATTAATGCACATGCAAGAGCAGAGTATGCTATAGATTATGCATTAGACTATATGAAAGACCGTATGGCCTTTGGGCAAACCATAGACCGTTTCCAAGCATTACGTCATAAAATTGCAGAACGTAAAGCAGAAGTGGAGATGTCAAAAACATTTAATTACGCGATTGCGTATCGCCTTGATAAAGGGGAATATGTGGTAAAAGAAGCGACCATGTCAAAATTAACAGCAACCAAAATAGCTGATGAAGTAATCTACGATTGTCTTCAAATGCTTGGAGGGTATGGGTATATGGAAGAGTATCCAATGGCTAGATTGTTAAGAGATAGTAGGTTAGGCCCTATAGGCGGAGGTACTTCAGATATTCTTAGAGAGATTATAGCAAAGATGATCATCGATAAAAAAGAATATAAGGTGCAAACTGAAACAAAAGCATAAAATAATTCAATACAAGGTTGCAGGAATAACTAATAGTAGTATATTTGCAGCCTGAAAACAGAATAAGAATTTAAAGAAAGGAGGTCCCACTATGTTAATTATACCAGTAAAAGACGGAGAAAATATAGATAGAGCGCTTAAACGTTTCAAGCGTAAATTTGATCGTACAAAGACTATGCGTAACCTTAGAGAGCGTAAGCAGTTCACAAAACCTTCTGTAAGTAGAAGGCGTGAAATCCAAAAGGCTGCATATATCCAAGGTCTTAGAGATAAAGAAAATATCTAAAAAAGAGTATCCGTCACTCATATTACATGAGAAGTCTGGATATATAGGAAGAGAATACCTCTTTCAAAATATATAACCGTTACTTTATAAAGTATATCTTTGTAGAGTAACGGTTTTTTATTGCGTTTTAGTGATATATCTCCACGAAAGTTGAGACCTCTCTTCAGGGTGACTGTTGCACGCTAAAAACCACTACGTTGAAATGTTCTTACAATCTTTTATAGATTACCTCTCCTTAGAAAAGAAGTATAGTTCTCATACAGTGCTTGCTTATGAGAAAGATATTGAGGCTTTTTACGCTTTCGCGAAAGCGAACTATGATCAAATAGAACTTCAGGAAGTGCATTACAGTCAAATACGAAGTTGGATCGTATCGCTTGTGGATGAGGGTATTTCAAATAGAAGTATTAATCGAAAAGTCTCTTCGTTAAAATCGTTTTATAAGTTCCTTGTAAAGATGGAAGCAATTAAAGTTTCACCCTTGGTAAAGCATAAGGCATTAAAAACATCTAAAAGGCTTCAGATTCCTTTTTCAGAGAATGAAGTGTCTGAGGTATTTGATTTATTATCTATTTCAAATGATTTTGAATCTATACGAGATCTTTTGTTATTGGAGTTATTGTACGGAACAGGGATGAGAAGGGCAGAGCTTATTGGTCTTACCATAGGCAGTGTAGATGTGTCTCAAAAAACAATACGCGTTATCGGGAAGCGTAATAAAGAGCGTTTGATGCCTTTGTTGCCCAATGTGTGTGTTACGATTTCTAAATATTTGGAGAAGAGAAATGAGGTTTCTTTAAATGAATATGATGCGCCACTGCTTATTACTAAGAAAGGCGTTAAATTATATGATACACTTGTTTATAGAATAATAAATCATTATTTTAGTAAGACGTCAAACAAAATCAAAAAGAGTCCGCATATTATTAGACATTCTTTTGCTACTCATTTGCTTAACCAAGGGGCAGATTTAAATACATTAAAAGATCTGTTAGGTCATGCAAGTTTAGCTTCTACGCAAGTATATACTCATAATAGTATAAAAACACTGCGTAATGTTTATAATAATGCCCATCCTCGTAATAAAAAATGATGATTGTTTGTTAAAGTATGGCAGTAGTGCTGCCAAAGTTCTAACCCTTAAAATATCGTGGCATATGAAAGTAACTGTTGAAGCACCACAATTTGACCCAGATGTAAAATTGATTGAATTTATCCAGAAGAAGTTAAATAAGTTAGAGCAGTTTTATGATAAGATAATACACGCAGATGTGTTTTTAAAGCTTGAGCCTAATAATAAACCAGAAAATAAGATTGTAGAAGTATTAATAAGTGTTCCTGGAGATGAGTTTATTGTAAAGAAGAGTGCAAAGTCATTTGAAGAAGGTATCGATGTATGCGTGCAATCCCTTGAAAGAGTGCTTAAAAAAAGAAAAGAAAAGTTAAGAGCACACATTGCATAAAAAAAAATAAATAAAATGTTTTGTTAGATATTAAAAATGTCTACATTTGCAGTCCGTTAGAAATAACGGACTTTTTTTATGTCTCTTTTGAGACTTTTAAAAGTAAAAAAGCCGATGTAGCTCAGCTGGCTAGAGCAGCTGATTTGTAATCAGCAGGTCGTGGGTTCGAGTCCCTCCATCGGCTCTTTAATTTGAAATGTTGGAATACTTTAAACGAATTGCTTTTTTGGGTAATTTATTTAGATTTATTGGGTAAAAAGTCTGCGTTAAACGTAGTTGAAATAAGTCCCTCCCTCAGTTCGAAAAAAAGATTAAAAAAGTTCTTTAAAATTATTGTTGTTTATCGATTTAAAATGCATACTTTTGCATCCTGAAAAATTGATGAAAGGGGAGATACTCAAGCGGCCAACGAGGACGGACTGTAACTCCGTTGTTTTTAACTTCGCAGGTTCGAATCCTGCTCTCCCCACGCTAATTATTTTCAAGTGAAAACTTAATAGGTTTTCACTTGAAAATTTTTGTATGACTGCATTGTTTGTGGTCTGTTTTGAAATATTGAAATCACCTTTTGATACTATAATATATAGTGTTAATAAAAGCGGGAGTAGCTCAGTTGGTAGAGCGTCAGCCTTCCAAGCTGAATGTCGCCGGTTCGAACCCGGTCTCCCGCTCTATAAATGCCTTTGGGTATTGAGCTTTCGCGAAAGCGTAAACTAGCCGACGTAGCTCAGGGGTAGAGCGTTTCCTTGGTAAGGAAGAGGCCACGGGTTCAAATCCCGTCGTTGGCTCAAAAAAATGAATAATTAAGTATAGGTCGTACTAGCCTTTTGTGTTTAGATGAAGAGGGGGTCGATCGAAAAGAAATTAGTACACTAATAATAACTAAGACTAAAGATTAAATAATTACATTATGGCAAAGGAAACATATGATCGTTCGAAACCCCATTTAAATGTTGGTACTATCGGGCACGTAGATCACGGTAAAACAACTTTAACTGCTGCTATCACGAAAGTATTAGCAGATGCTGGTTATTCAGAAGCTTCTGCTTTTGATCAAATTGATAATGCTCCTGAAGAAAAAGAAAGAGGTATTACTATTAACTCTTCTCACGTTGAGTATGCGACTGAAACACGTCACTACGCACACGTTGATTGTCCAGGTCACGCCGATTACGTAAAGAACATGGTAACTGGTGCTGCTCAAATGGACGGTGCTATTCTTGTAGTTGCTGCTACAGATGGTCCTATGCCACAAACACGTGAGCATATCCTTCTTGGTCGTCAGGTAGGTATTCCTCGTATCGTTGTATTCATGAATAAAGTGGATATGGTTGATGATGAAGAATTACTTGAGCTTGTTGAAATGGAAATTAGAGAGCTTCTTTCTTTCTATGAGTACGATGGGGATAATGGTCCTGTAGTTGCTGGATCTGCTTTAGGTGCACTTAACGGTGAGCAAAAGTGGGTTGATACTGTATTAGAGCTTATGAATGCTGTTGATACTTGGATTGAAGAGCCATTACGTGAAACTGAAAAAGATTTCCTAATGCTAATAGAAGATGTATTCTCTATTACAGGTCGTGGAACTGTTGCAACTGGTCGTATTGAAACTGGTATCGCAAACACTGGAGATCCTGTAGAGATTATCGGTATGGGAGCTGAGAAATTAACTTCTACTATTACTGGTATTGAGATGTTCCGTCAAATCCTTGATAGAGGTGAGGCTGGAGATAATGCAGGTATCCTATTAAGAGGTATTGAGAAAACTCAAATCTCTAGAGGTATGGTAATCGTTAAGCCAGGATCTGTAACACCACATGCTAAATTCAAAGCTGAGGTTTATATCCTTAAAAAAGAAGAAGGTGGGCGTCACACTCCATTCCATAATAACTACCGTCCTCAGTTCTACGTACGTACAACTGATGTAACAGGAAATATTGCACTTCCTGATGGAGTTGAAATGGTAATGCCTGGAGATAACTTAACAATTACTGTTGAGCTTATCCAACCTATCGCATTAAATTTAGGTCTTCGTTTTGCTGTTCGTGAAGGAGGTAGAACTGTAGGAGCTGGTCAGGTTACTGAAATCCTAGACTAAGAATAAAAATGAATTTATAAAAGTAAAGGTGTTCCGATTATTCGGAACGCCTTGACTTTTGTTTAAAAGGGGTTTATATGTAAAGGCCTTTTAAACATACGGGTTTAGCTCAGTTGGTAGAGCACTGGTCTCCAAAACCAGGTGTCGTGAGTTCGAGTCTCTCAACCCGTGCTAAGTAAAATGATGGAAGTGTTTATCATTTTCTAAATAAGAATAAAATTATGGCTGGATTTATAAATTACGTACAAGAATCGTACAACGAGTTAAAGAATCATGTGACATGGACACCGCTAGCGGAAGCTCAACGTCTTATGGTAGTAGTTGCTGTTTTTTCAATTATATTCTCTTTGGCAGTTTGGGGTGTTGATTCTGTATTTAGTAATGTGATCAAGCTATACTTTGAAAAAGTAGTAGGTGCTTAATTTTTAACTATGGCTAAAACAAACAACACCAGACATTGGTATGTAGTAAGGGCTGTTAGTGGTCAAGAAAATAAGATCAAAGCTTATATAGAACAAGAGATTACTAGACTTAATCTTGAGGACTATATAGAAGAGGTTTTAGTTCCTACTGAAAAAGTAATTCAAATCCGTAATGGTAAGAAAATAAACAAAGAAAGAGTTTATTTTCCTGGATATATTATGGTTAAAGCTCATTTAGGAGGAGAGATTCCTCATATTATCAAATCGATAAATGGAGTGATTGGATTTTTAGGAGAGGTAAAAGGAGGGGATCCTGTGCCACTTCGTAAAGCAGAAGTAAATCGTATGCTAGGTAAGGTAGATGAGCTTTCTGTAAAACAAGACAATGTAGCAATACCTTATACGGTTGGAGAAACTATTAAGGTAATTGATGGTCCTTTTAACGGGTTTAATGGAACTGTTGAAAAAGTAAATGAAGAAAAACGTAAGCTAGAGGTGATGGTGAAGATATTTGGTAGAAAGACACCGCTAGAGTTAAGCTACATGCAAGTAGAAAAAGTATAAATAATTAAGTGTTACACTAATATTTTGGATTTTGTTCTATTGCTTCCAACTCTAAGAACAAGTCAAAGTTAAATTTTGAAAAATGGCAAAAGAAGTAAGTAAGGTTGTAAAGTTGCAAGTACGAGGAGGTGCCGCAAACCCTTCTCCACCAGTAGGACCTGCTTTAGGTGCGGCCGGAGTTAATATCATGGAGTTCTGTAAGCAATTTAATGCAAGAACACAAGATAAAGCTGGCAAAGTACTTCCTGTTGTTATTACTGTTTATGGAGATAAGTCTTTTGACTTTGTAATTAAAACTCCACCAGCAGCAGTTCAATTAATGGAAGCAGCTAAAGTAAAAGGTGGTTCAGGTGAGCCTAACCGTAGAAAAGTAGCAAAAGTAACTTGGGATCAAGTAAGAACTATTGCAGAAGATAAAATGCCTGATTTAAATGCATTTACAATTGAAAGCGCTATGAAAATGGTAGCTGGTACTGCAAGATCAATGGGTATTACGGTTAAAGGTGGAGATGCTCCAGCTTAACATCCAAAAAGAAAATTAAAATGGCAAAATTAACAAAAAAGCAAAAAGAGAATCAAAGCAAGATTGAAGCTGGTAAAGCTTACAGTATTGATGATGCTTCTGCTTTAATAAAAGAAGTAAGCAACGTAAATTTCGATGCTTCCGTAGATATTGCTGTACGTCTTAACGTAGATCCTCGTAAAGCAAACCAGATGGTTCGTGGTGTAGTAACACTACCACATGGTACTGGTAAGGATGTAAAGGTGCTTGCACTTGTTACTCCTGATAAAGAGGCAGATGCAAAAGCAGCTGGTGCAGATTATGTTGGTCTTGATGAGTACCTTGATAAAATCAAAGGTGGTTGGACAGATGTAGATGTAATTATTACAATGCCAAGTGTAATGGGTAAATTAGGACCATTAGGACGTGTTCTTGGACCACGTGGTTTAATGCCTAATCCAAAGACTGGTACTGTAACTATGGATATATCTAAAGCAGTTTCAGATGTAAAAGCTGGTAAAATTGATTTTAAAGTCGATAAAACTGGTATTGTACATGCATCTGTAGGAAAAGCATCTTTTGATGCAGATAAAATTGCAGGTAACGCAAAAGAATTACTTAGTACATTAGTGAAATTGAAACCTACCACAGCAAAAGGAGTATACATTAAAAGTATCTTCATGTCTAGTACAATGAGTCCTGGGATTGAGGTAGATTCTAAAAGTTACGCTACTAGTTAAATTAGAAATTATGACAAGAGAAGAGAAATCACAAGTAATAAAAAATTTAACTACACAATTAGCAGACAACACTAATATTTATTTAGCTGATATATCTGGATTGAATGCAGATAATACATCTAAGTTACGTCGTGCTTGTTTCAAGCAAGGTATCAAATTAGCTGTAGTTAAAAACACATTGCTTGCAAAAGCAATGGAAGCATCAGATAAAGATTTTGCAGAACTTCCTGAAGTATTAAAAGGAAACACTGCAATAATGTTATCTGAGACAGGTAATGCCCCTGCAAAAGTGATCAAAGAGTTTCGTAAGAAAGCTGACAGACCTTTGTTAAAAGGAGCATTTATAGAAGAAGCTATCTATGTTGGAGATGACCAACTAGATGCACTGGTAGATATCAAGTCGAAAGAAGAACTTATTGGAGAAATCATTGGATTACTTCAGTCTCCTGCTAAGAACGTTGTTAGCGCTCTTAAATCTGGAGGAAGTACAATCGCTGGTATTATCAAAACCCTTTCTGAAAAGGAAGGTTAAGCAGTACGCACTATTAACAATTATATAATTAAGATTATTTTTTTTAAAACGATAGAAAAATGGCAGATTTAAAAGAATTCGCAGAACAATTAGTTAACCTTACAGTAAAAGAAGTAAATGAGTTAGCTGGTATATTAAAAGATGAGTATGGTATTGAGCCTGCTGCTGCAGCTGTTGCTGTTGCTGCTGGTGGTGGTGCTGGTGGTGGAGACGCTGCAGATGAGCAAACTGAATTTGACGTAATCCTTACAGCAGCTGGTGCTTCTAAATTAGCAGTAGTAAAACTAGTTAAAGAATTAACTGGTGCTGGTCTTAAAGATGCAAAAGGATTAGTTGATAACGCACCATCTCCAATTAAAGAAGGTGTTTCTAAAGATGAAGCTGAAGCACTTAAAGCTCAATTAGAAGAGGCAGGAGCTGAAGTTGAGCTTAAGTAAGCTCTCATAATAAAGACATAAAGGTTTAGGTCTGTTATGCTTATATAAAAGCATAATTTGACCTAAACCATTTGTCGTATATAAAGGTTACTATAAGGTAACAAAGACATTTTCTTGATTTTAATGTCTTAAAAATTAAAATCAATAATCGATTTACCCCAACAGTAAATCTAGTTTCTAATCAAATTCCGTTCGTTGATGATGCAAGATGCAAAACAAGCAGAAAGAATTAGTTTCTCATCGGTAAAGAATAGACCTGATTATCCAGATTTCTTGGATATTCAAGTAAAATCCTTCCAAGATTTCTTCCAACTGGAAACAAAACCAGATGAAAGAGGTGATGAAGGACTCTACAACACTTTCCTTGAGAACTTCCCTATTACAGATACCCGTAATAACTTTGTACTCGAATTTTTAGATTATTTCGTAGATCCACCAAGATATTCTATACAAGAATGTATAGAAAGAGGACTTACGTATAGTGTGCCTTTAAAAGCACGTCTAAAATTATACTGTACAGATGAAGAGCATGAAGATTTTGAAACCATCGTACAAGATGTATACTTAGGTACAATTCCATACATGACTCCTAGTGGTACATTTGTTATAAATGGAGCAGAACGTGTAGTAGTTTCTCAATTACACCGTTCGCCAGGTGTATTTTTTGGACAATCTTTCCATGCTAATGGAACAAAGCTTTATTCTGCCAGAGTAATTCCTTTTAAAGGTTCTTGGATAGAATTTGCTACAGATATCAATAGCGTAATGTACGCATATATTGATCGTAAGAAAAAGTTACCTGTAACAACGCTTTTCCGTGCTATTGGTTTTGAAAGGGATAAAGATATCCTTGAAATATTTGATCTTGCAGAAGAGGTTAAAGTTTCTAAAACTGGACTTAAAAAATATTTAGGACGAAAGCTTGCTGCACGTGTATTAAATACATGGCATGAAGATTTCGTTGATGAAGATACAGGAGAGGTTGTATCTATAGAGCGTAATGAGATCGTTTTAGATCGTGATACGATACTAGAGAAAGAACACGTAGAAGAAATTGTTGAAGCAGGAGCAAAAACAATTCTCTTACATAAAGAAGATAATCAGCAAGCAGATTATGCAATCATACATAATACGCTTCAAAAAGATCCTACAAACTCTGAAAAAGAAGCTGTAGAACATATATACCGTCAATTACGTAATGCAGAGCCGCCAGATGAGGAAACTGCACGTGGTATTATTGACAAATTATTCTTCTCAGATCAACGTTATAACTTAGGTGAAGTTGGTCGTTATAGAATGAATAAAAAATTAGGTCTTGATATTGAGATGGATAAGCAAGTACTTACCAAACTTGATATTATTACGATCATCAAATATCTTATTGAGTTAATTAACTCAAAAGCAGAGATTGATGATATTGATCACCTTTCTAATAGACGTGTACGTACCGTAGGTGAGCAATTATCCGCACAATTTGGTGTAGGTCTTGCTCGTATGGCTCGTACCATTAGAGAGCGTATGAACGTGCGTGATAACGAGGTATTTACTCCTATAGATTTGATTAACGCAAAGACATTGTCTTCTGTTATTAATTCTTTCTTTGGAACTAACCAGTTATCTCAGTTTATGGATCAAACCAATCCACTAGCTGAAATTACACACAAACGTCGTTTATCTGCACTTGGACCAGGAGGTTTATCCCGTGAGCGTGCAGGATTTGAGGTACGTGATGTTCACTATACACATTACGGTCGTTTATGTCCTATTGAAACACCAGAAGGACCAAACATTGGTCTTATTTCTTCACTTTCTGTATATGCAAAAGTGAATAGTATGGGATTCATTGAAACACCATACCGTAAAGTAGAAAATGGTAAAATAGATTTATCAACTGAACCAAGATACTTAAGTGCTGAAGAAGAAGAAGGAATGTTAATTGCGCAAGCAAACAATCCTATGACTGATGATGGTACTATTGAATTAGATAAGGTAATTGCTCGTATGGAAGGAGATTTCCCAGTGGTGGAAAAATCTGAAGTACATTATGCCGATGTATCTCCTAATCAAATTGCATCAATTTCAGCATCATTAATTCCTTTCTTGGAGCATGATGATGCAAACCGTGCACTGATGGGATCAAACATGATGCGTCAGGCAGTACCATTATTAAGAGCAGATGCTCCTATTGTTGGAACAGGATTAGAAAGACAAGTCGCTACAGATTCTCGTGTATTAATTAATGCAGAAGGAGATGGAACTGTTGAGTATGTAGATGCAAACAGAATTGATATACGATATGATCGTACAGAAGATGAAGTATTAGTAAGTTTTGATGATGATATCAAATCATACAACCTTATCAAATTCCGTAAGACCAACCAAAGTACAAGTATCAACCTTAAACCTATTGTTAGAAAAGGTGATCGTGTATATAAAGGACAAGTATTATCACAAGGATATGCAACTGAAAATGGAGAGTTAGCACTTGGACGAAATATGAAAGTAGCCTTCATGCCTTGGAAAGGGTATAACTTTGAGGATGCGATTGTAATTTCAGAAAAAGTGGTACGTGACGATATCTTTACATCTATCCATATTGATGAGTATTCTTTAGATGTACGTGATACAAAATTAGGTAATGAAGAATTAACTAATGATATTCCTAACGTTTCTGAAGAGGCAACAAAAGACCTTGATGAACATGGAATGATTCGTATAGGTGCAGAAGTAAAACCTGGAGATATACTTATAGGTAAGATTACACCAAAAGGAGAATCTGATCCTACACCAGAAGAAAAATTACTTCGTGCAATCTTTGGAGATAAAGCAGGAGACGTGAAAGATGCTTCATTAAAAGCATCACCATCTCTTCATGGAGTTGTAATTAACAAGAAGTTATTTGCAAGAGCTATAAAAGATAAACGTAAGAGAGCAAAAGACAAAGAAGATATTGCTATACTTGAAGCTCAATACGATGTGAAGTTTGACGAATTACAAGCAACATTAATTGAAAAATTATTCAAGCTTGTAAATGGGAAAACTGCACAAGGTGTTATGAATGACCTTGGGGAAGAAGTACTTCCAAAAGGAAAGAAATATACACTTAAGATGTTAAACTCTGTAGAAGATTACACGCACCTTACACAAGGAACGTGGACTACTGATGCAGATACAAATGTTCTTGTTGCAGATTTACTTCACAATTATAAGATTAAAGAAAATGATCTTCAAGGAAATCTTCGTCGTGAGAAATTTACAATCTCAGTAGGAGATGAGCTTCCTTCAGGAATTATCAAACTTGCTAAAGTTTATATCGCTAAGAAACGTAAACTTAAAGTAGGAGATAAGATGGCAGGACGTCACGGTAACAAAGGTATTGTTGCACGTATCGTTCGTCAAGAGGATATGCCTTTCTTAGAAGATGGAACTCCAGTAGATATTGTATTGAACCCACTAGGGGTACCTTCTCGTATGAATATCGGACAGATATATGAGACGGTTCTTGGATGGGCAGGTCAAAAATTAGGTAAGACTTATGCGACCCCTATTTTTGATGGAGCAACACTAGATGAGATTAATGCTTTGACAGATGAAGCTGGAATTCCTCGTTTTGGACATACATACTTATATGATGGTGGTACAGGAGATCGTTTTGATCAACCGGCAACCGTAGGTGTGATTTATATGTTAAAACTAGGACATATGGTAGATGATAAGATGCACGCGCGTTCTATCGGACCATACTCTTTAATTACGCAACAACCTCTTGGAGGTAAAGCGCAGTTTGGAGGTCAGCGTTTTGGAGAGATGGAAGTATGGGCTCTTGAGGCTTATGGAGCATCAAGTACCCTACGTGAAATCCTAACGGTAAAGTCTGATGATGTAATTGGTAGAGCAAAAACATACGAAAGTATTGTAAAAGGAGAGCCTATGCCAGAGCCAGGCTTACCAGAATCTTTCAACGTATTGATGCACGAACTTAAAGGACTAGGACTAGACATTCGTCTGGAAGAGTAGTTTGATATACCCTATAGCGAAAGCGTATTTTTCTGAGTACGCTTTCGCGAAAGCGGACGATCAAACAACACAATTTTAATTAATTCGCATACATTGAATTATGGCAAGAAATAATGATAATGCAACACAAAAGCGCTTTAACAAGATCTCTATAGGTCTTGCTTCTCCAGAATCTATTCTGGGAGCTTCTAAAGGTGAAGTTTTAAAGCCAGAAACTATCAACTATCGTACGCACAAACCAGAGCGTGACGGGTTGTTCTGTGAGCGTATTTTTGGTCCTGTAAAAGACTATGAGTGTGCTTGTGGAAAATATAAAAGAATACGTTACAAAGGAATCGTATGTGACCGTTGTGGTGTAGAGGTAACAGAAAAGAAAGTACGCCGTGATCGCGTAGGACACATTAGTCTTGTAGTGCCTGTAGCTCACATATGGTACTTCAGAAGTTTACCAAATAAAATAGGATATTTATTAGGGCTTCCTTCTAAGAAGCTTGATATGATTATCTATTATGAGCGTTATGTAGTAATCCAACCTGGTATTGCAACAAACGAAGAAGGAGAGCCATTACAGAAAATGGATTTCCTTACAGAAGAAGAATACCTTAATATATTAGACGCATTACCTCAAGAGAATTTATATCTTGATGATACAGACCCTAATAAATTCATCGCAAAGATGGGGGCTGAGTGTCTTATTGAACTATTAAGACGTATTGATCTTGATGCGCTTTCATACGAATTACGTCACAAAGCAAATAACGAAACGTCTAAGCAACGTAAAACAGAGGCTCTTAAGCGTCTTCAAGTTGTACAAGCGTTACGTGACGCAAATAAAAATCGTGAAAACCTTCCAGAATGGATGATTATGAAAGTAGTTCCGGTGATTCCACCAGAATTACGTCCATTAGTACCACTTGATGGAGGTCGTTTTGCAACATCAGATTTAAATGACTTATATCGTCGTGTAATTATACGTAACAACCGTCTGAAGCGTTTGATGGAAATCAAAGCACCAGAAGTAATTTTACGTAATGAAAAGCGTATGCTACAGGAATCTGTAGATTCACTTTTTGATAACACACGTAAGTCATCTGCAGTAAAAACAGATAGTAACAGACCACTTAAATCACTTTCTGATTCCTTAAAAGGTAAGCAAGGACGTTTCCGTCAAAACTTACTTGGAAAGCGTGTTGATTATTCTGCACGTTCTGTAATTGTTGTAGGTCCAGAACTTAAATTATTTGAGTGTGGTCTTCCTAAAGGAATGGCAGCAGAGCTTTATAAGCCTTTTGTAATCCGTAAATTGATTGAAAGAGGAATTGTAAAGACTGTAAAATCTGCAAAGAAAATTATAGACAAAAAAGAGCCAGTAGTTTGGGATATACTTGAAAATGTTCTTAAAGGACATCCAGTACTTCTAAACCGTGCTCCTACACTTCACCGTTTAGGGATACAAGCATTCCAACCTAAACTTATTGAAGGAAAAGCAATACAGTTACACCCATTGGTTTGTACAGCATTTAACGCCGATTTTGATGGAGATCAAATGGCGGTACACTTACCATTAGGACCAGAAGCGATTCTTGAAGCACAATTATTAATGCTTGCTTCACATAATATCTTAAATCCTGCAAATGGAGCACCAGTAACGGTACCATCTCAGGATATGGTATTAGGTCTTTACTATATGACAAAGGCCAGAAAATCGACGCCTGAATTCCATGTGAAAGGAGAAGGGATTACATTCTACTCTGCTGAGGAAGTAACAATAGCATACAATGAAAAGCGTGTTGATATTAACGCGATGATCAAAGTACGTGCTTTAGATTATAACGAAGAAGGAAATCTTTCATATCAAGTGATAGATACTACTGTAGGTCGTGTATTATTTAATGAAGCTGTACCAGAAGTTGCAGGATATATTAATGAAGTATTAACTAAGAAGTCATTACGTGATATTATTGGTAACATATTAAAAGTTACAAGTGTACCACAAACGGCAGAATTCTTAGATCGTATCAAGACGATGGGTTATGGATATGCATTCCGTGGAGGATTATCATTCTCACTTGGAGATATCATTATTCCAGCAGAGAAGCATACGATGATTGCTGAGGCAAATTCTGAAGTAGATGGTATTACAGGATCTTATAATATGGGTCTTATTACAAATACTGAGCGTTATAATCAAGTAATTGATGTTTGGACATCTACCAATGCTACGCTTACAGAATTATCTATGAAGCGTATTCGTGAAGATCAGCAAGGATTTAACTCGGTGTATATGATGCTTGATTCTGGAGCTCGTGGATCTAAAGAACAGATTCGTCAGCTTACAGGTATGCGTGGTCTGATGGCAAAACCTAAGAAATCTAATGATGGAGGAGGAGCTATTATTGAAAACCCAATTCTTTCTAACTTTAAAGAAGGACTTTCAATTCTTGAATACTTTATCTCTACGCACGGTGCTCGTAAAGGACTTGCAGATACCGCTCTTAAAACAGCAGATGCAGGATACTTAACACGTCGTCTAGTAGATGTATCACAAGATGTTATTATAAACAGTACAGATTGTGGTACGTTACGAGGAGTTGAAGTATCTGCGCTTAAGAAGAATGAAGAGATTGTAGAAAAACTAGCAGATCGCGTTGTAGGTAGAACATCATTAAATGATGTTATAAATCCATTAAACAATGAGATTCTTGTTCATTCTGGAGAAGAAATTACACAAGATATGGCAGATGCTATTGGCGCTGCACCTATTGAAAGCGTAGAAGTAAGATCGGCTCTTACTTGTGAAGCTAAGAAAGGTATCTGTGTAAAATGTTATGGTCGTAACCTAGCTACTGGTAAGACAGTACAAATGGGAGAGGCTGTAGGAGTTGTTGCAGCACAGTCTATTGGAGAACCTGGTACACAGCTTACACTTCGTACGTTCCACGTAGGAGGAGTTGCTGGAGGGGTATCTGAAGATAGTAATGTAGCAGTAAAATTTCCAGGTAAATTAGAAATAGAAGATCTTAAGACAGTAAAAGGAGAAGATAATGAGGGTAATGAAGCGCTTATTGTTATTTCTCGTACTTCTGAGGCTAAAATTACAGACCCTAAGACAGGTATCACGTTAAGTACAAATCCAATTCCTTACGGTTCTCAACTTTTTATAGAGTCTGGAGCTACAGTAAAACAAGGAGATGTTATTTGTAAGTGGGATCCATTTAATGGAGTTGTAATCTCAGAATTCTCAGGAAAAATTAAATTCGAAAGTATTGAACAAGGTATTACATACCGAGTTGAAACTGATGAACAAACAGGATTCCAAGAGAAAGTAATTTCTGAATCTAGAGATAAAAAGAAGATCCCTACGTTAATTATAGAAGATACTGCAGGTAATGCATTACGTTCATATAACCTTCCTGTAGGCGCTCACTTAATGATAGATGATGGTGATAAAGTAAAAGAAGGAAAGATTCTTGTTAAGATACCGCGTAAATCTGCAAAAGCAGGCGATATTACAGGAGGTCTTCCACGTGTAACAGAATTGTTTGAAGCACGTAACCCTTCTAACCCAGCAGTAGTTTCAGCTATAGATGGTGTTGTTTCTTTTGGTAAGATTAAGCGTGGTAATCGTGAGATTATCGTTGAGTCTAAATTAGGAGAGATAAAGAAATACTTAGTGAAGTTATCTAATCAGATTCTTGTACAAGAAAATGATTATGTACGTGCAGGTATGCCGCTTTCTGATGGTTCTGTAACACCAAATGACATCTTAAATATAAAAGGCCCATCGGCTGTACAGCAATACTTAGTAAATGAAGTACAAGAAGTATATCGTTTACAAGGGGTGAAGATTAATGATAAGCACTTCGAAGTAGTTGTACGTCAAATGATGCGTAAAGTACGTATTGAAGATCCGGGAGATACTATCTTCCTAGAAAATCAATTAGTACATAAAGATGATTTTATTGAAGAGAATGATGCTATTTTCGGAATGAAAGTAGTTGAAGATGCAGGAGAATCAGAAAACCTTAAACCAGGTCAGATTGTTTCACCTCGTGAACTTAGAGATGAGAATTCAATACTAAGAAGAGAAGATAAAAACCTTGTTGTTGCTAGAGGAGTAACTCCAGCAACTGCATCGCCAATTCTTCAAGGTATTACAAGAGCATCACTTCAAACAAAATCATTTATCTCTGCGGCTTCTTTCCAAGAGACAACGAAAGTATTAAACGAAGCTGCTGTAAGTGGTAAAGTAGATACATTAGAAGGTCTTAAGGAGAATGTAATTGTTGGACATAAAATACCAGCAGGAACAGGAATGCGTCGTTACGATAATATTATCGTAGGGAGCAAAGAAGACTTGCAGAATATGATGGCTGAAAAGCAAGAAGTAAATTATAACTAGTACGCTTTTTTAAAGCAGACTAATTCATAATAACAATCCCATCTTGCATTTTGTGAGATGGGATTTTTTAAATGAAAGCCTTCTTTGAAGGTGGAAGTATTATAAATTAAGTAACAATCGCTCTAGGCTGAATAAGATTTCCGCCTTTGCGGAAATATAGAATTATGGCAGACGATAAGAGTACTCAAAAGAAAAAAGGACAAATCAATATAGAATTAGATGAAGCGATTGCACAAGGAACGTATTCTAACTTGGCAATTATCAATCATTCTGTATCCGAATTTGTGGTTGACTTTGTCAATATTATGCCTGGAACACCAAAAAGTAAAGTAAAATCTAGAATTATACTTACGCCTCAACATGCAAAGAGATTGACAAAAGCATTGGCAGAAAATATCAAGCGTTTTGAGAAAGCACACGGCGAAATCAAAGATTATGAGAAACAACCGATTCCATTAAATTTTGGACCGACTGGACAAGCATAATAGTATTTAAAGGGTGTTTAACCTTTTGACTATGAATAAAAAAGCCAAGAATATTTCATTGTTCTTGGCTTTTTTTATTTACTGCAATGCCATCTTGTCATATTCCTAAAGTTGGTATTTTTTTTGTCTAAGCATTCCCAGAGTAAAACAACAAATTATCAAAAAATAAAAATATGTCAACAGGAAAAATTAATGTGTCGGTAGAGAATATCTTCCCACTTATTAAAAAGTTCTTATATAGTGATCACGAAATATTTCTCAGAGAACTAATTTCTAATGCAACAGATGCCACGCTTAAACTAAAGCATCTTACTAGTATAGGAGAATCTAAAGTAGAATATGGAGATCCTATTATTGAAGTAAAAGTAGATAAAGAAGGAAAAAAACTTCATATCATAGATCAAGGTCTTGGTATGACCGCAGATGAAGTAGAAAAGTACATTAATCAAGTGGCATTTTCTGGAGCAGAAGAGTTTTTAAATAAATATGAAGATTCTGCTAAAGATGCTGGAATCATAGGTCATTTTGGTTTAGGATTTTATTCTGCGTTTATGGTTGCAGAAAAAGTTGAAATCATTACAAAATCTCACAAAGATGAGCCAGCAGCACACTGGACATGTGATGGATCTCCAGAATTTACCCTTGTAGAAGCAGATAAAACAGAGCGAGGATCAGAAATTATTCTTCATATAGCCGAAGATAGTACAGAATTTCTTGAAGATGCACGTATTACAGAGCTGTTGACAAAGTACAATAAGTTCATGCCAGTACCGATTAAATTTGGTATGAAAACAGAAACACTTCCAAAGCCAGAAGACGCTAAAGAAGAAGATCCAGCACCAACTCAGGAAGTAGATAATATCATTAATAACCCTAATCCAGCTTGGACAAAACAACCGTCTGATCTTGAAGAAGCAGATTACAAAGGCTTTTACCGTGAGTTATATCCGATGCAGTTTGAAGAGCCGCTGTTTAATATACATCTTAATGTAGATTATCCATTTAACCTTACAGGAATATTATATTTCCCTAAGCTAGGACAGGATATGAATGCTCAAAAAGATCGTATCCAATTATACCAAAATCAAGTATTTGTTACTGATAATGTAGAAGGAATTGTACCTGATTTTTTAACAATGCTACGCGGAGTTATTGACTCGCCAGATATTCCTCTTAATGTATCTCGTAGTTATTTACAGGCAGATGGTGCTGTAAAGAAAATCTCAGGATATATTACACGCAAAGTGGCAGATAAACTGAAGTCATTATTTAATAATGATCGTGCAGACTTTGAAAAAAAATGGAATGATATTAAAGTAGTAATCGAGTATGGAATGCTTTCTGAAGATAAATTCTTTGAAAAAGCAGACCAGTTCGCTTTATATCCAACAGTAGATGACACCTACCTTACTTGGGAAGAATTAGAAGCAAAAATCAAAGATTCACAAACAGATAAAGACAATAAGCTTGTCATATTATATGCAAGTAATAAGGATGAACAACATGCATATATCCAAAGTGCAAAAGACAAAGGATATGAAGTGTTACTATTAGATTCTCCTATTGTAAGTCACTTAATCCAGAAGTTAGAAACAAGTAAAGAAAATGTTTCTTTTGTACGTGTAGATGGCGATCATGTGGATAACTTAATCAAGAAAGAAGAAGAACAAATTAGTAAGCTTTCTGATGAAGAAAAAGAAGCGCTTAAAACCGTTATTACAGAGTCTATAGGAGATACATCGTATACAGTGCAAATGGAAGCGATGGATAGTAATGCAGCGCCATTTATTATTACACAACCAGAATTTATGCGTCGTATGAAAGAGATGCAGCAATCTGGTGGCGGTGGCGGCATGTTTGGTATGGGGAATATGCCAGATATGTACAACCTAGTAGTCAATGCAAATCATGAGTTAGTTTCTGAAATCATGAACACCAAAACAGCTAAGAAGAAAGAGCGCTTAATTAAGCAATCTTTCGATCTTGCTAAACTTTCTCAGAACCTTTTAAAAGGAGAAGAACTTACTGATTTTATCAAGCGTTCATATAGCATGATAAAATAAAATGTAAAAGCAAGATTTTCGTCATTCTGAATTTATTTCAGAATCCCACTGAGTCAGATGTATTGGGATGAGAAACTGAAACAAGTTCAGTTTGACATATTAAAACTTAAGTACATATAAGAAGAACCACTTTCTATATTTTTGGAAGTGGTTTTTTTTACGCTTTCGCGAAAGCGTACACATTAAAAAGACTATTACAAGAGTAGCCGATAACATTATAAAAGAGCAACTCAATACGTAACAAACCACTGTTTTTTGCGTCCAATTAGTATGTATCTTTAATGAGATACTATTAATCTATAATTTATACTATAAACTATGGCACTTACACCTTCAAATATGATTGAGCTAGGTACAAAAGCTCCCGATTTTAAACTTATAGATAGCATTACAAATCAACAATGTAGCTATGCAGATATAAGCGGAAAACGTGGGACTGTCGTGATGTTTATTTGTAACCATTGCCCTTTTGTTGTTCATGTGATAGACGAAATAGTACGTGTTGCAAATGATTATCGTGTATTAGGGTTTGGATTTGTAGCCATAAGTAGTAATGATATCGTAACATATCCACAAGATGGACCTGCTGCTATGTGGGATAATGCACGTAAAAATAATTTTACATTTCCGTATCTGTTTGATGAAACTCAAGAAGTAGCAAAAGCATATGATGCTGCATGTACGCCTGATTTTTATCTTTTTGGAGCCGATGAAAGATTGGTATACCGAGGACAACTAGATGCTTCTCGTCCAGGTAATGGAATCCCTGTAAATGGACGTGACTTAAGGGAAGCTTTAGACAATGTATTTAATAGTAGACCACAAACGATGATTCAGAAGCCAAGTGTGGGATGTGGTATTAAGTGGAAGTGATTGTTACACTCTTATATTTATTAAGTTATTACCTAAGGGTAACAAAAATAATCAATAAGGAACTATTGGTTGTAAAATAGGAAAGACCTATTTAATAATATAAATATAAGTTACAATGAAAAAAAAGAATCTAAAGTCTTTAAGTCTTAATAAAATGACCATTTCACGTTTGCAACAAAATCAAATCAATGGTGGTATTGAATCTCATATGCTTACGCCTATGATAGAGTTTATAACAGATTTGAGTAATGAGGTGTGCCTCACCGATACGTGCATTTCTACAGTGTACGACGGTCCAGTTAAGCATACATGTGCTAATTGTTAAAATATCTATTATTAAATTTTATTTTAATAGATATATAATATAACCGTATACATTAAACCGTTTTTAGACTCCTAAAAATGGTTTTTTTATGTAGCAAGTTTTGGAATGTCATTTTTTCCTTTACTTTTACTACAAAGCATTTTTTTTGGAAATATTTGAAAATTTTAGAATTCTCGATATCATAGATATTGTTTTAGTGGCTACGTTGCTTTACTATGTATATAAACTAGTGAAAGGAACAGTGGCTATAAATATATTTATTGGAATTGTCGTGATCTATCTCATATGGCAGCTTACAGCGCTATTAAAGATGGAAATGCTCAGCACAATCCTTGGGCAATTTATTGGCGTTGGGATGTTTGCTTTAATTGTTGTGTTCCAGCAAGAGATACGAAAGTTTTTACTGATGATTGGAAGTACAAACTTAGCTAGAGGAAAAGGCGTATTTAAAAATTTCCAATTTTCTAAAAATGATACATTATTAGAAATAGATGTCAATGCCATTTTAGATGCTTGTGTGAATATGGGAAATATACACTCAGGCGCACTCATCGTGATACGAAGAACAACAAGTTTGGAATTTGTAAAAGCATCAGGAGATGCTATGGATATTGAAGTTAATAGGCCTATTATTGAAAGTGTTTTTTATAAAAACTCTACACTTCATGATGGAGCTATGATTATAGAAAATAATAAAATTACGGCTACTAGAGTGATTTTACCAGTCACACAAGAGCGTAATATTCCTTTACGATTCGGACTAAGACATAGAGCTGCATTTGGAATCACTGAAAAAACAGATGCACTAGCACTTGTTGTCAGTGAAGAATCTGGAGAAATTAGTTATGTTAAGAATGGAGAGTTTGTACGTTACAAAACAATAGATGAATTACGCGAATTAATTACATTAGATTTAAGTTAATCTTATGGAAGAAGATATACTCCCAGAAGAAGAAAAAAAAGAGATAATACTGCCTAAAGAAGGAAAGGAAAAGAAGCGAGAACAGCTTCGTCTCATTTCCGATAGATGTAAAAACTGTGATACGTTATTAAACTTAGATCAAGCTTATTGTCCAAGTTGTGGAGCAAAGCGAATGTACAATAGACTAAATTGGAGTAATCTTACCGAAGATTTTGTAGATCGATTTTTAAATATTGAAAATAATTTTCTTAGAACTTTTTTTGCACTTTTTAGAAAGCCCGAGGATGTTATAGGAGGATATATAGATGGAATGCGTAAGCGCTACTTATCTGCCTTTAGTTATTTTGCAATTTCTCTTACCATTACAGGATTGTACACCTTTGTTTTACGAAAATGGTTTCTAAATGAAGCTATGTTTGAAGCTGCTGCAAAGGAAGGCAATGGAGAAGCTGTAGTTAACTCTATAGGCCCTACTATGGAGATCGTAAATTGGGTATTTGAATATCAATCTATTCTTACATTTATTAATATTCCTCTATATGCATTGATTTCAATAATGGTATTCTGGAATTATAAAAAATACAATTTTATAGAACATGTGGTGATTTACTTATACGTATACTCACACACACAAATTATTACTTCTGTCATATCAATCCTTTTTATGTGGTCGAGCTTTATACAAGTAATGATTAGTTCTTTAGTAACGTTTTTATATATCATTTATACCGCCTATGTATTGATGCGTCTTTTTAATTTAACGATTGAAAAAATAATTTTAAAGACCTTATTGTTTTTTGCTGTTGGTCTGGTCATTAGTATACTCTTTTTTGGTATAAGTGGTTGGTTTTTATATGAATTAGGTGTTTTTGATACGTTTATAGAAAAAATAGATCAAATGAAGGAAGCTCAAAAAGCAGCAAAAGAAGCAAGAAAGGCAATTATAGATAGTCTTAAAATAGATAGTATCAAACAAGTGCCAAAAAACGTAAAGGATACAGTGTTACTTTTGGGAAGCTAGTAACATTATAGTAACTTGTCATTGCTAACAGACCAAATGATCCCTATGGGTAAAGTATCCAAACGTAAACAAGAACTTCTTGAAGTAAGTAATACATGCATTAATTGTGAACAACCCCTTGCCTTAGATCAACGTTTCTGTTCTAATTGTGGAGGGAAACGTATGTACAATAGAATTACGTGGCGTAATCTCTTTGAAGACTTTGTAGATCGTTTTTTGAATATAGAAAACGCATTTTTAAAAACTTTTTTTGCCCTTTTTAAAAAACCAGAAGATGTTATCGATGGCTACATGAGGGGAATGCGTAAAAAATACCTCCCAGCCTTTAGTTATTTTGCAGTAGCACTTACGGTAGCGGGGATATATGCTTTTATTATAAAGCATTGGTTTATGGATGATATGATACAAGCACAAACCAGCTTTTATAGTGGTGACGCAGCAGAGATTCAAAAATCTTTTGCTTCTAAATGGCTTACAACAGTCATGGAAAATCAATCAGTGATCTATTTTGCGATTATTCCGGTATTAGCATTACTCTCTAAAGTAGTTTTTTGGAATTATAAAAAATACAATCTGGTAGAACATTTTGTTATTTACTTATATGGTTATTCGCATATTGCTTTAATAACCACAGTACTAGGGTTATTATTTATATGGAATCAAACAGCATCTCAGCTATATGGAATGATTACGCCATTTATTACGATTGCTTATATGGGCTATGTGTTGAAACGATTATTTAAATTAGACTCAGGGAATTTGGTACTGAAAACAGGGCTTTTCTTCTTGTTGAGTTTTGTCTTATTACTGCTATTTTTTGTTATCACAGCAGTTACAGGTTATTTTATGGCCAAAACAGGAGCATTAAACGATACAGAGTTTTATAAATTAATACAAAAACAAGCTGAAGCACAAAAAGCAGCAAAGGCTCTAAGAGACTCTATAAACGGAGATACCCTTAAACACACTGTAGAACTTATTAAAGATAGTATTCAGTAAGGGTGCGCTTTCGCGAAAGCAATAAAAATATGCGCAAATTTTCTAAAGAAGAAATCTGGTATTATGCAAAACGAGCTTTTTGGGTGCTTTTTGCTTGGGTGCTTATTTTTAATTCGTTGTTTCTATATGAGTATTTGACATTAGTAGAAAATAATGCGTTGACTTCAGAATATGATTTTACAATCTCTTTTCGAGCGAGTCTTTTAGTATCTATAATCGCCGGTCTTATTGGTGGTACCGTTACGCTTAACTTTATGGAGCGTAGTCTTCGAAAGTATGCGTTTGGTAAAGCACTTATTGTAATAGCACTTACATACATTGTAGTAGCGCTTCTTATTAGTTTAATAGGAAGTGTTTTTTACTATAGTGATTATACAGGAGAACCATTTCATAGTAAAAAAGTGATCACTGAAGTAAAGCTATTTTTTCAAAGTTGGCTTTTTATAAAAAATCTTATTATTTGGTTATTTATTGTATTAAGTACCGTAATTATTTTTATGGTTAATGATAAGTATGGTCCGGGTGTGTTTCCTGATTATCTTAAGGGGAAATATTTTAGTCCCAAAAGAGAACGCCGTATTTTCATGTTTGCAGATATACGTAACGCAACAGGAATTGCTGAGGTATTAGGCGAGGAAAAATATTTTCATTTTTTAAAAGATTTTTTTAATGATATAGCTTCTCCCATTCAACAAACACAAGGGGAAGTATACCAATATGTAGGCGATGAAGTTGTGGTTACTTGGAAAATGAAGAATGGACTTAAAAGGGGAAATGCATTACGGTGTTATTATAAAATGCGAGATGCAATTACAAAACGAGAAGCTTATTATACTAAGGCATATGGATATTTACCAATATTTAAAATAGGACTTCATTATGGAGCCGTTATGGTAGGAGAGCTTGGAAGGATTAAACGTGATATTGCTTTTTCTGGAGATGTTCTTAATACAACAGCTCGTATTCAAGCGAGATGTAATGAAAACAATGTAGATATTTTGGTTTCTAGTGATTTTGCAGATGTTTTATATCAATTACCAGAAGGTCTTACTAAAGAAACGATAGGCAGTGTACAATTGCGAGGGAAATCTGAAGAGATGACGTTGGTGACATATCGTGAATTATAATATTCTTTATACCGTTTCTACTTCAGTAAACTGAGCTTCATAAAGCGCTAAATAATGTCCGCCTTTATTTTTAAGAAGTTCTTTATGAGTTCCTTTTTCGACTACTCTTCCATTATCCATGACCATAATTAGATCTGCTTTTTTGATGGTCGCAAGGCGGTGTGCAATTACGATAGATGTACGTCCTTTTGTGATTTTACCTATCGCTTTCTGAATAAGTTGTTCGCTATATGAATCTACAGATGAGGTGGCTTCATCTAAAATCAAAATAGAAGGATTACTCACATACGCACGTAAAAATGCAATCAGCTGTCGTTGTCCACTAGAGAGCATAGCGCCTCGTTCTTTTACATTATAATGATACCCGTCTGGAAGACTAGAAATAAACTTATGAACACCAATTTCTTTTGCAGAAGTAATCACCGTTTCTTCAGAAATTGCAGGATCATTAAGTGTAATATTATTAAGTATAGAATCTGCAAATAAGAATACATCTTGAAGTACAACGGCAATTTCTTTACGTAGTTGCTGTAATTTGATATCGGCTATAGAAGTTCCATCTATAGCAATACGACCACTATCAATCTCATAAAAACGACTCAACAAATTAATGATGGTTGATTTCCCAGCTCCCGTAGAACCTACAATTGCAATCGTTTGTCCAGGCTTTGCAGTAAAAGTAACTCCTTTTAAAACCTCTTCATCTGGCACATAACTAAAGTGTACATTTTCAAAAGTGATTTCTCCTCTTACTGTAGTGAGTTCTTTCGTTCCTATATCTTTAATTCGAGACTCAGTATCTAAAATGCCAAATACACGATCTGCGGCTACCATTCCCATTTGTAAGGTGTTAAACTTATCAGCTATTTGACGTAATGGTGTAAACAGCATTTGGATATAACTTATAAATGCAGTGATCACCCCTAGTGTAATAGCTTCAGATTCGGCGATATGCATTCCTCCGTACCATACAATAAGTCCAATTGTAATAGAGGTACACATCTCTGCAATGGGAAAAAAGATAGAATTATACCATACTGTTTTATTCCAAGCATCCATGTGCTTTTTATTAATAGCTCCAAATTTTTTGTGTTCTATCGCTTCACGATTAAAGATTTGTACAATTTTCATACCCGTAACACGCTCTTGTACAAATGTATTTAGATTGGATACTTGTGTGCGAACTTCTTCAAAAGCTATTTTCATTGCACGTTGAAATACGCGTGTTGCATATAATATAATAGGAAAAATTGCAAGTACGATAAGTGTGAGTTGCCAGCTTTTCCAAAACATAAAGCCTAATACTACTCCCATTGTAAGTAAATCTGCAATGATCATAAATAATCCTTGACTAAAAATACTGGCAATCGTTTCTATATCGCCTACAGCTCTAGTAACCAATCTTCCCACAGCAGAAGTGTCATAATATTGCATTTTAAACTGTAGCATATGCTTAAACAGTTTTACACGTATATCACGTATTACTTGTTGTCCTATCCAGTTAGAATAATAAATAAATAAAAGTCTAAAAATAACTTGTCCCAAGAGAACAATACCCATTAAAATAATATAATAAAGTAAGCTGTCAGGCTCTTTATTGCTAATTCCTATATCAATGGCTTTTTCCATGAAATTAGGACGTAATGCTGCAAATACAGATAATAAGATAGCACCAATACCCGCTAAATACAATTGCGATTTATAAGGTTTTGCAAATTGCAATAGCCTTTTAAATAGTTTTGTATCAAATGCTTTTCCTTTGGTTGTTGCCATTTAGTTTATAAATATATGTTTTGGATATCCAATATCAGTTAGGTATAATCCATGTGCTGGAGCAGACGCTCCTGCGAGACTTCTATTTTTTCCTTTAATCACTTCATGCATCCATGAAACAGATTTTTTACCTTGCCCAATTTCGATTAATGTACCTACGACCGCGCGTACCATATTACGTAAAAAACGATCTGCTGTGATTTTAAAATGGTACTCATCATCTACTTGAGACCAGGATGCTTCTTTGATATCACAAAGATACGTGTTGACATCTGTATTTGACCTGCTGAAACATTCAAAATCTGAATACCTTAATAAAATATTTGATGCTTCTTGCATTCGTTGTATATCCAAAGGAATTTTATAGTAAAATGCACGTTCTTGTGTAAACGGATTTTTAGTGGGGCTTATTCTATAAATATACGATCTATGTGTAGCATCAAAGCGGGCATGTGCCTCTGGTGTTACAGGAATGATTTGTGTAATCGCAATGCTAGGTGGTAAGAAACTATTGAGTTTGTAGGTGAGTTTTGTTAAGTCCGCTTTCGCGAAAGCGATATCAACACCATCTTCATTTTCAATATTCACATGTGCATACATCATACGTGCATGTACACCAGTATCTGTCCGTCCAGCGCCCATAATAGTTGTAGGCATGCGTAACAGTGTAGAAAGTGCTTCTTCAATAGTCTGTTGCACGGTTACAGCATTTGGTTGACGTTGCCAGCCATGATATGGAGTTCCGTTATAAGATAGTTGTATAAAATACCGCAAAGTGTATTATTTTTGAGCAAATATACGCTTTCGCGAAAGCGTATAAAAACGCAATCTATAAGGTTGTTGTTTATAGTATAATGAGTACATTATGTATAAACGATGCTTTGAAAAAAAATACTATATATTTTGAAAAAAATCCTTCTTCTTAGCGATACTCATAGTTATATAGATGATCATATACTCGATCATGCACAACAAGCTGATGAGGTGTGGCATGCGGGTGATATTGGAGATTTGCGAGTGACAGATGCGCTTCAAAAAATAAAGCCATTACGTGCTGTTTTTGGAAATATAGATGACACCGAAGCACGTCAAGAGTTTCCGTTGAATAATCGATTTGTTTGTGAAGGTGTGGATGTGTGGATTACGCATATAGGCGGATATCCAGGACGTTATTTTCCAGCCATTAGAGAAGAAATTCGTGCAAATCCTCCTAAATTATTTATTTGCGGACATAGCCATATTTTGAAAGTAATGCCAGATAAAAAATTAGGATTACTTCACATGAACCCAGGTGCGATAGGGAAGCATGGTTTTCATAAAGTACGTACGATGTTGCGATTTACTATAGATGCAGGAAAGATTGATAATCTAGAAGTGATTCAGATGGATCGATGATTTGTTAGCGCTATAAGTTCTAAAAGAGCGAAATTAAGCACCTGGAAGAGTGGGTGGTTGTTTTCAAAAATTTGTAGACTGCGTAGCACAAATTTTAGAAAACTTTGCGTTTCTCCTTTTTTAGATGGTTTTCATAAAGTGCGTACGATGTTGC
>NZ_CANLNH010000023.1 GCF_947492535.1 uncultured Dokdonia sp. | reverse complement strand
GGAGTTGAGGAGTTGAGGAGTTGAGGAGTTGAGGAGTTGAGGAGTTGAGGAGTTGAGGAGTTGAGGAGTTGAGGAGTATAAAGATTAAAAAATAAAAACAGAACACACTATTCTTTAATTTGAAAAGAATTAAATATTTATTAAAATGAAAATATTCGGTTTTGAAAAATTAAATGTTTGGCAAAAGTCAAGGCAACTGTCAAAAGAAATCTATATAGAAACAAAAAAATTTCCAGACACAGAAAGATTTGGCCTCATTAGTCAGATGCGACGTTGCGCAATTTCTATTTCTTCAAATATAGCTGAAGGCTCTGGAAGACATACATCAAAAGATAAAGCCCGTTTTACAGAAATAGCATATGGATCTGCACTTGAACTATTAAATCAAATAATTCTTTCAAACGATTTAGGGTTTATTCCTGAAGAAAAATATAATTACATCAGACAATCTATATCTGAGATTACAGCGATGCTTGACGGACTTAGAAAATCTCAATTAAAGAACTAGCCATGAAGACTACTACTAAACATATCAACACATCGACACATCGACATACCTCAAAATAAAAGCAATCTAATCATGAAACAAATACTTTTGACAGTTATAGTACTCATATTAATATCCTGTGGTGGAGATAAACCACAATCTATAGAAGCTATTATAGAAGCTGGTAATGTAAAAGCTTTAAAAGCTAAGAAAGCTGAGTTAAGCACACAAGCAGCAACAATAGCTACAGAACTTGCTCAAATAGAAAAAGCAATCGCAGAAAAAGACCCTACTGCCAAAAAAGAAGTTCTTGTGACTACAATGACAGTAAAAGACACCTTATTTAATCACTATGTTGAAATTCAAGGTAATGTTGAAACTAAACAAAATGTACTTATCTATCCTGAATACCAAGGCACATTAGTCCGTGTAAACGTTAAGGAGGGACAACGTGTTTCTAAAGGCCAAATCCTAGGACGTATAGATGACGGTGGGTTAAGTAGTCAATTAGCTCAATTACAAACACAAGCTGCACTTGCGAAAACTACTTTTGAAAGACAAGAACGTCTTTGGAATCAAAAAATAGGATCAGAGATACAATACTTACAATCTAAGTCTCAGTATGAGTCTGCAGAAAACATGGTAAATCAGATGAAAAGTCAGTTAGGAAAAACCGCAGTAAGAGCACCTTTTACGGGAACTATTGATGAAGTAATTACAGAACAAGGAACTGTCGTTGCGCCAGGTATGGCATTATTTAGAATTGTAAACTTAAATAATATGTACGTAAGTGCAGAGGTTCCTGAAACCTATCTTACAACTGTACGCAAAGGGAAAGATGTACGTGTATTTTTTCCTGTACTTAATGAAACCATAGAAGCTAAAATTAGACAAGCTGGAGATTACATCAATCCATCTAACAGAAGTTTCCCTATAGAAGTAGGCGTTCCTAATAAAAAAGGAAACATAAAACCTAATCTTACAGCTAGGTTATCTATAAATGATTACACCGCAGATAATGCAGTTCTTATTCCTTTAAATGTTATTAATGAAAATGCAGAAGGAGAGCAGTATGTATATACCGCTTTCGCGAAAGCAGACAACAACACAACCGTTGCTAAACAACAAATTATTACTACAGGTAAATCCCAAGGTGATAAAATAGAAGTGCTTTCAGGGCTTAAATCTGGCGACCTTATTATAGTAGAAGGTGCACGTTCTGTAAAAGATAATCAAGAAGTACGAATCTTAACATACTAAGACTATGAGTGCAAAGAAAAAAAAGAATGTAAATAAAGAGTTCGGCATCTCTAGCTGGGCGATAGATAATCCTACGATTATTTATGTGCTAATGGCCTTGTTTTTAGTATTAGGAATGAGCGCTTACTTAAGTATGGCAAGAGAAAACTTCCCTGAGATTAATGAAACTAAGATCTATGTATCTGTCCCTTACCCAGGAAATACGGCAGAAGATATTGAACGTCTTATTGTAGATCCATTAGAAGATAAGTTACAAAACCTATCTGGCGTAGAAGAGGTTCTTTCAACTTCTCAAGAAGACTATGCTATTATTACAGTAGAGTTTGACTACAGAATGGATGTGCAAGCAGCCAAACAAAAAGTAAAGGACGAAGTAGATAGTGAAACGGCAAATGAAGATTGGCCCACCTTTAATGGAGCAAAAGTAGAGCCTAATGTTTTTGATTTAAGTATCTCTGAAGAAACACCTATTCTTAACGTAAATGTTTCTGGAGATTACCCAGTAGATAAACTTAAAGAGTATGCAGAATATCTTCAAGACGAAATCGAAAGTCTTAAAGAAATAAAAGAAGCCACCATTCGTGGAGCGCAAGAACGAGAAGTAGAAGTTGCTGTAGACATCTACAAGATGATGGCTGCAAAAGTAAATTTTGACAATGTACTGGGAGCTATCAGTAATGGTAACATGACACTCTCAGCTGGAAATTTAATTTCTAGTGGTCAGCGCCGTAATATTCGTATCCTAGGCGAGATAGACACTCCTGAACAACTAGAAAATTTTGTTGTGAAATCTGAAAATGGAGCGGTATACTTAAAAGATATTGCTACTGTTACTTTTGCTGAAGAAGACAAAACCACCTATGCACGTGACCTAACGCTAGAAAAGGGAGAGTCTGTAAATGATGATGAAGTAAGTGAAAGTGTGGTCATGCTAGATGTGAAAAAACGTTCTGGAAAAAACATGATCGCTGCTGTAGAACAAATTACAGAGATTATTAAAAAAGCTGAAACAGAAGTTTTTCCTCCAGATGTAAAAATCACCACAGCAAATGACCAAAGTGCTAAAACAGAAAATCAAGTAAATGATCTTGTAAACAATATCATTTTCGGGATTATTCTTGTGGTAGGTGTTCTTATGTTCTTCCTAGGATTTAAGAATGCGCTGTTTGTAGGGTTTGCAATCCCTATGTCTATGTTTATGAGTTTTATGATTCTAAACTTGATGGGATATACCATGAATACCATGATCTTATTTGCGTTGATTATGGGACTAGGAATGCTCGTAGATAATGGAATTGTGGTTGTAGAGAATGTATACCGTCTTATGGATGAAGAAGGTATGTCTCGTATAGAGGCTGCCAAAAAAGGGATAGGTGAGATTGCATTTCCAATTATTATTTCTACGCTTACTACTGTAGCCGCATTTGTACCGCTTGGATTATGGCCAGGTCTTATGGGACAGTTTATGATTTACTTCCCAATTACACTTTCAGTAGTATTAGGGTCGTCATTATTTGTCGCTATTTTTATTAACTCGATGCTGGTGTCTCAGTTTATGAAAACAGATGAGAAACCGCTTACGGTAAAAATACTCCTTCGCATTTCACTTATTATGCTTCCAATAGGTCTAATGATTCTTTTTCTTGGAGGGTCTATAAGAGGGTTTGGCTCATTAATTTTAGTGACTATTGCCTTAATGTGGATATACAAATATGTATTACATAATGCTGCTGAAGTTTTTCAACGTCGTTTCTTAACATGGCTAGAAAACAAATACCGTAACTTCTTAGGATGGGCGTTACGTGGATGGAAGCCAATTATATTTGTAGGAGGCATATTTTTACTCTTATTTATGACATTTGGAGCATTTGGAGGTTCTGTAGGTGCTGGACGTACCGCTATTGAATTCTTTCCAGATAATAAACCAAATCAGATTATCACCTATATAGAATATCCAGAAGGAACAGATATCAAAAAAACCAACGCAATTACTAAAGAAATAGAGCGTCGTATTTTTAAAGTCTTCAATGATCAAGAATATCTAGAAGGTGAAGATTATAATGCGCTAGTAGAAACTTCTGTTTCTCAAGTAGGTGAAGGTGCTGGAAATCCTCAGACAGATGGAGGAAGTTCGGCAGAAATGCCACATCGTTCAAAGATTACTGCGACCATGCGAGAATATAAATTCCGTAATGGTGCCGATAGTGAAGCATTACGTTTTAAAGTACAAGATGCCTTAAAAGGGATTTATCCTGGTGTTGTGATTACTGTAGAGAAAGATGCCGCTGGGCCTCCGCAAGGATATCCTATTAACCTAGAGTTACAGGGTGACGACTATGGAGAACTTATCGTCGCTGCAGAAAAAATGCGAAACTATATTAACTCACGTAATGTTCCTGGAGTAGATGAATTGAAAATTAATGTAAATAGAGGAAAACCAGGCACCGAAGTGATCGTAGATCGAGAAAAGGCTGGAGAACTAGGTGTTGCTGTAGGTCAAGTAGGGATGCAATTACGCCGTTCTATCTTTGGAGATAAAGCAGGTGTTTACAAAAAAGACGGAGAAGATTATGATATCTATGTACGTTTTAAAGAAGATCAACGCTATGATAATTCAGCTTTATTTAACCAGAATATCATTTTCAGAGATCAAGCCAGCGGACAAATCAAAGAAATCCCTGTTGCTGCCGTCACAACTACAAAAAACACCTCTTCCTTTAGCGCCATTAAACACCGTGATTCTAAACGTGTGGTTACTGTCTATTCTGCACTTGCCCCTGGCTTTATAGACGCTGGGATTGTAGTAAATGACATTCAAAAAGAAATGAAGAATTTTGATTTACCTAAAAGTATTCAAGTAAACTATACAGGTCAAATTGAGAAACAAAAGAAAGAACAAGATTTTTTAAATTTTGCTTTCTTAGCAGGACTAGGACTCATCTTTTTCTTATTAATCTTCCAATTTAGCTCTATTTCAAAACCAATCATTATCATGATTGCTATTTTCTTGAGTTTCATTGGTGTTTTTGGAGGGATTATTATTAGTGGTTCTTCTTTTGTGATTATTATGACGATGATGGGTATTATTTCACTCGCTGGAATTGTAGTAAATAACGGTGTAGTACTTCTTGACTATACGCAATTATTGATAGATCGTAAGGAAGTTGCTTATGGGCTTGAAGGCAAACAAATGCTAGATAAAGACATCACGAAACAACTTATTATAGAAGGAGGTCGTGCACGTTTACGTCCTGTATTACTTACTGCAATTACAACGGTACTAGGATTAATACCATTAGCCATTGGAATAAACATTGACTTCTTTGGATTATTTCAAGATTTTGATGCTGGAATTTATGTAGGAGGTGACAATGTAATTTTCTGGGGACCTTTAGCTTGGACGGTAATTTATGGTCTTATTATCGCTACATTTCTAACCCTTATTATTGTTCCCTTACTCTACTATATTGTATACAGAATTAAACTTTATTTTAGAGGTGCTGCAGTTATAGATAATGGTCAAGAAGAAACAACAATTGTTGATGATGAAGCACTTGCAGATGCGCTAGATAATAGTATAATGGATAGTGAATCTTTTGATTATCCAATCCCCGAAGGTGAATAAGCACCCCCTATTTATTCCCTTTAAAAAACGCCAGTATACTACTGGCGTTTTTGTTTTTACATAGCCTCCATTTAGGCAACCATTTTAAGTGTTTTTAGGTACGCTTTCGCGAAAGCGTATAGAGTTTTAACACAACATCAAAGGTACATTTGATTGATTTTCCGTAAATTAAAGGGAACCAAAAAGATATTACGATGTTAAAATTTGCACTACCCGTACGTTATGCAATCGCTTTAAGTGGTTTGCTTATTAGTTATTTTCTGCTCATTTCTCTCTTTGGATGGCATACAAATCCGTTGTTTAGTTTATTTAATGGCGTGATTACAGCTTTTGGAGTCTATGAGGCTATTAAAGGATATAAACTAAGGAAAAATGACGCATTCACCTATGCCGATGGTTTTACCACTGGTATTGTGACTGGATTTCTTGCTACAATACTGTTTACACTATTTTTCGGCATTTATGCAGGCAATATAAATCCTACATTTATAGATAATTTTATGGGACCTTGGGGAAGTTCTACAAGCTTAGGTATTATTTTATTTACAGTAGCTATTTGCGGATTTGCAACTACAGCAGTACTTACCCTTTCATTTATGCAACTTTTTAAACCCAGTTGGAATCTTACAAAATCAGAAAATACCACTGAGTTTGTTGGAAAGGAAGTGATAGAATAATATACTATCACATAGTATAAAAAAACTCCCGAAGTGATTCGGGAGTTTTTCATTACATAGTGGAACTAATTCTACCTAGTTTGGTTATTACTATTTATAGTAATATTTAATTAGTTATTTTCAGACAGGGGTATAGGAAGCGACGTAAACACCTGATCTCCTGCTCTATCAATAGGAAGTGTACTTTGAAGACTATACCTTCTAACATCATATAATCTAGAGTTTTCACTCCATAAGGAATATCTACGTTGTCTTAGTAATTCTGCAGTAAGTGCTTCTGGAGTATTAGGTCCTGTATAAGCATTTAAATTTGCTGAATTACGAATAACTGTAAGTGCTGTAGCTGCATCTCCTAGATTTCCTGCAAGGATACTAGCTTCTGCATATAACAGAATTAATTCTTCATTACGTAAAATATCTATAGATGATAATTGAGATGCATATAATCTCGTTTCATTAGTTCCATTAAGGTCATCTTGACCTTGAGGATCTATTCTAACAGCTGTTTTAGAAGTAACTCTTGTATCACCTGCCTCTGCTTCATTTATCCAACTATCATGAACAATAATTTGATCTCCATTAAGATCTGGTGCTCTAAATACAGGATTTGACTGATCACCAGGACTAAGGCTAAAAACATGTCTAGGTCCAATTGTCAAACTTCCATTAAGGTCAAAATAAGAGTTATTTATTGCTGTTAAAGCTCCATTACCATCACCAGCATATACTGCTGCCATAGCAGCTACCGCTCTATTAAAACTTACAAAGTCATTTGCCGTAAGAGGTAGTAATGCTGGAGAATTATCAGGATCTACCTGTCTTAAAACATCAAATCCACTACTTAAACCAAATATTAAAGTACCATTATTTAGATCGGATAACCCTTCATCTAACATAGCTCTAACTGCAGCTAATGCTTCTGCTTCTCCCACAATTGGACCCAAGTTATCCTCATCTGAAACATCTATTCTAGCATTTCCGTACGATTTTATAATCTGGATAAGTTCATAGGCTGCAAAAGTTTTAGCAACACCAGTATATCCAAGCGCTTCTTCAGGAGTGATAGACGATGTATTTTGTGCTGCTCCTATTAAAATATTAGCATTTTTAATACATCTATAATTTCCATTCCATTGTGCAGTACTATAAAATGAATTGTTATCAAGGCTTATACCATTTTTACCTAACAAATCACCTGTATTACGGGGATCTGCATCAAAAAGATAGAGTTCTCTTGCCATGGTTCCACTAGCTGTGGTTTCTATTCCAAGCCCATTTCTCAATGTAGATTCTACACCAACAACAAGTTCATTAAGTTGACCTATAATAGCTTCAGACTCGACACCGTCCAAACTAGGTCTATTCGGATCTATTACTTCGTCTATTGTACAGGAATTTAGTACGCTTACTAAAACGATAAGCATACTATATTTTATTATTTTTATATATCTTTTCATTGTTACAGAATTTAGAAATTAACATTTAAGTGAAAATAAAATTGACGGGAACTAGGAAATGGTGTCACTTCAATTCCGCTTGAAAGTCCTGCGCCTCCATTTACTGAGACTTCTGGATCATAACTACTATAATCTGTTATAGTAAAGATATTTCTTCCAGATATACCAATTTTAATATTCCCAACGGTTTCTCCAAATGCCTTTTCGATAACGTCTGTAGGAATTCTATAATAAATAGCAGCTTCACGTAATCTTAAATAACCTGCTGGTTCTACAAATCGAATTCCATTAGCTGGTGTCTCTAATCTAGCTTGACCTGCAGCCGTTTCAAGATCATCACTTGTTTGTCCTAAATCAGTAAGGAAACGTGTAAGGTTTAAGTTATCTCCACCTGCTTTAAGTTGTAAAAGAAATGAAATATCAAAATTTTCAAGAAGTGTAATATTATTATTAAAAGCCATCTGGAAATCAGGTTCTACATTCCCAACTTGAGTTGGCACTCCATCAATATTGGTTACGATTTGTGTAACAGGGCTCCCTTCTTCTATGAAAAATGTTCCTAATCCTAGACCAAAACCAGCTCCTGGTTGTGCAAAAGCAGGCACATCAAGTCGGGTTACTTTCGATCTATTTAGATAAAATTGAATTCCTGTATTCCACTTAAATGCATTCGATTGGAATAAATCTGCATTTATAGCAAGTTCTACCCCTTGATTTCTTAAGTCTGCAAGATTTGTCAATTCTGTTGTAAAACCAGAAGATGCAGGAAGCTGTCTTTGTAATAATAAATCGTCAACATTTTTATTATAATATGTAGCCTCAAGGTTTATTCTACTATTTAGAAAACCTACATCAAAACCTATTTCAAATTCTTTTGCTGTTTCAGGTTCTACATCTGGATCTCCTTTAAGTCCTGCTAGTGATTGTCCTATAGGTCCTCCTATATTACTTGCATTAAGACTTGTAAATGTCGATCCAAAACCAGCTGGATTTCCAGTCTCTCCATAAGCAGCTCTAAATTTAAACTGATTTACAGCATCCACATTCCAAAAATCAAAATTAGCTATATTAACAGCTACTGAAGCTTTAGGAAACCCGTATAATCTATTAGGATCTCCATTACGTGAAGATTTATCTAAACGATATCCTAATGTTCCTATAATTTTATTTTTATAATTACCTTCTACTTGTGTAAAATATCCAAAATCTTCTTCTTCTCTAAGAAATTGACTTGTTGCTTGTACACTTGTTTGCTCAAGATTTGTTTGTCCTGCAGCCAACCCAAAACCTCTAGCATTTAATACATTTGCTTCTTGGTTTAGGTAGGTAATACCAGCCTGTGATGTCAAAGCTAAATCTCCATTTAATGCATCATGATTCCATACGGCAATCGCTTGATAATTAAACTGCGTAAAATTATTTTTACCTTGCGCAACAAAACCAGGTGCTTCATTTCCTAATTGTCCTTGATGCGTTTCAGGCACATATACAAAAGTTTCATTTGCAAGGTAATCTACCCCTCCACTCAAAACAAATTTGACTCTATTTTTATCATCAGTATATAGCTTACTAGTTAAAGACAATCCTTGTATAATTCTATTATTACTGTCTTCATTTTGTGCTTGATCTCTTACAAATAAAGGGTTACCTGGATAGTTAGGATTCAATGGATAATTACCATTTTCATCAGGAAATAAATTATTCCAAGGTCTTGTAAACGCTAAACTATACCCGTAACTAAGTCCTCCTTCATTTTCATTTCCAGTAAAACTTCTGCTAGAATTACTACGCACATAATTTGTTGTAGAAGTAACATCAAATACATCAGATATTTTATGGTCAATATTTGTTCTTAAGGATAAACGATTAAAACCTGTATTTTTAATGATCCCTTCCTCATCTCGATAAGATCCTCCAATATAAAACTTCGTTTTTTCATTACCTCCTGTTACACTCAAGGCTGTTTCTGTAATAAATCCTGTTTCACCATAAATTTCATCTTCATAGTCAAAAAGTTCTCCATTTGAAGCGATAGTAGCATTAAATCTATCTAGTTCATCTTGTCCAAAAGTTTCTAACACAGATTCTGCAGTCCATGGTCTTAAACCTAAAGGGTTTGCTATTCTCGTAAATCCAAGGTCTTGTTTGAAATTAATTTTAGTTTTTCCTCCTTTTCCTCTTTTAGTCGTAATAATTACAACACCTGCATTACCACGTTGTCCATAGATAGCTGCAGCAGATGATCCTTTTAATATTTCAATATTAGCAATATCATTTGGATCTATATCCGCTAGTCGATTTCCTGCATTTTCCTCATTCCCTCTATTAGCTCCAGAAGCAAAACGTAAACCAGATGGTATTTCTACATTATTTACATAAACACCATCTATAATAATAAGCGGTTGATTATTTCCATTAATAGAAGAGACTCCTCTTAATCTTAAAGCTAGACCTCCTCCGGGAGCTCCTGATGAGGCTGTTATATTTACCCCAGTAACTTTTCCATAGAGGGCACCATCTACTGTTGTTTGACCCGTAGTTCCCACTAAATCTTCTGCACTCACAGAAGAAACGGCATTTGCAAGATTTGATCTTTTTACCGAAGAAGCTAATCCAGTTATAATTACCTCCTCTAATGATTCTGCAGATTCTGAAAGTGTAATTTGTAAGGAGGATGTAGTTGTCACTTCTTGCTCTAATGTAGAAAAACCAAGTAGTGAAAACTCTAAGGTAGTTGGAAGATTATCGACCGTTATACTAAATTTTCCGTCAAAATCGGTAGTTACTCCATTTCTAGTTCCTTTTTCAATGACATTTGCAAATGGTATTGGAACACCATTATCATCTTGCACTGTTCCTGTTATTTCATTTTGTGCAAAAGCAAAAAACGGAAGTAACATAAACAAAAGAGTCATTTTTAAACTCTTGTAATCTTGTTTCATATTGATTGATTTTTAAATTAATTTCACTAAAACTAGCAAATATTTTATCAAAATGATAATTATTATTCGTTTTTGGCATAAAAAACTAATAATACATCAATAAAATACACTTGAAATCCCTTATTTTTCGGTGTTTACTGTGTTTTTAATAAATAAATGAAAAACAGTAATTTACGGATAAACCGTACACATAGTGATTTATCCACGTATCACTTTGTTTAACATTCTGAAAATTGAACTACTTGCTAAGTTCTTGTCTAGGAAAAATAATAGAGTTCGTAAAAAATAGGGTAACACTTTATAAACATTCCTTTATTAGGTTTTACACAAAACTATTTTTGAGTATTATTAATATTAAAGAAATTGCAATAAAGAAGAATCACATAGTATCCTTACTATGGATATCATTTCAAAACTAGATATTGAACCTGTTAAATTTAATTACAGCGATACTATACTAAAATTCAAAAACGTCATATTCTATTGCTATTTCAATCTACTATTAATCAAAAACAGAATTTGACTTAACATAGTTTGACTTATATACGTTAAACTAATACACTTGGATATGAATATGATCATCATGTCTTACAGCGCGGCATCCATGATATCTGATTTTTGGGTGTGATATACGCATTCTATCTCTTAAATGTGGTTCTATAAAAATTTTAGAAATAGACGATTCCTGCGTAAGATATTGCAGCATTGTTCTCGTTCCTTTTTCAGAGAAATTTAACCCTGAGTGTATTGTTCCTAATGTCAAGTATTTTGGAAAATCGTACTTCCAATACCCTTTTGTTTTACACACTGAAATCTGATCATATTCTCCGTTTAATGGATTCACAAAAACACCGTAACCACTCACAGAGGGTTTATCATTTACCAAAGTGCCTTTTTTATCTTCATACACTAATGAGATATCTAATTTCTTCCCGTCTTTATGACTTAGATGTGGAAGTAATGGAAAGCCATTAAAAAATGGAAAATTTGCATCTAGACAATGTATTTCTACTTCTGGATATTTTTTGGTTAGTTTATCTGAAACATGTGTGAGTACTTCGTTTACTTCTGGAACTACATAATTTCTATTGGCTAGAGATGTAAAAAGTGTGTGTATCTTAACAGTCTCATTTGTTTTTATCTTTTCTCTTCCAAAAAGAGGTGCTATATAGGGAACAATACCAAAGGTGCAGAGAAGATATAGTATGATAAAAGCACTCCATTTTTTTAGTGTCTTCTTCCTATAACATAGCGTTGCAATTATATATACAACGCCTCCTATTTGTGTGATAACTGTGAGCAGTACTATCCAAATTATATTCAAAAATAATTTACCCATATATACTCGTTATATATTCTATAACGGTACGTGTGGCTCCTGTATTACTGTTTATAAAATGCCCAGCAATCATTCCTGTTTGGGATCTAAACTTTTGATCTACTATCAACTTATGTAGGATATCATCAAGTTCTTCTTGATTTGAAATTGCATATAGACCCGCTAATTGTTGTAATTTTTTTGCTTCAGGAAATTTTTCAAATTGATTCCCTATAATGATTGGGATTCCAAAAGTAGCAGGTTCTAGTATATTATGTAATCCGGTTCCTCCTAATGCGCCTCCTACATAGGCTACATCTGCATAGTTATATATTTTTGTAAGTAACCCAATGGTATCAATTATAAACACATCATACTCGGAGAGGTCTTTTCCTTCTTTTTCAGAAAACAGTATTGTTTTTACTTTCAGTTTTTGTTGTAATGCTGTTATTTTTTCTGCTTTTATTTGATGTGGAGCAATAATAAATTTTGTCTCACTCTGATGCTTATTAATAAACGTAGTAAGTACTTGATCATCTTCTGGCCATGTACTTCCACAAACCACACAAAGTTGATTTGCTTTAAATGCTGAAATAAAGTCTAATGTATTATCCATCTCTATTTGGCGAGATACACGATCAAAACGCGTATCACCACTCATCGTAACAGGATGTAAACTCAATGTTTCAGCGGCTAGTACTGAGGCATTATCTTGTACAAAGAAATGGTCAAATGCTTCAAAACTTTTCAGCATCCATTTTCCATACCATTTAAAGAACGGTTGATTTTCTCTAAAAACACCAGATAATAAAACGGTTTTAATATTTCGCTTTTTCAACTCCGTCAAATAATTCGGCCAGAATTCATATTTAATAAAAAACACTAATTCAGGGTGTACGATGTCTAAAAACAAACGAGCATTTGCTGGGGTATCAAGGGGTAAGTAGGTGGTCGCTTTCGCGAAAGCGTTATTTTTTTTAATCTCATAGCCAGAGGGAGAGAAAAAAGTAATCACAAGTTTAAATGCTGGATACTTTTTCTGTATCTCTTCCATGACAGGAACACCTTGCTCGTATTCTCCTAATGAAGCTGCATGAAACCAAATAACGCGATCTTGATCTTTTAATTGACTTCTTAGTGTTGAAAAAACATCTTTCCGTCCTTTTACAAATAGTTTCATCTTTGAACTAAATAGTCCAGAAATAGGCAAAACTGCTTGTACAATGTATATAATACTAGAATAGAGACTACGCATACATTGCTAAAATAGCGCTTTGTCCTAAAATAGATTGTTGGAAGGTGGGAGTTTTTGTATTTTCGTTACAACTTTCTTAATTGAAAACACAATCAGTCTTATCTTAATTTAAAGAGTAAAAGCTCTTGTATACCTATGAAGAAGATACAAATGGTTGACCTTAAAGGTCAATATCAAAAAATAAAAGAACGTGTAGACGCCTCTGTACTAGACGTTATTGAATCTAGTGCTTTTGTAAATGGGCCTGAAGTACATGCATTTCAAAAAGAACTTGAAGATTATCTAGGTGTAAATCATGTGATTCCGTGTGCTAATGGAACTGATGCTTTACAAATTGCTATGATGGGACTAGGATTACAACCTGGAGATGAAGTCATTACTGCCGATTTTACATTTGCTGCTACCGTAGAGGTTATTGCTTTACTACATCTTACACCCGTACTTGTGGATGTAGACCCTATTAATTTCAACATTGATATTGAAGCAGTTAAAAAAGCAATTACACCAAAAACAAAAGCAATTGTTCCTGTACATTTATTTGGAATGGCGGCTAATATGGATGCCATCATGGATCTTGCCAAAGAGCATGATTTATATGTTATAGAAGATAATGCGCAAGGTATTGGATCTACCTATACGGGGCGTGATGGTAAAAAAGTAAAGACAGGTGGTATAGGGCATGTTGGAACGACTTCTTTTTTTCCTTCTAAAAACTTAGGGTGCTATGGAGATGGTGGTGCTATTTTTACCAATGATGATGATCTTGCTCATACGATACGCGGGATTGTAAATCATGGAATGTATAAGCGTTATCATCATGATGTAGTTGGTGTAAATAGTAGATTAGATTCTATACAAGCTACGGTTCTTCGTGCAAAATTGCCTCATCTTGATGCCTATAATACAGCTCGTAGAGATGCTGCTCGCAAGTATACTGCTGCCTTTATAAATCAAGAAAAAATTATCACACCTATGATATGTGACAGTTGTGACTGTCATGTATTTCATCAATATACATTACGTATAAAGGATACAGATCGTGATGCACTTGTTGCTCATTTACAATCAAAAGATATTCCTTGCGGAGTATATTATCCTATACCATTGCATAGACAGAAAGCCTATCTAGACGAGCGTTATCGTGAAGAAGATTTTACGGTTACAAATCAGTTAGTACAAGATGTAATCTCTCTTCCTATGCATACAGAGCTTGATGATGAACAGATTGAATTTATTACCACTACTATTATTGATTTTGTAAATAAATAACCCTCTAAACAACCATCACTCATGAAAAAGATCGTTTTATTTCTATTCGTGCTTTTTATAAGTAGCATCTCTTTTGCTCAAGAAACTACATTATTACATTGTGGTAAATTGATAGATACCGAAAAGGGAACTGTTCTCACAGAACGTACTATTACAGTACAAGGAAATAAAATTATCGCTATCGATAAAGGGTATACACAGCCTAAAGAAGGACAAACTGTTGTTGACCTTAGGTCTAAAACAGTAATGCCTGGACTTATAGATATGCATGTTCATATTGAGGGTGAAACGAGTCCGAAGAGATATATTGAACCTTTTACAAAAAATGAAGCTGATGTTGCTTTTACATCTTCTGAAATTGCTAAACGTACACTAATGGCTGGTTTTACGACCGTACGTGATTTAGGAGGAAGTGGTGTCAATGTATCTTTACGTAATGCCATTAATAAAGGAACTGTAGATGGCCCTCGTATTTTTACTGCTGAAAAAGCGATAGGAACAACGGGAGGTCATGCCGATCCTACCAATGGATATAAGAAAGATCTTATGGGAGATCCGGGTCCAGCAGAAGGCGTTATTAATAGTCCTGCAGATGCACGTAAAGCAGTACGCCAACGTTATAAAAATGGTGCCGACGTTATTAAAATTACAGCCACGGGAGGTGTCTTGAGTGTGAGTAAAAATGGTGTGAATCCTCAGTTTACACAAGAAGAGATTAATGAGATTGTAAAGACTGCCAAAGAATACGGGATGAGTGTTGCAGCACATGCGCATGGTATCGAAGGGATGCAACGCGCTATCAAAGGGGGTGTTACTACTATTGAGCATGGATCACTCATGGATAAAGAAACGGCTGCTCTTATGAAACAATACAACACGTATTTGGTTCCTACCTTATCAGCTGGACGTTATGTAAGACAACAGGCTGATATTCCTGGGTATTATCCAGATATTATTATTCCTAAAATTATGAAAGTAGATGCCGGCATACGCCAAACCATGAAAATGGTTGCTGAAGAGGGTGTCAATATTGCTTTTGGAACAGATGCTGGTGTATTTCCTCATGGAGAAAATGCAAAAGAATTTATCTATATGGTAGAAACGGGTTGGTCTGAAATGTTTTCTATTCAATCTGCTACGATCACAAATGCCAAAGTGTTGGATATGCAAGGGCAGTTAGGGGAATTAAAAAAAGGGTATCTAGCTGATATTATTGCTGTAGATGGAAATCCTATTCAGGATATTTCTGTGATGACAACTGTTTCTTTTGTCATGAAAAATGGTGTTGTTTATAAGAAATAAAAGACCCGCCATACATTAGATGAGAACACTCAACTATTCTCCTTCCCTAACAAGAGAATGAATGATATTCTCATTATGTTCACCCTACATTAGATTAAGTTAACCCAAAAGAACACAATTTTTCTTGTACAGCGGGATTCTATTTTTATTCTTTATAAACAACACCAAATAATCCACCTCTTATCTTAAAAATGATTAAGAAATCAAGTTTTTTAAGTTGGGTAAAGTGTGGTGCTTTATACCATTTACTAATTGAATTATTTTGCTAGTATTATAAATTCACTTCTTCTATTTAATTGATGCTCTCCTTCCGAACACGGTACTCCATTACTGCATCTATTTGTCAATTGTGTTTCTCCATATCCTCTACCTGTCAATCTACTTCTACTAATACCTCCTACATTCACTATATAATCAATCGTAGATGTATTTCTACGTTGAGATAATGCGATATTATATGCATCATCTGCACGACTATCTGTATGACTTCTTACATCTATCTTTGCGTTTGGAAATTGTTCCATAAAAGCAATTACTTTTATAAGTTCTCTTTCGGCATCAGGGCGTATAAACGATTTATCAAGGTCAAAGTATATAGGTTTTAGACCTAGCAATTCATTTAAGTCATCTCCTACATTTACAGCTACTGGAGGTTTTAAATACAAATCACGTTTGATATCTCTACCTGCCTCTCCATCTGTTGTAATGATAGCTTCCGCTGGATCGTAATTTTCCTTTTCAGCCCTTACGACATATACATCATTACAATTGATTCCGTCAAAACTATAGTTCCCTAATACATCTGACGTCGTTTGCGTGACTACATTGTTTTGTTTATCTCTTAATTGTACACGAGCCATTGGTAGTACTTCATCGGTCTTTACATCTTTTGTAATTCCGGTAATCATCTGACCGCAATTAGTCAATAATTTTTTATCTCTGGTAAAGCCATAAATATCATCATTCCCTAGTCCCGTAGCTCTATTTGAAGAAAAATAGCCTACACCTTTATCATTATTCAGGATTAATCCAAAATCATCATAACTACTATTTACAGGTTTTCCTGCATTATAGGCATCACCTACAGTTCCATTATCGTCTATTTGAGCTACAAATACATCTAGTCCTCCCAATCCTACATGTCCGTCTGTAGCAAAAAACAATCGTCCATCACTACTTATAAATGGGAATGTTTCTCTTCCTTCTGTATTAATCGTTTCTCCTAAATTTTCTGGAGTTCCATATGTACCATCTGCATTAATGGATACGCGCCATACATCTGACAAGCCTTTTGTACCTGGCATATCTGAGGCAAAGTACAAGGTTTTTCCATCTGGACTTAAGGCAGGATGTGCTACAGAATATTCATTACTATTAAATGGCAATTCTTCGGGGATGCTCCATTGTCCGCTTTCGCGAAAGCTTTTATATAATTTTAACTTATTGGTTCCTTCTTGATCACGTTTCAGTTTTCTGTCTGTATAATTATTACGCGTGAAGTACATCACATCGCCTAAATCATTAAAAACAGTGCTACTTTCATGATACTTTGTATTTACGTCTCCTTCTAATTTATTGATAGTTGGAGTATCACTTTCTGGGTTATCTACTATATACAGGTCTAAAAAGGGTTGATCATTCCAATCGTGTATTAAGGTTCCGGTACGGTCTTCTCTATTTGAAGAAAACACAAGGCGTTCCCCATAAAAACTAGGACTAAAATCTTGTAATCCGGAATTAATATTTATAGGTTTTATGCCATATCTTCCTGATTGTCTTTCTATTTCAGCAAGGTAATCGCGTTCTTTGACAAACATTTGCCCTCTTTTATCATTTCCATTTGCCGTTTCGAAAGCATTCATGACTTGATCTGCTTCTTCATAGCGTTGTACACTTTTTAGAGATTGTGCGTAACGGAAATAATACTCTGGTGTTATTTGATCGCCTCCTGTATTTACCAATTGGCTATACCACGTGACTGCATCCCGATACTCTCCATTAAAATAATAGGAATCTCCTAGTTTTTTAAGAACTTCTGGAGATCTGTTTCCTTTGTCTGCAATTCTTAAATACAAATCACGCGCATCTACAAAAGCATATTGATCAAATCGCTTTTCAGCTTTTTTTACGCTTCCAGTTTTCTTTTCTTTTATTTCTTGTTTTGCTTCATCTACTTGCTCTTGTCCATAAGATACTCCAACACCCCCTATTATAAGAGTTATTATGAGCGAATAGCGTATTGCTTTTTTTATCTGAAACATCATTGTGTCTTATACTTTAGTTTAACTTAGGTGAACTTAAAAGAATCTCGGTGAGATGAGACGTTTTGGTTTATTCAAGACTTCAAATCGTAAGAAGATTTCATAACTTCCATCATTGAACTGTTGTAATTCTGTTGTTTCTCTATCATAGGCAAGTCCTAGCATTAACCCATCTGTGATTTGAAAACCCGCCAGAGCACTTACTGAGGCACTCCATCTATACGCTAAGCCTAATGTTAATTTTTCATAGAGCAATGCATTTGCTGTCACATCTACTTGTAAAGGCGCTCCCGCTACCCATTTTACAAGTCCTGCAGGTTTAAACTTAAAATCTTCTGTTACATTAAATATATATCCTGAGGTGAGATAATAGTTTATTCGTTCTCTAGCGAGATATGTCGTATTTGCATCATTACTATTATTACTATCATCAAAATATTCGGTACGGAGTAAGTTAGGAGCACTAAATCCTAAATAATATTTATCTGTATAATAAAATAAACCAACTCCAACCTGTGGTGTAAATCGATTATCTATATTGTCTTGTGCCGTTGCAAAAGCATCTCCGTTTTGAAATGCATTGGCTTCACTATAATTAACATCTAGTAAGTGTGCGCCTCCTTTAAGTCCAAATGCTAACTTACCTCTATCACTTGTAGGGATTGTATAACTAAAATCAATATCTATATAGGTTTCATTGGTAATAAATATCTCATCATTAACAATATTTAATCCCAACCCAACTCTTTCTGATTGTCCCACTGGGGAATGAATAGAAAACGTTTGTGTACGAGGTGCGCCATCTAATCCTACCCACTGACTACGGTGGAGTCCTAAAATACTTAGTCCTCCTCTAGAACCTGCATAGGCTGGATTAATACTCAATGTATTGTACATATACTGAGTGTACTGTGCATCCTGCTGGGCTACAGCATTTTCTGTCTGTAAACCTAAAACTACTATTGCCAGAGCTATTATGGCGTTGTAACTTTTTCTCATAGGTGTTTATTTTAATCTGATAGGCTAGTGTGTATCTAGCCTATCAGATATGAATGAATCTAGTTATCTATTTATGTATAATGGTCCTGCTAGTTGTTGTAGTCTTCCTTCACTATTTGTGTATTCTAACACATAGTAATAAGTTCCAACTGGCAATAGACGATCTTGATCTACGGTCACACGACCATTAGATTCTCCTCTAAAGAAGTTATCATCTTGTCCATATCCTCTAGTATCAAATACTAGTACTCCCCAACGGTTGTATATGCGTACCGTATTATTTGGGAATTGCTCTATTCCTCTAATGACAAATACATCATTAAGACCGTCTCCATTTGGTGACATAATATCGAAGACTTCAAGTCCATCTTGTGCATCTGGATCTCCATTGTTTTCTTCTTGGAAATCTGGAGTTCCATCATCATCTTCATCTCCTAATTCTTCTCCATTAGGAATTCCATCACCATCGCAATCTGCTTCTAAAAAGTCTCCGCTTGGTTCTATCGTTTGACTCTCTAACTCAAGACTACAAGGATCTAATGGATCTGTTCCATCTTCTGCTTCATCACCATCATTAACACCATCACCATCGGTATCTGGATCTAATGGATCTGTCATGTTGCCATCTGGATCTGCTGGCGTATCTGGATCATCAACGCCTGTGATTTCTTCTCCATTATTCAAGCCGTCATTATCACAATCAAGATCGTTCCATTCCATTGTAGGATCTACTGTTTGACTTGCTAACTCAAGACTACAAGGATCTAGTGGATCTGTACCATCATTAACTTCATCACCATCTATCACACCGTCACCATCCGTATCCGGATCTAATGGATCGGTACCTGCTGCAATCTCTTCATCATTAGACAAGCCATCATTATCACAGTCTAGGTCTCCCCAACTTGCATCTGGAGTTTCTGTTTGACTCGCTACTATAAGGTCACATGGATCATTCGGATCCGTTCCATCATTTGCTTCATCGCCATCATTAACACCATCACCGTCTGTATCTGGATCTAACGGATCTGTCATGTTACCATCTGGATCTGCTGGTGTATCTGGATCATCAACACCTGTGATCTCTTCTCCATTGTTTAATCCATCATTATCACAATCTTCAGCATTATATTCAGCGCTTACTGTCGTTATATCTTGATTGACAGGATTGTAGTCACATGGATCTAATGGATCTGTATTATCTGTATTAATTTCAATATCATTCGGTACACCATCCCCATCACAATCAGCATTATTAAATACATCATCTGGTGTTTCTGTTTGACTCGCTACTATAAGATCACAAGGATCATTAGGGTCTGTACCATCAATTGCTTCATCACCATCTGTCACACCGTCACCATCGGTATCTGGATCTAATGGATCTGTCATATTTCCATCTGGATCGGCTGGTGTCATTGGATCATCTACGCCTGTGATTTCTTCTTCATTTGTTAATCCGTCGTTATCACAATCAGCATCATTAAACACATCTTCTGTAGGCAATGTTTGGTTAGCAATTACTAAATCACAAGGGTCGTTAGGATCAGTACCGTCAATTTCCTCTTGTTCATCAGTTACTCCATCACCATCATCATCCAGATCACATGCTCCAACTACTCCATCACCATCTATATCTGTATCTGCTATTGTTACAGCTTCTACAAAACCAGTATCATATGGAGCGCCTTGTACTGTTCCATCAGGGTTTACTAATGGTGGTTCTGGCGTACTATAAGAACCTCCATCTCCTCCATCTGCATTTGGATCATTATATGCTTCATTAGCATCAGAACATCCATCAGCATCACTATCTTGATTTAGGAAGTCTGGACTTCCGTCATTCAAGGTATCTGTAGGTGTATTTCCTTCAGAATTGTCTGCTTGTCCATCCATATTTGTATCAGCGAACACATCATCATCTGCATCTACATCTCCATCGCCGTCTGTATCTAAATCTTCTTTACCAGATTCAACAATATCATGGATTCCGTCATTATCAGCATCTAAATCAAAATGATTAGGCACTCCATCTCCATCTGCATCAAAGCCATCTTCGATCTCACCATCGTCATTCCCTACCATTGGATCCATTGGATCATCATCTAGGTAATTTGGAACTCCGTCCATATCATCATCTGCACTCGGATCTACTCCCGTCGGATTCTCATCGACATCAGCTATACCATCATTGTCATCATCTACATCAACAACATCTGGGATACCATCACCGTCGCTGTCCATGATTTCACGGAAGTCAACTTCATCTGTCGATGGATCATCATCATTATCTGTACCCTCTGCTCCTGTATCTAGGTTATCATTCACATCTGGCTCCATTCCTGTATCATCACTATCATCATAGCCATCATCCAGTCCATCTCCATCTGTATCCATGCCCGTTGGTTCGCCTTGACCTGCCTCATCCATATCACTCACATTATCATTGTCTGAATCTGTGTCTAAGTAATCTGGAGTATCATCACCATCAGTATCCGTTGGCTCTTCGATATACCCACCATTCTCATAGGCATCATCTATGCCGTTCATATTATTATCATCTCCACTTGGAGGTGTATAATCATCAGTATCTTGAGCCTCTACATTATCTGGAATACCATCATCATCAGCATCGATATCTAAGAAGTCTGGACCATCGTTTGGATTACCATCCGTATTCTCAGGTACCGTCCCAGCAGTGTTATCACTCTGACCATCATTGTCATTATCTGTAAAGCCAGTGTCATCAGCATCTATATCACCATCATTATCTGTGTCTAAATCGCCATTACCCGTCTCTACAACATCGGTAATACCATCATTATCACTATCTAAATCTAAGTGGTTTGGAATGCCATCATTATCTGCATCAAAACCATCTTCGATCTCACCATCGTCATTCCCTACCATTGGATCCATTGGATCATCATCTAGGTAATTTGGAACTCCGTCCATATCATCATCTGCACTCGGATCTACTCCCGTCGGATTCTCATCGACATCAGCTATACCATCATTGTCATCATCTACATCAACAACATCTGGGATACCATCACCGTCGCTGTCCATGATTTCACGGAAGTCAACTTCATCTGTCGATGGATCATCATCATTATCTGTACCCTCTGCTCCTGTGTCTAGGTTATCATTCACATCTGGCTCCATTCCTGTATCATCACTATCATCATAGCCATCATCCAGTCCATCTCCATCTGTATCCATGCCCGTTGGTTCGCCTTGACCTGCCTCATCCATATCACTCACATTATCATTGTCTGAATCTGTGTCTAAGTAATCTGGAGTATCATCACCATCAGTATCCGTTGGCTCTTCGATATACCCACCATTCTCATAGGCATCATCAATACCGTTCATATTATTATCATCTCCACTTGGAGGTGTATAATCATCAGTATCTTGAGCCTCTACATTATCTGGAATACCATCATCATCAGCATCGATATCTAAGAAGTCTGGACCATCGTTTGGATTACCATCCGTATTCTCAGGTATCGTCCCAGCAGTGTTATCACTCTGACCATCATTATCATTATCTGTAAAGCCAGTGTCATCAGCATCTATATCACCATCATTATCTGTGTCTAAATCGCCATTACCCGTCTCTACAACATCGGTAATACCATCATTATCACTATCTAAATCTAAGTGGTTTGGAATGCCATCATTATCTGCATCAAAGCCATCTTCGATCTCACCATCGTCATTCCCTACCATTGGATCCATTGGATCATCATCTAGGTAATTTGGAACTCCGTCCATATCATCATCTGCACTCGGATCTACTCCCGTCGGATTCTCATCGACATCGGCTATACCATCATTGTCATCATCTACATCATCGACGTCATTTATTCCATCTCCATCACTATCCATATCGCCCACGGTAATCGTCAAGGTTGCCTGCATACATACTGGATTGTCTGGTGCTGGAGTCATCCCATCATCACTACATACCTCGTATACAATCGTTACCATCATCCCTGACTCTCCTAAAGTAGGTGTGTAGGTAATCTCTCCTGTATCTGGATCTACTACTACTATTCCCATAGCATTACCTAATCCAGTATCAATTAAAGTCGTCGTTCCTAATGGACCATCATTATTGCCTAAGTAATCATCATTCACCAATACATCTGTCGTCACGGCTACTCCAGCATCCGTCATATTAGCATCATCCTCAACCGTCGGAATCGTTGGATTTGGATCTGTTACATCTGGGTTCCCATCACCATCATCATCTTCATCACAGATATCTGCTTGTCCATCGTTATCTAAGTCTGGACCTACAGTCGTTACATCTGTTACGACTCCTGTATCATAAGGCGCAGCAGTTACTGTTCCATCGGTATTGACCATACCTCCAGTTACTGTCAGTGGATCGCCCATTCCAAACTGTCCACCATCACCACCATCAGCAGTATTGTCTTGATACGCTTCATTCGCATCATTACAACCATCACCATCGCTATCCGTATCCAAAAAGTCTGGACCATCTGCATTGGCTGGATCACTATCTATTGGTGGATTCCCATTGCCATTATCAGCACTGTTTGGAACACCATTATTGTTGGAACTATCTCCATCAGTATCATCTGCCTGACCATCATTGTCTGTATCTACGCCACCGCTCTCATCTACATCATAGATACCATCATTATCTGCATCTAAATCTAAGTGGTTTGGTACGCCATCTCCATCAAAATCATAACCGTCTACCACACCATCCATATTACCATCAACACCAATATCTATGTCTTGGTAATTTGGTATACCATCCATATCATCATCAGCACTTGGATCTGGTAAGCCTGGTGATTCATCCGTATCTAAGATGCCATCATTATCATCATCTAAATCCAATACATCATTCACACCATCGTTATCACTATCCATGTCACCCACGGTAATTGTCAAGGTTGCCTGCATACATACTGGGTTATCTGGTGCTGGAGTCACCCCATCATCACTACATACCTCATATATAATCGTTACCATCATCCCTGACTCTCCTAAAGTAGGCGTGTAAGTAATCTCTCCTGTATCTGGATCTACTACTACTATTCCCATAGCATTACCTAATCCAGTATCAGTTAAAGTCGTCGTTCCTAATGGACCATCGTTATTGCCTAAGTAATCATCATTCACCAATACATCTGTCGTCACTGCTACTCCAGCATCCGTCATATTAGCATCATCCTCAACCGTCGGAATCGTTGGATTTGGATCCGTTACATCTGGATTCCCATCGCCATCATCATCTTCATCACAGGCATTTGCCGTTAAATCGTTATCTGTATCTGGACCACTTTCTTGATAATCTAATGTTCCATTACCATCAGAATCACTCGGAAAATCATTTGCCACTACGTTAGGGTCTGTATATGGAGCTGCTGTAACAGTACCATCCCCATTTATGGGTGCTGGGTCTATTCCAAATTGATTTCCATCCCCTCCATCGGCGTTAGCATCTGAATAAGCTTCATTCGCATCACTACAACCATCACCATCACTATCGTAATTTATATAATCTGGATTCCCAGGACCTGAATTCGTAGGTGTATTTCCTGTACCCGCAGAGTCTGGAATTCCATCATCATTACTATCTATTCCATCTGCTATACCATCATTATCTGCATCTACTCCTCCAGATTCTACTACATCATAAATACCATCATTATCTGCATCTAAGTCTAAACAATTTGGAATGGTATCTCCATCAAAATCAGGTCCTGCTAATACTTCCATTGCATAATTCCCACCTTCTAAATTTGTATTGGAAGCAATTACTTCAATAAATCCAAGATTGATTTGTGTAATTGGCAGTCCATTTGTAGAAAAGAAATGCAATGTAAAATCTGCTGAACGATTATTAGGATCATCCTCTTCTTCTTGAGGTGTGTTTCTATCGGTAGCATCATCTGCTGGTTCAATTCTATTATCGCCTACAGAAAAAGTCGTTCCTATAATCTGAATATCAAAATCATTCCCTGAAAGAATGGCTACTCCAATACCTGGATTTGCGGCTGTATCAAATGTACCTCGCAACTGATCTAAACTATTTACATGTAAGTATACCTGCTGAACAGGATCACCTGTAAAATCAAATACAACAGTATCTGATGTCGTTCCTGAGTCTAAAATATTACTATAGAAAAATTGATTTGCTTGTAAAGGTCCTGCTGTCGCGAAAGTATACGCAGCATTATCAAACCAAGTAGTTCCTCTATTTCTATTTGACAATGCAAAAGGTGCATTGCCTGGCCATGTCGTATTTACCACAACACCATTGGTTGTTGTAGCTCCAGTGATCGTACCAGCACCTACTGTTCCAATTCCAAAATCTACTACAGACCAAACGCATCCTTCTTCTATATTTGTAATTCCATCATTATCATCATCTAGATCACATGCATCTGGAATTCCATCTCCATCAAAATCTATTGTATCATCAAACCCTGGACATGCATCTACGGTATCTGGAACACCATCTCCATCTGAATCATCTTCACATAGTCCAGCTTCTCCATCTCCATCAAAATCTGGATTAAATGTTATTACGGCTGGTGCTGTAGGTTGTCCTCCTCCAACAGCAATAGGAATTCCCGTAACTGGATCAACTCCTCCAGGAATCATATCATTCATATCTACTGTCTGACCATTTCCAGCCTCAACCGCATCTGGACAGCCGTCATTATCGCTATCTGTATCTAATTGATTTTGGAATTCCATCTCCATCAAAATCTGCATTTTCACAAGTGCTTGTAAAAAATGCATAGTTATCTAATGTAACAAAACCATTACCTGTATTATCTTCAGAATCGAATAAATAAAAACGAATTGTATAATTTGTACCTGGAGCTAGTGTTAACGCAGTAAAGGGGTCGAATTCGTTATGATCTGTATCAAACGGAGGTGTATCATTCGCAAATGTACTTCCATCTGTAATACGTGTAGTTGTTTTAGAGTTTACTAAAATTGTAGATGTTGTGAAATTATTGTCACTTATTTCTATCTGATAGCTAAAATCTGCATAAATAGGTTTATCAGTTTCATCAGAAATATTTTCTCCTCTAGGTCTATATGTACCATTTATGAATGTTACTACATCCTGTATTGTTGAAAATCTAGCTAGAACAGCTTGATCTTCTACAACAGTAAATCCAAATTGTATATAGTCATCATTAGCTTTCGCGGAAGCGGCATCTACCTCATCTGCGCCACTTACAAAAAAGTAACCATGACTATCGGCATTATTTCCTACGTTTAAAGACTCGTCTATTAATCCAGAACCAAAAATTGAGTTTTGCGCATTAGGTTCAAAAACACTTTGATCTAAGATGTTTATTTCATAACGATTTGTTTTCAATGCTCCTGTATTTCCATTAATACTTTGTGGATTAGAAGCATCAATTAAATTAGGGTCCCAGACCGCTGTAAAATTAGGGGCTACTGCTGTATCACATTGTACTTCATCTACATCTAAAATACCATCATTATCATCATCAAGATCACAAGAATTTGGTATCATATCTCCATCAGCATCAGCCGTATCATCTCCTCCTGGACATACATCTAATGCATCTGGAACTCCATCATTATCGTTATCTAAGTCACACGCATCTGCTATTCCGTCTCCATCTAAATCTGGTCCAAAAGTTATCGCGTCAACTGTAGTCATTTGACCAGCGCCCGCTACTGTAGGTACTCCTACATTTGGATCTCCTTGAGGAGCGACATCATTTCCAAGATTCGTAGTCACTGTTCCTCCATTTCCATCTCCTAGGGTTCCTTCAGCAGCAACACCATTATCTGCTTCTGTAAATGAACCTCCTGCTTCTACATAATCAGGACATCCATCATTATCACTATCAAGGTCAATACAATCTGCAAGACCATCACCGTCACTATCATTAATTGAGGTAAAGTTTACAAGTGTTATTGCAGAGGTTACTGTACCTGTTTGTCCTGAATTTTTACCTGCTCTTATAATGATCGTATCTACTGGTCCCGGAATAGATAACCTACCTCTGTTGGAGTCGACGTTAGTTCCTCCAAATCCGTCATTTCCTTCCAAACCGCTTCCGCTTGAGGTTACTTGAACTGTTCCGGTAGTAGAACCGTCATTTACATCTAAATTATCAAAATTAGCAGGAGTAATTGTTATAGGAACTCCCTGGTAACTTGCTTCAAATTCAAAAATATCTCCACCATTTAATCCTGCCACTGTCAACTCAAAGTCTGTTGCGCCAGCCAGAAGATCTAATGTAATTAACATATGATCATTAGCTGTAGGGTCACTCGTATCAAAATCACCCAATTGTGAAGGTTGGAAGTAAAAATAGTCATCTATAGGAGCTCCATCATCTAATATCTGAACTCCATTATTCCAAACTGGAGTAGCTCCTCCTGCTTCATTTACTAGTGTTGCGGTAAGGTTTGCTGTACCATCAAAAATTCCGTTAAGTGTTGCTGTAGTGCCATCTCCTGTAGGAGCTGCACCTGATTGCAATTGGAAAGCACCTCCTCCTGGAGATCCTCCATTTGACGGAAACCCAGGACTATTTAATGCCCCAGAAGGTATTCCTGCACATTCTACACTATCTAAAATCCCATCATTATCATCATCTAGATCAACATCGTCCTCTATACCATCTCCATCGGTATCAACTCCTAGTTGATTAATTGCTGGCCCTGTAGGATCTAAAATAACTCCTAGTAAAGGCTCAGACACATCGTCTCCAGGGGCATCGTCAATTAATGTATAGGTAATTGTGTATACATCTTGTCCGTTTACATTTTCAATAGCCTCCGTAATACTTACTCGATCACTTGCATCTACATATTCTGGGAACCCTCCTGGTGTAGGTGGCCCAAATTTTCTATAATTTTCTGGATTGGCATTTAAACCATACCAATAATATTTTATCTCAGCACCTTCGCCATCATTTGCACATTCTAATGCAAAACTGATCAAGCCTAAAGGATACTCAAAATCGTCATCTAATGAAGCGAGATCTGCTTCTTGCACCAGTGTCATAGCTGTAATTTGCTCACAATCTCCATTACCATTATTTGTAACTTCTATAGTTACATAGTCACCATTTCCATCTGGAATAGAGGCTACATTTGGCTGCTCACTATCCATCATCCCATCATTATTCCCGTCACCTCCATTAGGAGCATCATCTTCTACAACAGTATCTACGTTGTCATTATCTTCTATTTCACAAGCAGATGTATCCATTCCATTTTGGCTTTCACCTATACCTTGGTTTACGGCAGTCACTGTCATCCCGTCTACTTGGGTTACTTGCCCATTTGCATCTACAATACCATCTCCCACAGGATCTGTAACGCCCGATAAATCTCCTGTTAGATTATCTTGAACCGCATCCATAGAAGTACCCGTATATCCCATACCTGTATTTCCTCCATCTATGGTGGACGTTGCTAGGTCTGTTTCTGCGAAACCACCATCACCTTCCAACGCATCTGGACAACCATCACCGTCGCTGTCTAGGTCTAGATTATTAGCAATACCATCCATATCACTATCGCACACAAATGTATTTGGTAATGTTCCAAAAATAAAAGTAGCATCACTTACTGTCATTCGTACATTACCAGTTACTCCATTATCTGTCGTTAGCATAGCAAACGCTACAAATTGACCTGCTTGGGATTGATCTATAGTGATCACCTCGTTATTTCCTGCCGCAGCACCATTACCTTGTCCCACTGCACCATCTCCTGTTGGTCCAGAAGCTCCAACACCTACGTCATTAACTAATTTAAGATCATTAAAATCTGTAGTTACTCTACTAATAGTTCCCGTATTAAATATGCTATTAGTTGCATCATATACTCCTACATCTGTAGTTGCTAAGTATAAATGACTTGTTGATATATTAAATTCTGTAAGTGTGATTGTAAAATCTGAAGAAATATTATCTGGAATATAAATATATCCTCTTGCAATTTGCCACGCTGTAGCTGATCCTGATCCAGTACCTCCTGGATCTCTAAAGTCTAATTGTGTAAATGATGTTGTTTGCGCTACTGTTTGATCTATTAAGACCCCATCAAAAGCATCTCCATTTTGAAGCATCGTAGGCTCTAATAGTTCTCCTCCAAAACCAGCTTTAGCCATTGTCACAAAACCTACCATTCCAGTATGAGGATTAGCAAAACTATAATTAATTTGATCTCTAAAAGCGCCGCTAGCACTAAATTCATCATAAATATACCCCCCATTACTAGCTTGTGCACTCACTTCAGAAACTGAAAACGTAAGAGCACATTCATCTATATCTAAAATCCCGTCATTATCATCATCAAGATCATCTATATCAGCTACACCATCTCCGTCTGTATCTACAATCACTGGTGGATTGATAATCCCTGGAATCATTTCAAAACAGATATCTGTTACTCCAGATCTTTGTGGTCCTCCAGCCACTATATTTCCGCCTACGGCAAAAATGGTATACACATCTGTTACTAATGTTGTTCCAAAATCACCTGAAAACTGACCTACAACATCATCCGTAGCCAAATCTCCTGACGTACGATTTCCTTCTATAACAGGAATTGTTGCTGGTAATGTAATTCCTGGAAGTCCCATTACATCAGAAACTGTTCGGGTTGAAGTGACAACATTTGCTTCTATATTGGTATAGGTAGGTGCCACATACACTCCATTATTTCCTGCTACTATTGCGGCTACTTCCCAATTGTTGGTAAGTCCGTCAATATCTGTCATTCCAAAAGCATCTGCGACATTGATAGGCTGACTAAAATTGATACGTTGGTATATATAATCCGTTAAACCATTCGTGCTATTATTGGTATCTATCGTCTCAGAATTGGTGGTACGAATGTCTGTAAAATCTGGAAATCCAGGAATTACATTTCCGTTATCAGTATTTACCACTCCTGTACCTACACCTCCTTCTGAATAGGTGATATCTATACCATTGATGGTGATTTGATCTCCTGTAGCCGCTTCTACATCATAAATATGAGAGCAGGTAGCCATAGGCGCCTCTACATAACATACTTCTTCTAGCACCACCCTAAATGGATTATCAGGTTCTGCGCCTGCATTGGGAATATAATCATGTGTTAATGTAATTGTTGTAAAAGGCGTAGTACTTTCTATACTCAGTGTCCCTCCTGAATCTGCTCCAAAAGCACCATTGCCATCTTCTGCAAAAATTCTATTTCCTGTTACATCATAATCGGTTGGAAAAATCCCGCCATTATCTGTATACCCTATAGTGACTACACCAGATGAGTTGGTCGTGATGTTTGAAATCTCTTCCTGTCCATCGCCAAGACCATTGGTATCATTATAATCATTATTAATAAACCCTAGTTCTAAATTTACTTGAGTCACGGGATCTTGAAATGTAAGTGTATAGGACCTATCAGTTGTCGCCGTAGCTGTTCCTAAACGATATCCTGCACCATTATTATCAGATCCTACATTATCTGTAATATTATCGACAGTAAGTTGATTTGTTCCAGATGTAATTACTAAAGGATCACCTGTGGCTGATAAATCTGAAGCTACAATGGTTGTTCCCATACATGTTGTTGCTGGTGGTGCAACCACTGCGGGTCCGTTAATTGTTATGATAAGGTTTGCTGAATCTGTATTTCCAGAATTATCAAAAGTATCTATGATTGTATATGGAATCGTATCTATAAGCGTTGCTCCAGATGCAAGATTCATCACATCCATATTGGTCGTGTCCAATGTATAACTATAGGTACCATCACTATTAATGGTGATAAATCCGTAGGTGGTTGTATATACCATACCAACTTCTCCTGTCATACCATCTACTGCACTTACTCTAGGAACTCCTGAAGCTTGCCAAATCAAATCTGAGATTGCTGCAATTTGAGCTCCATTATCTGCTGCCGTGGCATCAGGTCCATAGTTATAATTTACAATCACCTGGTCTACAGGTGTTGGGAATAAAATATTTACATTCCCATGTGCATCTGTCGCTGGTACAGATCCTGTCCCATAATAGGTATTGTTTCCTGCGTCTACAACAGTACCTGCTACTTGTGGATTAAATGCTACAGGAGTACCCGCTAAGTTTCCATTTACCGTCATTAAATCTTGCCAAGAATCTCCTTGAGACCAATCTATATCTGATAGCGTAAAACTTAAATTTACAACAGGTTCATTAAAATTCATTGTGAGTGTAGAAGAAGCTGACGGATTTACACTTGCATCTATCGCAAACCCTAAATAGCCCATATGTCCTCCGTTTGTTGCTGTTTGATATACTACCTGATCCTGATTAGGTATCCCTATATTATCTGGGTCTGAAGAAAGAAAAGAAACTTGAACACCTGTAGTAGGTTCTGTTCTCGTCTGTCCATTTACGGGTCCTGAAAGGTTTGCAAAAACCCCGCCAGGTGCACTAAATTGATTTTCCCAAGCAAAAATGGCTAAAGGTCGATCTCCAGAATCGACTCCAAAACCATCTTCATCAAAAATCACGTCACCTGTAACAGTTGTTGTTCCTCCTACCGTCACTGAATTTGTATTGTTTGTTGCCACAGGGAGTTCGTCTACTCCATTAATTGTCACCGTAACGAAACCAAAATCTTGATTTCCGTTTAAGTCTTGTACGGTATATGAAATAATATCGGTAATTACATCACCATTAGCTAGTCCTCTTACTGCTATATTAGGAAGATCTACCGCATAGTCATAGGTTCCATCGGACTGTACCGTTATAAAACCATAGGTAGTCGCAAATGTAGAACCTACTGCCGAAGAAAAACCATTTACTTCTGCAATACTTAATACTTCTCCTGTGGTTAAATCGGTATCATTACTATCTAAGTCACCAGACACTGGCATGGTTGCGTTTGCCTGAATCGAATTGATATCATCTGTTGCGCTAGGAAAATATTGCACATTAATAACTGAAGTTGCTGAGAGTGTGTTATCTGCATCAGTCACGTCTACAATCATATATCGATTTCCTTCAGTACCTCCACCAGCAACAGCGTTGTGTGCGTATTGTAAATTAAATAAGAACGACTCTAAATTTCCTGCCAAAATAGGAGTTCCAAAAGCATCTGTCACACTGTATACTCCTGATGCTATGCTCTGAATACGCATTGTATTAGAACCATACACAATATCTACAGGGCCTAAAAGTTGATTGATTCCTATAGAACCTAATTGTGTTCCTCCTGCATCAAATATGACAATTAGATCATCTGCATCTGGCACACCAGCAGGAGTTCCTGTTGGACTACTAGAAAAGGTAATCGTAGCACTTTGCAAAGTACCTGAACTTGTTGCAATAACATTATCTATAGTAACTGTTGGAAAAATAAAACCTACCTGAGCTGTCACCGCATGATCAACACCTGGCAACGGACCATTTAAGTCAACTGTAGTTACAAATCCCTGTTGATTATTAGGATTATCTCCTTTCTTTGTAGCTACGCTGGGAATATTATAGGAAGTATCATTTTCTGATAAAATACACCCTTGATCGTACAAATACGTCGCATCTGTCTGTTTTAGACTTATAGTTTCCAGTGTATTTTGTGACAGCATCGAACCAACGCCTACCAATAGGATAAACAAAAGGATACTTGTTTTTTAAAGCTTATAAAAAACGCGCTTTTTACTGTGTTGTAAGAGTATTGATTATTTGTGTAAGAATATTGACTTAAAACTTCAACAAAGTCTTTTAAAAATCTATAATTTTTTATACTTTGCCAAGTAGATTGTTTTTTTGCAAGTATTTCCTTGTTTACTGGTAAATGATTTGCAATTTTTTTTTTCAAGAAACACATAGATTCTCGAAAAAATAATCTGAAGACATCTCAACATAATGGTCAGTTTATTAATTGATTATTATTCACGACCCTGCTTTTGTTTGCTCGCCAAAGTTTCACAATTGCGGGGTTATTTTATTTTAACAAACCTATTCTTCCATTTTAAATATTAATCAAGTAGTCCAGATATGATATTAGTAGATGTCATATGAAGTTAGTAGTAATCAATAAGAGTTTTGGAGAATAGTTTTATTTCATCTATTGTTTGTTATTTTAGTTTTATATCTCTTGAGGATAAACTAATTTATATAGTTAAATCCTATTTATTAATCTTCAATACTAAATTTTAGGTAAAATCGATATAAAAGTAAAATCGTTGTAGGGATAAATTTCACTTTTAATATTATCTATATTGATATCTATTTTTTATCAAAATATCAATAAATGCAGTTTTCATCAACTAAATTTATATTTTATTTTTTTCTAAAAAAAATAAAATTTGACTTAATTTAATTTTAACAAAAAATATCGATGAAATACAATATTTATCGTCTAAATGTATCAAATCAATTAATTAAATCCAAATTAATTACAAAAAACATCACAAATTCCTTCATTTTAGCTACTGCAAAACCGTAAAAACACGGTTAATTATTCTTACTTCACACACGAAATAATATACTATACATCGTATTTTATTTCAGTATATTTCACAATATTGCCTATCAAAAATCACCTTAAAAAAAGGAATAATTGACAACTTTAATTTATATAGGAGGATTTTAAAAAAGCTTTAAACAGCCCTCAAGTCGAGGGCTATTATAAAGCTGGGGGAAGATTGGTTTTTATTAATTATTGTATAGACGACAAGCCCCTAAACTCTCTTAATCTATAACAATATATTAAATAAGCTACTTGAACACTCAAAACCAATTATTGTAACTTTCAATACATACATTATGTAAATAATTACTAGTAGATTGAAAATGTATATTTTATGTACTTAGCAAAGTAATATATACTTCTCCTTATCTGTTATCTAATTTAAGAAGCACTTCTGAATATTTGTTCGGGTATGCTGGCAAAAATTTTACGGTTTTCCCGTAATTTTAGGTGTTTATAGCGTTTTTACATAATTACGTCTTCTAGTTTGCGCATTTAATATTGTTTTTTTGATCATTTGTAAGAATTATATTTCATCTGTATACGCTTTCGCGAAAGCGTATATCTAAGATTAAAATATAGGGATACAGTGTATTATATAATTAGGTTCTATGTTACATTAAAAAATCTAGTACGATATGATTCTATGTTACACGATTTTAATACCTACTGCATCGTTTAGATAGAAAGCATAAAAAAACTGCAATGATTATATAGCAATCATTGCAGTTTTTAGTTTTATTTAGTTTAATCTATATAAGACCTCTTATACGTGCTTCTTCTATTAAACGTTCATCACTTTCAGATTTTACGTGTAACTTTTCTTTTAATTGATTTTTACGTTTCTCAATAGCACTTAACGAAAGGTTGATATGATTTGTTAAGTTTTTGGTTCGCACTCCTCTAGAGAGGTGATATAGAATTTGAAGATTAATCTGATCTACAGATACATCATTCGTTACCATTTTACGTAAATGGTCATTTACGGTACTACTATAGTATATTTTCTGACTCAATACTTGCTCAAAGGCATGATTAAGTTCTGAAAAAGAGATATCTGTTTTTATCAATAATCCTTGGGGATTTACTTTTTCTAATATATTATGGATTCTGGTACTTTCATTGTGCATGGTAAGGATAATCACTTTTGCTCTCGTAAATTTCTTTTTGAGATATTGTGCAATTCCTTCTCCAGATGTAATTCCTACATCGTTGGTTGCAATTGGTAATTGTACATCTATCATGGCTAGATCGTATGACTTAGATTTGGGGGTTTTGTCAATAAGTGCAATGGCTTCATCACAGTTTGAAGCGGTCTCTATTTCTAACTTATAGTTTTCTTCACAAAAATCTGACAATGTATTTTTGTACCCCTCTAAGATCATTGGATGATCATCTACCATTAAGACTTTAAGCTTTTTTTTCATTTTTTACGATTATTTTATGGAATACTAAATATCGTAAGTTGCTAATCTTAAACTTTATAGGGAAAGTAATTGTGCTAACATTTATTTAGTGACTACAAGATACTAAATTTTTAATTAAATGATATTTGGATTTGAGTTCCAAGATTCATTTTACTAATAATTTTATAGGAACCTGCTATTTGAGCTACACGAGATTTGATATTTTTCATTCCAATACCAGATTTTGCTTTTGTTGTATCCATTCCTACACCATCATCTTCTATGGTAAGTTGTACGTTATCATCGTGACTTTTAAAGGTTACAGTAATATGTTTTGCACTGGCATGTTTATTAATATTCATGAGACACTCCTGAATAATACGGTATATATGTACTTTTTTAGAGTTTGAAATCAAATCCCAATTGATGGTATGATCATATAGAAAATCATAGGTTACCTTCTGTGCTTCAAATTGATCTTTTAATAATTTTTTAAGTACATCTGGATATAAGGTGTCTTGTGTAAAGGTTTCGTTATTAAGATCATGAGATATTTTTCTAATTTCTTGTCCCAGATCTTTTAACTGATCTATATAACTAGATCGTAAGACCTCTACTTCTTTACCATGTTTATTATTTAAACTATCTAAGCTTAATCGTAGTCCAAAGAGTCTACTTAAAATACCGTCATGTAACTCTTCAGAGATACGTTGTTTTGCTAAGTGCTTCCCTTCCTCTAGTTTTCCTTGTTGCGCAAGCATGAGGTTAAAGATTTCTTCATTGGCTTTTTGTTGTCCTTCCTGGTACTCTAGTTCTTTTCTATTATTTCTACGTTGTAGTAGGATATAGCCTATTAAAAATATAATGACACTTATAGAAAAAATAATAATCAAACGTCTAGAGGTTTCTGTGGCTTTGTTTTTGGCTACTTCTAATTGATCTGTTTCAAAACGAACACGTGCAAACTTATTTTGGAAAACTCTTTCTTCCATTTGCAAACTATCACTTATACGTATATATTCTTTACCATACGCAATACCATCATTAGAATTTGAGGCCTCCATCAGAAGTTCTAAAGATCCAAGTATACCATCATTATACGTAATCTCTTTGGCAGTTTTATAGGCATTTCCTGCATAATATTTAGATAATTCTTTCTCTCCCTTTTCAAAATATATTTCTGAAAGGTGTATACCACTTGAGACCATTGCTATTCGATCATTCTCATCTGAACTTTTGTTTAAAGCCTCCAGCAACAAACCTGGAAAAGACTCCATATTACCGTTTCTATACTCAGCATATCCTAAGTTATCGATTAAACGAACATAAGCTTTAGGTTTTTTAATTTCTAAACTATCATATAAAAGTCCTTTCTTAAAATTTGAAATGGCTTCTGAATAATCACCCATATCCATATACACCATCCCTAAATTATTAAGCGTACTACTATTTAATAATTTATCTCCTTTTTTTAACTCCTTCCGATATTCATGTACTTTTTTATAGTAATCAATTGAACTTTCATATTCTCCAAGAGATTTAGAGACTATTGCTAAATTATTGTATGAAGATGCTAAATATCTTTTTTCATCAATTTTTTCAAAAAGTTTAATTGCTTTAATTGAACTTTCTTGAGCCCCTACATAATCTCTTACATTTTTTTGAGTTATCGCCATTGCCAAAGCTGAATAACCTCCAGCTTTAACATTATGCACCTTATCATATAATTTTTCTGAATTATAAAAATATGCATATGCGCTATCCAAAACATCATTATTTAAATGATATAATCCTAAAATATAATTGGATTTAGCCAATCCTACAGAATCTTTAATTAAGGAACTTAACTTTAAAGCTCTATGATTATAAATATAACTAGAGTCTTCTACATCTAAATTTTCATATGAAGTTGCTATATCTAACAAATATTGTCTCATTAATGTATCACGAGGCAAATCTCTAGTAATAGCAATCATGCTATCTATATATTTAAACCTATCAGGTCTTTTTATAGAAGTATTGTTAACTAACCTTTGATATTTTTCAAAGGGTTCTATATTTTTCTCATCAGTATTAAAATCAGAAAACCCGTCATCGCAAGATATGAGTAAAACGAGACTTAGAAAACATATGTATATATTGTTTTTCATTGTGCTAAATATCTGAAATATAATTCTTTTATAAAAAAACAAAAGCTTAAAATTAGTAAAACAAAGAAAGTCCACTTTTATATTTACAAGTGAACTTTCTTTGTTTGTTTATAAATTATAGTTTTTAGTTACCATCAACTTCTCCTGGAGGAATGTCATCATCTTCTACTCTTTTTTCATTTCCTGGAGGAATGTCATCATCTTCTACTCTTTTTTCATTTCCTGGAGGGATGTCATCATCTTCTACTCCTTTTTCATTTCCTGGAGGGATGTCATCATCTTCTACTCCTTTTTCATTTCCTGGAGGGATGTCATCATCTTCTACTTTCCCTTCTCCTCCTGGAGGAAGATCATCATCTTCTACTATTCCATCTTCTTTTGGAGGAAGATCATCATCTTCAACATCAGCTGCTTCTTCTTGTGTTTTATTGTTAGTATTATCATCTACAACTTCAATCTCTTCTATATTTAGGGAATTTGCAATTTCAAAATCTTCTAATATAGGATCTGATTCGCAAGAAAAGAATAAAGCGACAGCAAATAATATAGTGAGTGTTTGTATGTATGTTTTCATCAGTGTGGTGTGTTTAGTAGTGGTTTAAATATCAAGTAATGCCGTGGCATACCTATTTAGTTATTACTTTCAGGGATTGGGGATTATTAAAAATTATCTATTAGTATCATTATACTCACATATTCCCATTTCATGTGATTTTAATGATTTGTATGAAGCTTCAACACTTGTTTTGGTTTGTTATAACGGTGTAAAATTAGTGAGAAGTGAGGTAGTTAAATAGTAATTAAAAGGCTATCTAGTACTTATACTAGATATAGATGTAGATGACCCTCATATACGAGTATATGACGATTTTGAAAAAATGCTATTTTTTTGTTAAAAATAAGTGTTTTGGAGTTTCTTTAGTAGATACACACCCTTTTATTAATTCAATGTTCCATTATATGAACATTGAATATATACAGAAAGTGCTAGTAACTAGCACTTTCTGTAATACTTATTAAGCAATCACTAGACTACGCTTATAAAAATTGTCACGTATTGCTTCTACATTTTCTTTATAAGACTTTGAAAAAGGAACTGCAAAATCACTGTGCTCCATAGTACATTGTGATTTACCAAAATGTATTCTTGAGATATAATGACTATTTACAATATAACTATTATGCACTCTTATAAAATGTTCTGGTAATGACTCTTGAAAAAACTTCAATGTTTTAAAGGCGCTCACCGTAGTTCCATTTACTCTTACAAAGTCTGTCGTGTTATTATCTGCCTTTAAAAAAAGGACTTCATTTGTGTTTACAAACTTATAATCACCATATGATTTTAAACAAAGGGTATCATTTATATCTGCTGGTGCGCTAAATGCCGATTTTCTAAAACGAAATAAGGTACGTCTCAACACATTTTTATCTATAGGTGTGATAATATAATCTAAGACACTATGACGTATTCCTTCTATAGCATATTTTGCAGAGGAAGCTAAAGCTACAAATTGTGGCAATACATCCATATACTTTTGAAGTGCATCCATTAGATAGTAACAAGTAACACCAGAATTATGATGTTCTAGTTCTATATTCAGAAATACCAAAGAGGGATTTCTTTCTAAGATCATATCCAATCCTTCCTGTTCTCCGGAAGAAATTCCAATACAGATAAAATTGTTAAAATTTTCCATTGCAAGCTGGATAGCATATACTGTTTCAGGATTGCTATCAATAATAACATATGAGTGTTCCATGACGATTTAATTTAGTGAGAATACATCGTATTTACTTAAGGGGTATATTTAGGGGTCTTAAGTGACAGTTAAGCTAGTTATTCTACCCGTAATTTACTTGTGGTTTTACCGTAATTGTGATACGGCATTCACATCAAATCCCCTTGATTTTTTACATGTAGTCTATTTACATCTTCTAGTAATACGTTATCAAAGGGAAAAAAAGTTGTCTTCTACCATAGAATACACAAATAAAATGAGCTTATATTCAACCTTTAGTAAAGAACTAAAACATCATTTAAAAACAACAAAAAAACATACTATTTAAAAGTTTCAACTACGCACTAGACGGAGATCGTATATTGTTAAAATAGACTAGATATTTCACCTAATTATTTGAGGAAATAATAGCATATCAATTTACATTGATTAAAGGTGCTTTATACGCTTTCGCGAAAGCGTATATGGATTTAATTATTATTTAGAAGAAGGTATTTATTTTAAATGAGCCTATATTCAACTTTTAGTAAAGAACTAAAACATCATTTCAAGACAACAAAAAAACGTACTATTTAAAATATTTCAACTACGTACTACACGGATTGTATATTGTTAAAATAGACTAGGTATTTCACCTAATTATTTGAGGAAATAATAGCATATCAATTTACATTGATTAAAGGTGCTTTATACGCTTTCGCGAAAGCGTATATACATAAAAGAGAGTTTAAGTGGTCAATCATCACAAAGAAAAATTACCTTATATCATGATTTTAGAAAGTCCATGAGATTTCCGCCTTCGCGGAAACAAAAAAGGCTCCTCATAAAATGAAGAGCCTTTTGTACTCGAGACGGGACTTGAACCCGTACGTCCTAATGGACATTGGATTTTAAGTCCAACGTGTCTACCAATTCCACCACTCGAGCATCTGTTTTGCGGAAGCAAAACAATTGGTATATTTTTAATTCAGTATGTCAAATTTTTCAGAGCGAAAGACGGGATTTGAACCCGCGACCCCCACCTTGGCAAGGTGATGCTCTACCCCTGAGCTACTTTCGCATTATGTGTTCTTCTCAGAACTCCACTGCTTCAAACAGCGGATGCAAATTTACAGCTTTTCTACATTTGGCAAAACGTTTTTTAAAAAAATATGCACCTTATTTAGCATAAACTTTAAAATAAATCATAATCATGTATATTTCAGCGCTTTACGAAGTCTTATTTTCTTTCTTTTTCACAAGCATTCGTTTAATTTCATTCAACTTCATAAGCGCTTCTACAGGTGTAAGTGTATCTATATCTGTATGTAAGATTTCTTCTTTGATTTGTTCTAGTAATGGATCATCCAAATTAAAGAAACTTAATTGCATCTCATCATCGGCAGCATCCTTTAATTTTCCGGTGAGTTCTTCACTTCCATGCGACTTTTCTAGCTTCTCCATCATCTTTGTCGCTCTTCGTACTACTTGTTGTGGCATTCCAGCCATTTTTGCTACGTGTATCCCAAAACTATGCGCACTTCCTCCTGGCACCAATTTACGCAAGAACAACACCGTATCTTTTAACTCTTTTACGGAAACGTTATAATTTTTAATACGTTCAAACGTTTCACACATTTCATTGAGTTCATGATAATGTGTTGCAAACAATGTCTTAGGACGTCCTGGATGCTCATGTAAGTATTCACTAATTGCCCACGCAATAGAAATTCCGTCATAGGTACTGGTACCTCGTCCTATTTCATCTAGTAATACCAAACTACGATCTGAAATATTATTCAGAATACTTGCGGTTTCATTCATTTCTACCATAAAGGTACTCTCTCCCATAGAGATATTATCACTTGCCCCTACTCTGGTAAAAATCTTATCTATCATTCCAATATGTGCCTCGGTAGCAGGCACAAAACTTCCCATTTGTGCTAGGAGCACAATCAGTGCTGTTTGTCTCAAAATAGCACTCTTACCAGACATATTAGGCCCAGTAATCATGATCATTTGTTGTGCTTCTCTATCCAGATATACATCATTTGCGATATAGCTTTCTCCCAGAGGCAATTGCTTTTCAATCACAGGGTGACGTCCTTCTTTTATGGTCAATGCTTGAGAATCATCTACCAACGGACGAACATAATTATTATCTTTTGCGAGTTGTGTAAAAGAGGCCAAGACATCCAATTGTGCGACTAAATTTGCATTATGTTGTACTTGAGGTATAAACTGCATCATCCATTGTACAAGCTCAGAAAACAATTGCTGTTCTATTCCTAGGATACGTTCTTCAGCGCCTAATATTTTAGCTTCGTATTCTTTAAGTTCTTCAGTAATATAACGCTCTGCATTTACGAGGGTTTGTTTTCGGATCCACTCTTCAGGTACTTTATCTTTATGCGTATTACGGACTTCTATATAATAGCCAAATACATTATTGGAGGCTATTTTTAGCGAGGTAATACCCGTACGCTCTGTCTCTCGTTGTAACATCTTATCGAGATAATCTTTTCCCGAAAAGGCAATATTTCGAAGTCCGTCTAATTCTTCATGAAATCCTGTAGCAATCGCACCTCCTTTTCCTATAGCCACAGGTGCTTCTTCATTAAGTGTCTCTTTAATTTTAGAGCGCAGTAACTCACACTCGTGAATACCTTCTCCTATAATTTGTAGGGCTTCATTTTTTGCTTGCAAGCTCAAGGCTTTTATAGGGACCATGGCTTCCAACGAGTTTTTAAGTTGGATCACTTCACGTGGAGACACTTTCCCAGTAGCGACTTTACTTATTAAGCGTTCTACATCACCCATATTTTTAATGTAATGACGTAGTTTTTCAAACAATACGTCATCATCGAGTAAATACGAAACGACTTCGTGACGCTGCTTTATTTTATCTACATTCTTTAGTGGTAATGCCAGCCAGCGTTTTAACAATCGCGCTCCCATAGGAGAGGTCGTTTTATCAATAACGTCTAATAATGTGATCGCTTTCGCGAAAGCGGTATGATACAACTCTAAATTACGAATGGTAAATCTATCCATCCATACGTACTCATCTTCAGCAATGCGATTAATACGGGAAATATGCTCTAATTTATGATGTTGTGTCTCTCCCAGATAATGCAAAATCGCACCCGAAGCAATAATCCCCTCTTCCAGGTGGTCTACTCCAAACCCTTTAAGTGTATTCGTTTTAAAATGCTTATTCAACGACTCAAACGCATAATCGGTTTTGAAAATCCAATCTTCCATAAAGAAGGTATGAAAGTCAGGACCGAATGCGGTAGAAAAAGCAGTTTTCTGTTTCTTTGAAATCAATAATTCGCTTGGCGCGAAATTTTGTAGTAATTTATCTATATAGGCTTCATCGCCTTGTGCTGTGAGGTACTCTCCGGTCGATACATCCAAAAAAGCGACGCCTAATGTTCGTTTTCCGATATGTACAGCGCCCAAAAAATTATTCTGTTTTGCAGATAATACCTCATCATTAAGTGCCACGCCAGGTGTTACTAATTCTGTCACCCCACGTTTTACAATTTTCTTGGTCATTTTAGGATCTTCCAACTGATCACAAATAGCCACACGACATCCTGCTTTTACGAGCTTAGGCAAATACGTATTTAAAGAATGATGCGGGAAGCCAGCCAACTCGGTCTTATCACCTCCATTATTACGATGGGTCAAGGTAATGTTTAAAATACCTGCCGATTTTACTGCATCTTCCCCAAAGGTTTCGTAAAAATCTCCTACTCTAAAAAGTAATAACGCATCAGGATATTTTGCCTTGATGGTATTGTATTGTTGCATTAAAGGAGTCACCTTTTTTTGAGTGCTTTTTGCCATATCGCAAGGTACTTTTTTGAGTGATTTTTGCAAATCTTATGCAATAGGAGTTATCACCAATTTTTCACAGTTATAAACCAATATTATTTTATAAAACGCAAAATAAGACCATTTAAGAGCTTTTTAGATTTTGCTTCAAGGATGCACATCAAATTAAACTGAAAATCAATATAATACGCGAATATGAATTAAAAATTCATAAGAATTAATGATAGTGTAAATCATTTTAATAACTAAAAATTATACATAAAATTACATTCTTTTTTACCTCAACTAATTTGATAAAAGTAAATCCTAGCCTACCATTATTTTTTCTGTTTAATGCATTTTCCAACATTCGTAAATCTTGATATCCTTGTTCTTTTAAAGAAGCTCAATATCTCATAATTTTAATCAAAACGCACAACGTGCTTTATAATTAACATCTAGCATACGCAACTATTTTATACATGAGGTATCTATTAAGTAAATAGTTATTGTTATGAAAAAGCTCCTATTTCTTCTACTTGTAAGTCTTTTTATGGTTGGTTGTTCTAATGATGATGATCAAAGTAATAGTTTAAATCTTATTGGCACCTGGGATTGGGTACGTTCTTCAGGAGGTATTACTGGAGAAACAACAACACCCGAATCAACAGGTACTAGCATGACTTTAGAAATTACAAATACAACTATTACAAGAATAGTAGATAATGATCTTATTATATCAGAAAACGCCTATAGTATTCAAGTAAGAGAAACCATGTCTGGAGAGTTCAGAGAAATGCTCATTGTAGGAGATGGTATTGGTCAAATTATAACCATTGAAGGGAATTCATTGATACTTACAGGAGATTGTAATGATTGTGTTACGAGTGAGTATGTAAAACAATAAATTAAACGCTCATCTTAGAAAACAAGTCCTTTGAAAATTAGTAACGGAAATTTTATGATTTTTTGTTTCAAAAGATTGCAAAATAAGGAAGTCATGAACGGAAAGTATTTTTTATTCCCTTAAAAAAATATGGAATAAAAAATACAACCACCACCAAGTTTTATATAGTCCTCTTCAAAACAAGTCCTTGAAGTATTGAAACGGAAAGTTTTAAATATTTTGTCAAAAACCTACAAAAAGAAAGGTTCATTTACGGAAATTTTATATTTTTTTGATTCAAAAGATTACAAAAAATTATAAAAAACCACCACCAAGTTTCATATAGTCCTCTTCGAAAACAAGTCCTTGAAGTATTGAAACAGAAAGTTTTAAATATTTTTTCAAAAATTTACAAAATAAGGAAGTCATGAACGGAAAGTATTTTTTATTCCCTTAAAAAAATATGAAATAAAAAATACAACCACCACCAAGTTTTATATAGTCCTCTTCGAAAACAAGTCCTTGAAGTATTGAAACGGAAAGTTTTAAATATTTTGTCAAAAATTTACAAAATATTTAAAACAACCACCACGCTACTGAACATTGATCTTAGAAAATAGATCCTTTTAGAGCTTGAACGGAAAGTTCTTTTCTTTTTGTGCCAAAAACTACAAAAAGAAAAAAACAACCACCCCACTTCTATACGTTCATCTTAGAAAACAAGTCCCATACAACTACCCCGCAAGAGACGGAGATGTTTAGAGAGTGTTTGGTGCCAAATTGAGGGATCTCGATCACGGTGTCACTTTCTGAAACGACTTCTTGCTGTACGCCTTTTACTTCATTTCCAAAGATAATAGCATAGGTTTTTCCTTTTTCAGGCGTAAACTCATTAAGCATTACGGCATCTTCTGCTTGCTCAATAGCACATAAATGGATATGATCCTGTTTTAGCTTTCGCGAAAGCGTAACCGTATCTTCTACATATTCCCAATCTACAGCATCGGTAGCGCCTAATGCTGTTTTCTGAATCTCGCGATGTGGAGGCTGTGCTGTGATTCCGCATAAATAGATTTTCTGAATCAAAAAAGCATCGGCTGTGCGAAAAACAGAGCCTATATTATTAAGACTTCGTATGTTATCCAGAATAATAATTAAAGGTGTTTTTTCTGAAGCCTTAAACTCAGTTACCGACTTTCGGGTGAGTTCGCTATTTTTTAATTTTCTATTCATACGCTATCTGTCCTTCGGACTAGGGTAACTAAAAATCTAAATTTTAGTCAAACTGAACTTGTTTTAGTTTCTCATCACATTAAAAAACGATGTATGATTCTGAAATAAATTCAGAATGACATTCAAATATACTTTTTAGATTGCCTCAGTAGTTATTGCTTATTTTATTAGTTCTGTTTTCCAATTATAAAAACATGTATTCATAATAATATATAAGTCTATGTTCTATAAGCAAAGTGATCTATATTCTTTTCTCAAATACTATTTCTGATTATACCCAAAACGACGTAATTGCTTCTGATCACTACGCCAGTTTTTATTCACCTTTACATACAGTTCTAAATGCACTTGCTTGCCAAAGAATTTTTCCAAATCTTTACGCGCTTCTACACCTACTCTTTTAAGTGCCGTTCCTTTATGCCCTATAATGATTCCTTTCTGACTATCGCGCTCTACCATAATCACAGATCGCATACGGATAATGGTATCTTCTTCAAAGAACTCTTCCGTTTCTATCTCAACTGAATATGGGATCTCTTTTTTATAATGCATTAAGATTTTCTCACGTACAATCTCATTTACAAAAAAGCGCTCTGGCTTATCAGTAAGCTGATCTTTAGGATAAAATGGAGGTGAATCTGGAAGTACTTCTATAATACGCTTAAATACTTCTTCTACTCCAAAATTTTCTAGTGCTGAAATAGCAAACACCTCAGCATTAGGTACTTTTTCAGACCATAATTGGAGTGCTGCTCCTAAGAGTTCTTCATTCCCTTTATCAATCTTATTAATTAATAATAATACAGGGATTTTAGCATTGCGAATTTTAGTAAAGAAGGCTTCATCTTTCAATTCTTTTTCACCTAATTCTACGAGATATAAAAGCACATCTGCATCTTCAAACGCACTTTTTACAAAGTCCATCATCGATGCTTGTAACTCGTATGCGGGTTTTATGATACCGGGTGTATCACTTAAAACAACCTGAAAATCTTCTCCATTTACAATTCCTAATATACGGTGACGCGTGGTTTGTGCTTTTGAGGTGATAATAGATAATCGCTCTCCTACAAACGCATTCATAAGCGTACTCTTTCCTACATTAGGATTTCCTATAATATTTACAAAACCTGCTTTATGAGACATATGGTATTATTTGCTGCAAAGGTAGGGTATATAAATCTCAAATGATCAATTACCAAATCGCAAATTTCAAATCTCAAGAGTCAAGAGTTCATGGTTCATGGTTAATGGTTAATGGTTAATGGTTAGGATACGTTATCTAATTAACTTCTTTGGTTTCTGGGTACGCTTTAGCGTTTCACTCTCCCATTGGTCGTGAACCTGCCTGCCGGCAGGCAGGTCTCGCTAGCTCGATTTCGCGAAAGCGTAAAAATTTAGAATCAAAAATTCTTCATAATCCGTTCCCTATGATAAATGTCATCATTTTTTGCTTCTGAACCTTCTACATTTAGACCTTATGGAATTTTCTAATGATATTACATTACGTCCTAGATTCTCACTGGAACTGAATGCATTGCCTGAGAATGTATTACATGCATTTAAAGAGGTAGCCGAAACACAAAAAGATTTTATAATAAGTCGTGTTGATGATCATGTGTTTATTAGAATCCCAAAACACAAACAGCATTTTTGGTCACCTCAACTACATCTGGAAATTTATAAATTAGATCAACAACCTACAGTACTTAAAGGGCTTTTTGGGCCTAAACCTACCGTCTGGACATTATTTATGTTTTTGCATTTTATTGTGGCGACCCTATTTATTAGCGCAGGTATATGGATGTATAGTTGTATTGTTTTAAAAACCTCATTTACAACTCCTTTAGTTTTAATGGTATTGTTTTTTATCCTTTGGTTTGTTCTCTACTTTTCAGGAAGATTAGGAAAGGAAGCTGGGAAAAAAGAAATGAAAATGCTACACTATTTTATGTACAACACGCTTAAAGATTATGAAATAATAAGATCATGATCTTGGTTTTGCACGAGTTCTATCATACAGCACGATACTTCCTGCAACGGCTACATTCAGACTCATTTCTGAAGGAAACTGTACTAGGAAATGAGATTTCTCGATGGCTTCTTTTGAGAGTCCGTGATCTTCGGCTCCTAAGAGATAAACACAACGCCTCGGATGTTCAAAGGTTTCTAACGGCTCTGACGTTTCATGCATTTCTACCCCTACGAGTCTTGCTCCCTTTGGCAGATGGTTGTAAAAATCGGTAAAGGTATCATAATGAAAATAGGGCATTGCTTTGACTGCATTATGGGTATCACTTGCTTGTTTTGCATAGCGATTTCCAATGGTAAAAATAAAGCTTGCGCCTAGGTTTTGAGCACTTCTCCATAAGACACCTAAGTTTTCAGGCGTTTTTCCATTTTGAATGCCTACACCAAAAAATTCATTGGTGAAATTGTCTACTTTCATATAGCAAAAATATCATTTTAGAAGAAGACTATTTTCAAACTTATGTGCATTTTGGTAAAATAAAGAGAATTTGATGTCGCAACCTTTATTCTTTGCCTCGAATCCTTTTTTGTACGCGCTTTGTAGATATAACTTAAGCATCAAATTTTCAATTCCCCAACCCTAAAGGGAGTGAAAATTTTAAATATCCTAACAATTTGAGAATGTGTCCGCCCTTTAGGGTCGGGGAAAGACATATTCGAATTTAAAAAAGTAAGCATGCTAACAAGAAAAACTAATCCTACTTTAATCCTCTCTTTTGCGCCCATGTCACTAACTTCCCAATGGTGAGTCCTTGTACAAGTATAGAAAAAACAACAATTACATAGGTAATTACTAGAAACAACTCTCTATTCATCTCATCAGAAAGTCCTAAAGCAAGTGCTATAGAAATTCCGCCTCGCAATCCGCCCCATGTCATAATAAGATTGGTTTGAGGCACAAAATCCAATCGTTTTTTAAAGAAATTAATAGGGACTAATAAAGACGCATAACGGCATAGTAACACTATAGGAATAGCTAATAATCCTGCAACTACATATTTGCCTTCTACGACAAGTACCAGCATCTCCATACCAATTAAAACAAACAGTAAGGCATTCAATAAAATATCGATGAGTTCCCAGAATTTATCTACATAACTCTCTGTGATTTCAGACATAGCAGTGCCTCGTATGGTATCATTTCCTACAATAAGTCCCGCAGTTACCATAGCAAGTGGTGCAGAAAGGTGAAACTTATGTGCAATAGCGGTTCCTACCATCACGCCAGCAAGGGTAATAATAACTTCTATATAATAATCGTCTATAGATTTCATGAGACGATATACAATCCATCCTATAATAGCGCCTAAACCGATACCTCCAATTACTTCTTGACCAAATAGTTTAAAAATTGCAGACACCTCTATATTTTCTGTTCCAAAGGAAGCGATTTGAAAAATAGTAAGAAACACAACAACGCCTACACCATCATTAAATAAGGATTCGCCTACTATTTTGGTTTCTAGTTTTTTTGGAGCTCCAGCTTGTTTTAAGATTCCTAACACAGCTATGGGGTCTGTAGGAGAGATCAACGCCCCAAACAATAAACAGTGAATAAAAGCGACCTGCAATCCGAATAAAGGCAATAAATAATACATCACAGCCCCTACTAGAAATGTAGAGACTAATACACCCAGCGTTGAAAAAACTAATACCGGCCATCGTTGTATTTTGAGCTGTTCAAAATTTGTATGTAATGCGCCTGCAAATAGTAGGAAACTCAACATAATATCCAGTAGTACGGTCCTAAAATCTATCTGTTTGATAATATAACGCTCAGCATGTAACAAGGTATCATCAATATAACTCAAAGCAAATATCGCTAGTGTAAATACAATAGTAATGAGCATCAAGCCAATAGTGTTAGGCAGTTTCAAAAAACGTACATTGATATATCCAAATGCAGCCGAAAGTCCTACAAGTATGGTGATGATTAGAAAGTAATCCATGAATTTTTATGGGTAGTTATTTAGGAAGTAAAGATAGGTATCTATTTTTATAAACATCATTCCGCTTTCGCGAAAAGGTATGCTCGTTGCAATAACGTATCGAAGGCATCTACTCTGGAAAACAAACATAGTATACGCTCCCTTCTGTCTCTAAGGAAAATATTGGTGATTGAATGATTTTAAAACAAAACATCGTGAAGATTTAAAATTGTATCGAAATTACCTATTCTAATAAACGTAGTATACGCTCCCTTCCGTCTGTGTCTCGTTACCTCCACACAGCCACCTTCCCTCTCCAAGGGAAGGAGCTTTTTAATAACTAATGGTTTGCTTTCGCGAAAGCGATCTTGTGAGATTAACAACCACAGGGAGAACGAAATGTTAAAGCGTATAATATACAACCCTCCAGATAGGGGTATGAGTTTCCCCTCTAAAAAGAGGGGACTAAGGGGTGTGTTATTCATAAGAGTTTCATCTCTCTCCAAAAGAAAGAGCTTTTAAGTTTCAAAAAATAGATAATTGAGTGATTTTAAAACGAAACATCGTGAAGATTTAAATTGTATCGAAATTACCTATTCTAACAAACATAGTATACGCTCCCTTCCGTCTGTGTCTCGTTACCCCCACACAGCCACCTTTCCTCTCCAAGGGGAAAAGTTTTTCAAAAACACAAAATAGAGTACTACTCTATCGTTAGAGTATTACTCTATTTCTACTTCTTGTCGGTGATTTCAATCACCTTACACAATCTATTTCATTTCCTCGAAGGAGGAAATCTTATTATTAAATACTTCAATATAAATTACTATAATCGTATCTTATATATCTTTTCTAAACTCCTAAACTCCTAAACTCCTAAACTCCTAAACTCCTAAACTCCTAAACTCCTAAACTCCTAAACTCCTAAA
>NZ_CANLNH010000022.1 GCF_947492535.1 uncultured Dokdonia sp. | reverse complement strand
ACTATAAAAAAAGCCTCAGGAAAGAGGCTTAGAATGAGTTGTTTTTATCAGAATTATGGACTTGTGCAACGATTACCGTTGTTGCCCACAGTTAATTTCGCGGTAAATCTGTATTCTTATTCAATATATTTTCAAGTTCATCAAGACCATCTAAGAAAAATGTTTTGATTTTCTCAATCTGACTTCCATCTGCTAAAAACGTTTGAAGGCTTTTACTATATGTAACTCCGCACCAAGCTTTTGGATTTGATAAATTGTAACCTGTCCAATTCGGATTATTTGCTATTATATTTTTAAATGCAAGATTAATTTTGTCTCTCGCAGTTGATTGTGGTGCAACTTCTATAACAATACCAACGTCAGGATATTCTTTATCATTTGATGAATTCATCCAGTAACCAAGACCAATCCAAAGTTTTTCTTTATGATTTTTATAATAGATATATCTGTCGTGTTCTCTTAATTGTGTCATTGCAGTTGACTTTTTTGAAACACCTTTGTTAATCAGTTTGAATTTTTTAGATACTGCACCATAGAGAGATTCATCCATCATTCTTCTAACGTTTGTAAAATTAGTAAGAGTAATTATGTCCGCTGGATTGAATTGATTATTCATAGATAATTTATTTTGGTTCATAAAAACGAGTAACTCGAAAATAATTGGGTCTGATTTATATTTGTTGAAAAACCTATAAATTTTGAACCACCTAATTTGTATAAAGTCAATTTTACTCGTACAATCTTTAAATATTTGTTTTGAGTCTTTAAGGTCAAAGTGTTTTGTAATATAAACTAAGGTTTTCTTTTCATTAGTTATATTCTCTAAATGCTCGGCATATCTTTTTAACTGTTTGTACCCTTCTTTTGAGTTGACTTTGTTCTCGAAAAAAATTATTTTCTTTTCTAAAAAAATCGCCATATCTGGTCGACTATCAGTATTATGGTCTTTCAGTTTTTTAAGAGTTAATTGAGCTGTTATATCAAAATTTTCGACTCGTGAATTGTGTATTTTGAAATGATTTAAAAAGTCATTCATTAAGTCTAAATCACGACTTAAAACGAAATTGATTATTTCAGTCAAGAAATCTTCAAATGGTCGATTGTGAGCTTTTAATCTTAAATCAAATAATGTTTTGAATATTCCCAAGCGTTTTTTTTTAATTGTGGGCAACATTAGTATAAAGCTAATATACAATATTTCATATTTTAACCTACCTATTTAATGAAGTTATCAAAAGTTTTTATATATTGATTGCATAACTATAAAAAGGTGGGTTATCGAAAGGTTTAAAGGATATCAGCGATTGTTACGCATAAAGAGGTATTCAGAAAATACGGTAAATACTTATGTAAGTCTACTTCAGAATTTTCAAAAACATATAGGATTTGAAAGTAACGTTGAATCTCTTTCAGATAGAGAAATCTATAATGAAATAGTAAAACTCGTAGAGAAGACAGGATACTCTTATGGTTCTCAGAAACAATTACTAAGCACTATCAAATTATATCTGGTAGAAATTCATAATCGTGATATTAATTTAAAACCTGTTTATCCTGTTAGGAAACCACAGAAACTACCCATCATATTGTCTACTTTAGATGTAAAAAAAATACTCTTTGCAGTCAAAAATAGTAAACACAAGGCAATGCTTGCTACTGTATATGCATTGGGTTTACGTAGTGGAGAACTTATTAATCTACGATTAGAAGATATTCATAAAGACCAACAACTTATACATATCAAAGCATCTAAAGGAAATAAAGATAGAGTACTACCGTTGCCAGAAAAACTCAGAACAATATGGACGCCTTATTATAAAAAGTATCAACCTAAAGAATTTCTTTTTGAGGGGCAAAAAGGAGGAAAATATACATCTACCAGCCTTTTATTAGTTTTTAAGAATGCATGTAAAAAAGCAAACATACCTAATAATCATACGATACATAGCTTACGTCATGCCTATGCAACACATCTTTTTGATCGTGGTACAGATATTCGAATGATTCAAAAGTTATTAGGCCATAATAACATAAAGACAACGCTTATCTATACACAGGTTTCAAAACGATCGATGCTAGATGTAAAAAGCCCCTTAGAAGATATTATATGATTTTAATTTTAACCTTGTATACGCTTTCGCGAAAGCGGAAAAGGAAAAAATCACGACTCAAGGGAATCTCGAATCATGGCATATTCAAAATGAATATAAATATGTATAGCAATTATAACCAATAAAAAAGCCACTCCTTAAGAAGTGGCTTTTAACTATCTCATAGTTTGTTTAGAAATTAAGTTGGGTATTATCCATCAAAACGATACTGTCCGTTTTCTTCTAGATCGGCAGCAATTTGATTACGTAATGCAATTACATTCGGTTGGTTTTGGTATTTGGTAAAACGCTTTAATCCCATTAACATCATACGTTGCTCATCACCTTCAGCGAAAGAAACAATCGCTTCTTTGGCTTTGGTTTGGATGATATCTACCGCATTAAATAAGTATAACTGAGACATTGCGATTTGTATTGCTTGTGTATCTGCACCAAAACGTTTTGCGTTTTTCTCTGTACGTAAGATGGCACTTTCAGCCATATAGATCTCGATTAAGATATCGGCAGCACTTAGTAATAACTGTTGGTGTTCTTCTAGTTGTGGTCCGTATTTCTGTACGGCAGCTCCAGATACCATTAAGAATACTTTTTTAAGCTTAGCCACTAAGGCTTTTTCTTCCGAAAGTGTTTCAGAGTAATCTGGTGTTTCAAACGAAGGAATTCCTACTAATTCTTCTCCTACAGCGGTTGCAGGACCTAAGAAATCTACATGCCCTTTCATGGCTTTCTTAACCAGCATTCCTACAGAAAGCATACGGTTAATCTCATTGGTCCCTTCATAAATACGAGAGATACGTGCATCACGCCAAGCAGATTCCATTGGGGTATCGGCAGAGAAGCCCATTCCTCCAAAAATCTGGATCCCTTCATCTGTCGTTTGTTGTACATCTTCAGAAACGGCTACTTTTAAGATGGAACACTCAATAGCGTATTCTTCAACACCTTTCAGCTCTGCTTCTTGATGTGTATTTCCTGCCGCTTCACGCATAGCAATACGGTCTTCGATATTTTTTGCCGCACGGTAACAAGCCGACTCATCTACATACACATTGGTTGCCATGAGTGCTAGTTTTGCTTTAATCGCGCCAAAATCAATAATAGGCGTCTTAAACTGAATACGTTCTTTGGCATATTTGATAGACTCATCAATTACACGACGTTGTGCATCTAGACATGCAGCAGCCAACTTGATACGTCCTACGTTTAAGGCGTTCATAGCAATTTTAAATCCGTTACCACGATCAGAAAGCATATTTTCTACCGGTACTACGGTATCACTAAAGAATACCTGACGAGTAGAGGAGGAGTGAATTCCTAATTTCTTTTCTTCATCACCTAACGTAATTCCGTTACTAGGATCATTTTCTACAATAAATCCGGTGATATTTTTATCGTCTTCTATACGAGCGAACACAATAAATACATTACAGAATCCTGCATTGGAAATCCACATTTTCTGTCCAGAAATCTTATAGGTTTTTCCGTCTTCAGATAATACTGCTTTTGTTTTTCCTGAATTGGCATCAGATCCAGCACCAGGTTCTGTTAAACAGTAGGCACCAAACCATTCTCCAGTAGCTAATTTTGGTACATATTTTTGCTTTTGCTCTTCGTTACCGTATAAAGTGATTGGCATGGTACCAATCCCAGTATGTGCTCCAAAAGCGGTACTAAAAGACCCTGTAGCTCCAGAGATATAATCACATACTACCATCGTAGAGACAAAGCCCATTCCAAGACCTCCATATGCTTCTGGTACCGCAACACCTAGTAATCCTAGATCACCTGCTTTACGCATACAGGCTTCTGTAAAGGCATAATCTTTTTGCTCAAAACGTTCCCAGTGTGCCCAAATCTCACGATCTAAAAACTCCTTGGTACTATCACGCATCATTTTTTGTTCTTCACTTAAATCCTCTAGGGTAAATACATCTTCACATGCTGTTTCTTTTACGAGGAATTGTCCCCCGCGTAGAATCTCTTTTTCTGTTGCTTCTGTGCTCATCTTCTCTATTGACTTAGGACGTTAAGACTTAAGACGTAGGACATGTGTCGCTAGCTTAGGTCTTTTGTCTGATTATTAATTTAGTATTGCTTTATATGTTGTCCGCTTTCGCGAAAATTTACTTTGTTTATAGAGTATTACTCTATTTATGTTGTGTATTAGAGTGTTATTCTAATTTTAGAATGTGAATGCACTAGTATTCACACGTTGATTCAATTTCGCGAAAGCGAAAAGTCCTATGTCTTACATCAAGAGTACGCCAGTACTCTTCGTCTTAGGTCAATTTCGCGAAAGCGAAATTATTTCAAGAACTCATATATTCCAGCGGCTCCTTGTCCGGTACCGACACACATGGTCACCATTCCGTACTTTCCAGTCATATCACGCTTACGCATCTCATCAAAGAGTTGTACAGATAGTTTTCCGCCGGTACATCCTAATGGGTGTCCGAGGGCAATGGCTCCTCCATTTACATTGACGATATCAGGGTTCAGATCCAATTCGCGTATAACGGCGAGTGATTGTGAAGCAAAAGCTTCATTTAGTTCAATCAATTCAATATCTTTTTGCTGTAATCCTGCTTGCTTTAATGCTTTTGGAATCGCAGCGACAGGACCAATTCCCATAATACGTGGTGGTACACCTGCTGCAGCATAATTGACCATACGTGCGATAGGCTCAAGGTTTAATTCCTTCACCATTTCTTCACTCATTACGAGTACAAAAGCAGCACCATCACTCATTTGTGAAGAGTTACCTGCGGTTACACTTCCTCCAGCAGCAAATACGGGGCGTAGTTTGTTTAATACTGCCGTATTGGTTCCTGCACGAGGTCCTTCGTCTTTGGTTACGGTATATTTTTTGGTCGCTTTCTTTCCGTTCTCATCTACATATACTTGCTCTACATCTATTGGTACGATCTGGTCTTGAAAACGGTCTTCTGCTTGTGCTTTTAAGGCTTTCATATGTGAGTTGTATGCAAACTCATCTTGATCTTCACGAGATACATTAAACTCATTGGCTACAGCTTCGGCTGTATTTCCCATACCCCAATAGTAATCTTCATGTCCAGATTTTACGATGTCGTAATTTAATTCTGGTTTGAAGCCTGTCATTGGTACAGAACTCATAGATTCGGCACCCCCAGCGATGATACATTCTGCCATTCCTGCTTGGATTTTGGCAACGGCCATTCCGATGGTTTCAATTCCTGAGGAACAAAAACGGTTGACAGTTACGCCTGGTACATCAATAATGTCTAATCCCATTAATGAGATGAGACGTGCCATATTAAGTCCTTGTGATCCTTCTGGCATGGCATTTCCAACGATGACGTCATCAATGCGTTTTTTATCAAAGTTAGGGAGCTCATTCATCATATATTGAATGGTCTCTGCTGCCAACTCATCTGCTCGCTTAAAGCGAAATACTCCTTTTGGTGCCTTTCCTACTGCGGTACGGTAGGCTTTTACGATATATGCGGTCTTTGTCATAATCTAATGTTTATTGAACTGCGTTCAATGATTCAGGAATCAAAGGATTCAAGAGTCAGGACGCTTGTTATTCAAACCTGTTCATAAAATTTGAAATTTTGCTTTGTAAGCGTGTTACTTGCTTTTCCAAATCTGTGAACATTTCTTTTTCAATATAGTTTTGTCTTTTACAGACTATTAATTGTGTTTCCCATTCGAAAGCAGATCCTAAACTATTTTCTAGATATTTTAAAAAATGCTTGTCGGTACTTTTACTAGTTCCTTCAGCAATATTACTTGCAATCGAAACAGCACATCTATTCATTTGACTTACTAATCCAAATTTTTCATAATCAGGAAACGTTTTTGTCATTTTGTATGTAGCATCTATAAGTTCCATACTATCTGACCAAATTTGTAGTTTCTTAAAATTATGTCTCTTCATTTATTTTAGTCTAGCTTCATATTTCGCGAAAGCGAAATCTCAACAATTTAGTCTTGATTCTTGACTCTTTTGAATCCTGATTCCTTCATCCTTAATTACGAAGCGGTTTCCCTCTCTTCAACATATGCTCAATACGTTCTAACGTTTTGCGCTCTGTTGTGAGTGATAAGAAAGCTTCACGTTCCAGATCTAATAAGTATTGTTCTGATACTTTGGTAGGTTCTGAAAGGTCTCCTCCAGCCATGACATAGGCTAGTTTGTTTGCTATTTTCTTATCGTGTTCTGAGATATAGTGACTTGCTTCCATACTGTCTGTTCCTACTAAGAACATTCCTAAGGCTTGCTTTCCTAATACTAAGACGTCGTTACGTTTTACAGGTTGTGTGTATCCTGCATCTGCCATTAATTTTGCATGTGCTTTTGCGGTTGCAATCTGACGGTCTTTATTAACAACAACAATATCTTTTCCTTTTTGAAGGATACCTGTATCAAAGGCTTCATAGGCAGACGTTGATACTTTTGCCATACCAATAGTCAGGAAGTATTCTTGTAATACATTGAGCTCTACATCTCCTTTTTTGAAGGTGTCTGATGCACGTAATGCCATCTCTTTAGAACCTCCACCGCCTGGAATCACACCGACACCAAACTCTACGAGTCCGATATAGGATTCGGCAGCAGCAACTACTTTATCTGCGTGAAGTGATAATTCACATCCACCTCCCAAGGTCATACCGTGTGGGGCAGCAATAGTAGGAATGCCTGAGTAACGCATACGCATCATGGTATCTTGGAAATACTTGATTGCCATATTCAACTCATCATACTCTTGCTCTACGGCCATCATAAAGATCATACCGATGTTTGCTCCTACAGAGAAATTAGCGCCTTGGTTTCCGACAACGAGTCCTGCGAAGTCTTTCTCGGCAATATCAATGGCTTTATTTAATCCAGCAAGTACATCGCCACCAATGGTGTTCATCTTACTACGGAATTCTACATTTAAGATCCCATCGCCTAGATCTTGTACAGAAACACCTGAGTTTTTATAAACCTCGGTTTGTTTTCTGATATTATCTAGGATAATAAAGGCATCTTGTCCCGGTATTTTTGTTTGCTTTTTAGATGGAATGTCATAAAAATGAGTCGCTCCATTGTCTACTGTATAGAAAGAGGTGCTTCCAGAAGCGATCATATCGGTTACCCAAGCGGCAACGTCAAGACCTTCTGCTTTCATGAGCTCGATTCCTTTTTCTACACCAATAGCATCCCAAATTTGGAAAGGTCCGTGTTCCCATCCAAAACCAGCTTTCATGGCATCATCTATCTTATAAAGCTCGTCAGTAATTTCTGGGATACGGTTTTGTACGTATGCAAATAGGTGTGCAAACGACTTGCGGTAAAATTCACCCGCTTTGTCTTTTCCACCAGCCAATACTTTAAAACGATCAACAACATTATCGATGGTTTTTGTGAGTTCCAGCGTTGCAAATTTTGCACGTTTTTTCTCGCGATATTCTAATGTATCTAAATCTAACGAAAGGATTTCTGTTTTCCCTTCGGCATTTTTTGTCTTTTTATAGAAGCCTTGTCCTGTTTTTGATCCTAGCCATTTGTTTTCCATCATGGTATTGATGAAATCTGGTAAGGCAAAAAGCTCTTTACGCTCATCGTCTTTACAGTTTTGAGCGATTCCGTTGGCTACATGAACTAAAGTATCTAAACCTACCACATCTACGGTACGGAAAGTAGCCGACTTCGGGCGTCCAATGACAGGCCCTGTGAGTTTATCTACTTCTTCTATGGTGAGTCCCATTTCTTTTACAGTATGGAATAGACTCATGATAGAGAAAATCCCGATACGGTTTCCGATAAAGGCGGGTGTATCTTTAGCAATCACAGAAGTTTTTCCTAAGTATTGCTCTCCGTAATTATTTAAGAAATCTAATACGTTCTGATCGGTCTTGGGACCTGGAATAATTTCAAATAACTTTAAGTACCGTGCAGGATTAAAGAAATGTGTTCCGCAGAAGTGCTTTTGGAAATCTTCACTACGCCCTTCACTCATAAACTGAATAGGAATACCTGACGTATTTGATGTAATAAGGGTTCCTGGAGTTCTATGTTTTTCTAGGTTTTCAAATACTTGTTGTTTGATATCTAGACGTTCTACAACAACCTCAATAATCCAATCTACATCTTTTACTTTTGCAATATCATCTTCTAGGTTTCCAGTAGTGATACGGCTAGCAAAGGCTTGACTATAAATAGGAGAGGGCTTACTTTTTAGCGCAGCTTTAAGGGCATCGTTTACCATACGGTTACGCACCACTTTATGCTCTAATGTAAGGCCTTTTGCTTTTTCTTTGTCGTTTAATTCGCGTGGTACGATGTCTAGTAGGAGTACATCTACACCGATATTAGCAAAATGACAAGCGATCCCGCTTCCCATAATACCACTACCAATCACAGCGACTTTTCTTATTATACGTTTTGCCATTATTTATGAATCGTTTCTTCTTGATTAAATATTTTCTTATTCTGTACTAAGTCATTTATGGTTTCTATTACTTTATAAAAACCAAGGATTTCTTCTTCTGAAACATTTTCACGTATCGTATCATTAAATTGAAGTACGTGGTCTTTAGAGTATTGACGTTTGCGTTTACCATCGTCTGTAAGATGTATTAAAACACTTCTACCATCGGCAGGATTTGGTTTACGTACAATAAGGTTCTTGTCTTCCATGGTTTTAAGTGTACGCGATAAGGAAGTGGCTTCCATACCCATACGAGGACCTAAGGCTGTAGAAGGAGTTCCTTCTTCAGGGTCTATACTTAATAAAGCAAATGCATGCGCCATGGTAGCATCGTATTTTGATGCCTGCTCATTATACATTTTAATAACGGCTTGCCAAGTATATCGCAAACAAAAATCTATAGTTTTATCTCTCATTAGGGATGATTAGGTTCGAAATCGTTGTAAATATACATAAAAATACTATGCATGCATAGTAAAAATGATATAAATTTTATAAAAAGCTCACTTTGAGTGGAGTGTAAAGTTGCAGTTTTGAAGATAGAATCGTTATATTTCTTGTATAGAAAGTTTTCTAAAGATAAGAAATAGGTAAGGGTAGTACAAAATATATAGAATAGAGGTGTTGTTTTATACGCTTTCGCGAAAGCGGACTTAGAAAGAAAGAAATTGTACCATATACGGTTTATATGGTTTTAAAAAGTTTGAAAACGAGCTCTTTTTGGGATTTACTTACAGGGATTTTATGTTCATCCATAAACAGAAGGTTTCCTTCAAAGCCTGTTACTAAATTAATATTTACCACATAGCTTCTATGTGTCCGGATAAAATTAGCGGGTGGTAGTTGGGATTCGATTTTTTTTAGAACGACTGCATATAAAAACTTTTTTGATTTTGTATAGATCGTACAGTAGTTGTTATCTGCTTGTATAAATAAAATTTCTTTTAAAGGAACACGTTCAAAATGATGATTCTTTTTTAAGAAGAGACTGTCTTTGATTTGAAGGACTTCTGCTTTTTTTTGAGATTCTTTTTCAGAGGTAAATACATCTTTTCCTGGTGTTTTATTTGAAAAATTCATCAATGCTAACTCAATGGCTATATTTACCTGCCTATCATTGAATGGTTTCAATATGTATGCATATGGATTTACTTCTTTGGCTCGTTCTACAAGTGAACTGTCTGCATGTGATGTGAGAAATATAAATGGAATTTGAAAACGCTCATTGATAATTCGGGCGAGTGCAATCCCGTCTCTGTCTCCTTTTAAAATGATATCGATCATAATTATATCTATAGTAGGATGAGTCTCTATAACCGCCACTGCTTTATCTACAGAGGGAGCCGTTGCGATTACTTCATAATTCATATCAGTAAGTCGATCTCTTATATCTTGTGCTACTATAATTTCGTCTTCTACGATAAGTACTTGTACTTTGTTATTGTTAGTATGCATAGGTCATTCTGTTATTGAAAGGAAATGGGTATTATAATTTTATATTCATTTCCCAGTGTGTGCCAGTGGTGTCTAGTTTTTTGATAGTACCTTCTAATTGTTCAATGAGAGAGGTTATTAATTTGATTCCAAAAGAATTGTCTTTTGTGTTTTTATCTGTTTTAAAACCTACCCCATTATCGATAATTTGTAGATGCATACTCTCTTTATCTTCTTGTAGCATAATAATATTGAGTAATGGGTTTTCTATGCCTTCATATGCGTATTTTAAAGCATTAATCACAAGCTCGTTGATAATCAAAGCCAGTGGTATAGCAATGTCTATACTGATACTGATATCTGTTATTGAAAAAGTAGGTTTAAAGGTAGCATTATAGCCTTGGAATAGACCTAATACTAATTCTTCAATGTAGTCTTTTAATACAATCTTTGTATCAACTCCTTCTTGGTATAATTTTCTATGTACTAGTGATAGGGCTTCTACTCTGTGCTTGCCAGAAAGTATAGCTTCTTTTGCAGGATGTCCTGTAAGTTCTCTACTTTGTAGATTAAGTAGACTGGCGATCATTTGTAGGTTATTTTTTACTCGATGATTTAGCTCTTGTAGTAGTAATACTTTTTCTTTTTCTCTTTTACTGATAAGCTCTTTTTGAGTGCGTAGTATTTGGTTTGTATTTTTTATTTTCTTATTTCCTTTATATAATAGGTAGGAAAATAAAAGAAGTAGTAAAACACCAATGATTAGAAAAATCACCCAATATTTCTGATTGGTATTAACCGTATTTAGAAGCGTTATTTCAGATTCTCGTTTTTCTATTTCATAGCCAGCTTTAATTTGTTCTACTTTTTGAATATTTGCCTTATTTACTAGGCTATCTTGGTAGTGTTGATATAATTTTTGAAATTCGAGCGCTTTTTCAAAGCGTTTTTGTGTTTGGTATAGATCTGTAATAGAAGCGCTAAAATCTCTGACTTGTTCTTTCAATCCGGCTTCTTTTGCGATTGAAATCGCTTTAAGTAACAACGCTTCTGCATTTACGAATTGTCCTTCTTTTATGTATATTTTTCCTAAGGCTTCTGTATATACAGACAAAGAATAAGGGTCTCCTAATACAGTTAACATTGTAATTGCATTGTATAAATATTCTTTTGCTATTTCAGGTTTATTTTGTCTAGCATATAACATTCCTAGATTTCCTAACGAATACCCTTCTATAGATTCATCTTTGAGATGCTTATTTAGTTCTAATGCCTTGTGTAACGATTTTTCTGATTCTTCAAAATTACCAGAAAGTCGATAAGTTTCTCCTAAGTTAACATGTGTAAAGGTGATATAGAGTTCATTGTTTACCTCATCATAAATATCCTGTGCTTTTTTTAAATAGGTAATCCCCGTTGGATACTCACCTTCTGTAATGTAATGATCTGCAATTTGCATATAAGATGCCGCTTGGTTTTCTTTTAAGTCTAGCGAATCATATAGTTGTAATGCATTAAATATAGCTTTAAGCGCAGTGCCTTTATTTCCTAATCGTTGCTCAATGGCCCCTATTTCTTCCCAAGCTTGTGCTTGCAATATGGCTGCATTGATTCTCGCAGCCATCTGTAATGATAACTTAGCGTAATAGGAGGCTTTAGATGGTTGGGGATGATTAGAAGCAATTTTTATTAATAAACGAACATGCTCTTTTTCTGATAGATCACTGTTTTCTAGAACATGAAGAAGACTGTCTGTCTTTTGAATATTTTGAGCATATCCAGTTACATCAAAGAACTGAAGAAAAAAGAATAACAATACAATTTTAAGTATTTGCATAGTCGTTAATTTTAAAATTGTATTGTTATGAAATAGCTGTATTTATCCTCTACCACCAGAAGTAACTTTAATTAAAGGATCGATGAGAAAGTAAAATACTTTTACAGTATCTGTAGAGAGCAATACCTTCGATTTTAATAAAATACTGTAGGATACAAATGTTGTTTTTGAAGATTCATTTGGATCTTCAGAGACGGTAATCGAACAAGCATTATTTTCTGGGGTAATGCTCAATGATCCATCTGAGGCTATGACTATATTGTTCGTATTTAAATTAAAAACGCCACTCCAAGGATTTGCCAATGTATTTTCCGAATTATTAAATTCTTGACCTATATTCAAGAGTCTACATGAGACTACTTCTAAGTCTAATCTTGGTGCTTCTGGATTTATAATAGTATCGATGAGTGTTATGGAAATGGTTTCGCCTGGACAAAAATTATATAAGTCAGGATCGTTTATGGTTACAAAATTATTTATGACAATTGGATAGGAAGATGTTCCTAAGCCAATATCTGCTTTTGTAATAGCTTCATGTAATCGTGCAACTTGCACGTTAAATGAAATATTATTTTTATTGGATGTTATAATTTGCATTTTAATTGATTTTTAGTGAGAGTTGGTTGTTAGTTGAATAGTACTATACGAGTATTAGATGTGTTAAATTACTGAAAAATTGAGGGATAGAATAATTATGAGTGTATAAGAACGTCTGTTGTGTAAGTTCTGTGTATAAAATTATGTTATCGAGAACTTGATTTATATCCTTGTAATTCCCATAAAGCAGATCTCCAATTAGGTTGAATAGGGCCTAATTCTAAGGTAGCATTTTCAATATGTAAATACTGATTTGATGTAGCACGATTTTTTATTCTATATGTAGTACCAGAAACTTTTTCAAGTAACCATTGTGAAGATGAAGAATGCTGTCTTGATTTTAAAGGACCCGCTTTTAGAATTCCATTAGCTGTTTGAAGATAAAAATTATTTCTTCCATCTTTTTTCCAGTGGTTTCTAATTCGTATATATTTTGTTCCTGGAACTTCCTCAATATGCCATCTAGACGATAACCAGTTAGGTTGTACGCCTCCTGCATCTACCTTGCTATTTTCAATATGGATTTTATAATCAGTTTTTCCATCTTTTTTCCACAGGTTTTTAATTTGGATATTACTTTGAACATTGTTGATTATTGAACTGAACTGAGGTGTTCTTTTTATAGTTACTGTCCATTGTGCATAGGCTGCATTTGGATTGTTTTCATGTATAGCAACAATGTCTGGGACAGATGACCCTGGAGAACAATTACGACAACGTGCAAGGTATTTTCCATTATCAGATTTGAAAACATATTTTCCGTTGGCTAAAAGGATAGGTTCAAATTGTGCATAGCTAGGATTTGGACTACCTACATGTGCCGTTAAAATATCTGAAGGTGCACCTGTAACACAATTGCGACAACGACCAAGGTACTTCCCATTGTCAGTTTTTAATGCGATTTTTCCATTTGGCATTTTCTTTACGGTAAACTTAGCATACGTTGGAAGTGTTTTGGCATCATTAGAAATATGAGCTGTAATTGTATTTGATGTTGTTGCTTTTTGACAATTATAACAACGAGCCATCCATTTTCCTGTATCAGCACGTAATGAAATGATATCATTATTATTCAATTGAGCAAATAGTGGACTTTGAATAACCATGATGGTTAAAAAAAAGAATACTTTTTTCATGACTTTTAGTTTTAGATTAAAATTTATCTTACTCTATTTAAGGCTTTTCAGATACCGCCATCATTATGATTATATAGTATACTTGTGATAATCAATTCAAATATGATGGATAACTACTTTGAAAGAAAAAGAAATGAGTGAATGGAAGAATTTCTATGGTTAATGATATTTATTTATGAGGGAAGGAGTATGTGTATAAAAAGGGGGTATATGTTTAGAGATAATTGTATAAGATTATAAGAACAGTAGTTATCTATATAATCAATATGTATGGACCTGTTTTTATCCTAATTATTGTTTTATGGCAGATTATACATTTAGTGTGGAATGGATATGAAACGTATGTTATATATATGAGGATGTTTCATCGTATAGTCCTTAACGCTTTACTCTTTCGATGGTCGTGAACCTGCCTACAAACAGACAGATGCGAAAGCGTATACAACATATTTTAGATGTTAAGAAATAACATTGTTTCGTTTGGTAGTGATACTGTTTGATGACAAAAAAGGCACACATTTTTAAACGTGTACCTATTAATCTACTTATTGGTGTAACCAAAAGATTAAATACTCCGAGACTTGTCCCGAGGTAGTTGACTTGATAGTTTAATTAGTTATCTGCAATTGCGACCTCCAGGACCTGCTAATACACAAAAATATGGATTTGAACCACAACAGTACCCAGGAGGACAGTTTTGATTTTGACATAAAGGAGGTCTTTTAGCTAACCCTCCACTAATTAATTTTTGCTCACTAGTCTTTAATGTAACCCCTAAATTTGAAATGTTTTTTAACATACTTGAAAAATTTAATATTATACAATTATTATATTGATATCAGACGTTTATAATTTGTATCTGATATGCTAAAAATGCATACATATATTCATAATTACAATAGGTATTGTAAATGTGTAATTATATATTTCAAATTTGATATTGTTTGTGTTTTAATCGTAGTAAACAGCTAGAGGTGCTGATTTTGAGTTTGATAATGAGGAGTTTTAAAATAAATAGTATCAAAGATAATTATGAATAATCATCTTTGATACTATATTATAAATTAGTAAGCACAGCAAACACAATGTCCATATACAGGATGTGGATAGTATCCTTGATCACAAGGTCCACCCTCATTAATATATGGATTATTGCAAGTAGCTTCTCTTAACATACCTCCATTTACTTCTCTTTGTAGATCTTTAGATAATGATTTTCCGAGGTTTCCAATTTTTTTTAGCATAATATAAAATTTAATGATTAATAATTTAATTTTAAATAATTGACATGTAGTTAATTACCCAATTAAGATACTAAGATTGAATTATAAATAAAATGATTTGATGTTAATATAACGTTTTGATTGTTAATTGCTTATGGTTTATTTGCGAAATGACAAGAAAAACTTATACCTCGTAAGGTAAATTGTTGTAATAAGCTGAATTGTATAATGTTATATGTTTTACTGAAGCTTTCTAATAGCCTCTTGTTCACTTAAAGGTGCAAGACAGTTTTTAGAGACAAATGCAATCACTGCTTGAGGGTTTGTCTTTCCGTATTCTCGTAATGCCCAACCAATGGCTTTATTGATGAAAAATTCACCAGTATCTTTATGCTTAATACATAATTGAAAGAGGAGTTTAGCGTTTGTTTCTTCTTTATACTCTAATTGAAAGAGAATAGCACTTCTATTTAACCATAGGTGATCAGCATTACTAAAGTTTTGAATAATGTTTGTCGTTTCTTCTGGATATAATTTTAAATAACTTCCTAAGTGATGTTTGGAAATCATGTCTACAGTATCCCACCAAGAATGTGTGATGATAAGGTGTTTGATAAAAGCGATGTCTTCTTTGTAGAATTTCTTTTTGAGAAATCGAGTCGTGAGTTCGACAGCACAGTAATGGAGTTCGCGCTCTGGTTGCTTATATAATTCTTTTACAATTTGAATAACTATTAGTCGATCTAATTGAGGTTTGTACGTGTTAATGATTTCTTTTAGAATAGCTTTACGTTCAGGAGCTTTGACACCAAAAAAAGAATACCGATTTCTCATATAAATCTTCATCTCTAGAGCACCTGTTGCATTTGCTATTACTTTGAGTTGTCCTATGAGATCAGGAACGAAATTCATACTGTATTTAATTAAGATGTATATTTATTAAAAATATATAAAAGAAAATAATGTTTATAAAAATTAAAATATTAGTACCAATTTTAGCAATTATATTTGTGTCGTTTGGCCTACCTGATAAGGATAAGTCTCAGACTGTAAAAATTACTAAATGCTCTGTTCCAATAGACACTTCAGAATTTTTGTTGAAAGATGGTGTTACCATGCTTACATCTACTGATGACTATTTATTTTATGTAACTGTAAAGTCAAAAAACATAAAAGGGAAAAAAGAACTTTCTAATCACAAAAAAATAAAACGTAAAGGACAAAAATATAACGTTACTTATACCTATGAATATCGTTCTTCTAAACTAAAAAAAACATATAATCTTTATTATATCGTATGGGAAGATGGAGAGGTTTTTGAAGTAAAACCTACCATTGATATATATGTAGAAAATATACGTTTACTAACCGAGGTCTAAACTTAAAACCCAACAGCAGTATCATCCCCTCGGCGATCGGCGCCTCCTTCTAATGTGCCGTCGGGTAGGACAAGAATACCATCTACCTTTCCAATTACTGGAGAAACTTCTTCATTTGGGAAATACCCTTTGGTTTTTAGATTCTCCAGAAGTGTTTTATCAAAGCTATTAGGTTCAAACATGATCACATCTGGTAACCATTGGTGGTGAAAGCGTGGAGCATTTACCGCTTCTTGCATTCCCATTTCAAATTCGTGAACGTTTAAAATGGTTTGTAATACCGATGTGATGATGGTAGATCCTCCAGGAGTCCCTACAGTCATCCAGAACTCACCATCTTTTTCTACGAGCGTTGGTGTCATACTAGACAACATCCGTTTTCCAGGGGCAATCTCATTGGCTTTGGCTCCCAAAAGGCCAAACATATTGGGTACACCAGGTTTTGAAGAGAAGTCATCCATTTCATTATTTAAAAAGAAACCGAGTTCATCTACATATAATTTAGAGCCAAATGCGCCATTAAGTGTTGTAGTGACTGCAATTGCATTCCCAAATTGATCTACGATAGAGTAGTGGGTGGTTTCCATACTTTCATAACCAGGTAATTCACTATGATTTACTTCACTTGAAGGCGTAGCTTTATCCCAAGAGAAGGTATCCATTCTGTTTTTACTGTATGCATCAGAAATTAAGGTTTCAATGGGAATATCTACAAAATCAGGATCACCTAAATAAAAACTTCGATCGGCATAGGCACGACGTTCTGCTTCAGTAATCACTTGGATGGCTTTTTCTGAATTATGTCCGTATTGGGATACATCATAGGGTTCTATCATTTCCATAATTTGTGCAAGACAAACGCCTCCACTAGACGGCGGACTCATAGAAATAATCTTAAGGTTGTCATATGCAAAGGTGACGGGTGTACGCCATTGTGCTTCGTATGCTTTTAGGTCATCTACGGTCATAATACCTCCTTTGCTTTGTAGGTATTCGACCATTTTCTGTCCCGTTTCACCGCCATAAAACTCAGCTTTACCGTTGGCGATAATGCGTTCTAAAGTTGCTGCTAATGCAGGGTTTTTTACTGTTTCCGCTTTCGCGAAAGCGGTGCTATACAGCATCGTACTATCTTCATTCACACGGTTAAATACTTCGCTATATTTTTCAAAACGTCCTGCTTGTTTTTCTGTAACAACATATCCGTTTCTTGCAAGATCTACGACAGGTTGTAGTAGTGTTGAGATAGGCATGGTACCAAACTTTTCATGGGCTGCAAAAATGCCTGAAATAGTTCCTGGTACGCCTACAGCCATAGCACCTTCAGTGCTAAGGTTTGGTATGACATTTCCTTCTTCATCCAGATACATATCCTTATCGGCTGCACCAGGTGCTTTTTCACGATAGTCGAGGGCTCCTACGGTACCATCATGGGTGCGATATACCATAAAACCACCTCCACCAAGATTTCCAGCATATGGATACGTAACCGCAAGTGCCATTTCGGTAGCAACCATAGCATCAAAAGCGTTACCGCCTTGTTCCATAATCATAGATCCAATCTTAGACGCTTCTTCACGAGCCGAAACCACCATGGCTTTTTGAGTAATGAGTCCGCGTTTGATCTCTCTTTTTTCTTGAGAGGTTTCTGTTTTACAGCTTGTAATAAGGAATAGAAGGGTGTAAAGGGATGCGATGGTGTATTTCATAATTAAAGTGAGCGATTTAGTTTCTTCACTTTTTAAAAATAGGGATTCTTACCAAGATAGAAAAGAGGATTAAAAAAAGAACCCTCTAAAAATGGTTTTTAGAGGGTATACTATTTCATTCATAAACAATTAATGTATATAAAGAATGTTTTAAAAATTATTAAGCACCATTAATAAAATCTTCTATGACAATAGTTTCTCTTAATATTGTCTCACTAAATTAATTGTCATTTTTGTTCTAGAAGCTTCGTCTGTAAGTCCAGGATTTCTTTCATATAATGAGGTATCTAACCCAAAATAGGCAAAAGCGCCTATAGCAGGAGTTACATTTGTCCAATCCCATAAACGACTAATGACATTGAAATTATAACTTTGACCAGCGATTAATTCGATATCTTTTGTGATAACTACTTGTCTAGATAAGGCAAAGAAATTAATAGAGCCATCACCACCGGTAGCAGTATCATCTACAAATTTTGAAAATGCAGGGATTAATTTTTCGTCTATCGTACCTCCATCTACCTCAAGACGTACAGACGCTAATGCAACATTGTCATCAGAGATATTTGGATTTGCTACTGGAGCTAGACCAAAATAAGAAGTAACAATCACTCTGTAAATACCCGAAAATGGAACTTCTATCGTTTGGTTTAATCCGTTGATAGGTACATCACTTGTAGTGTTGATTAAATTTTGCGACTCTTGAATAAATTGTCGACTATATCCTCTTGATAATAAACGACTCCATTGTACACCATTCCAATAATAGAGTCCGGGTGTTATAGAATTTGTCGAATTATTTACTGTCGCTATATTATATATGGTGAGGCCTTCGGCTGGGTTTTCAATAGTAGTAACATCTGTATTAGAGGTCAAACTAATTCTAGGGATTAAAACACCTTTATCATTGCTGTCTACTTGAAATATAGCTCCTGCGTCTAGTTGTGTTGTTCCGATAGCTACTTGTGCTTGTATGGTTGCAGTCTGGAATGCTAAAAAGGATAGTAAAATATAGAGTATTGATTGTTGTAAGTATGTCATCTTATATGGGGTTTAGGATGCTTATTTTTGTTCTACTAAAGTGATTGTCATTTCGCCATATTGTCCTTCTATGATACCATTTGATCCCGTAAATTCATCGGTTTCTTTACCAAAATAACTTATGTTGGTATTATGACAAATCCACTGACTTCCTGCTACCAAAAATCTATAATTTGTATTTGCGTCTAAATCTATATTGTGAATTAGTGTGTATTGATTTCCTAGATTATTAAATTCTCCTACAGCATTTTCCAGGTATTTTGACTCTGAGGTGACATATGCCATTTCTAAAAAGGTGTTTGTGTTATCATTTTCCACACGGTAGAGTCTAAAGTCTCCTTGACATGCTGCATCTGTTTCATTAATGGGATCACCGGCTGTATAATAACTTGTTACTTTTATTTGATAGGTACCTTTAAAAGGGACACTAAAGTCACCGGTATCTAGTCCTGGTATAGGAAGTCCTTCAGAGGTAACTACACCCATCAATTCTGCAGTTTGCTTAAATTCTAATGCAAATCCGTTATTAAAAATACGTTGCCATATGGTTCCGTCAAAGTAGTAAAAACCTGGTGATACAGCTGTTGCAATCGCAGCTTCAGGCACAGAAGTTGCGGTGTTAAAAATAAATAAGCCTGGTGCTGGATTTGTAATAGGGCTGTCTATATTGTCTATAGCTTCTAGGGCTACTCTAGGGGTGAGAATTCCTTTGTCTGTTGCTTTTACTTCAAAAATAGCACTTGGGTCAACTTGGTCTGTATTAATTCCTACTTGGCTATATGTTATTTGAAAAAAAGAGCATAGGAGTAGTACGGATAGTAACAATTTATTCATGATTTGGGGATTTAGAATGATCTTGTTAAAAAATAAGATGTTGTATTATAATATATTAATAGGGATGTTATGCTTGATTTAAAATTGTCTTGTTAATGAGATGATTAGAGAACCTCTATAGGCATCATTTTGTCCATTTGAGCGGGTGAATCCGTCGGTGTCTTTACCAAAGATGCCTTCTTCTTCGGTATTGACTGCATTCCACTCACGGCCTTTTACAATAAATCGATACTCTTCATCGGGGCTAGCTTCAAATGAAAATGAATATGATACTTGTTGACCCACACTATCAAATCGATTATTATTTCCTAGGTCCAATGATAGGGCAGATACAAAACGTTCTTTTACAATAGAAGAAGAACCGTTTACTTCCATTTCTAAGGCTAATGAGGCAATACCTACACCATCTCCATTACTATTTCCGTTTCCATTTCCATTACCATTATTATCTGCTGTATGTGCACCTGGAGAATAAAAACCTGTTCCCGAAACTTTATAAATACCAGCATAGGGTAGTCTTAGTACGCCTGTGTCTAGGCCAGGAATGGCTATGTATGTAGTTGCATTACTAGAAGCTTGAATTTCTTCAGTTTGATCATACTGTAAACTAAAACCTTCATCATGAAGTCGTACCCATGTATCGTTATTGTAATAATAAAACCCAGTAGCAATTCTATCATCTCCTGTTCCTGCGTCCGACAGATTGTATACTAATAATCCTGTAGCAGGTCTTGTTTCATCGGGTTGTAAACGTATGGTAGTGACATCATTTTTTCCTTGTAAAGAGACTCTAGGAATTAAAATTCCTTTATGATCATCAACGATGTCTAAAATAGAACTTGGATCAGGTGTTGTTGTATTTATACCAACTTGGGCTTGTATTGTATAGGTTAGAAGTATATATACTCCTACGAACAATGTCTTTACTTTTCTCATGACTTGGGGTGTCTTTCGAGGGTTAAAAGGAAAACTTTTTTTGGAAGTTATCTTTATCTAAAATCAATAAATAATCAATAGCAATTTTAATTGTAAAAATGGTCGATGCGTAAATGAGTTACTTACAATTTTTTCAAAATGAGAGTTTAAGGTATTGATTGTTAATATTTTATAAATGTGTTGTGAATGCGCTTTTGTAAACGGCATTCGTTCAGAAATGTAATGTAGCTGACAAAAAAATAAATGGAAGGAATATAATGGAAGTATAATTATAAAAGCAGTCTGTATAAGCACCACACTATTCAGACTGCTTTCAATAATATAAGTAGCTATATTAATAAGACTCAAAAGTTATAAAATGGTTGTGTCTTAATATGTTAATTTATTGTTGTAAATTTTATAAAATCTGTATACGCTTTCGCGAAAGCGTATAAAAGCTATTTCTTTTGCCTACGAATGATATATAATATAAGTATATATATCGTCCCAGGAATGAAAATGTAGATGAGTTCGCTGAGAATGACTCGTAAACCCCAAGCACTAAAAAAGTTTTCAATACCGATAGGCGAAACTTGGATAGGTCTCCAATCGAAAAAATGACGAGTATCTTCCCAAGGAGAGAAGAAGGCGACTCCTAAACCTCCTGTAGTCATGGCATCTAATACTGCATGCGAGGCGGTTGCGAGTGTGAAAAAGAGAATAAGTAGTATTCCTTTTCTAGAAAATAAGGTAGTGCTATAAAAAATGAGTGTGATTAGTACACCAATAATAAGTGCCGCAAGTAGCGAATGACTAAAACCGCGATGTCCCCAAAAAGATTCATAGGGAATTCCCAATGAAAATCCTATAACATCTGCATCAGGAAGAATAGAACATATTGTTGCTAGTATCCAGAATTTTACACTTCTGTATGTTTTAGGGACACTTGTCCCTAATGCAATGGCAGCAAATGCGTGACCAAATGCAGATGCCATACTATAATTCTTTCATTTTGATAGCTATAAATGCTTGCAATTCTTCAAAGAAAGCAGTGAACTCTTTTTCAAAAGCTTCATAATGTTCTTTTAAATCCTGAATAGCTTCATCCATAGGGACTCTTTTTTTAATACGAATATTCATATTGTAGAGTACCGTTTCAATTCCTTCTAATGTAGCATAACTTAGGAGCCAGTTTTGCTCCATCATAGGAATCATCATTTTTTGAATCCTTGTAGTAAGGAGATCGTGATTGTCTTTGAGAAGTGTATAGAAGTCATTTACATATTCCTCTAGCGGTTGATTGTGATACTGATGCCAGTTTTTTGCTAGAAAGTGATCATATAAAATATCTACAATCACACCACTGTAGTGACCATATTTAGCATGTAATCGTTTTGTACTTTGTTTTGTGATATGATGGCTATCTGTATAACTATCTATCCATCTATGAATAAGAATTCCTTTCTGAATACCTTCTGGATATTTTAAGTATTTTTTCCCTTTAATACCATCGGCCATAAAGTTGCCAATAGTAACTAAATCATCCTCTCCAGAAAGGTAAATATGTGCTAAAAAATTCATTGTTGTGAAGTTACTGGTTAAATATGAAATGAAAAAGTTTATTAAAGACTATAGCTAGATAATGGAATTATAAATAAGTGGCGCTTTTGAAATCTATATTCACGTTTTTGAAATCGTTCTTTACATGTTTGTATTTACTATTCTGTATGCTAAAAAGTAACGATAGTTTTACTGTATAAATACAAGAAATTTCTTGTGTAAAACTTAAATTAATTACTTATGAAAAAACTATTATTAGCTGTTATAGCTATAACCTTTTTATTCACATCATGTGAAACTGAGAATGAAACTTTTGAAACTTCAACAAGTGATTTAGTATTCAAATTTGAGAATGATTTTACGAATAGTATTATTGGTGAGGGAAATGGAGATTCTTTTCAATTATTAGTATCTGATGCTTCTATTATGAAAGCTGCAAAGACATTTGTAGAAAAGCAAGAGCTTGATCTTGTGCCAGAATCGTACAAAATAGAGATTATTGACGGAAAAGAATATTTACGTATTTATAGTAATGATAGTTTTGTATCTACTATAGCGCTTATCATAGATTCTGAAAGAGGATTTAGAACAACAGGTTCTACTGTTTGTACGTCTAGCTCTTGTGCTTCTGGAGGAGGGTGTGTCCCTAGAGGAGAATATTGTACAAAATGTACAGAGCTAGCCAAAGAGTGTCACAGAACAACTACTGGAGAAATTCCTAGGTAGATAGCTTATATTTAAATAGTATTTATAAAAAGATCGTGTATACCACGATCTTTTTATTTTTTACAAAATGATATCATAATACTAGGCAGTCTAAAAAGTCGGTTGTCTTTTCTTATTTTTGCAGTCCCCAATAAATAATACAACTTAACAAATAACATATCTATGACATTAATAAAATCCATTTCTGGTATACGAGGGACTATAGGCGGAACTACAGGTGATAACTTGACACCTATAGACGCTGTGAAGTTTGCAGCTGCTTATGGCGCTTGGCTTAAAAATGATCGCAATAAAGAAACCTATCGTGTTGTGGTAGGTCGTGATGCTCGTATTTCTGGAGCTATGATTCAGGAATTGGTAATGAATACTTTGATAGGCATGGGTATTCATGTTATAGACTTAGGTCTTTCTACAACACCTACTGTAGAAGTAGCGGTACCTATGGAACATGCCGATGGAGGAATTATTCTAACAGCGTCTCATAATCCAAAACAATGGAATGCACTAAAACTCCTAAATAGCAAAGGAGAATTTTTGAATGGAATAGAAGGAGAGAAAATTTTAAGGTATGCCGAGAATGAAGATTTTACTTTCGCAGAAGTTGATGACCTTGGAAAAATTACTATAAACGATGCCTATATCGATTTACATATCGATGAGATTCTTGATTTAGAATTGGTAGATGTAGATGCGATTAAAGCAGCTAAATTTAAAGTAGTCGTAGATGGTGTGAATTCAACGGGAGGGATTGCAATTCCTCGACTTTTGGATCGATTAGGAGTTATTCCTGTAGAGTTATACTGTGAACCTAATGGACATTTCCCTCATAATCCAGAACCGCTTAAAGAACACTTAGGTGATATCTGTACCCTTGTTGTAAAGGAAAAAGCTGACTTCGGAATTGTAGTAGATCCTGATGTAGATCGTCTTGCATTTATAGATGAAACAGGAGAGATGTTTGGAGAAGAATATACACTGGTCGCTTGTGCAGATTATGTATTGAGTGAGACCAAAGGAAATACGGTATCTAATTTATCGTCTTCTCGTGCACTTAGAGACATTACTCATAAGCATGGAGGTACGTATCATGCTAGTGCGGTAGGAGAGGTGAATGTTGTACAACTTATGAAAGATACTAATGCGGTGATAGGAGGAGAAGGAAACGGTGGTATTATCTATCCTGCTTCTCATTATGGACGTGATAGTCTGGTAGGAACTGCATTATTTTTAACGCATCTTGCTAAAGGAAATATGACAGTAAGCGAACTTAAAGCGAGTTATCCTCCATATTTTATGAGTAAGCAAAAAATTCAACTGACGCCAGAATTAGATGTTGATGGATTATTAGCAACGATGGCTACCAAATATGCTCATGAAGATATTAGTACGATAGATGGTGTAAAAATTGATTTTGAACATCATTGGGTACACCTTCGTAAATCAAATACAGAACCTATCATACGTATCTATACAGAAGCAGGTACTCAAGAAGAGGCTACTCGCGTAGCAGATGCGATGATTGAAGAAATTAAAGAAGTAGCGGGTTTATAAGCTAGCTTGATTTTTTACAAAAACCCTTCTTATTGAGATAAGAAGGGTTTTCTTTTGTGTATTGGTTATAGGATAGACAATATTTTATTGATTTATAGGTTTTTATTGTATAAATCAATGTAATTTCACTAAAACCATCTTATTATGAATCTTAAGAAAATAGTAGTACTTCTCTTAGTTATATGCTTTACAGTTACAAGTTCATATGCACAATCGACAAAAAAGAAATCTAGTGATCCTAGTATTACAGTTTCTAAAGAAGCACTTGCTAACTTTGTTATTAATGAAGATGGAGATAAAGCCACAACAAATTTTAAAATAAAATTTCCAGGATATCCAACGATTTTAGTAAAAGGAAATACACTTAATGATGAAGCCTTAGCGCGATTGAAGTCTTCTAAAAAAGGAACACAAATTCAAGTATTTGATATTAAAGATGCTTCCTCTAAGGAGAAAGGAGCAAAAAGGAATCCACCACTTCTTTTTAGATTAACAACTACACCTTAATCAGTTTTATCTTTACCAGCAGATTGTTGTTTTCTACCAAGAAGTTTAAAACGTTTATGTGTCCATAAGTAATACTGAGGGGCTTCTCGTATTTGAGAATCTAGTGTTTTTGCAAAAGCGTCTGTAATCTCATAATCAGGAATCTCTTTAGGATTTTTGGCTAGTTCTATAAAAGTGCCTTCATAATGGCCACGCTTTGTTTTTCTAACTTTAAGGTAAACGATAGGTAAATCTAGTTCTTTTGAAATACGTTCAACACCTGTAAAAAAAGGAAGATCATGTCCTAAAAAATGTGTCCAATAATGTGATTTTGCTAATCTTGGAGATTGATCTGCCACAAAGCCATACATGCTTACAATGCCATCTTTTTGATTTTTTGTCATACGTTTTGCCGCAAACTTATTGGCTATAAGTTCTGTATTCCATCTCCCTCGTATACGTCTAGCTAAACCATCAAAATATGGGTTTTTAATCTTTTTATAGATTCCATGTCCGGTATTTTTTACGTGCAGCTGTATTGCAAATGACCATTCATAACTAGCAAAATGGCCTAATATAACAATAGCGCTTTGATCTCTTGCTTCATAGTTTTGTACCAATTCTATGTTTGTATACGTCATTCTGGCTCTAAGTTGTTGTTCAGAAATACTAAGGGTTTTAATCATTTCGATAAACAAATCACATAAATGACGATAGAACTTTTTTTCTATTTGTTTTAATTCTTGAGATGATTTTTCTGGAAATGCCGTTATAAGGTTATAACGAACCGTTTTTTTACGATACCCAATAATGCGGTATATAAGAATATACACCATATCAGAAATAACGTATAATACGTTGAATGGTAATTTTGATAACATCCAAAGTAAAGGGTATATTAGCCAGTAGGCGATCGCTTGCATTTAGAAAAAATGTTATAATATGATACCGCAAATATAGGTATCTTTACTACGTAATAAGAATTAATTATGGCGGATTTACATCCTGTAACTATAGCTATTATTGCTATGAATGTACTCTTCTCTATGAAGGGTTTTAATGATTATAGTTTTAAAAATAAATATTTATTTCAAATAGGTGCGATACGTAGAGGTGAGCAAGTACGTATGATAAGTTCTGCTTTCTTACATGCAAATCCTCCACATCTTTTTGTAAATATGCTTACGTTGTATTTCTTTGCAAATCCTGTTATATATAGGTTAGGTGTTTTTCAATTTGTGGTTGTTTACCTAGGAAGTTTACTTATAGGAAACTTGCTGTCTTATTATTTTCATAAAGATGAGTATCATTATTCGGCTTTAGGTGCGAGTGGTGCTGTTTCTGGTGTGTTATATGCTGCTATTTTGCTCAATCCAGATATGATGTTAGGACTCTTTTTTGTGATTCCTATGCCTGCCTATGTTTTTGGTATTGGATACCTTTTATATTCTATTTATGGAATGAGAGCTCAGAATGATAATATTGGTCATGATGCTCATTTTGGAGGAGCAGTAGGCGGATATCTTATTACATTATTAATGGTACCTAGTTTATTACAAACCAATACACTCATGGTGATTTTACTAGCCATTCCTATTGTTATCTTATTTGTAATGATTAAATTAGGTAAAATTTAATTCTAATCGATTCCTTATGAAATTGATATACTTCTTTATACTATTATGCACTATGAGTCTTACAGCACAAACACAAACCATAGAACCCCTTGTTCATGTAACTGGAAAAGGAATCGTTAAGGTAACACCAGATCAGGTTGATATAAAAGTACGTGTTGAAAGTGAAGGGAAAGATGCTGTCGCTGTAAAAAATGAGAATGATGCATCTATCAACACTGTTATCAAATTTTTACGATCTCAAGGATTAAAAGATACAGATGTACAAACAGAGTATATTAATCTGAATAAGAATTACGATTACAATAGCAAGACCTATTCGTATAAAGCAAATCAATCGCTTACAGTACGTCTAAAAGATATTAATCAATACGAGGCTATTATCTCTGGATTATTAAATTCAGGAATTAACCGAATAGATGGTGTACAATTTAAATCTTCTAAAGCAGCGACGTTACGATCTGAAGCTCGCGTAAAAGCGATACTTGATGCTAAACAACGAGCAGAAACATATGCTAAGGCAATAGGACAATCTATAGGGAAGGCGGTACAAATAAGCGAAGCTTCTGCAAATGTGCCAAGGCCACAATTAAGGAATGCTAGCTTTGCCATGGAAGCCTCTTCTGATGGAGGAGGTGAAACTATTGCTCCAGGAGAACTATCTATTGTTGTAAGTATCTCGGCTAGTTTTGAGCTGAAGTAATATTGTTTTCTTATAGTAAGAAATTAAAGAAGAATTTAATATGAAACAAATTTTAGTACTGATTATATGTTTAGTTACAGTTTCTTCTTCTAAGCAATCTACTTCCATTATAGAAACGGAATTAGATAAAATATTTACAGAAGAATTTCCCTCTACAGAAGAACCAGGAGGATCTATCCTTGTGAAAAAAGGAGATGATATTATTTTTTTAAAAAGCTACGGTGTTGCCGATTTAGGTACTAAAGAAAAAATCACAGAAAATACTATTTTTAATACAGGGTCTATTTCAAAAACATTTGTGTCTAATGGAATATTAATCCTTAAGGAAAAAGGATTGCTATCACTGGAAGATAGCTTGTCTATGTATTTTGATGATTTTGAACATCCAGCAATTGTAAACAAAGTTAAAATTAAGCATATGTTATCTCATACTTCAGGACTTCCTGATTTAAGAGATGTTAGGGGAAATTATGATTTCTACTTAACCGCTAAAGACAAAGAAAATTTTGAACCTCTCAAAAAAGCTGATAATTTAAATTTTCAACCAGGTGAAAGATTTGATTATTCAAACCCATCCTATAATGGGTTAGCATTAATTATTGAAAAACTAGCTAATCAACCTTGGCAAGATTTTATTAAAGAAAATATATTCGAACCTTCAGGTATGAAAGATAGTATAATAACCAATGGTTCTTATCCAGAATCTGGAGTAGCGCATGCCTATTATCAAGATAAGGATGGAAAATACGAAGAGTATGATTATGGCGAAACTCCCACATTTGCAGCAGCTGGAAACGGTGGGATTTGGTGCTCTGTATTAGATCTTGCAAAATATAAAAACGCTATTCAAAAAAATATTTTTCTAAGTCAAGGTTTAACTAAAGAATCTCGAACTGTATACACTCCAGAAAACTGGACAGATACTACAAAACCAGTTGTAGGTTATAGCTGGTTTACGGGTGAGCAAGATTTATTTAGAAGTAAAGGTAATTTCAATGATCTTAAATTTGTATATCATACAGGTTCACAAGGTGGTTTTAGAGCATTTTATGTAGAGATTCCTGAAAAAGATATTCTTTTTGTTGGACTTTTTAATAAAGCACCTAAAGACATGAAAAATATTACATTAAGAGCAGTGAAGGTATTTGAAGAAAATAATTGGCTGGAATAAATTTGTGTAAAGTTTCTTCAGACTAAACTTTCCTGCATGCAGGAAGTAAAAGACATTTTCTAATGTGTTTTTTCACTTCAAAGCTAAAAATCGAAAGATGTTTTCTAATTTTTTTCTAAGGTTTCAAAAAATCAATTGATTTAGATTACTCATCCTCTCGTTCTATAGAATAGATTTCCTTATCTACATACATACGTTCTATTTCATCTCTTGAAATGCCATATATATAATCACTAGCATAGTTTTCAGGCTTATCTATTTTATAAATCCCATATGCACGTTCTACTTCATATTCATTTGGAATAACATATAAACTATCACTCGTTATTTCGGCTATTTTAAGTGTAGAATAATACCCGTTTTCGGTTTCGTAAGAATATACATCACCAGTTCTTGGACTTGCGATATACGCATCTTTTTGATCACTTGTTTTTCCACTAGCATAGATTGAATATGCAATGAGTAGTGCAATTAATGCCAAACCAGAAAATTGCCAAATAGGAAGTTTTACCTCTTTTTTTGTTTCCTTATATGCCCTTTTTACATGCTCAGGCATTTGTTTTGGTTTGAGTTCTTCTCCACAATTTGTACAGCTAGAACCTCCTTTACGTCTGTAGGGAAACATAGGAATCCAAAAAACATGAAAGTGACTACTGGAATAATAGAAAGCCATATGGCCTTGTGTGTCACAATTTCCACATTTAACAATGCGGTTTTCAACAGTCTTTAGATGTACTGGTTTTGTTCCGTAAATGATCATATGTTGATGGTTATAGTTGGTCTAAATATATACGAAATATATTAATCTATAATTTTTACGACATTATCTAAGGCATCTACAACTAGTTTTATAATGACTGTTTTTTCTGTGATATAGTTATTCATTTTATCTCTAAGGGATTTGAACTCATCAAGGGTCTCTGGATCATTTGCATATAGTTCTGAAATACCTATATATAAGATATATGAATTACTTTCTTTTTCGGCATATACATATTTTGCTGTATCCAGATCGAAGAATGCGTGTTCAATAAAGCCATCAGCAATACGGTTTATTTCAGTTTCTGTAAAATCTGATGAATTATATTCTATTTCATGCTTTACAGTTAATCCATATTGCTTTGTAGTTAGTTGGCTTTCTTCTATTTCTATCATCGTAAAAATACCAATAGCCATAACAGCTACTGTAATTAATAAACTTAGAATAGATACCCCTATAACTCTTCCCCAACTGTGATATTCTGCTCCGGACTCAATCTTTTCTTGAATTTTTTTTTCTTGAAAGTTTTTGAATAATGCATAGGCTACACCCGTATATATAATGGGAATTAATTGATTAGGGAATTTAGAGTCTAATGGAATCATAAACGCTATTGAAAAAATAGCAATAGTAGCAAGGATTGTAATGACCCATGTTTTAGTTACTTTTTCAGGTTCATTGATCGCTTTAAAATTTTCAGCAAAAAAATATCCAGCAACTAATGGCCCTCCGATAAAAGTTCCAACTCCCAAGGCTTTGTCTTTAAATACCTTGTTTTTCGATTTGCTTTCAGTGACTAAAATGCTATCCATATTACGAGTTATGTGTTTTCTCAGAATTTTCTACAAGTCTATTAATTTCTGCAAGTTCTTCAGCGGTAAGATCTCTCCATTGACCTACCGGAAGATCTAGGGTTACATTCATAATACGATTTCGCTTTAAGCGTACCACATCATAATTTAAGTATTCACACATACGTCTAATCTGACGATTGAGTCCTTGGGTCAAAATAATTTTAAACTTAAATCGGCTCACACGTTCTACTTTACATTTACGCGTTACGGTATCAAGAATAGGCACGCCATTACTCATTTGTTGAATAAAAGAAGGCGTAATTGGTTTATCTACGGTTACTTCGTATTCTTTCTCATGATTATTACGAGCCCGTAATATTTTGTTGACAATATCCCCATCATTTGTCATAAATATGAGCCCTTCACTGGGTTTGTCTAATCGACCGATTGGGAAAATACGCTTAGGGTAATTGATGTATTCTATGATATTATCTTTTTCTACACGAGTATCTGTCGTACACACAATACCAACAGGTTTATGGAATGCGAGATAGACAAAATCTTCTTTAGGTGTAGACACAAGTTCACCGTCTACACGTACCTCATCACCCGATATAATTTTAGTCCCCATCTCTGGAATCTTCCCATTGATAGTGACACGACCTTGGTCTATGAGTTTATCGGCAGCTCTTCTTGAGCAGTATCCCACTTCACTTAGATACTTGTTAATACGTGTAGTCTTCTGTTCTTCCATAGATGGCAAAATTAAGAGAATTAACCCGCATTATACAATAGAAAGTCTATTATACTTAGAAGAAGCTTCAAAATATACTATTGCACTAGTTACCCAGTCAAGCTGAGTACAGGTTTTGAGTTTACCGATAACGATGCTATGCTAAAACTCAGAAAAAACTATATTTTATTGCTTCTTCAAATCTCATCATGAAGTTCTATAGCATAATGTGGGTTTAAATAAGTAGGAGTTCGCTTTCGCGAAAAAATTAAAATCCCGTACTTTGCCATTCTAATTTTATACTATGGGACTTACCAACAATGATATCTTTAAAAAACTACGTGTAGCACATAAACTACGCGATGATGATATCGTAAAGATTTGTGAACTTGTTGATTTTAAAGTTTCAAAAAGTGAGCTAGGTGCTATTTTTCGTAAAGAAGATCATCCAAAATATATGGAATGTGGCGATCAGTTTTTACGTAATTTCTTAAATGGATTGATTATTCATTTACGTGGCCCTATGCCTCCGCCTAAGAAGAAGCCTACTGCTTCATAAATATAATGAGTACCTATACTGTCTTATGGAAAAATGAAGTAATTGGTCAGTTAACGAGTGCAACTCTGGATATGTGGTATTTGGAAGGTACATGGGTGCCAAATACGACACAACTTTCTAAAAACTTTACAACACTAGTATCCTCTTTTGATGCAATGTCTGTTATTACTGATCCTACCATGGGAATTAGAGCATTATTAGAAGATCAAAATTCAAATCAAACTCCTATAGTTGTCATATCACTTGAAGAAAAATGGAAACTATCAGTCAGGCTTGTAATCAATGAGCCTGCTATTGAATGGCTCATTCAAAATGTTCCAGAAGATAAAGAATACTGATAGTAACTTAACTAATGTTTGCTTTTATACGCTTTCGCGAAAGCGTACCAAGCCATTTTAATATTTAAGTTCTCTTAATTCGAATCTTAGCCTTCTTAAGTCGGACATTATTTAATTTTTCAATCAGTTGATCACTTACGGTTTTATGTACAGCGATAAATGCGTCGTGTTGTTTAAGTTCTATAACCCCTAATTGATCTTTGGTAATCTCTCCTTGTTTAAAGAATAACCCTGCAATATCTCCTTTCGAAATTTTGTCTTTGCGTCCTCCCGTAATTTGTAACGTATCCCAGATAGAAGATAGCGGTGTATCTTGATCTAAAAGATATTCTTCTTCCATCGTAGGCATAAAGTCTGGTAAACGCTCATTACGCCAGTGTAAGACATACGCGACACCATCGTTATGCATTCTAGCGGTACGACCATTACGATGCGTAAACTCTTCTTCTCGGATAGGTAAGTGATAATGAATAATAAATTTAATATCTGGAATGTCAATACCACGCGCTGCTAGATCTGTTGCTAGTAATAATTGATGTGTACCGTTTCTAAATTTTAATAAAGATAATTCCCGATCACGTTGTTCCATACCGCCATAAAATGTACCATGTGCAATACCATATTCTGTTAGGTATTCACTGATACGTGCAATCGTATCTTTAAAATTACAGAAAATAATTCCAGGCTGATTTCCTAAATGACGTAAGGCTTTCTCTAGCGTAGCGAGTTTATCTTTTTCAGGAGAAACCATGGCTTTGATTTCTAATTTAGAACTCCCTTGATGTAGGTAGTCTACCGTAACAGGTTTTTCTAATGCTACAAAGGAAGGGATAGAAATCCCTTGTGTAGCAGACGTTAACACCTTTTTTGAAAGTTGAGGTAAATAACTAATAATCTCTGTCATCTCACCCTCAAAACCAACTTCTAACGACTTATCAAATTCATCTAATACAATGGTTGTAAGATGGGCTGTAGAAAAAGTATCTCTGCGTAAGTGATCTGCAAGTCTACCAGGTGTTCCAATAAGGATTGCAGGCCTATGTTTGATAGCTTGTCTATCAGTATTAAATGATTGCCCTCCATACGCAGCATGTATTTTATAACCAGTTCCCATATTACGAGCGACTTGTTCTATTTGTATTGCGAGTTCGCGAGAAGGCACTACAATCAATAATTGTACTTCTTGGATACTAGGATCTAGCTCTGCAATAACAGGTAATAAGAAAGCAAGTGTTTTTCCAGTTCCAGTAGGAGAGAGGAGTACCACTTCTTTTGATGCGTGTATAGCTAATTGAGCAGCTTCCTGCATTTCATTAAGGGAATCTATACCAAGTTTGGCTAATATTTGCTGCTGATTTTTCTGATGGCTTATCATAGCGCAAAGGTAGTGCGAATAACAGAGTTACCATAATAGATTCTAGCGTACTTTAGTGCCCAACATAAAAGTATACAGACATAAAATGACAAAAGCTTCCTATCAATACAAAGACATGAAAAATAGCATGGTTAAATGGTATTCTTTTAATGCTATATAGTATAGCGCCTACTGTATAAGCAATACCCCCTCCAAAGAGCCATTGTACTCCTAAAGGATGTAACTTTTCAACTAATGGGGTATAGGCAAATACAATAAGCCATCCCATAGCTACATATAAAATGGTTGATAAAATATCAAAACGTCCTGTAAAAAATAGCTTTAAAATAACGCCAAAGATGGCAATTCCCCAAGTGATACAAAAAATAATGAGTCCTGTGTTCCCTTCTAAAGTTACGAGTGTAAATGGTGTATAAGTACCCGCAATTAAAATATAAATAGCCGCATGATCAAAGATTTGTAATCTAGCTCTTCGTATTGGGTTTGTAGCATTGTGATAGATCGTAGAGGCAAAGTATAGAATACAAAGGCTTAGACCAAATACAATAGCGCTAATGGTATAGGTTCTTGTTACGCTTTCGCGAAAGCATAAAAAGCCTAACCCAATTAGGCTTGCAACAAAGCCTAGACCGTGGGTATAGATATTCCACTTTTCTTCCAATGGGCTATATGTTGCGACGTCTTTTGGCATTATGATTCTTTCAATAAGAAATCTAATTGTTCTTTCAGACCAGTCACTGCAGCCTCAGGTTGTGACGCAGTATTTCCACTTAAGATCACGCCATTTTCTACAAAACGAACATTTCCTTTTTTATCTATGAGAATAAGTTTAGGAAATGCATTGTTGTTGAGGTCTTTATGGAGATAAGTTGTCGCATCTACTAAATGCTCAAAATGAAAAGGTTTACGTGTTAAAAATCGATCGACTTTATCTTTTGTGTCAAATGTAATGGCGACAAAATTCACTTGCTCTTGATATGTATCTTTAAGATAATTAAGGTATGGAATCTCGGTGATGCAAGGCGGACAGGAGGTAAACCAAAGATTAATCAATGTTACTTTTCCAGTATAGTCTGTATTTGTTTTGAGATGACTCTCAAGGTTTTGTAATTTAAAATCGGGAAGTGGGTTATTAATAAAACGTTGTACCCCAGTATTAATGTCTAAGGGTGCGGTATTAGATTGTGAAAGTACTACTTCTACGTTTTGGATGATAGAGTCTTGACGTACTTGCGTAGAACGCACCTTGTAATTTGCTGTTGTATACTTATAGTTGCCTTGTTCCCCGTAAAGGGTTTCTATGGTTTTTAGCTTTTCGCGAAAGCGTACTTCACTATAGATCTCATCTTGAAACTTATAATAGGTTTCTTGTCCTACTGTCACTTGACAGAGGAAAATTAAAAAGAAAAATATACAGTGCTTCACGGTTTGTTGTATTTATGATAGGTTAGTCCTTTAAAAAATCCATTACAGCGGTTGCGAAAGGTTTTTTTCTATAGGTCGTATTATGATCTCCAGAAACAATTGAGAGTGTTGCATTGGGTAATACTTCAGCTAACCCTTTTGGATGTCCATTATCGGTATCTTGATCTCCAGCAATGACAAGTGTTGTTGTTTTCATTTCTGAAAGCGCTTTTTTAGAAGTAACAGGTTGATAACGTTGTGACCATCCTAATATCTTAAGGCTTGCTTTTCTTGATTTTGCATAGTTTACGGCACCTTCTGTCATGTCGGTGAGTGGATCGAGTCCTAAGAAAGCTCTCTCAAAAATGATACGTCGATCCCAATCTGGATTTGAAAAATCTAATCCCATACCGCCTATGACAGCTTTATGTATTCGCGTATCTTCAGTGAGCCATTTCGCAAGAACAATAGCGCCTCTAGAATACCCTATAGCGATAATAGAGTCTATGTTTAGATGATCTAATAAAGCTTTAAGATCTTTGACCTCTGCATCGTTTTTAAATGCTTTTTCTTCTGTAGGTTTTTCTGAAAACCCATTCCCACGTAAATCGGGTGTTAGTACTCGATATCCTTGATCTAGAAGTTGTTTTTTAATAATAGTACCATTCCAAGAACTTGCGTCATTTATAAAACCGTGTATGAGTATGACAGGCGTTCCTTCTCCTTCATCAAGGTAGGCAATAGTCGTTCCATCAAACGATGAAAACTTTTCTTGTGCTATCGTAGTGGTGAGTATGAATAGACCTATGATAAGGCTATACACAGTGTAATTTCTCATATACATGGGTTATCTAGCTAAGATATAAAAGAGTTTTGGTTTTACTTATTTTTTAAAGGCTTATTACATATACTATGTCTGTCATTATCTCGTTTGTTAAAAAATCATTTTTATGAGATTTCTTCATTTTATATTCTTGTGGTTTCCCTTTGTCGTGTTAGCGCAAACAGAGCATAAAATACGTTTATATTATGAAAATGATATACATACGCTTCATGAAGCTCAGTATAAAAAAATAGATAGTATAAAGCAGCTAGTTATCGCATCTGATTCTTTAGTTATACAGATAGATGGATATGCAAACGCATATGGTACTGATACGTATAATTTGTACTTGTCAAAAAAACGAGCAATGACTGTTGCTACATTATTTGATCAAAATTATGTGATTTATACACAGGGTTTTGGTGAGTTAGAAAGTACTTCTGCAGAGAATAGAAGAGTAGATATTTTGATTTCTAGTTATGTGTTTGAAAAAGAAGATATTTCTAATACTGAAGAGGTAGAGAAAAAAACCACTATTAACGACCTGTCTAATTTAGAAGTAGGTGATAAAGTAGTGCTAAAAGGGATTCTTTTTGTAGGCGGTACAGATCGTATTTTACCAGAAAGCACGATAGCTTTACAAGAATTATTTACGTATTTAAATACACATAAAGAGATACGTATTCATCTGATAGGACATATTTGTTGTCATGGTACTATGGATCCAAAAATAGATGGGATTAATTTAAAAACTGGGAATAAATCTCTTTCTGTAGATAGAGCTAAAGCAATATTCACCTTTTTACTTCGTAGAGGGATAGATGTCTCTAGATTAAGTTATGAAGGTAAAGCCTACTTAGAACCTTTAGGTAAAGGAGATAAATACGATCGTAGGGTTGAGATAGAAATTATAGAATAGTTTATAGATCCTTTCTATACGTTCTCCTACGTTTATGGAGCTCATGTTCGTAGTTTTTCCAAAGCTGTTGTATCGCTTTATTCTCTTCTAGTTCAGGATTGGTTTCTACATCTGTGATCCCTCTATTATTAAATAGATCTTGCATCATTTGAAAGATCACAGCAGTCACCCCTTTATTTTGATACTCAGGATCTATACCAATAAGATAAAATGCCGCCGTACTTGTCTTATTCTTAGCTTTTAATAAATGATAAAAACCAAACGGAAATAACTTCCCATTCGCTTTTTTAAGTGCTTTAGAAAACGAAGGCATTGTGATGGCAAAAGCAACTAAGTTTCCATCTTTATCCTGTACACACTTTATAAAATCAGGATGTACATATTTTAAATACTTTTCTTTGTAATGATCTATTTGATATTGCTGTATGGGTACAAATGTAGAAAGCTTATCATAGGTTTTATTTAATAAACCAAACATCTCATCTACATACGGTTTAATTTCATTTGACGTTTTAAACTGTAAAGGGGTTAGTTCATAACGTTTTGCAATAATGTCAGCAAACTTTTTAACCTTTGGATTTTGCTTGTCTGGCGGATCAATTTTTATTTTGAATTCCACCCATTCAGCTGCTTTTTCAAATCCTAATTGCTCAAAATGATCTTTATAATATGAGAAGTTATACCAAGTAATCATGGTATTTAAGTATTCATATCCTTCAACAAGGAGCCCCGCTTTTTCCATATTTGAAAACCCAACAGGGCCTTCCATATATTCAAGATTGTGTGCTTTTCCTATTTCGTTGACTTTATTAAGAAGCACTTTAGTGACTTCTATATCGTCTATGGCATCAAACCATCCAAAACGCATTTTAGGTTTTCCTTGTTCTTTTACCTCGATGTGATTTATAATAGCACAGATGCGTCCAACGGGTTTACCGTCTTTATATGCTAGAAAGTATTGTGCTTCTGCATTTTTAAATACAGGATTTTTAGTTGGATCCATGCTGTCTAGTTCATCAGCAATGATAGGAGGGACCCAATTTGGTTCATTCTTATATAACAAAAACGGGTACTTAACAAACTGTTTAAGTTCCGCAGAGGTTTTCATTTCTTTAAGGGTAATCATGTAGTCAAATACGTCTGTTTATAAATTATCGCCATCGTCTCCACCATCAGGGTCAACGCTATCTCTTCTCTTCTTTTTATTCTTCTTGTTGATCTTATCTGCTTGTCGCTTAGAAGCCGATTTTTTCTTTTTCTTTCCATCTTCGTCTTCATCTCCACTAGTATCTTCTATTTTTTCATCTTTCTTATGAAGGTCTAAACGCCAAGAAAGCCCCGTAGCGATATTCCATCGTGAAGGCGTGTCTTTAAAATTAATTAAACCACTTACATCTACTTGTAGGTTTTTAGTAATTAGGTAAGCTCCACCACCACGTATTATATTATCTGCATAGAGATCGCCAGTAATTAATTGATATTCTAAGAAAGCAGCAATTTTTGGATTGAATGAATGTGTCATAGTCGTAATCCATGAATATCCAGGAAACTCACTCGTAACTCGATCTGCAATAATATTATTCACCCATACCCAACGGCCCCAATTATTTTGTGTAATAATAGCGATGTTAGGACTGATACCATCTTCTCGTCTCGTATCTAAATCATTTGTAAAATCAAAAACACCTCCTGCATACACTGAAATGGCAGGGATTAATGTTTTCCATTTAAATTTAAAATTATCGTGATAGGAATACAAGTTAGGTTCATCTTCTCCTTTTTTATATGGATCATAAATAAGATACTTTGCGCCTAACTGTAAATTTTCAATACCACTGATTCTTCGTGTATCAGAACTCCCTGAGCTAAAAGCAATATTATTAGATTGGTATCTGAAAAATGCACTGATTTCTAATGCCTCTTTCCAAAAGCCATACCTCAAATCAAGATTAAAACCAGTGATATCAATATCGGTATTTAAAAGACTATGCGTATCATTTCCTAAATCAACACCAGTTTCTGCTTGTATGACTTGCGTTCCTACAGAAAATGCTCCTTGAGATTCTCCAGGACGATTGGAGTTAATGGTCTCAGTATATTGACTATACACAGAAATACTAGCCGTAAGGCATAAAAATGTGAAGAGTCTATGAATCGGTTTGTACATGTTGATTGGAGTTAGCGTTCAAATATATAAGAATTTATCATTTTTTTATGCTTTATTAGGCAGTTGTTATTAATCATAATGCCTAATTTTACTCGATAATCGAGATTTAATGCTCTGAGGTTTGCTCTAAAATTAAAAAATCAGTTTCTTAACAGATGTCTTAATAGGCTTTCCTTAAGCAGTTTTTAACTAAAATTTCAAACAATGCTTTTACTTTCAGCACTAGATGGTTTTTTTAAAACGGTTTTAATCATCGTCTTGGTATATGTAGCACTACGTTTTTTAGCAAAATTGCTATTACCGTATCTTATGCGTTATATAGCAATGAAAGCTGGACAAAAAATGGAGACTGCTTTCAAAGGATTTGGAGGATTTCAAGACCAAAACACACCAGAGCCACAGCCAGTTGAAAAAAAATCTAAAAACGTAGTTGGAGAATATATTGATTTTGAAGAAATTGATTAATTCTTTATACGCTTTCGCGAAAGCGTACCCCATAGTACTCACCATTATTTATTAACACTAATCTTTAAGATGTAGTAGCATACTGTAGTGTATCTTCGTCTTTTTTCTGTTATTTTTGTTTGTATACTTTAAGCCATTTATATGAATTTTCAATTCAAACGTTTCTTACCACATCTTTTTGTTGTTTTTGGATTTATAGTCATTTCATTACTGTATTTCAATCCTGTGTTATCAGGTAAAATGATTTATCAGAATGATATCAAGCTATACGAGGGTATGGCAAAACAGCATAACGAACATAGAGCAGAAACAGGAGAAGAAACTTATTGGACCAATGGTGCGTATGGGGGTATGCCTACCTATCAAATGGGGGCTAAGTTTCCGCATGATTATATGGATAAATTGGATAAGCTGATTCGGTTTTTACCGCGTCCAGCCGATTATCTGTTTTTATATTTACTGAGTTTTTATGTATTGATGCTCGTAATGCGTGTACCTTGGAAGTATGCTGTTATTGGCGCATTGGCTTTTGGACTTTCTACCTATCTCATTATTATTATTGGCGTGGGGCATAATTCCAAAGCGCACGCGATTGCTTATTTTCCTTTAGTATTGTCGGGTATTATACTCACCTTTCAAAAGCGATATCTCTGGGGTTTTATACTCACTGCTGTGGCGATGGGGCTCGAAGTGCAAGCAAATCACTATCAAATGACGTATTACCTAGGACTTGCTGTGGTGATTTTAGGTATTGCGTATCTGGTAGATGCGTATAAGAAAAAAGAAGTACCTCATTTTTTTAAATCAGTAGGGGTATTAATCGCAGCGGTGTTATTAGGACTGGCTACCAATGCGACGACCTTACTTTCTACAGCCGAGTATGCAAAAACCAGTATACGAGGGGAGAAGTTATTACAACCTAAAAATACTCTTGGTGGTGAAAAAAGCGACGGATTATCTTATGACTATATCACAGAGTATAGTTATGGGAAAATGGAATCGTTAAACTTGCTTATTCCTAAATTATTTGGAGCAGGGAGAGCATCCGATTTAGGAAATGAATCCGAGCTTTATAATAAATACTTGCAATTAGGAGCTTCTCCTTCAGAGGCAAAATATTATTCAGGAGTTCCGTTGTATTGGGGAGAACAACCTTTTGTAGAGGCACCTCCGTATCTAGGGATTACAGTCGTTTTTATGGCGTTGCTTGGTTTATTGTTAGTTAAAGGCCGTTTACGATGGTGGTTGGTAGGAGGAATGGTCCTTTCTCTCATGCTAAGTTGGGGAAAAAACTTTGAAGGACTTACACGCTTTTTTATCGATTTTGTTCCGTTTTATAATAAGTTTAGAGCGGTATCGAGTATTCAGGCAATTTTAGAATTACTTGTCCCGATTGCAGCTGTTTTTGGACTCTACCGATTCCTGAATGATAAAGAAGATCAAAAAGAACGTCTTAAAAAATTATACATTGCTTCTGGAATTTTAGGAGGCTTGTGTTTATTGTTTTACTTGTTTGGCGGGAGTTTATTTGACTTACGATCTTCTAGAGAAGCAGGCATGGCCGTAGGAGAGCAGGCACCTATTTTAGAAGCAATTAAGGAAGATAGACTCAATGTATTAAAGAGCGATAGTCTACGCTCTTTTCTATTTATTATTGGTGTTGCGGGAATATTATGGCTCACTTTTAAAAAGAAAGTATCAGAAAATATAGCGATTGTTCTTATTGGACTTTTTGTGGTAGTAGATTTAGTCGCTGTAGATAGACGTAGTGTTAATGAAGAAAACTTTATTTCTGAAAGAGAATACAGAGAATACTTTGTGCCAACACAAGTCGATGAATCTATCTTAAATGACAACGGACATTTTAGAGTATTAGATCAATTTAGAGGCTTTAATAATTCACATACTTCGTATTTCTTTAATTCGTTGAATGGCTATTCTGCGGTGCGACCACAACGTATGGAAGATATGTACGATAAAGTATTGAGAGGTAAAATAGGTGTACTAAATATGCTGAATGTGAAGTATGTCATTCAAGATAATGAAGGCAATATGTATGCACAACGTAATCCATATGCTAATGGTCCTGCATGGTTTGTAGATGAGATTCAGACAGTACCCGATTATAATGCAGTATACGATGCATTAGATAGTATAGATACTAAGAAAACAGCTGTTGTTAGAGAAGCATATCAATCTGAATTAGCTAATTATACACTTAAAAAAGATAGCCTTTCTCGTATCGAATTACTAAAAGCAGCACCTAATGAAATGACCTATAAAGCAACCAATTCGCAAGATGGATTTGCTGTTTTTTCTGAAGCCTATTATAAAAATGGTTGGATCGCTACGATAGATGGGCAAGAAGCCCCTATTATTGAAACCAACTATATGTTACGTGGTCTTAAAGTGCCTAAAGGATCGCATGATATTCAGTTTACATTTGATCCTCCTGTCGTTAAAAAAGGAAGTATGATTACCCTTTCTAGTTCTATCATATTGTTACTGATTGTTTTTGGAGGACTCTATATGAGTTTCAGAAAGAAAAACCAACATGTGACTGAAGAAGAAGCATAAACATTCATGTCAAAAAAAGTACTTATCATTTGTTATTACTGGCCTCCTGCTGGAGGACCAGGTGTACAACGATGGCTTAAGTTTGTAAAGTACTTATCTCATTTTGATATTGAACCTATTGTTTATACACCAGAAAACCCAAATTATCCTATTGTAGACGCTTCGATGCTTGATGAGGTGCCTGATTCGGTAACGATTATTAAACGTCCTATCAAAGAACCGTATCGCTTTGCGAGTATACTTTCGCGTAAGCAAACCAAAACCATTAGTGCTGGCATTGTTCCTAAGAAAGCCAAGCAATCTTTTATACAACGCTTATTATTGTATATACGCGGTAATTTTTTTGTGCCCGATGCGCGTGTAGGTTGGGTACAGCCCTCTGTTGCGTTTCTAACGGAGTATATGTCTAAGCATGCTATAGATACTGTGATTACAACAGGACCGCCACACAGTATGCATTTAATTGGTTTACTGCTTAAAGCGAAAATCACCGCTGGAGGCTCTAAAACAATACAGTGGATTACCGATTTCAGAGATCCTTGGACGACGATAGGGTATCATGATAAGCTGAAGATGACTGCTAAAACGAAGCAGAAGCATAAGAATCTAGAACGAACGGTATTAGAAACCGCCGATCATGTGATTGTGACGAGTCAGACGACAAAGAAAGAGTTTAGTGCGATTACTCATAAACCAATTACAGTAATTACCAATGGTTTTGATACAACACCTACTGAAGAGGTTATCGTAGATACAAATTTTACGATATCTCATATAGGCTCTTTATTATCAGATAGAAATCCTATAGTGCTCTGGAAAGTATTAGCAAAATTGGTAGAAGAGTATGATCAGTTTGAGAAACACTTTGAATTAAAACTTGTTGGAAAAGTAAGCCAAGAAGTGATAGATGCTATTACAAATCACGGACTAGAAAAATACCTTACACTTGTTGGATATGTTTCGCATCAAGAAGCGATCACATTACAGCGACAAGCGGCTGTATTGTTACTTATTGAAATTGATGCCGAAATCACCAAAGGAATTATTCCTGGGAAAATATTTGAATATTTAGCAGCCAAACGTCCTATTTTAGGAATGGGGCCTAAAGATGCAGATGTAGGTGAGATTATTACTTCAACTAAAAGTGGGTATTACCTCAATTACAATCAAGAAGAAACATTAGAGAAGGTTTTAATAGCGTTATTTGAAAACTATAGCGTTTCTAATAATACTCAGAATAATAGAGACATTATTTCAAAATACCATCGTAAAGAATTAACCAAAACGTTAGCAACACTTATACATAGTTTATAATATGGGCATTGTTATTAAGCAATCTTTTAATAATCTACTTACAACCTATCTAGGGTTTGCAATTGGTGCGCTTAATACCTTATACCTGTATATCAATTTTATGTCTGAGACCTATTATGGTTTGGTAAGCTTTATCGTATCTACGGCTATGATTTTAATGCCTTTTATGGCATTTGGGGTTCAAAATACCTTGGTGAAGTTTTATTCGTCTTATAGTGATAGCGAACAAAGTGTATTTTTAAATTGGATGCTTTTATTGCCGCTGGTAGTAGCAATTCCAGGAACATTTATTTGCTTCTTTTTTTATGAGCAGATAGCGTCATTTTTAGCTACAAAAAATGCTATTGTTTATGAATACGTTTGGTATATATTAATTATATCGATTTCTTCTGCCTATTTTGAAGCCTTTTTTGCATGGTCAAAAGTACAGTTTAAGACCATTTTTGGGAACTTTATGAAAGAAGTATTCCATCGGTTAGCAATTACGGTTCTCCTAGTACTATTGGCTTTTAATAGTATAACGATAGACACATTTTTAATATTTCTTGTGTTCGTATATGTATCTCGTATGCTGATTATGTGTTTATATTCCTTTTCTTTAAAAAGACCAAAATACATTCGGCATACGCTACGAAGTATTAGTAATCCTAACAAACGTCCTCAAGGCTTTACTTCTATTGTGAAGTATACCATGCTTATTATTATTGCAGGTTCTGTAGCAAGTCTATTATTGGATTTAGATAAGTTTATGTTAGGCCTGTTTGAAAATATAGAGAATGTTGCTTTCTATTCAGTGGCTATTTATATTGCTACCGTGATTGCTGTTCCCGCGAGAGCGATGCACCAAATTACCTATCCTATGGTAGCTCAAATGCTTAATGAAAAACGCTACGACGATATGCGTAAACTCTATCATAAGAGTTCGCTTACCTTGTTTGTTATAGCTTCCTTATTGTTTCTATTGATTACGTGTAATTTGGCTAGCTTATATGATATGGTGACGGCTAGTTATAGAAGCGGACTTTATGTGGTCTTGTTTATAGGTGCTGCAAAGCTATTAGATAATTGTCTGGGCATTAATAATGCGATATTATACAATAGTGATTATTACAGAATTATTCTTGTATTAGGGGTGGTGTTAGTGGTGATCGCCATTGTATTGAATACCATTTTTATACCCATATACGGTATTAATGGTGCTGCGATTGCTACGTTTGTAGCTTCGGTGCTCTATACGCTATGTAAGATAGTTATCGTTTATAAGAAGTTTGAGATGCAACCGTTTACGAAAGGCTCTTTTAAGACACTATTATTATTAATTGCTTTCTTTTGTGGTTTTTACTTTTGGGACTTTTCGTTCTATCCTTTTGTAAACATTGTTGTCAAATCTGTACTATTAGGTATTGGGTACCTGTTGGCTATTTACTTTTTGAAAGTTTCTGAGGATGTTACGGGAGCGATAGATGGGGTGTTGAGAAAGAAGTAAGTAATTTAATTATTAGTTAGGTGAAAAAAGATCTATAAAAATAAAACGAGCCTAACTATTAAGTCAAACTCGTTTAGTTTTATAGTATTCTATTTATTAAAACCCAACTGTTAAATCCATATTGTCACTGTACTTTACACCAGTAATTCCAGCTTCTTTTAAATTTTTAAAAGGGGTATTTGTATTTTTCTAGTTCTTTAAATTTTATACCAGTTATATTAGCCTCTTCAATTGCTTGTCTTAATTCATCATTGATCACTAATACATGTTCAACTTCTTTTAGTCTAAATGCAATTTGATTTTCTAACTTAGTATAATCTACAACCATCTTATCAATTTCTATTATTTCACCATTTGATATCTGTAAAAAATCTGATTTATCATAATCCATAGCAGATTGTAAGTTAAGGAAATTCATTAAAAAATATTTTTCATCTATTTTTTTATTTCCTTCAAATTCAACTTCAAAAAACTCAACTTCATTATCAATAAATTTCTCAAAAACATTTTTCATTTTTTGGGAAATAACTTTAAATCCAAATTCAGAAGCAGGATAATCTGTAAGATTATTATATTTTGTTTTAAATATTAAATCAGAAGGATTTTTAATTATTGATTTTAAACTGGTTCCAGTTTTAAATGAATCGCTTTCTGGTTTTTCAGGATCTATTTGTTTCGGAACCTTTTGATCAATTAAGATTAAATCTTTTTGATCGTATTTTCTTTTTATAGTATAAAATTTCTGACTCATTATTAATGATTTAGTTATCAAATATACTATCCAAAGGTGTGCCTTTTTCTAATTTTTATGATACTATTTATTAAACACAAAGCTCTACCATTATTAAATGATAGAGCTGTTATTAAAATAAAAATTGAAATTATTTATTCTATATCTATAAGTTTATAACCAGTTATATCATTTTCATTAAATAATGTTGCTATTTTTTCTGACACATATATATCAACTGGAAAATCTTTTAAATAAAAAATATCTTTATTAATAGCACCTTCTTTAAAAACTAATTTATCAATTCTTTTAATTTTTTCGCTATTATTATAAGTTCTGTATTCAGATTTATCAAAATCTACACAATCTAAGATATCTAAAATATTAAGGACCCAATATTCTGTATTACTATTTAAGTTCTCTACATTAGTAGAAATAAATTCGAATTTATTAGATTCAGGTAATGTTAAAAGTAATTCTTTAACTTTTTTTGATATAATGGGTAAAGCAGTTCCTCCCATAATGAAATCTTGAGGTTTGCCAGATTTATTCTCTATTACTATTTTAGGATTTATAGTAGGACTTAATTTCACTCCGCTATAAAAACGCTGCTTTAATTCTTCAGAACATATAAAATCTTTTATCCCTGCATCACCAGTATTTTTATACTTAACTAGCTTATAATGTTTCATTTCAAATTTTATTTATAACAAATCTACTAAATTGTAATATTGTTTATTTTCTGCTTAATAGAAAATTAAATTATCTATTGAATTAATTATAGTTTTGAGACTTACGCTGCTCCCGCCAGTTTGTAACTGGTGGAGACTTGAGTAAGAAAACTAATTTATATAAAAGATTGATATTATAATATGATCTATTATATAGTTTTACTAGTTTGTCTAAAATACAAAAAGCTATGATGTTCAATCATAGCTTTTTATTTATAGTCACTTTTATTTTAAATACTCTTCTTACTACCAGTTGTAAACTGGCGGGAACGGGGGTACTACATGGTGAGCTTCATATTTAGATACGAAATACAAGAATTAATTACATAAAAAAGACTGTCTTTTTAGACAGCCTCTTCTAATATCTTACTCTTTTAGCATAGTTTTAAAAATCTTCATAAAATTCTGTTTTTAATTTAGCCCTTTCAAAATCGAATCCAGTTAATCCTTCATATTCTATTTTATTTTTTAGGCGTTCAGATATTAAAGTGGTATAATCTAATTCAGATTGAAACAAATCAGTAGATCTATTTAGAATAACTCTTATAGGCTCTAATTTAAATTCTCCATTAGTCTCAAAGTAGGTTTCTCGTGTTTTATCTGCTAAATCTCCTAAAGAATTAAATTTGATATTGTTTTCTTTTATAACTGGGTTATAGGCTGTGTCTTCAATAACTCTAAAAGTAGAATTTTCAATATTTATATTTTTCGATGTAGCTATAATGCTTAAAAACTTATAGCTATATTTCTTTTGTTTATTTGTAATTGTGCAATCTAAAAGTTTACTTTCTTCAATATTGAATTCTTTTAATAACTCGGCGAAACGATTACTTATAAAATATCCATTTTGTCTAAAAAAAGAACTACTCATTAAATCAGTCATTATAGCATTATTGTGAGCTTTGAACACAGTCATATCTATATTACTATTTATATGATCTGAATCACCTCCTCTATATAAATCAAATCTTTCCTTATCATTATTTTTATTATCAATAAATTCTTCTATTTGATAATTTAACTCTGTATTATATATATTGCCAACAATCTTTAAATCAATTGAGTATTTTAATTTGTAAAAATTGATTTTATTCATATTTCTGTACACTATAAATTAATATCATTTAATTTTATTTTCTGATCTAAAGGTAATGATTTGTTTATTTCAATCAGTTTATCAATTTCCTTATTTATATTTTTTGCAAAATTATTCATAAATACTTTTGCTTCAATTTCAGTTACGTCTTCAAATTTGGACTTTCTTAATATCTTTTCTCTATATACCTTAAATTGCTCTTCCATTTTTGTTAATACTTTATCTGTATATTTGGGATGACTAGCATGAATACCATCTTTTAATTCATCTATTTTACCACTAAATAGCTTTACCCATTTACCATTAACTAATCCATTAAAATCAAAACCACCATCAACTGCTTTTTGTAATATTTTTGATCTTTTTAGTAGTTCAACAGGCAATAAGTGATGTGCTTGATGAAATTTACTAGGTGCTTTTCCTATAGATTTTGCTAATTGCCCCCTGTTTTTAGTAGCTTTTGCTGCTTCTTCTCCAATTTCTTTTGCTAATTTTTCATAATCAATAGCTTCTGCTCCTTGAATCATTTTTTTCCTAACAGCATCATCCGTTTCATCAAATAGTTTTGCAAATTCTTCTTGATTTTTTGCTAAACCATCTGTGTTTTTTGAACTTTCAAATAAATCATCTACAAAACCACTTTTCTTGTTTACACCACCTATCAATATCCCCTCAATTTCATCTCCACTTTCAGTAACAAACTTTCCTTTATCACCTACTTGTTTACCTCCTTTATTTTTTGCTTTTTCAGAAAGCAATTTTTTAAACCAAAAATCATCTGCTTGTATAAATTTAATATGGAGTTTTATAATCTTCTAATGGTTGGAATGAAAGACCATTATAATCCTCTAAAACAATTTTTACTTCCTCATTTACAATTATTCTAGAACTAATTTCTTTTTCTCTAAAAATACAATGGTTATTAATTTTTTTAGGATCTAAAACTATTTTCTTTATTTTATCTATAATATCCCATTCTTCGAATACGGTAAAATCAGATAAAGTATGGTCCATGGCATCGACTTTATTTAAGATATTTATAGCGTAATAACCTCCTATTTTTTTTCCGTTACTTATTAAATCAATAGGAAAAGCTTCTAAATTTGAATCTAATTCAAAAAGTTTATTTTTTAATTTTTCAGAAACAGTAAAAACCATAGTATCTATTAGATCAGTTAGAACTCCTTTGGTTTTACTATACGATTTAATATATTGAATTTCACTATTAAGGCTTTTACATTCTGTAAGAACATTGGCTAATTCATCAATATTTGATTTATATGAATCTATATAAATAGTATCAATTTCTAAATCTATATTTAAAATATAATAACTCATTATTATTAGTTAGTTATTTTTATACCATCACTTAGATCTTTCATAAGTTTACTGATATAAATATTTATTTCAGAGTTAAATTTTTTAGCCATTAACTCTTCAGCTTCTATAATACTTCTACCTGTTTTTTCGGAAAGTTGTTTTACACTTAGATTAAATCTTTTCTGCATATCAAATATATCCATTTCTCTTAGTCGAGAATAAAGTTTATGATTATCCGAATGTACAGAATATTTCTTTAAAGATTCTAGTTCTTCAATAGCTTTTTTAATTTCTGATGTAGATGCATCTCCTAAATGGAATTTTTTTCTAATGTCATTTAAATCAAAGTTTTCTACATCTAAGTTTTTAAGTAAATTATTTAAATCTAGACCTGGTAATCCAATACCGTTTCGACCCATATCATGTACGTTAAAACCTAATTTTTTAAAGAAAACATCAAATTTCCCTAGATTTCCTGAACTTGACGGAATTACATGATGTACTCTAATAAACCTTTTTGCTAATTCACTTACTTTAAATCCATCATTTTCTAATAGTTTAAAGAAGGCATTCCTATAATCAGGTCTTGGTGTTCCTCCAAAGATTCTATTTCTTCGTTGCTCAAATGTTTTTTTATCTAATTTTTTAAACTCGTCAATGTTTTTTGTTGCATCATTTGGGTCTAGCTTCTTAACAAAGCTACTTCCTGTTAAATCTGTACCATCAAAACCTTCTGTTTTATTTCCAACAGGAATATCTTTTTTACCTATCAGTATTCCTTCTTCTCCATCTATATTGACTTTCTGTCCTACCTTTTTCTTTTTTACATCTTTTGGATCTACATGTTTTACTGTACCACTTGCCAATAACACCCATGGATTAATATGTCCTTCTAGTTTAAAGCGTTTACCAGAACGTGTAATTCTAAAACGATCAAAGCCTAATCTTTTTAATAAGACTCTTCCAGCAGATTTTAAACTCTTAGCACCTTTTACACTGCCGCGTTTTACGCCTTGTAATACAATCTTACCATTTTTAACAGCACGTCTAGATCCGTTTCTAGTGACAGCCAATAAACGTTTTCCATTTTTAACTTGCCCTTTTACAAATCCTTTAGTTCCTTTTACAATGGCTTTTTGTGTTGTTTTAAGCCCTCCTTTTGCCGTTTTTAATCCTGCTTTTGCAGCCTTAAACACGCCTTTGGCTCCGAACATAAGCGCAAATACCAATTCAATAATTAATATCGCAAGTCCACGTGCCATACTCTTAGCACCACCTTTAATATCATTATCCCATGCTTTGCTTAAATAGTTTTTAAAGTGTTTTCCTAATTGGAATAACGCATCGGCAGCAAAGAATACAGATAGAATATTCAGTAATAGTGGTAAGGCTGCAAGAATGGCTCCACCTGTCAAGATATTTGCTGCTATTAAACCAGCAACACCTAATACTAAAGCAGCAATAATCCCTATTTTATTTTCAGCCCACCATAGTTTAACAGCATCTAGCATCGCACCAGCAGCGCCAGAAGCTCTTGCTTTTACAGATTTATAAGGGCCTACCCATCCGCTTTCTTCTTTATCTTTTGGTGTTAAGGAGTTAATGTACTCTGTAGTAATGAATGGTGTTTGTGTAGCAGTTGCATCATCTATCGTTTCAGAATCAGGTGTATTGCCTGCTTTTACCGCAGCTATACCATTGGTATCTGCTGTGGTAGATCCAATTTCTACAGGTACACCATCTGGCATAGCTGCAATCTCAGCTAATAAAGCATCATTTAACTGTAAATCGTCTTGTACAGGTACATCAAAATCTGATGCTACATAACTTTCTTTATCAAAGATGCTATCATCTATATCATTGGTTGTTGGAATAGTGGTTTCTATACCACCACCTTGTGCAGCAAGAAGATCATTCTTCTTCACATCATCCATTGTTAATCCAAAGACTTTTGGAATTTCATTTTCTAATGGCTCTTCTACATCTTGTCCTAATAATTCACTTGCCATTTGTGGGAAGAAATGATCTGGTGATTCTTTGGCAGCACTTCCTAACCAACCTATTTTCTGAATAAGTTTTAGAGCACCAACCGTAATGGCTTCTAGTACATCTAATACAGCATTCATTACCTTTTGATATACTGCGAGTACAGCGTCTATTACTCTTCCTACCGCATCTAATAATGCATGTACCGTTTTCTCAAGGGCATCTGCTACTTTATTGATGACTTCAATGGTTTGGGCTACTTTTTTATCAATAAAGGCATTGAATTTTTTGGCTGTTTCTGGGAACATAAAGAGAGCTGCACTTACCACAGATTTTGCAATTTCTCCAAACGCTTTTACAGCTTTGATCGCAAAGTCTCTTACGGCATTGATAATACCAGAGGCTTTTTCTTTTGCCCAGTTGACAAGGCTCTTTACAGCAGCTCGTAACTTATCAAAAATGAAGTTGACAGCTTTTTTGATTTTATCAAATTGATCACCTATCCAATCAATTGCGCTATCAAACCATCCTTTTTCTTCTTTTTCTACCCCTTCTTTCTCTTGCTTAGCCACATCTTCATCAGCTTTTTTGGTTTTAGCTGCAATATCTTTATCGGCTTTTGCATACGTGTCTGCTATTTGTCTATTTCCTTCTGCTTGTTTTTTAGTAATACTTGCCTCATTCTTAGTTTGCTCTTTAGCTAGTTGTATCGAAGCATCTTCTTTGATCTTCTGATTTTCGGCTTGCCAGTTTTCTTTTTGGTTGACAACTTCTTTTTGGCCTTTAGTACGTTCTAAACGTTGTGTTGCTTTGGCTTCTTCGGTAGCAGCCATCATATCTTGATGATGCTTATTCTTTTCTGTAGTAATGTTTTGGTCTTTTTCAGTGCCAGCCATTTGCATATCTTGTTCAGCAGCAGCAATCTCACCTTGATAACGTGCTTGTAATTCTTGATTGATATTTGCTGTTTCTGCATCATCAAAACTTGGCATCTCTGTATGCTCTGAAAGTAAGCTTTGACGTTGCTCTGTAAGCGCTGTTTTAATGGTAATCTTCGCTTTCTTACTAGCTTTTTTAGGAAACATACCACTTTCTCCAAAGTCTTGTGTTGTGGCTTTTTGCGCGTTTCCTAATTCATTGCCTACACTTTGTTGTGCTTTAGCATTATTTGCTTGGATTTGTGCTGGGTTTGACGCTTCATCAAAATTTGCAGCAGGTTGTGCACCAAGATCTGATTGTGCAGCTGTCTGAACGTTACCAAGGTTTTCTCGAGACTTTTGAATATCTTTTATAAACGCACCTCTTTTTGTGGTTACTTTTCCAATAGGTACTTTTTTGGTTTCCTTATCAAGGCTTTTTGTTGCTTTATCAGTCGCAACTTTCTTTGCTGTTGTTGGGGTTTTAATGGTTGGTGTTTTTCCTTTGGCAACTACTTTTGGTGTTGGTTGTTTGGCTTCAGATGCGGCATCTATCCCTGTTGGAATGGTGATTTCTTCCATTCCTTCTTGTGCCTTATTTAGCTGATTTTGTTGTGCTTGTGTAGCTGCGGTACTTGCTTCATTCATAGAATCAAATAGCTGTAAAGGAGGAAGCTTTGTTACACTTCCTATGGCTGCTTCTGGAGACGAATTCTCAATCTTTAGTTTTGGTTTGTCTTGAACAACTTCTCTCTCCTTTATAGCTTTGATAGCTGCTTTATCAGACGCATCTTCTTCTACAGTAGTAGCTTCACTCTTGTCTTTAGTTTCTTCGGCTATTTTACGTGTAGGAGTATTGGTTTTATTTACCAATTGGATAAACGGATCATTATCCAGAAGTTGTGTAATAGGATCATTTTCTAAGAGTTGTGTAATAGGATCTTTTGCAATGAGTTGTTGAAACGCATCTCCGCCAGTTTCTGAACTCGTTGTAGTTGTATTGTCTTGAAGCCCTGTTCCTGTATTTGTAGTCTCTGAATTTCCAACATTAGTAATCCCGTCTGTTTTTTCTGGTGTTTGAATATCAGATTGTACGGTACTTTCCTTTTTTTCCTTTTCTACTTCAGGATCTGGTTTTAGTTTAGATGTTGGTTTTACAGCTTTTGCTTGCGGTACTACTTTAGGTCTTGGCTTAAATTCGTACATAGATGATCTTTTTATTACACTTTAAAGGATCATTAGATGAAAATAGACGCTTTTTAGAAAGCGCCTATTTTGCATGTAAACAACCCCAATATTTACATATACTTCGCTACAAATATGGGGTCTTATATGCTAAATTTAAAGTTTTAAGAAGGGTATGATCCGTAGTTTCAGTGGTTTGTGTTTTCTGCTGAAAGGACTGTTTTTATGGTACTTTATACGCTTTACCGTTTCACTCTCCTTGCAGTCGTGAACCTGCCTGCTGGCAGGCAGGTCTCACAAGCTCGATTTATCGCTTTGCTCTCCCTATGGTCGTGAATCTCGCAAGCTCGATTTATCGCTTTGCTCTCCCTATG
>NZ_CANLNH010000021.1 GCF_947492535.1 uncultured Dokdonia sp. | reverse complement strand
AACTCATCAACTCATCAACTCATCAACTCATCAACTCATCAACTCATCAACTCATCAACTCATCAACTCATCAACTCCTAAACACCTCAACTCATTACAAACAGTATACATTTTCGCGAAAGCAAAAAAGTAAATTCTTCTTGACTCTTTTTTTAGTATTTTAGGGGAAACTATTCCAATCCTATGCAAATAAAAGAATCTTCCAAAATTTATGATGTGATCATTGTAGGTTCTGGAGCTGGTGGTGGTATGGCCACTAAGCAATTAGCAGACGCAGGTTTTAATGTTGCTGTTGTAGAAGCAGGTCCCTTTTTTGATCCCGCCGATCCAAAGACCATGACACAAATGAAATGGCCCCATCAATCGCCTAGAAGAGGCGCGGGAACAGATCGTCCATTTGGGGAATTTGATATGGCATATGGTGGTTGGGAGATAGAAGGAGAACCGTATACACATGAACCAGGAACCGAGTTTCGTTGGTTTCGATCGCATATGCTGGGAGGACGTACCAATCACTGGGGACGGATCTCTCTGCGTTTTGGACCTAAAGATTTTAAAGGAAAAACACGTGATGGATACGGAGAAGATTGGCCTATAGGTTATGACGATGTCAAACCCTATTATGATAAAGTAGATAAACTCATTGGTGTTTTTGGCACTAATGAAGGACTAGAAAATGATCCTGATGGTTTTTTCTTACCACCTCCTAAACCAAGATTACACGAACTTTTTTATATACAAGGCGCCAGAAAATCAGGAATTCCTGTGATTCCAAGTAGAATGTCTATGCTTACCAAACGAATTAATAATGATCGTGGGGTTTGTTTTTACTGCGGGCAATGTGCGCGTTCTTGCGCTGTCTATGCCGATTTTTCTTCAGGGAGCTGCCTTATTTTTCCAGCGCAAAAAAGTGGCGGAAAAGTGCGTTTATATACCAATTGTGTGGTACGCGAAGTGACCATGAATGAAGAAGGAAAAGCAACAGGTGTGTCTTACATTAGTAAAGATGATCGTAGAGAATATAAATTAAAAGCACGTGTTGTTGTATTGGCAGCTTCTGCGTGTAGTTCTGCTCGTATATTATTGAATAGTAAAAGTCCTCAGCATCCTAATGGCTTAGGAAATAGTTCTGATGTAGTAGGTAAATATTTACACGATTCTACAGGTTCTAGTCGTTCTGGGTTTATTCCTCAGTTAATGAATAGAAAACCTTCTTATAATGAAGATGGTGTGGGCGGACTGCATGTTTACTCTCCTTGGTGGGGTGATAACTCTCAACTAGATTTTCCTAGAGGATATCATATTGAAGTCTGGGGAGGTATGGGAATGCCTAGTTATGGCTTTGGATTTAATGCCAATGAATTCAATAAATTCTTTGGAACCAAAGTAGGTGGTTATGGAGATGTCTTACGAGATGATGTGAAGAAATATTATGGTGCAGTCGTTGGAATGGCTGGTCGTGGCGAGGGAATTGCCCGTAAAGATAATTACTGTGAAATTGATGAAACTACCGTTGATCAATTTGGAATTCCAGTACTCAAATTTAATTATAAATGGAGTGATCTAGAGCGTAAACAAGCGACTCATATGCAAGATACATTTGAAGAAATTATCCATAATATGGGCGGTCAAGTATTGGGTGACAGGCCGGGAGGACCAGATAACGGTTTAAATAAACCTGGTGAAATCATACACGAAGTGGGAACTACGCGTATGGGGAATGATCCTAAAACATCAGTAACTAATAAATTTAATCAACTGCACGATGTAGACAATGTATTTATTGTAGATGCAGGCCCTTTTGTATCCCAAGCAGATAAGAACTGTACATGGACCATACTGGCACTCTCCTGGAGAGCATCAGACTATATTATTGAGCAGTTGAAACAACAGAATATTTGATAAAATTGAATTAAAGAGATGTACGCTTTCGCGAAATCGAATTTGTGAGATTCACGACCGTAAGGGAGAGCGAAGCGTTAAAGCGTATAAAGAAACATAATTATCAGATTGCATCCGTAGTGTATGCTGGGCCTTTCGACAGGCTCAAGACAGGCAACGTCGAAGTGTGGATGTAAAAGAACATATAGTTTAATTTCAAAAGATACCCGCCTACGTGGGCATTTACTATGGATAGAAGACAAAGTATACAAACCCTATTACTAGGTGCAGGCGCCATAAGCCTTGGTTTACACAGTTGTGTGGGCGAAGGAGAACCTGCACTCGAAGAACAAATCATTGAAAGTGCCGATGGTTTTTTTGGACGAACTCCAGAAGAATTAGAACGCATAGAAAAACTAAATGCTGAAGAACTATTTACAGCTCATGAGTTAGAAACTATCGCAGTTTTAAGCGAAGTGATTTTACCTCCAAAACCTGAAGTAGGAGGCCCATTAGAAGCTGGTGTTCCTGAATTTATTGAGTTTATAGGAAAGGATATGCCTCGTATGCAAAACACCTTATTGGGTGGTTTATTGTGGCTTGACAACCAATCGCTTGAGTTATTTAATAAGGAGTTCAAATCCCTAGAGCTTTCGCAACAAAAGCAAATCCTTGATCCCATTGCTTTTTACGATCCTGAGGTTCCGTCTCGTAAACGTCCGTTTGAAATTCAATGGTTTAGTTTGATGCGTAATCTTACCATGACAGGTTACTACACTTCTGAGTGGGGAATCAAAGATTTAGGTTATAAAGGAAATCAACCCAATGTTTGGGATGGTGTACCCCAAGATGTACTCGATCAGCATGGCGTTGCCTATGATCCAGAATGGATTGCCAAATGCATTGATCAAAGTAAACGTGGAGACATCGCAGAATGGGATGAACATGGGAATTTATTGACTTGATAATCTACACATTAAATTTAAAGGTTATTCTTGTTAGAAGGCATACAATAAAACGATCATATATATATCGCACCTAACAGTTTGTACATTTCATATTCCGCATTCTGAAGACAAATACAACATCTAAGAAAAGTTATATGCTATCTAACTTATGATAAACAAAATTTATAAATTCACTATTCTCCTTTTAGTTTTATTGGTATCATGTAATAAAGCTAAAAATAAAAAAGAACGGATTATAACCGTGAACGTCACTCAAAATGATACTATTATTAAAGTTACCAAGACAAAAATCGAGAATAAATACAGAATATTAGGAGCAAAAAAAGACGTTAGCTTAATAATTAAAAACAATAAAACTTTAAACCAAATAAATGGAAAATTTGCTGTTGGTGTTTTTGAGAAGTCAGATTCAATAAATAAAGTTATTTGTTATTTAACAGACGAAGGCATTGGACTTCCTGATTTATCAAATCAAAATTCTATATTAAAGTTTTGCTTAATCAATGAATACAAAACAACAATTCATTCTGACAGTGTAACGAGTCAATTAATTGAGACCTATTCTGAAATTTATGGTGAAAACAATGGAAAATATCTAAGTTTTGTATTTCTCAATGATACGAAAGATACTATCGGATTTCAAAATACTTTTTTTATAGATATCAATAATAGATTATGTACCATCCATTATTTGAACAAGACTAGAGAAAATTATAATGAATTAAAAAACATGTACGAAGAATTTGCCTTAAAGGTATTAGAATAATAAAATCTGCACATAACAATAAATTATTACTCTAAATTCATCAACAGCATACATTGCCATTTTGCTACCTTAATTGCATTATTAGAATGCTAACACATAAAAATATTGACACTTAAAAAGTTATAACATGAAAAAATTAATTTTACCTCTGTTTATTTTAGCATCATTATCTGGATTTTCCCAAGATTCTAAATATAAAGTTGCCTCATATCTTACAGAAGGAACCAAAGCTCCAAATACTCATTATATAGGAGAAGCTTGGTTAAATGCTATCATTCATGACGACACTGAATTGGGGTATAATATTACAAAAGCAACCTTTAAAGCCAATTCAACCTTAGATTGGCATAAACACAGTTCTTCTCAAGTCTTAATAATTGTAGACGGAGAAGCATATTATCAAGAAAGAGGCAAAAAACCAGTCATTTTAAAAAAAGGTGATGTAATTAAATGTGAAAAAGATATCGAACATTGGCACTCGTCAACCAAGAATAGTGATGTAACTTATTTAGCTTTATATGGTGGTGGGCAACCAACAATCTGGACTGAAGTAGTTACGCAAGAATATTACAATAACGTTACCAAGAAACTAGGAGATAATTAAATAAAAGGAAGCTTGCTTAAAAAGTAGAATCACGATAGTTTCATTTTAATATCGCATTTATTTAGTTTAGTAGATTAAACTATAATTTGAAAAATCTTAAAATAAATCAACACATATGCAAGATCATATCTTACGATAATTCACTGTTATAATTTATGCTCAACATTGTTCTTATACACCCCGAAATCGAAAAAGCCTTTTCCCCGACCCTAAAGAGTGGACTTTTTCTCAATCTTGCCTTGATTAAAAATTTTCTCTCCCTTTAGGATTGGAGAAATGAAAATTTACATTACTTTGAAAATCTCAAATAACTACGAATGCTCAACATCGTTCTTATACACCCTGAAATTCCAAATAACACGGGAAATATTGGCAGACTCGCATTGGGTTCTGGATGTCGTCTACATCTTGTAAAACCACTAGGGTTTGAAATTACAGATACACGCCTTAAACGTGCTGGACTGGATTACTGGCAACATCTATCAGTCACGTATTATGAGAGTATAGACGACTTTTTTGAAAAACATACAAAGGCGAAATTTGCCTTTCTGTCTAGTCATGGCAAAAAGTTTCACTATGACATTCCTTTTGAAGAAAATCTCTTTTTAGTTTTCGGAAAAGAATCGAAAGGGCTTCCTAAAGAAATTACTGAGAAGCATCCAGAGGCACTCTATAAGATCCCATTATTTAGTGAACATATACGTAGTTTAAATCTTGCAAACGCAGTAGGTATTGTCGTCTATGAAGGTATCCGACAATTACAACGTTAGTTTACAATCAATTTTTGAGTACTCGTTTTAGTGTCTTGATTTAATTTTACAAAATACATTCCTCTAGTAAGGTTAGAAATATCTACAATACTATTATTTGTTACTATTTCAGAATGTACAAACTGCCCTAAAACTGAATAAATTTTTAATTCTCCTCTATTTTTCACTCCAGTCATTTGAAATGACGATGATGTTGGGTTTGGATAGATTTTGAAATCTAAGGTTGTGAGTTCATTAGTGTCTACCGAAAGTACGTCATCTACCGCTACACTATTTGCTAGCATTCTAATATAGGCAGCTTGATAATAAATAGCAGGTTCTGTGATTTCCCAAGAATTATTAGGATATCCATCATTAAAATCTAAATAACTCTTTTGAGCAGGTTGTCCAGAAGGAGGTGTTAAGGTTGTCACGCTAAATGAATCATTAGGACCACCAGTCACAAAACCAGGTGCGGGTCCTATAGGACTTGTTACTGCATTGTCATAATCAGTTCCATCATAAAACCAACTATGGTATATCTCATTAACGCTACGTTCTGCCCCGAAATCATACATATTGGAAAGGTATACCATCCCTTGAGGATTTACGCCATGAAAATAATGGATCACTTCGTCGATATACCCTCTATAACTGTCATTTTGTGACGGGTTAATATTGTTATCTATCACAAGTTTATTGACGGTTGCATAACTAGCTTTCGGATTATTAGAACCCCAGTGGTATGAAAAACTAGGTTGAAATGCTCTATATAAATCTTCGTCAGACATTCCATAATATCCATTATAATTATTTTGCGCATCTGATGAAAACGAATCTAATATAGTGGTTATCGTTGTCGCATCTGCACCGCTAGTATTTGTATACAGCAGTAATGCATCGTGTACTTGTATTTTATATGGCCCCCAAAATGGAGACGTCACTGTTTGTAATTCGGAAACTTTATTTATAATATATTCATTATATAAAACATCTCCAGTTAAATCAAAAAGATAGGCCGAAGCTACTACAAACTCTTCTTCTTGTGCTTCTACATCCCTATCGGCATCTCCAGCGATGATACTTCCATCATCACAATTGGTTTCTAGGGTTCCATTTGCTACAAAAGGTTGTACATATGCATATGCTATAATAGCACGTTCTTGTAATAACGCAGCAAAATCTCCATACCCAGAAACTCCTGAAAATACTTTTGAGGCATGTGCAAACATACCTGCTACAGCAATAGACGCTGAGGTACACGTCGGACCATAATAGCGTGTATCTGTATTTAAACTTGGAGGGGATTCAATATTTTCTTCAAAATTCCTGCTTCCCATTTTAATAATCGTACTCCCATCTTCTTGATTCATTTTAAGCAACCAATCTAATTCCCATTTCACTTCATCAAGCACATCAGGAATGCCATTCCCAGATTCAGGAAGATTCCAATCGTCAGAAAAAGCTTGTGGATTTTCTTCATAAGCTGCTAATAAATCATGTACCGCATCACTTGCAAACGTGACATACTTATTATAATCGCCTGCATCAAACCATCCGCCAGATAGTTCTTTTTCTAAAGCAGTATTTCCTTGATCATAAATATATCGTGTTTGTGTATCCTGAAGAAAATTATCTCCATCTGCCCATCCTTGCGCATAAGGTTCTGATTTTGGAGCATTACAGCGGTTGTAATAAAACATACGCCCTGCTGTTTTCATTACTTCGTCATACACTGCTAGACCAACCACAAAAATAGAAGATCGTTCATTCAGAGTGGCATCATATAAATAATACGTCCCTTCTTCTGTAAGTGACGAGAAATCTACCCACCACCCTCGATCGCCTGACTGTGCATGGGTATTTCCATTATTCCATAGAACAGGAGTTACAGATAGCACCGTTGCATTTGTGACTGCATCTCGAATTTCAATAGTCGCTGGGGCAGTATAAGACATAGCACTATTATACCCTACTTGTGGATCACTAAGCACCCCTACTTTAATCGCTTCAGGCGTATACCCAAATTGATCCACATGAATATAGTTACTTAATTCTTGAGAAAAAACAGATACTGAAAAAAACAATAGTAGTAGCGTGTAAAGATATCTCATAGCAATATGATGGTTTCTAGTTAAATATACGTAAAATGAATACGTTATTCAAAGTCGCTTGTTATCACAAACCTTTGTATACTATGATATACGGTACTATATTCTATTTTGGATGTTTATTCTATTACTTTACAAAGTAACAATCGTAAATTCTTTGTTTACAGGATCCAATGCTTCTACTAAAGCAGGCACTAAGTCTGCGCCATATTCCAGATAAAATTCTGCAAAATTGGTATTACGCTCCTGTAAACTGTGTAATGGGAAGATGGCATTTTGAATATCCACTACCCGTTGCACTTGATCTTTTAGTTTTCTTTTTTGCGCTTTTAACAAACGTTTTTCTAAATGATCAAGTCCCTTTAATTGTTTTACTTCCTGTGCTTTAACCGCTCCTAAAAAAGAAGCATCCGTTTCGGCAGCAAGTGTATGCATCGCTTTGAACTGTTCTTTAAGAGATGTACGTTGTGTAGATAGATCGATGTCTATATTTGAAATCGCGCGTATTTTCTGATTTACCAATTCATTTTGTTTTAAAAACAATTGTGAATTGGTAATCGCTAAAGCTTCTATTTTATTTTTCTGTTTTTCTGTTCTGATCAATGCTGAGTTTCTAAGTAACAGCATTGGGAAAGGTACTTGCATCGCTTCAAAGCAAGATTTTAGCTGAAACCAGTATGCCAACTCTCCGCCTCCACCTATGTAAGTAAGATTAGGTAAAATAATTTCTTGAAATAAAGGTCGCAATAAAGCATTAGGAGAAAAACGTTCTGGATGGGCTTCTAACTCCGAACGAATCTCGGCTTCTGTAAAACGGATTTCTGTATTATTGACTACAAAGTCATCTCCTTCTCTAATGATACGTTCACGGATTCCTTTGATGATATAAAAGAGATTAATCTCTCTTGGATGTACTTGTTCTGGATATCCTAGCGAAGTAAGACTTGCTGTCTGCGCTGTTACTTCCTTATGCGCTACTTCTTCAAACAATTCACGTGCTACATACGGAGCAAATAGCGTTTTTAATCCTACATCATTTCCATCTACAATGACAAGTCCGTATTCGCTAAAAAGCTCATTAGCAAGGTATCGTGTCGCATCTGCAAGATTTGTATGTTTCAAATACGCTTCTTCAAAAAGTGATGCTAAATACTGTGCATTTTTCGAACTTCCTAAGGCAGTTTTAAATAAGTCCAATACAGCATCAAGTCCTTCCGTTGAAAGTTCTCCTACGGCACCACCATCTTCTCGATTCCATTGAATTTTAGACCCTTTAAATCGAAAGTAATTGATCTCGTCAAAATCGTGATCTTCTGTCGCCATCCAGTAGATAGGCACAAAATCATAGTGGGGGTGTTGCTGTTTTAGCTTTCGCGAAAGCGTAATTGTGTGAATGATCTTATATAAAAAATACAACGGCCCAGTAAAGAGATTTAACTGGTGACCTGTTGTTATGGTAAATGTCGTATTTGCTGAAAGTTTTTCTATATGTAATTGTGTAGCATCAGAAACAGATACTTGCGCGTACTGTTTTTGCAAAGACGAAACTAATACGTCTCGAGAAGCCGTTGTAAACCATGCTTGTTTCTCTTTGATTTGTGCTTCAAAATTATCTAGTGAAGGAAATCTATGATAAAAGGGAGCTACTTGTGGATTCTGATCTAGGTACTGACAGATAAGTTTTGAAAAATATCCTGTTTCAGAATACGTAATGGTGTCTTTTTGCATTTTGGTCTAACAATTTCCTTCCAAAAATAGGTCTTTTGGCGATGATTACATAATATGATCTGTCTGAATACATCGATGAAAATTACAATTCATTCCATGAAAAACACACCCCTATGTCATACGTCGTTAAAATTGGTTTTTTCGTCTAAAAGTCACATTTATTCTATGATTCTGGGTTTTTACGTCTTAGTTTAGCAGTCCCAAATCATTATAAAAATGCAACATTTACAACATACTTTAATCGCTTTAGTTTTTCTTATTACAGCAACTACATATAGTCAAGTAGCACTCGCTCCCTCTGCACCAAATTCATCTGAAAATTATAAAGTAACTGCAGCGTATCAAGGCGTATATATTCCTAATGTTACGATACAAAATATCACCGATGCACCAACGGTTGTACAAAAAGATGCACGTATTCCTAGTATGCTTGTATATAATAAAACAACTAGTAAGAAATTGAAATCTGGATATTATTTTTGGAATGGGAAACAATGGGAAGTATATGATACTTCTATCAGTGCACCAGATACTGGATTAGCATCAGCTACAAATACTAAGACACCTACATTACCTTCATCAGTTACGGTTATTTCTCAAGAACCAGTTGTAGGTTTACGATAATACAGTTTTAATCGATTTCATTTTTTTTCCTGCAATCAGCATTCTTATTTTAGAGCATACTGAGGTTACTTATAAAACCTAAATTTGTCTAAAAACACCAATTTTATTTTACCATAATAGGTATATTTAAGGCTTTATCTTAAAGAAACCTTTATGCGTCACTTTTCACTATTCCTATTCTTACTCACAGGAATACTTCAAGCACAAGTCCAATCTCCATCAGAATTTTTAGGATATGAGATCGGCTCTCAATTTTCTAGGCATTCAGATGTAGTTCGTTATTTTGAACATGTAGCTCAAAACAGTGATCTTGTCACCTACCAAGAATATGGTAAAACAAATGAGCGTCGTCCACTCACCTATGCTGTAGTGACATCGCAAGCAAATCATGGGAATCTTGAAACTATACGAAAGGCTAATCTTGCGCAAGCGGGTATAGGCTCTTCTTCATCAACGGCAGATAAAGCAATTGTTTGGTTATCATACAATGTACATGGAAATGAAGCGTCTAGTACCGAAGCCTCTATGGTTACCTTATATGAACTTATCACAACAAAAAAGGCATGGTTAGATAATACGGTTGTGATTATAGATCCATGTATTAATCCGGATGGACGTGATCGTTATGCAAACTGGTTTAACCAAGTAGCATCTACACCGTATGATCCTTCTCAAGTAGCTGCAGAGCATAATGAGCCATGGCCAGGAGGTCGTCCTAATCATTACTTATTTGACTTAAATCGTGATTGGGCATGGGCTACACAGGTAGAATCTAGAGCGCGTTTAAAAGTATATAACAAATGGTTACCACACGTACATGTTGACTTTCATGAGCAAGGTATTAATGAGCCTTATTATTTTGCACCTGCTGCAGAACCTTTCCATGAAATTATATCAGACTGGCAGCGTGATTTCCAAACACAGATAGGACAAAATCATGCACGTTATTTCGATCAGGAAGGATGGCTATTTTTTACGCGTGAGCGTTTTGATTTACTCTATCCTAGTTATGGAGACACCTATCCTACTTATATGGGAGCCATTGGAATGACCTATGAACAAGCAGGCCATGGTCGTGCTGGATTGGGAATTAATACTGACGAAGGCTATGAACTTACCTTATTTGATCGTGTGGCGCATCATAAAACAACTGGGCTTTCTACAGTAGAAATTTCTTCAAAAACAGCTTCAAAAATTAATAGTGAGTTTGCCAAGTTTTTTGATAACCGTAATCTAAAATATAAGAGTTACGTTCTTCAAGGTACACAAGATAATCTTGCAGCATTAGCTGCTTTATTAGATCGTCATGAAATTACCTATGGTTTTTCAACAAATGGAAAAGTAAGTGGATTCAACTATACTTCTAACGGACAGGGAAGTATGAATTATGACCTTGCGATGGTTATTCATACAGATCAGCCTAAAGGGAAAATGGTTAAAGTATTATTTGAGCCAGACGCAAAGCTTTCTACACCGCTCACCTATGATATTACGGCTTGGAGTTTACCACATGCATATGGTCTTAATGCCATTGCAAGCACTACAAAAGTGAGCGCTAATAGTAGTAATCCATTTACGAAAGTAGTTAACCAACAACGTACGGATGCACCCGGGTACATTGCAAAATGGAACAGTATGGACGATGCAAAATTTCTTGCTGGCTTATTAAATGCAGGAATCAAAGTACGTTTTACTGAAAAACCTATGACCAATAGTGGACAAACTTTTGATCGTGGTACATTGATTATTACAAAAAGTGACAATAAGAATAATCCAAATTTTGCAAATGACATTTATAAAGTAGCAGCAACTCACAATAGAGAATTAATTCCTGCGACTTCTAGTTTTTCTAAAGCTGGACCTGATTTTGGTTCTCCAGAAATAAAATTAATTAATCCTCCAAAAATAGCGTTACTTAAAGGCGATGGCACTTCATCATTAAGCTACGGAGCTACTTGGTATTATTTTGAGCAAAATCTAGAATACCCAGTGACTTCTATAGAAGCAGACCGTATTGGTCGTGTCAATCTAGATCAGTTTGATGTTATTATTATGCCTAATGGGTATTATGGAAGTGTTCTCAATGAAAGTGCTATGAATAAGGTAAAAGATTTTGTTCGTGGTGGTGGAAAAGTGATTGCTACGGGAAATGCACTCAACTCATTTGCTGGACAAAGTGGTTTTAGCTTAAAGCGAAATATGCCTTCAAATGATGATAAAAAGGAAGATAGTAAAGAGAATTTAACGCCGTATGCAGATCGCGAAGAAGCAAGTGTTACTAATTTTATCACGGGAAGTATTTTTAAAACGGAAGTAGATGCTACACATCCAATGGCATTTGGGTATGGAGACACGTATTATAGTTTAAAACTAGGAAGTAGTGCATATAAATATCTAGATAATGGTTTTAATGTAGCATACATCGGAGAGAGTCCTACCAATGTTTCTGGATATGCTGGGGATGCTGCAAAAAACAGATTGCCAAAATCTCTTGTTTTTGGAGAAGAACGTATGGGACGTGGTAGTATTATTTATATGGCCGATGACCCGTTATTTCGTGCTTTCTGGCATAATGGAAAGTTATTTTTTGCCAATGCTATTTTCTTCACTAATAACAATAAATTTAGAATCTAAAACGAAACGTTCTTTATCTAACGTAAAGTTGATTATTCGCCAGAATTTGTAAATTAAAAACTACAAATTCTGGCGAATTTTTTGATTGTGTAATATTAAGATATACGCTTTCGCGAAAGCGTACTCAGCCTGATTACAATCCTTCTTGTATTTCCTTAGCCTTTGTATAATTATAATGATCTGGATTACTCAGTATGAGTGTGAGCATTTCATTTGTTTTCTCTGTATTTTCAACTTTTAAATACATCAAAAGCTTATACCAATATCCATAAGAGCTTTGAAGTGTATTGGTCGCAATTAAAGCATCATATGCTTGATGTGCTTCTTCCAACTTATCGATTTGGAAATAAGAAGCTCCAAGATAGATAAGTGCATATGAATAATATGGATCGCTAGTATCAATATTCGCTTTTAAATATTGTATTGCTTCTTCATAGTTACCTGAGAGATATAATGATTCTCCTTCTATAATTTTTGCTTGTGTATCGCCTTTTTCTCTTAGAGATGGTAATGAATCCCAATTGGCATACTGATCATAATCGCTATGTAGTTGCGAATTTATTAAAAATGGAAGTGCACATAATAAAATGACCATCGCAGCAATAGCCATGCGATAATACAACCGTTTACCTTGTTTTTTCTCCTCATTCAGCATCTTCTGTTGATAGTCAACGCCTACCTCTTTTATGGTTTTAGAAATGCTGGTATAACTATCGTCTCGTAATTTTGTTTTTAATTCTTGTAACGTTTCATTTGTAGTATCATTGGGTACTGTTGCCCAATTGTCCTCTCTAAAAGAATCCCGTAGTGATTCTTGAAGTAATACATCTTCTTGTAAGTCTTTATCATTAGCGAGTTTTTCTTCAAAAATCGCCAATTGCTCTTGAGACATTATTCCTTGTATATATGCCTCTATCTCCTGCTGTCTTTTATCTTCAAATAGTTGACTCATCTTCTTAATTTACGATACCTACGATCTTCTTTTATTAACTGAATTATTTTTGCTTTACATTTAAATACTCGTTGCCTTACCGTATTTATGGATGTATACTCATATTCCTGAAGTAAATCTTCATAGCTCATTCCATTAAAATAGCTTCCTAAAATCTCTTTACAATTTGAGGATAACAACTGAAACTTCTCTTGGTAAAATTCTAATCTTTCTTGTTCTAGAATAAATAATCCTAAATCAGTTTCTTTATCTATATAGTACGTAGAATCATGATTCATTACCCGATTTTTTTTATTCTTTAACGTTCGTCTCCAAATATTTTTACAGATGGTAAAAAAATAAGCTTCGAAGGAGTTTATTTTTAAGGGGCTTTCTCTATGTTTTACAATAAGATACATGAGACTGTCATGAAATACATCTTGAACATCTTCTTCTTCTCCTTTATTATTCAAAACAAACGATTTGACTTTCGGAAAAAAAGCATCGTAAATAGCAGCAACTACTTTCCTATCATTGTATATTAATCCATTCAAATACTTTTCAGTTTCCTCCATAGATCACATTATAGGGTTCTATAATAAATTTTTAAATTAATTTGGGTAATACTTTTTAATTACCACTACTTAAAAGTAAGAGTAACTCTTTTATTAATTTTAAGACCATAAAGATGAAAAAAATAATTGGTAGTTTTTTAATTGTCACATGTTTATTCGTAGCCTCATGTTCTGACATTGATGATATTACGCGAGAGAATAGTGTAACAGAAGCAAATTACACGACACAGTCAACATTTAGAAACACCCCAAAATTTTCTAAAAGAGAGCTTATTATTCAATATAAAAAACACACACCTCCAAATAGGAAGGCTGCACTAAGAAGCTATTATGGCGCTGTAGAATATGAGGTATGTGCGCATTGTGATGGTACTCTTGAAAAATGGGATTTTGGACCTGGAGCCGATTTAGAAAACAAATTAGGTTCTGTAAGATCTGGTAGTGGTGGGGCTGAGAGCATCCAAAATGTAATAACGGAATTTAATTTTAAATTCGAACAAGAAGTTGCTACACTTAACGGAGGAAGCGGTAATAGTTATGATTCTGATAAAATTGTCTCACCAGATAATGAAGGAGTGATTATCGCTGTATTAGATTCAGGAATTGACACGAACTACCCTACTTTAGAAGAAAGTGCTCCTTTTTTATATAATGCTTCAAATCTTGGTATACCAGGTGTATATTCTGGGTGGGATTATGTAAATGGAGATAATAATTGTTATGATGATGACACGCTTGTACATGGAACTGCTGTAAGCTCTCTTATGCATACATCTCTTAATAATGTTGAAGTTCCTTTTCAATTACTTCCTGTAAAAATTGCTAATCACCAAGGAGAAGTTAGTATTTTTAATATGCTATGCGGTATGTTATTCGCATTACCAAAAGCTGATATTCTTCAAATAAGTGCTGGCTGGTATGATGCTGCAGGTGCTAATCCATACACAACTGCTATCTTTTTAGATGTATTATCGGAATATGAAGACGTTTTAGTGGTAACATCTGCTGGAAATAGCAATCTTGATAATGACGGTCAAATTGCACATTATCCTTCAAATTTTTCAGCATTAACTAACAATGTAATAGCTATTGCAGCGACTAACCATGAAGCCACTGACGCATCCTACTTTACGAATTATGGACGTAATACAGTAGATTTTATAACTAATGGGACGTATATCCCTTTTGTAAATCATATGGATCAACCCGTATTGATCTCTGGCACTTCTTTTTCAGCACCATTGGTAACCGCAGTAGCTGCTAGAATATTATATAACTCTGGTATGACCTACACACCTTTAGAGATCAAAAATCAATTAGATTATCAAGGAATTCCTGTCAATTATACAAAGCCAACAAAATACGATAAGTACATTCCGCATTTCTATCAATAATCCTAAAAGATTATTGTAAAAGGCTGTCTAAAAAAATGTAATACGTCATTCTAAGCTTGTTTTAGTTTGACGAAAATTACTCCTTTTTGGACAGCCTCTTTTTTTATCCTTATTTTTAAGGTAACTAACTCAAAATCATGTTTAAACCTTTTTTTTCTATTTGCATTCTATTTTGCTTCTTATTTCATAGTCAAGTATATACGCAAGAAGCATTAAAAACTACATTTGATAGTATTTATAGCAATGAAAATCTATCAAGTGAAGATAAAATAAAAGAAACACAGCAACTGCTCACGACAATAGATACACTTACTGTTACCCCTGAATTAGGATACACCTATCATAAACTTGGGTTATTATATAATTCCATACAACACTACGAGAATGCTATACAAGAAACACTTAAGGCTATTCATATTAGGGACTCGCTTAAGACAGCTAGTATAGATTTAAATAATAGTCTATATAATACTTATATCTATTATCAAACATTAGGTAATATTTATAAAGGTAGAACCTACTTAGAGCAAATTTTAAATAATAGAGGCTCAGATAAATTTAATTTTAAAGCACTCATTGAACTTGCCTTTATAAGTATTGATGAAGGAGATTATTTTAAAGCATTAGAATATTTAGAACCTGTCATATTATCTGGAGATATCTATGAAGATCCTAAAACACTTGCCTATGGACATTTATGTTCTATAGAAGTTTATAGTAAAATGAGTATGCCTACTAAATATTTAGACGAAGTCATTTTACAAAAAGAAAAAATAAAGTCTTTAGACGATTATATTCAAACTAAAGACATTGCTGATATGTATACCAACTTAGGGACTATCTTTGAAAATTCTGACCAGAAAGAGGAAGCAACTAATTATTACAACAAAGCACTTTCTATATATATTGAAGCCAAAGATTTTGATCATATTGGTGTGTTATATGGTAATTTAGGTGTTCTGCACTCCAGAAATAATGAACACCAAAAAGCGCAAGCATACTACACAAAAGCTATAGAGATCAATAAAGATGCTATAAAAAAAGCAGATGTTTATAATAATCAAGGCTATTATCTTCAAACCAACGATCCAAAAGAAAAAATAACATACTATCAAAAAGCAATTTACACCGCTTTAGAAGAAACATACGATTCTACTAATATTCAAAGATTGCCTTCCATTCATTCATTTAAAGACTATATATATAAACCCGATGTACTTGAATATTTAATTAATACATCTCTTGCGTGGATAGAAGCATATGAGCTTGAGAAAAATCGCACCTATTTAACGCACGCGAAAGAAACACTTTATTTGGTTGATCAACTGGTTTCTTTAATTCGGCTTGATAGTGAAGTAGACCAATCTAAACTATTTTGGATAAATAGTGGTGTAGACTCTTATATGCTTGCAGTAAAAGTTTGCTATCTATTAGGTCAACCAGATGAAGCATTTTATTTTATGGAAAAGAACAAAGCGTTACTTCTTTTAGAGCGCTTAGACAAACGTTATGAGCAACAAAACCTTGATATCCCGTATACTATTTTAGAAAAAGAAAAAGCACTTTTTCAGACGAGAATAGCATTAAAACAACAACTTCAAAGCTCAAAAAACGATATCCAGTTACAAGAAGAATTTGTAAATGCAGATCGGCAGTATACACGTTTTTTAGATTCATTAAAAATCACCTTCCCAACCTATTATGCTATAAAAAATGAACCCGAAATTTTATCACTACAAAAAAGTATAGAAAAACATATTACTAACGACACCTATCTTGTAGAGTATATCTTAAATGCGTCTCAAGGATATGGTATTTTCGCTTCAAAGGAAGCTACTCATTTCTTTGAAATAAAAGATGCCCCAAAATTAGTCCAACAAGTGCAATTTCTAAAAAAAGAAATAAGCGCTGCTTTCACAACCACGGAAGACTTTCAAGCATACCAAAAAAAATCTTTTGAGGTATTTAACACCTTATTTCCATTTCTAAAATCAATAGGAGACATTGAAAATAAGCGGTTAATTATCATTCCTGACTTTGAGCTTCATAATCTTCCGTTCGCAGCTCTTACTATTTCAAACACATCAAAGAATCACAAACTTGATTACTTACTTCATCATACCGAGACATCCTATCTACAATCTGCATCTGTATTTAAACAGATTCGTAAAACTTCAAATATTGCATCCTCTGAAATCTTAGGATTTGCCCCTACTTTATTTGAAGATAAGAAGCTAATCAATTTGAATGAGAGTGAGGAAGAAATGAAAAAACACGCATCGCTCATTTCTATGAAATTACACCTAAAAGAAAATGCGACGAAAACTTCTTTTATATCGAGTTTGAAAAACGCCTCTATTATTCATATTAATTCTCATGCGGGATACACTGAAAATAGTACCCCATGGTTACAACTATATGATGATAAGATACTACTCGACGAATTATATGATTTGGAAAACAATACCAACCTTATCATTTTGGACGCTTGTAAGGGAGCACAAGGAAATCAGGAGCCTGGAGAAGGTATCATGAGCTTATCAAGAGGGTTTTTCTATAGTGGCTCACAAAGTGTCATTGCATCAAATTGGAATGTAAATGAGACATCCAACAATAAAATTCTTCGTACATTTTATGAAGAACTTATAAAAGGCGAAACAAAATCAAAAGCATTATACACTTCAAAAAAGAACTATTTAAACACCCATCAATTAGAACAGACCTCGCCTTATTTTTGGGCTTCAACGACACTTACCGGTAATAACACTCCAATTAAAATATCTGATAGTTCATTTTTGTTTAAACTTATTAGTGTAGGAATTCTAATTATTATTGTTGTTGTGATTAGAATTTACAAAAAAGAATTATCTAAAATCAATTTTAAATAAACCCGCATTAATAATCTTTTCTTATTCAAAGCGAATATGATATTATAGACTAAATAATTATACTTTTACAAAGAAATCTTTAGTTTTTTTATAGTAATTTATCTAAATTGATACTGTATTTATAAAAAATAAATTATGTTAAAACAATTTGAAGATTTCGAGATTAAAAATTTAAAAGTTATTGTAGGCGGCAATAAATTCGGCTCAGTTAGTTCTGGAAGCGGAGGAGCAGAAATAGTCGATGAAGATGACAATTAGGAATTAAAATCTAATATATAAGAGTTAATTTTGAAACTTTAACTCCTATATATTAGGTTTTTATATCTCAAAAGAAGCGAGCTCTATCGTAGATTGCTCTCCCTGAAGATCTGTCCATGCTATATAAACGGTCTTTCCAATTACTTCTAATTGAGGAAAACCACTCGCGCGTTCGGCAGATGTCGTTGTAATAGTGATTGGAGCATCTTTATGCCCATCTTGATACACTCGTATAGCCTGTAAAGCAATAGCATCATCTTTAGGCTCCAGCCAACTCACCAAGGCACTTCCATCGTCTAAAAAGGTAGTATCTACACGCCCAATTGCCATTCCCATATCTACACGTATAGGATCTCCAAAACTAACGCCATTATCTTTAGAGAATGTCACCAAAACTCTTGGATCTTCTTTTGATGCTGTAAACCATGCGACGACTACATCTTGCGCTTGTGTATCTATTGCTGGGCCATTCACTGGACATCCATTCAATTTCCACTGATCCTGATAAACCGCTGTAGGAGTTTCCCAAGTGCCATCTTCCCATCGTACAATATAGGTGTCACGTATTTCTTCTGCATCTTCAGATCGATCACGATACACAACGACAGGACCGTTATAGGTAATACCAATTGCGGTATTACAACAATCACAGACGCTGGCATCTATTTCTGTATCTTCTCTTATAGTTCCGTCCAATCCTACAATCGCTGCACGTAATGTCATCCGATTATCTTCTTTCTTTTCATTCTTTGTATGACGACCATCTAGCCACGTCACATAAAACCCATCATCATAGGGTTTCATAGAGACAAAACCATGTTCGGCGGAGATACCGTCTGTATTTAAGAGAAAATTTGATTTTAGAACCTCATCATTTGATAAAAGATTCAATTTTATATCATAATCATAGGTTCCGTGTGCTGACTTCTGAAGAATATTTGTGAGTACCGTTTCGCCATTTATAGCCAATGCAGGGAAATCTGCCCAATTTACAAACCAATTCGTTCCCGATGTGATTGTTTTTGGCGAAGACCATTTTTCATTAGCATATGAAGCATATTTGAGTATTGCGAGTGAATCTTCTTCTTCTACCCAACTCATATGTAACACACCATTTTGTGCGACCAATCTTGGCAAGTGTGCTTTTCCTTTACTTGGACTTTCTATCGTTGTAAGTAGTGATTCTGATACCATTTCTTGTACCGCTTCTACTTTAGGCGTTTCTTCTTTCTGTTTACACGAAAAAACAACGCAGATACATAAAAGAATAAAGTATCTCATTTTATAGCTACTACTTAATTATTTAGCTTTAGATTTTGCATGCATAGGTACTGGCTTTTCTAAAATCTCTAGAGGCTCTGCATACAAGTCAAAATCTTCTGCTTCTGTTATTTTTACTGTAGTATATCCGCCTATTTTTAAATAAAATTTTGTGGCATCTATCAGCACTTCATTATCTACATCAGGGCTATCAAATTCGGTACGTCCTACAAAGTAATTTCCTTCTTTACGATCGACTACAATTTTGAACTCCGCTCCTATTTTTTGTTGATTCAATTCCCAAGAGATTTGCGATTGAATTTCCATAATTTGATTGGCTCGGTCCATCTTCACTTCCTCAGGCACATCATCTTCTAAGTTGAATGCATGTGTATTTTCTTCATGCGAATAGGTAAAACAGCCCAGACGTTCAAAACGTTGATCTTTCACCCATTGTTTCAGCGTTTGAAAATCTTCTTCGGTTTCTCCTGGGTATCCTACAATTAAAGTCGTACGGATCGTCATGCTGGGTACGCTTTCGCGAAAGCGGTCTAACAATGCATTCGTTTTTGCCATGGTCGTCCCACGTCGCATCGACTTCAAAATCGAATCAGAGATATGTTGTAATGGAATATCTAGATAATTACACACTTTAGGCTCGCGATTCATTACTTCCAATACTTCCATTGGAAATCCTGTCGGGAATGCATAATGCAAACGAATCCACTCTATACCTTCTACCTTCACCAATGCTTCTAGTAGCTCAGCAAGGTTTCGTTTCTTATATAAATCTAGTCCGTAATAGGTAAGATCCTGCGCGATCAAAATTAATTCTGAAACCCCATTTGCTGCTAATTTTTCAGCTTCCGTCACAAGGTGTTCTATAGGTTTTGATTTATGCTTCCCACGCATTAATGGAATGGCACAAAACGAACATGGACGGTCACAGCCCTCGGCTATTTTAAGATAGGCATAGTTTTTAGGTGTCGTGGTAAGACGTTCTCCTATAAGTTCATGCTTATAATCTGCGCCCAATGCTTTTAATAAACCAGGTAATTCTGTAGTACCAAAATATTGATCTACATCAGGAATTTCTTTTTGTAAATCTGGCTTATAACGCTCAGAAAGACATCCCGTTACAAATACCTTATCGACATCTCCTTCTTCTTTCTGTTTTACATACTCAAGAATAGTATTTACAGATTCTTCTTTGGCATTATCAATAAAACCGCATGTATTGATTACAACAATATTCCCTTCTTCTTCGTGGGCAACTTCTTTGCCATTGGCTTTTAATTGTCCCATCAATACTTCACTATCATATACGTTCTTAGAACATCCAAGTGTGACTACATTGATCTTATTTTTTTTGAGGGTTTTTGTTCTCATACCTATGTTTTATTCGGGATGCAAAGATACGCCCTAAAGTGTTGTAAGCGAAATATAGATGTATTAATAAAATTCTTATTGCATACGCTTTCGCGAAAGCGTATGCAATAATGAATCCAATCTATGATTATCTTTCATACCCTTCAGGAAGTTTACGTTCTTTAGAAATTTCCTCATAGCCATACCCCAATTGCAGAAGAGATATTTCGGTAAACGGTTTTCCAATAAAGGTTAGTCCTTCTGGTTCTCCATCTGTCTTATATCCCATAGGAATCGTAAGTGCTGGATATTTTGCCATAGCAGCATAGGCTGCATGATAATTATTGATAGAAAGGAAAGCATCTAATTTGTGCTCATCCATTGATTTATCAAAAAAAGCTCTCGAAACTTTTTCAAGATTATTTTTAATTTCTTCTAAGGCTTCCTCTGTAGTTTCATCGGCTACAATACCTTCGAATAACTGTTGTCCATAAGGTACATGTAGTAAGGTATCTTGTTTGTTAAACACTACAGCATCTGCAACGGTTTTAATAGTTACTAAAGAACCTGCATGTTTTTTTAAATATGCAGGAAGGTCATTTTTCATGTCTATATTCAACACCGTTAGAAAACCAGGAAGCCCAACTTGTTCTGGTTCTACTTCAACAACGACACCTCCATTTGATTTGATCTTTTCTATTGCATTTGCATATAGTGTATCAGCTAGAAATGATGTTATAACGCCAAATCGCTTTCCTTTCACTGTCCCTTTTGCAACTTCTGAGGCCTCAAATGTAGGCAAGGTTACAGATTTAGAGTCGGCGAGATCTTTTCCCATCAATGCTTGATAAAGAATACTAGTATCTATGGTGTTTTTTGTCATAGGTCCTGGTGTATCTAACGTACTAGAAATAGGAACAATTCCTGTTCTACTCAAAGCTCCAATAGTAGGTTTTAAGCCCACTATAGAATTTTGACTAGACGGTGATAAGATAGACCCCGCTGTTTCTGTACCGATGGCAGCAACTGCATAGTTGGCAGCTACAGAGACTCCACTTCCTGAACTAGAACCACCTGACTCAAATTTTAATCTTCCATAAGGATTAATGGTTTGTCCACCAACAGCGCTATACCCCACCGGACATCCTGTACATAAAAAATAAGCCCACTCACTCAAATTTGCTTTTCCTAATATGATGGCATTTTCGGCTTCTAATCGTTCTGTGATAAATGCATTTCCAGTACTATTATCTTGTAAAGCAATAGCTCCCGCAGTCGTTTTCATTCCGGCAGTTCCTATATTATCTTTTAAAAGAATAGGCATTCCAAATAATGAATAGTTATCGATTTGATTTTTATCCATTCGATCATATTCTTGTGCTTTTGCAACTGCATTCCCATTTAATGCAATTACCCCATTAAGTGCACGATCATTATCACTTTCTATACTGGCAATACGGTATAAATAGAATAAGGTAAGTTCTTCATAAGTAAAAGCACCATCTTTAATATGTTGCTGTAATGTAGGAATATCTTTTTCTAAAATTTGCGGTAAGAGTTCTTTATAACGTGCTACCGAAAAACCTTGTAAAACGCCTTGAACGGGTTTCCAAATTTCGTTTTTATCTCGCACTTTGGAATTTACCAGTTTGAGATGCATTCTAGGGTTCTCTAATTGTTGTGTGCCTGCTAGATCTTCAGTCTCATCATAGGTTTGCCAGACTATAGGCTCATTTTTTATAGCAGGTGTTTCTTCTTGTGATTGTTTACATGAGAATAGACAATAGCTAATACTTAAAAACAGGAGTAACGATTTTTTCATAATGTGCAGATATTTTTTTTGTTTTCAAGGTATAAAAAAAGGCTTTACATATCAATGCAAAGCCTTTCAATATTTTATATATGATCTAATTATTTAAAGAAAGAATCTACAAATTCTATTTTATTAAAAACTTGTAAATCTTCTATACCTTCACCTACACCAATATACTTTACAGGAATTTGAAATTGATCTGAAATACCAATTACAACCCCTCCTTTTGCAGTTCCATCTAGTTTTGTTACTGCTAGTGAGGTTACTTCGGTCGCTGCTGTAAATTGTTTTGCTTGTTCAAAGGCGTTTTGTCCTGTAGACCCATCTAATACCAATAATACATCGTGTGGAGCATCTCCAACTACTTTTTGCATAACGCGTTTCACCTTGGTAAGCTCGTTCATTAGGTTTACTTTGTTATGTAAACGTCCTGCGGTGTCTATAATAATCACATCTGCATTTTGATTGACACCACTTTCTAAAGCGTCAAAAGCAACCGATGCTGGATCACTTCCCATTTGTTGTTTTACAATAGGGATATCTACTCGATCTGCCCATACTTGTAATTGATCTATTGCGGCAGCTCTAAAGGTATCTGCAGCACCGAGCACTACTTTTTTTCCTTGTTTTTTAAACTGATATGCTAGTTTTCCAATGGTTGTTGTTTTCCCCACACCATTGACTCCTACCACCATAATGACATGTGGTTTTGTACCTTCAGGAACTTCAAACTCGGTAGCATTTCCTGTATTGGTTTCACTTAATAAGCCAGCGATTTCTTCTCGAAGTATTTTATTAAGTTCATCAGTTCCTAGGTATTTATCTTTTGCAACACGTGCTTCGATACGTTCTATTACTTTTAACGTGGTCTTTACGCCTACATCACTAGTTACCAACACTTCTTCTAAGTTATCGAGAACGTCATCATCTACCTTAGATTTTCCCGCAACGGCTTTACTCATTTTTTCAAAGAAGCTACTCTTTGATTTTTCGAGTCCTTTATCTAAGGTTTCTTTTTTTTCTTTTGAGAATATTTTTTTGAAAAAACTCATGTTTCTTTTTTGGATGGAATGTCAAAAATAATGCCTTTTCCTGAGAATGCAATTATGTCAGGTCGGTATCTGTTTTAATTATAATATAATCTACTCATTTGACAGGTTCTGTATACGCTTTCGCGAAAGCGTATATATAAAAAAACAAAACCCGTTATAATGACATATAACGGGTTTTTGTATACTGATAAAGAAAGATTAAGCTTCTTCTGATTCTTCTTCTTTCTTTTCTTCTTTTAATGCTTTTTTCTGTACGGTATCAAACATCACAGGTGTTGCGATAAATAGTGAAGAGTATGTTCCTACAATAACTCCCACGATTAATGCAAACATTAACCCTCTAATAGAATCTGCTCCTAGGAAGAAGATAGCTAATAACACGATTAATGTAGTTACAGATGTATTTAATGTACGGCTTAATGTACTATTTAATGCTTGATTGATTAGTTTACCAAATCCGCGTGTTGATCCGTGTTCTTTAATGTACTCACGAATACGGTCAAATACAACCACGGTATCATTCAGAGAGTATCCTATTACGGTCAGGATAGCCGCTATAAAGTTTTGGTCTACTTCCATATCAAATGGCATGATATTTTTGAAGATCGCAAAGATTCCAAGTACGATTAATACATCATGGAATACCGCCGCAACTGCTCCTAATGAGAATTGCCATCTACGGAAACGTAATAAGATGTATAAGAATACGACGATTAATGATCCAATAACGGCCAATAATGCGCCTCTTTTAATATCATCTGCAATCGTAGGTCCTACTTTGTTATAACTCATCTTACCGATAGTCTTTCCATCGTATGATCTACTAAAGTCTGCAAAACTTAAGTCTGCAGGTAAATAGTTTTTAAGCGCTACAAATAATTTTTGCTCTACAGCTTCATCTACTTCAATACCACTTTCTTGAATTCTATATTTTGTCGTAATCTTTAATTGATTATCGGCTCCATATGTTTTTACAATCGCACTTCCAAATACATCTTCACCAGCTAATAAAGTTCCAACTTCTGAAGAGTTTATTGCTTTTTCAAAACGAACAGTATAAGAACGCCCTCCTACAAAGTCAACCCCTGGGTCTAATCCTCCATTTACTAAAGAGAAAATACCTACAGCAACTAATCCTAAAGAAATGATATAGGCAATCTTACGCTTTCCTAAGAAATCAATTTTAGTATTTGTAAACAAGTTTTTAGTCATTCCTGTTGCAAACTCAAGTGATTTTCCATTCTTACCATAGTTATCTATGAAAAGACGTGTAATGAATATTGCAGAGAATAAAGATGTTGCGATACCGATCATTAAGGTTGTTGCAAATCCTTGTACAGGTCCTGTTCCAAATAAGAATAAGATTAATGCTGTTAAGAACGTAGTAATGTTTGCATCCAAAATAGATGATAACGCATTATTGAAACCATCTTTAATAGCGTCTTTTTGAGATTTTCCTTTACGTAATTCTTCCTTAATACGCTCAAAGATAAGTACGTTTGCATCTACCGACATACCTATGGTTAATACAATACCTGCAATACCAGGAAGTGTTAACACAGCTCCTAAACTTGCAAGAACTCCAAAAATAAATAGGATGTTTACGATCAATGCGATATCTGCAAATAATCCTGCTTTTCCATAATAGAAAACCATCCAAATAAGTACAAGAGAAAGCGCAATGATAAATGAGATAATACCACTGTTAATGGCTTCTTTTCCTAAGGTTGCTCCAATTTCTTCTGCTTCAATGACATCTGCAGATGCTGGAAGTTTACCCGCATTTAATACGGTTGCAAGATCTTGTGCAGATTGCACTGTAAAGTTTCCTGAGATTTCTGTGCTACCATTTTTAATTTCTTGTTTAGCTGTCGCAGCAGATTGTACAATATTATCAAGTACAATAGCAATAGCATTTCTTTTTTGTGCTACGGTACGTGTTAATTTTGCCCACTGACTTACACCTTGACCTTCAAAATCAAGACCTACAGCTGCATCTTGTCTTAGTGTATATTGTTGACGTGCATCATTCACCACGTCACCACTCATAGCTGGTTCTCCAGAACGGTTAGATTCTAAGGCATATAATGTCACTCTTTCAATTTCTTCTGCAGTATCTCCTTCTCCAGTAGTCAATGTTTCAACATCTCCCCAAGCAAATTTTGCAAAACGTAAGTTTGCTGGACGTAGGCGTACAATTTCTGGTGTTCTTAAGTATCCATTAATTGTAGCAGTATCCTTAACAGCGGCATATCCGATGCCTGGATCTTCTCTATATTGTAAAGCTCTTGGATTTGGAGAAAAAATTTCAAATAACGGATTGCTTTGAGCAACCTCATCTTCTGTTTCTTCTGCGTCTGCATCTTTTAGTAATTCATCTACAACGCTATCTGCATTTTCTGTAGAATCTTGAGCTACTTCTATTTCTTTTGTTTCTTCTTTTTTAACCTTAGCTGCTAGTGTTTGATCAACAAGTCCTAAATACTGTAATGCATCTCCTCCATAATGTGTTTCATAAAACTCTAATTGTGCTTTTGCTGTTACAAATTTTACAGCACGTTGAATATCTTTTGCTCCTGGAAGTTCTACAAGAATACGACCGTTATCTCCAAGACTTTGGATATTAGGTTGTGTTACCCCAAACTTATCAATACGATTACGTAAGGTTTCAAAAGCAGACTTAATGGTTTCTTCAACTTCTGTTCGAAGCACAGATGCAACTTCATCATTGCTCATTCCGTTATTCACTTTATCACCAAGAACAACGTTAGAAAAAATATCTGGATCAGCTAAGTTTTTATCTCCTCCTTCTGCCTCAAAAGCAGTCAAGAAATCATCTAGATATGTATTCTGACTATCTTTTTGTATTTCGTCTGCTGCATCTAGTGCTGCGACAAACTTTGGATCTCTTTTTCCATTAGCTAATCCTCCTAAGATATCTCTAACAGATATTTGAAGAATTACGTTAATTCCTCCTTTAAGGTCAAGACCTTTGTTCAATTCTTTCTCTTTTGCTTCGTCATATGTGATTCCAGCAAAGATTGGATTCTTACCGATACTATCCAGGTAAATACGCTCTTGTCTATCTCTTTCATCTGCGTTATCTCCTGCTTTACTGATGGCAAATTCTTTTGCCGCTGTCTCTGTCTTATTTGTCAAGTACGTAAATGAAAGTTGATATATACATACCAATCCAAAAACGATTGCAAATAATCTAATGAGTCCTTTATTTTGCATTTTGTTGTTTTTAGTAATCAAGCAGTATGGATAGGAGAATAGTTGTTTCCTAACATACCCTTGATGATTAATTTATTATGGAATTTAGTTTTGGCTTATAGTGTATAAGCCTTTTGGAAAGTGATTACTCTATAAATTTAATCACTTATGTCTAGAATATTTATGCACTAGGTCCAGCTCTTACTTCTGGAATTTTATACGTAGTAGTATCTATTGCGATTGCAATATTTGCATAGCATATATATGCTGTTTTTTGAATCTTATTGTTCTCTTCTTTATGCCGTTTACTTAGCGTAGCATACGTGTCTGGAGTAAAAAAACGAATAATTTCTGATTTCGCTTCTATAACATTTCCGCTAGACCCAACAAGATCATTACCATTCTGAATTTCATAAACATCCAGTTGATAAGGCGTTAGTTCTTCTTTAGAAGGGACTTCTGCATTCTCTTTTTCGAGAGCAGTGTTGAAGGCTATTTCAACACCTTCGGAGACTATTTGTTTGATTTCAGAAACGGTGACATCACTGTAGTATGTGATTTTTAATGTGCCATTTCCTAATTCTTGAATCTTTATGTTATCAGCTGCTATAGTCTCTAACTGACTTTTAACAAGTGCTATTGCATTTTGAGTTTCATTAGGAGTAACCTCTACATCTGCAAATTGAATAACAATCTCTTGATTAGGCACAGAAACTTGCTCTAAGCTAATACCGATTATAGCTAGAGCAAAAATAAAAGCACTTATGTACCATTTGTTTTTCACGCCTAATTTCAAAAAATAAAGAATTTTGTAGTGCAATAAACCGTAACCGATCTTTTTACAAAACGTGCAAATATAGGGTTTCAATTATGATTTGCCAATATTTTTATTATTCTAGGTATTTGATTCTATATTCATTAAAAAGAGAGTCATATATACAAAAAGAGAGTGCTTATAGAACACTCTCTTTCCTTATACTATTTATTATTTTGTTGTATACGCTTTCGCGAAAGCGTACACAGCTATCATTTATGCATCTAAAAGAGCATTGGTTTTCTTAACTCCCGCTGCACTTTCTTCTAAGTGTGCTTTTTCTGCATCACTTAAGTTAATCTCTACGATTTTTTCAATACCATTACGGCCTAAAACAACAGGTACTCCAATACAAAGATCTGAAAGTCCATATTCACCTTCTAATAATGTAGAACAAGGGAATATTTTCTTTTGATCACAAGCAATGGCTTGTACAAGTCCTGATACAGCAGCTCCTGGTGCATACCAAGCAGATGTTCCAAGAAGTTTGGTTAGAGTTGCCCCTCCTACTTTTGTATCTTCTAATACTTGTTGTAAACGCTCTTCACTTAAAAATTCTGAAGCTGGTACGCTATTACGAGTCGCTAGACGTGTTAAAGGCACCATTCCTTTATCAGAATGTCCTCCAATTACCATTCCATCTACATCAGAAATAGGAGCTCCTAATGCTTCAGCTAAACGATATTTAAAACGCGCACTATCTAATGCTCCTCCCATACCAATGATGCGGTTTTTAGGAAGTCCCGTTACTTTATGAGTTAGATACGTCATAGTATCCATAGGGTTAGAAACTACAATTAAAATTACATTTGGAGAATGTTCTACCAGACTAGCGGATACAGATTTTACAATCCCAGCATTAATTCCTATTAATTCTTCACGAGTCATTCCTGGCTTACGAGGAATACCGGAAGTAATTACCGCAATATCACTCCCTGCTGTTTTACTATAATCACTAGTAGAACCAGTAATTTTAGTATCAAAACCATTGAGAGAGGCTGTTTGCATTAAGTCCATTGCCTTTCCTTCGGCATATCCTTCTTTAATGTCTAGTAATACTACCTCACTAGCAAAATCTTTAATAGCGATATATTCGGCACAACTCGCTCCTACTGCTCCTGCACCTACTACGGTAACTTTCATAAATTTATTTTTTTGAATTTGTTATTGTTTTTTCAACTAGTCGCAAAAATACGGCTTCTTTAACATTTAATTACTAAGGAAGGGTTAAAAGACATCTGAAAATAACACAAAATAAGTGGGTAATATAAAACATATCATTTTCCTCTTTCCTTTATATAGACGCATTAACACCTAATATTTAAGTCATTTATATAAAATCCTAAACTAATTTTAAAATAAAAATTATGGAAAATTTATTTTTTTAGCAGTATTATTACCCTTATACGTAACTACTTGATGTAAAAAAGATGATAGTATTGATAACACTTTAGAAGGTAGCACAGAAACTACCACTGACAAACTTACAACACCGAATTCACAATTTGTTATTGGAGAAATTGTCATAAAATATGTGACAGATACTAATGAAGCAGAAAAACAAGTTTTAAGAAATCAATTTCACGTCACTAATCACAATATATATTATGTACAGATCTTACACTTGAACTGTCGATGTTCGATCTAGATCATAATGATCCTATTTTATCAAGTGGTATCCCTCCAAGAGCAGTTACAAAAACTTCTGCAACTGTTACTTATATCTTATAATGCACAGATAGATTATAGTTTGCAAACTCTCCAAAAGTAAATGCATTAGACACATAAAAATCCCCTAAGTGATAGTTTACTCCTATATCACCTTTAACTACAGTTCTAGAAGCATCTAATCCTTGTAAAAGATTGTTTAAAAGGGCTAATACAAGTCCAGGTTCTCCATTCATAACAAACTGAGCATCATTTAGTACAACTCCTACTCCACCAAAAAATTCAAAATTGTGATAACGCTTTGATCCTATTGCTTGAAATGACCATGAATTTAACATTACATCTAGTTGATTCACTAGTAATAAAGGAGGTGCGCCTTCTTCTCCATCTGGACCCTCAATTTGAAAAGGATCAAATGATAAACCAGAGTTAAATCTTGAATAGGCAACTTGCACAGCTACTTCTAAAGGGTTTTTAATCTTCTCTTCACTTTCTTCAATATCTTTTTGAAAATACTGACTTATCGAATGTTTAACAGCTAGTCCAAAGATTCCATATTCGGCATCTGAAATTGCTATATCAGGAGAATAACGTACGGTAAAATCCGTTTGTTTCCAGAGCCCAACAGAAGCTTGAATAAAAGGATGAAATAATTGATTTTCATTAATACCTTCAAATGCCTGAAATTCATTAGGCTCTCCACCTATTTCAAAATCAAAAAAAGTACTTGTATCGCCTCCTAATACGGTAGGGATTGTTGTTGTCTCTCCTCCTCGTATACGCAAGGCATTAAAATCGTTATTACGTACTGTAAATGATCTTCTTCTATTAGGTATAAACAAGGCATTCATATGTACGGATACATCTATTTGAAATAGATCCAAACTTTTTGCAGTACTTGCCCAGCCACTTGTAGCTTGGTAGGCAGCAGCATCAGCCCCAGGGGCAACATAGCGCTCAGAAATGAGGAGCATATCTGTTAAAATAAGTTCTGTATCTTGAAGTGTCGTTTGGGAATTTAATGAAGTAAAACCTCCCATAAAGGAAAGTGCAAGTAGGATTTTAATTCGCATGATTGTAGTTTATTTGCGAGCGAAAATAAGGGAATTTAAATTAAGTTATCTATATAGATTTATTTCAACAAAAAATGCGACCACTTTTTCAGCTGGTCGCATTTTCGATATAATATGTAATCTTTTAATTATCAGATTTTAGTACATAAAATAAATTCATATTTTATGACTAAGCATCGATATTTGCATACACTGCATTCTTTTCTATAAACTCACGACGAGGTGGAACTTCATCTCCCATAAGCATTGAAAATATACGATCTGCTTCTGTACCATTGTCAATAGCTACTTGTCTAAGTGTTCTAAATTCAGGATTCATTGTTGTATCCCATAACTGTTCTGCATTCATCTCTCCAAGACCTTTGTATCGTTGTATAGACACTCCTTGGTTTCCAAAAGTAGCAGCTATTTGATCACGTTGTTCATCATCCCAAGCATATTGTTTTTTCTGTCCTTTCTTAACAAGATATAATGGAGGTGTCGCAATATATACATACCCATTCTCTACAAGCTCTTTCATGTATCTAAAGAAGAATGTTAGAATCAATGTAGAAATATGACTACCATCCACATCGGCATCACACATAATCACTACTTTATGATAACGTAATTTTGATAAATTAAGCGCTTTACTATCTTCTTCAGTTCCAATAGTAACTCCTAATGCTGTAAAGATATTTTTGATTTCTTCGTTTTCAAAAACCTTATGTTGCATTGCTTTTTCTACGTTCAAGATCTTACCACGTAAAGGAAGGATTGCTTGAAACTCACGATCACGACCTTGCTTAGCCGTTCCTCCTGCCGAATCTCCCTCTACAAGGAATACTTCACATAATGCAGGATCGGTTTCTGAACAATCTGATAATTTCCCAGGAAGACCTCCAATACTCATAACGGTCTTACGCTGTACCATTTCACGAGCTTTTTTAGCTGCGTGACGTGCTTGAGCTGCAAGAATTACTTTCTGAACAATCGTTTTTGCATCATTAGGATTTTCTTCCATGTATATCTCAATCATTTCTGCAACTGCTTGCGAAACGGCCGATGTCACCTCACGGTTTCCTAATTTTGTTTTTGTTTGCCCTTCAAATTGTGGCTCTCCAACTTTTACAGATATAATCGCTGTTAATCCTTCACGGAAATCATCTCCCGCAATATCAAACTTCAGCTTGTCTAGCATTCCAGAATTATCTGCAAACTTTTTAAGTGATCCTGTAAGCCCACGACGGAAACCTGCTAAATGCGTCCCTCCTTCATGCGTATTGATATTATTTACATACGAATGTAAATTTTCAGAATAACTATCATTATAAATCATAGCTACTTCTACAGGAATACCATTTTTCTCACCTTCCATAGAGATGACATCTCCTATGATTGCATTACGAGTACCATCTAAGAAACGTACAAACTCAGAAAGTCCTTCTGTACTATGAAATGTTTCACCTTCAAACTCTCCATCTTCCTTTTTATGTCGCTTATCAACAAGTGTAATTGTAATACCTTTATTAAGGTAAGCAAGCTCTCTTAAACGAGATGCTAGTGTATCATAATTATACTCTATTGTTTGCTGAAAAATACTTCTATCAGGTAAGAATGTAACTTCTGTACCCGTAAAATCTGTATCTCCAATAGCCTTTACAGGATATAATGCTTTTCCTCTTTCGTATTCTTGTTCCCAGATTTTACCTTCTTTGTATACGGTAGCTCTTAAATGGTCAGAAAGTGCGTTTACACAAGAAACCCCAACTCCGTGGAGTCCTCCAGATACTTTATATGAATCTTTATCAAATTTACCTCCAGCACCAATCTTGGTCATTACTACCTCTAGTGCAGATACCCCTTCTTTTTTATGAATTCCTACAGGGATACCACGACCGTTATCACGTGTCGTAATAGAGTTATCTTCGTTTATTGTTACATTAATGGTATCACAGTGTCCTGCAAGTGCCTCATCTATTGAGTTATCAACAACTTCATATACTAAATGGTGTAGTCCTCGTACCCCTACATCACCAATATACATCGATGGTCGCATACGCACATGCTCCATCCCTTCTAGGGCCTGAATACTATCTGCTGAATACTGTTTTTTGTTAGCGTCTTCGCTCATATATAGTCTTCTTAAAATTGTCTTAAAAATCTAAGGTTAACAAATATAAAAAAAGGGCTCCTTCTATCTGGTTAAAAGCGTGCCAAAACCCTTGAAGTTATCAACAATTTGTGAAAAAGTAAAAGCGTGGGAAGTATAGTATTTATGCGCTTTCGCGAAAGCGTATACATTCAAATTCTGTTTTGTTTGTAAATGGCATAAAATCAAGTAAAAAACGCCAGCAAATGCCGGCGTTTAAAAGGGGGAAATAAAATTATTATTTTAATACGCATCATCATGCACCATCGCAACGGCTCTACCCGACGGATCATTCATGTTTTTAAAGGCTTCATCCCATTCTAATGCGATAGGTGTACTACACGCGACAGAGGGTACCGAAGGCACACATAATGCAGCGGCATCACTTGGAAAATGCTCTTCAAAAATAGATCGATAATAAAATTCTTCTTTGTTTTGAGGCGTATGAATAGGAAAACGATGGTGTGCATTTTCCATTTGGAGATCACTTACAGCGGTTTCTACCACTTCTTTAAGTGTATCTATCCAACTGTAGCCAACGCCATCAGAAAACTGCTCTTTTTGTCTCCATGCGACACTTTCTGGCAAGTACTTTTCAAAGGCTTTACGTAATACCCATTTTTCCATCCCTCTACGTTCTTTGGTAATCATTTTATCTATGGGGTTCAAACGCATCGCCACATCCATAAATTCTTTATCTAAAAAAGGAACTCGTCCTTCAATTCCCCATGCCGCCAGTGATTTGTTGGCACGTAAGCAATCATACATATGAAGTTTATCTAGTTTACGAACTGTTTCTTCATGGAATTCTTTTGCATTAGGTGCTTTGTGAAAATATAAATAGCCTCCAAAAATCTCATCAGCTCCTTCTCCAGAGAGTACCATTTTTACCCCCATCGATTTAATTACTCTCGCCATTAAATACATAGGTGTACTGGCACGTATGGTTGTGATATCATAGGTTTCTAAGTGATAAATCACATCCCGGATAGCATCAAGTCCTTCTTGAATGGTAAATTCTATTGGATGATGCACCGTTCCAATATGATCTGCGACTACTTGCGCGGCAGCAAGATCTGGCGATCCTTTTAATCCAATACTAAATGAATGTAATTGTGGCCACCATGCATCTTGTTCATCTCCAGATTCAACTCTTTTTTCAGAATATAATTTTGCAACAGCACTGGTAATCGAAGAATCTAAGCCGCCAGATAATAATACCCCATAAGGTACATCACTCATTAATTGGCGTTTTACAGAAGCAGCAAGTGCATCATGTAACTCTTCGATACTCGTTTCATTGTCTTTTACCGCATCATAGTCCATCCAGTCACGTTTATACCAACGTACCAATTCTCCATCTGTACTTGATAAGTAATGTCCTGGAGGGAATAATTCGATTTTTGAACAAACGCCTTCTAATGCTTTTAACTCTGATGCTACATAAAATGTTCCATGCGCATCCCACCCCATATATAGCGGAATAATTCCCATATGGTCACGTGCAATTAAATAGCTATCTGTTTTTGTATCATATAAAGCAAATCCAAAAATACCGTTTAAATCATCTAAAAAGTCAACACCTTTTTCTTGATATAAGGCTAGGATAATCTCACAATCTGATGCCGTTTGAAATGCATAATCCGTTGTGAGTTCTGCTTTTAGTTCTTTGTGATTGTATATTTCTCCGTTGGCTGCAAGAATTAAATTTCCTGATGCATCTATTAACGGTTGTTTTCCAGACGCTGGATCTACAATAGCAAGACGTTCATGCGCTAAGATCACTTTTTCAGTTGCATAAATCCCGCTCCAATCTGGCCCTCTATGACGAATTTCTTTCGACATTTCTAATAACTGAGGACGTAAGGTTGTCATATCTTGTTTTAGTTCGAAGGCACATACAATTCCACACATAACTAATTTGTTTTATAATTTATAGTTCAAATGTCTCATTATAGTTTCATTAATAAAACATAAAAACAATATTAAGTTACAATATGAAACAATAATTACTTATATCTATTCAATACATAAGCTATACGCTTTCGCGAAAGCGTATATAGAAAAATTTTGAAAGTTTTGATCCTTTAGTACGACTGTTTCTAGAGGGATAAATCTTAAGCTTTATTTAACATCTTAAATTTATAGCCTACTGTATCTTTAAACCAAAATTAAACTCAAATGAAAAAATTATTTACACTAGCTCTTATAGCTATGGCTTTTATGGTTGCACCTTCAGTTAACGCTCAGTTTGCAGGTCTTCAAAAAAGTCCAACAGATATTGCTTATGCAAAAGCAGATCGTCGCGCAAAACCAACAATGAAAGTAATTTATAGCCGTCCTCAGAAAAAAGGACGTGATGTTTTTGGAGGATTAGTTTCTTACGGAAAAGTATGGCGTACCGGTGCAGATGAAGCTACTGAGATCAAGTTAATGCAAGATTACAAATTTGGAGACAAAACTGTAAAAGCAGGAACGTATTCTTTATTTACAATTCCAGGAGAAAAAGAATGGACAATTATTCTTAATTCTGATCTTGATGATTGGGGAGCATATGCTTACAAAGAAAGTAATGATGTGGCTCGTATCACAGTGCCTGTATCACAAGGAAAAGAAGTTGTAGAAGCATTTTCTATCGGATTCAAGCCTGTTGAAAAAGGATACCATATGGTATTAGGATGGGATACTACACTTGTTGAAGTACCATTTTACAACTAAGAAATATTTTTATATATAGAAAAAGCCTTCCAGATTGGAAGGCTTTTTTTGTGCTTACAGATCACTTGGATCAATACTCGTACCTATCCTGTCACATTTTTGTTTTAATTGTATATCGTTTAGAAATCCCATTCTATAACAGCGGGCTAAAAAATAATACATCGCATTTACCAATTCTTTTTGTGTCGCATCTAATACAGCACTAGACATACGCTTAGGTGGTGATGGCGAAGGTGGGTTCCCATCACTAAATTCACATTTCCCACCACATATATGACAATAATCAGATACCCTGACATCGTGTTTTGTTATGTATTCTTTCTGAGCATCACGCATATTATTAAATCTAGATTTATATGCGTCTATGGTTCTTTGAGCTGCAATGACTTCTTCTAGCCAAAAGTCAATATTAGCATATTGCCCTACTACATAATATCCATATCCTGTGGTAAATTTCTTTAATTGCGTTGCAACTAAGTTTGCTTTTTCTATTGTATAAATCATTCATTGGTTTTCGTTACTATTGATTTTGAAATGACAATAGTAACTTGTCACAACGAAATGATTTTGCGCAGTTCTTATTTTTTATGAAGAATATTTAAAGATAATAAGGTTATTGAGGTAACAGAAGTCTCTCAATTTTTGTTTCCCATCTCTTTTCAGCTTCTCTATTTATAGAGTGATTTGTTTCTTCATCAAAAGCGCGTTGCATAGCGCGTCGTTGTTCTTCGACTTCTTCATACAATGCTTTTACTTCTTTTTTAGAATTTGATGTAAAATTATACGATTGAATACGTGCATTTAATATTCGGGTATGAATCTCTGTAATATCAAAATGCGTTTGCTCATGTTTTAGTAATCGAGCGGTTGTATCTTTAGCTCTATACCAAGAATATTCTGGATAAAAATGAGCGACTACTTCTGTCTCACTTTTATCAAGCATTCCTCTACCATCTATCACATACGACTGACTCATCCCACTACTAGTACTTGCTACAAAACTTCCTTTCCCATTAGGGCTTCCTTTAAAATCGGTCCATGATAAGGTTTTATTGGGTTGCCACGCAATACGTTCTGGTACTATCGTAAATGAACAGAATACGACTAATGCAATTCCAAGTACTTTATAGTGTCGTGTTATCATATCAGGTTTTTTGTTTTTTCTTTCGCGCTGCTGGGAAAAGCACATTGTTTAATATTAAACGATATCCTGGAGAATTAGGATGCAATTCTAATTCTGTTTTTGGATCTCCTACACGGTGACGGTAATCTTCTGGATCATGTCCGCCATAAAATGTAAAAAATCCTTTTCCTTTAATTCCGTGAATATAACGTGCCTCCCCATTAGTTAAGTTCTCTCCCATAATAAGCACATTCGATTTAATTAACGCTGAATCATAAGAGGTTGTCTGCCCCATAAATCCTTTGACTAAGGCAGTATGGTTTTGACATAACATTGTTGGAATGGGATCCCACTTAGCACTGTAATCTTTTAATGTAAAATAATCTGTTTCAAAAGGAATACGACGTTTACGTGTCATATCTATGGTTGAAAATTCATATATAGTAGGTGAACGTTCAAGTGTAAAGTTTTTAAATGCGAAGGTTTTACTAAAGTCAATTTTAGATTGATAATTAGCATCTGATGCATCTCCATCAAACATAGGTTCGCAAATATCTACACCTTCGGCAGCTAAGGCAATATCAAAGCTATCGGTGGCACTACACATGGCAAACATAAATCCGCCTCCTACTACATAGTCGCGTATTTTTAAGGAGACATCTCTTTTTTCTTCAGATACCTTAGTATAGCCTAGTTTTGTAGCTAAGTCCTCAGCGGCTTTCTTTTCTTCGATATACCAAGGTGCTGCTCGGTAGGCTCCATAAAATTTTCCATACTGCCCTGTAAAGTCTTCGTGATGTAAGTGTAACCAATCATAGAGTATTAACTGATCGCTTAATACTTGCTCATCATAAATGGTTTCATAGGGAATCTCAGCATAGGTTAATACCATCGTTACCGCATCGTCCCATGGTACTTTACTATCCGGAGTATATACGGCAATTTTAGGTGCTTTTTCTAACACCACCGCCTCCATATTTTGCGACGGACTGCTGATCATGGTCAATAGTTCTTCTGTTTTCCCATCAGATAGGACTTCATAAGAAACCCCACGTATGGTACATTCTCTTCGGATGTCTTCTGTATCGGGTACTAAAAAGGAACCGCCTCTATAATTCAATAACCATTTTACTTTGATCTGTTGATCTAATGTCCAATAGGTAATTCCGTAGGCTTTTAAGTGTTCTCGCTGCCCCTCTACATCCATAGGAATTAAGATATAGGACGCTTGCGCGAAATGGCACGATAGTACCAATAGAAATAATGCAATTATTCTTTTCATTGATGTAAACTCATTTCATAAGCAATACTACATACGACATAGTTGTATGGTATGTAACGTTTAAAAATACGGTTTTCTTATGACAAAAGTGATGCCATGTTAAGAGATTAGTATGTAGTTAACAATATATAGTTGTAGTGAGTAGTTTTTGAAGGAGATGTGAGAAAGAATCAGGCCTGCCTGACGGTAGGCAGGATCGCTACGCTTCAAGAATTAAGAATCAGGAGTCAAGACAAATTAGCTTTCCTCATAGGAAGGAGTTATGAAAGTATACGAAATAACGCTCCCTTCCGTCTATGTCTCGTTTCCTCGACACAGCCACCTTCCCTCGCCGAGGGAAGGAGCTCTTTTTGTATGTATTCTAATTACTAATGAGAGGTCGTAAGATAGAGTACTCCTAATTCTGCTTTAAATATCTCTTACTCCAATCTCTAGAGGGGAAACTCATACTCTTACTTCTAGAGGAATGACTTCCCTCCTAAAAAGGAGGGATCGAGGGAGGTGTGAAGAATTGTAGTTCTTATATCAATAGAAAATAGAGTAACACTCTAAATTAGAGTAGTACTCTATTTTTATATTACTTTAGTAATTAAAATTGAGAAACCTTTAGAAGTAAAATATTTTAATCATGTCCATTAGGACAACAATTCCCAGGAACATTATGAACTATTGAGTTTTTATAATTCTGAATATAATTTATTGACCTTTCTCTATCATAACCATTAAGTACTATCCCGTTCTTATCTACAATACTACCACACCATCCACATCGATATACAATTTCTCCATCATAGTAATTAAATGTATTAATTTCTATGTTTCTGTCTGAAATATCATCATTTCTTAAAATTCCGATTCTTCTTATTGGAATACGCTCATCATCTTTTTCTCTGATTAAAACTCCTAAAAGCAAATGCGGAAATGTCATACTTTCCCCATAAGTATCTCTATATTCTAAAATCACATCATCAAAACATGAAGGGTTTAATATTATAGTATCCTCATTTGTCAACCTTTCATCAAGTATGATATCCCTCAACAGCCTATAAGTTATTTTACCACTTATATATTTCAACTCCGGTTTTCTTTCTGCAGTTCTCATATAAAATTATATAAACGATTAACAATTAACTTATAACTGTATTAAAAAGGAACCCCATCATCTTCTTCACTACCAAAAGCTTGGTCTGGTGAAGGAAGGCTATCTGGCTTGAAGGTGTCGTCATTGGCTGCAGCATTCATACTACTTGCAAATTCATACGGAGTACTGAAATCATCAAGGTTATCAAACTTACCTAAGTGACCAATAAATTTTAATCGAATATTATCCAACCCACCATTACGGTGTTTTGCTACGATAAATTCTCCTTGTCCTTCGGTTGGACTGCGTTCTTCATCATCCCACTCTTCTATCTTATAATATTCTGGACGGTAGATGAAAGATACAATATCGGCATCTTGCTCAATCGCTCCAGATTCACGAAGGTCGGAAAGTAGCGGACGCTTACTACCACCACGGGTCTCTACCGCACGTGATAACTGTGATAGTGCAATTACAGGAATAGAAAGTTCTTTTGCGAGTGCTTTCAGGTTACGCGAAATCATCGAGATTTCCTGTTCACGGTTTCCGCCTCCTTTTTGTGCAGATCCACCTGTCATTAACTGCAAGTAGTCAATCATGATGATCTTAATGCCAAATTGAGAAGCGAGACGTCTTGCCTTTGCTCTTAAATCAAAGATAGAAAGCGATGGCGTGTCATCTATAAACAAAGGTGCTTTTTCTAAGCTCTTTACTTTTACATTTAATTGCTCCCACTCGTGTTTTTCTAGTTTACCTGTACGTAATTTTTCTGAAGACAGTCCTGTTTCTGAAGAAATAAGACGGGTAATCAACTGTACCGAAGACATCTCCAGTGAGAAGAAGGCTACGGGTATGTTTTGATCTACTGCCATATTACGAGCCATCGTAAGCGTCATAGCCGTTTTACCCATACCTGGACGTGCTGCTACAATAATCAAATCACTCGGTTGCCATCCAGAAGTCAGTTCATCTACTTTCGTAAATCCAGTAGGAATTCCTGACATCCCTTCTTTATTAGACATTTCTTCAATCTTCTTCTTCGCTTGAATTACTAAGTTTTGCGCAGACTCACTACTACGTTTTACGTTCCCTTGTGTTACTTCGTATAGTTTACTTTCTGCCGTATCTAATAAGTCAAAAACATCCGTAGTATCATCATAGGCTTCTTCAATAATTTCATTTGAAATTTTAATAAGCGAACGCTGGATATACTTCTGCAATATAATACGCGCATGGTACTCAATATGAGCAGAAGAGGCTACTTTTTGCGTCAATTGAATCAAGTAATAATCTCCTCCTACGATATCCAATTTTGCCATTTTCTTTAATTGCTCAGAAACCGTTAATAAGTCAACGGGCTGACCTTCTTCAAAGAGAATTCTAATGGCTTCAAAGATGTGTTTGTGTTGGTCTTTATAGAAAACATCTGGTGAAAGAATATCGATCACCTCATCGACTCCTTTTTTATCAATCATTAAAGCCCCTATCACAACAGTCTCTAAATCAACTGCTTGTGGAGGTATTTTTCCTTTTTCCAAAGAAATTACTTGTCCTGAAGATACATTATATGCTGGAGTGGGCTTGATTTTTTCCATGGCTACGAATGTAAACAAATTGTTAAGGGGTTAGGACGCTTCTCTTGTGATGAATCTCCACACCTCATTAACAATTCAACTGTTAATAACTCTTATTTATTGTTAATAGTCATAAAAAAATCCGAAACTCAAATAGCTTCGGATTTGGTAGTAAGTGAAAAATTAGGGACTAGCCTTTAAAGACTCCCATTTCCGAATATTTTTTCATTCTATCATTCACCAATTCTTCTGGTGATAAGTTTTTCAAATCATTAAAAGATGACTCGATCGTTTCTCTTACGGTTTTAAAAGTTTCTTCTCTATTAGCATGAGCACCACCAAGTGGTTCTTTAATAATGGAGTCAATTACTTTCAATTTTAAGCTGTCTTTTGCTGTTAGCTTTAAGGCTTCGGCAGCAATTTCTTTTTGTTCCCAACTTCTCCATAAAATAGAAGAGCAGTTTTCTGGAGAGATTACAGAGTACCATGCATTTTCAAGCATCATTACTTTATTACCTACACCTATTCCTAAAGCTCCTCCACTGGCTCCTTCTCCAATTATCAAAACCATGATTGGCACTTTAAGACGTGTCATCTCTAAGATATTACGTGCGATCGCTTCGCCTTGGCCGCGTTCTTCTGCTTCCAATCCCGGGTATGCTCCTGGTGTATCTATAATGGTCACAACAGGCACATTAAATTTCTCGGCACTTTTCATAAGTCGAAGTGCTTTACGGTATCCTTCTGGATTTGCCATTCCAAAATTACGATATTGACGTGTTTTGGTATTGTATCCTTTTTGTTGCCCAATAAACATATAGCTCTGATCTCCAATCTTTCCAAGACCTCCAATCATTGCTTTATCATCTTTTACATTACGATCACCGTGAAGTTCCAGAAACGTATCTCCACAAATCGCATTGATATAATCAAGCGTATAGGGACGGTTAGGATGTCTTGACAATTGAACACGTTGCCATGCTGTCAAATTTTTATAAATGTCTTTTTTGGTTTGAGCGAGCTTTTTTTCAATTTGCTTACAGGTCTGGCTTACATCTACATCACTTTCAGCACCTATAATAACACATTTATCTAGTTGTTCTTCTAGCTCCTTAATGGGTAATTCGAAATCTAAATATTCCATTTTCAGTTTGTTACCTATTACGATTGCTCGTAATGAGTTGTTAGGTTTATCTTACAAATATAATAGTTTCTATTTGACTCCTTACTCTTTTTTTGAACGTAAAAGCTTTCTATTTTTCAGAATCCCATTTGCAATCACTACAGATAAGATTACAATGGCTCCATAATAGAATTCTGTACTCATTTGTTCTTTATCACCTAATAACATAAATGCTAATAAAATTCCATAAACGGGTTCTAAATTTATGGTAAGCATAATGGTATAAGGGCTGAGATGTTTCATCACCTTTACAGAGGCAATAAATGCATAGGCTGTACAAATAGACGCGAGTATCAAGAGATAGATCCAATCTGTATATGGGAGTGTAAAAAAGTCTATTGAAAAGAAGGAGTCCGCTTTCGCGAAAGCTAAATACGCCGTAATAAAAAGGGTACCTACTACCAGCTCATAAAACGAAATCTTGGTAGGATTATGGTCATGCACAAATTTACCATTCACTAATGTAAATATCGCCGAAAGCAATGCCGAAAGTAAGGCAAGCCCAATACCTAGCCTATATTCGGGTTGTACTTCAAAAATAAAATACAACGCACCAATCACAATGGCGCCAAATAGAAGCTCATACCAGATGAGTTTTCGTTTATAAAAAATAGGTTCTAATAAGGCTGTAAAAAAAGCCCCTGTACTCATCATCGCCAATGTAATAGAAACATTAGATACTTTGATCGCGCCAAAAAACGTGAGCCAGTGCACGGCGATGATAACTCCCGCAATTGCAAATGAGAGGAACGCTTTTCGCGAAAGCGTAATATCTATTTTTTTCCATTTAATATATATGAATATAAAGATAGATGCCATTCCCATTCTAAACCATACTAATGGTACAGAATCTATACTAATAAGAGATCCTAATACAGCGGTAAACCCCCATATAAAAACAATGAGATGAAAATGAAGATAGCTACGTAGTTTAGCGTTTTGCATTGCGCAATAGATATACAGCTAAAATAGCAAACAAGACATTAGGAAACCATACTGCAATTAATGGTGGAAAATCGGATTGTTCTGCCAATGTCCCAAATACTTTATCAAAGAAAATAAAAACGAACGCCAATAAAATTCCAAAAGCTAAGTTGGCTCCCATTCCTCCTCTACGTTTCATTGCCGATACTGCTACGGCAATAATCGTAAGGATGTATGCCGCTACAGGTAGACTATATCGCTTTTGAAGAGTTACTTTATAACGGCTTATATAGGATGACCCTCTTAATTCTTCTTTTTTTATAAACTCTCTTAACTCTGGTGTAGGCAATGTTTCTGCAATATACTCTACTGGGGTCAAATCATCTATATCAAAAGCAAAGGTGGTATCTACTTTTGCTCTACTCTCTAAAATATCACCATCTACTCCCACCGTACGTTTTTTGTAAGTCAAAAGTGTATACGTAGTATCTTTAGGGTTAAATTTTATTCTACCCGCAGAGATTTTGTAAGTCATTATATTGTCTTCAAAATGCTCCCATGTAAAATCACGACCTGTTTTTGTTTTGGTACTAAACGAACTCACATAGATATAGTCATTTTCGGCTATTTGACGATAGACATCTTTTGTTTGTTGTGCCTTGTCTTTTTTCCGTTGACTTTTAAGGTACTCATAGATAAATTCATTGTACCCTTTATTTGCTTTTGGTGCTAGATAAGCGCCTAACACAAAAGCTCCAAAACACACCAATGTTGCTCCTATCATATACGGACGTAAAAAACGCCAAAAGGAAACTCCACTACTTAAAAAGGCAATAACTTCAGTATTGTTTGCTAGTTTGGATGTAAACCAAATCACCGAAAGGAAAAGAAATAATGGAAACAATAGATTAGCAAAATATACCGTAAAGTTCAAATAATAAATAGCAACTTCTACAAAAGGAACTTCATTAGCTAAAATCTTATCAATTTTTTCTGCAAGATTTACGGTAATTCCAATAGGTATAAACAGCAAAAGCATCGTGACAAAAGTCCCGATGTAGCGTTTTACGATATACCAATCCAGAAGTTTCATGTACTTATAATCGTTTATCCATTTGTTTTACCATCATATCCTTCCAAGTACTAAATGTGCCTGCAAGAATTTGTTTTCTCGCTTCTCTTACTAACCAGAGATAGAATCCTAAGTTATGAATGGTTGCTATTTGCATACCTAATAATTCGTGACATTTAAATAAATGACGTAGATAGGCTTTGCTATATTCGGTATCTACCCACGTAATTCCCATTTCATCTATAGGAGAAAAATCTTCTGCCCATTTTAGGTTTTTGATATTAATAGTTCCATGTGCTGTAAATAACATTCCGTTACGGGCATTACGTGTAGGCATCACACAATCAAACATATCAATACCTAATGCAATATTTTCTAAAATATTAATAGGGGTTCCTACACCCATTAAATATCTTGGTTTTTCTTCGGGTAGCACAGCAGTTACGACTTCTGTCATTGCATACATCTCTTCTGCAGGTTCCCCTACTGAGAGTCCTCCAATGGCATTTCCAAAGGCATTTGAATTTGCAATATATTCGGCAGATTGTGTTCTTAAATCTTTATATGTACTTCCCTGTATAATAGGAAACAATGCTTGTTCATATCCATACAGCGCTGGTGTTTTTTCAAAATGTGTAATACATCTATCTAACCAACGATGCGTCATATGCATAGAACGCTTTGCGTATCTATAATCACATGGATAGGGTGTACATTCATCAAAAGCCATGATAATATCGGCACCTATCTGACGCTGAATCTCCATAACATTTTCTGGTGTAAATAAATGCATGGACCCATCTACATGCGATTTAAAGCGCACGCCTTCTTCTTTAATCTTTCTACGATTCGATAAGGAGTATACTTGAAAACCACCACTATCGGTAAGAATAGGTCGATCCCAGTTCATGAATTTATGCAAGCCTCCTGCTTTCTGTAATGTTCCTGTCCCAGGACGTAAGTATAAATGATAGGTATTCCCTAAAATAATATCTGGATTAATATCTTCTCTTAACTCACGTTGATGTACTCCTTTTACAGAAGCCACCGTTCCTACAGGCATAAAAATAGGAGTTTCAATCACTCCATGATCTGTTGTAAGCTTCCCTGCTCTAGCTTTACTAGCAGGATCTGTTGTTAGAAGGTCAAATTGCATAGGGCGCAAAGATAGTTTTTATAAATACGTTGTGCTATAGCTGTTTTAATAAAATCTCGTTAAAGGGAGTTTGGATTAATTTGACAAGTTCCTTTAATAATTATAATTATTCAATATTTAAAAGCATCAAACTATTTAAAAAGCACTGATTTACAGTACTTTTTGACACGGTATTTTGTTTAAAATACGGATACATTACTTTTCTACCCCTTCTATCTAAACTACTTTAGTATCAAAATCTAGGTATTGTTAACAACCAGTTTTTACGAAGGGGAAACCGAAAACCTTTTACTAGAGTAGGTACTTTATTATCTAATATATTTTAATTATGCTAAAAAACATTTTAAAACTAAACGGGGCTCAAGAATTGAGTAAAAACGAACAAACTTCTATTAACGGAGGATACAACTTCATTATAACGAATATACCATGTTCTAATATCTTTGATTGTCTTGCGGCAGGGACAGATCGTTGCTACTTTGGAGCAACTCCTGGTAATGAAAATGGAAGGTGTGTTATATTTTAATACCGTATGATAGGTATATCAGAAATAAATAAACGCAAAAAAAAATTGCGTATTTGAGAATAGTTTCTGGTACTTTTCCATAAAATTGAGGCTATCTTATTTTTTTAGATAGTCTCATTTTTTTCTAATTACACGATTTATTAGACACTATCAATCATATGCTTTTTATAGATAAAGAAATATTCTACTATTAAAGTTGAGCCTATTTAGTTTTTAAAATTGATAATTTCCGACTTATAAAATAGCCAGCACCAAATACAAACCCAAAAAGCAAACCACTTATATGTGCTATGTTTCCTACATTAGGTGTTGCAAAGCCTGCTAAAAGACTAATTCCCCCAAATAGCCCTAAAGTCATCCATATCATAGAGCGTTCTCCTCTTCCATATAATCGAAATATATTGAATGCCAACATCAATCCCATGACACCAAATATTGCTCCCGAAGCGCCTATTAATAAAATAGGGCCATCTGTTAAACATACGGATAAAATAACACTTACAATACCGGCTAATATATAAAGCACTAAAAACAAAATTGATCCCATCTTTTTTTCCACGAATGCTGCACAAATAAAGAGTGTAATCATATTATACGTCAAATGCCCTACACCACTGTGCACAAAAAAGGAGGTTATAATTTGCCAATATTTACCATTAAATAACGAATCACGAGTTGCTGCCCCAAAATGATAGAGTTCTTCTCCAGAAGGATGCATAAAATCAACACCTTTATATACACCAACACAAAAGACTATTACATTAATAATTACTATAACTATAGCAACTGGCATCAAAGAAAAGTTTTCTTTAAAAGATGTTATACCAGCCCTTGTATCTTCAAAATATTTTCGTGGTTGCTTAAATACTTTTAATTCTTCAGGATCTACCTTGCTAAATAAAATCATGATTAACAGTATAAACATTCCTATTAAAAACATCTTTACTGGAAGTTTTAAATTTATTTCTTCTAGCCTATCTTCTCTTGAGGTTGATGGGGTTATTATAATCAGATCATCGATAGGTAACTCATAACTATTCCTCTCTATTCCTGCAATAACACCCTCTTTAAAATCTGAAGTAACTAACTTCTTATATATCTTCGACTTATTTTTATAATTAGTTTTAAAAATAGCTGATGCTCTTGCTAAGAACTCCTTTTTTTTCTTTCTTTTCTCATAATCAGAAAGTCTGTTTGAAATGGTCTGTTTATGGGTGTCAGCATACCAAATAGTTTGGTTTGTGTTTTCAAAAGAGTATGCGTTGTAAAATGTATAGCTAAGCTGGTTGTTATTTTTTCCTTCAATTCTAGAAACGATAAAAGGATACTCTTTTGATGTGTTTATAGCAACCGTTTCTATATGAAAAAAACGTTCATTTTTATGATTAATAACATCACTAGCATTTTGAATCGATATCGTATCAAAACTCAGTATCTCAACATACTTACTAGTACTAACAATAAGAAAAATAGCTACAATAGATGCAATCATATAAAACACATCTCTAATACTCTTGTTATTTGCCTCTATACGAAGTATACGAATGCGTCGTTTTAAGAAACCATAAACAAACAACCCTGAAAAAATCATAGGAAATATTATATTCCAAAGATTTTCTTCTAAAGAGATCAACGAAAATTTATAATCTACAATCCATCTTAAAAGATGATAGCTAACTACTGTAAGTAACGTAACACATACAGTAGGAAAAAAAACTAATAATAGTTTTGTCTTAAGATTTTTAATTGATGTATTCATCTAGAACAACGTACTCACATACCATCCACTAAAAGCGATTAAAAGCAGAATACTCACAATACTATAAACCTTCATAGGAAGACCCAACCTCGCTTTTTCAGGAACATCTGCATCTTTAAAAACTAAATAATTACAAATCGCATAGAATGGCGCTGTCAAAAAGGATAATATCGTTGCCACTTTGATCAATAGTCCCATTTCACTCACGAAAAAGAAAAGAATAATACAGGTACCTATAATCAGTAAAATCAACCAAAATAGATAGCTTTTAAAAATACGTTTTACCCCTAAAAGGTTAGTAGCAGTAGACATCGCTCTAGGAGATGCATCTAGCGTAGTTAAGGTGGTACTAAACATTGTTGTAAAAGCAGCAACACCTATAAGAATCGTTGCCCAATCTCCTAAACTTGTCGTATACACACTAATAAGTTGTCCTGCAAAAACACCTCCTTTATCAGAAAATGTATCACCACTTCCAAACATTACTAATGCACCGAGCGTTACAAAACATATTCCTAAGACTACAGTTCCTAGGTAGCCAACATTAAAGTCAAAAAGCGATGTTTTTACATCATTTTTTTGAGTTTTTCCTTTTTCTACAGTCCATAAAGAATGGAAAATCGAAATATCTAAAGGGGCGGGCATCCATCCCATAAAGGCTATTAAAAAAGCAATTCCCGCAGCATCCGTTGGTAGTAATTGTATCAAACCATCAGAAGAACCCATGCCCTCTGTGGCTATGCTTTCGCGAAAAGCAAATAAGACAGCAAACAATGTACTCACCGTTAAGACTAAGATAATTACTTTCATCAGATTATCTAAAAGCTTATAACGTCCTAATGCTAAAATTGCTGCACAAAATAGGGTAATCATCACACTCCAAACAGCAATATCCCAATCCAGTCCGAAAAGTTGTACAGCTAATCCCGCAGTTACTATAGTTACTGCAGTCTGTATTGTAAACATGGTAAGTAACGACAAAATGAAATAGGTAATAAGAACTCCTTTCCCTAACTTAAAATACCCATGTAATAAACTATTCCCAGTAGCTGCTGCATATCTAGGCCCAAACTGAAATGAAGGATATTTTATAATATTAATAAGTACTAATGCCCATAATAAACCAAAGCCATAGTAACCCCCAGCTTTTGTACTTTGCACTAAGTGAGAAACTCCTATAGCGGCTCCTGCAAAAAGAAGTCCTGGACCTAATTTTTTTAGAGAAATACCACTCATCCTTCTGCTTTTTGAATAATATCTGCAAGAAGCCTCCTTGCTCTAAGTAGTTTTACTTTTACATTATTCATAGACTCCCCAAGCGTTTCTTCCATCTCTTTATAACTCATCTCCTGAAAATATCGCAAATTGATCATTTCCTGATAATGAGGCTTTAACATCTTTATATAACGTAAGAGCTGTGTCAGATTTTGTTCTTTAATCAATGCATCTTCTGGAGTAGGATTCTCATCAGGTATTTTATAGACTCCGTCTTCTTTTCTTGTAATTTGAGATCGAATCGAAGACTCTCGTTTTCTTAAGAGATCTATATGAATATTCTTAGAAATTGTAATAAGCCATGTATTAAACTTATATTGTTTTTTATAGGTGGCTATTTTATCAAAGGCTTTTGAAAATGTCTGAATGGTGATCTCTTCTGCTTCATACTCATCATTCGTACGCTTTAACTGAAATTTATAAACTTCATTCCAGAAGGTATTCAACAAAAAATTATAAGCACTTTGTTTGCCTTCTTTTGCTTTTTCTATTTCAGAAAGAATTGTACTGGGTTTTATTTCCAACGATTCGGTTTTGAGATCAAGTTTGTGATAAAGATACTCAATTGGAAAAATAATAAAAATAGTTCGTTAATCGGATATAAAAATGCGACATCTTTTTCTTTAAGCTTATGAGCACTCACTCCAATGGCAATCCATGAAAAAAGATATCGTAATCCGATAGCTCCAAGAACCCATTCCCATTTATACTGTATACTCAGCATCAATATAGCCATTACAAAAAATAACAACTGACTTATATAAAACAATCCTAAAAAGAATTTATCTCTAAAACGATAGTGGGATGCTGTACTCACATGCCTGCGTTTTTGGATATACCATTCTGAAAAAGTTTTCTTAGGAGTAGATACAGTAACACTATCGGGATGAAAGTTGATAGCTGTATTTTCTTTTGTTCCAGCTTGATTTACAAACAGATCGTCATCACCACTTTGCACCTTCATGTGATCGATAAACCCACGTTGCTCATAAAATAGATGCGTTGTGTATGCGAGATTACGACCTACTCCCATATACGGTCTGCCAGCAATAGCATAACTATAATATTGCATAGCCGTAAGTACCGTTTCATAACGAATTAATGTATTAAGCCAAGATCCTTTTATCTTTTCATAGGCACCATATCCTAAAATCAATTCTTTCTTTCCTGTGAAGTGATTTGCCATTTCCTGTATCCAATACTCTGATGTTGGATAACAATCGGCATCTGTAAAAAGCAAATGCTCATAGCTTGCCTTCTTAATACCTAAGGTAAGTGCATATTTTTTACTTCCCCAAAAGGCTTCATTATTTTCTACATGCACTTGTACAATATTAGGGTGTTGTGCTGCAAATTCTTCGATCACATCTTTTGTTTCGTCTCTTGAAGCATCATTAATTAAGACAAGTTCGAAATTGGAGTATTTCTGTGCTAACCAATGAGGTATATTCTTGCGTAAATTTTCGGCTTCATTTTTTGAGCATACAATAACAGATACAGGAGGAAGGTATGAGGGTTTGTTTTTTTTTGCTTTCGCGAAAGCAAAGCCATAAAAGAATATATAGTAGCATACATTAATAGCTACTGCTCCTATAAAAACATAAAATAAATACGTGAATAGTACTTCCAATAGCGTCAGCGATTACTGATCATTCTTGCAATCACCCATTTCTGAAGGTAATTTACCACACATCCCACATGCTTCCCCTTCTTTATTCAGGAAAGGGCTTTGGCTTGCACAAGTTCCAGCAAATTTACCGTCTTTTTTTGCCCAAATTTTTATTGCAATTCCTGCAACGGCAAGGCTTAAAAGTCCTAATGTAAGAAGTAGTAATTTCATAGGATATATTTTATGCAAATATACAAAGATTCTAAAAGACGAATCCTTTAAAAAAACATAAAATTAGAAGGAGATATTAGCCACTAAATTGTCTACAGTCGCTTCTTGACTACCACCTTTTGGCTCTATGGTAATATTAAGACTCGCCATACGTTCTTCATATGGAATTTCCACTAAGTTTTCTTTGGTAATCTTAAGAATATCCAAGGGCACCATATGTCCATCTACGCCTGCCCACATTTGATATACTTGGTCGTCAGGTAATTCAGGTAGTGCTACTACGTGTACATATGATTTCTTCTCAAGCATATTTACATAGGCAACGGTTTCTAGTTTTCTAGCCTTCGTGTTTCCTCGTAACACGTATTTTTCTGTAGACGAATTATTAAGAATCATAAACTGTTCTTCTACAGATTGAAGAGTCTCTCTATTAGAAACAATATCTTCATTTAGGTCTTCTATAAGTTCTGTAGTTAACCTTCTATCGTTTAGTAATTCTTGGTTTTGTCTCCAAATCATAAACGTCATAATCCCAAAAAGAATCGTCGCGGCACATGCTGTAATTGCAAGTATCGGGGTTGATGCTTTAGGCTTAGGTTTTGATTGGATTTGCTTTAAAATGCTTTCTTTGAGTTCTAGAGGTGCGGGTACTGCATACGATGTAGCATACTCCTCTAGATTCTCTTGCAATTCTATATAGGTTTTCTTTACCTCTGGATATTTCTCTATATAATGCTCTACCTCTTTAGACTCCATAGGGGAAGTGGCGTCCATTAAGTAGCGCTCCAGCAAATCACCATCTAAAAATATCTTTACTCTCTCATTCATATCGTCAAAAATACAATCACTATACCAAAAAGCTTGCGTAATTCTCTTAAACCTATTTTTAATCTTGATTTTACAGTTCCTAGTGGGATATTTAACTCGTCACTAGCTTCTTGCTGCGTCATGCCTTGAAAAAATAGTGCGTCTATTACGACTCTATATTTATCTTCAAGACCTCCAGCATGCGATGCGATGTCAAGATGTTCTATTGCAAACGTTGTGCTTGGTATACTATATACGTTAGATTCTTCTATTTGGATTTCTTTTGTTGTCTTTCTTTGTCTACTTCTTACAGCATCTATGGCTGTATTTTGAACTACGCGAAAAAGCCATGTAAAAAGACGCGCCTTACTGGCATCATATTTATGTGCATTTTTCCAAATCTTCACAAAAGATTCTTGTAATACATCTTGTGCTAACATCTCATCTTTTGTCACTTTTATAGCAACGCCGAATAATGCATCTGCATAGTGATCATATAGTAATCCTATAGCACGTTCATCTTGAGCTTTGAGAAGCTCAATAATATGTTGTTCTATAAATGGTTTCAAAAAATGGTTGGTTTTGATTTAACAAAAGTTTGTGAATGCATAGAAATCCATTGCTTAAAGTTACGGCGTATCTATTACAAATGAAAACAACTTTTTAATTATTAACTCAACAATTCAAAATTTATTATGAAAAAGATCGTTTTAATCTTCACCATGTTAACATTCTGTTTTTCAACAGTATCTATTGCACAATCTGACATCGTAGATGTTGCTTTATCTTCTAAAGATCATACTACGCTAGTTGCTGCAATAAAAGCCGCAGACCTTGTAAACACGCTTAAAGGCAAAGGTCCTTTTACCGTATTTGCTCCTACAAACGCAGCTTTTGATGCGCTTCCAAAAGGAACATTAGAATCCCTTTTAAAGCCGGAGTCAAAAAGTAAATTGGCATCTATTCTTACCTATCATGTAGTAGCTGGCAATTTTAAAGCTGCCGATGTCGTTGCAGCCATTAAAAAAGGAGGTGGTAAATTTACCATCAAAACCGTTAATGGAGGGACACTTACCGCTTCTTTAAAAGGAGACAACGTCGTCTTAGTAGATGCTAATGGAAATACATCCATTATTTCAGGAACAGATTTAAAAGCTTCTAATGGAGTTATCCATGTAATAGACAGCGTCGTGCTGCCTAAATAAATAGTTAGGTAAGTACTCTTTATATGAAAATAGCTCTATTAGATTTTACTGATAGAGCTATTCTTGTTTTTATGATGTATGTATCGTTTCCTAAAAAACATTCACTTCTGGAGTGATGGTAAGTCCGAATTTTTCTTTTACTGCATCTTGAACTTTTAGTGCAAGATTCCAAATTTCACTTCCTGAAGCATTTCCATGATTTACCAATACTAATGCTTGTTTATCGTGCACACCAGCATCACCAAAACGTTTTCCTTTAAACCCTGCTTGCTCTATAAGCCATCCCGCTGGCACTTTAATTTGATTTGAACCAACTGGATAATAAGGAATCTCTGGATATTGTTTACGCAACGCTGAAAAGGTTGCTTGCGATATAACGGGATTTTTAAAGAAACTTCCACTATTGCCTATTTTTTTAGGATCTGGAAGTTTAGCCTGACGTATTTTAATTACTGCGTCAGATACATCTTTTATAGTAGGCGCTACAATTCCTTGTGCTTTCAATGTATCTGCAATCGCTCCATATGCTGTTTTGACTTTATGTTCTTTTGTGGTAAGTCTAAAGGTTACTGAAGTAATAACATATTGATCTTTTAATAGGGTTTTAAATACAGAATCTCTATATCCAAAGGCACAATCTTCAAGTGAAAAGGTCTTTATTTCTCCATTTGCTCTCGACACCGCTTCACATTCATAAAACACATCTTTGAGTTCGACACCATATGCGCCTATATTTTGAATAGGTGCCGTGCCCACATTCCCAGGAATAAGTGATAAGTTTTCAACACCCCCATATCCTTTATCAATGCAATACAATACGAAGTCATGCCAGTTTTCACCGCCAGCGACATTGAGTAAGATTTCATTTTCGCCGCAAGGCAAATCAACAACAGTATATCCTTTCATATGGATATGCACAACATGTTTATCAATATCCTTTGTTAAAAGCATATTGCTTCCGCCTCCAATAACAAACAATTCAGAAGGGTCTTTTTCTTGAATAATACGTTGTAAATCGGCTACTGATGTCACAGATGAAATAGCTACTGCCTGTACATCTATGCCAAACGTATTGTATTCTTTTAGAGAAACCTTCTTTTGCTCACTCATAGATTAGGGTTTGTACTGTTGCAAAGCTTCGCGTAAAATTTCTACCGCTTCTTTTAATAAGTTTTCTTCTAGTACATATGCAATACGCACTTGATTAAGACCTACGCCATCACTAGAATAGAACCCTGCTGCTGGGGCTACCATAATTGTCTTGCCATTAAATTGGAAAGACTCTAGTAACCATTGCGCAAAAGCGTCTGCGTTTTCAACAGGTAATTCTGCAATACAATAAAAGGCTCCTTTAGGCTTTGCTACTTTTACACCAGGAATGGTTCCAAGTCCTTCAACTAGTGTATTACGTCTAGAAACATACTCATCGATCACATCTGTAAAGTATGAAGTTGGCGTTTCTAATGCCGCTTCACTTGCTAACTGTGCAAATGTAGGCGGACTCAAACGTGCTTGTGCAAATTTCATTGCAGTACCGATTAACTCTTTATTTCTACTTACAATACATCCTATACGAGCACCGCACATAGAATAACGTTTTGACACAGAGTCTATCATAATCGTATGCGCATCGATGTCGCGTTGTGTCATGACAGAATGATGTTTTAATCCATCATATGCGAATTCTCTGTATACCTCATCTGCAATTAAAAATAAGTCATGTTTTTTAACGAGTACTGCCAATTGCTTTATCTCTTCTTCACTGTATAAGTATCCTGTTGGATTTCCAGGGTTACAAATAACAATCGCTTTTGTTTTTGATGTTATTAATTTTTCAAAATCTGCAATAGGAGGCAATGCAAAACCAGAATCAATATTTGAAATTACTGGCACTACTTCTACTCCACTTGCTGTTGCAAAACCATTATAATTTGCATAAAAAGGTTCTGGAATAATAATCTGATCTCCAGGGTCGGTTACACTCCCCATTGCAAAAAGCAATGCTTCCGAACCTCCCGTAGTTACAATAATATCTTCCGAACTAACTTCTATACCATTCTTGTTATAATACGTAGCAAGTTTATCTCTATACGAAGCAAAACCAGCACTATGTGAATATGCTAATACGTCTATAGTATTACTCTTTATAGCATCTAGTGCTACTTGAGGTGTTTTTATATCAGGTTGTCCTATATTAAGATGGTGTATTTGTACTCCACGGGCTTTTGCAGCTTCTGCATAAGGTACTAACTTACGTATAGGAGATTGAGGCATGATTTGCCCTTTCATAGAAATTGCTGGCATAGTAATTTTATTTTTGCATTACAAAAATGCAAATTTAATTGATATTTATATAGGTACTTTCATAAAAAATAACACTCCTATGTCTAGTCCTAACTAATCGATACAGATTATTAACGGATTAAATTTATTAATTAAAGCTGAACAATGATATCATTGT
>NZ_CANLNH010000020.1 GCF_947492535.1 uncultured Dokdonia sp. | reverse complement strand
CGAAATCACACACGAGCGGTTTCTATTCATAATACATCTTGCTTGGCTTTCTTTATGCCCATAACTCAACAAAACAATATTTCATATACGAATTCCAAATCAATTGGGGTCGCGAGTATGCTACATATACTATGATACCGAAATCATACACGAGCGGTTTCTTGTACCTCAACCTAAATTCACAATATCGAGTTTCAACAATAAAAAAATAATCACTATTTTCAAATGGATATATAGCACACTTAAAACAAAATCTTATGAAATTTGGAGGAACTATTATTATCGACCAACCTTATGAAAAGGTAGCTGCATTATTTGCCGACACAAATAATCTAAAAGAATGGCAAGAAGGATTTCAAAAGAAAGAACTTATAAGTGGCACGGAAGCAGAAAATGGAGCCATCTCTAAGATCTATTTAGCACAAGGAAAAAGGAAGATGGAATTGGAAGAAACCATTATCAACAACCAACTCCCTCATTCTTTTGAAGCAGTATACCATCATATACATATGGACAATACATTAAAGACTTCTTTCATTCCCATAAATGACACTCAAACAGAGTACAAAACCGAAGGGGAATACACCAGAGTAAGTTGGGTCATGCCAAAACTCATGATGATCTTATTTCCCTCTATGTTCAAGAAACAAGCCTTTACATGGATGGAAAATTTCAAACGCTTTGCAGAGTCTCAAGAATAAAATAGAATAACTACTTATCAACACTCCTATAATTTCTGCCGTCATCTTCTTACATTTGAATTTCGCATAATTACGCTTTCGCGAAAGCGTATAAAAACTCCTTCCAAGTGACTAATACTGAAGAAAACACTCAGAAAAGACTTTTTTTACTCGATGCCTTTGCGCTCATATTTAGAGGTTATTACGCCCTTATTAAAAACCCTAGAATCACAAGTTCTGGAATGGATGTAAGTGCCATTATGGGATTTACAAATAGTCTTTTTGACGTAATTCGAAGAGAACGCCCTGACCATCTTGCTGTTGCTTTTGACAAAGGAGGAAGCAGTGCTCGTGTTGAAGCATTTGCTGAGTATAAAGCAAACCGTGACGAAACCCCTGAAGCTATAAAAATAGCCGTACCGCATATCAAAGAGATTTTAAAAGCTATGCATATACCTATTGTAGAACGTGAAGGTGTAGAAGCCGATGATCTTATAGGTACGCTATCTAAGCAAGCCGAAAAAGAAGGCTATAAAGTCTATATGGTTACACCAGATAAGGATTATGCACAGTTAGTTTCTGAAAATATCTTTATGTACAAGCCAGCCCGAATGGGGAATGGTATTGAAATCTGGGGGATTCCAGAAGTACAAAAACGTTTTGAAGTAGAACGCCCTGAGCAAGTCATTGACTACTTAGGAATGATGGGAGATGCCAGTGATAATATTCCTGGTCTTCCAGGGGTAGGTGATAAAACAGCAAAGAAATTTATCGCTGCTTACGGATCTATGGAAGGCTTACTTGCTAATACAGATCAGTTAAAAGGAAAGATGAAAGAAAAAGTAGAGGCAAATGCTGAGCTTGGCTTACTTTCAAAACAACTAGCAACCATTATGCTCGATTGTGATGTTACTTTTGACGCAAAAGACTATGAACTCTCAGAACCAGACGCTGCTGCCGTTGGTAAAAAGTTTGACGAACTAGAGTTCAGACGTATGAAAGATCAGTTTGTAAAAATATTTTCTGGAGAAGCACCACCACCTACCACAACAACAGCAACTAAAAAACAAGCTCCAAAACCAGCTGCTGGCGAAGGGCAATTTTCTTTATTTGGCGGAGATGGAGATGCCATTACAGGAAGCATGGAAGCTGCTTCTACACGAAAAACAATTAAAGACACCACGCATTTTTATCAAAGTGTTGATAGTCCGCTTTCGCGAAAGCTATTCCTGAATAACTTGATGCAACAACCGTCTGTATGCTTTGATACCGAAACAACAGGACTCGATCCACTCACTGCAGAACTGGTAGGGATTGCATTTTCTTGGGAAGTCGGAAAAGGATTCTATATTCCATTTCCAGAAGATCAGGAACAAACAAAAGAGCTCATTCAAGAATTCTTGCCATTTTTTGAAGCGGAAGGCATCGAAAAAATAGGACAGAATTTAAAATATGACCTTAAAGTACTCGCTAAATACGATGTTACTGTCAAAGGTAAATTATTTGACACCATGCTTGCCCATTACCTCATCAATCCGGATATGAGGCACAATATGGATGTACTTGCTGAAACGTATCTTAACTATACGCCTGTTTCTATTACAGAACTTATCGGAAAGAAAGGAAAGAATCAGCTTTCTATGCGTCAGGTGCCATTAGACCAACAAACAGAGTATGCCGTAGAAGATGCTGATATTACCTTGCAACTGAAAAAGCATTTTGAAAAAGAGTTAGACGAGGCAGGTACTCGCAAACTATTTGATGAGATTGAGATTCCGTTACTACGTGTTCTCGCTGCAATGGAATTAGAAGGAATTAACCTAAATGTCGATTTCCTTAACGGATTATCAGAAGAACTAGAAGCTGATATCACACGACTCACTTCTGAAATTTACGCCGAAGCTGGAGAAGAATTCAATATCGGATCTCCAAAACAATTAGGAGAAGTCCTATTTGATAAAATGAAGTTGGTAGACAAACCTAAAAAGACCAAAACCGGACAATATTCTACCGCTGAAGATGTGCTTTCATACCTTGCTAAAGATCATGAAATCATTCAGAAGATATTAGATTACAGAGGACTCGCAAAACTAAAATCTACCTATGTAGATGCCTTACCTACTCAAGTAGGAATAGATCACCGTGTGCATACTGATTATATGCAAACAGTAGCTGCGACAGGACGTTTGAGTTCTAATAATCCAAACTTGCAGAATATTCCAATTCGTACAGAACGTGGTCGCGAAGTGCGTAAAGCATTCATTCCTCGTAATGAAACTCATACCTTACTCGCTGCCGATTATTCTCAGATAGAATTACGTATTATCGCAGCCTTAAGTGAAGAAGAAACGATGATTCAAGCATTTCAAAATGGCGAAGATATTCATGCCTCAACAGCTGCCAAAGTATTTAATGTACCGCTAGACGAAGTCACTCGTGAGCAACGTAGTAATGCAAAGACCGTTAATTTCGGTATCATTTACGGCGTTTCTGCTTTTGGACTTAGTAATCAAACCGATCTTTCTCGTGCCGAAGCCAAAGAGCTCATCGATACGTATTACAAAACCTATCCAAAGCTACGGAATTACATGAGTGAGCAAGTTGATTATGCACGTGATCATGGCTATGTAAAAACAGTGCTAGACAGACGTCGTTATTTAAAAAATATCAACTCTGCCAATGCAATTGTACGAGGTGCTGCAGAACGTAATGCGGTAAATGCTCCGATACAAGGAAGTGCTGCCGACATCATCAAAATTGCGATGATCAACATCTATGAGAAATTAGAAAATAGCGATTACAAAACAAAGATGTTACTTCAAGTACATGATGAACTAGTGTTTGATGTTCCTAATGAAGAAGTAGACACTATGAAAACCCTTATCAAAACTGAAATGGAAAATGCCTTTAAAATGGCAGTTCCTTTAGACGTAGAGGTTGGGCTAGGTCATAACTGGTTGGAAGCACATTAAGGAAGTACGAAGTTGGAGGTGTGAACGACGAAGTGTTTTACAATTTCCCGTTGCTCATATATAAGGACATTCATCTTTTAAGAACATAGAATATAGACTTGATATAGGTGACTGAGTGATTTTAAATCGAAACATCGTGAAGATGTAAAATTGTATCGAAGTCACCGCTTTCGCGAAAAATCACACCTCCATAGCCTTGCTTCTTAGGAGGGAAAACTCTTCTCTAAGTACATTTGAAATACTAAAAAACTAAAGCATAAATACCTTCCTCCTAGGAAGGAGGGATTGAGGGAGGTGTAAAACACAAAATAGAGTAGTACTCTATTTCTCATATATGACCGAAAGAATACAATGTAATTGTGTAACTTTTACCATATATCAAGACTAGTAGAAATAGTGGCGCACATATTTTTAAATGATATACATCTGAATACGTACCCAATTATTTATATTTACACATCATCTTAACCATTTAAACCAACGAAATCTATTATGGAAGGTCTTTTTACACTAGACAGTTTATTCACCTTATTAATGCTCGTTCTTTTACAAGTTGTATTAGGATTTGACAACCTCTTATACATCTCATTAGAATCCAAAAAAGCACCTGCAGAGAAGCAGAGCTATGTACGTAGACTTGGTGTAGGAATGGCCATTGTATTACGTATTATACTGCTTTTTGTATTGATGTCACTCATCCAATACTTCCAAGAGCCCTTTGCAAGTCTTCATGATAATAACATTATAGAGTTTTCTTTTAATGTACATAGCGTCATCGTACTTGCTGGAGGAATCTTTATTATCTATACAGCCGTTAAAGAAATCTGGCATATGATGCTTATCAAAGAGCACGAAGAGACTGAAGAGAAACGTTCTTCTGTAGGAAAAATTATTTTCTGGATTGTAGTCATGAACCTCGTATTCTCTTTTGATTCTATATTAAGTGCCATGGCATTAACAAGCGGTATGGAATTTAAAGCACAAATGGCTTTAATGTCTGTAGCTATCATCGCTGGAGGAATACTGATGATTGTCATGGCAGATAAAGTATCTAACTTCCTTCAGAAAAACAGAATGTATGAAGTACTCGGACTTTTCATTCTTCTTATCGTAGGGATTATGCTACTATCTGAGGGAGGACATCTGGCACATTTATCATTCTTTGGAAATCAGATCACACCTATGAGTAAAACAACCTTCTACTTTGTTATTATTGTATTAGTACTGATAGATATTGTACAAGGGAGATACCAGAAAAACTTATTAAAAGCTAAAGAAGAAGGAGATAGTCATTAATCTTTTATACGCTTTCGCGAAATCGAGCTAGCGAGATCTGCCTGCCGGCAGGCAGGTTCATGACCAAAGGGAAAGTGAAACGTTAAAGCGTATATTAACTACACAGTTCACAAAAAGAAATGCCATTTTATTTTTAATAAAATGGCATTTCTTTTTGTATTTAAAATATTTTTATTGTCTTTGGAATACAAATGTTGTTTCACCAAAAAGAGGATCTGGAAAGCTAAAAGAAAAAGTATCTCCAGAAAAATTAATTGTTTGTGTTTCTGTTTCGCCTTCACTGACTGTTGTAAGATCATTACCATTTAATTCCCATGTTCCTGAATTTAAGACAGGATCTATACATGTAATAACTGCCTCTTCATTAACAATATCTATATCAAAATCTATCTCATCAGTACTAGAGCTAAAGTTTCCATTTGACATAAATGTTATTGACGCATCAAAACAAGGTACTTGTGCAAGTACATCAGTAGATTCAGTACCATCAAAATTGATATCTTGAGGTTGATCTAATGTATATGCTACTAGATCCCAACCACCTACAAGATTTTCTTCTCCTCCACTATTTGAAGAATCATCATCGCTAGAACATGAAACTGTAAACGCTAAAAGAGTAATCGATAAAAATTTAAAAAAGTTTTTCATTTGTATTGTTTAGTTAATTTGAAGAAGCAAAAAACGGGAATTCTTATTTAACAGCAATTATTTTTAACATTATTACAACACGAATCGGTATGTCCATTTTACTAAGAATGTATTTCTGATTTGCTGCCCTAAAATTTGCTGATCTGCCGCATCAAAAAGACTTGCCTCAGAAGGACTATTCCCTTCAATGCCTTGTGACCAAACTAAAAATAATTCTGATCCTGGAATATATTCCCAACGCATCACTAAGTTGGATCTAAACTGCACAAAATTAAAATCTGGATTTCTAAAAGAATAATCAGCCGTTCCATCTTCATCTTCATCGACAACATACGATCCATCTTGAAAATCAATTTGATTATCTGTAAACAATGTCACACGATCACTTAATCGTTCTGCTTCACTATTGGTTGCATAATTAAAATTAGTATAGGTTCCTTTTGCTATAAAAGGCTGTGCATAATACTGTATCGTGAGATTAGGATTGATATTATAATTTACACGTAGCGTTGTACTTAAAGTTTCCTGATCTATTTCTCCTGTAATATAACGTGTCCCAAATTGTGCCGGAGCATATGCTTGCTGAGATACATACTGTGTCTTATTAGGATTCATCTCGTATTCTGTTTCCAGATTAAGACTTAACGCATCTAATGGTTGCCAATTAAAACGAACCACATAGCGTTTAAATTGAAAGTTATTTTCGCTAGCTTGAGAATAGACATGCCCTAATACTGCTGAAAACTTTTTACGCTGGTCTGTTCCTCCAAAAAGGAACATAAAATTTTCATCAGAAAAACGCCAACGCGGTCCACCTCTCAAGAAGGTATTGATAAAAATACGGGGCTTATGTCCAAATCCAGCTTCCGTAAACCAATTATTTTTCCAATTGATATTTCCTTGAATCTCATATTGTATACGATTATAATTTCCATCAAAATCAAACGTAGTGAACTGATTGAAATTAACCTGAGCACGACGATACCAGCTTGTCGGTTTTAAAAATAAATAGCGTAACCAAGCACTCTGACGTATCTCATCTGCTTGACGTAAAAATCCAATATCATTTAATTCTAATTCTGGTGACCTCCAGGCAAAACTATTTCCATAACGCCAATTACCACCTCCATCTTTTCCAATCGCTACACGACCTCCAGTTCCTGTAAGTGATGTTCTTGTTGGATCTACTTCTACATGTCCCGCATCTACCCTATTAAATAAATGACGTATAGATCTCTGGGTATTTTCAATAGCTTGTTCAGATCCCGTTACATTACTAAATAAAAATTTACCATCTATAAAGTAATTACGATTCTGCCAAGTATGCTGTGCATCTATACCTCCCGTAAGTGCTTTATCATGAAGGAAAGGCAGATTTTGATCTAAGGTTCTATCTGTATAGGTAACAAGACCTCCTACAAAAGAGTTACGATTATTAAGATCTTTCTGTACACGCACTACACTATAACTGGTTAGTGGTTCTACAAGTTCTTTACGATTTTCACCTAAATTCCCTTCTTGCTCTAAAATATCTCTCACCTCTTGTCGATCATCTAGTTCTATTTCTGCAAACTCATTGGCGGTAATACTTTGCAATGCACCAATGGACCACCCATCTTTTGTTTTACCACTAAATTTTGCAGCACCCAGAATGGTAGAGTTAATAGGGAAGTCTTCAAATTCCCCTCGACTCCCATTTGCAGTAGAAAACCCTTGCGGACTTCGTCCTATACGCCTAGAAAAAAACAAATTGTCTTGACTCCCATTCAATCCTAGTTGAAAAATATTTGCATTCTCTACAAAAAACGGCCTACGCTCTTGAAAGAAAATTTCAAACCCATCCAGTGCGATCGCTCCTGGATCTGCATCTACTTGTCCAAAATCGGGATTTACGGTAAGATCTAAAGTAAGATCATTAGTAATTCCAATCTTTGCATCTATCCCACCATTGAGTCTAAAATCATCTCCATCTCTAAAAGGGTTTCCTGCTTGCGCTTCAAATGTATCATATTGGCCCACAACAAAAGGCTGGATTTCTAATTGTTTTTGAGGCTCTATATTTTTAAGACCCCGTAATTCTCCAAAATTACTCACCCATCCATTTGCATCTTGAGGCACACGTTGCCATACATCGCGCTCTTGATTTCTAAAATACAGCCTATTAATCTGTAAGCCCCAAACTTGTTCTTCAGCCTTTCCAAACTTAAGCTGACTTAAAGGAATTTTAGCTTCGGCGGTCCATCCTTCTTCATCTATATGACTTGCAGCATACCAAATAGGATTCCAGCTATCGTCAAAATTTCCATTATTTGAAATAAATTCATCTCCTTTTACTCCTGAAGCCGAAATCGTAAAAGAAAACCCAGAACGGTCATCATTATAACTATCTATATTAATCTCTACCCAATCGCCCGGAAAATCATCACGACGTCCCATACGGCGTTCTATTTTATCGGGTTCTGTATCATACGCTCTCCAAGCTACATATAGATATTTCTGATCGTAGGTAATTTTGAATTTTGTTTCTTGCGCTGGTGCTGTATTTTCATCAGGTTCATTTTCGACAAAATCGCCTGCCCATTCTACCGCATTCCATGCATCTTCATTTATAATTCCATCTATCGTAGGTGCTTCTCCCGTATACGCATTTGTAGTATAGGTGCGCTTTGGAACTACGGTGGTAGTTTTTGTAGAATCTGTTTGTGAGTACGCTTTCGCGAAAGCGGAAACAGATAAAATTAAAAATAGAATAACTGCTCGTTGATTGATTGATTGCATGAATTGATGATTAGTTGATGCCCTAATAGACTTACAAATTATAAGGGATGTGACAGTCTTCCATATTTTTTATGAATATATTAACGTTTATTCTCAGGATAAAAGGGATTCATAAAGTTGTAAAGTTGCACTCATTTTTGATCTAAAAATGAAAAAATAATACGAGAAACTTTGTCCTATATATATAGGCTATATTTATCCTACTAAAAACGTCATAAAATATTGCCACTTGGCTATTTGTGTAATCAATAATTAATTGTACTTTTGCAGACCCGTTTTCACGCGGGAAAATTGGAATGTTTAATTAAAATTAATTAGTGTGGACACATTAAGTTACAAAACAGTATCTGCAAACAAAGCTACCGTAAACAAGGAGTGGGTTTTGATAGACGCTGACGGACAGACGCTAGGTCGTATGTCATCTATCGTAGCTAAGTTTTTACGCGGTAAGTACAAAACCAACTTTACACCTCATGTTGATTGTGGCGATAACGTAGTTGTTATCAATGCAGAAAAGATCAACTTAACAGGGAGTAAATGGACGGACAAATCATACATCCGTCACACAGGATATCCTGGTGGGCAGCGTAGTCTTACAGCAACAGAACTCTTCGATAAAGACCCTACTCGCATCATTGAGAATGCAGTAAAAGGGATGTTACCTAAAAACAAATTAGGTAGTGCTTTATTTCGCAATTTGAAAGTGTACTCTGGATCAGAGCACGGACAAGAGGCACAAAAGCCTAGAACAATTAATCTTAACGAAATTAAGTAATGGAAGTAATTCACAAAATCGGTCGTCGTAAGACCGCTGTAGCACGTGTATATGTTTCTGAAGGAAAAGGAAACATTACCGTAAACAAAAAAGACATGGCTACATACTTCCCTACCGCTACGTTACAGTACAAAGTAAACCAACCATTGGTATTAACCGAAAATGATGGAAACTTTGACATTAAAGTAAACGTATACGGAGGTGGTATTACAGGTCAAGCAGAAGCAATTCGCCTTGCGCTTTCTAGAGCAATGTGTGAGCTAGATGCAGAAAACCGTAGCATCCTTAAACCAGAAGGTTTATTGACAAGAGATCCAAGAATGGTAGAGCGTAAGAAATTCGGACAGAAGAAAGCTCGTAAGAAATTCCAGTTCTCTAAGCGTTAATACATCGTGTATTAATCTCAGAATTAAGAAAATTAAAAATGTTGTCGTTGCTTGGTTCGCTTTCGCGAAAGCGTATACAGAATCAAGGTTAGTTTAGCATCTAAACGCTGTCACATACAGTGTTGCTAATTTAAGTCCAACGGAACGTAAACTATTACAAAAATGGCAAACAACATAGAAGTTAAAGAATTACTTGATGCAGGTGTACACTTTGGTCACCTCACAAGAAGATGGGATCCAAATATGGCACCATATATCTATATGGAGCGTAATGGTATTCACATCATTAACTTATACAAAACAGCTGCAAAAATTGAAGAGTCTTCAGAAGCTCTTAAGAAAATCGCAGCATCAGGTAGAAAAATACTTTTTGTAGCTACCAAAAAACAAGCAAAAGATATCGTAGCAGACAAAGCAGCAAAAGCAAACATGCCGTACATCACAGAAAGATGGCCTGGTGGAATGCTTACTAACTTTGTTACTATTAGAAAAGCAGTTAAGAAAATGCAAACTATCGACCGTATGAAGGCTGATGGGCGTTTTGACACACTTTCTAAAAAGGAAAAACTACAAATGAATCGTCTTCGTGAGAAGCTTGAGAAAAACTTAGGATCTATTGCAGATATGACACGTCTTCCAGGTGCATTATTTGTTGTAGATATTAAGCGTGAGCACATCGCGATTAAAGAAGCACAAAAATTAAACATTCCAATATTTGCGATGGTAGATACCAACTCTGACCCACGTCAGGTTGATTATCTTATTCCATCTAATGATGATGCTTCAAAATCTATCGATAAGATTGTAGGATACGTATCTGACGCAGTAATTGAAGGTCTTGCTGAGCGTAAAGCTGGAAAAGACGCACAAGCTGAAGGTAAAGACAAACCTGCTCCAAAAGCAAAGGCAAAAGCAGCTCCAGCTGAAAAAGCAGCTCCAGCACCGCCTGTAGCAAAAGCTGAACCAGCAAAAGTAGAAGCAGCAGCAAGCGAAGAAGAAGAATAATAAGAAATTTATTAAAGACAGAAGTCGTTTAGTTTTTTTCTTAAAGGGATTAAATTAAACGACTTTTTTTTAATGTATAACCAATGAGATTTCCACCTTTGTGGAAATGAAAATGAAAATAATTATGGCAAAAATTACAGCCGCAGACGTAAACAAGCTTAGAAAATCTACCGGAGCCGGTATGATGGATTGTAAAAAAGCATTAGTAGAAGCAGAAGGTGATTTTGACAAAGCAATTGCTATCCTTCGTAAGAAAGGACAAAAAATTGCAGAAAAAAGAGCAGACAGAGACTCTAGCGAAGGTGCTGTTGTCGCAAAAATAAATGATGATAACACAAGAGGTGTTGTTGTTTCTTTAAATTGCGAAACTGACTTCGTAGCAAAAAATGATTCTTTTGTAGCTATGGCTCGCCAAATGGCAGATATTGCATTAGGAACAAATTCTAAAGAAGAGTTCCTTGCTGCTGATTTTGAAGGCATGACTGTTGCCGAAAAATTAATCGAGCAAACGGGTGTTATCGGAGAGAAAATAGAAATAGGAGGTTTCAAAACACTAGAAGCTCCTTTTGTAGGATCTTATGTACACGGAAATAAAATTGGAGCATTAGTAGGATTATCTGCTGGTTCAGATGTATCTGCTGAAGTAGCTAAATCTGTATCTATGCAAGTAGCATCTATGGGAGCGACTACATTATCTTATAAAGATTTTGATCCTGCATACGTTGCTTCTGAAACAGAAGCAAGAATTGCTGCTATTGAAAAAGATAATATCGAGTTAGGTCGTTTAGGTAAAACACTTAAAAATGTACCTGAATATATCTCTATGTCTCAATTAACTCCTGAGGTACTTGCAAAAGCCGAAGATGATATCAAAGCGCAATTACAAGCTGAAGGGAAACCAGAAAAAATCTGGGACAAAATCGTTCCTGGGAAACTAGAGCGTTTTATTTCAGATAATACAACTCTTGATCACGAGCAGTGTCTTCTTGATCAACGTTTCATTATGGATGATAGTGTTAATGTTGCAGATTATGTAGCTAGCAAAGGAGACATAAGTGTTACAGGATTTGAAAGAGTTTCTTTAGGATAAGGAAAAAGAACATCAAATACATATAAAAAATGCGCTCCAATGGAGCGCATTTTTTTGTATTATTATTTTTCTAACTCTAATTAATTCATCCTCTCTATACTAAGAGTCGCTATAGGTTGAGCAGTTGAGTTCCCATTTCCAAAAGGAGCCCCATTATAAATATCGATAGTAGCATTTTCACTTCCACCATTAGCTTCATACGTATCTCCTAAAACAACACCTGCATCTATAGGCTGTAATGGTAATTCTGCCATATCTATTAGCGTGTTACCATCTACAACATCAAAATCACTTACACCTAAAAACCAATCTGGACTTGGATTTAATCTTGCTAGATATGTAATTCTACTTCGCACAGGTGTTACAGAAACAGAAGTAGTTACTGATGATTCAGCACCAACCGTACCTCCTGTCGTAATACTAAACAATCCATCTGTATTTTGTCCTAAAGACGCACCTATAAAAGCAGCTAGACCTTCTACATCACCAGATTCTGCATATAGAGCCATTCCATCTGATGCAATTTGACCAAGTCTATACACTGAAATCTCTGGTGCATGCACTATGGCTACAATCGTTCCAAAAGAAGCATTAGTAGGGTAATCTTGAGGATTCTCTATTTCAGTAAAACTAGTTGTCAACTCAAGGTTATAAGTAGCTGCTACTTCTCCCGATCCAGGATCTGTAGGATTTTCATCTGCAGGACCTCCATCATCATCACTTGCGCAGTTTATAAAAAAAGAAAGAATAATCAAACAACTTAGTTTGAATACTATATTTGTAAATGATCTATGCATTTTTGATTCTAATAAATATTTTGGAAAAATAAGATGCGCTAACAACAGCATATCTATTTATATTATAAATATAATAAACTTGACACTCCCAAAAGGTAAGAGTTTATAATAGTTTACATAAAAATGCATAATCACAATCACTAAAATCTTGTCTAAAAGATTTTCTTTAAAAAAGTAGTATAAGCACTATATTTGCATAATCTTTTTCAACCTATGACATACAAAAGAATTTTACTTAAGTTATCTGGCGAATCCTTAATGGGTGATCGCCAATATGGTATAGACCCTAAACGCCTATCTGAATATGCAACAGACATCAAAAAAGTGATTGACACTGGAGTTCAAGTTGCTATTGTAATAGGAGGGGGAAATATTTTTAGAGGCGTTGCTGGAGCAAGCAAAGGTATGGATCGCGTACAAAGTGATCATATGGGAATGCTAGCCACAGTAATAAATGGTCTTGCATTACAAGATGCCCTAGAAGATGCAGATATCCCAACAAGACTACAAACCGCTATAAAAATAAATGAAGTAGCAGAACCTTTTATAAGACGAAAAGCAATGCGCCATTTAGAGAAAGGACGTGTAGTTATTTTTGGAGGTGGTACAGGAAACCCATACTTCACAACAGATTCTGCAGCCGTTTTACGCGCTATAGAAATAGAAGCAGATGTTATCCTTAAAGGAACTCGTGTAGATGGTATTTATACATCAGATCCAGAAAAAGATAGTGATGCTGTAAAGTATGATCATATATCATTTGACGACGTACTCCGCAAAGGGTTAAAAGTAATGGATACGACTGCTTTTACTTTAAGTCAAGAAAACGAACTCCCTATTATCGTTTTTGATATGAATACCCCAGGTAATCTACTAAAAGTAGTGACTGGAGAACAAATAGGAACCACAGTAAACCTATAATTTAGTATATGGCGTAGTTTTTGTTAAATTGCGTTTAAAATATGTTTTATTATGAATGAAGATATTCAATTTATATTAGATAGCACAAAAGAAGCTATGGAAGGTGCTATTTCACATCTTTCTAAAAGATTACTTACTATTCGTGCTGGAAAAGCAAGCCCTGCAATGCTTCAAAGTGTTATGGTTGACTATTATGGTAGCCCTACACCTCTTTCTCAGGTAGCAAATGTAAATACTCCTGATGGACGTACTATATCTATACAGCCTTGGGAAAAATCAATCATTGCAGACATAGAACGTGCTATTATTAATTCTAATTTAGGGTTTAACCCTATGAATAATGGTGAGAGCATTATTATAAATGTACCCCCACTTACAGAAGAAAGACGTAAAGAACTTGTAAAACAAGCACGCGCAGAAGCAGAAGATGCTAGAATTGGAGTTCGTAATGACAGAAAGAGTGCTAACAATGATCTTAAAAAACTAGAAGACGTTTCTGAAGATGCTGTTAAAAATGCTGAGATTGATGTGCAAAATCTTACAGATATTTTTATCAAAAATGTAGATAATACACTTGCAGCAAAAGAAAAAGAAATTATGACCGTTTAATTCATAAGACGATCGTTAAACATATACAAAAAGCGACCACTATCGGTCGCTTTTTTAATACATTTGAATTCACTACAAACTTTCTATGTATAAAATACTTGCTGTTTTATTATGTATACAAGCTACTTCTTTTGCGCAAACTGAATCTAGCAAAACCGCAGAAGAACTTATACAAAAAGCTATCTCATTAAGAGATACAAATGATCCACGCACAGTCCTATCTAATTATACATATACCAGTTATGAAAAAACAATCATAACGGATAGCCTTAACACAAGCACACATAGTTATTTATCGGAAAAAGTAAGCAACACTTCCTATACTTCCGCTCAGGGTTTTACTGAAGACGTCATTGGATTTCAATTAGCAGGGTTTGAAAAAACACGCTATGAAGTACTTGCCGTAAATTTACAATCTCGCTCTTTTTATGATGAAGACTTTGTAGTTTTCAATACGCGATATGCAGGTATTTTATCCCGAAGAGGGGTTCGGAATTATATTTATTCTATTGTCTCATCAGATTCAAATGATGAAATACATATATCATTTACTCCAAAAAGACCTAAGGCAATTCCTGGATTATCTGGAGTTATGATCTTAGACAAAGAAAAACTTGCGCTAAAAAATGTACAGGTACGTCTTGATGATGACATAAAAATTAAATTAAACCAATCTTATATTTTCAATAAAGAAGCAAATCTGTATCTCCCTAAAAACAGGGCTCTTTTTATTGATAAAGGAAGTAGTGATAGGCGTCTTTCCTTTTTTGGAGGTCGAATTTCCATAGGCACGATACAAGAAGAAGATTTAGAAGAAATGATCACCAAAAAGTATCTTGTTTCTACAACTAGTAATAGTAATTTTTCGCTTAAAGCGAAAGAAATAAAAACACAACCCTATGCTATTACGATACAACCAGATGCTACAGAACAACTTCCAAGCTTCTGGCAGGACTATCGTTTAGAAGATTTAACCAACAAAGACAAACGAAGCTTTTCTGAAATAGAAAGAATCATTAGTGCGGAAAATATTGAACGCCGTTTGGGGACAATTAATAATTTTAGTGTTGGGTATTACAGTGTTAACTTCTTTGATTTTGATCTCACCTACCCAGTAAAATTCAACAATTTTGAAGGACTGCGTCTAGGCTTAGGAGGCGTAACGAACGAAAGCTTCTCAAAACGTTTTCGCTTAGAAGGATATGGTGCTTACGGATTTAAAGATAAAGACATAAAATACGGTGTTGGTGGAGGTGTGCTGCTCAATTCCAAAAAAGATGCTTGGCTTAGTCTAACCTATAATAGTGACCTTGAAGAGGTAGGTAATTATTCCTATTTAACAGACAGACGTGTATATTCCTTATTTGAACCACGACTCGTAAACATTAACTTGTTTTACAAACATCGCACTACAAGGACAAATCTTGAATATCGTATTGCACCAAAATTACTTTCTGAATTTCAAGTAGCACATAGACGTATAGAGCAAACTACTCCATATCGCTATATTAAAGATGGACAAGAGATCAGCAATTACAATATTTCAGAAATAACCGCAGGAGTACGATGGAGTCCTGGAAGTAAGTTTATGAAAACAAAAGCGGGTATTAATGAAGTATACGATGGCTATCCTAAAGTCACTGCTCAAATCTCTCAAAGTATAGATGGTTTAGAAGGAGATTTTAATTTTACCAAAATAGGTGCTAAAGTATTTTACAGATTAGATAGGCTTAATAAATCTGCTACAGAATTGCTAGTGGAAGGAAATGTTGGATTTGGAGATCTACCTATAACGCACTTATTCCAAGCATATCCTAATGCACCAACTAAAGAAACGATTCTTCAACGTTTTTCAGTAGCTGGTGTTAATAGTTTTGAAACCATGTTTTTTAGTGAGTTCTTCTCAGATAGACTTATCACTGCTCAACTTAAGCATAGGCTTGCCCCTTTCAATTTTGGCAAGTATTTCAAACCTGAAATGGTTTTTATCACTCGATTTGCTATAGGAGACATTAGCAACCCTGAAGATCATTTAGACATTCAATTTGGATCTTTAAAAGAAGGCTATACAGAAACTGGCTTTGAAATCAACAAACTACTTTTTGGTTTTGGAACTAGCTTCACCTACAGATATGGCGCCTATCATTTGCCTAATTTTGAAGACAATATTGCTTTTAAATTCACTTTTAATTTACAACTTTAGAAAAGTATCTTACCTCTCGGATTTTCTTTAATAAAAGAATACCTTTGCGACTGTAAAGAAAGGTAATGGCAAAATTTTTAAGTTCGGGATTTTGGGAGAGCATTGCAGGAGTTATCCTGCGTAATAGGCCTCTTATTCTTATCCTCATTTTGTCTACTACCATTTTTTTAGGCCTTCAGTGGCAACACATGCGATTTACCTACACAGAAGCAAATCTCCTTCCAGATGACCATGAAGTTAACTTAGAATACAACAAGTTTCTTGATAAGTTTGGAGAAGAGGGCAATCTTATTGTCATCGGTATTAAAAACGATAGCCTATTTACACCAAATATTTTAAATGCTTGGAACGACTTATCACAAAAGATTGATCAATACTCCGAAGTTACGCTATCCATATCACTCAAAGATCTTAAGTTATTAGACAAACAAGAGAATCCAGCTAGATTTGATTTAAAATCATTTATTCCAGACAGCGTCACTTCATCAAAGCAAGCATCTGATTACAAAAAACAACTTTTTAATGACCTCCCTTTTTACGAGAATTTAATCTACAATAAGGAAACAGGGACTGTACGATCTGCTATTTATCTAGATAAGGAAATCGTAAATACCCCTGTAAGAAGAGATTTTATTGTCAATGATCTAAAACCACTTATTGAAAAATTTGAAGCAGATTCTGGTCTTAAAGTTCGCACCAGTGGAATGCCATATATACGTACACTCAATTCACAAAACATTATTGATGAGATAGGCTGGTTTGTGGGTGGTGCATTGGTTGTAACTTCATTATTATTCTTTTTCTTTTTTAGATCTTATCGAGCAACATTTATATCTATGATTACAGTAATCGTAGGAGTTATGTGGGCTTTTGGATTCTTGGGATTATTAAAATATGAAATTACTGTGCTTACCGCACTGATTCCTCCACTCATCATTGTGATAGGAATTCCTAATTGTATTTTTCTAATCAATAAATACCAACAAGAGTATAAAACACATGGTAATAAAGTAAAGGCACTCCAACGGGTGATTACTAAAGTAGGAAACGCCACGTTGATGACAAACATTACCACTGCATCCGGATTTGCTACATTTATTTTAACGGAGAGTTCGTTGCTTAAAGAATTTGGAGTCGTAGCCAGTATTAATATTATAGGGATATTTTTACTCTCTTTATTGATTATTCCTATCATCTATAGTTATATGCCACCGCCTAAGGAGAAGCATTTAAAACATTTGGGTAAAAACTGGATTGAAGGCTTTGTTGACTGGATGGAGCGCATGGTAAGAACACAACGTATTGCTATTTTTATAGTTAGTATTATCCTGCTAACCGCTAGTATGATTGGCATTAATCAGATACGTGTTTCTGGTAGTCTCATAGAAGATATGCCAAAAAACACTTCCTTTTTTAAAGACATTAAGTTTTTTGAACAGGAGTTTGATGGCATTATGCCTTTAGAAATCTTAATAGATACTAAGCGCAAAAAAGGGGTAATGAAACTTGCCACTTTAAAACGCATGGAAGAATTAAGCATTGTGATAGAAGAACAACCCGAGTTGTCAAAACCTGTTTCTATTGTAAACTTGGTCAAATACGCAAAACAAGCGTATTACAATGGTTCTCCAAAATATTACCAACTCCCTAGTAGTAATGAGCGTAATTTTATTCTGCCCTACACGAGTAGTTTTTCTGATCAAACCAATCTTATGGGTGCCTATGTAGATAGCACAGGACAATATGCCCGTATTACTACCTTTATGAAAGATATAGGCACCGACAAAATGGAGCGTGCCGAAGAAAATTTAAGAACCAAAATAAAAACGCTATTCCCAGAAGATCGATATGAGGTCACTCTTACTGGAAAAGCATTGGTTTTCCAAAAAGGAACCAATTACCTGGTAAACAATCTTATTATTAGCTTATCCCTAGCCATCCTGCTTATTGCTCTATTTATGGCTTGGATGTTTCGATCTTTTAAGATGATTTTAGTTTCGCTGATTCCTAATATATTACCACTATTGATAACAGCAGGGATGATGGGTTTCATAGGCATTCCTATTAAACCCTCCACCATATTGGTTTTTAGTATTGCTTTTGGGATTTCTGTAGATGATACAATTCATTTCTTAGCTAAATACAGACAAGAACTACGCGCTAGCAAATGGAGAATTAAAAAATCGGTATATGCTTCGCTACGTGAGACGGGTGTGAGTATGTTTTATACCTCTATTGTCCTTTTCTTTGGATTTTCAGTATTTATGATTAGTAGTTTTGGAGGAACCGTGGCACTAGGAGGTCTTGTAAGTGCAACATTATTATTTGCCATGCTCGCCAATTTATTATTACTTCCTTCTTTATTACTTTCGCTAGAACGCAGTATTGCCAACAAGAAAACACTTAAAGAACCTGCGCTTCAAATTATCGCAGAATTACCCGAAGATCAGCAAGCTGAAAAAGACAAAACCGAAGGAGATTCTAAAGACTAATCTATCACAAACACCCGTGAATACTAGAGGATTCTTTTCTATATGCTTTCGCGAAAGCGTATAACCAAAAATTGCCCTCCAAAAATACGCTGTCAATTTCAAAACATCATTTATATTTGCGGTTCTCAATCCACCATACCTTAAACGGGACATAAGAAGGTGATTGAGAAAACATCATTTAAGTTTCAACTGTAAACGTTGAAGGAATCAAAACCCATGACGGGTTTAAAAATAGTATGAACATGACCTATATCTCTGTAATTGATCTTTTAGCAAGTGATGCTATACATCAGGAGTTCACTGTAAAAGGATGGGTACGCTCGTTTAGAGCTAATCAATTTATTGCACTTAACGATGGATCTACCATCAAAAACATACAATGCGTCGTAGACTATGAAAATATGGACGACGCGCTTTTAAATCGTGTCAATACGGGTGCGGCTATTGTGGTCACTGGAATTCTTGAAGAAAGTCAAGGAGCTGGACAGCGTGTAGAGATCAAAGTGAAATCTATAGAAATAGAAGGAGATGCAGATCCAGAAGAGGTAAAACTTACCATCTTATCACCTAAACGTCATACACTAGAAAAGCTACGAGAGCAAGCACACTTACGTGTTCGCACCAATACCTTTGGCGCGATTATGAGAATGCGTTCTAAGCTTTCTTTTGCTGTGCATCAATATTTTAATGAGCATGGTTTTTACCAAGCACATACACCTATGATTACAGGTAGTGATGCAGAAGGTGCCGGAGAAATGTTTCAGATAACGGGATTAGATTTAGAAAATCTTCCTAAAAAAGAAGATGGAAGCATCGATTATAGTCAGGACTTCTTTGGAAAAGAAACCAACCTTACGGTTTCTGGACAATTGGAGGCAGAGACGTATGCCCTAGGATTAGGTAAAGTATATACATTTGGACCTACCTTCAGAGCAGAAAATAGTAACACATCACGTCACCTTGCAGAATTCTGGATGATTGAGCCTGAAGTGGCTTTTAATGACTTAGATGCCAACATGGATCTTGCAGAAGATTTTATAAAGTACGTGATAAGCTATGTGTTAGAGCATTGTCAAGATGACTTAGAATTTCTAGAAAAACGTCTTCTAGAGGAAGACAAGAAAAAACCACAAGCTGAACGTTCAACCATGTTACTACGTGAAAAATTGGAATTTGTTATCAATAACAATTTTAAGCGCGTAAGCTATACCGAAGCAATTGCGATATTACGTAATAGTAAGCCTAACAAGAAAAAGAAATTCCAGTATCTGATAGATGAATGGGGAGCAGATTTACAGAGTGAGCATGAACGTTATCTTGTAGAAAAGCATTTTGAATGCCCTGTAATTCTTTTTGATTATCCTGCAAACATCAAAGCATTTTATATGCGTTTAAATGAAGATGGAAAAACAGTACGCGCTATGGATATTTTATTCCCTGGCATTGGAGAAATTGTAGGTGGATCGCAACGAGAAGAGCGTTTGGATGTTTTGAAAGAAAAAATGGCGGCTTTAGATATTCCTGAAGAAGAGTTATGGTGGTATCTAGACACACGTAAATTTGGCACCTGTGTTCACAGTGGCTTTGGGCTTGGTTTTGAGCGCCTAGTACTTTTTGCAACCGGTATGACCAACATACGAGACGTGATTCCTTATCCTAGGTTTCCAGGACATGCTGAGTTTTAATCGCAAGGCGATAGCTAAGGAATTAATTCTCTAAAACTTGTTTCGAAGGTTATTTATAAAAAAATAAATATCGCATCCTTGGATTGAGAAGGTTATTTATTCTAGGCAGTATACAACATCAAAAAGGGGCTTTCGCCCCTTTTTTTTTGTGATTACTACCCGTATCATTGTACCTTACAAAAAATCACATTCATAACCACTAAAACCAAAAACAATTATGAAACTTTTAAATCTTATGATTCCACTCACAATGATGGCACTCGTGCTTGTTGATTGTAAGGGAGATCACACTAATAATGAAGACGATGGTAATAATGGTCCACCAACTGTTGTTGTAGTAGAAAGACCAGATATGGCTATTGAACTTGATGAAGCTATTGCTTTATATCAAAACTACGGAGCAAATAGAGTTAAACTTATTGAAGACCATGAAAACGAAGAAGTAGGAGAAGTTGATAATTTTCAAGCTACACGTTCCCTCACGTTTAACTACAAAGAGTTAAGACAATACTTAGATTATGTAGAACAAGAAGCTAAAAAAGCTGACACTGAGATATTAGGACTTCGTGTATACTTAGGACAATATGATATAGAAGGTCGTCATCCTAATTCTGGGACTGTATTTTTTAACCCTACGATGAAAAAGGGTGATAATGAAGTTGCCTTTGCTATTCAAAACCAAAATGGAAATCCTACAGCAGTTCCTGTAGGGCAATTACAGGAATATTATCTTAAAATTGGTAAAATCAAAACTCCTGGAAAAGCAAACTTAGTATTAGTTCAAGATGATGATGACATTACTAGTTTAGCTGCAAATCGTGGAGGAAAGAGACCACCTCCGTCTACAGATGATGACGATTATGATGATGGAAACAATAATTAAAAGATATAGTAATTATTAGCATATAGGAATAGAAAGTATCTATGGAGTTTTTAGACAACCTACAATTTACGTCTCTCTTTATTACAGCTATAATAGCTACTTTCTATTTCTATAAATATAAACACACAGAATTAAAATTATTCTTATTCTTATTCTGGTATATTGCCATTAATGAAATAATAGCTGTTAAATATTGGGAGCATTACAACACAACAAATAAGTTTTTTTACAACATACTTGATATTACTCAATTTTCTATAATTATCTGGGTTTTAATGAAAAGTATTAATGATCCTAAAGGTCTTCGACAGAAAATTTTAAAAATCTTATTATATAGCCTTTGGTTATTTTATGCTATTAATATCTTATTTGAGAATCCCATAAACACTTCATTAGACTATGCGTTTATTTATGGTGCTATTATAACTGTAATTTCTATTATGTATTATCTAATAGATCTTATAAAAAGTACTCGAATTTCAAAAATCAAAAAAGACTTATTATTATGGATTAATATCGGTTTTCTAATATTTAATATCTCATATCCAATTATAATTGCGACTCAAAAATTTTATGACCCATCAGATATCGATAATAGATTACATGAAATACAATTACCCGCTGTTTTATATACAATTATCATAATTTCTAACCTAGTAATCATTTTTGGATTTATATGGTCTGAAAAAAGGTCTCAACTTAATTAGTTATATTTAATATCATTAACCAATTTATTAAAGAAATTTGCCATATTATGTAATCAAACCAGACAATAACACGCTGATACTAGCATTAGTATCAATAACTATTTTATTATTGTTATTAATTGTAGTAGGGGTATTATTTTCTGTTTTTATCAGACGTAAAAATGAACTTTTGATAGAACAACAAGACTCTCAAAAACGTTTTGAACGAGAGATTGCTGAGTCCCAAATAGAAATTAGAGAAGAAACCTTACGAAATATTAGTTGGGAATTGCATGATAATATAGGCCAGTTATTAACTCTGGCTAAAATACAAACACAAAATGCTGGCAGTGATCAAGCACAACTAGACGAAGCAGCACAAACCATAGGAAAAGGACTTACAGAAATACGAGCCTTGTCTAAGCTTATTAATCCAGAAGCGCTCAAAAACATGACGCTTGTTGAAGCATTAGAACTAGAGTTAGATCGTTTTACGCGTATGGAATATCTAACCACGAGTTTAAAAGTAACTGGAGTTCCAATTGAAATAGATAAAAAAATAGGGTCTATTATTTTTAGAATATTTCAAGAGTTTTTCACCAATACGATTAAACATTCTAAAGCAAGTCATCTAGATGTTTGTATCACATATACCAAAGACAGTTTAGATATTAAGGCTAAAGACAACGGGATTGGGTTTGATATGGCTTTCGCGAAAGCGAAAAAAGGAATAGGACTTTCAAATATAGAGTCTAGAGGAAAATTGATTGGCGCTACGATTGAAGTCTCGTCAAAGGAGGGAGATGGTACTGAAATGCATCTTTCATACACATCAAAAAACGACATCACATGAACAAACTTGTAGTAGTAGACGACCATACATTGCTCTCACAAGCCATTAGTGGCCTTGTAAATTCTTTTGAAGATTTTGAAGTATTATACACTTGCAAAAACGGACAAGAACTTGTAGATCAGCTCGTTTTTGAAAATAAACGTCCAGACATCGTTCTCATGGATGTCAACATGCCTATTATGGACGGCATTGAAACCACCGCCTATCTTAAAGAGCATCATCCCAATATAAAAGTACTGGCCCTTTCTGTAGAAGAAGAAGAGCGTACCATCTTAAAAATGCTCCGTGCTGGTGCAAAAGGATATTTGCTAAAAGACACTGAAAAATCGGTCTTAGAAAGTGCCTTAAAAGAACTAATAAGTCAAGGGTTTTATCACACCAATACCGTCGCTCAAATCTTAGTGCGAAGTCTACATGAGGAGAGTTCGCTTACCCTTAAGGAACGAGAACTCGAATTTATAAAACATGCCTGTACAGAAATGACCTATAATGAGATAGCAGATCGTATGTTTTTAAGCCCAAAAACGGTGCAAGGCTATAGAGATAGTGTCTTTTCTAAATTGAATTTAAAAAACAGAACAGGTTTAGTTATTTATGCCATAAAGCATGGGTTGTTTAAGCCTTAACCAAGGATTATAGTTTATTTTTTTCAGTAGCTTCAGTAATTACTATTTCTATAACAAAATAGAACGCGTTGGTCTTCTCTCTTTTGCTTATTTTTGTTACATGCTGAAACAACAACTTAATTTTAAACTCTCTCAAAAGCTATCTCCTCAACAAATACAGTTGATGAAATTGATTCAATTGCCTACACAGGCTTTTGAACAAAAGATAAAACAAGAGCTTGAAGAAAACCCTGCGCTAGATAGTGGCAAGGAAGAAGTTAAGGATGAATTTGATGAGTTTAGTAATATTGAAGAAGATTTTGGAAATGATACTATAGAAACCGATATCAATGTAGACGAATACTTAAGCGATGATGAAATTCCTGACTATCGGTTAAGCGCTAATAATTATAGTATAGATGATGAAGATAAGCAAGTACCTTATGCTTCAGGAACTTCGTTTAATCAATACTTAAAGACACAACTCAATACCTTTCGTTTATCACAAGAAGAACGTGATATTGCTGAATTTATCATTGGAAGCCTTGATGAAAGCGGTTATTTAAGAAGGTCTCTTGAAGATTTAATGGATGATCTTGCATTTACTCAAAATGTATATACGACAGAAGAAAAAATAGAAGAGGTACTGTTTACAGTACAAGAACTGGATCCTTCTGGAGTTGCAGCTCGTAATCTAGAGGAGTGTTTGATTTTACAGCTTTCGCGAAAAACACCTACGAAGTCCGTAGAACTTGCGATAGCGATTCTTGAAAAGTCTTTTGATCACTTTAGCAAGAAGCATTACAAGAAATTAATGTCTAAGTTCTCTATTTCTGAAGAAGAACTTAAAAACGCCATACAAGAAATTGAGCATTTAAATCCAAAACCTGGAGGCTCCTACGCTAGTAATACAAAAATAGTAGAGCATGTAGTTCCTGATTTTACGATACGCATTGTAGAAGGGGAATTAGAACTTTCACTCAATGGTCGTAATGCACCTGAGTTAAGAGTTTCGAGAGACTACAGTAATATGCTTAAAGGATATAAAGCCTCTAAAGAAAAAACAAAAGCGCAAAAAGATGCGGTTATGTTTATAAAACAAAAACTAGATGCTGCTAAATGGTTTATAGAAGCCATTTTACAACGCCAGCAGACATTATTTGTAACCATGAGTGCTATTATGTACTATCAAAAAGAGTATTTCCTTACAGGTGATGAACGTAGTTTACGTCCCATGATATTGAAAGATATTGCCAATGAAATTGACATGGATGTATCAACCGTTTCTCGTGTAGCAAATAGTAAGTATGTAGATACACCTTACGGGACAAAACTTATTAAAGAGTTCTTCAGTGAGAGTATGACAAATGATCAAGGTGAAGAAGTATCTACACGTGAGATTAAGAAGATTTTAGAAACTGTTATTGAAGAAGAGGATAAGAAAAAACCACTGACTGACGATAAATTAGCAGGTATTTTAAAAGAGAAAGGATATCCTATAGCTAGACGTACTGTAGCAAAATACAGAGAACAATTAGATCTTCCTGTTGCAAGACTCCGCAAACAAATCTGATGAAGTATCTCTTACGAAGTCTATCCTATATTTTTCATCCACTATTGATGCCAATAGCGGGCGTACTACTCTATTTTAAAATTTCACCTAGGTTTTTTAATGCTTCGTTTCTTTTTTCTAAGCTTTTTGCTACGGCAATCATGACTGTTATCATACCTATTTTAAGCTATTATATGCTTAAAAACTTAAATTTGGTATCAGATATTCATCTTAAAAATGTAAAAGAGCGTCGTTATCCTTTATTAATGCAATTATTCTTTACGTTTTTATTGATTCAAATTGTTTTTAAAGGATATGAGATTCCAGAACTTCATTTTTTCTTTGTTGGCATTTTAGGATCAAGTCTAGCGGCTTTTATATTAGTACTCTTTAATTTTAAAACAAGCCTTCATATGATAGGTGTCGCTGGTTTGACTACATTTATTATTGGGCTTAGCATTCATTTCAATCAAAATCTACTTCTTCTCATCGGATTCTTGATTATAGGATGTGGTGGTACAGCAACTTCGAGATTAGATGCAAAAGCACATACATATCCAGAATTGATTATCGGTTCTTTTGTAGGAGCACTACCCCAACTTATGTCATTTAAATATTGGATATAAAAGGGAGCAGCAAGTAAAATACCATTACAAGAAATAAAACTGAAGTCCCAAACGAATTACTTGTAGGTTTACATTCTCTCTATTAATAACAGCATCGTCATTAAATAACGTATTTAAACCATAATACGTTTGAAAGTTGAAAGCACCATAACCAAAAGCAAATGTCAACCCATATTGCAATTTATTTAACTCTGGAAGATCTGTTTGATTTACTTCATTACCTTCTTGAATAAATGTAGATTTAAATCGAAAAATATACCCTAACTGTACACCTGCATGAATACGCCAAAAAGCATACTTTGTTGGAGTTGATGTTCTCCATCGGTATTGTATAGGCATTTCTAATGTATAAAAGGTAAACCTATTTTTATCTTCATTTATATCATCTGCAATTGTAGAAAATATAGTTGTATTACCATCTCCTTCTTCACCTATAAAAAGATCTTGATTAAATGTATCTATAGAAACACCTAAGCCAACTCCTATGGCCTTATTACGACGTTTGTTAAAAGGCATATCACGTATAAAACCCAACTGTAAACTACCACTAAGACCATTTTGTGATATTCCTTCGGGTTTATTAGACAATAAATTAAATGTAACTCCAATATAAACTTGATCTTCTCGATACAAAGAATCAACTACCGTATATTCTTCAATTTCTTCTTGACCTAAAACTGTGTGAATATTACATAACAAAAAGAGTAGTATATAAAAAGAAAGATATTTCACAAGATTGGATTTATAACAAAGATACAAGAAATGAACACTATGAATAAACATAAAAAAACGCCTTGAATGATCAAGGCGTTTTTTTACTAATATAAAATTTTGATTTTATTCGACTGCACTATTAGGCGTAGTAATAAAAATGATTTTAGGCAGATTTGCTTCACGCAATTCTTGCTTCACATCATATACTAATCCTGCTTCTGCATCTTGATCAATTTTCAAAGCAACAATTGCTGAACTCTGAAGTTCTTGTCGAAGTGTACTTACTTCTTGTAGGATAGCTGTTTTAACTTCACTAACATCTACAATACGATCACCAATTTGTACGATTGCCTCTTTAGATTTTCCTTTATAATTATCACTAGGTTTACCAATATAGATAAAAACTGTTCTTGATTTGTCAAGTTTTTCAATTTGATCTGCTGGAGGCAATTGATTTAAAACTTTAAGATCATTTTTTCTAAGTACAGTAGCTACCATAAAGAAAAACAGTAACATAAATACAATATCAGGTAATGAAGCTGTATTTACTGGAGGAAGTTCTCCTCCTTTTTTCTTTTTAAACTTTGACATAGTATTAATTACTTTTAGGTTCTGCTTCAGATAGTTTAAATGGGATTAGTGTTCTAACCTGCTTTAATTTTTCTTTAGCTTTTTCTTCATTTCCTTCATAGTTTCCAGCGTCTATTGCCGCCTTAACTTCTGTATATTTCCATCCAAAAAGTCTTTGTGACTCTCTATCTCTAAGTTCATTATAGGCTGCTCCTAATTCGTTTTGAACAGCTATATATGTAGTGTAATCTGTTTTTCTTGCACTACTCATAGAGATAATAGCCTTATCTGGATTATCTGATGAACTTGGACTACGACTTCCTTGACAGAAATCACAATATCCTTCTTGTCCAGCTGGAATTCCACCATTATCTAAGAAATCTATAGCCGCTTGACGTAAATCTTTTAACTCCATTGGCTCATCTTCTACTAGAAGATCATTATTACTGTTTACCAATACCACAAACAAATTCTTTTGCTTGATAATTGGAGGCACAATATTCTCATCCAGTGGAGGTGGCAATTGCCTTACTAATCCTTTATCTTTATCTATAGTTGTAGTAACTAGAAAGAAAATAAGAAGCAAGAACGCAATATCTGCCATAGATCCTGCATTAATTTCGGGTGCTGAGCGTTTTGCCATAATAAATTATTTTACGAGTTTCTTTGCTCCTGAGAACAACATTAATCCGATAGCAGTAGCAGCCAATATAAAGAATGAATTTATACCTGCACCTACCCATTTCATGATATTAGGCGTAAGCTCTATATCTTGTTTTGCAGCTGCTTTCATAATGTCTTCAGGTATCGCATCTGATGCCACGAAATATGAAATAGCTATTACAAGTAAGAAAATACCAACACCTATTAATACATTTTTAGCATTACCACTGAAAAGTCCTTTTATAACAAAGATTATAACTAGCACTAGAATCAAAGCTAATACGATATACCCAATAGTCATTAAATTACCAATACTAGAAGGTACGTCTACTGCATTTATTCCTAAAGCTTTCACCTCCTCTTGAAGTGGCTCACTATCTATTGTCCATACAATACCAGCAAATATCATAGCGATAACACCAATGACACCTACTACTATTTTTAATATTTTATGTAATCCCATAATTTTTTAAAGTTTTTAAGGTATTACTAATTATTTTTTATGCTTCACTAACATATCGATTAGAGTGATTGAAGAATCCTCCATATCATTTACAATACTATCAATTTTAGCAATAATGTAATTATAGAATATTTGAAGTATAATAGCTACGATTAATCCAAATACGGTTGTAAGAAGTGCTACTTTAATACCTCCTGCTACCAGTGCTGGATTCATATCTCCTGCTGCTTCAATTTTATCGAATGCTTGAATCATCCCGATTACCGTTCCCATGAAACCAAGCATTGGTGCTAATGCGATAAATAATGAGATCCAAGAAACATTCTTTTCTAATTGTCCCATTTGTACACCACCATAAGAAACTACAGCTTTTTCTGCTGCTTCAACTCCTTCACCTACACGATCAAGACCTTGATAGTATATGGAAGCAACTGGCCCTTTTGTGTTACGGCAAACTTCTTTTGCAGCTTCAACACCACCACTATTTAATGCATCTTCTACACTTTGAGATAGTTTTTTACTATTCGTAGAAGCTAAGTTTAAGTATATAATTCTTTCTATTGCGATAGCTAAACCTAAGATAAGACATAAAAGAACAATCCCCATAAACCCAGGTCCTCCTTCTATAAAACGTTTCTTTAAATCTTGTGTAAAAGATAGTTCTTCATCTGCTGTATCGTCTTGAAATGTTGCTCCTGAATCAACACTAGCAACTATTTGCTGTACTTGAACTGGAAGGGTTGTTTGCGCATTGCTGGCTTTAGTTGTAAAAGTCCCTAAAGCTACAACAGCTGCGATTGCCATAATAGAGAATAATTTTTTCATTGCTCTTGATCTTAAATTTAAATTAGTAAAGGGTTAAATATAGTAATTAATTAGATTAATTCTGAAAAAAATAGCAGATAGAAACTCATTATGCTTCATAGGAAGCATATCATATACCTCAGACTTGCTTAATTAGAGTGGAATAGCTTTTTTAAGTATAAAACGTTTCTATTTGTAAGAACTTATAATAAAGAGCATAAAGCACTCTTTATTAAGCAGAGAGGAAGGGATTCGAACCCTCGATACGCTTTTGACGTATACACGCTTTCCAGGCGTGCGCCTTCGACCGCTCGGCCACCTCTCTAAAAATTACATCATCTAATACCTTAACGTTAATTTAATATATTTAGACAATGCAGTTACCTTCATCAAAAGGAGTGCCAAATAACAAAAAAAAACTGACCTGCTAAAAAGATATATCTTAAATTTATGTAAGCTCTCCTCTTAAAGGGGTTTCATAAACTGATTTAAAGACTTTTGGACCTAATTCTTGTCCTAACAAATACATCATTTTTGTAATTGCTGCTTCTGTAGTAATATCTCTTCCACTAATCACACCTACTTTCTTAAGTGCTACACTTGTCTCATAACTACCCATTTGCACACTTCCTGCAGTACACTGCGTCACATTAACGACAGGAACACCTTTTTTAATACTTGCTTTTAGAGCATCGATAAACCATGTCTCTGTAGTTGTATTACCAGATCCATAGGTCTCTAACACAACTCCTTTAACATCTTCCATAGCAAGCATACCTAATACCAGACTCTTAGGAATACCAGGATACATTTTTAACAGTAACACATCTGTAACAAGGCCTTTATGTACTTTAAAAGGTTTCTTTCTTGGCTTAAAAAGCAATTCATGGCTTACAGAAAGATGAACTCCTGAAGTGATTAAAGGTGGGTAATTAGGTGAATCAAATGCTTCAAAATGCTCAGCACTTACTTTTGATGTACGATTTGCTCTGTATAATTTATATTCAAAATAGAGACATACTTCTTGTACAACAGGTTTATTTCTTTTTTGCAAAGCTGCAATTTGAATCGCTGTAATTAAATTTTCTTTCGCATCTGTCCTTAAATCTCCAATAGGCAATTGAGATCCTGTAAAAACAACAGGTTTATTCAAGTTTTCTAACATAAAACTGATCGCAGAGGCTGTATAGCTCATCGTATCACTTCCATGCAAAACCACAAAACCTTGAAATTTATCATAATTTGAGCTGATCAAATCACATAATTCATTCCAATATTCAGGATTCATATTTGACGAATCAATAGGAGTTTCAAAAGAAGACGTGCTAATATCACAATCTAACAGTTGAAGTTCAGGAATGTTCTGTAATAATTGATCAAAGTCAAAAGCTTTTAAAGCTCCTGTCTCATAATCTTTAATCATACCTATAGTACCTCCAGTGTATATTAAAAGTATACTAGGTTTTGTACTCATAACTTAGATGTATTAATCACAGGGTTTGCATACATTAATAAGAAACTATCAATCTCCAATTGATTTTCTTTATTCACTCTACGCTCTAAACGCCTTTCAAAATGGCGCAATTCTTTTTCATCGTAGTAAGATGCATACTCTGTCGTATTATGATATAAATCATATGCTATATAATTAGAAGGCCATAATTTATAATGACGATGTATGCTTTTATCTATTTCTGAAGCCAATCGTTTTAATTTTTCATTATCGCTTTGTGCCTCTTTCTCTATCTGATCATAAATAGATGCATCTAGAGGAGCTGCTTCTATATGAATACGTTTTTTAAACCCTAATGCACCCTTAAGAATACTATTAAAGTCTTCATTATTTGTTTTTATATAAGGTACGTTTTCTTGCTTAGCCACAATTTCAGGAACCTTTAGAATATCTGTAGGATCATACTCATATGAAATAGCAATTGGAACAATATCAAGCTCCTTTATATATTGTAACAAAGGCGTTTTTCCTCTGGCCATGGTAACCATCTTAAGTACGCCTTGTTGTGTAAGATCATTACCATCTTTTGTACGTCCTTCTCGTTGTGCCATCCATACAGATCGTCCTTCAGATAATAAGAACTGCATATATTCAGATAAAAGCTTCGAGCTTTTTAGTAATTCTCTAGGAGATTGATTACGGAGTACCAAAAAATTTCTATTAAGCTTAGATAATGCCATCAAGAATTCTTTTTGTACTAGGTTATCTCCTATTGCAGAGGCTGTCGTAATCAATCCATTATCTATTAAGCCTACATTAATCAATGATGTATCTAATACGATATCACGATGGTTTGATATATAAAAATAAGGTTTATTAGGTAGTAACGTATCAAAACCTGCTGTAGAGAAACCTTCGGAGCTTTTTGCTAATAGGTTCTGAACTGATTTGTAAATTACTTTGGTTTGAAAATCATGGATGGAATGACACTGTGATAGTATCTCCTGAATTTCGCTCATCGATGCGTTTGGAAATGTAAACTGCAATAGCACTTTAAACATAGGATGTCTAGAAGCTTGTTGTAAAGCCTTATTTACTTCGCTGTCGTGATACGGTCGTATGTGATCAAATATGGAGATAATACTACATTTAGGTTATTAGCCACAAAAGAAACAAAATTATTTCAGTTTACTCTATTATATATAGACTAAGTTTAGATTGCTTTTATATTCATAAAAACAGCATTTGCATTTTCTGAAGTGATTCTTGCAATTTCATCTAGCGGTTTTTGATAAATAGTCGCCATTTTTTCAGCAACTAACGTTACATAGCTACTTTCATTACGCTTTCCTCTGTACGGCACAGGACTTAAATAAGGAGCATCGGTTTCCAAAACAATATGCTCTATTGGAATTTCAGCTAAAAACTGATCAATTTTCCCATTCTTAAATGTTACAACGCCTCCTATTCCTAACTTCAAATTATAGCCTATTGCCTGTAACGCTTGTTCTTTTGTTCCTGTAAAGCAATGGAAAATACCAAAAAGATCATCTCCTTTCTCACTTTCGAGTACTTCAAACACCTCATCAAATGCCTCCCTACAATGTATCACTATAGGTAATTTATATTTTTTTGCTAACTGTATCTGTCGTTTAAATGCATCTATCTGTATACCTAATGTACTTTTATCCCAATACAAATCAATTCCTATCTCCCCTACTGCATAAAAGGATCGTTTTTCAAACTGAGCCTCAACATGTGCCAATTCTTCTTCATAATTTTCTTTTACATGTGTAGGATGTAATCCCATCATTAAAAACATATGGTCTGGATAAGCAGTCTCTAAATCATACATACGTTGTGTGTATTCAGAGTCTATGGCAGGAATAAAAAAGCGTGTAACGCCAGCATCAATTGCTCGTTGAATCATCAAATCTTGATCTTCATCAAATGCTTCACTATATAAATGGGTATGGGTATCTGTAAATTGCATGGGTCAAAAATAGAAATAGCCTACAACCTAACCTAACACTTATAGTTTTTTAAGAAGTTCTTGTGCTTCTTTATAGTTTTCCGCCTCCTGAGGCAAACGTTCTAGGATTTGCTTACATCGATCTGTATCCCCTTGTTTTAAATAACTCAACGCATGATACCATTGTGCTTTGTATTTAAAAATAGAAGTCCCATTACTTAAATTTTCAAAAATCGATGTTGCTTTAGCATAGTCTTCTGTTTCGACAGAAGCAATTCCTTTGTAAAATAGTACTTGTGTATTCTCAGGATCGTCAGCTAGAATCGTATCAAATTGAGCAATAGCTTCATTATACTCCCCATTGTTAAATGCTTTTTCCGCTTTCGCGAAAGCGGACACATCACCACCCCTTTCTACCAAGTCTATAGTTCCTTTAAAAGAATAATCGTCATAGCTTACCGCCTGCATCTGAATCCAAAATGTAATACCGAATAATACGATCACACAGGCTGCAACGAGATATCGCAATGGTTTAAAGGAAATAACCTTCACTTCTTTTTTAGGGGTCATCGTTGTTTTTAAATGCTGATCTGCTAGTGTTTCCAACGTATCTTTAAATGCTACGCGTTCTTCAGATAGCTGATGACTTAAGTGTCCGTTTACCTCTTTAAAAATGGTAAATGCATCTTTAAGTGCTGGTTCTGTTTTTAATCTTGACTCTAAGGCGTTTTTTGCTTCGGGAGAAAGCGCTCCTTGTAGATAATCGTCAAAAAGTAGTATGGTTTTCTCGTCCATGACTATAGATTTTTAAGGGTTTGGTACTGAGCAGATCCTTGCACCATCTTCGTAAGCTTGCCTACACAAAGTGATTTTTTCTTCCGAGCATATGCATAAGAAACATCTAGTTTTTTCGCTACTTCCTCCATAGATTTAATAGAAAAACTAAGTTTTAAAAGTTTCTTACAGGCATCACCCATCTGTTCGAGCATTTGATTAAATAAGCTTGCTCTGTCTTCATACAAGGCCGTTTGATCTGCTTGCTGTTGTACATGTATATCTATAGATGTAACCTCATCATTAATTGTTACCCCTTCCGGTTTATTTTTTTTTAGAACGTTGAGCCACTTCCGTTTACATATTAGGAAAAAGTAAGCATCAAAAGGACAGGTAAGTGTGAGTCCTTTAGTTTTTGCTTGATCATATATCGTGATGAGTGCTTCTTGAATAATATCTCTAGCAGCAGATTCATCGCCACTATTCTTTTGAATATACCCAACCACTTTAGGAGCAAAACGAGTATATATTTCAGCAATGAGTTTATTGTCACTTACAAGTAATGCCTGTACATATTTCTGATCTGCATGTACTTTGTGATCTCCCATTTTTGCTGGATTTATGAGTAAATATAAAAAAAAGTTCTAGAAAAGGGGTAACAATAGAAAGAGCATACTGATATAAGGGTGTAAAACAGAAAAACAAAACATCAAATTAATATCATTATGAAAACAACAAACATGAAGTACACAGATCAGAACAATAGTATGAATATGTACAGAGTAACTAAATCAATTATCGTATGTCTATTATCATTTATGCTGATGACAAGTTGCGAGACAAATGATGACGCTGACATCATTGATCAACTACCTGATGACATTGTCCAAATATTTGGAGGATTAGAATACGCAGCTAGTATCTTAGAGGCACGTGAAAATGCTATTCAAAGCTTTACAATTGATGCTTCTACAGGGGGTACTATTATAGGAAACAATGGAACACAACTGTATTTCCCCCCTAACGGACTTACACATTTGGGAGGAGAAACTGTATCTGGAGATGTTACTATAGTACTTATTGAAGTGTATAGCAGAGCAGATATGCTAACCCTAAACTTACCTACAAATGGAAAAAGAGATAATGGTGACATTGTATCTATTATTTCTGGCGGCGAATTTTATATCAATGCTACTCAAGATGGAAATCAACTTGTTGCTGATGTTCCATTTGGCTTAACCGCTCCTACAGCCGATTTTGATCCTGAAATGACTGTTTTCTTACCAGAAGATTGTGATCGATTAGATTGTGATGTTGTATGGGAAGAAGATGAAAATGCTAACATACAAGGAGGTGAAATTCAAAATGCAGATGGAACTTGGACTTCGGCATATTTTGCACCACTTACCAACTTTGGCTGGACAAATTTAGATAAATGGTGGTCTTACGACGGTCCTAAAACATTAGTATACGTAGACGTTCCTGAAGGATTTAACGAAACGAATAGTGCTGTATATGTTTCGTATGATGGAGAACCGAATGCATTAGCCTTTTTTGATACGTACGATACCGATTTAGATATGTTCACAGAGCATTACGGGCAAATGCCTATAGGGTTAGAAGTTCATTTCATATTTGTATCTGTACAAGAAGGTAGTTATGTATATGCGATACAAGGCGCTACTATTGGAGCAGATCATATTGAAACTATTACGACCACACAAACGACAACAGAAGCAGGTTTAACGGCATTAATCAATGCATTACCATAGTAATTTTTTATTAAGTTAGAGAAATCTCAAAGTGACAGTATTGCTTTGAGATTTCTTACTTCTTAGTCGCTTTCATTGTTTTTACCTATATTTAAAATGCATTACCCCCCTTTTGCAGCTAACTAACAATCCATAGTATGAAATATATTCAATTCCTATGTGCGCTCGTTTTGGCGGGATGCCTCGCTATAAGCTGTTCTGAAGATCACGATTGTGAAGAAGGGGTTATTGAAACTCCAAATGCCGTCGCTCCTATAAATGGAGCTGATTATACTACAAGTCTTTTAGATTGTCGATTGCCTAAAGTACAAACATTTACGATACAAGGATTTGAAGGAGGTCTACTCTTCGGCACACAAGGAGGTGTTATTAATATTCCAGGACAAACCTTATTTAATGAAGATGGAACCCCTATAGATGGCGAAGTAGAAGTAAGTCTATTAGAAATGTTCACTTCAGGAGATATCGTAGCTTGTCAATTATCTACAAATACACGTAATGCTGCTGGAACGATAGAACCTACTTTAAGTGAAGGTTTATTGTTTTTTGATATTCGTTTTAATGGTAATCCTGTAGTGATCCAAGGAGAAATACAAATTTTTATTCCAGAAGAAAACAACGCACAAGAACAACTACTTTTTAATTCTCCTTCCTGTTCTGATATAGATTGCATGGTCACTTGGGAAAATACAGGCATTGCATTTCCTACTGAAATCATAGATCCAAATGGCAATAATAGTAATGGATATAGTGGCATTACCTCTCAAACAGGATGGTATCATATAGGCCAATTTAATCCTAATCAGAATGAAAGAACGATCGTTTACAATGTACCTCCTCCTGGATTTAATGACACCAATAGCAATGTATTCTTCCGTTATAACAATGACAAGATTGCTGTAAGCTTATTTGAACAATATGATATAGGTTTAGGTGTCTTTAGTGAAGTATATAGCGAAATACCTATAGAAACTCAGGGACAGTTAATTTTTGTTTCAAGACAAGATGGAATATACATGGTAGATACTTCTGAGATACGCGTAACACAAAACAATATTGGAGCTACAACAACGACCATTGATGCTACCGAAGAAGAACTCATCACAGTTATTAATTCCCTGTAAGAAATGAGCAAAAGAATTTTCATAACCGTTCTCTTCGCAAGTATATTGAGTTACAGTAGTTACTCACAAACTACTATACAAGATACACTTACTAGAAGTGCTCCTATATTTTACGATGTATTAGGTAATAAAGTGACCTACGGCGCAACAATGCCTCAACTTAATCAAATAGCAGGAGCCCCAAAAGCCTATTACACCTATTATTGGGAATTTGGCGATGGGAATTATAGCAACGAAGAAAAACCAAAACACACCTATAAGAAACAAGGTAATTATGAAGTACGCTTATGGAGCACCAACAACTACGCAAATGGCAAACCTCCTGCGAGTAGACCCAAAAGCGTTACAATTGCTGATGATCAAGATGACCAATCGAGTCTAGATGCAGATCCTTCTGTAAACAAATCTCCTTTTCAACTTGACGAAAATTTAATCATAAAGACCAATCGTGATCCTGTACCTGAGCAAGAACTTGTGGTGATTACCAGTTATAAAAACACCAAAGACTACACCACAAGCGGAAAGTTATATCTCTTTTACAATGACGAAGCTTTTAAAAATGACAATTTCACACTTAAAGACACCCGTCTTCATCATAATGAATCGGTTGTAGAAGAACAGTTAATTACCTCCAATACGGGCATTGATTTTTCGTCAGAATATCTCACATCAACAGATGGCTCTCCAATTGAAAGACCAAAGCTATCTTTTCGCGACAGCGTAAAAAAAACAAACCTTTTAAATACGATAGATGAATCAAAAGCATTGTATCGTAACAGTCAGGTGATTGAGTTTAAAGACATGCAACCTGGAGAAGAACGCAATATTTTCCGCACGCTGGAAACCACTCCAGAAATGATTAAAGACACCAGTGCTATTGTTACGTTACGAAGTGTATATGTTCCTGATGAGAATTATGAAAATCATACCGTAAAAGACACTGAAATGGAAATTGTCACTTCACATGATCCTAACAAAATGTCATCCAATGGTACGCTGATGAATTATCGCCTTGTTCGATTTAAACGACTTAAGTTTAAAGTACGTTTCCAAAATGATGGAGAAGGTCCCGCAAATACAATCAGACTAGAAGTAGATACTCCAGAAATGTTTGACAAAACAACCTTGAAAGTAGAAGACATGTATCCTCTATGCCGTATTTGTCCTAAAGGTCGTGAAGTTGATTATTCGTGTCTCGATACTATTTTCAAAAAAGACAAAATCATCTTTACTTTTAAAAGAATATATCTTCCAGGTACTGCCCAGAAAAACGTAACAGATCGAGATTCTACCAAAGGATTTGTCAAGTATTCTATGAAGTTTGGCAACGATTTTCACAAGAAGAAAACGCGAAGTCGTACGGCCATTTACTTTGACAAAAACGAACCTATTTATACGAATTATAGCACTACTCGATTTACACCTGGCATTTCTATAGGCGCAAAAGCAGGAACCATTTTTACACCAGACCGTGAGAATAGTCAGGAGTATTTTGCAGGCGTGACGATTTCACCATTTAAATCATACAAATGGTATTTACAATCTGAGTTGTTCTTTTCAGCAGGCTCTTTTGAGACCTTACGGAACTTTGAAACAAGTGAAATAAACGATATTGGCATTGAGAGTATCACCCGATTTACCGAACAAGCTGAAGAAAATAATATTTCTACTTACCTCGTCCCGATCTCTTTTAGGTACAATCTAAATAACTTTATGGCGATAGGCACAGGACCTCAACTTCGCGTTGATTTACAAAGCAATTGTGAGCAACAAACACTTGGAGAATTTTCATTACTCATTCCGGGAGAGGGTGAAATACGAGACGAGACACAAGACACCTTTCAAGAAACCAAATGCGATAAAGGCTTTGGGAATTTTCAAGCAGGTTGGTTTGTAGGTGCTAATTTTGGAGGTGTTCGCATTGGCCCCAGTGGAGGCATACGATATGTGTATAATTTCAACGAACCCCAATCGCAAATACAATTGTATGGTATTTGGAAATTTTAGCCTATGTCCAGAAAAGTATTCTTAGGTATTTTTTTTCTCATCTTCTTTGGCAGAGTACATGGGCAAGAAGCTGCTTTTTACAAAGTGTTAGATCAATTTTTAGAAACCCCAACCCAAGATAATTTTCAGCTATTAATTACCTCATCAGACAGCCTACAAACACCAGACTTAAAAAGCCATCTCGCTAAAGTAGTCGTAGATTGTAATATTGGATATTATCAAGAGCGTCAAGGGAATCTTCAAAAAGCAATCGCTCGTTATGAGAATGCGATAGACCGTTATAGTAGGCATCACTTAGAAGGCTATGATATCGTTACTTCTGCCATGATTCCGCTTGGAAATTTATACACAAAGACCAATGCATATATTGAAGCAGAAAACTTGATAAAGGGGTATATTACGCTTTCGCGAAATCGAACTCGCGAGATTCACGACCATCGGGAGAGCGAAGCGGTAAAGCAAAACAATGCTCAAAACCTCCTTTCTGGCCTTATTAATCTTTCAGTACCGCTTCAAAATCAAGGAAAGTATGCACAAGCGATTCGTATTCTAGAGGAAGCGTATGCACTAGCACCTGAAAATAAAGATATTCAGATGAATCTGGCGACCAATTATCTAAGCGTTGGAGATTATCAAAAAGCTGAAGACAGAGCAAAACAACTCATAAAAAAGGACCCGAATCAAGTAAATGCTTATAAACTAGTATCACAAGTAGCCCTTCAAAAAGGAGATACAAAAAAAGCCGTTCAATTTCTTGAAACGTCTATTGACATACAATCTAAACTACCGAATCAAACCTTAAGAGATCTTTCAAAAACAAAGCTTGCACTTGCGCAAGTGTATCATATTCGAGAAGAGTATGAGTTAGCTACCGCACAATTAGAACAGATATACACTACATGGTTTCCAGACTATGTTTCTGGAAACTTGCCCGAAGTAAAACGTCTAGTTGCAGATAATACTTTGATGGATGTTTTAGATCTTCATGCAGAAATCTATACCCAAAAAGATCAAAAAGAAAACGCACTTCAAGCATATGCACTTGCTGCTGAGGTATCTGATGCATTGAATGTACCGCAACTTTCACAACCGTCTAGACTTGTTCTAGAAGCTTCTGATAAAAAAAGAAGCGAAGAACGACTCACCTTGTTATATGAAGCATACAAAGATCAAAAAGATAGTACTCTACTGGAAAAAGCAGTACAAATAAGCGACCGATCCAAGGCTAACTTAGTGAGTGAAGCGATGAATGATAAGGCTAAACTCTCGCAATATGCGCAAGACAGTTTAGTCATTGAATATGAACAGCGTACTCAAAAATTAGCACAACTGGAAGTGCAGTTATTTCAAAAAAGACAAACCTCAGACATCAAAGGCTTAGAAGAGTTACAAAGCGCATATTCCAGTGAATTCTTATTACAAAAGAAACTGCGTGAGGCCATTTCTAAAAAATATCCAGATTTAAGATCATCCAAGGCTACTTTCACACTTAAAGATCTCCAAGAAAAAACAACGCAATCTCAACAAACTATTGTAAGCTACTTTTTCGGATTTGAAACCGTCTTTCAATTTGTGATAAGTCCTGATGAAATACGTTTCCACCAGATTGCTAAAGACAGAAAAGCACGAGATCAATTATTTAATAACTGCGTAGCTTATAATCGGTATTTTGAAAATGCAAGCGCGATACTCAATGATCCGTCTGGTTTTAGCTCCCAATCTTTCAAACTGTTTAAGACACTGCAGTTAACGCCATCACAGCAAATGGTGATCATTCCAGATGGCATACTTGCCTTTGTCCCTTTTAATACCCTACTCACCTCAGCAAGTACTCAGCGTACTTTTAGTGAAATGCCTTTCCTATTAAAGGAAACGCAGGTTACATCTCAACTCTCATACACCGAATATCTGAAGCCAAATCTTGGCTTGCGAGATATTTCAACCGTATTAGGCATATTTCCTGTTTTTGAAAACACGCCGTTAGCTTTAGAGCATTCCAAAGAGGAAGCAAAAGCAATAAGCGAGACATTTAACACAACTACACTTATGGGAGATACTGCATCTATCAATAACGCATTTACAAAAGCGTCGCAACATACCATACTCCATTTTTCTACGCATGCTTCAGGTGGCAGTTTTACAGAACCTGCTAGTATCGCATTTATCGACAGATCATTATACCTTAACGAATTGTATAGCAAAAACCTAAACCCAGATCTGGTTGTATTAAGTGCCTGTGAGACTGGTATTGGACGCATTGCTTCTGGTGAAGGACCGCTTAGTCTTGCTAGAGGGTTTCAATATGCGGGTGCAAAAAGTGTCCTTTTCTCACTATGGAAAGTAAATGATCAATCTACCGCAAACCTAATGAGTCGGTATTACAAATCACTCAAAAAAACAGCGTCAAGAAGTAGTAGTTTACATAAGGTTCAACGTATCTATCTTCAAGATGAAAACATATCTAATATTAAAAAATCACCCTATTATTGGGGTGCCTTTGTATACTATGGTCCTACAGATATTCCGAGCCAACAAAATCATATCCTATGGTGGTGGATACTGGGTATTTTTGGAGTACTTTTGAGTATTGTTTTGATTAGAAAATATGGCAAGTCTTAGAGAATTTTTACTAGAAAAAGGATATACACGCATTCGGTTATTCCCTACCCTCACACAACATTTAGAAATTACAGCCAAAATCAATGGCGTTAAAGGCTCTTTTATTCTCGATACAGGTGCCTCAAATTCTTGTGTGGATTTTAATTTTGCACCCCATTTTAAACTTACTAGTGAAGAAAGCGAGGTGCTGGCTGCTGGTGCTGGTGCCACTGATATGCGTACTGAAATCTCAAAAGATAATACTATCAAAATAGGCACTTGGAAACGAGAAGACATCAACCTTGTCCTTTTTGATCTCTCTCATGTAAATACTGCTTTAGAAAATCACAACACCCCTCCTGTACATGGCATTTTAGGAGCAGACATCCTCAACCTCGGAAAAGGAATCATTGATTATCAGTACACTTGCTTATATCTTAAAAAGTAAAATATAGCTTATCTTGTAAAAGAGGATTTTATTGTAACATCTCCCCCATGAGAATCTTAATCGTACTTTTTTTTAGTTGTTTTTGGTATGTATCTCATGCGCAAAACAATGAAGTATATCTAAAACAATTCACCCAACAAGACGGACTAGAGATAGATAAGGTAAACGCACTTGCATTTGATCAAAATGGATTTCTTTGGTTAGGCGGTGGTGTTAATCCAGCACGCTCTAAACTTATAGCAAACACAAATCCAACTATTTTACAACGCTTTAACGGAAATTCTTTTCATACCATCCCGACACCTGACAATAGTAACATTTTTGACATCTACAAAAGGAAGGATGGGCAATTTTACATCGTCACAGATAGTTCACTGTATCTTTTTGATCCTATTACAACCAAATTTATAGAAATACACACCTCTACACACAAAGGAACATCTTCTGTTTTTGAGTATCAAGACAAAAACTATGTCATTACTCAAAATAACCTTGAAGTAATTGTCAATACCATACATCCTGATTTAAAATTAGAAGAAATATTTCGATTTACCACAAAGGTCAATCGTATTAAGATAGATAAAAAAACACAGTTTATTCCTTTTGAAGATGTCGTTGTTATTAGTGATGATAACTTCCCTATCACCTTTGTTACTTGGGAAGGAGACGTTGTAAAAACCATTGACCCAAAAGGGTTTGAAAACGAACGAGAACTCGCTTTGCGTAAAAAATGGATTGATGGACATTTCCAAATGAATGGACAGCACTATGTACTTTTATATAATTACCATCAAGTATATCGCATAGACCCTGACGTAATGGAGCTAATCCCTGTAATGGCTACAGAAAATCAAATTCTTAGCACCATTTTAAAAACGTACAATGATCCAAAAGGAGGACATTCTATTATTTCTTCCTATAAAGACCAATTATCAATACAAACATTACATAAAACGAAAGGGCTAACCACTGTATACGAAGACAAAAAATTTGGCGCTGCTAGTAGTTTTGAAATCGTATCTAAAGACATACAACGTGATGCCTGGTTTACAACTAACAATACATTACACTACATAAAATTCCCATCAGATATTGTAACGACATTACTCCCTGATAAAGAGATAAGAGCCATAACGCCTCTCTCAGAAAAAAAACACCTAATTGCTACAGAAAAGGATGGATGGCAGCTTTTTAATAGTAGCAACAATACCATAAAACCCTATACCACTCTTGAACAAGGAGACGTTTTAAAACCATCCTCCTCTCGTAATTTTTTTATAGAAGGCAGTACGATATGGAGTAATGATACTGCTGGAGGAATTATTGAGGTAGACACCTTAACACGAGAAATACAGTATTATAGACATTACCCTGTAATATGTATGGTACGCCCTACAGATTCTACCATTGTATATGGAACCAAGGGGTACAACCTTATGGAGTTTAACACACATAAGAAAACCCACACACCTCTGGTAGCTACAGATTCCTTAGAGATTTATGATCTCGAATGGCGTAAAGCAGATAATCACATCGTAGCAAGTACAAGTAAAGGAGTACTCACCTATGATCTTAGCTCAAAAGAGCATGCATTATATAATGATCCAGCACAACTCCCCGATCCCTTTCTTCTTATGGGAGAATATCACCCTGAGTATGGATATATTCAAGGGTCACGTTCTGGCATCATCACCACGTTTGATCTTGCAACTAAAGAATTCAAGACCCTATATCAAGATGAACTACAAGCTGGTATTGCGACCATTCTTTTTGATGATCAAGACAACTGGTGGATCAATACCTTTAACGGCATCGTATCCTTTAATCCAGCATCAAAACAAACACATCGCTTTTCTGTAAAAAACGGATTTACAAATAACGAAGCCAATAGATATAGTGCTTTAAAGACAGAAGACGGATTTTTGGTAGGCACCATACAAGGGTTAAACTTTTTTGACCCAGAAAAACTTCAACCAGAAGTAAATACGGCACAAATCGTCCCTTTACGTATCAGCACCTATAATACACAAGATAAAAAATATAGCGTATCACATAATCAGTTCGCTTTCGCGAAATCGAGCTTGCGAGATTCACGACTATCGAGAGAGCGAAGCGGTAAAGCAAAAACCATCACACTCCCATCAGAAAATCGTGCCTTAGAGATTGGTTTTGCCTTGACACAACCTGATGTAACCCGAAACGAACGTTATCGCTACCGCCTTGATGATAAAGAATGGGTATCTATAGGAAATACACAATCCATACGCTTTCCAAATCTTGCTGCGGGACGATACATGCTAGAAGTTGAAGCACTAGACTTTTCAGGTAAGAAAATTGGAGACTCCCTCCTACTTCCCATACATTCAAAAGATTTCTTTTATAAGACCTGGTGGTTTTTCCTAATAATAACTGTAATCATATCTAGTATCCTTTTCTGGATGCTCAGACAACAACAACTTCGCAAACGCCTACAAGAAGGCTTTTCACAAGACTTAATGCAATCGCAAGAAGAAGAACGCGCTCGTATTGCTAAAGATTTACATGATAGTGTTGGTCAACAACTCACTTTGATCAAACAAAAACTCCAAGAACAAGGAAAAACAACTATAAGTGAGCTTACCCACAAAGCCCTAGAAGAAATACGTCATATCTCTCGCGGATTGTATCCTACCATTATCAAACAACTAGGACTAAGCGGTAGTATTGAGCAGTTACTCTATGACGTAGATGAGCAAACCGACCTTTTTGTCTCAGCAGATATTGATGATATTGACGACCTTTTTGACGAAAATGAAGCGCTACACATTTACCGGTTTGTTCAAGAAAATGTATCTAATATTATAAAACACGCTTTCGCGAAAGCATTCTCAGTAACAATCCAAAAAGAAAAAAATACAATACAAATCACCATAAAAGACAACGGAAAAGGTTTTGAGGTATCAGAAAAACAAAAGAACCATAGTTTAGGATTAAAAACCATGGAAGAACGTATTCGTATATTAGCAGGAATAGTAACTATAGAAAGTAGTCTAACATCAGGAACAGTAACCACGGCACAAATCCCCCATAGTTATGCAAAAAAATGACATACACCTACTCATAGCAGATGATCACCCATTACTATTGGAAGGGCTTAAAAACGCGCTACACACCCACGGATATTCCCATATAGTAGCCGTAGAAAATGGCGCGCTCGCATTAGATTATGTAAAAGAAGAACAACCCCATGTCGCATTACTCGATATTGAGATGCCCTTATTAACAGGGTTTGAAGTCATTAAAAAATGCCAAGCATTAAGCGTTACTACACGTTTTATTATTTTAACCTCCCACAAAGAAAAAGGCTTTGTTTTAAAAGCTAAAAAATTAAACATTGCTGGATACATCATAAAAGACGAACCTTTTATGGAGATAGACAAATGCATTCAAGAAGTAGCAGCAGGAAACACCTATTTCAGTGCGACATTTGATGCTGTTTTCGAAGGAGAAATCAGTCCTCAACTACAAAAAGTTAAACTTCTATCTCCCTCAGAACGTACCATCTTACGACTCATTGCTCAAAATAAAAACTCTAAAGAAATTGCAGAATTACTTAGCATTTCTGTACGTACGGTACAAAAACATCGTGCTAATATCATTGCAAAACTAGAGTTACCTACAGGCTTAGACTCTCTTTCTATCTGGACCCAAGAACATCAAGAATTGATACTCTCCATTTAATTCATTCCCACAAAGGCGGGAATCTCATCGTGATACTCATCATATACAGAGAAAACCTCATCTCATAGAAGGAAATTTCATCATTTATAAAGGAAATCTAACTCTATCAACTCAAGCTGTCACCTCGAGCGCAGTCGAGAGCTCGCACAACCATACACTAAAAACTTCTCAATTAAATTTGTCACCCTGAGCTTATCGAAGGGGCAGTCGAAAAATTTCATACACCCCTAAACAACGCCTTTTCATAAAACCACAAATAGAGTAACACGCTAACAATAGAGTATTACTCTATTTTACTTTTTTTTATAGGGAATAACTATTCAACGATCATCTAAAAAATCACACCTCTCTAGCTCTTATATCAACAAACTCAGCACAACGCATTCTTAGGAGGGAATTTTTGTCAAACTGAACTTGTTTCAGTTTCTCATTAGTGTGATGAGATTCTGAAATGAATTCAGAATGACCTATTAAGTTGCTTTTAGATAGCTTTTTTAAATCTATTTTCTTTATTCTCTTCTCTTTTTTCATTCTCCTTCATAATTCTGAATTCGTCGTTCTACATTCATCATTCCTCACTACGTACGCCCTACGTAGTTTTTGCAAGAGGTACGTATTTATTGATGAATCAATTTTATTGTATTTTTACAATCAAACTGATAATTCCCTAAATCATGAAACAGTTACTCTTATTTATAATTGTTATAGTTTCAATTACTCCTATACTTACTGCACAACAAACTTTTACAGCATCTGTTGAAGGTGGTTTTTGGTCACAGGGTTCTTCTTGGGAAGGAGGTGTTTCTCCTGGGTTCAATGTAAATAGTAATGCAACTGTTATTATTCCTGCAGGTCGTAGTGTATCTCTAATAACTTCTAATTTCACTAATAATGGAACCATACAACTTGAAGGTGTTTTAAATATATCAGGATCAGGAAATCCTGATGTAATTACTATTATCAATAATGGAAACATAACCATAAATTCTGGAGGCTTTCTGGTTTATGTAAATCAGGACACCTCTGTATTTAACAAAGATGTCATTACTAATAATGGAACTTTTATAAATAGTGGCTTAATAGATGCTCCAATAATAACAGCGAGACAAAGAGAATTTAATAATACTTTAACAGGTGTTTTTAGAAATCTCAACGGTACTTTGAGACGTAGACTAAATATAGACATCACCAATGAAGGAACTATAGAAAATACTGGCATAATAGAAGGTCTTCACTCACTTACCAACAACGGATCAATAACCAATGGGGCTGGTAATCTAACGATAAACCCTGCATTGATAGATGCAAATAGGCCTAATGATGGGATTGGGAATCTTGACAATTTAGCTGGAGGTACCATAGTAAATGCAGGTACTATTACTATTAGAAGTGAATTTAATAGTTCTGAAGATTTTACGGCAGCTACTAATCTTGGAACAATTACGAATCAGTCAGGAGGAACTATCTCGATACAACGTTTTTTAAACGCCCTAGTTTCTTTTACAAATGATGCTACACTTAATAATAATGGCACCCTAACTATTAACAATGCATCGCTAACAAACAATAGTCAATTAAATTCTACTTTTAGCATTATCAATAATGGAACACTCAATAATAATGCTACAATACAAAATACAGGAGGAAGTATACAAAATAGTGGTGCATTTACAAACAGTGGCTTCGGCACATTAAATAATGATATTACTTCCTCAATTGTTAACACAGGAACATTCGTGAATAATGGGCAACTTATTAATGCTGGTGGTGGGATTACAAATAATGCTGGAACATTTACTAATGTAAATAGTCCAGCTACACCTGCTATCTCTGCTACTATAAATACGACAGGCACTATTACCAATAATGCCACATTTACAAATTCATTTTTCTTTATCAATAGTGGAACGATTACGAATACAGCAAATATGAGTAGCCAATTTATGAACAATAATGGCACATTTAATAATGAAGGCACATTTACAGTGTTAACCAATGGCATAGTAAGCAGGGTCACAGGTACATCATTAATAAATAATACAGGATCACTTACGGTTCAATCTGGAGCAGCATTATCGCTTCCCACTGCTACCTTATCCAATACAGGTACAGTTTCTATAGAAGGCTCGTTAAATGTCTCCGATGTTGCATCTGTTTTTAATAATAATCCTGGGGGTCAAGTAACTATTACAGGATCTGCCAATGTAAATTTTGGACTATTAATAAATGATGGCGCATTTACTAATAATGCGGGAAGTACATTAACTATTGATAATGGAGAGTTTAGAAATAAAGGTGATGGTCATTATCAATTAAATGGCATATTGACGCTCAACAATAGTGGAGAATTCGATAATAGAGGGGACGCGTTTAATAACAATATGGCTACGGTTACAAACAATGGTTCTATATTAATTAATGGCAGCAATTCAATTATAAATAACTCTGGCTCTTTTATGAATCTGGGAGCTATTGAATTTGCAATTAATAATGGGTCTGGAGGTATACTTAGCAATCTTCCTGAAGGAAATCTCACTAATCAAGGAATGATTGATTTAGGTTTTGGAGGAGAATTAAGTAATTTTTCAGGTGGTAATGTGATTAATCAAGCTATGATCAACATAAGCTCTGGAGGAGAATTAAGTAATTTTTCAACGATCACCAACCAAGCTTCAATTATTATTACAGGTAGTGGAGAATTGATCACAAGAACAAATAGTAGCGTAACAAATACAACTACAGGTATACTATCGAACGGAAATAATTTTATCGCGCAAGATAACGGCATGCTTATTAACAATGGGACACTTACGGGTACAAATGCATCGCATGAAGGCAACTTTGTTAATGCGAGCACTTTATCTCCGGGTAATTCTCCAGGTATTTATTCTTTCACAAATGCGTATACGCACCAAAATACGGCAAATCTAAATATTGAAATTCAAGGTGCTTCTATACCAGGAACAGATTATGATCAAATACTTGTTGCAGAGTCTGTCTTACTGGCAGGGACACTTACTGTAAGTTTACCTACTGGATATGAACCGCAGGTAGGCGAAACCTTTACCATAATAACTGGAAATGCAGTCTCTGGAACTTTTGATGATGCATTATTTCCTGATTTAATTAATGAAGATTGGCAAATTAACTACACTCCTACCAGTGTCATATTAGAAATAATACCCGCATTAAGATTAGCTACCTCATTACCAGACATTAACGCGCTTAATGTAAATAATAGTACAGATATTGCTCTTACATTTAATCAAAATATTGATCCTACTTCAATAACTAATTCTTCTATAAAAATTTCAGGAAATTATGGAGTGCCGCTTACTTTTTCTAATCCTATAGTTACCGGAGCCGGAGCAAACATAGACCCAAATCGCGATTTCTTTCCTGGCGAGACGATCACAACTACTTTAACTACTGGTATTTTAAATACTGTACAAGAATCACTTAGAAAACCTTTTACCTATCAATATACAGCCGCTGCAAACCCAAATAGCCCAGGTACTTTTCCTATAATTGGTCATAATTTGATAGTAACAGATGCACTTGCAACTGTAAGAATTAATATCGCAGATATAGATAACGATGGCGATTTGGACGTTGTTTCTTGTTCTTCTGATAGCCGTCTTTTCTGGCACAAAAATGATGGTACAGGAAATTTTACACAACAACCAAATATTAGTTCGAACGCACAATTCATTTCTGAAGTTACATTTGGGGATCTTGATGGAGATGCCAATTTAGATATCTTAGTAAACTCAATATCAGACAGTCGTATTATCTGGTTTAAAAATGATGGTGTTGGAAATTTTACACAACAACCAAATATTAACTCTGATATAAGTTTTGCTGATAATATTTTAACCGCAGACCTTGATGGCGATGGAGATATAGATGTCATAACAACGTCATCATCATTTCAAAGCAGCCGTATTACTTGGTTTAAAAATGGTGGTTCAGGAAATTTCACATCACAACCAGACATTAGTTCAAATGCAACTGGTTTTTCTGATCTTACTATTGGAGACCTTGATGGCGATGGAGATATCGATGTACTTGCAGCTTTGGCTACAGAAGGTAAGGTTAATTGGTATGAAAATGATGGCATTGGAAATTTTGGTGCTTCACAAAATATTACAACTTCTACAATAAATACGGTTACTGTAAATACAGCAGATCTTGATAATGATGGAGATTTAGATGTGTTTTCTAGCAATTCTTTTGCCAATGGCGAGCTAATTTGGTATAAAAATGATGGATCTGGCACGTTTACTCAACAATCTAATAATACCTCGACTCCTGATGATATTACTGATACCGCTACCGCAGATCTTGATGGCGATGGGTATCTGGATATAATATCACGATCACTTTCAACTTTTGAGAGCAGTATTGCCTGGCATAAAAATAATGGTGCTGGAATTTTTACTCGACAACCCAACATTGTAACAGCCGGTTTACCTAGTTCGTTTAATAACTCATTTACTACTGGAGATCTCGATGGTGATGGGGATATAGATGTAATCGATCAACACATAATTTGGTATAAAAATGTACTACCCCTTTGTGCAGGGGGTACCACCACCTATACTGCCATGGGATGGAACAATGGTATTCCTGATGCAACCATGACTGCCATTATTGCCAATGATTATAACACGTCAACCATAGGTCTTGGAGACATCACCGCCTGTGAACTAATCATTAATGCTGGAGCTACGCTTATCATTACTGATGGCAATTCTGTAAGCGTAGAAAATAACATTACCATAAACGGAACACTTGATGTTTCTAATGAGGGAAGTATTGTTCAAGTTCAAGAAGATGCTATGACTATTAATAATGGATCTATCGCTGTCGCGAAAACAACCCCAACCCTAGATGATCGTAATTTTGTAACCATGAGTAGTCCAGTGACTGCTGAAGCTAGAGATCGAGTCTATGGAAATTCGAGAGCGGTTTTTAGCATCATCCCAAGTAACTTTGTGCCTTTTGTAATTGACTTTATGGTGTTTCCAGAGTTTGAGTTTGCAGAAAATTTCCTCGATGATAATAATGATTATCTATTACCTGTCACTGGAAGCACTGCAACACCCGCAGCAGGTATCGGACAACTCATATTCCCACAACCAGAGCCGAATGTAGGAGATGGCGCGTATACCCTTACCTACATACAAAATCCTTCCAATCCTGGAACCTTAAACTCAGGAACCATATCGGTGCCGATTAATTACAATGGCCCTGCAACAACAAACAACTATAATCTATTAGGAAATCCATATGCTTCGGCGATAGATGTCACAGCATTTATCAATGCCAATGATGCTGTAAATGAAGTGTATTATTGGGATCATATTACCAATCCTACATCAGATCTTCCTGGTTTTGGAACCAGTAACTTCTCTATGAATGATATTTCTATACGTAATGCCATGATGGGAATTGCCGCCGTGAATGGTGGAACACCTCCTGGACAGTTTATGGCCTCTGGACAAGGATTTGGCATCAAAGCAGATCAAGCAGAAATGGTCGCTGGAACACCTGTCGTATTTACCAATAGCATCCGTGTGACTGGAAATAATGATGGCTTTAGAAATTCTGAAACCCAAACAGGAGTCGATAAATTATGGCTAAATCTGACCTCTACGGCTTTTGACGAAGCCATTGCACAAACAGGTATTGGCTTTACACCTAATGCCACTCCCGCGATTGACAAAGGGTATGATAGTCCGCGAGTGGGAACCTTCTTATCGTTATTTACAACACTAGCTTCTGGGGAATTTTTAGGCATTCAAGCAAGAGAAGCTTTTGATCCTGAAATGGAAATTGCCCTTGGTTTTTCCACCTCTATTGAAGAAGTAACGCCATACACAATAAGCATTGGAAACCTTGAAGGAATCGCTATAGAAAATGCAACCGTTTTTATTATTGATCATCTGTTAAATACGATTGTTAACCTAAGCGAACAATCCTATACGTTTACAGCTCAGAAAGGCCTACATACAGACAGATTTACGATTGTATTCCAAGATCGTGACGTATTGAATACAGACGAAGAAAGCTTTCGCGAAAGCGTAATTACCCTCTACCCGAATCCATCGCAGGGTCAGGTTACACTCGCATATACTGGAACCTCAACTCTTGAAAACGTCCTGATTACAGACATCAACGGAAAAATCATCAAACGCATTGATCTAACGAATTTTAATCAATCACAAACCATGGATGTAAGTGATCTTGCCAAAGGCATGTATTTTATGCAGATCACATCACAAGGAAATACGGTTACTAAAAAATTGATTTTACGATAATGATATACTCCTAAAGTATTAAGGAAGCTTAGAATAAAATGGAATATGGATTGGGTATCGCTATACCATTTTACCAAAAAGGCTGAACGCAAGTTCGGTCTTTTTTGATTTTATATTCTCTTCGTTCCTACGAACCTGCCTGTCTGCAGATAGGGGAGGGAATCTCATCTTGTCACCTCGAGCGCAGTCGAGAGCTCGCAAAAATACATACCTAAAACTTCTCGACTAAGCCTGTCTACCGACAAAGGCAGGCTCGAAGAAACAAACATAATGTGATCCTTTTTCGCAAAACCATAAATAGAGTAACACTCTAAAAATAGAATAATACTCTATTTTGTGTTGTCATTTTGTAATGTAGAATTAGAGGTTAATTAATACGTCATATTGAACTTGCCTGTACTGCACTTGTTTCAGCATTTCAAGATCACATAAATTTGACAACTAGTATGATGAGATTCTGAAATGAATTCAGAATGACGTATTAAATACTTTTAGATAGCTTTTTAAAATCTATATTCTATGCTCTCTTCATTTCCGTGAAGGCGGAAATCTCATATTTTCATCTTCAATTTCGATTTCAAATTCAATTTCAAAGACTACGTACCCCTACGTAATTTTTGCAGGAGGTACGTATAGGTAAAGAAAACGCTTACGCCTACTTTTACATCCTAAACTAACATCCCTATTGTTATGAAAAGAATACTACTTGTTTTTATTTGTATCATCAGTATTACAAATACGCTACAGGCACAAACTATATACACCTACACAGGAACAGGTGACTGGACAGATACTGCAAATTGGAGTCCTTCGTATCCTGGACTGTTTATACCTAATGGTGACACCGCCATTATTTCGGAAGGTTCTCAAGCTACAGTGCCTAATGGTAGCGGTGGTATTAGTATTGAAGGAAGAATAGATATTGATGGGACACTTATTATTAATACCACCTCTTCTTTTTCAACTATAAGCCCTTTATTTAATATTCGTATTAATTCAACAGGAACCCTCCAGAACAATTCTACCATTTTTAATGACGGCAATTTTATAAATTCTGGTATGCTCATCAATAATGGTTTTATAAATAACGATCGTTTATTCTCAAGTGGTGGTAGTGGTGATTTTAACAATCAAAATGTTATTCGCAACAGAACTGGAGGTGAAATGAATTTGTCTAGTAGTTCTCCATTTGTGAATATGAATTCCGGTATCTTTAATGATTTTGGCGGGCAATTAACCCTATTAGGATTTAACTTAACAGGAAACTTTAGCAATTCTGGCTCCATTACATTTTTTAATGCAGGTCTTTTAGGTACGTTAACCAATACCGATACTGGAACGATAGCTAACCCTGATAGCAATTTTACTATTCTTTCTGGCGGAACGATTATCAATGATGGCACCATAAATAGTATTAGAAATTTTTCGATATCAAATGGAGGAACATTAACTAATAGTGGTTTCCTTAATATTAACAACTTCACCTTTGCAATAAACAGTGGTGGGATACTTACAAACTCCTCAACAGGCACTATTACCAATAATGCAACTTTCATTAACAACAGTGATCTTACGAACAATGGCTCTCTAATTAATAATAATGTTTATACCAATAATGGATTCCTACGCGGCACCAATATAGCACATACTAGTGATTTTGTTAATGCAGCTATAGGAGATGTAAGCCCTGGAGGTATACTTCCAGAAAATCTAATAGGCACCTATACGTTTAATGATAACTTTATCCTACAGTCTAGTGAATTTTTCCCTACTCTTTTTATTGATATTAATGGCAATACTCAAGCGGGTATTGACTATGACCGAGTAAATGTGACTGGAGATATTACATTAGCAGGTAGGCTTCTTGTTCAATTACCATTTGGTTATACTCCTCAGATCGGCGATGAGTACACCATACTCACTGGGGCTAATTTATCAGGAACTTTCGATCAAACGTCTTTACCTTCATTAGCTATAGGATTGATATGGGAAGTAAATTATAATCCTACTAATGTTGTCCTAACGGTACTAGCTGGTTGTGAAGTTCCAGTAACATTTACTGCACCCGCAGCTATTTGCTTAAATGCAGGTGTACAAACTAATCTAAGCGGTGGATTATCAGAAGGCGGAGCATACTCAGGTCCTGGAGTTACTGATGACGGTAATGGAATGACCTATAGTTTTGATCCCCAAACAGCAGGTGTTGGAATACATGTCATAACCTACACTTTTATAGATGGAGTTGGGTGCTCTGATAGCGCTAGTGACACTATAGAAGTATTTGATTTACCTATGATAACATTTGTTTCGCCAGCGCCTATATGTATAGATGCCGGGGTACAAACTGGTTTAGGTGGTGCTACTCCATCTGGCGGAGTGTACTCAGGACCAGGAGTAACAGATGATGGTAACGGGATGACCTATAGTTTTGATCCCCAAACAGCAGGTGTTGGAATACATGTCATAACCTACACTTTTATAGATGGAGTTGGGTGCTCTGATAGCGCTAGTGACACTATAGAAGTATTTGATTTACCTATGATAACATTTGTTTCGCCAGCGCCTATATGTATAGATGCCGGGGTACAAACTGGTTTAGGTGGCGCTACTCCATCTGGCGGAGTGTACTCAGGACCAGGAGTAACAGATGATGGTAACGGGATGACCTATAGTTTTGACCCAGCAGCAACTGGATTAGGAACATATACAATAACCTATGAAGTGACAGATACTAATGGATGTACTAACAACGCAGCAGAGAGTATAGAAGTCGTTCCTTTACCTGCAGTAAGCTTTACAGCACCACCAAATCTAGCCGTAGATGCAGGGATACAAATGGGGCTTAGCGGCGGTACACCAACGGTAAGTATTGCATCAACTACAGTTACCCTAAATGTTAGCTATGATGTTGCTGGATTTTCAGGTTTTATTGGAGGAAATATCATATTTGATGGCTCTGGAGCTATGCTATCCACAGACGTTACTGCAAACAATGAAGCTAGTGGTAGTACAGTAAATTTAGTAAATGCAGCCGCTTTAGGCGACACTATAACACTAACATTTGATAATGGTCAAACACCAAATATCGTTGCAGATACTGCAATTATAGGTGCTTCAGGAACTATAAATTTCATCTCTGGTACTGACTTTACTGTTGGTGGAGATCTTCTAGACTTCTTATCAGGTACAGGAACTGCAACTACAGATTTTGTTGGCTCTCGCCTATATACTGGCTCAGGTGTTACCATGGATGCCAATGGAACTACCTATAGCTTTGATCCAGCAGTTGCAGGCTTAGGTACGCATACAATTGCCTTTACATTTACAGATGATAACGGTTGTGCTGCTACTGCCAGTGATACCATAGAAGTGTTTACTGAAATGTCAGAATTTATAACCACTTGGAAAACTGATAACCCAGGTACTTCTAATGACAACCAGATTACCATACCTGCTATTGGAGGCAACTATACCGTAGATTGGGGAGATATGTCTACGCCTGACACCAATGTAAGTGGAGCGATTACTCATACATACCCCACAACAGGAACCTATACAGTAACGATTTCTGGAACATTCCCAACGATATTTTTTAATAATGGAGGAGACCGCGAGAAAATCCTTACTGTAGAAAATTGGGGAAATCCAGTATGGAATTCGATGGCAAGGGCTTTTCATGGATGTACCAATTTGGTTATAAACGCACCCGACTCCCCAGATTTATCTCAAGTTACTAGCATGGCTGGAATGTTTGATGGAGCTACTGCTATAAATCAGGATATTGGAGACTGGGATGTGAGCAATGTACAGAATCTAAATGGGATGTTTAGAAACACCTCCTTTAATCAAGATATAAGTAATTGGGATGTGAGCAATGTAAGCGTTTTTGCTTTTATGTTTGATGGCGCCACTGCGTTTAATCAAGATTTAAGTGCTTGGGGAACTCGTTTAGGAAGTGCAGATGATATGGCATCTATGTTTAGAGGCGCTACTGCTTTTAATGGCGCTATAGAAAACTGGGATGTAACCACAGTGACCAATATGGTAGGGGTATTTGAAGGCACCGCTTTTAATAGAGATATCAATACTTGGAATGTAAGTAATGTAAGCAATATGGCTTTTATGTTTTCTGATGCGACTGCATTTAATCAACCTCTGGATCAATGGGCAACACGCTTAGGAAATGTGACGGATATGACTAACATGTTTGAAGGAGCTACCGCATTTAATCAAGATATAAGTGGATGGAATGTAAGCAATGTACAATTAATGGCTGGTATGTTCTCTGGTGCAACCTCTTTTAATATGCCTATTGGAGGCTGGGGAGCAACTACAGCGAGTGTTGTGAATATGGAATTTATGTTCAATGAGGCAACAAGCTTTGATCAAAATATAAGCAGTTGGAATGTAGAAAGTGTAAGCAATATGACGGCTATGTTTTTTGGCGTTACACTTTCTAGTGATAATTATGACAGTCTACTCACAGGTTGGAGCACACAAACACTTCAAAATGATGTAGAATTTGATGCAGGAAATAGCGGATACTGTACTGCAGAAGCTGCTAGACAATCTATCATAGATAATTTTAATTGGGATATCATAGATATAGGTACTGAAAACATACCGCCTGTAATTTCAGATTGCCCTACAGACATCATGGTTCCTGAACCAACAAACCCAACAGATTGTGGAGCTATAGCAACTTTCACAACCCCTACCGCAACAGATAATTGTTCAACAGCTACTGTTACTCAAGTAGCAGGCCTTGCTTCTGGCGAATTTTTTCCATCAGGAACTACTGTAGTTACTTTTGAAGCAGTAGATGCTGCTGGAAATGTGGCAACATGCTCTTTTAATGTTATTGTTGCTAATAGCACACCACCTGTTGCAGTGTGTCAACCTTTTACCTTACAACTGGATGCAAATGGTATGGCTACCCTTAATCCTGAGGATATAAATGGGGGTAGTACAGATGATTGTAATAGTATAAATCTTAGTGTAAGTCGTACTACTTTTGGTTGTGCAGATGTAGGAACCCCACAAATGGTCACACTCACTGTAGATGACGGTAGTGGTAATATAGATACCTGTACTGCGATGGTTACGGTAGAAGACAACATTGCTCCTACGATTAATTGTCAGGATCTCACCGTAGATCTCGACATGAGTGGTACAATTACCTTAGATCCAGCAACTGTTTTAGCTGACTTAGCAACTTTTGAAGTAGTCCTTGTAAGTGGAAATAATGATTCAAATTTACCAGGAAGTTCTGATATTACAGTGCCTATCACCGAAGATGTTACCATCACTTTTGATTGGACATACGCAACCGATGATGGCGCAGAGTTTGACCCTTTTGGATATCTCCTCAATGGTGTTTTTACAGAACTAACGGATATCGCTGGTGATGAATTCAATCAATCGGGTACAGAAGCCGTAATGTTAAGTAATGGTGACACTTTTGGATTTAGGGCCTTTACGCTAGATAACACCTTTGGTCCTGCGACGACCACCATTACTAACTTTCAACCAAGCTTTCAAGGGCAATTTGCCACTGCAAACTGGACCGAAACCCTTACCGAATCAGATGGTTCTGCGGTAATCAACGAAAATTTAGCTGTTTTTGATGCCTGCGGAATTGCCTCTATTACCATGGATCAAACCACATTTACCACAGCAGATATAGGATCAAACCCAGTAATGTATACCGTAACCGACATACATGGAAATGTAAATACGTGCAATGCGTTTGTGAATGTATTTTCTGCAGGGACTAGTTGTCCTACCACGACCACCTATACAACAGCAGGAGGTTGGGACAATGGAACCCCAAATGCAACCACAAGAGCTATTATTGCCGAAGATTACAATACGTCAACTGTAGGGCTTGGTGATATCACAGCTTGCGAACTTATTATTAATAGCGGTGCAACGCTTACCGTGGCAGATGGTAACTCTGTAAGCGTAGAGAATAATATTATTATAAACGGAACACTAGATGTAGCTAACACAGGAAGTGTGGTACAAATAGATGAGAATGCTGTCACCATAAATAATGGAAGTATAGCTGTCGCGAAAACAACCCCAACCTTAGATGATCGTAATTTTGTAGCCATGAGTAGTCCAGTGACTGCTGAAGCTAGAGATCGAGTCTATGGAAATTCTAGAGCGGTTTTTAGCATCATCCCAAGTAACTTTGTACCATTTGATATTGACTTTGTGGAGTTCCCAGAGTTTGAGTTCGCAGAAAATTTCCTAGATGATAATAATGATTATCTATTGCCTGTTACTGGAAGTACTACAACACCAGCAGCAGGTATCGGACAACTCATATTTCCACAACCAGAACCGAATGTAGGAGATGGTTCCTATACCCTTACCTACACACAAAGTCCTATGAATCCAGGAACCTTAAACTCAGGAACCATATCGGTACCGATCAACTATAATGGTCCTGCAACCACCAATAACTATAATCTATTAGGAAACCCATATGCTTCGGCAATAGATGTGACTGCCTTTATTAATGCCAATGATGCGGTAAATGAAGTATACTATTGGGATCATATCTCGATGCCATCATCTGATCTTCCTGGTTTTGGAACCAGTAACTTCTCCATGAATGATATTTCTATCCGTAATGCCATGATGGGAATTGCCGCCGTGAATGGTGGAACACCTCCTGGACAGTTTATGGCCTCTGGACAAGGGTTTGGCATCAAAGCAGATCAAGCAGAAATGGTTGCTGGAACACCTATCGTATTTACCAATAGCATCCGTGTGACTGGAAATAATGATGGGTTTAGAAACGCTGAAACCAGTACCGATATTGATAAGCTATGGCTCAATTTGACCACAACGGCTTTTGACGAAGCGATTGCACAAACAGGCATTGGTTTTACCTCTGATGCCACACCAAGTATTGACAAAGGATATGATAGTCCGCGAGTGGGGACCTTCCTGTCCCTATTTACAAGCCTAGCTTCTGGGGAACTTTTAGGCATTCAGTCAAGAGAAGCTTTTGATACTGAAATGGAAATTGCCCTTGGTTTTTCAACATCTATCGAAGAAATAACTCCGTACACTATAAGCATTGGCAATCTTGAAGGAATCGCTATAGGAAACGCATCTGTTTTTATCATTGATCATCTGTTAAATACGATTGTTAACCTAAACGAGCAATCCTATACGTTTACGGCTCAGAAAGGAATATATGCAGATAGATTCACGATGGTTTTCCAAGATCGCGAGGTATTGAGTGCAGACGGAGATAGCTTTCGCGAAAGCGTAATTACCCTCTACCCTAACCCGTCACAGGGTCAGGTAACACTGGCATATAGCGGAACTTCAACACTTGAAAACGCCGTGATTACAGACATCAACGGAAAAATCATCAAACGTATTGATCTAACGAATTTTAATCAAACACAAACTATGGATCTAGGCGATCTTGCGAGAGGCATGTATTTTATGCAGATCATATCACAAGGAAATACGGTTACTAAAAAATTAATTTTACGATAATTGTATATTTCTAAAATAAGAATAGGCTAAAATGGAATATGGATTGGGGGATCACTAAACCATTTTAAAAAAGAGGCTGAACATAGGTTCGGTCTTTTTTAGTTTGACAACTAGTGTGATGAGATTCTGAAATGAATTCAGAATGACGTATTAAGTTGCTTTTAGATAGCTTTTTAAAATCTATATTCTATCCTCTCTTCATTTCCGTGAAGGCGGAAATCTCATATTTTCATCTTCAATTTCGACTTCATTTTTCAACTTCAAAGACTACGTACCCCTACGTAATTTTTGCAGGAGGTACGTATAGGTAAAGAAAACGCTTACACCTACTTTTACATCCTAAACTAACATCCCTATTGTTATGAAAAGAATACTACTTATTATTATTTGCATTACTAGTATCACAAATGCTTTACAAGCACAAGACACCTTTACTAGAGACGATTTAAATTACGAAGTAACATCGACTGTTTTTCCATTTACAGTAAAAGTCACTGGTCGAGCAACTAGTACAAGTAACATTATTATTCCTCCTACTGTAATATATGATGGGACTAATTATACAGTAACTACTATAGGAGAAGCAGCCTTTGACCAAATCCAATTAAATAGTGTTAGTATTCCAAATACGGTAACGACTATTGAAAATATAGCTTTTCGAGAGAGTCTATTAACAAGTATTACGATTCCGGATAGTGTAATTAGTATTGGAGTTGGTGCTTTTACTGCTCATAATTTAATGGGCACTATTATAATTCCTAATAGCGTAGAGACTATAGGTGATGGGGCTTTTTCTGGTATCAGAAATATGAATACCGTTATAATAGGGAATGGTGTGACGAGTATGGGAGCCGGTGCTTTTGCTGGAATTCGTGATAGTAATTTATTTCCTTTAGGGGTAGGTGCAGTCATTTTTGAAAGCCCTAGTAGTTTAACGAGTATAGGACAAAGAGTTTTTGTAAATAATACCTTGACAAGTCTTACCATTCCAAGTAGTGTTGTTAATATAGGTGAAGAAGCTTTTGAAATTGGTGATTTAACAGAGCTTATTATTCCCGATAACGTAAGTAGCATAGGAGCGCGCGCTTTTGCAGGCCACGAATTAATAAATATCAACATCCTTACCAGTTCAGCTAGCATTGGCATAGGAGCTTTTGGTAACAATTCAGCTCTTGTCACAATAAGATCAAATATTGCATCAAATATCCCTATGTACAATTTTTATGTTGATTTTCCAGGAAATGTTACTTTAATAGTACCTAACGGAACTATAAATGCGTACGAAAATGCTGGTTGGGATGCCTTTACTATTCTAGAACAAACATTTACTATTGATGATATAACCTACACCCCAACTTCTCCAACTACAGCAAGTGCTATTGCACATAATAATAATGGTAGCCAAGGAAGTATCACTATTCCATCAAGCGTAACGAATAATGGTACCAGTTTGATGGTAACTAGTATTGGAGAAGCTGCTTTTTTTAATAGTGCTATAATAGAAGGGGTTGTAATACCAAATACTGTAACAAGTATAGGTGCTAGTGCTTTTGAAGGTAATTTTATTAATAGTATTACCCTGCCTAATAGCCTTACGAGTATTGGAGAAAGAGCTTTTTTTCTTAATTCAATAACAAGCGTTATCATTCCAAACAGTATTACAAGTATAGAAGCTAGTACTTTTGGTAACAATTCATCCTTAGAAACTGTTAGTATTCCAAATACGATAACTACTATAGGAGCTAGCGCATTTGTAAATAATGATTTACTAGAAGTTGTGATCCCTGATAGTGTAGAGACTATAGGTGATGGAGCTTTTTTTGGTAATTCACTAGAAGATATCACTCTTGGAAATAGTGTAACCAGTATTGGTTCAAGGGCTTTTGAAGATAATAGAATATTTTTTCTTACAATACCTGATAGTGTAATGAGTATAGGCGAAGATGCCTTTTTAAATAATTCATTAAGAGAAATTAGTTTAGGAAATAGTCTTACCAATATTGGAAATCGTGCTTTTGCAGATAATCCGCTTGTTGATACATTAACTTTACATGTTGAAGAAAATATCCCTACTTATAACACTACTATTTTTTCGGATGAAGCAGGTGGAGACATACGACAAAATATTACCGTAGAAGTGCCTGTTGGAACAAGAGAAGCTTATTTAAATGCAGGTTGGACAGGGTTTAAAACACTTGGAGGAAGATTTACAATAAACAATATAACCTACGAAACAACCAGTCCCTCTACGGTAAAAGTATTTGATTACAATGATGCAGGAGGGACTGTTGTTACGATTCCTGCTACTGTAGCAAATAATGGAGTTAATTATAATGTAACAAGCATAGGTACAGAAGCTTTTTTCCTTAACGGCCTAACAGAGGTAACGATTCCTGATGGTGTAATTAGTATTGAGCAAGCAGCTTTTTTTGATAATAACTTAACAGAAATTACGATTCCGAGAAGTGTAACGAGTATTGGAGGATTTGCTTTTGCTAATAACCCTAATTTAACTTCGGTAAACTCATTTATACCAGACAACATACCTACATATGATAATTACTTTACCTTATCAGCAACAATTATTGAAATAACAGTCCCAATAGGCACAACAGAGGCCTACGAAAGCGCAGGCTGGGACTTAGGGAGTTTTACTTTAATTAGAGAAAGAGAAGCAACTATGTTTACGGTTGATTTTATAACCTATATAGAAACCACACCATCTACAGTAAGTGCTATAGATTATAATGTGGCAGGAGGTACTGTAGTGAACATTCCATCAACAGTAACAAACAATGCTATTGACTATAGTGTAACCAGTATAGGTGCTATTGGAGGAGATGATTTTACCTTTTTTGGTAAAGGTCTAACAGAGGTTACCATTCCTAATAGCATAACGACTATAGGGGATCGTGTTTTTCAAACTAATTCATTAACAGAAGTTACCATTCCAGATAGTGTTACTAGCATAGGAAACGCTGCTTTTGAACGTAATTTACTCGAGAGTATTGATATACCTAACAGTGTAACTGTTTTAGCACGTAATGCTTTTCGATTTAATAGATTAAGCAGTGTTCACTTTGAAGAACCCAGCCAGATTACTAGTATAGAACGAGAAACTTTTGAGGGGCAAGGAGCTGCTCAAGGCGAAGCTTTATTAACAGCAGTTACCATTCCTAGCAGTGTAGAAACTATAGGAATAGCAGCTTTTGGTAGTTGTGGCTTAACTGCGGTAACCATTCCTAATAATGTAACAACTCTAAGCGAGCGAGCTTTTGGTTTTAATCAATTAACAAGTGTTACTATTGGAAATAATGTAACAAGTATAGGTGCTAGTGCTTTTGGATTTGCAGCACCCTCTTCTCCTGGTACGGGTGAGCATAGTGTGACCTTTTTAGGTGCTACTCCTCCTACAATAGAGTCTAATAGTTTTGCACAATTCACCACTCCTAATCGCTCAGATCTTACGCTCACAGTCCCTTGTGATGCATTAGATACTTATACCAATAGTGCTAATTATAACGATTTTCATGCCATTATTTGTCCTAGTATTATGACGACATGGGACGGTTCTATGTGGTCTCCAAATGTACCCGGACAAAATGATATGGCCATCATTGCCGGCGATTATAACACCGCCACAAATGGAAATCTTGATGTAAACACCCTAGAAGTACAAGGTGATACTGCGCTTGCTACGCTTACAATAGCAGACAACACGTATGTGCAAACCCAAGGAGATATCACTGTTAATACTAACGGTGCCATAAATGTAGCTAACGCAGGAAGCATCGTACAGGTAGAAGAAGATGCTGTGACTATCAATAATGGATCTATAGCTGTCGCGAAAACAACCCCAATCATAGACGATCGTAATTTTGTAGCCATGAGTAGTCCCGTTACTGCCGAAGCTAGAGATCGAGTCTATGGAAATTCTAGAGCCGTTTTTAGTATCATACCAAGTAACTTTGTACCTTTTACAATTGACTTTGTGGAGTTCCCAGAATTTGAGTTTTCAGAAAACTTCCTTGATGATAACAATGATTATTTATTACCTGTCACTGGAAGTACTGCTTTACCAAGTGCAGGTATCGGACAACTCATATTCCCACAACCAGAACCCAATGTAGGAGATGGTGCCTATACCCTTACCTATACACAAGATGTCATGAATCCGGGAACCTTAAACTCAGGAACGATTACCGTGCCGATTAATTACAATGGCCCAGCGACTACCAACAACTATAATCTATTAGGAAATCCATATGCTTCGGCGATAGATGTCACTGCTTTTATCAATGCTAATGATGCGATAAACGAAGTGTACTATTGGGATCATATCACCAATCCTACGTCAGACTTACCCGGTTTTGGAACGAGTAACTTCTCTATGAATGATATTTCTATTCGTAATGCCATGATGGGAATTGCTGCCGTAAATGGAGGAACATCTCCTAGTCAGTTTATGGCCTCTGGACAAGGATTTGGCATCAAAGCAGATCAAGCCGAAATGGTTGCTGGAACACCTGTTGTATTTACCAATAGCATCCGTGTTACTGGAAATAATGATGGCTTTAGAAACGCTGAAACCAGTACCGATATTGATAAACTATGGCTCAATTTGACTACAACAGCTTTTGACGAAGCGATTGCACAAACAGGTATTGGCTTTACAACTAATGCCACTCCCGCAATTGACAAAGGGTATGATAGTCCGCGAGTGGGGACCTTCTTGTCCTTATTTACAACCCTAGATTCTGGGGAACTTTTAGGCATTCAGGCAAGAGAAGCTTTTGATCCTGAAATGGAAATTGCGCTTGGTTTTTCAACGTCTATCGAAGAAGCAACACCATACACCATAAGCATTGGCAATCTTGAAGGAATCGCTATAGGAAACGCATCTGTTTTTATCATTGATCATCTGTCAAATACGATTGTTAACCTAAACGAGCAATCCTATACGTTTACGGCTCAGAAAGGGGTATATACAGATAGATTCACGATTGTGTTCCAAGATCGTGACGTATTGAATGCAGGCGAAGAAAGCTTTCGCGAAAGCGTAATTACCCTGTATCCAAATCCATCACAGGGTCAGGTGACACTCGCATATACTGGAACCTCAACTCTTGAAAATGCGGTAATTACTGATGTGAATGGAAAAATCATCAAGCGTATCGATCTAACGAATTTTAATCAAACACAAACCATGGATGTAAGTGAACTTGCCAGAGGGATGTATTTTATGCAGATCACCTCACAAGAAAATACAATTATTAAAAAATTAATCTTACGATAACAGGAAGGGTCTACAACTATGTTGAACACTCATCCTCAAAATGGCTTATTGATTGGGGGATCTTTAAGTCATTTACAAAAAAGACCGAACGTAATTGTTCGGTCTTTTATTGATATAGATGTATACTAAGTTATGTTATATAAGGCTCTCATCTGCAGACGCCACATAACATGCTGGTACTTTTAGATTATTCATGCGTAAGTATACACCTAATTGTGCTCTGTGATGTATCGTGTGGCTAATTATTAAATTACGTATTACATCTTGTTTAGGAGCATTATTTATATAAGTAGTCTCGCCATTTTTTAATGACCAAGGAGCTGTAAGTTGTGCTTCTGGCAATTGACTCAACGCTTCTTTTGCTTGTGTTACATTCGTTTCAAAAAGTTCAATAATTGCTTCTTTTGTTTTGGCAGGCTCAGAAGGTGGTACTTGACTAAAATCAAGACTTGACGCACCCGAAATTGCTGGAACAATAGCTGGAATATTAGCTATATGATTCATGAGTTTTGTTGCATCCATTGATTTCTCGTGAGGTTGGTACGCAAAAAATTCATCCGATATCACGTCAAAAAAACGACGTGTCGTATTCATTTCCTGTTCAAAATTTGCAATAATTGATTCTTTCATATTCTTTATTTTTAGTTGTAGTTTTATATCATCTAAAGATATTGGGTATTTACATTTTTGCAATCTCTTTTATCTTTTTTTACTAGTCAATACACCTTATACTGCTATTAAATTCATACCAATTTCACACATTACTATCTTCTTAAGATAAAATTATTCAACATAAAAAAACCGAGCTAAAAGCTCGGTTTTAAAATAGTATTGTATATAAAGATTACATTTCTAATGCTTTCTTAATATCTCCACCCATTAATATATTAATTGGGTCTTCTAATGCTTCTTTAACAGCTACTAAGAATCCTACAGATTCTTTTCCATCAATGATACGGTGATCATAAGACAATGCTACAAACATAATAGGTGCCACAATGATTTGCCCATCTTTTACAATAGGACGTTCTACGATATTGTGCATTCCTAAAATACCTGATTGCGGTGGGTTAATAATAGGTGTAGATAACATCGATCCAAATACACCTCCATTAGAGATCGTAAAGGTACCCCCTGTCATTTCATCTACGGTAATCTGTCCATCACGCGCACGTATTGCTAAGCGTTTTACTTCACTCTCCACACCTCTAAACGAAAGGTTTTCTGCATTACGAATCACAGGTACCATGAGTCCTTTAGGTCCAGAAACAGCTATAGAAATATCCTTATAATCAAACGTAAGCATCTCCTTACCATCAATCATACTGTTTACCGCAGGATACATTTCTAAGGCTCTTACAACAGCCAATGTAAAGAAAGACATAAATCCTAAACTTACACCATGCTTTGTTTTAAAAGCTTCTTTATATTCTTTACGAAGATCAAAAATAGGTTGCATGTTTACCTCGTTAAACGTGGTAAGCATCGCCGTTGTATTCTTAGCTTCTACAAGACGTTCTGCAACTTTACGACGTAACATCGATAGTTTAGTACGGCTTTCTCCTCTAGCACCAGGACCAGGTGTTCCCATAGAAGGTGCTGCTTTTACGGCATCTTCTTTTGTGATACGGCCATCACGACCAGATCCAGACACTTGACTAGCGTCCATTCCTTTTTCGTCAAGAATCTTTTTTGCTGCTGGACTTGGAGATCCAGACGCATATGTTTTAGTTGCTGGTGCCTCTACTTTAGGAGCGGGAGCTGCTTCTACTTTCTTTTCTGCAGGTGCTTCTTTTTTAGCATCTCCAACTGGTGCTTCGGCAGCAGTGTCTATCAGACAAACTACAGCACCTACAGCGACCTCATCACCTTCTTCAGCTTTTAGTGTAATCACACCACTTACCTCAGCAGGAAGTTCTAGTGTTGCTTTATCACTATCTACCTCGGCAATAGCCTGATCTTTTTCTACATAATCGCCGTCTTCAACGAGCCATTGTGCGATTTCTACTTCGGTGATCGATTCTCCCGGTGAAGGGACTTTCATTTCTAAAACCATAGTTGTTCTAATTACGCTTTCGCGAAAGCGGACTTATTAATTAAACTTCCTCAAAGGAGGAAGTCTCATCCTCTCTTCAAAATTAATGTTTCTTGTTATGAGATCCTTACTAAATTAGAAATCTCATCTATTTATTTACTATTCTTCTTATTGTGCTTGAAAAACACTTTCAATTACTTTTCTATGTCTTGCTTTTGATCGTGTACTACTTCCCGCTGCAGGCGAACTATACACACGACGTGAAGCAACACGTAATTTTACTTGATCAAAATTCATAAGCATATATCCCCAAGCTCCCATGTTTCTAGGCTCTTCTTGTGCCCATACATAATCTGTTACATTAGGATATCCAGCTATAATTTCTTTAATCATATCTTGTGGCAATGGGAACAACTGTTCTATTCGAACAAGTGCAACATCCGTACGACCATTTCCTTCCTTTTTATCATCTCCATCTCTTTCTTTCAAAAGGTCATAATAAAATTTTCCTGTACAAAACACAAGAGAGGTTACTTTCTTCTTATCTACCTGTGCATCATCTATAACCGCCTGAAAACTACCTGTCGCTAACTCTTCTTTTGTACTAACAGCTAATTTATCTCTAAGTAATGACTTAGGGGTAAACACCACCAATGGTTTTCTAAAATTCCATTTCATCTGACGACGCAGTAAATGGAAAAAGTTAGCAGGTGTTGTAATATCTGCCATGATCATATTATCATGAGAGCATAATTGTAAATACCGTTCCATACGTGCACTTGAATGCTCAGACCCTTGTCCTTCATATCCATGCGGTAATAACATTACCAATCCGTTTTGTGTCTTCCACTTTGACTCTGCGGCAGAGATATATTGATCTAACATGATCTGTGCTCCATTTGAAAAATCTCCAAATTGAGCTTCCCAAATCGTTAATGTTTTTGGAGCTGCCATAGCATATCCATAATCAAATCCTACGACGCCATATTCAGAGAGCAGCGAATTGTAGATATCCATATGCCCTTTTACACCTAGTGTGTTGTGAAGATTAACTTCTTCACTACCATCTTCTGTTTTTATAATGGCATGACGATGTGAGAACGTACCACGCTCTACATCTTGTCCTGAGATACGTACATTAAATCCTTCTTCCATTAAACTAGCATAGGCAAGTAACTCACCCATTCCCCAGTCTAATTTATTTACATCTGTATATTGTTTATGACGATCTGCTACAATACGCTCTATCTTACGAATAAACTTCTTGTCTTCTGGCAATTTAGTAATCCCATTTGCTAGTACATCTAATTTCTTTAGATCATAACTAGTATCTATTGGAGTAAGAATATCTTCTAGCGTCCCTAATTCATAATCATTCCAATCATCTGCAAGAATCTCAGTAATAACTGTTTTATCTTTTTTACGAGAAGCTTCTAAATCTTCTTCGAGATCACTTTTATATGTTTTTTCAAGCTCTTTTACATGTCCATCAGCAATCACGCCTTCACTTAATAAACGAGCTGCATAAATATCTCTTGGGCTTTTATGCTTTGAAATTGCTTTGTATAATTTAGGTTGTGTAAAACGAGGTTCATCTCCTTCATTATGACCATATTTACGATATCCTAAAATATCTATAAACACATCACGCCCAAATTCCATTCTAAAATCCAATGCAAATGCAAATGCATGACATACAGCTTCTACATCATCTCCATTTACGTGAAGCACTGGAGATAACGTTACTTTTCCTATATCTGTACTGTAGGTAGATGATCTTGCATCTAAATAGTTTGTTGTAAATCCTACTTGGTTATTTGCAACCACATGAATGGTTCCTCCTGTACGATATCCGTCCAATTGTGACATCTGTACAATCTCATAAACAATTCCTTGACCAGCAACAGCGGCATCACCATGAATGGCTATGGGAAGAATTGCTTTTTCGTTTCCGTTTAATTTTGTGTCAATTTTTGCTCTTGACATTCCTTCTATAACAGCACCTACAGTTTCTAGATGCGAAGGATTTGGAGCAAGATCCATACGAATGTTATGTCCTTTATCGCTTTCGCGAAAGCTTGTCCACCCCATATGGTATTTTACATCTCCATCAAATAATTCATCTTCGTCATATTCTTTTCCGTCAAACTCAGAAAAAATAGCCTCTGGTGATTTTCCAAAGATATTTGCCAGTACATTTAAACGACCACGGTGTGCCATTCCTAATACAAATTGCTGAATTCCTTTTTCAGATCCACGTTCAATCAATGTATCTAATCCTGGAATCATTGCATCCAATCCTTCTACAGAAAAACGTTTTTGTCCTACATATTTAGAATGTAAGAACGTTTCAAAAGATACGGCTTGGTTTAATTTATGAAGAATATGTTTTTTTTCATCTGGGTTAAAAGAAGGATGATTATCATTGGTGTTTAACCAATTTTGAATCCATTGTCTTTCTTCTGGCTTACGTATATACATGTACTCTACCCCAATCGCATCACAATAAATTGCTTCTAGGTGTCGGCGTATTTCGCGTAAGCTAGTTTTTCCTAATCCTAAAATAGAGCCTGCTTCAAATTGTTGATCTAGATCACTATCTGATAATTTAAAATTCTCTAAAGCTAGTGTAGGCTCATATTTACGACGATCTCTTACAGGGTTTGTTTTTGTAAACAAATGTCCACGTGTTCGATATCCGTCTATTAAATTGACTACTCGAAACTCTTTTTTTACATTTTCAGGAATCGTAATTTGAGTACTTCCTACTTCTTCAGAAACAGCTTCACTGCTTTCCATACCAAAGTCAAAACCTTGAAAAAAGGCACGCCAACTAGGTTCAATACTGTCTGGGTTTTGTAAATACTGATCATAAAGCTCTGAAAAATAGGCTGTATGGGCTGCGTTTAGAAAAGAAAATCTATCCATTGTTAGTTATAAGCTATATCTTAATGATATATAGACGTACAAAAATACAATATTTAACATTTTAGGGTATATAATTCCTATATTTATGAGATTATTTTAACAAACAGCCTCATGAAATTTAAAAGTTACCTTTCAATATGCATCGTTTTTGTTCTTTTTTTTAGTTTTCAAAATGATGTACTAGCACAAGAAGACCCATTACCTAAACAAAAAAGTGAGTTTTGGAAAAAAGTTCGCTTTGGCGGTGGTTTAGGATTATCGTTTGGTACAAATAACACACAAGTTACTGTTGCTCCAAGTGCTATTTATCAATATAATCCATATATCGCTTTTGGACCTGGATTAAATTTTAATTATCAAAAGTTTGGTGATTTTTCATCGACCCTTTATGGTGTAAGTGGTATCTTTTTAGCCAATCCAATTCCTGAAATTCAGCTTTCTGCAGAATTAGAACAGCTATTCGGAACACAACGCTTCGAAGATATTCAAGGTGATATTACCAATGATGTAAACAATACAGCCTTCTTTCTTGGTGCAGGTTATCGAATTCAAGGGGTCACAATAGGTGCACGATATAATGTCCTATTTGATAATAATGACGGGATTTATGCCGAAGCTTGGCAGCCTTTTGTGAGGGTTTATTTCTAAACCGTTCTTTTCATAAGGTTATTTCCAAACGCGCGCAATAATTCTTTTTTATCTTCAGATATCTTTACAGTTTCTAAGGATTCAAAAGCTTGTTGTGTATATTTTTCCATTTCGGCTTTTGTCGCTGCTGCGGCACCACTATCTATAAATTGTTGTTTTACTGTTTCTATTTTTTCTGTAGGATCTACAGGTGTTATAGAAAATAAATGTTCTAATTGTTTTGCTTCATCTTTTTCAGATTTCTGCAAAGCAGTGAGGTATAAAAATGTTTTCTTATTTTCAATGATATCGCCACCTACTTGCTTTCCGAATGTTTCTGGATCGCCAAATGCATCTAGGTAATCATCTTGTAATTGAAAAGCAATTCCTAAATCTCTACCATAATTATAAATAGACTCCTGACATTCTGATGACGCACCGGCAACAATAGCTCCCATTTTAAGAGCTGCACCTACAAGAACTGCTGTCTTATATTCAATCATTGTGAGATATTCAGGAATGGTTACATCATCTCTTGTTTCAAAATCTACATCATACTGTTGTCCCTCGCATACTTCTATGGCAGTTTTTGAAAATAATTTTGCCAATTCCTTAAAAATATCACCTTCATAATTCTCAAATAATTGATACGCAAGAATTAACATTGCATCACCAGAGAGTATTCCAGTATTTATATCCCATTTCTCATGAACGGTTTGTTGTCCTCTTCGTAAAGGAGCATCATCCATAATATCATCATGCACTAATGAAAAGTTATGAAAAATCTCTATAGCCAATGCGGCATCTAGCGCTTTTTGATACGGTTGATCAAATAACTCAGTTGCCATGAGTGTCAACACTGGGCGTAATCTTTTCCCACCTAAATCTAAAATATAATTGATAGGGGTATATAAATTTTTAGGTTCCTTATCTAAGGAACGTTTACTGAGATAATCTATAAATATAGATGAGTATTCTAATACAGAAAGCATGCTACAAAAAATTTAAATGCAAAAATAAGACTTGTATCTTTAAAAAACGGTGATTCCTTTTCTATATCTTAGCAACAGTAAATATGAATTTTATAATAAAAACTTTAACGAATCTAAAGCCTGTATAATGACACAAAAACGAGTACACTGTATCTCCCTGTTTTTTATCTTACCACTATTTGTGTCATGTTGGTATGGAAGAAGTGATGATGACAGTTTTCGATGTCTTGATGAATCCTTAAACGGATCTACAAATCAACCGCAACTTTTCTTTATAGAGCCCGAACGGAATATTCATTTTAGTTTTATAACACTTACGGCTAGCATTTCAGTACCAAATACAACTACCTATTTTGGAGATGAAATAAATTTATTACAAGCATCCTCTATCTCTGAAGTTGTTCTTGAAGGTTTTAATCATAAAGATATTACGCTAGGTAATGAAATTAATGTACTAAAAGGCAGACTTGAAGAAGACGGAGCTGCTGTTTTAATATATTCTGAAGCATCAGATAGTTATGAATTACGTTTTGAAATCCTTTTAGAACGATTAGGAGAATATTTCATCTTTAATAATGACGATCTTTCCTTAACCTTCGATACTTTAGAAAATTGTTCTTTTCATATCAATACTTCCTCGCAACGTCGGTTTTTTGTAGAGCAATAAACTGCCATATTCTCACTCATTTTATGTTTATATACTAGTTGAAATTCCTCACTAAGTATACCATCATTTTTATATACTACCGATAGTTCTAGACCCTTGTAATTTTTCTTTTTACGCTTTCGCGAAAGCGTACTCAAATGTTAAAAAATCGTAAAAACTTTGGAAACTTTAATAGTTTTTAAAGTTTCCATTGTACATTTGCATCGCAATATATGAAAGAAAAAATATTACATACAGCCACTGAATTGTTTTTAAATCAAGGATTTAAAAGCATCACAATGGATGATATCGCTAGAGAAATGGCGATATCTAAAAAGACAATTTATAGTCATTTCAGCAATAAAGAAGCTATCATAGAAGCATCTACCGCTGGAATTTTTAATATGATATGCAGTGGTATTGATCTTATCACCGAACATAAAAAAAATCCTATAGAAGAGCTTTATGACATTAAACGTTTTGTTCTAGAACATTTAAAAGGAGAGCGCACTTCTCCTATGTATCAACTTCAAAAATACTACCCAAAAATTCATAGAACCTTGCGCAAAAAGCAATATGACTTTATGCAAGATTGCATGGTAGAAAATATAAACAGAGGGATTGAAGATGGTCTTTTTAGAGAAAATATCAATGTGCAATTTGTGTCTCGTATTTACTTTACAGGAATGACAGGAATAAAAGACGGTGATATATTTCCAGCTTCTGATTTTCCTCCAAATGTCTTATACGATATGTATTTAGAATATCATTTACGTGGTGTTGTAACGCCTAAAGGTCGAAAACTATTAAATAAACTCATACAATCAAATCAAGAATAATGACAAGAATCCTAATCATCTTATTGTTGTTAACTGGGGTCACTATCCAGGCGCAAGACAAAAAAAGCTTTTCTTTAGAAGAAGCTATTGCTTTTGCATTAGACAATAATAAAACCGCAATTAATGCGCGTAGAGATATCGCAAAAGCGATTAAACAAAAATGGGAAACTACCGCCTCGGGACTTCCTCAAATTAATGGAGTCATCGACTACCAAAATCAATTAAAACAGCCCACTGCGTTTATTCCAGCAGAATTTTTTGGAGGAGAACCTGGCACATTTGCACCTGTAGTTTTCGGGACACAACAAAATGCTTCTGCAACAGCAACACTTACACAATTAATTTTTGATGGTTCCTACTTAGTAGGACTACAAGCTGCAAAAGCGTTTCTAAACTTTTCTGAAAACTCAAATGAAAAAACACAATTGGAAGTTCGAAAAGGCGTCATTAACGCTTATGGAAGTGTGCTTATCACTAGAGAGAATATTGCAATTCTCAATAGCAATATCGCTACAGTTAAAAAGAATCTAGATGAAACTCGGATTATTTTTGAAAACGGACTTGCCGAAGAAGAAGATGTAGAACAATTACAAATTACCTATAGCCAATTACTCAATCAAAAAGTAAATGCAGAACGCCTTGAAGGTATTGCTATTCAAATGCTCAACTTAGCAATAGGTGTTGATATCGCTACAGACACACAACTTACAGACACACTCACATCACTTGCAAAACCAGGACTAGGGCTTTTTCAGGACAATCCTGAAATAGAAAAAAATGTAGACTATAAGATTGCTTATAATCTTACAGAGCAACGTTCTTTAGAATTAAAACTAGAACGCAGTAAAGCATTACCTAGTTTAAGAGGTTTTATAAATGTAGGTACTGCAGCAGGGCGTGACATCTTCGACTTCTTTGACAGCGATCAGCGGTATTTTGCATCTTCTATTTTTGGATTGACACTAGATGTCCCTTTATTTAGTTCGGGGGCAAGAAGTGCTCGCACACAAAGAGCAAAAATAGCACTAGATCAAGCAGAAACAGATTTTGAATTTGCACAAGAACAAATCAGACTTGCATATGAACAAGCAAAAAGTCAACATCAACTCGCTATAGACAACTTAGAAGTTTTTAAAAACAACTTAAGCTTAGCAGAACGCATAGAACAAAAAAATCAAATTAAGTTCAAGGAGGGAATTGCTTCAAGTTTTGAATTACGACAAGCGCAAACGCAATTATATGCAGCTCAAAACTCTGTACTAGAGGCTATGCTAAATATGATTAATTCTAAAGCCGAACTAGAGACAGTATTAAACACACCAGATTACAGAAACAAAAAGTAGTTGAGGAGTTGAGGAGTTGAGGAGTTGAGGAGTTGAGGAGTTGAGGAGTTGAGGAGTTGAGGAGTTGAGGAGTTGAGGAGTTG
>NZ_CANLNH010000019.1 GCF_947492535.1 uncultured Dokdonia sp. | reverse complement strand
CCCTATGGTCGTGAATCTCGCAAGCTCGATTTATCGCTTTGCTCTCCCTATGGTCGTGAATCTCGCAAGCTCGATTTATCGCTTTGCTCTCCCTATGGTCGTGAATCTCGCAAGCTCGATTTCGCGAAAGCGTATACTACAAGATATCATAGGGGAGAGGCTCTCTTTCATAGAGAGAGAAATGGATTGAGTCTTAGTATCTATGTTTTTAACTAAAGAGAAAAACCCCGTAAAACAAATGCTTTACGAGGTTTCCCAAAACTAACCAACCAAAAATCTATTATCTTTTACCTCCTCTAGCGCCTACGCTGTTACGGTTTCTTTTTCTTCCGTAATATGGATCATTATTATAATCATAATTTGTTCCATAATGATCATTATATATCACATGTCCTTCTGTGTGTGCAATCTCTCCATAACGGTTATAGAATATTCTTAAATTACCTACACGTACTAATCTGCCGTTTCTATATCGTAATGTGACATTTCCAATCTGATTTACATCACAGTTACGGTTGTAATAAATGTAATTACGTCCTACTTTAGTGACATTGCCATAATAATCATAAGAAACATAGCCACTTCTACGATTGTTATAGGTTGTGCCTGGTGCATTATGTCCTCGTCTTCCATGATGTTGAGGATTTAAAAACTTAAAATCAAATTCTCCATTTGGAAAAACAATAAACTTCACACCACGTTGTACAAATTTGATTTTTTGTGGCACATTGTAACGTATCCCTGTTGTGTTTGCGTGATCGAGATTCGTCACTTCATTTGCTTGAGCAGTCATTCCTCCTAGAAATAAAACTACTAATACGACTAACTTTTTCATATATAAAAATATTAGGGTTTGCATACTATGTGTACTTCAATTCTCATTATAATAACTCGTTCATTTTTGCTTTTTTATTCTTACTCATCTTTTTTATAGCGATGCTATATAAAAGAATCGTTGCGTCAAAAAATCTAAAAGCAACTTCGTTATTAAAAACGATCTCCAAAATACACCTAGTATTACGTTACCGACTCTCGGCGTACGTTTCTTGAGTAGTATAAACCAAGGAGCGTGCCAAAGTTTTAAATGTTTAATAATGAAATGTTTATATATTTTATTTATAAGTGTTTAAAAGTTGTTCTCAATCTAAATTCAATTATTTCTTCTAAAAACATTCCCTTTACTGGATAAGCAAATTGACCATCTATTTCATAATAACCACCCCGAACACCAACATTATTACTATTGTATTTTTCGCTTTTAGGAAATTCTATTTCAAAAGTTTCTAGTTCATTGGCGATAGGTAAGTAGCTATTTCCTAAGAACTTTGGGTAACTATAGTACTGACCTTTCGAATTTAAAAACAATGACTCGAATTGATATTTTTGATGGTAATAATTTCCATTTTCATCTTTTGATAGATATAATAACACTTGATCATATTTTTCAAATCCAGGCCTTCCGTAATGATCATATGCTTTAAATTCAATGGTATCAGTTTCGATTTTATTAAATACATTTTTTTCAATAAGGTATTTGCAACGAAAACCACTGTCCATTACATAACTTTGATATTGAATAGTATCTTTAGTTATAGAATCAATTTTTAGTTTTATTCTTATTGGGTTATTAGGATCAAATTCAGTTACAGAAATTTTTCGACCAATAAATGCATACAGATTTTTTGAGTTATCTATTCTTAATGGTTCTTGCTTTAAATTATTAACCACTGATTTACATGATGTTAAGCAGGTTAGTGCTAAGACTATTAAAATCGTACGGATCATTTTTTTATACTTATGAATTATTACGTCTTGCTTCTGGGTATCTTATTTGTTTTTGTGTCATTGTTTTTATAGAAATTCACATTTTTATTAATTACGGTAAAACCATAACTTGTTGGCATTCAGTTATTTTTGTTATCTTAGAGGTATTATTAACCATAAAATTATGATCATGTTAAAGAAAATTTCAAGTTTAGGAACTTCCCTAAACAAAACAGAGCAAAAACGTATAGAAGGAGGAATTAGACTTATAAGAGTTATAGTTTGTACAGAAAACACGAATGGTCTGGATTGCGGACCACCACATTGTCCTGGCGTATGTACAACGGGTCCTAGTGGTGATCCTTTTTGTCTTCCTTACTAGTATATTGTGTGCTTAGTATAATAAGAAGGAGAAGTTCTCATGGGATTTCTCCTTTTTGCTTTATGATCGTTCTATTTTTTAAGATTATAAATTAATCTGCTTTGACTTTGGGTATCGTAATTCGTATGAAAATTGTTTTTCCTGAGCACTATTTGACGGCATCGTAAGTGTCCATTTTAGTAATCCTGTCTCTTTATCATATTTAGCATCTCCTGTTTCAATATCATCTACTTTGATTTCTTTGTTTTGAGATATAGGAACTCTGTCTACTAATTTTAAATTGATATTCGTATTCTTGTTGTTCTTAATTTTAATTTGGTAGGTATTATCTATAATGCGTTGCGAACCGATAAATGAGGTAGCTTTAAAATTATCTAGTTGTTCACGTTCTATAATAACACTTGGGTCTACACCCAATGAAATAGTGAGTTCTTCGGTAGTAGCCAGAGGGTCAATAAATGTTTTTCCAGAGAAGCTTCCTTCAAAGTAAATATTGGCTTCTCCAGGCAACAAACTATATCGCGACCAATTTTTAATATTTGCTGTGAGGAATACATTTTCATTGAGTATAGGGGCTGCAAAATGCTCATACGTAGTTGGGATATCAAATGCATCTACTTCTATAACGGTGACATCCCCATCTGAAGCAATGGTATACTTCTTTTTAATTTCAAATCTTGTAGTGGTAAGCCCTTCTAATTTAAGATCGCCTGTAGCCGTTTGATTTGCAGGGATGCCCAGAGCTTTACCTTGAAGTATTCTTTCTATATCTTCATTAGAAATATTACTAGTAGAACCATTTAACGAACTTACTCCCCTTATTTGAATATGTTGTGATTCTTTTTTAGCTCCATATCCAGTCACTACTACTTCATCTAAGCTACTATCTGCATCCAGACTTACATTCATTGTACTCGCATGAATGGGAAGTTCTTTAGATTGAAAACCTACATACGAATAGACGAGTTCTTTCCCATTAGGAACATCAATTGTATAACGACCATCAAAATCTGTTTGTGTTCCTACACTAGTTCCTTTTATAAGTACATTTACTCCTGGAATGGGCCCATTTTCATCAGAGATGATGCCCGTTACGCGTTTGATGTTCGGATTGTATTTATAACTATACTTTTTTGTTTTTCTACTGTTGTTTCGATAGTAGTTATTTACAAATTGTAAGTACTTTGTATTGATTTCTGGTTTTACATTGTTGGTATTAGGGTCTCCAGAAGAGATAATCAATGATACATCTTCCCAAGAGGTTCCTGTATTTTGATATACATGTGCTTTGTACGAAAGTGCTAAGGGAGATGTTATGGTTTCTGCTTTTAAATCATACATAGGATACCAACCTGCATTCTTAACATTGTACGTTAATTTTAAAGCTAACGTTGTTGATATATCACTGTTGATTTTTAAAGTGATTTTACCAGTGCTTTCTTCTTCCGTAACATTGAGTTCATTAAACTGTTTGGTTATGTCTTTGCTTTTGTCTTGAAGTTCTTTCTTTTTGATTTCTGCGGTGAGAATTTCATCTTTAATTGCAGTAATACGTTCTCTATAGTACTTGGCAAGCATCTTTACTTTCTCAATATCTACTTCTTTTGTTTCACTCCCTAATCGTTGATTTAACCCAATAACTTCTTCCTCTTTTTTTAATCCTGACATGAGATTATTGAGTTTATGTATTTGATATTCTATTTCTTTCTTTTCTTTCTGTAATGCTTCTACAGCTTCTGTATTTTTCTGTTTCGTTAGAAAATCAATACCATAGTTTATGGATAAGACAGAAGCTTTTTCAAGTCCAGCAACCTGGATGCTGTTTTCATCTATGGTATTTGAAAGGTCTTTAAAAACTAAGGTTGTTGTGCCTGCTTTTATAAAGGTGTTACTCGTACGCTCTACTTGTGCTCCGTTTAGATACACGGTTACTTGAGAGATCTCTGAAGAGATTGCGTTTTCTGTTGTTGTTTCTTCTATGCAAACCAATTTGTTGGGTTCATTATACGCTTTCGCGAAAGCGTATATAAAAAGCATAAAAACTAGGAGTGTTATTCTTTTCATGGTTTCTTGATTTGATATCAAAACTAGGTGCTTGATACCTTTTTCAAAACCAATAATGAGGGAAGTGGTGTTTTTAATGCGCCAAATAGTCTATTGGAATAGGGATGGGGTTTTTTAAAAGAATTTTTGGAGATTTCTGTCGGAGTTTATACTGAGCGTAGCCGAAGTACGGAAATATAGTTAACCTAAGAACTTCGCTTTTAATTCTGGAGTTGGAATCATACAAGACTCCTTTTTTCCATACCATTTGTAGCGATTACGCGCAATAAAATCGTACACTATATTTCTAAGAAAAGGTGGGATAATTAAAAAAGCAGCTAGTAATGGATATCCACCAGAGAGTTTTCTTGCTATATGAAGTGCCGCCGAGGATTTCGTATACGCTTTGTCTTGATCTACAAGAATGATAGAATCTACCTTTTCAGAATCAATTTGATGTTTGTCCATCAATGATTTCCCTAAATCACTTTGTAGAGGTGCATATCGAAACAGATCTTTTGGATCATGCTTGATGACAAAAGTGATAGAGCTATTGCAAAGGTTGCAAACACCATCAAATAAGATTATTTTTTTGTCTTTAGGTACTTCCATCTCATTCCCGCGAAGGCGGGAATCTCACCCCGAAACTTCACATATTTTCTGTGAAGGCGGGAATCTCATCCCAGAACTTCACTTATTATTAATTGCTATTACAAAGATACTACCCGTGTGATAGAGTTATTCTAAAATCTTGTTAAGCTTCTGTATGCGCTTTCGCGAAAGCGTATTTATAAAGGATCATATTGTGTATGCGATACTTCGACAAGCCCAATGTGATATTTATTAATTTACTTCTTCTTAGCTTGTACCAATTCCAATTGATCTACAGACACTTTTGTGGTAAACATGCCGTAATCTACCGTTGCTTTTCCTTTTTCGATGAGATCAATCACACCCACCGCTTTTCCATCATGCATGCGTACACGATCACCTACTTTCAAGATCGGTTTCGGTTTTTCTACTTTAGGAGCTACGATTTTGGCTTCTTTTTTCTTTTTTCGAATAACTGCTACTTTCTTTTCGACTTCTTGTTTTACTTGCTGCTCTTTTTGTTTTTGAGCTTTTGCTGCTTTAGCCGATTGTTTCTTACGTTTAGAGTTTTCTATCTGAACAATTTTCATGAGTTCAGCTACGAGTTCACGTTTCTTCTTATCACGATAAAACTTCTCACTCACGGTATCTAACTTCTGACCCAAATAGATAAGACGCTGATTGCTGTCATAGAGTTCTTGATAGTTCTCTAATTTTGATTGCACCTTTGCATTGATCTCTTGCAGCTTTTGATCTTGTTGTATCGCTTTTTGTTCCTTTTCTTTAAGTGTAGAGGTTGTTTTAGCGAGTTTACTGCGTTCTTTTTGAAGATTAGCAATACTCTTATCAAAACGTATTTTGCCACGTTCTACCTTCTTCTTAGAGCGATTAATAAGCGAATAAGGAATGCCGTTTTTTTGAGCGACTTCAAAGGTGAAGGAACTTCCTGCTTCTCCTAGATGTAATTTAAACAGCGGTTCTAATGTTCTAGCGTCAAAAAGCATATTTGCATTGACAATTTCTTTGGTTTCATTAGCCATCATTTTAAGATTGGCGTAATGGGTCGTAATTATTCCATAGCTTTCACGCTCATGGAATACTTCTAAGAAGGTTTCTGCTAGTGCGCCTCCTAATTCTGGATCTGATCCTGTACCAAATTCATCAATGAGAAAGAGTGTATACTTATCACATTTCTTAAGAAAGTAATTCATATTCTTAAGACGATAACTATAGGTACTTAAATGGTTTTCGATACTTTGATTATCACCTATATCTGTAAGAACTCTATTAAAAAGACACATTCTAGAATACTCATGTACAGGTACTAGCATCCCACTTTGCAGCATGATCTGTAGTAAGCCTACAGTTTTTAGGGTAATACTTTTTCCTCCTGCATTAGGTCCAGAAATCACAATAATGCGACTATCTCTATCAAGTCGAATATCTTGCGGAAAGGTTTTTTCTCCTTTAGCTGTATTACTTAAATAGAGCAGTGGGTGATATGCATCTTTAAGTGTGATTTCTCTATCTTTTGTAATGGTAGGTAAAACAGCGTTCAGTTTTTCTGCATATTTTGCTTTGGCCGCAATGACATCTATAGTACTTAGTAGTTCTTGATATTCAGAAAGTAATGAGATATAAGGACGTACCGTATCACTCAGGGCTTTTAAGATACGCTTGATTTCTTCATCTTCTTCAAAGAGTAAATTATTGAGTTCTCTTTGTGCTTGTAATGTAGCTTCAGGTTGTATATACACAATACTTCCTGTCTTAGAGCTTCCCATGATAGCACCTTTGACTTTACGCCTATGCATTGCTGTAACAGCCAAAACACGCACATTTTCAACTACAGATTCTCTAATATCATCTAGATATCCATAGCCTTGGTATTGACCTAAGGCAGAGGCAAAACTAGAATTAATTCGTCCTTTTACCTGATTGATACTCCTACGCGTTGTACGTAAAAGGGGAGAGGCATCATCTCTTAATTCTCCGTATTTATCAAATACTGCATTGACAGCATCTATAATCACAGTAGTATATTCTGTATTAACTACTGTTTTATGAAGTGTAGGATATTTTTCTTGGTATTTATTAAAGAATGCTAATTGAATATTAACCGTCTCAGAAATGCTTGAGAGTTTTTTAAAACTCCCTCTTTCTAAAACGCTGTCTTCGATGTCTAGAAATTTGATTTCACGATCTATGGGGTCATATCCATGATTTGGAATCACCGTTTCATGAAATTTTGACGAGACATATTCATTGGTTTGATGCAATCCAAAAAGAACATCTTTTGAGGATGCATACGGAACAATGGCAAGTGCTTTTTCTTTTCCATGCTCAGTTACACAGCGCTCAGAGATATGCTCACAAACGGTATGAAATTCAAGATCTTTAAGTGTTTTTTGATGTATGTTTATCATCGTATAGGATGGTAATTACTAGTAAAGTTTTAATAATTACTATATATTCTTTTTCTTTATGTATTATTAGCTTATAGCTTTTATAGCGTCACAAAAGTACAGAATAAATGAATGTAAATATACCCCCTAGTTGGAAGGAACAACTTATAGAAGAATTTGATAAAGATTACTTTAAAAATTTAACTGCTTTTGTAAAAGAAGAATATACGTCGCATACCTGTTTTCCTAAGGAAAGTCAAATATTTAATGCTTTTGATCATTGTCCATTTGAAGATGTAAAAGTGGTTATTTTGGGACAAGACCCCTATCATGGAGTAGGACAAGCCAACGGACTTTGTTTTTCAGTACATGATCATATTGCGATGCCTCCTTCACTGATTAATATTTTTAAGGAGATAGAAACCGATCTTGGGATTCCATTTCCACAAACGGGTAATTTGGAACGTTGGGCTTCGCAAGGGATTTTATTATTAAATGCCACTTTAACTGTTCGCGCGCATGAGGCAGGATCACATCAACGTAAAGGGTGGGAAACATTTACGGATGCTGTGATAAGTACGCTTTCGCGAAAGCGTACACATCTCATTTTCCTTCTTTGGGGTGGATATGCTAAAAAGAAAGGTGCTAAGATAGATACCTCCAAACATCATGTACTCACCTCAGGACACCCGTCGCCATTAAGTGCTAATAGAGGATATTGGTTCGGGAATACCCATTTTAGTAAAACAAATGAATTGTTAGAATTTTTTGGGGAGAAAGAAATTATATGGTAATTTATTAAAGTAATACTTTTAATTGCTGTTCTACTTCATAGGCTGTAGGATTAATGGCTATAATTTCTCCTTTTTGGTTTATAAGAAAAATAGCCCCACCAACGCGTATTCCGTATTGTTGCCAAATGTTTTGAGCTCTATCTAACTCGACAAGATTGATCCATGGGTATTTGTCTCGTTTTAATGCTTTTTCTAATGCTTTTGTATTATCAAATTCTCCAGCAATACCAACTACTGTAAATCCTTTGTCTTTATACTTCTCATAAACTGGAATTAATTTTTTGCTTTTTGCAATACATGGCCCACACCATGATCCCCATAAATCTATAATAGCAACTTTATCTTTTATAAGAGTAGAGATTCTTTTTTCTTCACCTTCAATTGTAGGTGCTGTAATATCAATGAATGTGTTTCCTATTTGTATATTTTGTTTTCCATTAATTATCGTTTCAATTTTAGCGGTATATGGATGATTAGGATACTTTGTTTTTAGACTTTCAAATGTTTGAAAAACATCCCTATAGTTAAGTCTATTTTCATCATAAATGACACTTTCAAAAAGCAGAAAATATGCTAATATATCTTTACGTTTATTGATATATTGGTATTTGGACTCTAATGCTATCTTTTGTATAGAATCAATAGCATTTTGAATAGGTGTTGCTGTGGTACTATAATATTGGTTTACTTTTTTAAGCGAATCTAATAATGTGTAATAATATTTTTTTTCTAAAAAATCTGTAGTGGTTTCTTGTTTTTGTTTTAAATCATAATATGCTTTGGTACCATAGGTTTTATTCTGTTGCATTTTATTAAGACTATCATAATAGCTATTTGACACATCCCAAAATTCTTCTTTTTGCTGTTTAGAAAATACCTTATAATCATTATTTAAAGTAGATCCTTTTACAATATTTGAGTCAAAATTTTCTTCATTATGAATGGTAAGTTCTGTTACTCCGGGTTCTACAAAAACGTTTAAATATCTACCTCCGCCATTATTTACCGTTTCATCCATCATAAGTATATATCCTTGTGATGAATTGATTTTTAATTCATACTCAAATTGATGGTTTGTCACAGGAATTTGTATTCCTTTATCAAAAGTAAAATCTTGTTCAGGGGTAAACAAATGTAGTAGTTTGGTATCTGTATTTACCGTGGTTCCTTTTACAATAAACTGAGTTGTCTCTGGTTGTTTTTCTTGACAACTATATACGGAACAAATGAACAATAGTATGCAAGAAAATTTAAAAATAGACTTTACCATATTATACCAATTTCGATAATGAAAATTAGGTAAAATAGGTTGCATAAAAAAATGACGCCGAAAATTTGAATTAAGCTTCAGCGCCATTTAGTATCGTGTTATATATAAAATTCTAAACTTACTCTTCGTCGGGTTCGGTTTCAACTGACTTATTACAACTGAATTGAAGGAGTAGAAAATTTACTACTACTAAAATACCGATTACTATAAAAAATGTACTCATAGCCCCAAATTAATTAATTATACTCTATAGATGCATAAGTTTATAAATGGTTGCGTTTAAAGTTAAAAAAAATACAAATTATTATAAATTAATATAAAATTCAGATGTATCTAATTCTTTTTCAATCATTTGTAATTCTAATAATTTTGATTGAATAAAATTTATTTCATCTGAAGTAATCTGTTTTTGTGACCATACAGTTCCCGACAACCATTTTTGAATATCTTCTAGCTTTTGCTCATAACGATGCGCAAGCATATGATCTATAGACGGAATATTTTTAAAATCATACGTTACACTATTAATTATTTTTAGAACGCTCTTTATTTCTTCGCTTTTTGCGGTTATTGCTTCTGGGTTTCCTGCAATCACAAAACAACTCCAAGGTGTTGGAAAATCCCCTAGTCTTCTAAAAATACCGGCATCTACTATAGGTTTGGTTGTAAAATGTTCCCACATAAAATAATCAGCCTTTCCTTCAGTAAGTGCTTCGACAGCATTTTCTAGTGTATTTACTACTTCAAATTCTAATTTTGATGTATCCCAACCTCGCTGTTTTGCTTGTACATGTGCCATCACATGTGATCCAGATCCATAACGGCTTATTGCTGCTTTTGCATATTGTAGCTCGTCTATAACGTTAAAAGGACTATTGTGAGGTACATGAACTCCCCATAATAGAGGGGAAGAAACATATAATTGTAAAATCTTTGATGGATTTCCGTTAGCAATATCCTTTATAACACCACCAGTAAGGATTACTGCAAGATCTATTTCTTTTGCGCGGAGTGCTTTATTCATAGCACCAGTACCTTCTGGAAAATCAATCCATTCTACAAATACTCCCGCTTTTTCAAATAATCCATCTTCTAAGGCTAAGTGCCATGGGAGGTTAAAATGTTCAGGAACGCCTCCTATTTTTATCTTCTTCATGTATGAGTGTAATCTGATGTAAAATTAAGGAAATCTGTTTACATAGTCGCGATACGATCTAGTGTATATTGGATTAAATCACCTACAGTTTTACTAGGTTGGTCACTAAAAACACCTGTAGCACGATTTGCTAAAATGGCATTTAAAGAAATGGCCCTATGTCCTAGTAGTTTTGCAAGACCATAAATACCAGCTGTTTCCATTTCTAGGTTGGTAATTCTGCTTTCGCGAAAGCGGAATTCTCCTAACTTTTGATTCATTGAAGGATCAGAGGTTTGTAATCGAAGCACTCTGCCTTGAGGACCATAAAAACCAATATTAGTTGCTGTAAGTCCTTTTATAACTTGATCTGACAGGAAATGAGCAGCAAGATCACGATCGCAAGGTACCACATACGGTTCGCTCTTTTGCGAAGACCAATTCATATACGTAACAAATGCTTTTTGCATCTCTGGATGTTGGATATGGGCACTATCATAAAAATGTAATAAGGCATCAAGCCCTATCGCCCTATCACTTAAAAGAAAACTATCTACTGCTATATCTTCTTGTATAGCGCCACTTGTTCCAATCCGAATAATATCTAGTGCGGTATGTGTGTCTTTTACTTTTTTTGTTTCTAAATCAATATTAACCAGTGCATCTAATTCATTAAATACGATGTCAATATTATCAGTACCTATTCCTGTTGAGATAACGGTAATTGCTTTTCCTTTATACGTTCCTGTCGTTGTTTTAAATTCTCTACGTTGTACAGAATGCGTAATCGTATCAAAATGTGACGTCACTGTATCTACCCGATCTGGATCGCCTACGGTGATAATCGTTGATGCTATATGCTCAGGACGCAGATGTAAATGGTAGATACTACCATCAGGATTTAAAATCAGTTCAGATGCGGCTATTGTCATAAAATACGATTAGACTTTAGTAATTTGATGTGAATCTTTATTGTAAGTGTATGCATATTTAGAAACACCTCCAAAATAGCATTGTTTATGCTTGCCAGGAGCTTCTAGATGATCTCCTTTTAAAGCATGTTCTCCTTTTTGATTTATAACTAAAATATCATCTTGTTGTTCATAGTAGGAGTGAAGCCTTTTAATCATTTTTGATATTTGCATATCTCCATATCCATAATACCCTTGATAGTTAAGAACATACCCACATAATTGACGTTCTGATGTGATTTGGTGTTTTTTAATCAATTTTAAAATATGAGATTCTAAGGTGTTTAACCCAGAGTGTTCTTCTGGAAAACGCTTTTTATGAGCACTTAAACAATTCGATAAATAAATAAAACTACTATCTGTAGCAATGATAGGTTGTAACTGAGTGTGATCGTCGCTACAATAACGCTTCCAGATCGTATCTGATAAGATAAGATCATTTCTAGTTAACAGTATTTTGTTTTTGTAATGATCGAGTAGTTGGTCCTGTGTAATTTCAGACAGCCCTTTTAATTCTTTTTCACCCGTAATGCGACCACTACATACAAGGTATATAGGTAGTTTACAATTTAATTGTACGAGATAACTTATGCACGCTATCATATTGATATGGCAAAAGAGATCATATTCAAACCATAAAACAAGCTCATCATATGCCTGGAAATTGTTTATGATTTCCAACTGACTTATGAATTTGCTTTCATAATCATTGGTTTTTATATCGTAATCTGTTTCTAAAAATGCTCGACGCGCATTTATAAAATGTTCATCTCCTATTTTATAAGTCGTTTTTCCTTCACATAACATCTCTCTCCACACAGCGAAGTCTCCGTCTATTTGAAGTTTTAGTAACCAATCATTGAGACTATCACCATTTGTAATATGAAGTGTTTTAGTAGACAATATTTATTTTTTTATAATCTTTTTTGTCGTTGGAAGAATATGTTTTTATTACTAGAGACTAGAGACTAGAGACTAGAGACTAAAGACTACCCACCCACACGCTTTACTTTAAAGCCTTTGTCTTTAAGAAAAGTCATGATTTTATCACGATAATCTCCTTGTATAATAATTTGATCATTTTTAAAACTACCTCCTACACTCAGCATCTTTTTAATCTCTTTTGCTAGGAGTTTAAAATCACTATCAGCACCTGTATAGCCTTCTATAATAGTGATAGGTTTCCCTTTACGTTTCTCATATTTACATATAAGTGGGTCGTCTTGCATCCATAAAGAGTTTTCTGCTTCTTCTTGAACTTCTGGCTCTGAAGGTGTATGATCAGGAAACAGGTTTTTAAGTTGATCTTGTAAATCCATTGTTTTAATTAATTAGATATCTATTCTTCCTATTTGCGATTCTATTTAATATAGTTATTTGTTCTTTAGAAAATAAGTTGCTTTTATACCTTCGTTTAGAGCGATCATACGTCATAAATAAATAGTATTCTGTCAATCCGAAAGCACTACCCATACATCCTGTTTCTATATACACGAGCTTTTTATAATCTTCACTATTTACGATATAGTCAAAGATATTAGGATGTTTTTTTTGTAATAAAGCTTCAAAGGCAATTGCTCTTACTGCACTATTGTCATACTCTATGAGTCTTTCCAATTCTGCAGTGGTAGCATTGTTGATCAACCAACTTTGAGGCTCCCACAAATATGATTCTGATGTCTTACCTAAATAGCTTATGAATTTAGAATCAATTCCATTCCTTTTTTCAATAGACAGTACTGTATTTTTAGTTTCAGGTCTTATTTCTGACCAATCAAAACGATATACAGGTTTTTCAAACTCATTATAATAGACAAAACTTGAAAAGAGTACTATAATGAGTACACTAGAGAAGAAGTAATATGTCGCGTTATTATTAATACGTATTAAGTTACAAATTATTCTTTAATCAACCCAATTTCTACAAGGCGTTGGTGTAAAAAATCTCCAGCGGTAATATCATCAAATGCTTTTGGATGCTCTTCAGAAACACAGGTATCTAAACAGTTTAATTTCATATCACTACGCGGATGCATAAAAAACGGAATAGAGTATCTAGGTGTATCCCATTGCTCTTTTGGTGGGTTTACAACTCTGTGTATCGTAGAACGCAATTTATTGTTGGTATGACGTTCTAGCATATCTCCTACATTAATTACGAGTTCATCTTCATTTGGAATGGCATCAATCCATTCTCCATCTTTACGTAACACTTGTAATCCGCCAGCAGAAGCTCCCATCAAAAGGGTGATTAAATTGATGTCACCATGGGCTCCAGCACGTACTGCACCTTTAGGTTCTTCTGTAATAGGGGGGTAGTGTATCGGACGTAAAATACTATTCCCATTACTTGCCCAATGATCAAAATAATGTTCGTCTAATCCTATGTAAAGCGATAAAGCTCTTAGTACGTAGATACCTGTTTTTTCAAGCATACGATAGGCCTCCATGCCTGTTGGGTTAAAATTAGGAAGCTCATTTACAATGACATTATCTGGATATTCTTCGGCAAGATTGGCATCGGCAGAGGGTTCTTGGCCAAAATGCCAGAACTCTTTTAAATCGCCTTCTTTTTTTCCTTTTGCGTGTTCTTTTCCAAACGAAATATAGCCTCTTTGACCAGCAAGTCCTTCAATTTTGTACTTTAATTTTTCTTCTACAGGAAGTGCAAAAAAACTTTTAACTTCTTTATATAAGTTATCTACAAGGGCATCGTCTAGAAAATGATTCTTTAATGAAACAAAGCCTATTTCTTCATAGGCTGTCCCTATTTCTTGAACAAACTTTTTTTTTCTTTTGGGATCGTCACTTAAAAAATCTGCGAGATCTACACTTGGGATATTATTCATTTTTATAGTCTTAATAGGTGTTAAGCAAAGATACAAATTTTAGTGTGCGTGTATACGCTTTCGCGAAAGCGTATATCATAAAAATACCACTAGATTAATTTTTAAATAAATCCGTTTCTGTTGTTACTTATTTTTCTACATTTGATTTGATCTTACATATCTAAAAATGGCAACAAAAACTGCACCTAAAGTTCATTTTGATTACGACCGTGAATCATTCACTGATGACATGCTTTTGCAATTGTATAGAGCAATGCTTACACCTCGTTTAATAGAAGAGAAAATGCTTATTCTGTTAAGGCAAGGTAAAATTTCCAAATGGTTTGCTGGTATTGGACAGGAAGCTATTTCTGTAGGTGTTACTACCGCAATGCGTCCAGAGGAATATATACTACCTATGCACCGTAATCTAGGTGTTTTTACAACACGTGAGATTCCTTTATACCGTCTTTTTGCACAATGGCAAGGAAAAGCAAGTGGTTTTACTAAAGGACGTGATCGTAGTTTTCATTTTGGAACACAAGAGTATAATATCGTGGGAATGATCTCTCATTTAGGACCACAATTAGGCGTCGCAGATGGGATTGCGCTTGCACATAAATTACGAAAAGAAAAAGCAGTAACAGCTGTTTTTACAGGAGAAGGAGGAACCAGTGAAGGTGATTTTCACGAAGCATTGAATGTTGCTTCCGTATGGCAATTACCCGTATTGTTTTGTATTGAAAATAATGGCTACGGACTTTCTACGCCTACTAGTGAACAATATAATTGTGAAAATTTAGCCGATAGAGCTATAGGATATGGCATGGAAAGTCATATCATAGATGGCAATAATATTTTAGAAGTATATACGACCGTACAGAAACTTGCTGAAGATATCCGAAAGAATCCAAGACCTGTATTACTAGAGTTTAAAACATTTAGAATGCGAGGTCATGAGGAAGCTAGCGGAACGAAATATGTGCCTAAAGAACTTATGGAAACTTGGGCTAAAAAAGATCCTATAGAGAACTATAAAAAGTACTTAGTAGGACTTGGACTTCTTACGGAAGAAATGCACGAAACGATGGCTTCTGAAATAAAAGAAGAGATTGTTAAAAACCTTGATATCGCATATAACGAAGAGGCGATAATTCCTGATTTAGAAACAGAACTTATAGATGTATATGCTCCTTTTACATATACAGAAACCAAACCTAGTACATCGACAGAAGAACAACGTTTGATAGATGCCATTTCTCAGGGGCTTAAGCAATCTATGGAACGTAATGATGATACCATAATTATGGGGCAAGATATTGCTGAATATGGCGGTGTATTTAAAATTACAGATGGTTTTGTAGAAGCGTTTGGAAGAGAACGTGTGCGTAACACGCCTATCTGTGAAAGTGCTATTGTAGAGGCTGCTATGGGACTTGCTATTAATGGTAAGAAAGCAATCATGGAAATGCAATTTGCAGATTTTGCAACTTCTGGATTTAATCCTATTGTAAATTATCTCGCAAAATCACATTACCGTTGGTCACAAGCTGCAGATGTGGTTGTGCGTATGCCTTGTGGAGCAGGAGTTGGGGCAGGACCGTATCATTCTCAAACGAATGAGGCTTGGTTTACACATACACCGGGTCTTAAAGTGGTGTACCCTGCGTTTCCTTATGATGCAAAAGGCTTACTTGCTACGGCAATAGAAGATCCGAATCCAGTATTGTTTTTTGAACATAAAGCGTTATACAGAAGTATTCGTCAAGAAGTTCCTACCGATTATTACACATTACCTATCGGTAAAGCAGCAACGTTAAAAGAAGGAACCGATGTTACTATCGTAACCTATGGAGCAGGTGTTCACTGGGCGTTAGAAACACTTACGGATACTGTTGAGATTTCTGCAGATGTAATTGATTTAAGAACCCTTCAACCGCTAGATACAGAAGCTATTTTTACATCAGTTAAAAAAACAGGGAAAGTATTATTGCTTACAGAAGATTCAGGTTTTGGAAGTGTGATGTCTGATATTTCGGCATTAATTTCTGAAGAATGTTTCGAATTTTTAGATGCGCCTATATGTCGTGTGACGAGTTTAGACACCCCTGTTCCTTTCGCTGGACAACTGGAAGAACAATACCTTTCGCGAAAGCGTTTAAAAGATAGCTTAGAGAAGCTTATTGACTATTAATATAATATAACATTCAAACGTAGCAATTTACTTCTACGTTTGAATGTCATGTTTACTTTCTAGTAAGGAATACAACCCCAGCTAGTAGAGCATTCTCCTGGACATCCACAATGTCCTTGGTAATAACAACGAGCTCCATTTGGTCTTCCTGCGCAGTTTCCATTGCATCGTTTTGCAGCCCCATTGATTTCTTTTTGTTGCGCTTTGTCTAATGACATAACGCCTTTAAGATTCATTAGTTTTTTCATAATATAAAATTTAAGTTAGTATTCCTGACGATTTAAAGACATTCAGGTGTATGTCTATGCCTATGTTTTTTATAAGAGCGTAAAAAAGTTTTGGTTCTATATGTTTTAAGTGTATAGAGATTGAATAAAAAAAATAGGGATGAGGTGTCATAAATGTGTTGTAATAAAAACATTCAAGCTTAGATATAGTCATCTAAGTTTGAATGTTAGAAATACATTATGCTACCACGGAATACAATCACCGCTTATGCAATAGCCTGGACATCCGCAATGTCCTCCCATATGACATTGACTTCCATTAGGTCTTCCTGAACAATTACCGTTACATCGTCTTACAGGTCCGCCTCCATTTACTTCTTTTTGTTGAGCGCTGTCAATAGTCTTAGCTCCTTTAAGGTTCATTAGTTTTTTCATGATATAAAAAAATTAAGTTAGTATGCCTGATGATTTAAAGACACTCAGGTTTGTGTCTCGCTTTTATCTATGTGATAAAAGATGTTTTCTTTTTATTATCCGCAACTTGATAGTACAAATGCGGTACAGAAATTAAGTGAGTAAATCATCATTGAGATGCATAACACATGGGTTTTAATAGATTGCTATCCGCCTCCATTGATTTTTCGTTGTTGTGTTTTACTTAATGACTGTAGTTCCTTTAAGATTGATTAGTTTTTTCATGAGTTCTAAAAATAAGTTAGTGTTCTTGAGTATTTATAGATGCTCAAGCTTATGTATAGCTACACTATCTTAGATATAAAGTAAAAACTATGGTATATAAAATGGTTTGAGAATTTTATATCGTTATATAAAAAGACATCCAGAACTAGATCTAGTTCTGGATGTCTTTTGTCCTATAGAGGAACGCATCCGCCGCCTAGGCAAACTCCTGGACATAAGCAATGACCTCCATAGTAGCAACGTGATCCTTGAGGTCTTCCATAACAATTTGCACTGCATCCTGGTCTTCCTGCTCCATTTACTTCTTTTTGTTGAGCTTTGTCTAGTACTTCAGCTCCTTTAAGATTCTTTAATTTTTTCATGATAATAGAATATTAAGTTAATAATCCTGAGTTTTTAGAGACAGTCAGGTACCTGTCTATACGTTTGTTTTATAGGGATTAACAAAATAGTCTAGTGTAAGAATACAAGAGGTAGTATTCTTAAATTTATGTATGATTGTAGGTATACATATTAGAAACTGTATAACCTACTTTCTTTCTAGGGTAGTATAGATATGTCTACCTACCGTTTGGAACGCTGTTTAAAACTAAAAGATGTTTTCTCTTTCTGTGTGAGAGTACAATGAGAGTGTACTCCATGATGGTTTGTTAACTTCTTCACGATAATAAAAATATTAAGTTAATAATACTGAGTATTTAAAGACATTCAGGTACCTGTCTAAGCGTTTGTATTATAGGGATTAACAAAATATATTTTATTCAATATCTGGTTTGTGTTTTAAAATTAATATATGATTACTATTTATAGACGTTCAATCATCTGTCTTTCATTATATGTACGTTTAAGATGTCATCATTGGACTATCTATCACTTGATTTTCTTGTTGTTGTAATTCTACTAAGTCTTCTATGAATAACGGTAAATCGTTTCTATCGTATTCTCTAGGGAATTGATTTCCTTGTATATATAAAGCAGGTGTAAAATTAATATTGTTTTGAGTACACCACTCTTTTTGAGCATTTAAAACATCACTATAGTCAGCATCAAAAGCAGGTTGCTTTTTTAACCATTGTTTTAAATCTACATCACTTTGATATACTTCATGCATCATTTTGATACAAGCAAGTTCTCCTTCCGTATTATATGCATGTATTAAACGCGAAGTTATCTGAAATCCTTCACCTTCAGTATCTTCTACATTTACATTAAAGCGAATAATAACTTTAATATCATTACTTACTTGCTTTAGCACATTTTCTATATCGGTATGCGCTTGCTTACAATAAAAGCACAAAGGACTTGTCACTAATACTACTTCTAAGAGTGCATCTCTATTTCCAAGTACAATTTCTTTTGGCAATACAATATCATTAGTAATACTATCATTCTCTCCAAGCAGTGTATTAAATATAGAGAAGTTTCTTTTGAATTTATTACTTTCAATTTTTAATTTATCTAAAGCAACTTTCTTATGTAATAATGGCTTAACCATAAACCATATACCCATAATAATAACAAGGCTCAATACATAAATTCCAATTTCTTCTATTCCAACTGATAGAAATGCAGTACTGTTACCTGTTACAATAGCTGCTACTGCTTGAAGTATAAGTACAGAAGCGATACCTAGACACAATGGACACCATTTCTTTAAAACACTAGCTTGGTAGTATATAGAGTATAAGACAAAAGGGATTGCTAAAAATGATAAGGCCACTATAACTCCGTTAATAGGGATACTTCCTAATAGTGAAAAACAATACGTCAAAGTATACCCTGCAAAAGCAATAATACTTGCATCACTTAACGTTAATAATCCACCTATTTTTGCCCCTTTAGAGTTTAATACAGCATCACAACTCGTTTTTTCAGAAAGATTACAAATACTTGCTGTACTACTAGATTCTAGTCCTAATGAATGCCCTACAATAAGGACCCCTAGGATCAATCCAATAGTGCTTAAGAAGTAATGAATACCTTCAAATATAAATGACTTACTTAGTAAGGAAATACCAATACCTAATGCAATACTAATAAAAGCCCATTGCCATATCTTAGATGAACTCGCACCTTTTCCTTCTTTGATAGTTTCATCTTTTTCTACAGCCACTATAATACCATCCCAAATATCAAAAAAGGTATCATTAGATACTGTTTTAACTTGTTTATGATCCGTATAAATGTGAACATTAGCATCTTTTTTCTCAATCAATCCAAGATGCATTCCTTGATCTCCTTTTACATTTGCAATAAAAGTAGGAGGTAATTGATCTAGTGTATCTTTATCTGTAGGAACCTGTAGTGCAAGATTAGGCACGCCAAAATGCTTGAGTACTCCAGTTAATGCGTGTAAACTAGGATAGGATGGATGACTTAATAATTGAAGCTTTAACTCTTCTTTATTTAGTCTTATTTTATTTGTAACTAATAATTTATCAAGAATATTAAATAACTGATCCTGCATGTATGGTTATATATATGTATAGTGTTAATAATGAGTCTCTAATTTACATTTTATTTTATAAAAAAAAGTCTTTTTTTCTATTTTATCTATTGAAAAGCACAATTTTAAAGAATTATTTATCAAATAATTAACAAAAACAGCTTAAAACTACTAATTCAATATTAATAATTGATTATTAAATAGTTATGCTTTTTTTAGGCTTTCATTGTTATCTATACCTCAAATAGACTCCACAAATAAAAGATTCAACACTATTTGATTTTAATTGTAATTCATTAGTATATTAACGACTATTATTGTGATATTTAGAGCATGTATGAAGCATAAACAAATCAAGGTTTTAATTGTTGGTGGAGGGCTTGCAGGTCTTACGAGTGCTATACATCTGGCAAATGAAAACATTGAAGTTGTTCTTATAGAAAAAAATACCTACCCAAAACACAAGGTATGTGGAGAATATGTTTCTAATGAAGTCTTTTCTTATCTAGAATCATTAGGAATTCATCCCTATAAACATCAAGCAAAAAAAATAGAGAAGTTTCAGTTTTCAAGCATATCGGGGAGTACATTAAATATTACACTTCCTCTAGGTGGCTTTGGAATAAGTAGATTTGCATTAGATGCATTGATGGTCGATAAAGCCATACAATTAGGTGTTGAGGTAATTCAAGCCACAGTTACCGATATACAATTTATAGATAATCAATTTCAAGTAGTTACAAATACAAATCATACATACTTAGCATCATACGTACTTGGTGCACATGGTAAACGAAGTAATTTAGATAGTACGCTTTCGCGAAAATTTATAAAGAACAAATCTGCTTGGTTGGGAGTAAAAGCACATTACATATCTGATTTCCCTGATGACCTCGTTGCACTTCATAATTTTAATGGTGGGTATTGTGGTTTGTCAAAAGTAGAAAGTGATCATGTAAATGCATGTTATCTTGCAGACTATGCTTCTTTCAAAAAATATAAAAACATAGAAGCTTACCAAGAAGCCGTACTCTATAAAAATAAAGCCCTCAAAACCTTTTTTGAAAATAGTCAAATAGCCTTCAAAGCACCAGTTGCTATAAGTCAAATATCATTTGATAAAAAAGAACCCGTCCTAAACCATATCTTTATGATAGGGGATAGTGCAGGTTTAATTCATCCACTATGTGGTAATGGGATGGCGATGGCTATTCATAGTGCTAAGATTATTTCAAGCCTACTCGTAGATCAGAAAACAAATAACTATAGTCGATTGCAATTAGAACAACAGTACCGGTTAGCATGGAATGCTGCTTTTCAAAAAAGACTTAAAATAGGACGGTGGATTCAAAATGCATTACAACATAAAAAATTGACGCGCATAGGTGTTTCAGTTGTAAGTACATCTCCATACCTTTTAAAGACAATTATTAAATCTACACATGGCAAATCGTTAGTATGAGAGACTTAACTTATAGAGCCACAGAGAGAGAGCTTATGGATGATCCAGCGATCTCTCCATTAGATTTAAAAGAAGCACTTTTTGATATATCAAAAACAAATAGAATGCTTGGTGGTAATACCATTACTTTAAAAGCATTAAAGTCTCTTTTCAAAGAATACCCCTCTAAAAAGAAATGGACCATTGTAGATGTAGGCTGTGGAGATGGAGAAATGTTACGCCTCATTGCTACATATTTTGCATCTGACCCTATAACATTAGAACTTATAGGGGTAGATTTAAGTGTCCAAAGTATCGAAATGGGAAGAAAAATGTCTCAAGATTATGAAAATATAACCTTTGTAGAAAAAGATATAGTAACGATTGAGAATGAGTCTTTTAATTGTGATATTATCATCTGTACACTTACGTTACATCACTTTTCTGATCAAGAAATTCTTGTCTTTATGAAGCAATTTGTAAAACTAGCGCAAGTTGCTATTGTTATAAACGACTTACAAAGAAGTAAAATCGCTTACCACTTATTTAGATTATTTAGTCGTATTTTTATCAAGAGCCACGTTGCTAAAAATGATGGACTTGTATCTATAGCAAGCGGATTTAAAAAGCATGAATTAAAAAAAGTTGCACAACAATTGAAATTGAAGCATTCTAAGATCACTTGGAAGTGGGCATTTCGATACCTGTGGTTAATCAAGACCGTATGAATGTAAAAATTACAACTGTAGCAAAACAACTTCCGAAATACCATAGAACCACTGATGAAATTATCCCTTTTTTAGATGTATGGCTTCATGATCAAGACGATCGTTTTAAACGAAAAGTAAAAAAGATTTTTGGTAATGCAGCCGTAGATAAGCGCTATAGTATCATGTCTCCAGAAGAAGTGTTTACTGCGACCAGCTTTGAAGAAAAAAATGACATATATACACGTGAGGTTGTAAAACTAGGAGAACAAGTCCTTGAAAAAGCACTTACAAAGGCAAACTGGTCACCACAATCATTAGATTATATCATTACAGTAAGTTGTACAGGTATTATGATTCCATCACTAGATGCTTATTTAATTAATAGTCTCCAACTTAGACAAGATATCGTACGCTTGCCTGTCACAGAGATGGGCTGCGCTGCAGGCGTATCGGGTGTTGTTTATGCCAATGAGTTTTTGAAAGCAAACCCAGGAAAACGTGCCGCCGTAATTGCAATTGAAAGCCCTACAGCTACTTTTCAACATACAGATTTTTCTATGGTAAATGTAGTCAGTGCTGCTATTTTTGGCGACGGAGCTGCCTGTGTTTTATTATCGTCAAAAGAAGATGATGATGGTCCTGAAATTATAGATACAGAAATGTATCATTTCTATGATGCACAGCAAATGATGGGGTTCAAACTTGTTAATACAGGATTGCAAATGATCCTTGACCAACAAGTGCCAGAAACGATCGCACAGCAATTTCCGGATATTATCCATCCCTTTTTAGAAAAAAATGGATTAGATATACACGCCATCCAACATTTAATTTTTCATCCCGGAGGACGAAAAATTGTAGAGACCGTAGAAGATCTCTTTGGTAAATTAGGTAAGAATATAGACGATACAAAAGAAGTGTTACGTCTCTACGGAAATATGAGTAGTGCTACAGTTTTATATGTTTTAGAACGATTTTTAGATAAAAAACTGCCTAAAAATGACATGGGAATTATGTTAAGTTTTGGGCCTGGATTTTCTGCACAACGTGTTTTATTAAAATGGTAACGATCATGAGTACAACACAAGATTATATAGGAAAATGGGCCATGATTTTAGGAGGAAGTAGTGGTTTAGGACTCGCTACTGCTCAAAAATTGGCCAAAGAAGGGATGAACATTTGTATTGTGCATCGCAGTAGAAGAAGTGTTTTAGCTACTTTTGAAGATGCCGTTCAAGAAATGGAATCTAACGGAATTCAAGTTATGGCGTTTAATGTAGACGCTATGAATGCCGAAAAGCGTACGGAAGTTATTTCAAAACTCGTATCGACGCTTGGTTCCTCAAAATTTAAAACTCTTATACATAGTGTGGCTAGAGGAAATCTAAAACCCTTGTATACTAATGATGGTCCCGTGTTGAGTAATGATGATTTTACACGTACAGTTGATGCGATGGCGATTAGTTTGTATGATTGGGTGTCCGCTTTCGCGAAAGCGAACTTATTTTCATCAGATGCAAGAGTGATCGCATTTACGAGTGAAGGAAGTCGTAAAGCGTGGAAGCAATATGGAGCCGTTGCCGTAGCAAAAGCAGCATTAGAAAGTATTACCCGAAGTATCGCATTAGAATTTGCTCCTTTATATATTAAAGCAAACTGTATACAAGCTGGTGTTGCAGATACAGAAAGTTTACGATTGATACCCGGTAGTGATCTTATGAAAGAAAAATCAATAGAACGAAATCCATATGGTAGATTAACACTTCCTGAAGATGTGGCAAATGCAGTCTATCTACTCTGTAGAGATGAAGCCTCTTGGATTAATGGCGCTATAATTCCTGTAGACGGAGGAGATCATATACGATGAATACAAAAGAAATCATAGCATTATTACCCTATACAGACCCTTTCTTATTTGTAGATGAGATAACGGAAGTGACAGAACACGCCATAAAAGGATCGTATACATTTAAAGAAGAATCTTATTTTTATAAAGGACATTTTAAAGATCACCCCGTAACACCGGGCGTTATTTTAACCGAATGTATGGCGCAAATAGGACTCGTTTGTTTAGGGATTTATTTATTAAAGGATAAAGCGGCATTAGATACGATGCAAGTTGCTTTTACAAGTGCCGATGTTTCTTTTTTAAAACCCGTGTATCCTAATGAAAAAGTAACCGTAGTGTCTGAGGTTAGTTATTTTCGTTTTAATAAATTAAAATGTGATGTAAAACTATATAATGAAGCTAATGAACTCATCTGTAATGGTGCGTTAGCAGGTGTTTTTAAAATATGAATAAACAAAGAGTTGTTATAACAGGATTAGGAGTTTGTGCACCAAATGGTGTAGGAATTCCTGCATTTACCGAAGCTATTAAGAAGGGTATTTCAGGCATTCGATTTCAGCAACAACTCGCCGATTTGAATTTCGGATGTCAAATTGCAGGGCAACCAGAAATTCCAGATGGATTACTAGAAAATTATTTTACACCATTACAACTAAGAGATCTTGAAGCAACAGGAATTACCTATGGAATGATTGCAGGCGTAGACGCATGGAATGATGCAGGACTTTCTAGTACAGATAAAGATACTGTAGACTATGACAGCGGAATTGTTTTTGGAACTTCACTTCTTGGTGTAGAAAAGTTTAGAAAAGCCATTTACCTCACCGATGAAGGAAAAGTAAAACGATTGGGAAGTACAACCGTAATTCAAACCATGGCAAGTGGGATTAGTGCGTATTTAGGAGGGTATTTAGGTTGTGGAAACCAAGTAACTACTAATTCTAGTGCCTGTACTACTGGAACAGAAAGTATCTTAATGGGATATGATCGTATAGCCAATGGCTATGCAAAACGTATGCTTGTAGGAGGGTGTAATGACGCAGGACCTTATATATGGGGCGGATTTGATGCGATGCGTGTACTTAATAAAAAACATAATGATCGTCCGGAAGAAGGAAGTAGACCCATGCAAAGCGATGCAAGTGGTTTTGTGCCAGGAAGTGGGGCAGGAGCATTAGTACTTGAGAGTTTAGAAAGTGCTTTAGAAAGAAAAGCTACTATATATGCAGAAGTATTAGGTGGTGCTGTAAATAGTGGCGGTCAACGACAATCAGGCAGTATGACGGCTCCTAATAGCATAGCTGTACAACGTTGTATCAAAGATGCTTTAGAAAATACTTCTGTAGATCCTAATGAAATTGATACTATAAATGGACACCTTACCGCGACAGGAATGTGTCCTACGGAAATAAAAAATTGGAGCGAAGCGTTAGGAAGATCAGGAGAATCATTCCCCTATATTAATTCTCTTAAAAGCATGACAGGGCATTGCCTAGCAGCAGCTGGTAGTATAGAAACGGTAGCTACTATCTTAGAATTACATGAAGGAATGGTTTTTGGTAATAGTAATTGTGATGATATCCATGAAGATATTACTGCTATTGTACCTGAAAATAGAATACCGAATAAAACAATTAAAAAAGAGTTACATATAGCAGCAAAAGCCAGTTTTGGATTTGGTGATGTAAATTGCTGTATGCTATTTAAAAAATATAATTCGTAAATAAAATAGATGACTATGAATACAGCTAACTATGATGCATTAAAAAAGATTATAAAAATTTATTTACCTGAAGATGTTTCTGTAGATGATATTACACCTAATAGTCATTTAATAAATGAGCTAAATATTAACTCTGCAAACTTAGTAGATGTAGTCCTTGATGTAGAAGATCATTTTGATATTACAATCGAAGATGATGAAATCGAAAAAATGGATACTGTAACAAGCGCTTTGGATATTATAAGCCAAAAAGTAGCTAAATAAGTAGTAACTAACCTTCTATTTTGGTTGGTTTTTTAGGGTAATTTCTACTGTTATATTGTAACTACTGCAAATTTAACAATAATTTATTCCGACTAGAATTTACTTCTATTTTTTTGATGTTCCGACAAAAGTTTACTTTTTAAATATTTGTATTTCAATTAATTGTGATTTATTTAAAGAAAAAAGGTAACATTAGAATTCATGAATCTTAATGTAAACTTTTATCGGTATATACTGTGTAACTTGGTTATGTACGACATTTTTGTACCTTTAAGTTGATTATACAATTAATACCATCCGATTATGCAAGTCCTTAAAAATATTCTTAGAACCGTTTTTTTACTGTTTCTATTCATTGGTTTTTCAAGCTTTAGTAATACATCTTTAAATGATGAAAGTATTGATGACACACAAATTGCAAACCCTAATGGTACTCAAATCGAACAAGGACTTATATATAAAAATAAGTCTTTAGAATATTTAGAGGATGGAGAGGTAGAGTTAGCTGTAGAAAATCTTAGAAATTATATTTTAGAAACAGGCGACTTTTCTATTCTAAATAATGGTGCATATGACTATATATATGATAACCCTGGTTTTATTGAATTAAAAAATAAGTACGAAGTAAGTTTTGGATTGAGCTCATTCTTTTACTTATATGTTGGGTTAATTGGATTTTTTATTGCATTTGTATTAAATCTTAGAAAAAAAACAGATCGAGTAGCTAATGGACTTATAGGCTTATTTGTTTTAATGCATTCCTTCTTCTTAATTCATACTACCCTTTATGTAAGTAATTTTACATATAATTACCCACATACATTAGGTATGTCAACATTCCTATCATTTATGTACGGGCCTGTTTTATATTTCTATTATAAGCGTATTACCGAAAACTATACGTTTAAAAAAGTAGATTTAATTCATTTATTACCTACACTTGGATTCATTATTGTCTTTATACCCATCTATTCATTATCAGCTGGAGAGAAATTAGATGTAATGCTAGGCGTTGGAAAATATGAGCCACACCCTTATTTGGAATATATTACGGCAATAAAAATTATTTCTCTTTTAGTATATGGCTTCTTTACATTTAAACTATATCGTAAGAATGCTAAGAAATCAGCAAAGACATCTCCTAAAAAAGTAAAACTTCAACGTACTATCATGATTATCCATGCAGTGTATGCAGCTTCATACATATTATATGCATACATATTTATTGATAATTATAATTTTAAAGGAGCAGCATCGAGTTTTCAATTTGTTGCCATGTCGTTCTTAGTACTATATGTGGGATATATTGCGTATGCAAACCCTCAAGTACTTGTAGGAACAGTTCAGGCAGTTAAAAAACAAGTTGTAAAATATAAAAATTCTGGATTAACGACTAGCTTCTCTACAGAGCTTAAAGAAGAATTAGTACGCTTACTTGAAGTTGAGAAAGTATATCGCCAAAATTCGATTAAGCTTGAAACTATCGCAGAGCGATTAGGGACAACTCGTCATAATGCTTCTCAAGTAATTAATGAACATTTTAGCCTTAATTTCTTTGAGCTTATAAATAAATATAGAGTAGAAGAAGCTATGGAATTACTTCGATCTAATGAAGAAAATCTCAATATTATAGATATAGCATATGAAGTAGGTTATAATAATAAAGTGACATTTAATAAATCATTTAAAAGATTTAGTAACCTTACGCCGTCTCAATTCATGAAATTGGAACGTGGTGTTGCTTAACTAATTTGTTAGTCTCTGGTTAGGGTTTAAAACCCTATGATTTTATTAAACACCTTAATAAAAAATCTGTTTTCAATACTGTATAATAGTTAATAGTTAATAGTTAATGGTTATTTGTTATCTGTTATAGTTCCTTCCTATTATTTACCCAATAACTTTTAATAAATAACAAGAAGTAATTTTAGTATACCAAAATCTCTACACATTTAGTGAGTGATTTATTCTATAACATAGTCCTCATACAGGTAAGATGCTCTTAGATATGTTGGGTTTTGTTGCGCATCGGTTCTGTAACTTTTACGCTTTCGCGAAAGCGTAAACCCGCCCACTTCAATCATTTCTTCATTAATGATAAGACTATAGTGATCTGACGTGTGTACCCAATATCCTTTCCAAGAAAGGTCTTTAGTGTAATAGTGTCTCCAGATATCCTCAGAACCTTTAAAAGTAACTTTTAATACATGACAAGGTTCTTTTTGAAACTCTGTAATACCTTCATACGTAAGCGTAGCTGAAGGATCATCTAGTGTATACGGAAGACCAACAACAAAAGTAGCTGCATTTAGTTTTGATTGTAATTGATTTGAGGTCACTAGCGTATCTGATACACCGTTTTTGATTTGATAAATCGCACTATCTGAACGATGTATTTCATATAAGGTGTCTTTTTGAACCCAAGTTACTTCACGATTAACCCCATTTACAAAATCATATATATGATTTTCTTTCCGATTTATCTCTATAGATCCATCTTCACGATATAATTGAAAAGACTTTTTGTACGACATCTTTTCTATGGTATTCCAAGCGTCTTCACCTCCACTTTTATCCATAACAGCTTGTAGCAAAGATGTTCCCGTGTAATTTGGCTCTTCATCAGGTAAAATATACCCTATAATTTTAAAAGCAATAAATCCTATAATTGCAATCCCAATAAGGTATACAAGGATATCAGATTTGTTTTTTTCTGCCATGATTCTTTTTAGGTTAAATATACTATAATTGCTATTTCTATCTGTTTTTTTATAAATTGTATGGTATATAAGTTATAGATTTTACCACTATGGTTCTATAATACCCAACTAAAATGTTAAAAATCATCACATGGCTATGTTGCTTTTTTGTGCTGTCTAGCTCTGCACAAGAAGCAACGTACGATAGTTTACAACACGTTCTAAAAAAGAATAAAACTCCTAGTGACCTTGCTAGTGCTCACTATGCTATAAGTGCTACTTTTTCATCAGAAGAGATAGATTCTTCACTTTTCCATCTTAAAAAAGCATATCAAATTGCAGCTTATAATACGCTAGATTCTATACACCTTTTATCTTCTGTAAGTTTAGCGAAAAAATATTACCATGAAGTATCAAATAAAGATTCTACATTATATTATATGTCAATAGGACATAAAATAAACGAACGTCTTCAGGTTAAAAGTAGCATGTATAGTCTTAATGCACTTAATGCATATGTGCTAGAAGGCGAAGGTAAGTTTGCAGAAGCAATTGGGTTCCATTTACGAAACATTCCTATTGCAGATAATCTAAAAGACGCTAAGAAAAAAGCATATGCTTTTTCTGGTATTGCTGATGTATATAGATTACAAGGTAATGGTAAGAAAGCTGTGGAATATATGGAATTTGCTTCAAAGGCAGCAACTTTACTTGATGATAGTTATTTAAATACAAAAGTAGGAATGTCGTTAAATCTAGCACTAGCTTATGATGTTAATGATCAACGAAAAGAATCAGTAGCGCTTCTTGAGGCTACTATTCCTATGGCTATTAAAGATAAGCCATTTAGCGAGGCACTCATCTATCATAATTTAGGTAGGTCGTATATCATCAATGGAAAGTATGAAGCCGCTGAAACATATTTAAATAAAGCATTAAATATAGATGCGTGGGCAACTGTTCCTAGACGAAAATTAGCATCTTTAAAAGAATTAACAACACTATATACAGCGATAAATCGTTTTGATGAAGCTGTTATTTTTGGAGAGCAAACCTATGATCTTGCGTGTCAACTTGAGATTCAGTATCATCTAGAAGATGCTACTCGTAACTTAGCAGAGGCCTATGAACTTTCTGGGGATTTTGAAAATAGCGTTCGATTAAAGAATGAATACATAGCGATTATTAACAATATTTTTGATCAAGATAAGAATAGCCTTATGCTCGAGCTTGATGCTAAATATCAGACAAGTAAAAAAGAACAAGCCATTCAACAATTACTGTCTGAAAGTATTATAAGGAAGCGAAATACTGTGATATGGTCCTTGTTGGGACTTTTTGTTATTTTATTTCTGTTTTATAATAGATTTTACAACAGAAAGAAGAATACATTTTTATTAAAACAAAAAGAATTAGAAATTAAAGCAGAAAAAGATAGAAATGATCTTATTGCATTACGCCTTAAGAATGAGAAAATCTTTTCAAGGCAACAGCAACAAGAAAAAGAAATCATTGCGCTTGAGTTAAAATTAAAAGAAAAAGAACTTACGACAAATGCGATGTCACTGTTGCAACATAAAAAACATTATGAATCTCTTATAGAAAAACTAAAAGATATTCGTCTTTCTAGCGATGATATTGATGCTAGTTCTAAAATAGCATCCGTTATCAATGAGACGAAAGCCTCTTTAGTAAGTTACAATTGGGAAGAGTTTCAATATGTTTTTGAAAAAGTTCATGTTGATTTTTATCATAATCTATTAAAGAGATTTCCAAATATTACACCTAACGAAAAGAAGATAAGTGCCTTTTTAAGGTTAGGATTATCTACAAAAGATATTTCGGCGATTACAAATCAAACACCACATAGTATATTGATTGCCAGATCAAGACTACGTAAAAAGTTAGGACTCTCTAAAGAGCAAAGTTTGACAAAATATATTAATTCCTTTTAAAACCTGTATATAGAATGTATAGATGCTTTTTAAGTGCTTGTATATACATTGTATATATCGTTTTTTAGGTCTGTGGTTAATTGATCACTATATTTATACCATCATTACTATAGGGGTTTTTAATAGTATGATAATTCCTCAAGAATTCATGTAAACTTATATAATCACCATATGGTTGTTTAATTACAAGTAGGGCCATAAAAAGATTTGGGGAAGTTTATTAAAAGTGGAACACTTGAATTTGGGGTTTAAGTGTGTTAATGATTTGTAACTAACTAACTTCTTGGGGAATTTTATTTAGTTATATTAAATTGTAATTTAAAAAATCTCGTTGTATGACGAGATTTTTTTATGATTTCTAATTTCTAAAAATAACGATAAGTCCTATTTAAAAAGCAATCAACAGTTATGAGCATAAAATTGTTGATTACTTCTCTTTTGTCAGGTTTTATAAGCGCTTATGATGTCTTATATTAGCCATTCTACCTACAATTATGACGAAAGAAACACAATACAACGAGGATAATATACGATCGCTTGATTGGAAGGAGCATATTCGTATGCGACCAGGAATGTATATTGGAAAACTAGGTGACGGTTCTAGTGCAGATGACGGTATTTATATTCTAGTAAAAGAAGTACTAGATAACTGTATCGATGAGTTTGTTATGGGAGCTGGAAAAACCATAGAGATTTCCATTCATGGTGATAAGGTAATCGTACGAGATTATGGACGAGGAATTCCACTCGGAAAAGTAGTGGACGTAGTTTCAAAAATGAACACGGGAGGTAAATATGATTCTCGTGCATTTAAGAAATCTGTCGGACTAAATGGAGTGGGTACCAAAGCAGTGAATGCCTTGTCAAATTACTTCAGAGTAGAATCTACGCGTGATGGCAAGTCGGCTTCGGCAGAGTTTGAACGTGGTGAATTAACCAATCAAGATTTATTAGATGAAACTTCCCGTAGAAGAGGAACCAAAGTTTCTTTTATTCCAGATGAAAGTATTTTTAAGAATTATAAATTCCGTAGTGAGTATGTAGAACGCCTTATTAAAAATTATGTATATCTGAATCCAGGATTAACGATTGTTTTTAATGGAGAAAAATATTTTTCTGAAAATGGATTAAAAGATCTTTTATCAGAAAGTATTGCAGAGGGAGATCGTTTGTATCCAATCATTCATTTGAAAGGAGATGATATAGAAGTAGCGATCACACATAGTCGCTCGCAATATTCTGAAGAATACCATTCCTTTGTAAACGGTCAGAATACTACACAAGGGGGAACACACCAAGCAGCTTTTCGCGAAAGCATCGTGAGAACCATACGTGAGTTTTACAATAAGAATTATGATGCTTCAGATATACGTAAGTCTATTGTGTCTGCTATTAGTATTAAGGTAATGGAACCTGTCTTTGAATCTCAAACAAAAACCAAGTTGGGAAGTACCGATATGGGAGGAGATTTGCCTACCGTACGTACATATATCAATGACTTCTTAAAACGATCATTAGATAATTTCCTTCACAAGAATACGGATGTTGCATATGCTTTACAGCGAAAAATTCTACAAGCAGAACGTGAACGTAAAGACCTCTCAGGAATACGTAAACTGGCTAAAGAACGCGCTAAGAAAGCAAGTTTGCATAATAAGAAATTACGTGATTGTCGTATTCATTTAACAGATAGTAAGAAGGAACGTAATCTAGAAACCACCTTATTTATAACCGAGGGAGACTCGGCGAGTGGATCGATTACAAAATCGAGAGACGTAAATACACAAGCCGTTTTTAGTTTAAAAGGAAAACCTTTAAATAGTTACGGTTTGACTAAGAAAATTGTGTACGAAAACGAAGAGTTTAACCTCTTACAGGCTGCATTAAATATAGAAGAGTCTATTGAAGATTTACGCTATAATAATATCGTTATTGCTACCGATGCCGATGTTGATGGAATGCATATTCGATTGTTATTAATCACGTTCTTCCTGCAGTTCTTCCCTGAGCTTATTAAAGAAGGACACTTATATATCTTAGAAACTCCATTATTTAGAGTTCGTAATAAGAAAGAAACGATTTACTGCTATAGTGAACAAGAACGACAGGATGCCATGGCAAAGTTAGGAGCAAAACCTGAGATTACCCGATTTAAAGGACTTGGAGAAATCTCTCCAGATGAGTTTAAACACTTTATAGGAGAAGATATTCGTCTGGCTCCAGTGATGCTAGATAAAGCGTTAATGATCGAAGAATTATTATCATTCTATATGGGTAAGAACACGCCAGATCGTCAAAAATTTATCATCGAAAACCTGAAAGTAGAATTAGATAGAGTAGATGAGATTTAATTTATGAGGGTTTTTACAATATTTATAGCTCTAGGATTTATTGTTATGTCTTGTAAAAGTACAGTAGACATCAATACATATTTTAAGAAGATACCTCAAACAAATGTTTCTAAAGATAAAATCGAAAATGCAGAAAGCTTTATAAAAATGTATCTAGAGACTTGTAGTATTGAAAATAGTGAAGCAACATTTACAAATAGATTTGTAACATACAATGAAAAGTATGGTGAGATATTGTGTAAAGGAATTAATAATAGAAACGGTAAAATAGTAACTATTAATTTTGAGGAATTACGTGGGGATGGACATTCGTATTTAATTTATAGATTTAAAGTCAAATTTGAAAATATAGATAAAATATCTGAAGTTCGCGTTAGTGAAAAATTTACTGGAGAATATGAAACTATCATTGTTAGAAATGAATGGAGTGACATATTAAAGAGTTCTAACAAATTTTAAGTGTATTTATACGAAGATTCAATTAGATGAGTGAAGAAATAAACGAGCATAACGAAGAAGAACTAAACGAAGAGATGGAGCCTTTGGAAGGAGGAGAAGCTACAGGAGAAACAATTACTCGAGTTTCGGGAATGTTTCAAGATTGGTTTCTAGATTATGCTTCGTATGTAATTCTAGAACGTGCAGTACCCGCTATAGAAGATGGATTTAAGCCTGTGCAAAGACGTATTATGCATGCACTTAAAGAATTAGATGACGGCCGTTATAATAAAGTAGCTAATGTCGTTGGACATACCATGCAGTACCACCCGCATGGAGATGCAAGTATTGGTGATGCAATGGTAGGGATAGGCCAAAAAGATCTATTAATAGATACTCAAGGAAACTGGGGGAATATCTTAACAGGTGATCGCGCTGCAGCTTCCAGATATATAGAAGCCAGACTTTCTAAGTTTGCACTGGATGTGGTGTATAACCCAAAAATTACTGATTGGCAAGCGTCCTATGATGGACGTAAAAAAGAGCCTATCAATTTACCAGTAATGTTTCCATTATTGTTAGCACAAGGAGCAGAAGGAATTGCAGTAGGATTAAGTACTAAAGTATTACCGCATAACTTTATAGAACTTATAGATGCTTCAATAAAGCATCTTAAAGAAAAACGTTTTACGATACTTCCTGATTTTGCAACCGCAGGAATTGCTGATTTTACAAATTATAATGATGGCCTTCGAGGAGGGAAAGTACGTGTTCGAGCACGTATCTCTCAACAAGATAAAAATACACTGGTCATTACTGAAGTTCCTTTTGGACAGACCACAGGATCTCTCATTGACTCTATTTTAAAAGCCAATGAGAAAGGGAAGATTAAAATTAAAAAGATAGAAGACAATACCTCTGCAAACGTAGAGATTTTGGTACATCTCCCTTCAGGAATCTCACCAGATAGAACCATAGATGCCTTGTATGCATTTACAAATTGTGAGACTTCTATTTCTCCATTAGGATGTGTTATTGAAGATAATAGTCCGTTGTTTGTAGGCGTGACAGAAATGTTGAAGCGAAGTACAGATCGTACTAAGGAATTACTCCGTCAAGAATTAGAAATACAACGCAATGAGTTTGAAAATCAATGGCATTATGCCTCTTTAGAGCGTATTTTTATTGAGAATAGAATCTATCGCGATATTGAAGAAGAAGAAACGTGGGAAGGTGTTATTAAAGCGATTGACAAAGGATTAAAACCACATATTGGACATCTAAAACGCCCTGTTACCGAAGAAGATATTACACGTCTTACAGAAATACGAATCAAGCGTATTTCTAAATTTGATATCGATAAAGCACAACAAAAAATTGATGCCTTAGAAGCGCAAATTGCAGAAGTAACACATCACTTAGAGCATCTTACTGATTATGCCATAGCTTATTTTACAAGACTTAAAAAAGACTATGGAAAAGGAAAAGAGCGTAAGACAGAGATTCGAATCTTTGACGATATCCAAGCAACAAAAGTGGTGCTACGTAATACAAAACTTTATGTAAATAGAGCAGAAGGTTTTATAGGAACGTCTCTTAAACGAGATGAATATGTAACCGATTGTTCTGATATAGATGATATCATTGTCTTTACCAAAGAAGGGAAGATGATGGTGACACGAGTAGGCACCAAAACCTTTATTGGAAAAGATATTATTCATGTCGCTGTCTTTAAGAAAAAAGACAAACGTACTACCTATAATATGATCTATAAAGATGGCACAGGTGGTGCTACCTATGTAAAACGATTTAATGTTACGTCGATTACACGTGATAAAGAATACGATCTTACCAATGGTAAGAAAGGCTCTATCATGTATTATTTCACGGCAAACCCAAATGGAGAAGCCGAACTACTCACTGTATATTTACGAGCGGTGGCAAGTGTGAAAAAATTACGATTGGAAGTTGACTTAGCAGACATCTTAATTAAAGGGCGTGCCTCAAGAGGGAATATTGTTACGAAACATTCTGTAAAATCTGTTGAGCTTAAAGAGAAAGGACTTTCAACGCTTAAACCACGTAAGATTTGGTTTGATGAAACCGTACAGCGCCTTAATGTAGACGAACGCGGAGAGTTGCTAGGAGAGTTTCGATCTGAAGATCGATTACTGATCATTAACCAGCACGGAAATGCCCGTACTATTGTTCCTGATGTTACAGCACATTTTGATAGCGATATGATTGTTTTGGAAAAATGGGAGCCAGAAAAACCAATAACGGCTATTTATTGGGATGGCGAAAAAGAACGTTATTACGGTAAACGCTTTTTAATAGAAAATCCAGATAAACCAGAAACCTTTATATCAGATCATGATAATAGTCAGTTGGAACTTGTCTCAACAGATCATAGACCCGTTGCAGAATTGGTATTCTATAAAGAACGAGGGAAAGATCAAAAAGAGAATGAGTCTGTGAGTATGGAAGACTTTATTGCTGTAAAAGGAATTAATGCACTTGGAAATCAATTGTATCCTCAGAAATTAAAACAGCTTAATTGGTTAGAATCCTTACCCTATGAAGCTCCTGTAGAAATTCCTACAGAAGAGCTAGAAGTAGTAGGAGAGGAGACGGTACCTTCAGAAACAACACCCACAACTCAAAAAGAGACTTCAACATCAGAAAATAATACTTCTGAAAGCGAAAATGGGGAAGAATTGGATGATGAAGGACAGATTACGTTGTTTTAATAAATGGTTTTTGTTCTAATAGGTTGAAAAATGTATTCTAAAAGAAGAGTAACAGAAATAATAATAGGAATCCTTCTTTTTGCAATTGGTTGTATTAGTTTTTATTCGGGATATACTGCTTTTTTGTATATATATGAAAGAGCTGGTTTCTCTTGGGAAGAAATATCTCTTTTAAAAGTATTTCATAATTATAACCTTATAACTTCAATGTTAGTTATAATTTCTGGAATTTTTCTCATAGTGAGTAAACGGATTGGATGGATGGGGAGTATTGTGATGTCATTTTCTAGTGCAATACTTTTAGTTATACAATTATTTAAACTTTATTATGATGGAAATGAATATGTAGAGAAGGATACTTCAAACGCATTTTTTTTATGTTTATCTAGTGCTTTTTTTATAACTATAGGAATGATATTATTACATAAATCGTTTATTAAAAAGTATCAACCTACTACTAGAAATATTTGGTCTCTCATTATTCTTTTTATAGTGGTGCTAACTGTTAGTGAAATTTTATAAACAACACCCACACCTCAAAAAGAGACTTCAACATTAGAAAATAATATTTCTGAAAACGAAAATGGGGAAGAATTGGATAATGAAGGACAGATTACGTTGTTTTAATAAATAAAAACTGTTTGTCATAATACGTACGATAACGTTTACGTTGTTCTTTGGTAGTGATTTTTCGAAATGGGCTGTTAAAGTTGTAGTCTTTGTGCTTGTTTTGGGTTATATTTAACTAAAAATCTAGGTATTTTTAAGACAGATTACATAGCAAAAAAGATAAGTTGGTTTGTTGTATTGTGTGTTGTTTCCGCTTTCGCGAAAGCGCAAAACTGTGCCATACTGACAAGTCCTAATGTGCTTCCTGTTGAAGATCCTGTCACCTGGACAGACGAAGGCGTAGCAGGAGGATATATACTTACCATTACAGATTCCGGTGGAGTGATGTCAACGATTCAACGCACACCTTCTCAGACTTCATATAGACCCGCCATGGGATGGCCAGAAAATGAAACCTATACGATTGTTATAGGTCTTAGAGAAGATCCCGCAGATCCAGACCCCACAACCATTTGTAATTCACAAACATTTAGTACGGGTAGTATTACGACCTTACCGGGATGTAATATGATTACAAGTCCGCTAGATGGCGCTATAGATGTGTCTCTAACACCTTTGATTACCTGGAGTTATGCACCTAGAGCTACAGAATATATATTGAATGTAGGTACCGTATTAGGAGGGAATGATGTGATCGCAAACCAATTAATTCCAAATGGTGAACTGTCATTTCAGATCGTAACGCCATTAGCAGAAGGGACTACGTATTACGCAAGTATAACACCTCGTAATGCTATTGGAGATGCTGTGGGATGTGCTAATGATAGTTCGTTTACCACCTTAATTAATGCATCAGAAGTGCCTGACTGTACCATGCTTAGTTCTCCTTCTAATGGAGAAGACAATGTCGCATTAACGCCATTACTTACATGGTTTCCTGTTGAAAATGCAGATGGATACAGACTTACCATAGGAAGCAGCCCAACAAACTCTGATGTAGTTGATAATTTAGACTTTGGTAATGTAACTTCCACCTTTGTAATAGATTTTGAGGAAGGGATAAAATACTATGTCACGATTACACCTTATAATAGTGCTGGTGATGCTATAGATTGCACACAAACGTGCTTTACGACTACCTTAGGTTGTGGACCTTATTTTGATCCTACGACAGGAGAAACAGTCGATTTAAACCCTCAAATCAATTTACTAGATGATTATAGTTTTTGCTCTAATGAAGATCCATTACAATTAAATTATGATGGGATAGGAGAGGTGTTTTCGTGGGTGCAATTTGTAAATGATACCGAATTAGAAATTTCTTCTACACGTAATGTAACCATTACAGAGAGTGGTACCTATCGTTTGGATGTGATTTCTGAAGTTCCTATAGAAGAAGGCGTTATTATGTGTGATAGCTCGCATATGTTTACTGTAACTATTTCAGAAGCGCCTGTGATTGAAGATTTAAATCCAACACTACAAAACCTAAACGTAAGTATCAATGTGCAGGTAAGCGGAATAGGGGATTATGAATATGCTGTTTTTTCTGCCGAAGGTCCTTATCAAGATAGTCCCGTATTTACCAATTTAGGTACATCAAACATTGAAGTGTTTGTACGTGATAAAAATGGTTGTGGCACCGCTAGTGAACGACTTGATGTTGATATTGATTTAGGCTTCCCAAAATACTTTACCCCGAATGGTGATGGGATTAATGATTACTGGCAAGTACGTGGTACTGTTGTAGATGGAGAAACCATTACGTTTATAGAAATCTATGACCGTTACGGTAAACGTATTACGAGTTTTAGTCCGCGGAGTATGGGATGGGATGGAACCTTTAATGGAAGACGTCTATTAGATGCTGGGTTTTGGTATAAAGCATCTACATTGAGTAATCGTTTCTTGGTGGGACATTTTGCGCTGCGCAGGTAATATTATTCTTCTTGATAGTAATAGATGGCAGATAGACTTGTTTCACCTTGCTGTTGATCATTGTAAAAATAACTTGAATACCTTTCAGTAGGTAAGTCATATTCATTAAATTGATATTCACTAAACCACTCGTCTGGTGGTCCTCCAGGTTCGTTTACCTGAATTCTGTTATTCTCAGAAAAGAAAATATAAAATTGATTCATTTCTTGTCTCAATTCAGGGATAAAGGCAATAATATCCTTAAGGTTTGTATTAGAAAGCAACGGATTTCTTTGGTCATCATGAATATATAGATAATAATGAGGAAAGATAGATGCATTAGGGGTTGTTGTCTGGTATTTAGAATCTATAGGATTTATACGAATACAAAAAAACGAACCCTTTGAAACGACCTTTATTTTTACATTTTGGTGGTTAGCCATATCGTTTTTTTTACATTATGTACATAGCATTAAAAGAAAAGCACGGGTCTTACTTAAATTAGCAGTACTTATCCTCGTGTTACTTATAACATTTGGTGCTGATCATTATTTTGAAGCCCCAGATCATCCTATTATTATACTATTAATCGTCCTTTTTTGGCTCGGTGTGTTCTATCTGTTTTTCCCAAAATTCTTTTTAAAATATCGTTTGTTGATATTAGCTTCATACAGTTCTATACTCGGTTATTTATTATACATACGATTAGATGAAAACTATCTAGAAATATATCATCGAGATGCATTAAACCTTTTGTTACTTCCAGTACCTATTCTTTTTATAATATGGCTATATGAACAATGGAGATGGTTTGAAACTCTAAAATCTGAAAAAGCAAAAGGCGAGTTAGAATTATTAAAAAGTCAAGTAAATCCTCATTTCTTCTTTAATACTCTGAATAATCTCTATGCCCTAACGGTAAAGAACTCGGAGAAAGCACCAGACGTCATACTAAAACTATCAGATATGATGCGCTACACTATCTATGAAGGAAAGAAAGACCGAGTACTTCTATCTGAAGAAATTACCTATTTGAAAAATTATATTGCATTGCATGAAATAAGACATCGTAAGAATGTAGATATACACTTTGAGCATGCCATACAGCCTGATGATCAAATAGCGCCATTATTGTATATTATCCTATTAGAAAATGCATTTAAACATGGTGTTGAAAGACTCACAGAAGGTGCGTATCTTCATATTCAATTACGAAGTGATGAGAAGCGTATTGAGTTTACTATAGAAAATAACTTTGAGACTTCAGAAGAGCCAGGAGATAATGGTATCGGATTAGAAAATTTAAAACGCAGATTAAAACTCATATATCCAAATATGCATCAACTCATAGTAAAGGAGAAAGGAAACGTGTATGCAGTACATCTAATCTTAAATAAAAAATGATCACATATATTATAGTAGATGACGAACCTTTGGCACATGAACTTATTGAAGAGTTTTGTGGCATGTTACCACATCTCGAACGTAAGAAAAATTGTGACAATGCGTTAGAAGCCATGCAGTTTCTAAGTACCAATACTGTTGATCTCATGTTCTTGGATTTGAACATGCCAAAACTAACAGGCTTTGAGTTTTTAAAAACATTATCAAATCCCCCAAAAGTAATTGTCACCACTGCATATCAGGAGTTTGCACTAGAAGGCTACGAGTTGAATATATCTGACTATTTATTAAAACCGTTTAGTTTTGAACGCTTCATCAAAGCGATTAATAAGGCTGTGGGTTCAAAATCACAACCCACTCACACAAATACAGACACAAAAGAAAATCTACGGTTTTATGTAAAAGGAGATAAAAAATACCATCAAATCAATACACAAGATATACTGTATATAGAAGCCTATGGAAACTATACAAAACTCTTTTTTGAGAAAGGTATGATCTTGAGTCATGAAGGTATCTCTCATTACGAAACCATATTACCAACGATCAACTTTTTGCGAGTCCATAAATCTTTTGTGGTCGCTTTAGATAAAATAGACCAAATAGAAGGTAATAAAATTATTATTTCTGATCATAAAATCCCTATAGGACAAACCTATCGTAATTTGGTGAGTAAGCTTTATAAATAGATCTGATTAATTCCTATGGTGTTACATATACTTTTTACGCTTTCCTGTGTGCCGACAGGCAGGTGCGAAAACATCATATACAGCGACTATTTGAAAAACAGAGATTGATAAGATATTTACGTACAACTTTCTGTTTTATAAGGTGTGCTTTTGCTATTAATGAAACTCCTAATAAACGAGCATTATCGAGGGGTATTAAATCTATTCTTTTTTAATTATAAGGAATATAGTTAGACCATTCAGAAGGTGTGTATACATCAGCTAAAGCAATCTCTAATAATTCCTTATAAATGCTTTCCCCATTATCACTATTCGTCATGATTAACATTCCTTTACCTATTTCAGGAAATAAAATAGAATAATGTTGAAATCCATCGCCATGACCACCTTTTGTAACTGCTTTCCCATGTGGTGTATCAAAATATAACCACGCAAACCCACAACTTAAATTAATAGGATCGTACTTATTAGTGAGTGTGCTTGAATTAGGACCAAAATGAGCTAAGGTTTTAATTCTAATCTGAGGACTAAACATTTCGTTGTAAGAAACTTTACTTAAAAGCTGTTCGTTTAAGACAGCAGTTAAAAATTTTGTATAATCACTTGCTGTTGTTTCTAGCGTACTGGCAGATCTAGGTTCGTTATCGATATCCTTGCCATAGGTTTCTCCTTTTGTAGTATGTCCATGTGCAAAATCTTTCTCAAATCTAGGTTGCCATTGGTATGATGTATTGTGCATCTCCAAAGGTTTAAAAATAAACTGTTGCGCTAGTTCTTCAAGAGACTTGTTTGTGAGTTTTTCTAATACCACCTGAAGATATACCAGACCTTCTCCACTGTAGAAATATTTGGTACCTGGTTCAAAATGTACTCGTAATTTTCTATCAGCCTCAAAAAATCGCCAGTTATTAAACCCTGTAGTATGTGCCAGACACATTCGTGCTGTGATCTTATGATACAAAGAATCTGTCTTTAAATCCGAATAGTTATCATGCCAACGAGTAAGTGGTTTGTATTCATAAATTTTCTTTGGTAAATACGATTCAAGCGGGGTGTCTAAATCAATGACATTCTCTTCTACTAATTTCATTACAAGAACACCAAATACAGCTTTACTTAAAGAGGCACCATAGATATTTGTAGAATCGGTTAATACACCTTGTTTAGGAACGTTTTTATATCCAAACGTCTGCTGATATATAGGGCTTTTATCATTAAAAACTGTAACAGCCATTCCATGTACTTCAGCATCTCTTATGAGTTTATTGATCTTATGGGTTAGTGAATCTTTAGAAATATGAGTTCCGTCTAAACGCTCAATCGTAGCTATATTAGTATGATTACAACTCGTAAAAAGGAATAGTCCAATAATGATCAAACTAGGCGCTGTAAAAGATTTAGATTTCTTCTTTTTCCTAATAAAAGGAAATGCCAATGGGTAAAAACAGGTATGAGTATTTATCACTTTTACGATATTAATAAGCATCACTATAATACTAAATGGAATCACTGTTATAAAAAAGAAAAAGCCCCATTTTTCGATAGTCACTAAAGAAATGAAACTTAAAAGATAAAGGATACTCATGCTAATTTGAAAGTTGATGATTTTTCTGCCATGCGTATCATAGATGCTATTATCTTCTCTCTTATGAATCCATAGGAATAACGGAAACAATATATTTGATAATGGAATGATGAATCCTAAAAAAGGCGTGCTGTGTAAAAGAATAAGCCATTTCTTTTGAATATCTTCTTCTTTAGGATTTTCTAAAACCAAAAGGTCATCGACTTCTATGTCTAACGCATTTGCTAAAAGCTTGATGGTTTTGAGATGCGGCGTAACATCTCCTTTTTCTATACGCTGAATAGTTCGTACTGTTACCTTAGTTTCTTCTGATAATTGTTCTTGCGTATATCCTTTCCGTTTTCTTTGATAGATTAGATTTTTTCCAATTGAACTGGTTTCCATACTTTTCGTTTTTTGATATCGCAAAGGTATGGATACCCCCTTGTTTTTATAGCGACATTTAGATGTCATGTAGGTGTCATTTGCTGTATAGCATGACTAATTAACGAATTCTATAGCTTTTTAAACCTATCCATTAATCCAGTTTTTAAATGAAGCTATCTTGTTTTTTCTAACAAATATTGGACTTTGACAGGATGGGGAAGTCTGGACCTTCAAAATCAATCCCATTTTTATTATTTTAGATATTGCAGAAATATTTATAATTATTTGTCTATTAATTCTAAAAAATTGATGTCTATTCAATTTTAAAAAAATAGTATTAAGACTTTCATTTGAAATACTTTTTTTACCATCTGAATTTATTACATATATAATTGAATTTTCAATATATATAAATGCAATATTTGTAGTGGGAATTATAAAAAATTCATTTCCATAATACGTAAGAATACGGTCTTTACTAAAAGTTTCTTTGTTTGATGTTATAGCCATGCCCTTTGAATTTAAAATAGTTACCTTATTGATACTCTTTATTATATCATTACATCTAATAGTGATATTTAATTAAAATCATTCTTTTTGACAAAAACATTAAAATACGATGTCATGTATGTCCTTTTTTTGTTGAATCTCTATAAATTTAATTCTAGATATTTAACATACTTACGAAGTAAGCAGTCTGTCAGTTTTCTTGAATTATGTTAAAAAAACTTAATTAATTCTTAAAGAAATATAATTAGTACTAATTGTTAGATAGCGTTAGTAAAGAGTTTCTATATAGTTTGGGATATTACTAAGTAATAGCGTAGGAAGAGGGATTATTTACAATGATCCCTAAAAGGAATTCCTGAACAAGCATAAAACCCACACAAAGCGATGCTTTGTCAGTTTTGTATTTCCAGTTACTTACGAAAGTACACTTTCGATGCTCCTGAAAATACAAAACCCATAACGTTTCCGTTATAGGTTTCTTTTGCGGAGAAAGAGGGATTAACTATGTTGATCCCAGATAGGGAATCCAATACATCAAAACGCTCCAGGCTACGCCTTGAAGCTTTTTTCGTTTTCCTCCGACTGAGAAAACTATGCTTTCTGTCTACAGAAAAAGAAAAAGCTCCACCTAATGTGTGAAGCTTTTGATGCGGAGAAAGAGGGATTACAGATCCCTCAATCACACGCTGGTGACAATAAAGCTCGATCTCGCTTAGGCGATCTCTGGGCTTTTTCTTTTCCTGTTCTCTTTTAAAAGCGATGCTTTTAATGTTCACATAAAAAGAAAAAGCCCGATTTCTATTCAGAAATCGAGCTTTGCTCTAAGCGGAGAAAGAGGGATTCGAACCCCCGGAGGTGTGACCCTCAACAGTTTTCAAGACTGCCGCATTCGACCACTCTGCCATTTCTCCTGAGTGCCTCATCAAGGTATTTCCTTGAATGCGGGTGCAAATATATGACGCTTTTTCTTTTTAAAAAACCTTTTGAAAGCTTTTTTAAAAGTTTTTTTAAATTTTAAAATGTATTTATATAAACAATTCAAAAATTAGCTAAAAAATGATTTTTTGGAGTAGTATCTAAAAATGAATTTAGCATTATATCTAAAGAATTCTTTATACGCTTTATCGTTTCACTCTCCCTCTGATTGTAAATCTCACGTATACGCTTTCGCGAAAGCGTACCCAGACACATTTTCATAAATAGATTATATTTCATAATCTTATTGACTTTAAATAGGAGAGTAGTCGTTTTTTAAACAGGTAATAATTGGTATATATATTGCCTGATCCAGCGCAGTCGGGATCTATCTGAAAGATTATAAGTACTAACGAAACTTTTGACTGAACTCGAGGTGACATTTAAATATCATACCCGTTTTACCTCTTCTTATAACGGATTATTTTAATTTTTTGAATACACTATTTTATAGTAACAACTTTAGACACTAGGTTATCTGAAGATGATGTGCGAAGTTCACCGGCTGTAGGTTGTCTCCCACCAATACTGATAGACATTTTTCCTTCTGGATATATCTTATTGCCATCTTCGTCTAATTGAGCATATAATTTGGGTGTTATTGTAAAATCAACCGTTTTTGTTTCATTTGCTTTTAGATGAATACGTTTAAAACCAACGAGCGATCGTATCGGAGCATCATATGCACTATTGATATGTGAGATATACACTTGTACTACTTCGTCGCCATCTAGGTCACCTGAGTTGGTCACAGATACCTTTAATGAAATCTCTTTTTGGGCTTCTATTATCTCTGGCAACTCTAAATGATCATAAGTGAAATTAGTATAACTTAATCCATGGCCAAACGCATATAATGGATCTCCTTTAAAATATTTGTAGGTTCTATTTTCCATACCGTAGGACTTAAAATCAGGCAAGTCATTTACAGATTTATAAAAAGTAACTGGCAATCTACCAGCCGGGTTGTAATCACCAAATAATACATCTGCTATAGCCTTTCCACCAAATTCACCAGGATACCATGCCTCAAGAATAGCAGGAATGTTTTCATCTGCCCAATTGACTGCTAAGGCACTTCCGTTCATAAGTACTAATACGGTTGGTTTTCCTAATGCTTGTATTTCTTTTAGTAATGTTATTTGTGTTTTAGGAAGGGTGATCTCTGAACGATCTCCTTTATCAAATCCTTCTAGTAATACAGGCATTTCTTCTCCTTCGATATTAGGAGATAAACCTAAACAAAGTACCACCACATCCGATTTTTTAGCTGCTTCAATCGCTGGGCTTAATAAATCTTGATCCTTTTTTGCCCATACCAAATGTGCTTGAGGATCTGTGTGATAATTGAAGTAGTCTATTTTAATATCGTACACAACTCCTTTGGTAAGCTCAGTATCAAAATATCTAGTTTTGGGTTCATGATCATCACTAAACTCAAATTGTAATTCTTCATTAAAATAGATTTTTCCACCACTACTTGCTTTTAATCCTATTCGATAGACGCCACTTTCTTCAGGAATAATTTGCCCTGTCCATCTAACCGAAAATTCATCATTCTGAATAGCTTTCACAGGTTTTTCTGGCATCCAAATAAAGTGAACTGATTCATCATTTCTTACCAGTGAAGGTTCGCCTTCCCAAGATCTATTAGCATAATAGGTTCCTTTTAAGCCTTTTTCATTTCCATTTTTAAGCACAGAAGTAGGAATAGGTTCTAAAATAGGCCACCCTTCTGCTACATCACTTCCTAATGCATAATTGACTTGTGCATTGGGGAGTTTGTTTTTGATAGCTTTTAGCGGAGTGATAAATTGATGAGGTGTACCATGATAATTTCCTAATAATGCTTGTTTTGAGTTGGCATTTGGTCCTATGACTGCAATGGATGCAATGTCTTTACTCAGCGGTAATACGTTATTATCGTTTTTAAGTAATACCATAGACTCTCTAGCTACTTTTTCAGAAAGTTGGTAGTGTTTATCACTTGCGACCACATCATACGGAATTTTCGCCCATTTTACATCTTTAGCATCATCAAACATTCCGAGTTTAAAACGGGCAGTAAATAGGCGATGTAATGCGATATCTAATTTGGATTCATCAATAAGTTCTTTGAGTACGGCTTCTTTTAAATTGGGATCATATACATTTCCACAATTGAGATCGGTACCTCTGTCTACAGCCAATGCACCTGCTTCTGCGGCAGTTTCGGTTAAGCCATGTCTGTTTGGCTCCCAAAAGTCATTAATAGCCCAACAGTCGGATACTACATAGCCTTGAAAACCCCAGTCGTCTCGTAAGATTTTTTGCAGTAATAAATTACTACCGCAACAGGCTTCATCTCTAAATCTATTATAGGCACACATGACGGAGTGTACGTTGGCTTCTTTAACAGCAGCTTCAAATGCAGGAAGATAGGTTTCATATAAGTCTCTATTAGAGACTTGGTAATTATCTTCATGTCTTGATTTTTCGGGACCACTATGTACGGCAAAGTGTTTGGCAGTAGCTACGAGTTTTAAATACTTAGGATCGTCTCCTTGTAGTCCTTTGATATAATGAACGCCAATTCTACTGGTTAAATAGGGATCTTCTCCATAGGTTTCTTGACCGCGTCCCCATCTTGGGTCTCTAAAAATGTTAATGTTAGGTGTCCAGAAAGTCAACCCTTGATAAATACCTCGTTTTCCTTCTTTAGCAAATCTATGATGTTTGGCACGAGCTTCATCAGAAACAGCAGTTCCCATATCATGGATTAATGCAGGATTCCACGTAGATCCCATACCAATTCCTTGAGGAAATACTGTGGCTTCTCCAGCTCGAGCTACGCCATGAAGGCATTCATTCCACCAGTTATAAGCAGGAACTCCTAATCGTTCAATTTCTGGAGCATCATATCGCATTTGGGATACTTTTTCTCCTAAGGTCATTTGACTCACTAAATCTGTAGCTCTTTCTTCAAATGATATTGTTGGGTTTTGATAGGTGTACTCATATTCTTTTTGAGTACTTTCTGTACACGAATATAATAGTATACTAAAAACGATACAGAATGCAGACTTGTTGATTATTTTCAAACAAAAATGATTTTTCATGATATTTGTATGCATAGACAGTTATTTTTTATTTCCATAATTCTTCCATCTCTTCTAGTGTTTTTCCTTTTGTTTCAGGAATAAATTTCCTGACAAATAAGAAGGCTAAAAAGCCCATGATACCGTATACCCAATAAGCAAATCCATTGTGAAATTGTTCGGTGAGATAACGGTTATCATCCATCATAGGGAAGGTGAAGGATACGGCATAATTTGCGATCCATTGTGCAGCGACAGCAATGGCCATGGCGCGACCACGAATTTTATTTGGAAATATTTCTGATAATAATACCCAGGTGACAGGTCCCCAGCTAAGGGCAAAACTAGCAACATATATCATCATACATACGAGTGCGAGATAGCCTGTAGCTTCCGAATAAAAAACAAAACCTAATGATAGCATGGCGATGGCCATTCCTAAAGCACCTATCATCATTAAAGGCTTTCTTCCGTAACTATCTACTGTTTTGATAGCGATAATGGTAAATAAGAAATTGACGACCCCCACAATGATTGTCTGTAAAAGAGCGCCATCGGTATCTGGGTTTATATTTTTAAAGATTTCTGGCGCATAATATAACACGACATTGATCCCAACAAACTGTTGGAAAACAGAAAGCATCACGCCAATGATAATGATGCCCCAACCAAATGAAAGTAGTTTTTTTGAATCAGGTTTATCTATAGAAGTTTTAATTTCATGTTGTATTTTATGAGCTTCAGACTCACCATTCACTTTGATGAGTACTTTCAGCGCTTGTTCAGATTTACCTTTAAGCATTAACGATCGAGGAGTGTCAGGCACAAAGAATAAGAATAATAAGAAAAGTCCTGCCGGTATGATTTCTGATGCAAACATCCATCGCCAGCCTACAGTATTAAGCCATTCGTCTGAACCGCCGAACTTAGAGATAGAATAGTTGACAAAATACACCACCATAAACCCAGCAATAATGGCTAATTGATTATAGGATACTAATTGGCCTCTTTTTTTTGCAGGCGCTATTTCTGCAATATATAAGGGGGATAACATAGAAGCTAGCCCTACACCAATACCTCCAATAACTCTGTAAATAATAAAAATAGTAGAAAATGTGTGATCTGCATCTCCTATAGGTTTTAGTAATAGCTCAGGCATCGCCGATCCTAAAGCAGAAATGAGAAATAAAATACCCGCTATGACAAGTCCTTTTTTTCTGCCTACGGCAGTACTTACAAAACCACTCAATACACCTCCTATAATACATCCAATTAAAGCACTAGAAACAATAAATCCTTTAAAAGCACTTGCTGCATTTTCGCTTAGATTTTTGGGTGTGACAAAGAAACTTTCTAAAGAACCCACTGTTCCTGAGATAACACCCGTATCATAACCAAAAAGGAGCCCTCCTAACGTAGCGACCATGGCTAATTTAAGCAGGTATGAAGAATTTTTAGAAGAAGCCATAAACTAGGTGTTTAGATATATTGATTGATGATGTTTTCAAAGAGCTCTTGTTTCCCGCTTTGTAACGGAAGTTCGCCATTTTCTTTTGCGATCTCATACAAGTCTTGTAGCTTCATATTTCCAGACTCAAATTCCTTTCCTTTACCAGTGTCAAAGGAACTATAGCGTTCTTGCCTTAGTTTTAGATAGGATGATGACGTCATGATCTTATCAGCAGTAATAAGTGCTCTCGCAAATGTATCTGCGCCACCAATATGCGCATAGAATACGTCTTCCATATCGGTAGAATTACGTCTTATTTTAGCGTCAAAATTAATACCACCCCCTTGCAATCCGCCAGCTTTTAAGAATACCAACATGGCTTCGGTGGTTTCTTGAATGTTATTTGGAAACTGATCTGTATCCCATCCATTTTGATAATCCCCTCTATTAGCATCTACACTACCCAACATATTAGCCTTTGCTGCTACTTCTAGTTCGTGTTGGAACGTATGTTGTGCTAGTGTCGCATGATTCACTTCTATATTTAATTTAAAATCTTTATCAAGTCCATACTCTTTTAGAAAACCAATGGCTGTTGCAGCATCAAAGTCGTATTGATGTTTCATAGGTTCCATCGGTTTTGGTTCTATAAAGAAAGTACCTTTAAAACCTTGTGATCGTGCATAATCTCTAGCCATGGTTAAAAACTGTCCCATGTGATCCAACTCTCTATGCATATCCGTATTGAGTAAAGACATATAGCCTTCTCGACCACCCCAAAAGACATAGTTTTCACCGTTTAACTTAATAGTTGCATCTAATGCTAGTTTTATTTGTGCACCTGCTCTAGCCACAACATCAAACTGAGGATTAGTAGCTGCACCATTCATATATCGTGGATTAGAAAAACAATTGGCAGTTCCCCAAAGGAGTTTTATATCTGTTTCGTTTTTCTTTTGTTGGATATAGTCTACAATCGTATCTAGACGTTTTTCAGATGCAGTAAATGTGGCTGCTTCCTGAACAAGATCAAAATCATGAAAACAGAAATAGTCAAACCCCAATTTTGAAATGAATTCAAAAGCAGCATCGGCTTTATCTTTTGCCGCTTGTATAGGATCTGTGGCTCGATCCCAAGCAAAGTTTTGAGTTCCAGGCCCAAAAGGATCAGATCCTTGACCACAGAAGGTATGCCAATAGGCAATAGCAAACTTAAAATGTTCTCTCATTGTTTTTCCTGCAATCACTTTTTCTGAGTCGTAATATTTATATGCTAAAGGATTATCTGATTGTGGTCCTTCGTAAGAGATCTTAGGGATGCCTTTAAAATACTCGTGGCTAGCCATAATTTTAATTGTTTTTTAGTGTATGTTCTACTTCTTTTTTCCAGTGTTGATAGGCTTCTTTATATAAAGAAGTATTTTGAGAAGGTGTATAGGTGGTGATATGATCATTGGAAACGATTTGTTTACTGAAAGATGTAAAGTCATGATCTTTAAGACTTGCAGCTCTAGCAGCGCCTACAGCACCCGTTGTATTGTATATTTCAATAGGTTGTCCAATTAATGTTGCGATGGTTATTCCAAAAATTTCTGATCTAAATAAGTTATCATTACCCGCGCGTAGTGTATGTATCTCTGTGTGATCTTCTTTTAATAATTCCATGCCATAAACAAAGGAGAAAGCAATACCCTCTAATGCAGCTCTATAAAGATGGGCATCCTGATGACGATTTAAATCAAGGTTTTTAATATGTGTTCCTATGATGCGATTATGAAACATTCGTTCGGCACCATTTCCAAAGGGTAAGAGAACCAAACCATCAGCTCCAATAGCAATGGTAGCTGCTTTTGTATTCATTTCTTCATAAGATGATGCTTTTGTATTATTGAGTAACCAACGATATTGTATGCCAGCACCGTTTATATTCAACAATCTCCCTACAGTAGGGGTTTCAGATGAATAATTGGCATGTGCAAATTGATTTACACGTTGAATCTCTTTAAATGTGGATTGCTCGGTGACTGCATAGATCACCCCAGAAGTTCCTCCTGTGAGTGCTGCCTGTCCTGATTCAAAAACACCTAATGATAGTGCATTATTAGGTTGATCACCTGCTCTGTATCTTATGACAGTCCCAACGTTTAATCCTGTTTCTTCAGAAGCTTTTGTGTTAACCTTACTTTGTAACGTGAAATTTTCAGTAAGCGTAGGAGTGAGGTGTTTATCAATGTCATAATGCTCTAATAACACATCAGCAAGCGCATGATTTTTATAATCCCATAAAATACCTTCTGAAAGTCCGTTTTTAGTCGTATGAATGATACCACTTAGTTTATAAGCAATATAATCACCAGGTAGCATGTATTTATAAATAGCATTATAGACATTTGGTTCATTGTCTTTCACCCATTTTAACTTGGATGCTGTAAAATTACCAGGCGTATTAAGAAGTTGGTTAGTACATTTTTGAACACCCAACTGCTCATAGGCTTCATGACCAATAGCTACAGCGCGACTATCGCACCATATAATTGAATTTCGTAAAACTGCTCCTTTGTGATCTACAAGAACTAATCCGTGCATTTGATAGGCAATACCTATAGATTGAATGTCTGTAGCATCTATCTGTGTTTCTTTTAAAGCTCGTTGAATAGCTTTACATGTATATTCCCACCATAGTGTTGGATCTTGTTCTGCCCAGCCTTTTTCTGGTGCATGAATTTCCATTTCTGTATCGGGTTCGTGTAGTGTAATCATGCATTCACCTGTAGCAATTTTTACAATAGCCACTTTAACAGATGAACTTCCTATATCTAACCCTATGCTATACATGTTTATAAAGATTCTCTAAGCGTTAGTGTAGTAGGAACATAGTATTGCATTGGATTATCTGATGTAATAAACTCAGCAGCTTTTGTTCCTAGTTCTTTAAAATCTGTTGAAATCACCGAAATACCTTTGTAAATAAATTTTTTCATCGGAGTTTCATTGTATGAAAGAAAACCTACATCTGTTCCAGGTTCAAAATCATGGTCTTTACTCTGCTCTAAAAACCTTCCTAACATACGGTCACTTACACTTACATATGCAACTCCTTTTTCTACTTGAAAGTCGTTAGGATCTGTAATTATTTGATAATCGAAATTGAAGTCTTTGCAGAATTTTTCAAAATAGACCAATGTCTCTGTTGGGTGATACGTAAAAGACGGATATAAAAAATCGATTCTTTTATATTTCCTTAATGCCACTTCTGCTTGTTTTATGGATTTGTAAAAAGAGGTTCCAAAGTCTTGAAAGACGTAGTTACTATCTGAATCTGTATGAATATTCCAATCTATTTGTAATAACTTATCACTATTAATTTTAGACACCGCATCTGTGACGTCTTTGTGATCAAAATTCATCACGATATACTTATAGTATTTACCAACACTATTGTTTATGATTGTTTTAAAATTATCAATATTATAATGATGAAATTGAACATCAGCAATAATATTATCAGGTAAATTATTTATAAATGAATGGTATAACACTTCTTTATACGCTTTAAAAGTATCTAATACTAATAATACTTTTTTTGTATCATGAGCGACAAAGTATCCTTTATTAGGCACCGCATCTACAACACCATTGTCTTTTAAAATAGAGTAGGCCTTAAATACAGTGTCTCTAGAAAGTTTATGGGTCTTACAAATAGCATTTACCGATGGTAAAACACTTCCTTTTTTTATGGAGCTTTCAGCAACAGCATCTACAATAGCCGTTACAATTTGTTGATATTTAGGAATATCACTAGCATGATTAATTCGTAATATCGTTTCGTTTACATCCATTCTGTTCTGTTATGGTTCGAATTTATAAAAATTAATTTAAAAGTCATTAGGTCTTCGTGTTTTTTTTATGAATGTTCGTTTCCTGTGACCTGTACAATGTATTCCATGTGTACGCTTCAAAGCCTTTGAGATAGGTAGTACGTGCGTAAATGCTAGTTGCATTTTTGTATGCTTTTAACGTAAACTTTATCGTTTCACTCTCTCTCTGATTGTGAACTTGCCTGCCGGTAGGCAGGTCTCACAAGTTCGATTTCGCGAACCTGCCTGCCGGCAGACAGGAGCGAATACATAAAAAGTCATATAGATTTAGTTAGGAGTATGTTACTCCTAATGTGATATCTTATGCGTAAAAGATTTAAAATGATGCGGTTTAAAATAAAAATCACTGATATCATATAGATACCAGTGATTTTTATAGAATGATTATAAATTTTTAAAGACCTGTTCTAAAAATAAGATCTACACCAACAAAAGGCGCTGCTTCAAATTCAGAATTAAGTCTCGTTCTATCATCTCCACCTACTTGAAACGTTAGTACTTGAACACCTACATCGTCACCTTGTGCATATAAGCCATAATCTGTGGTGTCAAAACCAACTCTCGCACGTACAATAATAGTGTCATCCAATAACCCATAGGCCGCAAATGCAGAAAAGCGTATAGACTCTTCCTGTACATAAAACCCATCACCTAATTGTGATGCTATATTATATGATTTTACAGAGGTAAGAAGATTTCCTCCTACACTAAAGTGATCGGTTACTGAATAATTTGCGTCAGCTCGTATAGGTAACGTTGCGTTGATGTAAAATTTCTTGTTTTTTGACTTATACCATAACCCAATAAGCGGTGTCACCGTTGTTCCAAAATTTTCTGATGAGATATAGGTGCCAAACTTTAAGCTATACTTACTTGAATATCTTTTTTCCAGTAAAGCAAGTCCTCCCATCTGGAAATCATTATCTCCTAAATCATTAAAATCGGAAGCAAACTTAGGAAGTAATACATACGTACCGCTCCATTTTTTTCCATGATCGAGTTTAACTCCTAGATTCAATCGGGTCATAATTAGGTTGGTCCTACTGATAGAATTATTTAAACTTAATCGTGTGTTTTCATATGTAAATCCAGAAATCATAGTAATATCACTAGTCAAAGGTACTGGGAAATATACCTCAACATTAGCATTACCAACATCTGTTTCTACATCGTTGTCTACATTCCCTAATGTAGTAGTATGATAGGTCGCTTTTACGACATCTAAATAGTCTTGTGCATATATAGCTGTTCCAAAAATTAGAAAAGCCATTAGGGTTATTTTTTTAAGCATAATGATTTGGTTGTTTTGTTTATTCTTTAGGTATGGAAATTAAACAAATTAAATGATTCCTAATAATTTATTATAATAAAAAATAATTATGCTATCTATAAATAGGGGTGTAACTATTGGTTTTATAGTGGTTTATAATTGGCTTACTAATTGTTTGTATATAAGCAACCAACTAGTTTTTATCTATAATGATATGCTTTATCGCTTTGCTTTCCCTGTGGTTACGAACCTGCCTGCCAACTGGTAGTTCTCACAAGTTCGCTTTCGCGAAAGCGTATATAGCATTATTATAGTTTTACTTATGCCATTCTTTTTGATAGTCTGGATTTTCTATGATTTCTTCCTGTATCGTATCCGAAAGCTGATTTCCTTTTTTATCAATAGTAATCACCCATACATTGGTTTTACAATTGTCTTCTAAGGCTAGATTATTTGATTTGCATTCTTGTTTAGTTCCTTTAATGATATATCCATTCTCAGTTTCTTCAGCAATATTTCCATATTCATTATAAAAATCACCATACGTAGCAGTCCATTGTTCCTTTCCTGTATCATCTACTTTAATAACATAGACATCATAATTTCCATTACCAAATGAACTTGTAGACCCAACTAGAAGATATCCTCCATCTTTGGTATCAATAATAGAGTTGGCTTTATCGTAACTTTTTCCACCAAATTGCTGTGACCAGATTTCATTACCATTTTCATAGTTTTTGGTCAATAGTATGTTAGAGCCATCTCCTTTAGAGGCAATGGTTGTGACTTGTATAGAACCATTATCTGTAGGGATAACGGGCTGAAATTCTAAAGATGTTTTCTTTATAAACTTGACGTTTTTGATACGATTTAAAGAAATTAAAATTTCACGTACTCTATTAAAAGCATCTCTTTCTACCTTTAGTTTATAATTAGAGACTAGTAAGTTGGTGGGTGTCAATATCGTTAATAGATTTACATCTTCTTCACCCTGTTGCTGGATGTATAATGTGTTTTCTTTCTTTAAAATTTCAAAAGCAACATCCAGTTCTGAGTTTTCATAATGACCTGTGTAGGCATCTAGTTCGTAATTATTTAAACGAGTGTTAGGGATTTTTGTATGAAATCTAGGTGCTGCTTCTGGTAGATATAACGTAAGGCTTATAGGTTGTCCAGAGGTTTGTGTAAGTGCAATTTTGGCATCTGCAGACTCTTCAAATGCATACAGATTATCTTTTTCTTTAACGAGTGTAAATGAATTGTTGTTACCTCGTTTGTACTTTACTTTTCCATCTTCTTCAAAAATCTTGATAATAATACCTCCATCGGTAGTGGTATATGTTCCTGTAAATGCTTTTAATGATAGGGGAGTACCAAGGGCAAGACTTTCAAAATCTGTTTTAGCAATGTTGCTTTCTTTTTTTGGTAATATCACGTTTGCTATTTGATCTGCAATACCACTACTCCAAACCTTATTATTAGAACTCATCACAAAAATGGAAAGCCCTTCTTCAGGATAACGAGCCATTTGTGCATTATAAGAGCCCGTGCCTCCTGCATGGTGAACAGCTTTGTAATTCAATCTATCTTCAAGTTCTAGTCCAAAACCATAAGTGGTAATCTCACTATTAGGAATAGGAAGCTGACTTTGTATTAATAATTGATTAGTTGTTTTTTGTGCATTTTGAACTGCCTGCTCATATATTAATTGATCTTTTAGAGTGGTAAATAAAAAACCATCCCCGTATAGATTGGTAAGCATGGGGAACTGTTGCCAGTTTCCATCTCCCCAATCAGAGTAAGGTAAAGCTTGATTAGGAATCACGACCATATAATTTTTTAAGAATGTGGTATTTTTCATTCCTAAACTTTCAAATAATTGTTTTGAATAGTCATGAAATGATACGCCTGATACTTTCTCAACAATTTTTGTCAATATTGTATAGTTAGAATTACTGTAGGTATACTCAGATCCAGGTATGAAATTGAGATCTTCTTGCTTTTCTAATAACTCTATAACATCATCATTATCTAGACCTCTACGACTCCACCATGGATCCGTTTGTAAACTCATTAAATCTGAATAGTCCCTAATACCACTCGTATGGTTAATGAGATGCCTCACTTTAATAGGCTCCTTTATATTTTTATAGAGATTTGGAAGATAGGTACGTATGTCATCTTCTAAATTTAGCGATCCTTCTAGATTTAATTTTAGAACGCATAAAGCAGTAAATTGTTTAGCTACCGATGCAATATTAGAACGAGAGGTTTCATCTGCTTTTACTTGATGTTGTAGACTTGTAAGACCATTATAATATTCATATACAATAGCTCCATCTTTAACAACTCCTACAAATAAACCAGGATCATTTGCCGCTATTTTTGAAGATACAATAGCTTCTATTTTATCTATAGCAATAGTTTGAGCAAAACTCATATAAGATAATAGAAGAAGAATAGTTGTGATTATTTTTTTCATGACGTGTTTTTAAATTGACACACAAATATCCTTTGTTTATAGGTTCTACGCGCTTCAAATCTGGATTTGAGACCTATTTTTAATGAAACTCTTTGTTGAAAAGTCCAAAAGACGCATTCAAGATAGTTAGTTGAATTAATCCCGCTGCAAAGCGGGATACTAATCAGTTTGTAAAATTTACCTTAATGTGGCAAGAAATTCTTTAGGCGAAAGTGAGGTGTGCTTTTTGAAAGCTCTATTAAACGTAGCTTTAGAATTAAAACCACATTCTAACGCAATCCCTAGTAAGGTCTTCGTTTTTTGAGCATTGTTTTTTAGTTGCTCTTTCACAGCTTCAACCCGGTAATAATTTATAAAGTCATTAAAATTCATATTGAAACCACTATTTACTATAGAAGAAATGAATTTGGTATTGGTTTCTAATTGAGAAGCCACATCAGAGACAGTTAAAGAAGGGTTTTCATATAGTTTTTTTTCGAGCATTAGGTCTAATAGCTTTTGTTTCCATGCATCTGTATTCGGAATAGTGATTTCTAATCTTTTCTTTTCTGTATGTCGAATAGGTATGTCTGGATCCGCTTCATCTACCGGGGTGTCTATAGGAATCATTGCTTTTACCGTATTAGAATACCCACTTAATGCGATATAATAATATAATGCTGAAAAACACAGATAATACCAGAATTTTCGTCCAAATTGGCCCCATTCAGGATTGAGAATAAAGTATAAAACTCTTAGCAATAGAATCACTAAAAAGGCAATAAAGAAATGTTGTAACCATTTAAACAAAATTGAATCAGCAAAACTTACGGTTTCAAAAGCTATCTTTTTATAATTTATATAAAAGCGCAAACTTAAAACTAAGTAAAACACCATAGATGCTAATCCTACGATTTGATACCATAAGTCAAAATCTTTATCTCTACCGTCTGCATAAAAATAGGGTTCGTCTACGATAAATACATCTGTAATAAAAACGATAAGATTATAAATCATATATACAAAAGCAGGAACGAAATGGATATAATCTTTTTTAGAAATTTTAAAGGATGCATTTAATAGGATCTGTGAATAAAAATAGAGTACAGGTCCCATAAGAAACAGCTGTTGAAATGGTATAAAAAACAAGATTTGCCTATAAGGTGGTTCAGAGTACCAATTGGCATACCCTAACATAAACGGAGTAATGTATAAGGTACATAAGAATACAAAAAGGCTTAACCATTTACTAGACTTAATATCGCTTTGTATTCCTTTTTTTAAAAGTAAAAAAGAAAACACAATGCCGTGAAAAAAGAAAATAAGTAAAATAGAACTCTTAGGTCCAAAGCCAAAAAACATAGGTTCTTCTTATGATTGATTGATGATAGAAATATATATAACTATAATACAAATTACGATATAATTTTAGAAGTATTGAATTTAATTAGGTGTCCAATCAAGTTTTTGAAGCAAATACGTTTGTCTAAATTTTCAAATAAATAAAACATGACTATAAATCTCGTTGTAGTATATTAATCATTAACTACTTAGAGTGTTTTATGATTATTTTATAATTATTAGAACGTAGTATCAGTGTATAAGTAATTATCTATCGGGATTAACTTATATAACAGATTACCTAAAGATATTTCTATAAAATTGACAAAACTTATATTATCTTTTTAAAAAAAATCTATATGAAAACTAAATTACTAGTACTTACATTATTTATCTGTGGTTTTGTATCAACTATGAAATCTCAAGATTACCTAGATATGATTGAAGCAGAAACCTTTAGTGTTCAGGAAATTATTGAGTCTGGAGAGACCTATTTTGAAAATAGAGACAAAGGAAGAGGCTCCGGCTATAAACAATTTAAACGTTGGGAATATATGGCACTTCGTTTAATGAATGAAGAGGGCTTTTTACCAACAACACAACAAAAATTAGAAACATTAGCATCTTATAATAGTTATTTGAATGAAACTGCACAAAATCAAGTGATATTGCAAGATAACTGGGAGGAATTAGGACCGATGGACTGGACGGTTACTTCTGGTTGGAATCCTGGTGTTGGTAGAATTACTGGTATTGCTATTGATCCTACAGATAGTGATATTATGATTATAGGAGGACACAGAGGAGGCGTTTGGAAGACAACAGATGGGGGTCAGAACTGGACACCGCTTAATGATAATTTTGTAAATCTAAGCGTATATTCTGTTGCTATAGACCCTCTCAATCCTAATATATATTATTATGGATCTTCTAGTGGAATGATTTTTAGATCAACAGATGCAGGAGCGACTTTCTCCCTATTAGCAGACTTAAGTCAATCTCGCATTATAAAAATATTAATACACCCGACCAATACTGATATTATTTTTGTTTCTAGTGAAAATGCAGGAACCTTTAGATCAACAGACGGTGGAGTAACATGGAATAATGTAACAAGTGAAGGAAGAAGTTATGATATAGAGTTTATGCCAGGAAATCCTTCTGTAGTATATGCGTCAGGATTTTTATATCATAAATCAACAGATGGAGGACAGACATTTACTACTATAAACTCAGCAGGATTTTCTAATGTCCCTAAAATGATGGCTGTTTCCCCTGATGATGCAAATGTTGTATACCTACTTCAAGGATCAGGTGGTTTTGAAGGTCTTTTTAAGTCTGAAGATATCGGTGATTCATTTACTGAATTAGATCATACAGGTAGAAACTATCTCAATCTAGATCAAAATGGAGTTGGTACTGGAGGACAAGCACCTCGAGATATGGATATTGCAGTTAGCCCTAGTAATATAGATGAGGTGCATATTGGTGGAGGTAATACTTGGCGTTCTCTAGATGGAGGAATAACTTTTGAACTTAATTCCTTTTGGTTTATTCCTGAAGTTGCAAACTTAAACGTAGGTTATAATCATGCTGATATTGATATGCTGCTTTTTGATGGAAATACATTATTAACAGGAACAGATGGAGGTATCTTTAAAGCAAATGATCCAGGAGGACCAATTACTACAGATTTTTGGGAAGACCTGACTGCAGGTCTTGGAATTAGAGAGTTTTATAAACTAGGTATTGCACAAACCATAGATCAAAAAATATCTGGAGGCTCACAGGATAATGGAACTTCTTTATTTCAGGATGGTAGTGGATGGACTGATTGGTTAGGTGCAGATGGAGGCGAAAGCTTTGTTGATAAAAATAATAATGATCGTATTTATGGAACTACGCAGTTTGGTAATATGTGGATAAGCAATGACAATGGAATTACTGTATTTAATCCAAATCATCCTAATAATGAATTTAGTCAAGGAAATTTTGTGACCCCTTTTGAACAAGATCCTGTAGTTCAGGATAGAATATATATAGGATATAATGAGGTATATCGATCTAATAATGGAGGCGGGACTTGGACACCCGTATCTCAGGATATTTCTACAACTATTAATGGATTTAATATTGCTATTGAGCATTTTAAGATTGCCCCTTCGAATAATGAGGTCTTATATGCCTCAGTAAATAATTTTAGTTCAGGTAATGCTAATTTTTATCGTACAGAAGATGGTGGGGCTACAGATTGGGTACAAATGACTACTCCTGGCGGTTTTATTAATTCTATTGCGGTTCATCCTACAAATCCAGATCTTGTGGCAGTTGCAACCACAAGTAACAATAGAGTTTTGATCTCCAATGATGGAGGAGCTACTTGGGAATCTTGTAAAAAGAATTTACCAGACTTTGCTGCCATGGCTTTGGTTTGGGATGATAATACAGAAGATGGATTATATCTAGGGATGGATTTTGGTATTTATTATATAGATAATACATTGGACGAATGGGAAATATTCAATAATAATTTACCCAATGTTATCATTTCTGAATTGGAAATTAATAATGAAACAGATATGATATACGCAGCAACTTTTGGTCGTGGACTTTGGGTGTCTCCAACTGTAGATCCTTTATTAAGCACAGAAGATTTTATCTCAGAAGATAATGTGACGGTATTTCCAAATCCAGCAACTACCGAAATTTTCGTTACTGTAGATACTGCTTCAGAAGGAGATATAAGACTATATGATATTACAGGAAAATTAGTTGTTTTCCAGAAAGATGTATTATTAGATTCTAATTATAGAATTGATCTTTCTCGATTAGAGAGTGGTACTTATTTTTTAAGAATTAATACAACTTCTGGTTCAGTAACTAAAAAAATACTTAGAAAGTAATAAGTAAGATAAAAATAATTGGGCTCGTAATATATTTAATCAAATTTCTGTAAATTTTTTTAATAATAGTATATTAAAGTACGTGTTTAACTTTATAATATCAATTACTAAATAGTTTTAGTTAAATAGAAATATATTACGAGTCCAATCTTTTTTCTAGGAAATACCTTTCTAGAATTTTTAGATGTATAATTCATAATTATACGCTCTACTTTTGAATATATGAGTATTGATTATCAATTATTCAAGGTTATATATGACTCTATTCAGTGTTTGAATATACGTAGTTTTTGTATAGATTGTTTCCTTTCATTGCTTGTGTAGGATGAATTTATCTGATAAGTTCAATAATACTAATGAAGATTACTATATTGTTTGTAGTATATCGTTAGGTGTAAGCAAACGTTTTAGAAGTTCTCATTGAAAGATTTCAAAATCTTATTATACTATAGATAGATTTACGTATCTCTCGGTTAGCCATATTATGAGTGTAAATTAGACGCAGTATGTTCTGTTAAAAGTGTATTTATAAGTTTAGATATTTGTCTTGAACCATTGTATATTAAATAGAAATTTGAATAGTATCATTGTGAATACTATTTAGATATAATATAGGAAGTTTTTAAAAAAAATGTTAAATTTTAAATTTGTAGGATATTTCTTTATCATGTATGTATGAAAACAGTATTTTTGCAGTGTTAATTATTTCAACCCCTTATGATTAGACAAAAAAGAAATATGAACATAATGGATCGAGTAACACGGTTTGTGATATCATTAGTTCTTCTAGGAATTGTAATTTTTGGACCGCTCTGGAATCTTTTAGGCTTCTTTATAGTACTACTATCGGTTCTTTTTCTAATCGCTGGTATAACTGGTTTTTGCCCTTTTTATAAATCTATAAATGTCGATTTTACTAAATCTGATGAGTATTTTAAGTAATCAATTTTACACTTCTATACTTTGGAATGCTTGTTTTATACGCTTTCGCGAAAGCGAACTTATGAGATTCACTATATATATAGCGAAACGATAAACGTATATAGTAATCCTCTTATTTTAAAATCATAAAATCAACCCCTTAATCTCTTCTAGGTGTTTAGCTTTAAGTTTCCAGATTTCGTTTTTATAATTTCAACTTTATCCATTATCAAGTTTCAGGTTTCAGGTTTTAGGTTTCAAAGGAAAAGAGATTAGAGTCCTGAGTCCTGATTTTCAAGTTTCGTGATTCTAATTTCAACTTTTTATATACCCCTGACATCTTCTGTCAATGTCGCAATTATTTTTGCAGTAGTAAACTTTTAAAAAACAACTACATCATGAAAAACGCAGTGAATTGGTTTGAAATACCAGTAAGCAATTATGAAAGAGCAAAAAAATTCTATTCAGAAGTAATCGGTGCTGACATTATTGATCACGACATGGGTGATAAGAATATGAAGTATGGTATTTTTCCATATGATATGGAAAATAACAAAGTAGGTGGCGCTATTCTTCAAATGGAAGGCATGAATCCATCTGCCGATGGATCTACAATTTACTTAAATGGGGGCGAAGATTTAAGCGTACCTTTAAGTAGAGTGGAAGGTGCTGGCGGAAAGGTATTGATGCCTAAAACCGATATTCAAGAAAATGGATTTATCGCTCAGTTTACCGATACAGAGGGAAACCGCGTCGCCCTCCATTCTATGGGATAATGAGCAATGCATCATAGATGCTATAGATATACTTTTTGTGTATTTCTTTTTCTCCAGTATACGACAGACTGTAAATTCTGGGCGAGGTGAAGCGATGACAGTTTTCGTTAAAAATTTTTGAAGCCTTGGAAAAAATTTAGAAAAGAATTTATGGTTTTTCGCTTCAAGCGAAAAAATACCTTAGAAATCGAAGATTCATGAGTTCAAAAATTTAAAATAGAAATCACGCGAATAAAAAGTGTCTTTTCTTTTGGTTCGTTTTCTTTGGACAAGCAAAGAAAATGAACAAGAAATATGATTTTAAACTAATATGTTTAAGTCTTAATAAGATTAGACAAAAAAACTAATTAGTTCTTTATATAGCATATATGATACTACTATAGCAAACGCCCTGATCAAGCGTTTGCTATCTTTGTTTTATATGTCACAACTATCTAGACTCATATCAATTTTAACGCTGTTACGTTCCAAACGTTTACTTACAGCGACAGAACTCGCCGATAAATATGGCGTAAGTGTTCGTACCATTTATAGAGATATTCGTAAACTGGAAGAAGCGGGGATTCCTGTGTATACAATTGAAGGTAGAGGATATAGTTTAGTAGATACCTATTCGGTAGCTCCGGTACAGTTTACAGAACAACAAGCCAACGCACTGATTACTGCACAGCATCTAGTAAGTCAATCGAAGGATGCTTCTTTTGTTAATGAATTTAATGAAGCTTTGACCAAGATTAAATCAGTATTTCGCACCTCTATTCAAGAGAAAAGCGAATTACTAAATGATAAAATATTGGTGTTTAATTGGGAGCGAGAAGAGTTTTCGAGCAATGCCTTGTCAGAGATTCAGTTGGCCATTACGCATTTTAAGTATATCGAAATCAATTATCAAAAAGCAGACGACCCTACGATTACCTTTCGAAAGATAGAGCCGTGTGCGATGTATTCCGCCTATCATAAATGGATTCTTATTGCTTGGTGTCACTTACGTCAAGACATGCGTGCTTTTCGTATAGATCGTATTAAACACTACAAAATCTTAGCAGACACCTTTGACGATCGAAAGTTTAGTATTCAAGACTATTTTGCGACCTGTCCGTTTGATGAGAAGTAAGACCAAATACATTCTAACAAAGTCTTAGAAATAGTAACTAAGATTTCAATAATGAATTTTAAAACATATTTGGCCTTAAACCACACGTTCTTTATGGATTATAAAGATCTACAGAACATCCAATAGATTCGTTAAAAGTAACATCCATATCAATTCTGTCTCCTTCTAAAGTTAATAGGACCTCTCCATCATCATCACTAGAAATAGAACAATAAAAATTATCCTTACATTGAAAAGTTTCATTTCCTATTGTCACAAATTTCACCCACCAATAATCATTAGCACTTCCAATACCTGTTTCGTATTTAATACGTAATGGTTCGGTTTTTCCTCCTACAGGGATATTTTCATAGGTCATTTCTTCTTGTTCATTCGGATCATTTCCTCGTCGGTGTCTTATCGTGAGTTCTTTTAGAGAAACTCCCCAGTTATTTAGAACAGTCACAAAACCAAATAAATCGGTTACTTCCCCTTGTTCGTTTTCACTGCCTTTTAATTTAAATGTTGAATACTCCATACTTTTTGTTTTTAACGTTTATAAAATTAATTTTCACTTCAAATATGGCTGATTATAAGTGTGTTATAAATAAAAATGAGTGTATGGAACTATTTGTATAGTGAATGGTTTCTTTTTTTGAGTAACATTATTCTTTGTCAAGTTTCAAGTTTCAGGTTTCTGGTTTCTGGTTTTGGGATTTGGGATTTGAAATTTTTTATTTTGCTTTCGCGAAATGAGATACCTATCTAAAATGAGTACCTTATTTGATAGATCACAAACTCAAAACAAAAGACCATGAAAGTACATGCATATGCCGCTACGGAAGCCAAAGGGAAACTGACACCATTTACGTATGAATTAGGAACGTTAGGAAGTGAAGAAGTAGATATTAAAGTGCATTATTGCGGACTTTGCCACTCGGATATGAGTATGATCAATAATGATTGGGGGATGTCTACATATCCATTAGTACCAGGTCATGAAGTAATAGGGGAGGTGATTGCTGCTGGGGATCATGTAAAAAATGTCACGGTAGGTGATAAAGTTGGCCTTGGATGGACGTCTGCATCCTGTATGAGTTGTCAGCAGTGTATGAGTGGGGAGCATCATTTGTGTGGCGCCAGTGAAACGACGATTGTAGGAAGACATGGAGGATTTGCAGATCACGTACGCGGTCATTGGTCTTGGGCGATTCCGTTGCCAGATGGGATTGATCTAAGTAAAGCAGGTCCTTTATTGTGTGGCGGGATTACGGTCTTTAATCCTATTATTATTTCGGGCGTACTCCCGACAGATCGCGTAGGAGTGATCGGTATCGGCGGACTCGGGCATATGGCGCTTAAGTTTTTAAAACATTGGGGATGTGAAGTGATTGCCTTTAGTTCTAATCCTGATAAAGAAGCACAAATTTTAGAAATGGGAGCTACCAAAGTGATTAATTCCAGATCACCCGAAGCGCTTGAGAGTATCGCAGGAAGTCTTAATTTTATATTGAATACCACCAATGTCACCCTAGATTGGAATTCGTATCTAACGACATTAGCACCCAAAGGAAAATTCCATACGGTGGGTGCAGGATTAGAACCGCTAGCAATTCCAGCATTTAGCCTGATAGGCGGCGAAAAATCCATTGGTGGAAGTCCCATAGGAAGTCCTTCAACTACAAAGACGATGTTAGATTTTTGCGTACGTCACGATATTTATCCTACCGTAGAAGAGTTCCCTATGAATCAGGTGAATGAAGCACTGACGCATTTAGAGGAAGGGAAAGCAAGGTTTCGAGTGGTGTTGAAGAATGGGTAGAGTTGTTTTTTATTTTTTTGCTCCTGCCTGCCGGCAGGCAAGTTCGCGAAAGGATATAAATTATTTTAAATCATATTAAAAAAATGTCAATAGAACTTATTATATCCTTACTGGGTGTTTTTACAGCTATAATTGTAGCTGTAGTAGGAGCGTATATGGCTCGTAATAACAATATCAAGTTAGAACTTAGGAAATTAAAAGAAAGTCATTATTTAGGATATATACAAGCTTTAAATACGTATGGTAATTTGCAAAGTGAAGATGCATTTAAAGAATTGTTATCACTTAGAAATAATATGTTATTGATTGCCAATGAAAAAGTTATTAATGCAATGATTACCTATGAAAAAAAAGGAACTGGTCATCCCTTAGAAACACATAACCTTTATTTTACAACTTTATTGAAAACAATGCGATCTGATTTAGGACTCAATAACAATGATTTTCCTGTTATTGGTTTAAAGAGACTATCTAAATTTGAAGTTCAAACGGATGAAGAACAGACTGTATTGATAGAAACAAATGATGTTATAAAGCCCAGTAAAGGAATACCTCAAGGAGAGGATTGATAAGGTATAGTTTTCTACCCAGTCATTCCTTCTACAAATACCTGTACAAAGGCTTTCATTTTATCTAAAATGCGTTCACCTACTTCACGCGCTTTCAATATACTTGGCCTGTTATCTAGACATTTGAAAATATCATCACGCAATGGCTCTCTACCATAGTTAGTATAGCTTTCTATTAATGCTTTAAATTGTTTTTGGTCTAGATTTTCTTCTTCACATATTTTAGACAAGGATAGAATTTTTTCTTCGTACCAGAAACGTTCAAACTCATCTTGTATGTTATCTACATCATTAATGAGTGGAAGGTTTTCTTCAATAAATTTTTCAATAAGCTCGCGCTTACTTCGCAACTCAACATCTCCAGATAGCATTTCTATAATTGCTTTTTTCTGTGCTTTAGCCTCTTCAGTAGTAGATTCTTTTAACTTTGCTAAGAGTTGTAAAATATAAGCGACGTTAATTTGGTCTCGATGTATGAGTTCTAACTCAAAATCAATATCATCAAGAATGGATGTTTTATGTTTTTTATTATCATTTTTAACTTTATCGTATAAATCTAAATACTTGCTTTTATAGTTTTCAAAAGTTTGTTCATCTATTCCTAGATCTTCCCATTCAAAATCTGTATATGATTCTAATACATTTTTAGCACGTAACAAACGTCTAAATGCTTGTACAAACTTTAATTCTTCTGTTTCACTTGGCAATGCATCTACGCTCTCAAAAGTGGGAACAATCTCTAATAAGTTTTTTAAAGCTTCATCAAACTTTTCAGCAATTGTTTCATAAGGTGGTAGTATGATTTCTTCAATGGCATCTTTATTAGAAAACAATGTGATTGCCTCATCTGTTGCTTTTTTTAAGTTTCTAAAACAAAGAATATTTCCTTGTGACTTTTGTTCTCCTAAAATCCTATTGGTTCTAGAATACGCTTGTATTAGGCCGTGATACTTTAAATTCTTATCGACGTATAAAGTATTAACTTTTTTAGCATCAAAACCTGTGAGCATCATGTTTACTACAATAACAATATCTAGGCGATCTTTATCTTGAAATGTTGTTTTTTCTCGTTCTTTTAAACGCTTACTAATATCTTTAAAGTAGTTTTCAAACTGCTGACTATCTTTCGTTGAAAAGCTTGTATTATACATACTGTTATAGTCAGCGATATAACTATCTAATTTATCTCTTGTATGGCTTGTTTTGTAGTTTGGATCTGGTTCACCCGCTACATAATAATCATCGTCAGGCATAAAATCTTTTGCATCTTCATCATCTTCATTAGTTCCGTAAGAAAAGATAGTAGCAATACGTAAATCGTGCTCTCCAGCTTCTTTTTTACGTTTAAAGATATCATAATACTTGATGAGCGTATCAATATTACTTACTGCAAAAAGCGCTGAATATTCCTTACTAAAGGTTTTCTGATTGTGATAGGCAATCATATAATCTGCGATTTTTTCTAAACGTTTTTCATCTGCAAAAACTTCAGTAGTATCAATAGCTTCTACTTCAATATCTATAAGAGTTCGTCCCTTTTGCTTGTATTTACCAATATACTCTACTCCAAAACGCAAGACATTTTGATCTTTTATGGCATCTGTTATTACATATTTATGTAAACAGCTTCCAAACAAATCTTTGGTAGTGCGTTTTCCTAAATCATTCTTAGCTGCATTATCTTTAAAAATGGGTGTTCCTGTAAAACCAAATAGCTGACTACTTTTAAAATACTCGGTAATTTTTTTATGTGTATCTCCAAACTGACTTCTATGGCACTCATCAAAAATGAAGACCACTTTTTTATCTTGTAAATACGTTAAACTCTTTTCGTAATTGGTTTTAGAAATCGCATTATTCAGCTTTTGAATAGTCGTTAAAACCAGTTTAGAATCGTCCGTCAATTGGTTAACTAAAGATTGCGTGTTGTCAGTAACATCTACACTCCCTTTTTTAAAGCTGTTAAACTCTAGCATGGTTTGGTAATCTAAATCCTTTCTGTCTACTACAAATACTACTTTGTATACGTCTGGCAAGTTCATGATCAACTGACTTGCTTTAAAAGAGGTTAAGGTTTTACCCGAACCTGTCGTATGCCAAATGTACCCGTTGTCATTACTCGTGATTACTTGATGTACGATATGTTCTGAAGCATAAAATTGATATGGTCGTAAAACCATTAGTATTTTATGTGTTTGATTATGCACGATATATTTAGCAATCATTTTACCCAAATGGTTTGGGTGTAAGAACGCTTTCGCGAAAGCGGTTAGATCAGTAATATTTTTATTATTTTGATCTGCCCAGAAAAAAGTCTGTTTGACAGATTGCAGCTTGTTATTGGCTAAATATTTAGTATTTGTACCATTACTAATCACAAACAACTGTACATACTGGAATAATCCATGATTGGACCAAAATGAATGACGTTGATATCGATTAATCTGGTTAAAGGCTTCTTTAATTTCAAGACCTCTACGCTTTAACTCTATTTGTACTAAGGGCAAACCATTTACTAATAAGGTAACATCGTAGCGGTTTTTATAAGTGCCTTCTTGCGTAATTTGATGGGTGACCTGAAACAGATTTGTGATCCAATCTTCACTATTATAAAAACGCACATAAAAATGATCTCCGTTTTCTCTGGTAATATTGAAACGATCTCGTAAGGTTTTTGCTTTTTCAAATACATTCCCTTTTGCTAGATGATTTACAATAGTGTCAAATTCTTTTGTAGAAAATACAGTTGCATTAAAGACCTCTAACTGTGATTTTAAATTGACTAACAATGCGTCACCATCTGTAATGACCACCTTTTGATAGCCTAAACCAACCAACTGTTGTATTAAATGATGTTCTAATTGCGTTTCAGATTGTTTGGTCATAATAATATTGTCATTGCGAGGTGTAACCGAAGCAATCTGTTGCTTGTTCAATTAGATCTTCCCAAGTCAAGTTACTCGTTTCTATAAGTGCTATTTTCTTGGCTCTGTTACCTGCCTTTAATTGTTTTTCTCTTGCTATAGCATCTCCAATTTCTTGAAATGCTTCATAATAGACTAATTTACTTAAATTGTATCTGGCAGTAAATGATTTAGGGTGTTTTTTTTCTTTATGTTGCTGTATTCTAGTCAGTAAGTTAGATGTTACACCTACATACAAGGTTGTATTATTCTTATTAGTGAGTATGTATACAAATCCTGGTTTCATTTTATTTTGTAATTGTCTTCTGTACCGTCATTGCGAGCGTAGCGTGGCAATCTGCCTCTTGCTTATTCTTTTATTACCTAATCATTAAATATCATTCTCTGTCAAATTATTAATAAAAACCTCTTTTGGTAATTTCTTTTCGTAATCTTCTACAAAGCAAACTATTTGATCACAACATCTATTCAATAAATTTTCATAAGATGTAGATGTTTTATTATTTAATATTTTGATAGTATATTTATGACTTAAATTTATGTGATTTAAATCTTTTGTTTTTAAAAAACGAACCTGTCTCCAGCCATAATTTAATTTATTCTCATCTGGTAGTTTTGAAATTATTGAGGAATTATGCATGTTTATTAGGCCTACAAACAAGTTTCCATTTTGAAAGCCAGATCCACTAAATGATTCTACTCCAAACAAAAAATATGGTTGCGGTTTACTTTTAAAATGAATCCAAATTTGAGAATTCTTTTTTTCTATTGAATTGCCTTCTTCTATATTGTAAAAATCTGGATTAAGTTTTTGTTTTAAAACTTCAATTATATTTTTTCTAAAATTTTGTTTTAACCTATTTAGTGCTTTATCATAATTAGTAGCGATAAAACTTGACTCTTCAATATTTGCCATCATAAGGTCTAACAATTCTTTATCGTGTTTACTATTCATAGTGTTTGTTAGCTTTTTAATTAAAACTATATATTGATTGATGGCTTCGCGTAAGCTTGTGAAATTTGATACTTCTTTTAGACAAAGTTCTAACCAATTGATAATAGTTGTTCTATAACTAATATTAAAAAAATCTTTATTAGATTTTAAGTTTATACTACTTGATTTATCTGGATCTTCTCCTTTTAACGTTAAGTAATACACCGTATTTTTTTCTGGTTCATGATTACAATACCGTTGTATCTGTGCTTCTTGATCTGATGCATGAATTTTATTTTCAATACTAATACGATTACCTAAACTATCTTTTAAATAAATATCTATTCTTCCTCCTGTAGCTTTACTTTTATCTTCGCCTTCTTTATTATATAATTTTATTTTACCTGGAATTGTATATTCTACTTTAACAGAAGCTTTATCTGTTTTAAAATTACTTTTTTCGGAAGTTTTAATTTCGTGATTTTCATTGTGATCAATAACATCAATAAACAACCTTAAAAACACATCTCCCATTTTATGAGAACCTTTCGGGTTTAATAACTCAGCTAAAAAAGCAGAGTGCGTCTTATTTTCTTTTGTTTCTATATTCAATACCGAAAACAGATTAAAATGTTCCCCTTTTGCTATGGTTAATTCTTCATGATGATCTATAATTTTTTTAGTGCCTTTGAGAAGCCTTCTTACATCTTTTATTTCTATCATTTGTTAGTATTCTTACCTTATTTATCTTTAATTAAATCCATAAATACTTTTCTCAAAATAATAGTTTTATCAGCCATCCAATCTATAGCTTCATCCCAATTATCTTTGTCATTAAGATTGAATTGTTTGTATAAAGCAATAATCTTGTCTTTATTTTTTGGATTCGGATTCCACAATAATTCATCTCCAATTACAGATTCAATATGAAATTTTTCTTTTTCAAAATATGGTAACCACTCCTCTACATTTTTACTTGATATATAAATTCTAATTCCTATTTCGTTTCTATCTGTATTAAAAGTATTTGAAAGATGAATACCTGATTTTCCTAATACCACATCAAACCAATATTGAGGTCTAGGTGTTTGCAACTTGTGTATTTCGTCAAACTGAAGTAATCTGTCTTTAAATCTTTTCCAAAATTCTAGTTGCGTTTTTCTAGTCTCACTTAATCCTTTTCCTTTTTCTAAATCTTCACGTTTCTTTTCTTGTACGTCAATCATAAACTCTTCCGTTTCTGGAAGCGGTATGATTTGTTCTATCTGTAGGAATATGTTTTCATTTTCACTAAAAGGAGTTGCCCTAAAGCATTGAACATTTATACCATGCGTGATTAACCACAATACTGTAGAGGTAACTTCTTTTCTGTAATGATTAGCAACAAAAATAATACGTTGATCACCTGAATTTAAATACAATTCACCTTCTGTATGCTCCAAGTAGGTTTTAACTAAATCTTCTGCAATTTCTTCACTTTGTGATTGTAGTAAATATTGTTGAAAGAGATGAAGAATTTGTTTTGTTGTTAATGTAGAACAATAGGATGCATATTTTAAAGCTTGCCAAGTTACATTTTTACCAGAATCGTCTAATTTATTTTCTATAATTACTAGATTTCCTTCTTTATCTAAGGCTAATAAATCTAAGCGTTCATTAGTATCATTAAAGCCACTAAACTCTTTTTGGATGATAAGTAGATCTTCACCTAAAATTTCTGGATTTTTGGCTATCCATTCTTGCAAATGGTCACGTTCTCTAAAACCTAAATCTTTAAATAAGCGTTCTTCTAGCTTTTCTATATCGTTTGATACTTTGTTTATTTTGTACATAATTATCTATACTTTCTAAATGCCTGGATGGTTTGATAAATCCCGTAGCCCACGAAAATCCTACCTATAAAATCCCATATAAAAAACCATGTTCTTGGATGCGCATCAATGGCTTTCATATAGTCAAACCGATGCGTTGGATTTAAGAATTGAACAAAATAGTCCCATTGCCATTGTGTATAATCCATTGTAAATTCAAAATTACCTATATGTGACAAAGCCCAATGGAAGAAAATAGTACCAACAGAAAGTGTGAATAGTATCCCTTGTATATAGGAAGAACCAAACCAATTGGAAAGCCCATTAAGCGATAAAACAATGATATTGGATATTGGATTAAACAGGTGAACACCATATCTTATCTGTAACCAAGATTCTTTAAAATGCGTTCTGCTTTCTTTTACTTTATAGGGAATGGCATCAATATAGTTTTTTTGATTTTCTAACTGATGTTTTATAATACGATACGTTTCTCTCTTATTTTCAATAGGGATCTGATAGCTTTCTGCTATAATAGTTTCATATATCGCGGTATACGCCTCATCATAGCTAAAGGTATCTTCTTTTGTTAATGCATTATCTAGATCTTTATAAATTTGAGTATATGTCGTGTAATCATCAAATTTGAAGTTGAAAATACTAAGGTCACCTACTAAGACCGCTGTAGAGAGATCAAACCCTTTTTCAGGATTTGTATTTCGTAAGACGAGTAGTTTATGAATAAGCGCATGGGTAAAAAGCACATTTTCTTTAAAACAAACTGCTGAAAAATCTGCAATATCCAAGAACTCCGTTTTATAGAACTTAGTGTTTTGATAAAAAGTAGATTTCCAAAAATCTGCTCGTTTTTCAAAGCGTGTATGGTGGAAATCTGTTTCTCCTAAAAACCGACAGTCTCTAAACCTGACATTACTTTTAATGATGGCATTTTCTAATCTAAGGTTCTCTTTAAAAATGCAATTTTTAAAGGTTAAATTATAGTTTTCAGGTATATCTGTAATGACTATTTCGTGGTTAAAATGACAATCTCTAAAAAAGAATTCACCAAGCATAAGCGGGACGACTGTTCCTGTATCATAATGATCATTAAAAGGAAATACCAGTCTATGATCTATAATTTTATCATAAAACATCGCTAAACCATCACGAAACAGTTTTTTAAATGTTTTTTCTTCATCATCTGGTATACGTTCTCTTTCTATCATTTTTTCTTTATAGATCGCTTATACAAACAGCTGCTGCAACAACCCTTTTTTAAACGTCTCCGTCTTGCTTATTTGTGTAGCGACACTTTCTATTTTTGTGTCTATCGCACTTAAATAGGTAGCTATTTTTTGTTGTTCTTTTAGGGAGGGAAAAGGCAATTTAATTTCTGAAAAATATTTAAAACTTATCATTTTACCATCTCTTATGCCTTCGAGTTTACTTTGTAATTGCCTAATATATTTATCTGTTTTCAAATAACGTTTGTAAAAATCTTTGTTTATCTCTTCCGAAACAGGACGAAGAATATTATAAGCAGGGCTACAGATTCCTTTATAATTTGAATACTCTATTCCACCTTGAAATGATCTTAAACTAATTATAAAATCACCAACTTGGACAACTTTATAACTAGCAACGCTTTTTTCTGTAACAATCATTTTATAATTAATCATTTCTCTTGGTATAGCTCCTTGATCTTGAGTTATAGCAAGTATTGGTAAATCTGAGCTATGATTTTTATCTGAAACACTTTTAAAAAGCATATTACCCTTAACTTCTTTCCAATCTGGGAAATCATTCCCATCATCATCTTTAAACCGCAATACTTGACTAAACAGTTGTTGCATCACGCCTTTTTTGTACTGTTCTAATAACTCTTTTTTTGTATTGAGTTGTTGTATTTTAGTATCTACTGCGGTGAGGAAATTGGCTATTTTTTGTTGTTCTGGGAGTTTGGGAATACATCTCCTTTGGGCATGTACATCATTTCGATTAAGAGTAGGTACACCTGAACCTGTCCCTAACCTTTCTAATTTAAAGTTTGAGTAAAAATAATAGACATATTTAGGGTCATTTCCTTTGAAATCTGTAACCCATAATGCAGTATTATGAGGCCAATAATCATTTTCAACATATGTGACTTTACCAATAGTACCAGATCTACCCGTCACAACTCCAGGGGAATACGCTTTAAATTCATTATGAGTTTTTAAAATGCCATTTGAAAAAACTACAGGGTATTTACCTTCTTTGATTTCAATCACTGGTAAATCAAACCCCCTCTGTAATGGTGCAAAATCAATAACTTTAGCTATTATCCACTCCTCATCAAACTCTTTAAAGCGTAGTTTGGGTTTTAGAGAGAGAGATTTCTTCGTCGTAGTTTGCTTCGTGCCTCGCAATGACGATTTTGAAGCAATCTGTTTGTTATTAGCAGTTGCATCGTGAGATGGCTTTTGGGATTTGTGCTCCGAAGTGAGAGATTGCTTCGCTCGTTCCTCGCTCGCAATGACTGACTCGGAATTGGCGCTCGCAATGACGTTCTTTTTGTTGTTTTGTGCTGTCATTAAAAAGGAGTGTCTATATCAAGTTGTTTACAAAAATCTGCAATCGTTGCATCCGTTTTTGAAATGTCTTTATCTAAGGCTTTTAGGTCTTTTGAGACTTGCCCTAAATCTATAGGCTCTTCTTCTTCAAAGGTGTCTACATAGCGAGGAATGTTTAGATTATAATCATTTTCCTTCACCTCATCTAGCGTAGCGACATAACTGTATTTATCTTTTGTAGTACGTTCTCGATAGGTGTTTATAATTTCATTGATATGCGTTTCTTGCAATACATTTTGGGTTTTTACTTTTTCAAAATGTTGGCTGGCGTCTATAAACAAAATATCTTGAGCGTTTGCACGTTGCTTTTTTAACACCAAAATACAAGTAGGAATACTGGTGCCGTAAAATATGTTTGCGGGTAAGCCTATCACAGCATCCAGATAGTTTTTATCTGCTATTAGAAATTTACGAATATGTCCTTCTGCAGCCCCTCTAAACAACACTCCATGTGGTAATACACATGCCATCGTACCTGTGTCCTCTAGTTGGTGTATCATATGTTGTACAAAGGCAAAATCGGCCTTAGATTTTGGAGCTAATTTCCCATAGGCAGAAAACCGATCGTCACTCATAAATAAAGGACTAGCTGTCCATTTTGCTGAAAAGGGTGGATTTGCTACAATGGCTTCAAAGCGTTTGTCTCTATGATTTGGGCTTGGATTGACAAGCGTGTCTTCATTATAAATATCAAACTGCTTGTAATGTACATTGTGCATGATCATATTCATACGACACAGGTTGTAGGTAGTCGGGTTACTTTCTTGCCCATAAAAAGAACCTACTTCTTTAACTTCTTTTGCCACACGCAATAGTAAAGAACCAGATCCACAGGTAGGATCATAGACACTTTTTAGGGTTGTTTTATTGGTAGTCACTAGCTGTGCTAGTATCTTAGATACTTGTTGGGGAGTATAAAACTCCCCTGCTTTTTTTCCCGCGCCACTTGCAAATTGACCTATTAAATACTCATAGGCATCTCCAAGAATATCACTTTCGGTATTCTCTAAGTCAAAATCTATCATTTCAAGGTGACTCAGTACTTTTACAATGAGTTCGTTTTTAGCATCTTCTGTCTTTCCTAATTTACTACTGGTTAAATCAAGGTCTTCAAAGAGATTGCCAAAATCGTCTTCGCTCTCACTTCCCATGGTACTTTGCTCAATGCTCGTGAGCACATTTGCAAGATCGCCAAGAATGAAGTTGTTTTTTCCGCCTGAGTTTCCACGTTTCGCCAGTTCGCTAAAGAGTTCGCTGGGTTTTAAAAAGTATCCTAATTTATCTAAAGCCTCAAATCTAATAGCTTCTAGCAAAGCTTCGGCTTCAGGATGCGCTTCTACCGTATCGTAACGTAAACCATCAGGTTGCAGAATAATGTTTGCATAGCCTTTCATTTTTCGGCTTAAATACTTATAAAAAATAAAACCTAATATATAATCTCTAAAATCATCTGCGTCCATATTACCACGGAGGTCATTTGCAATATTCCAGAGGGTTTGTTTGAGTTGCTGCTGTTTTTGATCTTCAGACATTAAATAAGTGCTGGTTACTAGTTATAAATAATTGGTTCTTTAAAAATAGACATCTTTGATAGATAACAAAGCGTATTTACAAGTAATATGGATTTAATTTATAAAGATACTTTTCTAGTAAGCATTCCTCTTACGGAAAACCGTATTCATTGTTACAAGTTTCAAGTTTTTGGATTTGATATGTAAAGCACTTCGACAAGCTCCCTGTGACAATATGGATAGTCTTTGAGTCTTAAGTGATGAGTTTAAAAAGGTTAGAAGTTTAAGTGTTTATGTTTTGAATCGTTAGTTGATGGTTGGTGAGAGATGAGTTTGTCCTACGCCCTTATTTTTGTCAATCTTATCTTCATACGTTCGCATACCAAAATTCTCACTTCATTTGCTTCTGAGTGCGCTTTCGCGAAAGCGTATAAAAAGATACCTTTGTGTACATGCAAGACGGAAGTACCTTATTAGCTATTTTAGTATTACTCGGAACCATACAAGGGCTTATTACGGTAGTGGTTTTGTATAGACTTCGGGTAAATAAAAATGCCAATAGACGCCTCGCATGGATTATACTATTGATCTCTTTGGTATGTCTCAATTTGTATTTGTTAAATGCGGTGACAACGTCTCATCTTGTCTTAGATCTGATACAAGCGATTGTGCCTTTGGTGGTGATTATGCCCGTAGGTCCGTTACTCTATTTTTATATTCGTGCCTTACTGCATCCTGAGGATACACTCTCTAAGAAAGATAAACGTCATTTTTATACGGTCATTCTGGATGTGATGCCACATATCGTGTTTTTTATACTTATTCTTGGTGGTTTTTTCGGAATATTAGATGGGACAGCTTTAAATACGTTTAGTGATTGGGTAGATGATTATACGACCTATGTTGATATTCCGAGGTGGGTATCTCTGGTGGTGTATTTATGGTTTTCATATGCACTATGGAAAAAACAATCTTTACAGGAAAAGGAAACCGCTTCCGCGAAATGGGCGAAACGATTCTTTATCGGATTTACCCTATTTGCAAGCATCTGGGCATTGCATTTGATTCCGTACAGTATTCCGACACTGTCTGGGTATGTATTAACCACTGTGGGTTGGTATCCTGTATATATCCCGCTAGTGATTTTGGTGTATTGGTTGGGGATTAATGGGTATATCATTGGATATAAAGCGATCTCAAAGAAGTCAACAGCCTTGGTGATTTCGTCTGAAGATATCACACATACGGTACAGCGACTGGAACAATTAATGAATGAAGAACAATGGTATCTCAATGCTACGCTTAAATTACAAGATGTCGTACAACACACAGGTATTCCGCAGAAAACCATTTCTAGCGTCTTAAATCAGCATGTAGGCAAGAGTTTTAATGAGTATGTCAATACCTATCGGGTTGCGGAATTTAAACAACGAATTTTGGATCCTGAAAATGCACACCTCACTATTACGGGTATTGCCTATGATTGTGGTTTTAATTCCCAAGCCACCTTTCAACGTGTTTTTAAAAAAATGACCCAACAGTCTCCCAAAGAATTTAAAGAATCACAGGTAAAGAATTAATATAGTTTTTAAACCGAAAATGTCTTTTCCCAACCCTAAAGGGTGTACATATGCTCGCAATTAGGGAAAGTACACCTTATTTTTTGCTCTCTTTTGGGAAGGAGAAACAGAAAATAGAGGACACTTTTTACATCAAATAAGTCTTTGCATTGAGCTTCCCTCCTAAAAAGGAGGGATTGAGGGAGGTGTTCACTATCATTTTATTGGCGCCGCCAAAGGGTTTAATACTCCGAGGCTTGCCCCGAGGTAGTTTATTAGTTTGAAATCAAAATAGAGTAACACTCTAAAATAGAGCAATACTCTATTTTGAGAAAAGGAGCATCATTTCTGGTTGCATGAGATTGGAAATCAAAAAACAGTGCGTAGTTTTTTAGTTTCTTGTTTGATCTCTCCTAAAGTCGAGATGACGGCATTCGATTCCTCTTCATAAACTCGTTCGGAATGATGAAAACCTATACTCAAATCTAGATTTGAGTAGGTTCTATAAGGGTTTTGGGTTTCTTTTGTGTAACAATTAATTCCCGCGAAGGCGGGAATCTCACCCTTACAAATGAAAAGAAACTATGAAAAATACCTTGTAACTAACTACGTCGTTCTTCACATCGAATATGTTTTTCCTCAATTCTAAAGGGTGGACATATTCTTGCAATTATTGGAACTACATCTTATTTTTTGCTCCCTTTAGGGATGGAGAAACAAAAAATGACAAATAATAAAAAGAAATGAATAAACTAAAAACATGAAACATTGAACATGAAACACATACTAACAATACTCATTTTCCTCCTGACTACAACCCTTTTTGCACAACAAAAAACAACACAACAATTAGAAACCATCGATCAATTCTTAACAGATGAATACCCAAAAAATGAACCAGGTGCAGTTGTGTTGATTTCAAAAGGAGATAAGATCCTATTTCAAAAAGCTTACGGACTCGCTTCCTTAGCGCCTAAACGAAAACTAAAAACCGATATGGTCTTCCGAATAGCCTCCATGACCAAACAATTTACGTCGGCAGCGGTATTGCAACTGGTAGAACAAGGGAAAGTATCGCTTATCGATACAATTCAGCAATATGTACCGTATTATCCTGTAAAACAATATCCTATTACCATTCATCATTTGTTATCACAAACGTCGGGGATTCCAGACTATTTTGATGTTGACGAAGATGAGTATCATTTGCTCGCTAAAGAGTATACCCCAAAAGACATGATTGCCTATTTTAAAGACGAACCTTTACTTTTTGAACCAGGATCAAAATGGGCCTATAGTAATAGTAACTATTCATTATTAAATGCAGTAATTGAAAAAGCGTCTGGTATGAAAAAACGTATCTATATGGAGCAGTTTATTTTTGGACCTCTAGAGATGACGTCTAGTGCTATAGGGGATCCTGGTAACGTAAAAAAGAGACGACTAGTCACAGGATACGCCGAAGATGTACCAGGTGTTTTTAAGGAAGGTCCCGCAATGTCTAAGAGTGTGGGTGGGGTGAGATCTACGGTATATGATTTGTTCTTATGGCATCGTGCTTTGCATGATAAAACAGTCATATCTGAATATGTCGTCTCACAATTAACCACCGAAAAACAGATCAACTCAGGAGAAGGAACTGGCTATGGCTATGGTTTTTTTCTTAAAGAATTACAAGGAAGTCCGACGATACAACACGGCGGAAACTTATTTGGCTTTACAACCAATGGATTGTATTTACCTGAAGAAGACCTTTTTGTTTGTGTGTTGTCTAACACCAAATTTGATAGAACCCCCGAAATAGCAGATTATATAGGTAGTGTCATGATGGATACACCGATTCTTATTAAAAAGAAATCTGAAATTAAACGTGATGTATATAAAGAGTATATAGGAGTGTATCACCTTAACGACGATCCGAAAAAACGTTTTGGAATAGAACTATTTGATACCATGTTAGTCATGGTGCCTTTAGATGCACGAGAAAATGCCGGTGTCCTGCGTCCTATCTCTGATGATTATTTTGATTGTAAAGAAGCGAAAGCTACTGTGACATTTACAAGAAATGAAGCAGAAGAAATTATCGGATATACAGTAGAACAAGATGGAACCTATCATTTTGTAAAGGTAGAATAGGAGAGTGTGGTGAGTCTTTGAGTTTATAAGTTTATTAGATAAGTACTTCCCTCCTAGAAAGGAGGGACCGAGAAAGGTGTTATATGTTACTAGATTTCCTAAAATAGCATAGTTCTCTCTTTTCAACCTTGAGTTTGCATCATTGCTTCGGTAAGCTCAGTATGACATAGATGTTTACGTCTTGAGTCTTTTAATTCATTATATTTTATACGCTTTCGCGAAAGCGTATAGAAGCATTAAAATATAGAAATAGCAGCATCGCTTACGAAAGGATGATCGACTTAAACTAATTGGGTCGTATATACAATTGGCGTTTTTTATAATCAAAGATCCAATGAAAATGCTTCATAATATTTCCTCCCAATATAGCTGTAAAAGCAGTAGAAGTGGGAGTCAAGTTTAAACTGGCTTCCGTATTTTGTAAGGTGGTTTTCGCTAAAATGACTTTTGGAATGATAACTAAATCAGATTCTATAACCGTACCATCGGTACCTTCAGATCGAGAGTTTCTTATTTTTTCAAACTGATTTGCAAGCCCTTTTTCAGAAACTGTTTTATGATACACAATAAGATCTCCATTAAAACCTGTATCAATCATCACAGGGAATTGCACAGGTTTTTCTTTCTTAAATACTGTCATGTCCATATAAAACAGCGCATTCATAAAATCTAGTGATACCTTTTCATAAGAAGTTCGATTTGCGATTGTATTTTTAGAACGATGCACGACAATGATTTGTGATTCATAATCTATTTCCATAAGAAAATCTTCAAAGAAAGGATAGCCTATCACGCCATCAAAAGAATAGTGTTTTTCGGGGTATTCAATACCTATAAGCTCTTCATTTTCACGTTTAAAAGAACCAATTTGGATGGTATTTCCTGCACTTACTTTTTGTGTACTTACGCCATTTGCTCCTGTATTTTCAACAGAATTATTATAATTTAAGTTGAGTTTTTTATCTGTTTGTGTAGTATTTGCGACCATTGCCGAAGCACCCGTATCAAAAATAAAATCTAATTCTTCAGAACCATTTACAGTTACTTTTAGATAAATTCTATTATCAGTACCTATGGTGATAGGAATGGTATCTTGTGAAAAAAGGGTATTTATAGAAAAGAATATACAAAGACTATATAGAATGCCAATTATGAATACTTTCATTGATGCTGATTTATATAGATAACTATATATTGAGAAAGATCGTACTTTTTGATATAAGAAATATTTTAAAATGACGTCTTTTTAACGACAAATGTCCACGTGGCAAAAAATAAGCACTATAGTTAAAAATTATAGTATCTACAATGTTGAATAATTAAATCTTATTTGATCTAAAAAACACGCCTCTTTAAAATAGATGTAAGCAACTTTTAAAAATATTGAATACAAGAAGTTGTTTTTTGTTTTTAGTGTTAATTATGGGCTTTAAAATAAATAATCGTTTTTTAAGCGACATCAAATTCACTTACAAAATGCATCTTGACAGATGGATATTTTTGTTGTGTCATTTGAAGACTAAATGCCGAATCTGCTAAGAAAACCAACTGATCTCTTTTATCTTTTGCCATAAAGCGTTGTTTCACGCGTAAGAATTCTTTGAACTCTTCACTTTTTGGATCTTCAGGATCTACCCAACATGCTTTATGAACATTGAGTGGTTCGTAGGTACATTTGGCGCCATATTCGTGTTCTAATCGATATTGAATTACCTCATATTGTAAGGCTCCTACAGTTCCAATAACTTTACGTCCGTTCAATTCTAAGGTGAACAACTGTGCCACACCTTCATCCATAAGCTGATCAATACCTTTGGCTAACTGCTTGGATTTCATTGGGTCAGCGTTGTTAATGTATCTAAAATGCTCAGGCGAAAACGAAGGAATCCCTTTATAATGAATCTCTTCTCCAGAGGTAAGTGTATCACCAATTTTAAAATTACCAGTGTCATGTAATCCTACAATGTCTCCTGGATAAGAAATATCTACAATTTGTTTTCGCTCTGCAAAAAATGCATTTGGACTGGAGAATTTTAATTTTTTCTTATTGCGTACATGTAAATAAGGAGTATTACGTTCAAATACACCAGAGACAATTTTTATGAAGGCCAGACGATCTCTATGCTTTGGATCCATATTGGCATGAATCTTAAATACAAAACCAGAAAAGTCTTTTTCATCAGGATGTACTAAACGTTCTTCACTTTGTTTTGGTCGTGGGGTAGGGGCAATTTCGACAAAACAATCTAGAAGTTCACGTACTCCAAAACTATTTAAAGCGGAACCGAAAAATACAGGTTGTTGTAATCCATTTAGATAGGCTTCTTTATCAAAATCGGGATATACGCCTTGTACTAATTCTAGTTCTTCTCTTAAGTTTTCAGCAGCATCACTTCCTACGAGATCATCAAGTATACTATCTTGAATATCTGATACTTCTACAGTTTCTTCTATGTTTTTTCTACTATCACCACTAAAAAGATTTACATTTTTTTCCCAGATATTATAAATTCCTTTAAAGTCATATCCCATCCCTATAGGAAAACTTAATGGCGTGACTGATAAGTGTAATTTTTGCTCTATTTCATCTAGTAATTCGAAAGCGTCTTTTCCTTCTCGATCTAACTTATTGACAAATACAATCATGGGAATATTACGCATTCTACATACTTCCACAAGTTTCTCGGTTTGTTCCTCTACTCCTTTGGCAACATCAATAACAACAATTACACTATCTACAGCTGTGAGTGTTCTAAAGGTATCTTCTGCAAAATCTTTGTGACCAGGTGTGTCTAGAATATTAATTTTAGTTCCCTGATATTCAAAGGCTAATACAGAGGTTGCTACAGAAATACCACGTTGACGTTCTATCTCCATAAAATCACTGGTAGCGCCCTTTTTTATCTTATTAGATTTTACCGCTCCTGCTTCTTGAATTGCCCCACCAAACAGTAATAATTTCTCTGTTAAGGTAGTTTTACCTGCATCTGGATGCGATACAATACCAAAGGTCCTTCTTCTTGCAATTTCTTCTTTTACACTCATGAATTATAGATCGATTTTAGAAATGCAAATATAAAGGAAACCTAGGAGTAAAAAACTACGTATATATAACTGGAAATTGAAAAAAATATAAGTAATAATTCAGTGTGAAACTATAGTTTTTTCATAAAAGGGAAGCAGTTTAATGACAAGGTCTTCTCACAATTTTATATTGTTATTATTTACAATACGTGCCTCATTAAAATGTATTTTTTAACTGATATTTAATCCCCTTTAGATTTGATTTTGAAGTATCTATAGTAAAATAAGCCTAATTTTTAATTTTTATGATTTTTTCAGGTATACGCTTTCGCGAAAGCGTATATAACTTACTGAAAAGACTGTAATTATAGATATATAAAGAGGTTGTTGGTGTTTTGAGTTACTATTTTTGAGGCTGTTTTTACATGTGTATGTATTCTGTACAAAATTTTACGGGATTACCGTAATTTGTGTAGTTCATCGATGATTTAGTCACAAAGGTCTAAAAACTAAAATAATACATTTTAAGTTAGTTATAATCAAATATATTTGGATACCCAACTTGAGTATTAATAGAAAAATAATCTGTATAAGATAAATGTAATTATTATGGTAGAGTATATAAATAGACATATAAATCTATTTGCTCATGGGGAAACTTCAATAACTACTACATATTCAAATTATGTAGTTACTATTCTTAAATCTTAAAATAGACATTAAGAATAATAAGACCCTCTGAACAAATTATAATATAAGATATACAACAATAATGATACAGCAATCATCCTAACGTGAGACCTGTGTCATGATTTTTGATTTGATTACACTCATTAATGAAAAATAAACGTAATATGAATTATAACTACTTAAACGTCTTAAAATCCCAAGTTTTAGCACTAAGTGTTATGATCCTGTTTGTAGCTTCTACAAAAGCCCAAACAGTCACAGTAACCGGAACACAAAATAATGCCGCTATAGATCAGGTGACATTACAGGTAAATGGAAGTCCGATTGTACAGAATAATGCTTCTGGCAATAGTAATCCAACGCCTCCTAATGCAGAAGTGACTATAGATAACATTAGATTGGAAAATGGAGAGCAGATATTTGTAACGAATACAACGCCTTCGGTTTCTAATCCTAATCCATTAATAGGTTCTAGTTCTGTTCCTGGCAATAGTATAGGAGTTGTTCGTGCTAATCAAACACAACTTATACCACATACAAGTCCAAATTATTTACCAGAATTAGGGAATGTAGTTGGAAGTACAGATTTACGATCTTATTGGACTATAGAGTCTAATTCAATTCCTTCTGGAGAACGATTTGTTGATATGGTATATACCAATCAAATTCCTAGAAATGGATATTTATTAGTAAGTGAACGTAATGGAAATTCAGGAATTGATTTTGTTCCTCTAGATGTTAATGGAAATGTCATAGCAGGAGCTACACAAGTTCAAGTAAGAGGATTTGAATGGGATACAGGGGTAAATCATCAAACAAATATTCCCAACCAGACACAATCAATAGTTGCTTTTAGTGCTGCTTTATTCAATACGAATGAGCAGATTTTTGGTTTTAGAGTTATTAGTGTTAATGAGCCTGATGGAAAATTATTATTCTTTGTAAGTTCTATTTCTGCAGGTCCTGATAATGCGGGAGTTATTGATGGTAATACAGGGGAAGATAATGTTATAAACGTTTTAGATAATGATCAGCTTAATGGAGAATTCCTTAACTCTAATGATGTTACTTTATCTGTAGTACAACCAGATCCAAATGGTTTTCTAACACTTAATCCAGATGGGAGTGTAGATGTTGCGCCTAATACGCCTACGGGGGAATATCAATTTATATATGAAATATGTGATGGTACGGGAGCTTGTGATCAAGCAGTCGTTACTGTAGATGTTATAATGACGACAATAAGGGATTGTACGTGTAGCCCTTTTGTAGAAAATGGAAATTTTAATAATCCTACCTTAATATCTGGTTCAAATTTACAGATAGGTGCCGTATACCGTTTTTCTAATGTTTTTCCTAATATAGATGCGCTTGTAGAAATAGAAGAATTTGCAAATGGGGCTTCTTTATTAGAAATAGATGTTGCTAACGTTGGGATAGGAAGTGCTTTTCAACCGCAAATTAATAGTACTAATAGTGGAGATCAAAGTGTACTGTTTGATATTAAATTTGTTACTTCTGGCGGAAGTGCCGCAGATCAAGTTTTACTTTCATTTTTTGGAACACCTTTAGATATAGATGGAAATGGGGATAGTGCTAGAGAATATGCAGAATTATCACTGCCTGATGCCTATTATGTATCTAGTAATACACTTATAAATGTAAGTAATGATGCTACATTTGTAAGAGGAGAAGCACAAGATGATACAACGGCTCCAGGAAGCGATATTTCTGAAGACCCTAGGTATACATTTAGTAATTATTATGAAAATTATTCTAATCTTAAATATAGAATTGGAAAATTAGATGATGATTCTGATAGATTTTATTCTTTAAACCTTACCAATGCTACCTATGTAGATCCAGTGTCTATATTTATAACAACGCCAGTTATTTGTGGTAATGTTAGTGATGAAGAAGGGAATCCACTAGCTAATGTTCAGATTGTAGTAGAAGGAGATGATAATACATCTGTTACAACACAAACTGATGCAGATGGAAACTATAGAGTAGCAACAGAGATTGATGATATTAATGCTATTGTAAATTATGAAATTAGAGAGACAGATTTAGCAGGTTATATTTCAATATCTGATGTAGATGGGGCTAATGACAATTTGATTAGCCGTACCATAAATGTACAATCTAGTTGTGATAATGATTTTGTAGATGGTTTTGAATTAATTATTAGTGCAGAAGGACAAACTGATGTACTATGTAATGGTGAAGCTACGGGTTCTCTTGAGGTTTCTGCTACTGGAGGTGTTGCACCATATCAGTTTAGTATTGATGGGGGAACAACGCAAGCTAGTGGTGTATTTAATAACTTATTAGCAGGAACTTATACAGTTACAGTAACTGATGCTTTAGGTAGAACAGATGATATTGTTGTAACGATTACTGAACCCGATAGTGCTTTAAGTGTTAATATAACTAGAATAGATGCTACAACAACACAAGGATGTTTAAATGGAGAAGCTACAGCAACCCCAAGCGGAGGAACAGCGCCATATACATTTCAATGGAGTGCAAGCGCAGGAAATCAAACAACAGCAACAGCTACTAATTTACCAGGAAATTTTAATGGTAATGGAGCTGGCGTTCATTCAGTAACAATTACGGATGCTAATGGATGTGAATTAGTACAAAGTGTTATTATCAATTGTAGTGATACGTGTGATGCTGTAATAGCAATACAAGATGTTACTGATGTACTTTGTGCTGGAGAAAATACAGGAAGTACAACAGTAAGTGCGATTTCTAATGCAAATCCAGCAGCCTTATTTACATTTACATGGAATACAGGTCAAATAGATGCAGGAGTTACTTCTAGTACCTTGAGTAGTTTAACAGCAGGAGTATATACAGTTAGTGTAACGATAGATGGAACCGTATGTTTAGCTGTTGAACAAAGTGTGACAATTACAGAACCTTCTAGTTCAGTAGAAGTTAGTGTATCATCTACAGATGAGACGGGTCCTGGATTAAATAATGGAACCGCAACAGCCAATCCAACAGGAGGAGTTCCTCCATATACCTATTTATGGAGTAATGGTGAGACTACACAAACAATTACAGGATTAACACCAGATACATATACAGTTACAGTGACTGATACAAATGGTTGTGAGGCTGATAATACGGTAATCATCAATGAAGGTAGCTGTCAAAATTTAGCAATTACAACCAGTGCAACAGATGTAAGTTGTAATGGTTTTTCAGATGGAACCGCTTCATCAAATACAACAGGCGGTGTAGGTCCATTTACATACTTATGGAGTAATGGAGCTACTACAGAGAATATTACTGGATTAGTTGCTGGTTCTTATACAGTAACAGTAAGTGATCAAACAACAGGGTGTACAGCTCAATCTACAATAACAGTAAATGAGCCAAGTATATTAAGTGGCGGAATTGCAGTAAATAATGTATTATGTTTTGGAGATAATACGGGATCACTTAACTTGACAGTAAGTGGTGGAACATTTCCATATACATTTGCATGGAGTAATGGAGCTACAACCGAAGATATTATAGATTTAGTAGCAGGAGATTATTCAGTAATTGTTACAGATGCCAACGGATGTACAATTACTGTAAATGCTACTGTTAGTCAACCTACTAGAGCTCTTGATTTATCAGGAGTTTCAATAGATGTATTATGTAATGGAGAAGCTACAGGGTCTGTAGATATTACAGTAATTGGCGGGACACCTCCATATACATATGCATGGAGTAACGGTGAAACTACAGAAGATATATCAAATGTATTAGCTGGGAATTATACAGTTATAGTAACAGATGCGAATGGCTGTACTATTTCAGATAGCTATACAATTACAGAACCAGACAGTGCTTTAAGTGTTAATATAACAAGAGTAGATGCTACAACTGCACAAGGATGTTTAGATGGGGAAGCTACAGCTGTACCTAGTGGCGGAACACCTCCATATACATATCAATGGAGCGCAAGCGCAGGAAACCAAACAACAGCAACTGCTACTAATTTACCAGGAAACTTTAATGGTAATAGTGCAGGTGTTCATTCAGTAACAATTACTGATGCTAATGGATGTGAATTAGTACAAAGTGTTATTATCAATTGTAGTGATACGTGTGATGCTGTTATTGCCATACAAGATGTTACTGATGTACTTTGTGCAGGTGAGAATACTGGAAGTACGACAGTAAGTGCAAGTTCTAATGCAAATCCAGCTGCCTTATTTACGTTTACATGGAATACAGGTCAAGTAGATGCTGGAGTTACCTCTAGTACGTTAAGTAATTTAACTGCAGGAGTATATACAGTTAGTGTAACGATAGATGGGACTGTATGTTTAGCAGTCGAGCAGAGTGTAACAATAACAGAACCAGCAAGTCCAGTAGGAGTAACGGTATCATCTACAGATGAGACGGGTCCTGGATTAAATAATGGAACCGCAACTGCCAATCCAACAGGCGGAGTTCCTCCATATACTTATTTATGGAGTAATGGAGAAACGACACAAACAATTACAGGATTAACACCAGATACATATACAGTTACAGTAACTGATGCCAATGGATGTGATGCTACCAATACAGTAATTGTAAATGAAGGAAGTTGTCAAAATTTAGCAATAACAACGAGCGCTACTAATGTAAGTTGTAATGGTTTTTCAGATGGAACCGCTTCATCAAATACAACAGGGGGTGTAGGTCCATTTACATACTTATGGAGTAATGGAGCAACAACAGAAAATATCAGCGGTTTAGTTGCAGGAACATATACCGTAACAGTAACAGATGGTTTTACCAATTGTACGTCTCAATCAACAGTAACCGTAAATGAGCCAAGTATATTGAGTGCTGGAATTGCTGTTAATAACGTATTGTGTTTTTCAGAAAATACAGGTTCGCTTAACTTAACAGTAAGTGGTGGTACATTTCCATACACATTTGCATGGAGTAATGGAGCTACTACCGAAGATATTATAGATTTAGTAGCAGGAGATTATTCCGTAATCGTTACAGATACCAATGGATGTACAATTACTGTAAATGCTACTGTTAGTCAGCCAGATAGTGCTGTTACTGCAGACGTATCTACTACTAATGAAAATGGAGTAACTGCTAATGACGGAACAGCAACTGTTGTTCCTTCCGGAGGAACACCTCCTTATACTTTCTCTTGGAGTAATGGAGAAACAACGGCTACAATTACAGATTTAGACGCTGGAGATTATACAATCACAGTAACAGATGCTAATGGATGTATTTACGAAGAAACAGTAACTGTAGATTCAACAAATCAAATTCCTGACCCGGAAGATGATACTGCTACAACTCAAGAAGATATTGGTGTAAATATTGATGTTACAGATAATGATGATTTTGGAGCAGATGGACCATCAATAGGTACAATTGTTATTACTTCAGTACCTTCTAATGGGATGGCTGTTGTAAATGATAATGGAACGCCAGATGATCCTACTGATGATACTATTGATTATACACCAAGTCCTGATTTCCATGGCCAAGATGTATTTTTCTATCAAATAGAAGATAGTAATGGAGATACTGCTATTGCTCAAGTTACCGTAACAGTAACCCCAGTAGAGGATGTGATGGATGATACGGCTACCACTCCAGAGGATACTCCAGTTGATATTGATGT
>NZ_CANLNH010000018.1 GCF_947492535.1 uncultured Dokdonia sp. | reverse complement strand
AACAAACAAAAAATGAAAAAAAATTTAATCTTTTTTTACCCCTCTAAAAACAACCAACATGCTATGTATATGAACTACCGCTTTCGCCGAAACGGACCGCAAAGATAACACCCCTTTTTTAATTAAAAACAATATTTATTCAACTTTTTTTGAAAAATATACAATTACCTGAAAAACAATTACATAAACCACACGAAAATAACCCCAACTTACCTTAATATATATAGACTACTAAATGCACGCAGAAAATGAAGGGATTTCGTTTTAGAAATGATGTATTTTAAAACTAGTAGATTTAATCTTCTTGCTTAGGAGTAGATTTCCATTTATTGGACAAATCCCAATATTCAAAATCCAAAACTGAATTACGCCTTTCAAGTATTCCAGATTGGAATGAACGTTGTAATATATCTTCAATTAAATAGTCTTCTTCTATATTTTCAGGGTCATACTCCCTCTTTAAAGAAATATCAAACGCACTTGCTGTTGTATTGTACCAAAAAGCTTTCCATCCACTTCGTAAGCGCTTCACCAATTCAAAAGTAGTTTCTCCCGTTTGCCTATGAATAAGTTTAATTAAAATCTGACCTTCTGTTCTAGTGAGTTTTTTAAGTTCTGTAGAAAATTCATTTTCAAGATACTTATGAATCACTTTTGTGTACTTCTTTTTAGCACTTTTCTTCTCAATAGATGCCAATCTTTCATTTAATGCAACTAGCCTATCTGCTGCGAGTTTAGCATATGGATATACTTTACGTGTTTTTCTACGAAGGATTAGGTAACGTCTACGTTCTTCTTTAGAGTCAAATTTTAAAGGTTTAAAAACAATTACTTCATTAAGATCTATAGCACTTCTAGGTATTGTATCTCCTTGTATTATATAGTATTCTATGTTTTCTTCAGGCTTGACAATAGTGTCTTGTGCCATTACTAATAATGGAAAGAATATAAATATGACTATTATGATGATGCGCATACTTTTATTTCGCTTTAAGCTAAAATCATTCCAAAATTAAAGATTACAGCGTTATAACACTATTAACTTCTTATTAATATTCTTATTTTTATAAAAAAATATTTAAATGGCTTCAAAAAGTATATTGAACAAAAAATCATTAGATTTTCTAGAGAAATACCTTAACAATGCTGCCCCAACTGGTTATGAGTGGGATGGGCAAAAAATATGGATGGACTACCTAAAACCGTATGTAGATGAATTTATTACCGACACATATGGTACTGCTGTTGCTGTAATTAACCCAAAAGCAAAATACAAAGTAGTCATAGAAGGTCACGCAGATGAAATTTCTTGGTATGTGAACTATATATCAGAAAACGGACTCCTATATGTTATACGAAACGGAGGAAGTGATCATCAAATTGCTCCTTCTAAAATTGTAAACATCCACACTAAAAAAGGAATTATAAAAGGCGTCTTTGGATGGCCTGCAATTCATACACGCAACAGAGCCAAAGAAGAACCTCCTAAGCCTAATAATATTTTTATTGATGTAGGCGCAAAAGATAAAGACGAAGTTCACAAAATGGGGATTCATATAGGATGTGTTATTACATATCCAGATGAATTTCACATTCTTAATGATGATAAATTTGTTTGTAGAGCGATTGATAATAGAGCTGGAGGTTTTATGATTGCAGAAGTAGCTAGATTGTTACACAAAAACAAAAAGAAATTACCATTTGGCTTATATATAACCAATTCTGTTCAAGAAGAAATAGGCTTACGAGGTGCTCAAATGATTGCAGAACGAATTCAACCTAATGTAGCTATTGTCACTGATGTAACTCATGACACAACCACTCCTATGATAGATCAAAAAATTCAAGGAGAAGCTGCCATAGGTAAAGGACCCGTTGTTGCGTATGCTCCTGCTGTACAACAAAAACTTAGGGATCGTATTACAGAAACTGCAGAGAAAAATAAAATTCCATTTCAGAGAGCTGCTTTATCCCGTGCTACAGGGACAGACACAGATGCATTTGCATACAGTAATAGCGGTGTAGCTTCTGCCCTTATCTCTTTACCTTTACGATATATGCATACCACGGTAGAGATGGTGCATCGCGAAGATGTAGAAAATGTCATCAAATTAATATACGAAACACTTTTAACGATAGAAGACGGAGAAACCTTTAGCTATTTCGAATAAATACGCTTTCGCGAAAGCGTATACACAAAACAAGGAAAATCATAAATAATGCAATAATTACACTTGCATCATTTATGATTTTTCATTTTTCAAGCTTATAAGTACCAAAGAATTAATGATAAAGTAATATAAAACTAATAAAATCCATCTATTTTTGCAGCGCATAATAAACAACAAATCAATATTATAATGAAGAAGGTTTTATCCTATTTTCTACTAGCCCTCATAGTGATAGCTTGTAGTACAGAAGAAAACATAGATAGTAGTACAGATATTGCTACTCTTGAAGTTGAAAATTACAAAGGAATATTTACAACGGTAAATGGAGATAATAGAGGTACATTAGATGTTACACTATCTGACGATGCTCTCTCTGCAACAGCTAATTTAACATTAGCTACAGGTGAAGTTATCAGTATTACTACAGATCAAATCTCTAATTTAGGAAACACAAAAGAAATCATATTTACATCAAATGAGCTTTCTTTTACAATGACTACTGGAAACGAAGGAGAAACATTAGAAATAAATACTGTTTCTTTTAGAGGTGCTGAAAGTTCAATTTTAGCAGCTAGAAATACATCAAGAGCTCCGGTAACGCCTGTTACTGGAACATACACTTGTACTACTTGTGCTGGGCCCGTAGACAACTCTATGACACAAACATTTAATTTTATGTTTGTAACTGCAGATGGAGATAGCTCTATTGCAACTCAGACTACATTAGGAATGACAGTCTATAATGGTATAGGAGTTCAAGATAATTGTATTGCAAGCGGTGATGAAACTACTTGTGATGTCACTAGTGGTGATGGAATGACTACTGTAGGTTATACTGCGGGAGATGGTGATGTAACATGGTCTGGAACACACACGTTTAATAATGAAGCTACTGGGCCTAATGATTGCTCTGGTATTTCTGGGACTTGGTCTTGGGCTTCTCCTCTAGTAGGAACTGTAGATGGAACTTTTGTTAGTGATGTTTCCTGCACAGAACCATTAACAACATTATATTCTGAAGATTTCCAATCTTTTACAGGTGCTGGGTTTGCGCCTATGCCTAGTGCTGGACAACTTGATTCTGACATCGTTATTGTAGATGGCGTTAGTGGTTCTTTGGATTATGGAGGTACTCAAACATCTGGAGATTTTGCAAGAGGTACAAGTAATGGAGGTGTAGGTACTGGAGGTATCTATGCTTTTGATGTAGATGGCGCTGGAGATACATCATTAGGAGCTCAACCGACTGGAGGTGATTTTACACCTGGATCATTTGATTTTAGAATAGAAAATACAACTGGAGCACCTGTTTCAAATTTCATGATTAGCTATGATATATATGTCAACAACAATGGAGCTGTAAACAGAAGCAATAGTCTAAATTTTTCTTATTCTACAGATAATATAACTTTTACTCCTATACCTGCGTTAGATTACGCATCACCGGGGACTAGTGATGCACTTGGCTTTGTTAGTACAATGAGATCTGCTTCTTTTTCTGCTACAGTTGCAGATGGAGCATTTATTTACATCCGTTTCGAAAGTAATGATATCTCGGGTAGTGATTCTCGTGATGAACTTGCTATTGATAATATTCTTTTACAAGCAAATTAATATAAAGCGTATTATAGTAAAACGCTAATCAATTATATAAAAAAGGGAAGCATTTAAAATGCTTCCCTTTTTTTTTACGTAAGAAATGAACTGTAGTTTCGACCAAATAGACATATTTTTTGATGATTTTAAACTCAAAAAAACTACTGCTATGAAAAAAAATATTCTCCTACTAGTATTTTCTCTAATTTTTATTTCCACAACTAGTATTGCTCAAAATTATACGAAAGGATCTATTGCTACTACTTCTAATGAAACCATTAAAGGACGCGTACTTATAGATTATGAAACACAAAAAATATCCTTGAAAAAAGACTTGAAAGAAAGTTCATATACTTTTAGTCAAGTTAAGTCAGTCACTTTAGGCACTACTACGCTAGTGAAAGGAGATATTGATGGAACTGCATATTACACATCAAATGTTGTATCTGGGAAAGGAAGTTTATATAAAATAAATGACTCTCAATACCTTATCACAGGGAATAACGGCAAAAATGTTGTTATTAACACAGATGAAAAATCTAGTAAAACACCTGGAAAACTAGCCGTTTTATTTGATGACTGTAACAGTATACGAGCTCTTTTAAATAATGAAGATAATTTTAACGCACCCGCACTTCGTAAAATAGTCGAGATTTATAATACCTGTGATTATGGCATTTACACTCCTACTAAAAAAGAAGTGAAAAATGCCACATTACATAATACAGACCAAGCAAGTTTTTTTGCGGGTATTGGGGCAGGCTTAAATAATGTGCGTTTTTTTGACAATAATAACTCGGAATCATTAGCTTCTGTACAAGTACAGGCGGGAGTGATTGCATCTCCAAGCTTCTTTGGTCGTATACAAGGCAATCTTTTTATAACACTCGAAGGGAGTGCTAATTTTTCTGGAGAAAAAGATTTTGATACGAATACCTCAGAAACCACTAGTTTTAGAATAAACAGCTATAGAGCCTTTTTAGGATTAGAATATTTATTTAATAAAACAGGGAAAATTAAACCTTTTGCTGGTTTCAGTATTGGAGTAACATCAGATTCTTTTGAAGGAAATGTAGATGGTTTTAATTTTGACATTACTGGAGGGAATCCAATTTTAGCTCCTAAAATTGGAGTGCGTTTACAGCTTCCTAATCAAAAGCATATAGGAATTACATTTACATACGTATCAGAATACGAAAACAATTTATCATTTCCTGTAAATAACACGGTCATACCACTTATTGTAAACAATGAAAACGTTACTCTAAGTCTTAATTATTACTTTTAATTTACATTATAAATCACGATAATTAAAAAGGTCATTGCTAGCAATGACCTTTTTAATTTTGAAAGCATTTTATTTACTCATTATAAATTGTATTTTTACTTTTTAAATTTCCTCAAATCTATATGGGCAAAATAATTGCTATCGCAAATCAAAAAGGAGGTGTTGGAAAGACAACAACTTCTGTAAACTTAGCTGCATCACTTGGTGTACTTGAAAAAAAAGTACTACTCATAGATGCTGACCCTCAAGCCAATGCCACCTCTGGCTTAGGCATTGACGTAGACAGTATTCAAATAGGAACGTATCAACTTTTAGAACATACAAACACTGCTGAAGAAGCTATTATACAAACAAGTTCACCTAATTTAGACTTAATTCCTGCGCATATAGACCTTGTTGCTATTGAAATAGAACTCGTTGATAAAGACAAACGAGAGTATATGATGCAAAAAGCAATAGGGCATTTAAGAGATATATACGATTATATTTTAATAGATTGTGCACCTTCTTTAGGGTTACTGACCTTAAACGCGCTTACTGCTTCAGATTCTGTTATTATTCCCATACAATGTGAGTATTTTGCACTAGAAGGTCTAGGCAAACTGTTAAATACTATTAAAAGTGTGCAAAAAATACATAATACAGCACTGGATATAGAAGGACTTTTATTAACTATGTATGATTCTAGACTACGTTTATCAAATCAAGTAGTTGAAGAAGTTCAAAAGCACTTTAGTGAAATGGTATTTAAAACCATTATTCAGCGTAATGTACGATTGAGTGAAGCTCCGAGTTATGGAGAGAGTATTATAAATTATGATGCTGGAAGTAAAGGAGCTACAAATTATTTAAGCTTAGGACAAGAGCTTATTACCAAAAATAACAGCTAGAGCATATGGCTAAAGCAACAAAAAAACAAGCACTAGGCCGTGGTCTTTCTGCATTATTGAAAGACCCTGACAATGACATCAAAAGTGCAGAAGATAAAAATGCAGATAAGGTTGTAGGCAATATCGTTGAGTTAGACCTAAAAGATATTGAAGTAAACCCTTTTCAACCTCGTACAAGCTTTAATGAAGAAGCCTTACGCGAGTTAGCTTCGTCTATACGTGAATTAGGCGTTATACAACCTATAACTGTACGTAAACTTAGCTTTAACAAGTACCAACTTGTTTCAGGAGAGCGACGTTTTAGAGCCTCAAAACTTATAGGCAACGAAACCATTCCTGCTTACATACGTATTGCAAATGATCAAGAGAGTCTTGAGATGGCGCTTGTAGAGAATATTCAGCGTCAGGATTTAGACCCTATAGAAATTGCCCTTTCCTATCAACGTCTTATTGATGAGATACAACTTACACAAGAACAAATGAGTGAGCGTGTAGGTAAGAATAGATCTACGATTGCAAACTATTTACGTTTATTAAAACTAGATCCTATTGTACAAACAGGGATGCGTGATGGTTTTCTATCTATGGGACATGGTCGTGCCTTGATTAATATAGATAATACAGGCGATCAACTTGATATTTACGAAAAAATCATTGCCAATAAATTATCTGTAAGACAAACAGAAGCACTAGTAAAGAATTACCATTCTACTTCTGAAGCAGTGCTTCCCCAAAAACAAAACGCACCTGAATTTATTCAAAAAGGGAATAAAGAATTTGCTGAGTATTTTGGAGCCAAAGTAGCTATACAAGTATCCAAAAATGGAAGAGGTAAAATTACGATTCCGTTTTCTTCAGAAGAAGATTTTAACCGCTTACAGAAATTGATCAAAGGTGCTAAATAGAAACAGCATATTACTCTTAGGTTTTCTTTTGGTATACGCTTTCGCGAAAGCGCAAACAGAAGACACCATTATTACAGACGATACAGATCCTGACACGATAAAAACGCAACAGAGTATAGACCCTCTTCGCCCTGCTAAAGCTGCTTTTTATGCAGCGGCATTACCTGGATTAGGACAAGCATACAATAAAGATTATTGGAAATTACCTATCGTATACGGGGCTTTAGGAACGGGTGTGTTTTTTGCTATCGATAATGACAGAGAATTTAAACGTTATAGAACTGCGTTTAAAGATAGACTTGCTGGACGTATGGATGAATTTACCATCATTAATGAAGATGGAACCACAACAGAAGTTTTTGACAATAACGGCCTTATTGAAGCTCAAGACTTTTTTAGAAGACAAAAAGAACTTGCCATTCTTGTGACAGCAGGGATGTATGTTCTCCAGATTATTGAGGCAAATGTAGATGCGCATCTCACTCAATATAACGTAAGTGATGATTTGACTTTTGCTCCAGATATTCAGACAGATGATTTAGGGCAGGCATTTCGTTACGGTTTTAAACTCACCTATCATATAGACTGATGAAGATTGCACTTTTAGGATATGGAAAAATGGGCAAGGCCATTGAAAAAATAGCACTAGCCCAAGGCCATGAAGTTGTTATAAAACGAAATGACAGTACTCCATTTAGTTTTGATACTATAGATGTAGCTATAGATTTTAGTCTTCCAGATGTTGCTGTCTCTCATATTAGCGCTTGCTTACATGCAGGAGTTCCTATTGTTTCAGGGACAACCGGATGGTTAGCGCATTATGATGAAATGATTGCCTTGTGTAAAGAAAAAAATGGAAGTTTTATCTATGCATCAAATTTTAGTATTGGAGTGAATATCTTTTTTGAAATTAATAAGAAGTTAGCACAGTATATGGCGCCTCATCACAGTTATAAAGTAGCGATGGAAGAAATTCATCATACTCAAAAACTAGACGCTCCAAGCGGTACCGCGATTACACTTGCCGAAGGCATTATAGATGCAGGAAATTATTCTAACTGGAAGAATACCGCTACTGAAGAAGCACATACCATTCCTATTATTTCTAAAAGAGAAGGAACTGTCCCTGGAACGCATGTGATTACTTATAAAAATGAAATAGATACCATACAATTATATCATGAAGCACATTCTAGACTTGGTTTTGCACAAGGAGCATTGGTTGCCGCTTTATGGCTTGTTGGCAAAAAAGGCGTATTTTCTATGGCAGATGTATTAAATATTTCTTAATTACGTAACATCAACAAACACTAAGACACTAACTACCCATAAATACAATATATCATGACAATCACACAATGGTTTATTTTTTTTCTAGCCGTACAAGTCATTCACTTTCTAGGGACTTGGAAATTATACATACGAGCTGGAAGACAAGCTTGGGAAGCAGCAGTACCTGTATACAATGCAGTGGTACTTATGAAGATCATAAATCGACCGTGGTGGTGGACGATTTTACTTTTTATTCCTATTGTAAACTTAATTATGTTTCCCGTAGTATGGACCGAAACAGCAAGGAGTTTTGGCTTTAATTCCTATAAAGACACTGCCTTAGTTGTTTTAACCTGTGGATTGTATTTATTTTATATCAACTATGCTACAGATGCTCCTCATATAAAAGAAAGAGATTTAAACCCTAAAAGCAGTAATGGAGAGTGGGTAAGCTCTATTCTTTTTGCTATCGTAGCAGCTACGATAGTGCACACCTATTTTATGCAACCCTTTACAATACCTACGTCTTCATTAGAAAAAACATTATTAGTAGGAGATTATCTTTTTGTAAGTAAGTTTCATTATGGCGCAAGAACGCCCATGACTACCGTGGCAACACCTATGTTACATGATGCAATTCCTGTAGTAAATAAAAAATCATATCTTTCTTCTCCTGAGTTACCTTATTTTAGGTTACCAGGCTTTCAAAGTATCAAACGTAATGACATCGTTGTTTTTAGTTGGCCTGTTGACACATTAACTGTAATAACAGATCCTACAAGTGAAGCTATATATAAGCCTGTAGATAAGAAATCTAATTATGTAAAACGCTGTGTTGCATTACCCGGAGATTCTCTAGAAGTTAGAGATGGATATGTGTATACAAATGGGGTTAAGAATAATCTTCCTGATAGAGCTAAATTACAGTTTTCTTATAAGATAGTATCTAAAGAACCTTTTGTAACTCAAAACGAAAGAGGCGAATATGCTTCCCCGACGCCTTTTTTGTCAAATCGATACGATATTAGTGATATTTATTTAAGTGATTATGATAAGGATAATAGAATTTACACTCAAGTCGCTCAAATGACTGATGCAGCTTATCAAAAATTAAGTAACAATTCTAGTATTATAAGTATTGAACCAAAAGATATACCTAACAATACTAATTCAAGTTTGTTTCCAGCTAGGAGCGGACATGACTGGAGTGTTCATAACTATGGTCCTATCTACATCCCAGAAGAAGGAAAAACAATTACCATCACACCTGAATCTATTCCTTTTTACAAGCGTATTATAGAGGTATATGAAGGTTCTGAAATGGGCATAAAAAATGACATCCAAGTAAATGGTAATGAAGTCACCTTAAATGGTAACTCTATCACAGAATACACCTTTAAACAAGATTATTACTGGATGATGGGAGATAATCGTCATAATTCTCAAGACGCAAGAATGTGGGGATATACACCATACACACACGTAGTCGGAAAACCTGTATTTGTATGGTTTAGTTTAGATCCAAATAAAAAAGGATTTCTAAATCGTATCCGTTGGGATCGTGTCTTTACTACGGTAGGCGGTGATGGAAAATTAACGAGCTATCGTTATCATTTTTTAGGGTTATTAATTTTATATTTTGGTTTCAATTTCTTTAGAAAGAAAAAGAAACAACAGAAAGCGTAACCCCATATAATGAGTCTAGATACTATTCTAATACATCCAGGGTATTGCTTGCCTATTATACATTATGCATGTATTGCCCAAGCTGATACTGTTATTTTTGAGGCGTTAGACAACTATCAGAAACAATCGTATAGAACACGTACTAAAATTGCTACTGCTAGCGGTATGTTACAGCTAACAATTCCTGTAAAACACAATCGTACATCTAAACAGCATCAACTCACTTTTGAAGTACAATTAGAAAACAAATTTCACTGGCAGCGTGATCATTGGCGCTCTTTAAAAGTAGCCTATCAAACCTCTCCATTTTTTGAATATTATGAAGATACGTTTGAACCCTTATACACAACGGTATATGATACCCTTATTGAATTTAATTTGGCGTGTCACACCTGTATCATGGAATGTTTGCAATTAGAAAAGGAGATTAGTTATACTGAAGAGTATTTTAGGAATCCAAAGCCACCTATTACCAACGTACGTCACCTTATTACGTCTAAAAAAGAACCTGATTATAACCTTCCTGAATACCATCAGTTATTTCATGATAAACATGGATACCTATCTAATTTATCTATTTTAGATTTGTTATTTAATGAAGGTCCTAATGCGATTACCTACCTAGAAAATGTAGATCTATCTAAGGTTATTTCTTAATCCCTTAGAACTTAAAATCCTTATTGATACTACTTTCTATAGGATAATGATCTGATAATTTGATATTATAATTTTTAAATTGAAGTATTTCAAATTTCGGATCGGCTAGTATAAAATCTATACGTAACGGGATAAAATCAAACGTAAATGAACGTCCAGTTCCAGAACCTGATTTCTCATATGCATCCTGTTTTGTTCCTCTTATCTTACGATACATATATGAGGTTGAACTATTATTGAAATCGCCAGCAACTATAACTGGATACGGTGATTTTTTTTCACTTTCAAGAAATTGCATTACTTGTTCTTCTTGTTTTTTGAAAGACTCCCCCATCCTACCTAATAATCGCTTTGACCCTTCTTCATTAAAGGTGCCAAATTTTGGAGACACCCGTAACGACTGAAAATGTACATTATATACTCGTATCGTATCATTATTTACAACAACATCGGCATATATCACATTATTACCTGTCTTATAAAAGTCTAAAGAACCCGTAGTAACAATCGGGAATTTAGAATATATAACCTGTCCAAAGCTTTTAGAGATCTCACTCATTTTTTTATACTGATACGGGTATTGATCTTTAGACAATGAATATTTAGGGTAATATTCTTGCAAACAAACAATATCTGGATCTTTTTGAGATATAAATTCTATAATACGATCGCCTACATTTTCTTGTTTAGACCAACCATGAATATTAAAAGAACGCACATTATAACTCAAAAGTTTGACTCCTTCTACACCAGCCTCACTTTTAGTATTACCAAAATGATATAGCGAACTTATATGTCCTATTCCAATAATAAGAACAAAGGCAGAAAGGAATAACTGTCTCTTTCCTCTCAAAACCCAATAGATAAGAAAAACAGCATTGATAAGAAGTAATACAGGCAACAACAAACTCAGTACAGAAAGTCTTGGAAATATATGTGGTGGGATATACGGCAATGCATACCCTAAAACTAAGAGAATGGCAAATATGCTATTAAAAAAGAAAATAGCTTTTCCAAAAAAGGAGAGTCCTTTCATCAATTATCTTTTCCAGCCTTAAATAGAAAGTCTTTTTCTGCTTTAGAAAGACTATCGTAACCACTCTTACTTATTTTATCAAGGATGGCATCTATTTGTTGCTGTTGCTCACTTTTACTAACGGGGGTTTGTCTGGTTTTCGTACTTTTTGGTGGTGCCTTTTTTGTTTTACGGTGCACTGTACGCATTCTTGCATTCTTCGTTTTTGGTTTGGAGGAAAACCAACCTGCAACTGTATCCATGATCTTTTCAAACCAGAGACCTATATCATTTCCCTTTGCAAGTTGCATTGCATATATATACCCAAAAGCGGCACCTCCTAAATGGGATATTAGCCCTCCTGCATTGCTAGAAGAATCGAGCGTTAGTAAATCTCTTAGCACAACAAAAGCTGCAATATGCCAAAGCTTTAAGTTAAACATAAAAATGCGTATAGGCGTATTAGGGCTATAGGTCGCTATAAAAATGATAATAGCATTTACTGCCGCAGATGCACCAAGCAAGACACTATTTCCTTTAAAAGCAGGCAATAGAAGGTAGACCAACACAAATGTTAACCCACCTACAATCCCACCTAATAAATAGATCGTGAGGAATCGTTTTTCTGTAAATAGATTTAAGATAAACTTAGAAAAAACATACAGAAATAACATATTAAATAGAATATGCAAGAAACCACTATGCAAAAACGCATATGTGATTACAGACCAAGGTTGCTGTATGAATCGCATAAGATCTGTAGGCAACACAAAATACCTTGTTAGCACCCCATTATCTATTTGTACAAGCCATGGTAAAATATTGAATATCAAAAAAACAGCGACATTAATTACGATAAGTTTAATCGCAATATTTGCTGTCTTAAATTGATTTAAAAATGAATTTGCCGCCATATTAATTCCAGCGTTTATTATTAAAACTATTTTTCTTCCAGTAATACATCATAATAAAACCAATTAGGGCACCTCCTATATGCGCCCAATATGCTGTATTTGAAGGTCCAATTATACTATGACCTGTGATAGCAGAATATACGTTCAACAAGAAATACCCTCCTATTAAATATTTTGCTTTAACTGGTATTGGAATAGGGAAAACCATTAATTCTAAATTAGGGAACAAGATCATAAAACCTGCAAGTAATCCAAATACTGCTCCAGATGCACCTAACATAGGATTCCTATTTGCAGTATAAGTGTTGTACAGGGCATCTTCGCTCACAAATTGAGCAATTGAAGTAGGATAAGAAGAAGTCTTCAAAAATGTATTAACGTCTTCTATTGACATACCATTACTTAACATTGCATCATAGCCTGGCCAAAAATCCAAGTATAGAACTCCAAGGTGTAAAATCATTGACCCCAAACCTGCTGAGAAATATAATATCAAGAGTTTATTCTTCCCTAAAATATTTTCCAAATGACTCCCAAACATATACAACATAAACATATTAAAGAAAATATGTAATACATCTGCATGCATAAACATATGTGTAAAAACCTGCCATACTCTAAAATTCTCACTATATGGAAACCACAATGAGAAGTATTGATACGTTACTTCAACAAATTGACTCCCTAGAAAAAAAATCACATTTATTATCAATAAAACTTTAACGGTATCTGTTATCCTTCCCATTTCCTTACTTAAATTTTCGATCTAATTCTTCTGCATTCATTGTTATAAACGTAGTGCGATTTCCTGGGGAAACCGTAGGTTCTTTACAGGCAAATAAACTATTTACAAGATGTTCTCTAGAACTCGCATCTAGCGTTTCTCCTGCTTTTACAGCCATACTCTTTGCCATACTTTTTGCTAAGGTATCTGTCTGACTAAATCCAGTGTCTGGCACTTCGCTTTCTAGATCACTCAATAATTGTTCTATAACGATTGGCACTTCAGATTCTGGTAATGACGTAGGAATTCCTGTAATTTCTAATGTTTCATTAGCTACGTTCCCAAATACAAAACCTGTATTCTCAAGTCCTTCTTTAAGTTGTACTAGTAATGCCAACTCTGATGAATTATAATCTAACACCAAAGGAAACAACAACTGCTGACTCACTGATTCCTTCACCGTAATATTACGTAAAAACTCTTCATATAACACACGTTGATGTGCCCTATGTTGGTCTATAATCACCATCCCACTTTTAATGGTGCTAATGATGTATTTATTGTTTAATTGATAGGTAGATGATTCCGCTTTCGCGAAAGCGTACCCAGATTCTTTTTTAAATAAATCTCCCGTTACCTCATCACTTTCATACGTAACATTACTTGTCCTATCTGAAGGAGTTGTTTTTAATCCTTCATATAATTGCTCCCATCCTTCTACATTTGGTTTTGTATAAGTAGGCATCGAAGCTCCTTTTTTAGGAGGCGGCACTGTATCAAATGGATTAAAGGTACGGTCTACTTCTACTTTAGGCGTATTTACATACTTATCTTTATACGCATAAGGTGTATCTAAGTTTGCATCTCTATCAAAATCAAGTACGGGCGCAATATTAAATTGCCCTAAACTATGTTTTATCGTACTACGTAAGATTGCATATAGAGAATGCTCATCATCAAATTTAATCTCTGTCTTTGTAGGATGAATATTAATATCTATTGTACTAGGATCGACAATCAAGTATAAGAAATAGCTAGCGCGTGTCTTATCTGGCAATAATCCTTCAAAAGCAGTGCTTACCGCATGATTGAGGTATGGATTTTTTATAAATCGATCATTTACAAAAAAGAATTGTTCACCTCTTGTTTTTTTAGAAAACTCAGGTTTTACGACAAATCCTTGAATGCTGACAATATCTGTTTCTTCAGCAACGGGTACTAATTTTTCATTGGTTTTTCCTCCAAAAATACCAACAATACGTTGTTTTAAATTTCCAGCAGGCAATTGAAATACTTCCCCATCATTATGGAACATCGCAAATACAATTTGCGGATGCGCTAATGCGACACGTTGAAATTCATCTATGATATGTCGGAGCTCTACATTATTAGACTTTAAAAAATTACGCCTTGCAGGGATATTAAAAAAAAGATTTTTAACGGCTAGTGATGTTCCTGTGGGTGTTGCGCATGGTTCTTGAGTGATGATCTTACTTCCTTCTATTTCAATACGCGTTCCTACGTCATTAGTATGTATACGTGTTTTTAACTCTACATGGGCGACAGCAGCTATAGAAGCGAGTGCCTCTCCTCTAAATCCTTTTGTATTGAGATTAAAAAGATCATCGGCAGATGTGATTTTGGAAGTTGCATGACGTTCAAAACTCATTCGAGCATCTGTCTCACTCATTCCTTTTCCATTATCTATAATTTGGATAAGTGTTTTACCTGCGTCTTTAACAATGAGTTTTATGGATGTTGCTTCAGCATCTATTGCATTTTCTAAAAGTTCTTTTACAACAGAAGCGGGTCGTTGTACAACCTCACCAGCAGCTATTTGATTTGCTACATGATCTGGTAAAAGCTTAATAATGTCTGTCATCTATGTACCTAAAATATGGATAGATCGAAATCTATAATCCATAAAAATATAAATGTGAGTATTGTAATTATAATCAATATCGTACTATTGAGGCCGCTATTATTTCTTGTTCTAGAAGATTTTCTCGCCTCATTCCAATGGGAACTAAAATCATTTTTATTATACGATTCACTATAAGCATCTATCTTAGTAGTATACTTAGTTTCATCTACATCATCTTTACCATCGTAATAACGAGGTGTATAATTAAACCTATTATTGGTTTTGAGCTTTTTTATTAATGTAAATTTTATTGGTCCCATAACGTACTTGGTATTATATCAAATATACGTTTTTTACAGTCAAAAAGCATGCCTATTTAACAGTTTACACCCCAAGATTTGGGAAAATAGTATAGAAATTAAAGTTGGATTTTGTTACCAATTTTAAAATTTCGACTCTTTTTTGAGTTGTGCCATTTTTATGGCTGCAATCGCTGCTTCGGTTCCTTTATTACCGTGTTTACCGCCGCTACGATCAATAGATTGTTGCATTGTATTATCCGTTAACACACAGAATATAACAGGAATATCGCCTTTAAGATTTAGCTCTTTTATTCCTTCAGTAACACCTTGGCATACAAAATCAAAATGTTTGGTTTCTCCTTGAATTACTGTTCCTATAGCGATAATCGCATCTAGCATATCATAGGATGCTGTCATACGTTTACAACCATAAATAAGTTCAAAAGCACCAGGAACATTCCAACGTACTATATTATCATTGATTGCACCGCAATCTTTAAGGGCATCAAAAGCGCCTTGAAAAAGACCTTCCGTAATTTGACCATTCCATTCAGAAACAACAATCCCAAATCGAAAATCTTTCGCATTTGGGATTGTTGCTTTATCGTAAACAGAAAGGTTATTTCCTTCTGTAGCCATATTAATTATGTTTTAAACTTCAATAGTACGTATTAGGAGACACCTAATTTACGTATTGAAAACTAGTTTCCAGCTTGTGCTCTTCCTAGATACAAATCTACTTGACTTGCATATTCCGAATCTTTAAACTCGTTTTTGATTCGGTTAAGGTAGGTTACTGCAATATCATTTTTACCTAAATCGATAGCTGCAACAGCGGCTTTAAATAAGAAACGAGGTGTTGTAAAATCGTTTGTATTTAATTTTAACGCTTTTTCATAATAATCTAATGCTTGCTCAGCTTGATCTAACTGCATAAACGCATCTCCTATAGCTCCTTTTGCAAGAGGCCCTAGTATCATATCACTAGAAGAAAATTTCTCTAAATGACTTATTGCATTTTTATAGTCTTTAATCTCTAAGTAAGACATCCCTGCGTAATAGTTTGCAAGATTTGCAGATGGTGTACCGCTATACTTATCTGCAACATCTAGTAATCCATACTTTCCTTGAGAACCATTAAGTGCTACCAAGTATAAAGAATCTTTTACATTAGTATTTGTAGTTTCAAGTGCCGTTGTAAAACTTTCTTGTGCTACTGTGAGTTCATTTGCTGCTTCTGCAATCTTAGGCTCTTTGATAAATTTACCATACGCCATATATCCTAAAGCGCCTGCAAGAATCAAAAGAATGACTGTCAAAATAGCTTTTTGATTCTTTTCTACCCACTCTTCGGTTTTAGAGGCACCCTCATCTAGGCTAGCAAATACTTCAGCAGTAGTACTGTCTTTGATATCTATCTCTTCCTCTACTACTTTTTCAGCTTTCGTTTTCGGTTTATATCCTCTTTTATTATACGTTGCCATATACTTATTTTGTTAGTGGCGCAAAAATATAATTTTTATTGAATTTTGAAAGGGAATTTATTCCTTATTTTTCGATATTTTGCAAACCATTTCTGAGAAATTATACGCTTTCGCGAAAGCGTACTCATAACAAACCCTATGATTTTAAAATCTCTGTCCTTAATTAACTATAAAAACTTCGCCTCAAAAGCCTTTGAATTTGACGCCAAAATTAACTGTTTTGTAGGCAATAATGGCGTAGGAAAAACCAATATTCTCGATGCCATTTACCACTTATCTTTCGGAAAGAGTTATTTTAATCCTGTAACGAGTCAAAACATTAACCACAATGCAGATTTCTTTGTTATAGATGGGGTTTACGACAAAAGTGAACGTGAAGAAAAAGTAGTAATCAGCGCTAAAAAAGGGCAAAAAAAAGTTATAAAACGCAACGCAAAAGTATACGATCGTTTTGCAGATCACATTGGTTTTTTACCTTTGGTAATTATCTCTCCAGCAGATAGAGATTTGATTACAGAGGGAAGTGATATGCGTCGTAAATTTATAGATGGTGTTATTTCTCAAAGTGACAAAAATTACTTATCAAATTTACTCTCATATTCGAAAGTTTTAAGTCAACGAAATGCATTATTAAAGTATTTTGCGGCTAATAATACCTTTGATCAGGATACTTTAAGTGTCTATAATGAGCAATTAGTCACCTATGGACAGCCAATTTTCGAAAAAAGAAAAGCGTTTTTAATACAATTTGCTCCCATTTTTCAAGAACAGTATAAAGCCATTAGTGGAGCAACCGAAGAAGTGTCTCTTACTTATCAAAGTGCTTTGCATGATATGCCGTTAGAGCACTTACTTACCAATACATTAGCTAAAGATAGAATGTTACAATATACAAGCGTAGGAATCCATAAGGATGATCTGGCTTTTGAAATAAATGGATATCCGGTTAAAAAGTTTGGTTCTCAAGGGCAACAGAAAACGTATCTTATCGCATTAAAGCTCGCTCAATTTAATTTTATCAAAAAGGAAAGTGGTGTAAGCCCTATTCTATTGCTTGATGATATTTTTGACAAGCTCGATGAAAATAGAGTCACGCATATTATCGAATTGGTAAATACTAATAATTTTGGTCAACTGTTTATTAGTGATACACATCCTGATCGTACCGAAGAAGTGGTGAAAAAAATTCATCAGAGTTATGAATTATTTCACTTAGGTCATCAAGAATAATCCACTCTTTTTTGCGTACTTTGCTATCTGCTTATGAAACAAATACTTATTTTCTGTTTTTTAATTAGTTTATGTGTTTATGGTTGTACCCAAGCACCTGAAGAAAAACTAACCCATTTAGAAGGATATTGGGAAATTGCAAGTGTAACAACACCTAGTGGAGAAACAAAAACATTTTCTATAAGTCAAAATATCGACTTTTTTGATATTCAAGACAATCATATAGGGATTCGTAAAAAAGTACAACCAGACATAAGTGGGCATTTTACAACCTCACAATCTTCAGAGAATATAGACATCGAGATTCAAGAAGATCAATTGATATTAACATATACAACTGCTTTTGATAGTTGGAAAGAAACTGTAGTTAAAGCGTCTAAAGAACAATTAATTCTTCTTAATGATAATGGAAATACCTATACTTATAGAAGATATGAACCTATACTCCTTTCTAAATGACAAAGCGTAATACAGATCCTATATCAATAAGTGATGCCTTAGGAGAGTTTGTATCTAAAAACAAACTCCAAAAAGGGATAGACAAGCTAGATGTAGAAAATGCTTGGTACTCACTTAATCCTGCCTTTAAAACCTATACGATTTCTGTTCGCTTGGAAAGAGACACCTTATTGGTAAATCTTAGTTCTTCTGTCTTTAGAGAAGAATTAAGTTACGGTAAAGAAAAAATTATGGAGCGTCTTAATGAAGAATTAAGAAGAGATGTTGTAAAGAAGCTTATTTTACGATAGAAATTATAAACACTTTAACCCATAAAAAAGGGCTATCTAAAATTAGATAGCCCTTTTTTATATTGTGGATAATGTATTAAAACATCTCTCTTCCTGCAAAGTGGAAAGCTCCTTCAATAGCAGCATTTTCATCACTATCACTACCGTGTACAGCATTTTCTCCCATAGACGTTGCATATAAAGCTCTGATAGTTCCTTCAGCAGCATCTGCTGGATTTGTTGCTCCAATTAATGTACGGAAATCTGCTACTGCATTTTCTTTTTCAAGAATTGCTGCAACGATAGGTCCGCGTGTCATAAATTCAACAAGTTCTCCAAAAAATGGACGCTCATTATGTACAGCATAAAAAGTTTCAGCATCTGCTTTTGTCATTTGCGTTAACTTCATTGCTACAATACGAAATCCGCTAGCTGTAATTTTTTCTAAAATTGCTCCGATGTGTCCATTTTCTACGCCATCAGGCTTAATCATTGTAAACGTTCTATTTGTTGCCATAGTCTTAAATTTAACTCTCTTTCTTAAGAAGAGTCTTTAGTATTTATAAAATATTCTTTTATATGCTTTCGCGAAAGCGTATAACTTCTTTTTAAATTTGGCGCAAAAATAGTGCTTTTCTACATTATGGAAATGGTAAGCTTCATGAAATTCAGTTTCTTATTTCAATTTTATAAATTAGTGAGCATCTTTCTTACGCATCATACTCATAAATTGTATCTTCGCCCCCTATGAATTCTAATGAAATAAAGACTGTACATTCATTACTTAGCACTCCTAAATCTATTGTGGTTGTCCCTCATAAAAATCCTGATGGAGATGCCATGGGAAGCACGCTTGCATTATGCAAGTATTTAAATAGTCAAGGACATACTGCAGTTGTTGTAGCCCCTAATGAGTATCCTCATTTTTTAAAATGGCTGCCAGGTAATCATGATGTCATCACCTATAGTTCCGATCCGAAAGGAGCTGCTCAAAAAATAGACAGTGCTGATCTTATTTTTACATTAGATTTTAATGATTTTTCTAGAACTGGAGACATGGGACAGCTACTTGCTGCTGCTTCTGCAGATTTTGTTATGATAGATCATCACCAACAACCTTCAGATTATGCTTTAGTTACTTATAGTGACACGAGTATGAGTAGCACTTGTGAGATGGTATATCATTTTCTAGATGCAATACAAGCTACAGATCATATTGATGCCGATATGGCTACCTGTTTATATACAGGAATTATGACAGATACAGGTTCTTTTAGATTTCCTTCAACTACAGCAATTACGCATGAAGTGATTTCTAAATTAATTGCTATAGGGGCTAATAACGCAAGTATTCATCGTAATATTTATGATACAAATAGTCATACCAAATTACAACTCTTAGGCGTAGCTCTTAAGAACCTTAGAATTCTTCCTGAATACAAAACCGCTTATATTACATTGACTCAAAAAGAGCTAGATGATCATAATTTCCAGAAAGGAGATACAGAAGGCTTTGTAAACTATGGATTGTCTTTAAAAGGAATTATTTTTGCTGTAATTTTTATAGAAAATAAAGCAGATGCTATTATAAAGATGTCATTACGCTCTAAAGGTGAATTTTCTGTAAATGAATTTGCGCGTGCTCATTATGAAGGTGGTGGTCATACCAACGCTGCGGGAGGAAAAAGTGACCTTTCATTAAAAGATACCGTAGACCAATTTATTAGTATATTACCGCGTTATAAAGACAAATTATAAGGAATGAAAAAAGGGATTATACTCATAATATGTATGTTATGCCTTCTTGCTTGTCAAGAGCCAGAAGCAAGACGCCCCATATCTCAAAAAACAGGATCTTATATTACTGAATCTGTAAAACGTAATAAAGAACTCATCTCGGAAGAGGAAGTCATTATTAAAAAAATCATCGAAAAAGATACTAGCAATACCTATATAAGTTCTGAAAGTGGGTTTTGGTATACCTATACAACACAAGATACACTGTCTACAAAAACTCCTATAAAAGGAGATATTGTTAATTTTACCTATGATTTACAAACTTTATCTGGCACTGTTATTCTTCCTAAGGAAGAGATAGGAGTACAAGCCATTAAAGTAGATCAAAGTAATCAAGAACTTATTTCTGGTATACGTGACGGAATTAAAATTTTGAAAGAAGGAGAGACTATCACTTTTTTATTTCCTTCTCACAAAGCATATGGTTACTATGGTTTTGAAGATAAAATAGGAAGTAATGTTCCTATTCGATCTACAGTAACCTTACTTAAGATAGAAAATAATGAACCAAAATAATTAATATAATAACCCATGAAAAAAATATCAATGTTACTTATTGCAGCCCTTTTTGCATTGCTATCATGCAATGATAAATACCCCGACCTAGAAGATGGTATCTACGCAGAATTTATTACAGACCAAGGAACTATGGTTGCCGAATTGTACTATGAAGATGCTCCTGCTACGGTAGCAAACTTTGTAGCTCTTGCTGAGGGAACACATCCTATGGTAGATAGTGCTTATGCAAATAAGCCATACTATAATGGTTTAAAATTCCATAGAATCATTAAAGACTTTATGATTCAAGGAGGAGACCCAGAAGGTACAGGAAGAGGTGGACCAGGGTATAAATTCCATGATGAATTATTACCTACAAGAAGACACGATTCAAAAGGAGTCCTTTCTATGGCTAATTCAGGAGAGAATACAAATGGAAGTCAATTTTTTATTACACACAAAGCAACACCACATCTTGATGGATTTGACCAAAATGGTGGAAGAAAAAATTGTGGAGGAAGACGTGTAAGTTGTCATACTGTTTGGGGAAAAACAGTTATTGGACTTGAAGTAATTGATGCTATTACTGGCGTAGAAATGACTAGTGCTGGAGGAAGTTCTCCAAAAGAAGACGTAATTATGAGAGAAGTGAACATCATACGTATTGGTACTGCTGCTAAAAACTTTGATGCTCCCGCTACATTTGCAAAAGAGTTAGATAAATATGCAAATAGATTTTCTGAATTTAAAAATAGATTCAATGAAAAATTAGCAAAAGCAGAAGAACTCCCTAGTGGTCTTAAAATACACTGGGATCATAAGGCAGGTGGACAAAAACCAGTTATCGGAGATTCTGTAAATGTGAAATACGCTGGTTTTTTTGCTGAAAGTGGAGAGCTATTTGACACAAGTATAGAAGAGGTAGCAAGAAGTCAAGATAAATTTGACCAACGTCGTAAAGATGCTATTGGTTATAACCCACTAGGTACTTTATACAGTCCAGATGCAGCTCTTGTTCCTGGATTTAAAGAAGGATTACAGCTTTTGAGTATCGGAGATAAAATCACTTTATTTATTCCTTCTCATTTAGGCTATGGTGCATCAGGATATCCAGGTGCAATTCCTCCTAACTCTGATTTAGTTTTTGAATTAGAACTCGTAGGTATTAAAGAGAAACAATAGAATAACATACTGTTCATTAAAAAAGGCTAGAGAAAATTCTCTAGCCTTTTTTAATATACTATATATACAATATTATTTTACAGGAACGTCCTTTAAAATTTCAAGGACAAAGTTCCAATATTTCTGCGCAGAAGAAATACTTGCACGTTCATCTGGTGAATGTGCTCCTTTAATCGTAGGGCCAAAAGAAATCATATCCATATCTGGATAGTTTTGCCCTAATATCCCGCACTCTAAACCTGCATGACATGCAGCTACATGCGGTGCTGCATTATTTATTTGCTTATACTTATCTACAAGAACAGAAAGAATAGGACTCTTCATATTAGGCGCCCATCCTGGATAATCTCCCGATAATTCTACTTCACAACCTATCAATTCAAACGTAGCTCTTAGCGCATTTGCCAAATCTATTTTAGAACTTTCTACAGAAGAACGAGTAAGACATCCTATTTTAATAGTCCCTCCCTTTACTAAAACACGTGCTATATTATTTGAAGTTTCTACTAAATCTTCTATATCCGGACTCATACGATATACACCATTATAAGCTGCGTATAAAGCTTTTGTCAATCCTTCTTGAACGCCTAATTCTAAAACGTTTTCTGGAAGCTCAATTTGAGAAAGAATAATCTCTAAGCTCCCTTCTAAGGATTCAAATTCTTTTTTAATGGTATTTGCTAATGCATCAAATTCGAATTCGAATGCGTTTTGTTGGATTTTATCTACCACAATCGTAGCAAAACTCTCTCTAGGGATTGCATTACGCAAACTCCCACCATCGATTTCAGAGATACGTAATCCAAAGTTTTCAAAACCATTATATAAGAGACGATTCATCAACTTGTTAGCATTCCCTAATCCTTTATGAATATCCATTCCAGAATGCCCTCCTTGGAGACCTTTTACTGTTATGATATATGCTATTTTTCCTTCTCCTATTGCCTCTTCTTTATACGATCTAGTAGCTGTCACATCAATACCGCCAGCACAGCCTACTCCTATCTCATCATCTTCTTCTGTATCTAGGTTCAATAAAATATCTCCCTGTAAAATACCTCCTTTTAAACCCATAGCTCCAGTCATACCTGTTTCTTCGTCTATGGTGAATAATGCTTCAATGGCAGGATGCTCAATAGTATCACTCTCTAGTATTGCCATAATTGTGGCTACTCCCAATCCATTATCGGCTCCTAACGTTGTTCCATTAGCTCGTACCCAATCTCCATCTATATACATTTCGATACCTTGGGTATCAAAATTAAATGTAGTATCTCCATTTTTTTGATGCACCATATCTAGGTGTGATTGCATCACTACCATCTTACGGTTTTCCATCCCAGCAGTAGCAGGTTTACGTATGATTACATTCCCTACTTCATCTTCAATCGTTTCTAGGTTAAGATTGTTCCCAAAATCTTTCATAAACTGTATGACACGTTCTTCTTTTTTTGAAGGACGTGGTACAGCATTAAGATCTGCAAACTTATTCCAGAGCACCTTAGGTTCTAATGCTCTTATCTCTGGATTTGTCATAAAAGTGTCTTTTTTACAAAGATACTTCCTTATCCCATTTACAGATAAAAATTTCGCATATAATCTCATTCTCTTTCTACTATATCTTCGTTATAAAATGAAACAATACCTATGGCTATTCTTGAATTTTATGCCTAGATATAGCAAAAAATATTTACTCTTATTTAAACAAAAATTTTATCCATAAATGATATTATTCGTTTTTAGTAGAATATTTTATGTTCTTATCAGGGAACATTAATGATAGTAATACATACAAAACTATGAGTAATGGAATTGCTAGATATTTCAAAAAGATTAGTAGTAGAATACTAGCAAGAATAAACAGATAACGCACTTTATTTTCTCCAAAACTCCAGGTTTTAAATTTAAGAGCAAATAAATGGATTTCGGCGTTAAGCATATAGCAACTAGTAATCGCAATCCCAATTAAAACATATGGATTTGTAAATACCGCTTTCGCGAAAGCGTACTCACCATATATTAAAATTAAAGGTATGCTAATGATAAAAAGTGTATTGGCAGGCGTTGGAAGACCGATAAATGAATTGGTCTGACGGTCATCTACATTAAATTTTGCAAGGCGATACGCAGATGCTAAGGTGATTATAAATCCAATATATGCAATATTAAAATGGTATGCATCTAAAGAAGCTCCCCAAGGGATATCTGTTGCATCTAATAATAACTGATACATAACAACACCTGGCACTACGCCACTAGTGACCATATCAGCAAGCGAATCTAATTGAAGACCAACCTCACTTTGCACCTTTAAAAGGCGTGCAAAAAAACCATCAAAAAAATCAAAAAAGATACCAAGCGCTACAAAAATTGCAACATATTCCATTTGATCATGCACAGCAAATAACATCGCAATACATCCGCTTAAAAGATTACCCATGGTGAGGGCATTAGGTATATATTTTTTGAGTCCCATTCTTAGTATTTCTGTAAAAATAGAAAAGAAAATGAATTATATAATTATATATACAATATCTCGATTAAAATAAAGTTTAGAATATGTAATAAAAAGGGGATATTTGCTCCGTAATTACTGCTTTTGAAAAAGAACATTACCATAATTTTTATACTGCTTACACTTTCTGTAAGCGCACAAGCTGTGCGTAAGTACTCTAATGAGTTCTTAAACATAGGTGTAGATGCTGCTGCCTTAGGAATGAGTAATGCTGTCGTAGCTAGTACTAGTGATGTAAACTCTGGCTACTGGAACCCTGCAGGTCTTATACATCTAGAAGATAATCAAGTATCTATAATGCACGCCTCTTATTTTGCTAATATTGCTAACTATGATTATGTAGCCTTTGCAAAACCTTTAGATGATAAAAGTGCGGTAGGTATTTCTGTAATACGTTTTGGGGTAGATGATATCCTAAATACAACACAACTTATAGACGCCGAAGGAAATATTGATTTTAATAGAATAAGTTTATTTTCTACAGCAGATTGGGCTGTCACCTTTTCGTATGCGCGTGAACTTCCTTTAGATGGACTTGCTATAGGTGCTAATGCAAAAGTAGTACGCCGTGTTATTGGTGATTTTGCTAATAGCTGGGGGTTTGGTATCGATATAGGATTACAATGGAAAAAAGGAAATTGGGATTTTGGATTAATGGCTCGTGATATTACGACTACAGTAAATGCATGGAGTATTGATGAAGAACAATTTGCTACCATTAGTGATGCTGTAGCTGGACAGAATCAAGAACTTCCTGAGAGCACTGAAATTACAATCCCAAAATTACAAGCAGGCTTTGGAAGAACGTGGATACATCACTACGATTATAGTTTTAAAGCAGAAATTGATTTTAACGTTCGTTTTGCACAAACTAATGACATTGTCTCTTCATCGGCAGTGAGTGTTACTCCTGCATTTGGTTTTGAATTTGGATACTCCGAGTTGGTATATGTACGAGCTGGTGTAGGAAACTTTCAAGAAATTACAGAATTAGATAATTCTACTTCTATAGGATTTCAACCTAATATTGGGGTTGGTTTTAAATACAAAGGAATTCATGTGGACTATGCACTTACAGATATTGGTGATCAAAGTGCTGCTATTTATTCGAATGTATTTTCTTTAAAATTAGATTGGGAACTCTTTAGGTAATTATTTTAATAGGGCAATGCCGTATAGGTTGCACCAGACTCTGGTCCTCTTTCATTTGCAGTAGTATTTTTATAATTATGAGGAACAGATATATATGGATATTCCCATCCTCCTCTTGTTACTACAAAATGTAAATGTGGATATCCAGCCAAACCTGTAGCACCACTATATCCTATAAGTTGACCTTGACTTACACTTTGCCCTACAGTTACCGTAGCACCTCCTTGTGTTAAGTGCATGTACTGATCATAGGTATCTCCAGAAAAAACGACGATAACATTATTAGGGAATCCAAAATCTTGTCCTGATTGTTCTATATGTACGACTGTTCCTGCGCGAGATGCTGTAATTTCAGAACCTATACTCATAGCAAAGTCTACTGCAAATTGATCAGGTTGCCCCGGTCCATGATAAGACCCTGTACACTGACTTAAATCTACTCGATACGATTCTCCAACGGGAAAAGGCAATACGTATTCAGACAACATCCAATCTTCATATTCGGCGTTTTGACAAAAAATCACAGAATCACCTACATCACCCACATCAGAAAGATCAGGAGTCACAGATTGCAATTCACTGTCGTCTTTATCACAAGAATAAAACAACACACTAATAAGTACTAAAAGAGAAATAGATTTATACATCGTTTTTTTTATTGCAAAGTATTCAGTACAAAGCAAAAACAACATTAAATCAAGCAAAATCGGATAAAGAATAATTATTTTTAAGTATATTGTTTCTAATGGAAATTTTACGTTACCTCATATTCCTATACTGTATTCTTGGGATATTTGTCGCAGGTGGTCTCTTCTATTCTAAAAAGGTTATTGGCAATATATATATATAGCTGCATATATTATCTGTTTTACTTTAGATCAGTTTAATTTCTTATACTAAACAAGCTTCTTATTAAAAACATACCCTAATTTTTTTCTCGTTCTATATCCAATTTGTTTGTTATTAGGTCCCTTTCTTTGGCTTCACTTTTTTTCAATTGTAAAAGGAAATAGTCTACACATACGGAGTCAATTATTACATTTTATTCCTTTTTTTCTATTCATTCTATTTTTTCTTATTCCACTATATCGATTATCAGGTATAGAACGTATCTCATTTGCTTCAGAAAACTTCATGAATCGTATTATGCCATTAAACTACATTAGAACCTCTCATGTAGTCATATATGGTATTATGATGATCCTAGTACTTATAAAACAAAAGCTTTTACAAAAACACCCAAAAGCTATATATCTACTAGGTATTTCTATTATCTATTTTTTAACAGCAGTCATACAATCTTATTTAACAGCTTTTGCAAACGCATATACAGACTTCGCTATTTATTATTCATTAGCGGCTACTATTGTTTTATTTGCTGGAATTATGCTATATAAATACCCTCATGTTCTGTATGAATTTCAATCAAAATATTTCAGTAACTCGTTAACTAAAAATGATAAAAAGCGTATTGCTAAAAAGTTAGAAAAGTTTAAAAATGAAACTTCATTTTTTTTAAATAATAAAGCTAATCTCACAGAATTGAGTGTTTTAATAGGCGAAAAAAAACATCATTTATCACAAGTATTATCTGAACAGATGAATTCCTCATTTAGTGATTATGTAAATATTACGAGAATACAGTATGCTCAAAATCTACTTTTGAATCCTGCTTATGAAAATGTAAAGATCATTGCTATTGCTTTCGAATCAGGCTTTAATAATAACGTAACTTTCAACAAAGCATTTGTAAAATTTACAGGAAATACGCCACACAAATTTCGAAAAGAAAACAGTATAATTTAGATATACCTCTATAAAAAAACTCCTAGTGTTTAACTAGGAGTTTTTTTGGTTTATGTGTTTCTTTATTCTTGTCGTTATCTTTTCAGTGTAAAGTGTCCTACAAATTCTCTTTGAGTTCCTAGTCCATCTGGTTCTGTATAGTTTACTCTAAACCAATAATCATCTGAGTTCATCGGTTGACCATTAAAGGTACCATCCCACCCTTGACTGGTTGGACTTAGTTGCTTTAACAGCTTCCCATATCTATCAAAGATATAAATCTGAGCATTCAGGTTAGGAGCTACTCCAATTCCTATAATATTCCATGTATCATGGAACCCATCTTGATTCGGTGTAAAGAATCTTGGATAATCGATAATGCCTATCTCTACTTCAGAGATACTACACTCTCCTGTAATTCTTCTTCCAAATACAGTATGTGTTCCTGGAGTTACTCCTGTAAAGATCGTACTAGATTGGAAAGGACCATCATCAATAGCAAACTCATAATCTTCTAGGGTACTATTAAATCCAGATACATTAATCACCTCTACAGTATATACCCCTCCTGGGTTAAATGAACTCTCTAAGACCACTGCTTCAAACACCGGTGCACTAACTGCTACATAGCTTGTATTAGCTACATAGGTACAAGCTGGCTCTCCATTTGGATAACCCGCTGTAATAGTCACCTCATACTCTCCTTGTTGATCTACCAATACAGTCGACTCAAAAGAAACCTCAGTCCCATCTCTTCGCCATATATATGAATACATCACCCCATCTATTGGGTCTTCCACGCTTCCATCTATAATAAATGGATCTAAAGCCTCTCCTGTAATCTCATCCACACATATCTCTCCTCCTTCATCACTTAAATCTGTAAATGGTAATGGGTTGACAAATATCATAAATTCGATAATCGCTGTAGACTCACACATACTGGCGGTATTAATCGCTCGTGCATAAATCGTCTGAGGATCGCTTGTATTTACATATGCCGATGGATTCGGTATTTCATTCTCCATGTTCTGTGCATCTTCTAATGAAGTGTAATACACCACCGATGTCGATGGCTCACCTCCTGTAATCACAGCATTCTGTTGGGTTAAATCAAAGGTAGAAGCATCCTGAACTGGAATCCCGTTGATCCCAGGATCATCAGCACATTGTACAATATCACTCACATCATTGGCCAGTGGACGCGTCTCTACGGTAAAGATCACACTACTCAAGGAAATACATCCCGTAGTTATATTCTCTATTCTAAAGAAAATTTCATCCCCATCTGTTACTGTAAACAATACTGATTGATCTATTGGATTGGCATTATTCTCTGCCTCTACAGCTGTTTCGTGATAGGAGATATTAAAATCAGTAGTCACCTGTGGCGCTAGTAAGAACCCAGCATCATCAGCTAAAGTAGTAAGGTCTACATCCCCCATGGTATCATCTCCATCAAACTCCTCACAGAAGGTATACTCAAAAACAGTATCCTGTGATAAAACAGGTAATGGATTCACCACTACATCAAATGGAACAATTACAAAACAAGCAACACCATCTATAATACTCACGGTACTATCTACACGGGCATATAAGGTTTGACCTCCAGGGGTTGTATTGGTATACAAAATCTCACCGCCACCACCTACTGTGGTAACAACATTAGCTACATTCACTGGTGTCTCCTCTGCATTGGCTAGACTATCAAAAATATTGATATCAACCGTCTCTCCGCCTGTGATAAATGCAACCGTTGATGTAAGATCAAATTCTACAATACCATCAATATCACTACCACTTTGATCATCATCACAAAGCGCTACAGCTTCAGTTGGCGTCTGTGGACTTGGAAGAGGTAATACCTCTAGCTCAAAAGATCCTTGACTTGAACAATCTGGAAGATCAAATGGGCTTACTAAAAATTGAATCGTTTGTGAGTTGATCACATTGGTGTACGCCTCTGGGTTTGCAATCGCAATACCAGCATCTAAATCAGCTTGTGAGGCATAATACACTACATTTAATAAATCATCACCATCGGTAATTAAGTCTTCAAACATTGTTAAATCAAACTCAAAGGTCCCGAGTGGGTCAACATCTACTCCATCATCATTACAAACAGTCATATTAAGATCAGCTCCTGTTGGGTTAATCACCGGAGGAGTCACTACCTCTATATCAAATTCTATAAATGATGGACAGTTATTTGGTGTTCCATCATTAGTTTCTACGCGTACATAGATCGTCTCTATCATACCTGCTACCTGATTCACATACATATCAGGAGTAGGGATCGCATTTACTCCATCGAGTGCATCCATCTCACTGTTGTGATAAGTCACTATAAAATTCCCTTGATCGACTACAGGGATATTTACTAAAATCGCTGGCTCTTGACTAGTTAAATTAAACGTGGCAAATCCATCACTATCCTCATCACATTCACGTAAGTCATCAATCTCTAATGGAAGATCAGGCATTGGGAAGACTAAAAGCTCAAAACTATAAATCTTGGTACATCCTGTAACGGTATTCTCTGCTAGGATGTATAATTCTGCCATTCCTGTGATGTTATCATAAGGAACAGTGATGTCTATCTGCTCAGCCGTATTATCATTCTGTGCATTATCAAAGGTTTCATAAAAACGTAAAACAACGTCCGTTAATCCTGCTAAAATATCATCTGAATACTCTTGAAGATTAAATACCCCAAATCCATCATTGTCATCATCACAGGCAACACTCGCTGGTAATGGCTCTGCGATAAATGGTAATGGGTTTACCACCAAATCAATCGTCGTCTGAGCCATACACATTCCAGCAGCAGTACTACTGATCTGAATGAATATCGTCTGTGGGGTTGTTGTATTTACATACATATCTGGATTAGGAATTGCAAGTCCAGCATCTAAATCTGCTTGTGATTCATAATAGATCACCTCTAGTGTCACATCCCCTGCGGTAATCCCATCATCTAATGAGGTTAAATCAAATAGGGTGATCCCATCAACATCTGTCCCAACATCAACCCCTTCGGTATCACAGGCCTCCAATGTTGCTGGTGGGGCTGTAAAAACAGGAATCGGTGCAATCACAACTTCAAACGGAGCAACAGAGGCACATCCCGTTACATTATCTTCTAAACGAACCCATACTGTAGTACCAGGGGCTACAACTAAATAATTCTCAGGATCACCAATAGGAAGCATATTGTCTTCTGCATTCATCTCTGACTCATGATAGCTCAAGGTGTAAAGTGTAGGATCAAGTAAACCAATAATATTTGCTTCATTATCAGTAAGATCAAAGATTGCTTGATCACTACCATCATTACATAAAGTAAGATCTGGTATCGGTAAAGCGATCTCTGGAATAGGATTTACAACCAAGTCAAGTGTTATAACTCTAAAACATTCTGTGCTTGTGGCTGGATCGGTATCGGTAGCACGTACATAAATCGTAGTGGTGCCACTGTTATAGTTTGCAGGATCTGGAATGGCTGGAGCTCCTAACTCTGCCGCAGCTAAAGTCTCATGGAAACTCAATGAAAAATTAGTCTCTCCATTGATGATGGCTCCAGAAATTTCATCTGAGGTAAGATCAAATACAGCAATCCCATCAAAATCATCATCACACGCTTCTACAGGGGCTATCATCGTTGGGGATGGTAATTGATTAACCACTAAAGTGATGGTAATAACCTCATGACATCCTGTGGCAGCATCTTCCACTCGAACCCAAACCGTTTGAGAAGCTGGATCTACATTCTGATACATATCAGCAAGGCTTGGCATACCAGCATCGGCATCAGCTTCAGTTAAATGATAGCTCACAATCCAATCAGCATTCCCTCCAGTGATCTCATCATCACGACTACGTAAATCAAAAGTAGACAACTCATCGATATCACTACCACTCTCTATATCATCACAAAGTTCAAAAATAGCCGGTTGTACTGGAGTTGGAAGTGGGTTTACCACTAAATTAAGATCTACTTGGGCACTACAGAAGGTAGTCGTACTCTGTGCGATATCTGTCACAACAGCAATTACTGTATTGGTATTACTGGGGTAATTCATTGGATCTCCAATAGGAACATTCGCATCTACAGCAGCTTGATTTACAAACCATGTAACTGTAAAGATTGCGGGATCCAAACCATCTAATATCTGAGCCTCTTGTGTGGTTAAATCAAAGATCGAAAGACCATCGGTATCACTACCACTGGCTATATCATCACAAAGCTCATAGTCATCAGGCATATCATTAGGCATAGGTGTGTTAAGAATCACTAAGTTTAATGGAACTACAGCAAAACAACCTGCAGTATTAAACACACGAGCATATACCGTTTGAAAGAATGGATCATTCACATTAATGTAGGTCATATTATCAATCTCTCCATCTACAGGAGCATTGTTTGCATCGGCTTCGGTAAAATAATACACCACCGTAAGAGTGGCATCTCCACCTGTAATCTCTGCATCTACATCAGATAATGAAAAGGCATCAAATATTCCATCATTATCTATATCACAAACCTCTAAATCTGCAGGAATAGTTGGAACTGGAAGTAAAAATACTTCTACAGCTAATGGCTCGGTTGAAAAACAACCTGTTATATTATTAGTAACTCTAGCAAATACAATCTGTGGGTTTGGTAATGTATTTGTGAAAGCTGTTGGATCTGGAATCGAGGCATCATCGATATTGGCACCTGCTTGAGTAAGGTGATAACTCACCGATACATTTGGATTAAACCCTCCAGTGATTTCAGCATTTTTAACGGTAAGATTTATGATAGTGACTCCATCTGGGGTGCCATCATCATCACAAACCTCTAAAGTCGTAGGAGTTACCGTTGTTGGATTCACGTTGACGATAAGATCAAAGGTAGTACTCGTAGAACATCCAGTAACATCATTTATCACTGTAACTGTAATAGTTTCTAACTCAACAATGCTATTTGCAAGAGGATTTGGTAAAGGGCTTGATAATGGAATACCATTTCCGTCTACGTATTCTACAGAAACTCCTGTCTGAGTACCTATAACCGTTGCTTGAACCATTGATGTATCAAAAAGACCAAAACCATCATCATCACATCCACCTATATTCATTAAATCTGGCAATGCATTTGCTACTGGATTTGGATTTACAATTAGATCAAATGTATTTGTAGACTGACACCCAGTAATTGTATTAGTTAATGTAGCCGTAATTGTTTCTGTAAATAAAACCGTGTTTGATAGTGGATTTGGTAATGGTGTTGGTAACATCACATTATTACCATCTACATAGGTAATCGTAATATCTGTTTGTCCGCCAAGTAATGCAGCTTCTATTCCTGAGGTATCAAAAGATTCAGCAATGCCATCACTAGGGTTAATACCATCATCACAAGCTTCAAGTGCTGCTACTACATTAATAATTGGTAATGGATCTACAGTTATAAAAAAGCTAGTTACAGAAAAACAATCTGTAAAAGTATTATTCTCTACACGTACAAAAATTTCTTCCTGATTTACAACACCATTTGTATACGCAGTGGGATTTGCTATCAAATCTATAGTTCCATCATTAGCACCTATAAGTGACGTATGAAATGTCAACATAAATTGTGTAGGATCTTGCCCATTAAAAATGGTAGCCTCATTTTGTGTTAAATCAAACTGTGCAAAACCATTTGTTGGGTTTCCATCTTGATCATTATCACAGATATTAATATTATCTGGCATCACTGCTTCTGGTGTTTCAAAAACATTAAGATCAAACATAACTGTTCCAAAACAATCCGTTAATCCATTATTTTCGACCCTAACAAATATTGTTGTACCATTTGCAGCATTAAATGCATCTGTTCCCATAAGAACTCCTGTACCATTTTCTGCTTCCATTAAACTTAAATGGAATGTTACTGAAAATTCCATAGGGTCTAAACCATTAAGAATAGTCGGTATCAAAATATCTAAATTGAAATCTTCAGAGCCATCGCCATTCACATCATCACAAGCATTTTGGTCTCCTGGTGAAACAGGTACAGGGACTTCAAAGAATGATACTACCACATCATCTGTAATTGTACAAGTAGGATCTGATGGATCTGTAACTTCTACAGTATATGTGTTACTTCCAGGCGTATCGGCTGTGTATGTAGGATTTGTTTCTCCTACTTCTGGAACTCCATTAAGAAACCACTGATATGTTGCGGCTACACCTACATCACCATTAAGAATTACTGTTGTACCATCGCAAACATCTTGATCGGGTCCTAAATCTGGATTAAAGGGAGCACTCTGTGTTATTTCTACATCATCAGTAAGGATAACCTCATCCCCATTACAGTTGGTATATGTTACACGAGCTGTATAAGTACCACTAGGAACATCTATAGATGCATCTGTTCCAATAACGGCACCTGTATCATCTAACCATTCAAAAACATATGTTTCTAATCCAATAGGTGAAAATTGCCATGCTTCATTGGTGGTTGTCCATGGAGAATCTGACGTATTCCTTCCTGGAGGAACAAAAGCACTATTACCAGCATCATTTTGAATTCCAACAGCTGCTGCTCCACCATTCCAAGCTGTACAAACTGGCTTATCTTGTATATATATTTCTATTACATTAGAAAATTCATAGAATACGGCCATATGTGTTGCCGTGATATTATTACAACTAAAATATGGTACGTTAAAAAAGGAAACTACTAATACTCTATTTGGAAATGTTCCTAAAACTTCATATCCTATTTCCTCAGCATTACCAACAGAAGGGTCTATATCATGAACTGGGGTAAAAATATTTGCTTCCCCTAATGTAGGGTTTGTATTATTAGGTAAATCTTCTGTAAAACCAAAAGCATTTGTAGTATCGCCAGGATCTACATCAAAACGAAGTACACCATTAGAACCTACTTGAAATTGTGTTTCTATATTTCCAAAAAAGCAAAAATCAAAAGGAAGGTTATCTACTCCAGACCATGCATCATCAATATTAGGGTTTAATGCATTTGCTAGACCATCAAATGCAAAAGGAGGATTATAAGGAATAGATGTAACTTCATAGTTTTCACTAATCGTTTCAAATGTTTCTAGAAAATCTGCTGTAATTGTTGCAGTATTACCTGCTCCACAATCTATGTTTTGATCTGGACCTGCATCTACAAATAACGAACCAGGTCCTTGACCATAACTATTTGTAAAACATAAAATTAAGCAAACTAAAATAAGGCCTTCGCGTAGGATTTTCATCATAAATAGGTTTATTAGGGCGAAAAATAGGGATTTTTTGTCAAAATTCTGTTAAAATCGCGCTGCTTTGTATGTCCAAACGTTTAAAAAATAGAATTGGTATGTATGTGTTAAAAAGTTATCTATATAACATATAATGACCAAAAAGTTATTTTTTATCACATTTGCACTAAATCACATGAATAATTTATGAAGTTTCACACACTCTACAGCTTCTTTAACATCGTGAACACGTAGTATAGAAGCTCCATTTTGTAATGCAATCATATGTAGTGCTGTTGTGCCATTTAAAGAAGTGGAAGGATTACCATCTAGTGTTTTATAAATCATCGACTTGCGAGATAATCCTGCTAGTAATGGCACTCCTAATTCTTTTAAAACATCCATCTCCTTAAGGAGTTTAAAATTCTGTTCTATTGTTTTGGCAAAACCAAAACCTGGATCAATAATTAAATCATGAATTTTACAATGCCTCGCACATGCCAATCGTTCACTAAAATAGAGAGATAATTCCTTTATAATATCCTCATAACCAGTTAAGGTCTTCATAGTTTGAGGTGTGCCGCGCATATGCATTAATACATAAGGGACTCTTAACTCTCCCACTACATTCATCATATTCTTATCTAGCATTCCTGCACTTATATCGTTTACCATACAAGCACCTGCATGAATAGCCTTTTTCGCAACATTTGATCGAAATGTATCTACAGAAATTAAAGCTTCTGGATAGTTTGTTAGCACTTCTTGTAGTATCGGTATTAATCGTCTTTCTTCTTCTTCTATACTAATATCGGTAGCATCAGGTCTAGAGCTATAAGCGCCCATATCTATAAAAGTTGTACCCTCTTCTAGCATTTTTCCCACCTGCAAAAGCACTGCATCTATATCTTTATACTTCCCACCATCGTAAAAGGAATCTGGTGTAAGATTTACAATACCCATTACCTTAGGGATAGACAGATCAATTAGTTTTCCTTTACAATTTATATACATAGATCAACTACAATACGTATTTTTACAACACCTTGATTATAGGGTTGTGAATACTTGTTTGAAACAAACTTACAACCCCATTTTTTATATTACGAATTTTAAGCGAAATTTACGCAAATTCTATATCCATTTATGAGTAATACCTCAACACAGTACGATAACGCCATTACAAAATGTCGAAATCTCTATATAAATAAAATGAAAGATTATGGAAGTGCGTGGCGTATTTTACGACTACCATCACTTACAGATCAGATTTTTATTAAAGCACAGCGTATTCGTGGTTTGCAAGAAAACGAAGTGCAAAAAGTAGATGAAGGACAGGTTTCAGAATTTATTGGTATTATCAATTATTCTGTCATGGCACTTATCCAGTTAGACATGGGAGTCGTAGAGCAACCCGATCTTGAGTTGAAAGAAGCTATTAAAGCATATGACCAAAAAGTGGCTATCACAAAATCCCTGATGGAAGATAAGAATCATGATTATGGAGAAGCATGGAGAGATATGAGGGTGAGTTCGCTCACAGATCTTATTCTTCAAAAATTATTACGCGTTAAACAAATAGAAGACAATCAAGGTAAAACATTAGTTTCAGAAGGAATTGATGCCAATTATCAAGATATGATTAATTATGCAGTGTTTGCTTTAATTCATTTGGAAGGATAGCTATCAAATACTTTGTAATTTAATAATCATCCGCTTTCGCGAAAGCGTATAAAACAGTCATAAAAATGAAACCATTAGTAGACATAGCACGTTTTTTAGTAGGCGCCCTTTTTATTTTTAGCGGATTTATAAAACTAAATGACCCTTTAGGGTTTTCATATAAACTTCAAGAATATTTTGCTCCTGAAGTCTTAAACTTAGAGTTTTTATCTCCTTATGCACTTCTTATCTCTATAATCCTTGTGATTGTAGAAGTAGTATTAGGTATTGCATTACTTATAGGGTACCGTAAAAAGATAACCTTATGGCTACTATTGGCCATGATTGTATTTTTCACGTTTCTTACTTTCTACTCAGCCTATTTTAATAAAGTAACAGATTGTGGATGCTTTGGAGATGCTATCCCACTAGTTCCTTGGGAATCATTCATAAAAGATCTTATACTTTTAGTATTTATTTTATTCTTATTAGTGTTCCAGAAACATATACAGCCTATCTTTAAAAATAATATTATACAAAATAGTATTGTATTTTTATCTTTTGCTGCGTGTATGTGTTTTGGATATTATGTATTAATGCATTTGCCTTGGTTAGATTTTAGAGCGTATAAAGAGGGTTCTAATATTGCCGAGAATATGGAGATTCCTGAAGGTGCTCCTGAGGCAGTCTTTGACTATCATTGGAAATTTAATATCAATGGAAAAGAAAAGATAGTAACTACCTCTGGTGGATATCCTCAAGTAGATGGAGAATTTATAGGGTATGAAACAGAACTCGTACAGGAAGGCTACACGCCTCCAGTGCATGATTTCACTATAGAAAAAGGGGATCAAAACTTTACAACAACGTTCTTAGAAAAAGAGAATCTTATCGTTATTGTTGCTTATAATATTGACAAAACAGAACGAGAAGGGTATTATAACATTAAGAAAGTAACAGAAGAAGCCATTCGAAAAGGATATACTGTTATTGGACTTACTTCCTCAAGTCCAAGTGTGCATGAAGCGTTTGTGAGAGATTATAAACTTCCATTTGACTTTTATTATACAGATGAGACAACATTAAAAACGATTGTTCGTGCAAGTCCGGGAATTGTAAGTATGAACAAAGCCACTATTCTTCAGAAGCTGCATTATAATGATGCTGAAGACCTTATTTTAAATTCATTACCTACTGCCAAACCTGACTTAAATTTCAATTTAAAATTTCAATTAGATAGTATTGCTGTATTAGACCAGAAGTATCGTAAACTTATGCAAGTTCCTGAAGGTCCAGAACGGAAAGCTCTTGGTGAATCTATGGGATTAGATTATGCTGATTATTCTGGTGATTTATGGAAACGTCAAATTGCTTTGGATACGAGTAATCTTAAAAAAATAGAATCTATTTTAAAAAAAGGAATATATCCTGGTAAATCTTTAGTAGGTACTCCTACCAATACAGCTGCTTGGTCTGTAATTCAACATTCTAACAAGATTCCTGAGTATCTTGATCTAATGAAAAAAGCCGGAAAAGCTGGCGAACTTCCATTTGCTTTAGTTGCTATGATGGAAGACAGGTATTTAATGGGTGAAGGCAAACATCAAATATATGGCTCTCAAGGAATGACCTATAATAATGGAACGCCTTTTATCTGGCCTATAGAAAACCCAGAAGAAGTAAATAAACGTAGAGAAGAAGCTGGTTTTACGACTACTGTAGAAGTATATGCGAAGAGTCTTTTTGGAGAAGATTTTGAATATAAAAACATCACTCTTGAAGAAGCAGAAGCACTAAGACTTGCTTCTATTAAAGACCACGAATGATCTCATACATTATAAAAAAATTAGGATATGCCATAGGAACACTCATAGGAGTAGTTACTGTCATATTTCTTTTATTTAATGTATTACCAGGAGATCCTGCACGTATGATGCTTGATCAAAATGAAGATCCAGAGCAACTTGCCATTGTAAGGGCTAAGTATGGTTTTGACAAGCCACTATACAAGCAGTATTTATACTATATCAACGACCTCTCACCTATATCTTTTCACGCAAGTGAACAACATAATTACACCCATTTAAGTACCGGAAAATATAATGCTATTTCTTTATTTTCTATAGCTGAAACAACGGTAGCGCTAAAAACACCTTATTTACGCGAAAGTTTTCAAAAGACAGGAAAACGTGTTACCGAAGTAATTGGAGAAACCTTACCTAATACGTTTGTATTAGCTATAAGTGCCATTAGTATTGCCATCATTCTAGGGATCTTATTTGGCATTATCTCAGCGCAGATGCGAGATACTTGGGTGGATAGAACCATTCAAATTATAAGTACGCTAGGGATGAGTGTTCCTAGTTTTTTTAGTGCCATTCTATTTGCATGGCTTTTTGGTTTTGTACTTCATAAGTATACCAATTTGAATATGACAGGAAGCCTTTATGCTATGGATGATTTTGGGGAGCATATCACGATACAATGGAAAAATTTGATCCTTCCTGCTTTTGTATTAGGAATACGACCGCTTGCTGTGGTGATACAACTCATGCGTAATTCTTTATTAGAAGTATATAATCAAGAATACATTCGAACGGCCAAGGCTAAAGGATTAAGTAACTTTCAAATTATACGAAAACATGCTTTAAAAAATGCATTGAATCCAGTAGTTACTGCTGTTTCAGGTTGGTTTGCATCTATGCTTGCTGGAGCGGTATTTGTAGAATATATTTTTGGTTGGAATGGATTAGGAAAAGAAATTGTAGATGCACTTAATACGTTAGACTTACCTATTATTATGGGTGCTGTAATTGTGATTGCTACACTATTTATTGTTATTAATATTTTTGTAGACCTGATTTATGGATGGTTAGACCCAAAAATACGTTTGTCATAATTGCAAACTCATTTCACATTAGCGTATGAAAATGTTTATTAAATTCTTCTTTTCTATTCTTATATTTGACTTAGTGATTTCTTTTATTGCTAATCTCACATACCAAATATCATCTAATACGCTTATTGTTTCTATTTTAAACTTTATTACTTCTATCCCATTATATTTTATAAGTAAAGATTACCCATACTATGTTAATGGTTCCTCTTCATTTATAGGTATATTAATATTAGTTAACACACTTTTACAGACAACAGCCATCTATATTCTTTGGAGGGTCTTTAAATTATCCAGACGCTAATTACTTTTTTCTCTTTTGTTACATTTTATGCAATGAAATACAGAAAAACATCTTTTTTTTCACGTATCAATAGCTGCAAGTCTTCCCTATTGAGACATTCACAATAATACATTTCTTCTTCTATTTTATAAGAAGATTATCAATCTTATTGATATTTTTGTACTTGAAGATAAAAAATCTTCAACCAAGGACCCCGCTGAAAAAGCGGGGTTAGTTCAACTAACTATTTTGAATACGTTGTTATACAACTTTTCAAAATAGTGTTTCACTAATAAAAACACATCTTACATGTCTAGAAAACATATTGTCGCTGGAAACTGGAAAATGAATAAAAATCTTTCTGAAACGCAAGCTTTACTGACTGCGCTTAAAGAAAAGAAAAACACAGGAGATGCTCAAGTAATTGTAGCCCCTACATCCATTAATTTACATGCGGCTGTGACTACATTACAAGACAGTGAGATACAAGTAGCAGCTCAAAATATGCATCAAGCAGAAAGTGGCGCATACACTGGTGAAATATCAGCTAGTATGATTGATAGCATTGGTGTAAACACAGTCATTTTAGGACATAGTGAGCGTCGTGCTTACTTCCATGAAGATGATGCATTACTTACTCAAAAAGTCACAACGGCCATAGCGCATGGATTTACTGTTATTTTTTGTTTTGGAGAAGAACTGGAAGATCGTAAATCTGGAAAGCATTTTGATGTGGTAGAAAGCCAACTTAAAAATGCAATTTTTCACCTTACTTCGGCACAATGGTCACATATCGTATTAGCATATGAACCTGTTTGGGCTATAGGAACTGGAGAGACAGCATCTCCAGAACAAGCACAAGAAATGCATGCATTTATACGAAAAACAGTAAAAGATTCTTATGATGCAACGACTGCAGATCAAGTCTCTATATTATATGGAGGTTCTGTAAAACCAGGAAATGCAAAAGAAATTTTCTCAAAGCCAGATGTTGATGGTGGCCTTATTGGTGGTGCTTCTTTAAAAGCAGATGACTTTTTTGAAATCGTAAATGCTTTCTAGTAAACTCCCTTGAGATACGTCTATAACAACCCGTTGTGCATTTAGATGTTCATCACTCTAATTTTCTAGTGAAATTTTTAGTTTTTACCTCAATCCTAAAGGAAGAACTAAAAATTTCGTCGATATTCCCTTTAGGGTTAGGGAAAAAATCGATGAAATTACTCAAAATGCACAATAGGTCATAATACATTTATACGAAACTGAATTCTAATTTCGAGCCAGACATCGGATTTTTCAGCCTTTTGTCGGTGCCAATAAAGCACTTACATATATTTTAAAGCAACTTTCATAGTATTTTTATACCTTAGGTCTATAACTATAGACTATGAAATGAGCATAAACAAAATTAATTTTTTGCTTGCCTATCGAAACAATTAAATTTTTTATGCGAAAGCAAAGCGGTTGATCTAAGCAGAAAATTTTTATTTACTTCATTTCTAATAAAAATTTTTAAATAGATGAAAGTTTCTTATTTACTCCTTTTTCTTTGTATTAGCATTTGCTTCTCTTGCCAAGCGCAACAAGTAATTACCAATACAGATGGTTCTCTTACACTTCTTGAAAATACTAAAGAGCAAAATGCTGTATATATCACAAAAGATGGATATGTAGGAATTGGCAAAAAAGATCCAACAGATAAACTGGAAGTAAATGGACAAATCCATGCTAAATCTGCAAAACTAGATCTTAAAGAATGGGCAGATTATGTGTTTGAAGATGGATATGATTTAATGCGCTTACGCGAAATAGAAAAATACATCAATACCTATGGCCACTTACCTGAAGTTCCTACTACGGAAGAAGTTCAAAAAAATGGTATTGAATTAGGACAGATGAATACATTACTTCTAAAAAAAATAGAAGAACTCACCTTACATCTTATTGAAAAAGAACATCAAGTTGAAAAACTACAAGAACAATATGATGATCTTCAACAGCAAATCAAGCATATTCAAGAAGTTATAAAAGGATAAGCTTGTGAAAACTATATACCTTTATATCATTTTTGGAATACTATGCTCCTCGGCTATCTATGCGCAAGAAGATCGTTTTTACATCCGAGCTATAGATGAAGATATTGAAATACCTGTTGTTACAAAAGATTCTATTGTGTCCTATACAGGAGATCATCAAAAACTAAAATCTCTTTTTAAAAAATACCAAGTGAAAGTATTTAGAAAAGGGTTTAAATATGCAGATCGAGATAAGTTAAAGCGCACATATTTTGTCATTGCCACTAGTCCTAATTTCCAGAAAGCATTATTAGAAGAGGTGTCAGACATTTTTGAATTTGGCGAAAGCCTATTACCAGAAACCATAAAGATATATGAACCTAACGATTATGGAACAACAAGTACAACAGGAAGTAATCAAGGAATACAGGCGTATTTAGATTATTATGACTTTCTAGGCGTTCCTGAAGCGTGGTATTACACAACGGGTAGTAGAGATATCATTGTAGGTATTTCTGATGGATATGTTGATCCCGAAAACCCAGAGTTTAAAGGAAAAATTAAAGTGTTTAAAAAAAGCTCCTATTCTAAAGGTCATGGAATTGCTATCGCAGAAACTGCCGTTGGGCAAGGAGATAATGGTTATGGCAGTACGGGAATCTGCTACAATTGTAGTGTTTATACAACTACATATGGAGATTTTAAATTTTTAAATCAATTATTAGAATTATCTAGAGCAGGCGCAAAAGTAATTAATTGTAGTTGGGGTAGTACTCGTTATTATGAAACAGCCCAAGAAGCCATTAATGAGATGAGAGATAACGGTACTGTGATTGTTTCTGTACCGCATAATGCATCATTTAACAAAACGAAAGGAAAAGCTCCTAGATACCCAGGCGCTTATGAACATGTTATTTCTGTGGGAAGCATACAGCATAGATTTGATGATATCACAGAAACATTACATACCAGTGAAAAAGGAAATACATATGCGATAGGTTTAAAATATTATGTGGGAAGAACTGTAGGTTTTAAAAAAAATGACATCAATGGAGAGCAATTTATTTTTCAAGCTTCTACAAATAATCTAGACCCACAGGTAGATATTCTCGCACCTGGCAACTTTATATTTAGATATAATAAGTATTTAGAAGATGGGGAAATTCTATATAACAAAGTTGAAAAAACATCCCCCGCTGCTCCATTAGTAACTGGGACTATAGGGCTTATGTTTTCTATTAACCCTTGTTTATCTGTAGATGAAGTGAATAGCATTATAAAATTAACAGCAACCAATATAGATCACATAAAAGCAAATGCCCCATTTAAAGGAATGTATGGTGCTGGTAGTTTACATACTGGCCGTGCAGTAAAAATGAGTTATAACATGTTACAACTAGAATTATATACTGTTATTGAAAATCAAAACTTTAGTCGTTGGAACTTTAAACTACAAGCTCCTTATAAATTAAAAATCAAAAATCAAAAATTCACGGATAGTGTTTCTGTAGATTTTACTGCAAAAAATGAAATCTTAATTGAAAATGAAACTGTACTTTTGCCGGACGAAAATGGAGAAATTTTACTAAAAATTGATTCAAACACGTCTTATAACTGCAAAGAAATTAAAGAATGACACCCATATATCTAGGATATACGTTTACAATACAACCTACTGTTCCTGCTACCGAAATTTTAATAGCTGAATTAGGCTATGCTGGTTTTGAAAGTTTTACAGAAACCGAAACGGGCGTAATTGCCTATATTCAAAAAGAAGAAGCTTTTCCGAATAATACACCTTTAGATTTTGAACATTTACTCACTGATATTCAAATTTTAAAATCTGACGAATTTGAAATTTCATATACTGCTCAAGAAATTGAACAGGTAAATTGGAATGAAGAATGGGAAAAAAACTTCGACCCTATTGAAGTAGATGGACGCTGTGCTGTACGCGCTCCTTTTCATGAAAAAACAGACGTAGAGTTTGATATTGTTATTGAGCCAAAAATGTCATTTGGCACAGGTCATCATGAGACTACTCATATGATGATAAAGCATCTTTTAAAACTTGATATCACAGATAAAAAGACCTTGGATATGGGTTGTGGTACTGGAGTACTTGCCATCCTAGCCGAAATGAAAGGGGCTCATCCTATAGATGCTATTGATATTGATAATTGGTGTTATCTTAATTCTATAGAAAATGCAGAGAGAAATAACCGTAAGCATATAACAGTATATGAAGGCGATGCCTCTTTACTGAAAGACAAAGCCTATGATTTAGTAATTGCTAATATTAACAGGAACATCTTATTACAAGACATTGCTACATATGCTGCTTGTCTTTCTTCGGGTGGTATTTTACTGTTAAGTGGTTTTTATACTGAAGACATTGCTTTAATTACAGAAAAATGCAATGAAAACGGACTTTATTTCGTTGGTAACTATGAACGTAATAATTGGGTAGCTTGTAAATTTGAAAAAAGAACTTCTTAAATTTTATGTTATAAAACATTACTATTATAAGTAATAAGCAATTTATTTTGTAAATTTCTATTCAAAAAGTTTACTCTCATGAGTACAAAAGAAAAATACCAAGAAGACGTAGACGTCCTCACAGAAGAACAAAAGCAGCATGAGATTGTATTATACAATGATGAAGTAAATACATTTGATCATGTTATTAACTGTCTTATAGGAGCTTGCGACCATACGGAAGAACAAGCACACCAATGCTCCTTAATTGTACATTACAAAGGAAAATGTACTGTAAAAACAGGAGACTATGATGATCTTAAACCAAGATGTTCTAAACTTTTACAGGCTGGTTTAAGCGCTGAAATCGTATGATTAGTAAGCTTTCTACAAATACTTAGACATATCATTTAATTTTAATCTAAAAACTATTGTGCTCCCGTAGCGCTTTTGTTACTTTTGCACAGCATAAATAAAGCACCATATAAAAAGGTATTATGAATCTACACGAGTATCAAGGAAAAGAAATGTTAGCTAGTTTTGGCGTACGTATCCAAAGAGGTATTGTTGCCACTACACCTGCAGAGGCTGTTGCTGCTGCAAAAAAACTTACTGAAGAAACTGGAACAGGTTGGCACGTTATAAAAGCACAAGTTCACGCCGGTGGCCGTGGTAAAGGTGGTGGTGTAAAACTTGCCAAAAGTCTTGAACAAGTAGAAGAAATTGCTGGTCAAATCATAGGAATGAATCTTGTGACTCCGCAAACAAGTGCAGAAGGAAAAAAAGTACACCAAGTACTAATTGCTGAAGATGTATACTATCCAGGAGATAATGAACCAGAAGAATATTATATGTCTGTCCTTTTAAATAGAAGTACAGGTCGTAATATGATTATGTATTCTACAGAAGGTGGTATGGATATAGAAACGGTTGCAGAAGAGACACCGCATCTTATCTTTACTGAAGAAATAAATCCTGCTACAGGATTATTACCATTTCAAACCCGTAAAATTGCTTTCAATTTAGGATTAAGTGGTACTGCTTTTAAAGAAATGACAAAATTTGTTGCTTCTTTATATAAGGCATATGTTTCTACAGATAGTTCATTATTTGAAATCAACCCTGTTCTTAAAACGAGTGATGATAAAATAATGGCTGTCGATTCTAAAGTATCTTTAGATGAAAATGCACTTTTCCGTCATAAAGATCTTGCAGCATTACGTGATGAGCGTGAAGAAAATGCAGTAGAAGTAGAAGCTAAAGCTGTAGGTCTTAACTATGTTGATTTAGATGGAAATGTAGGATGTATGGTAAACGGAGCCGGACTTGCTATGGCAACAATGGATCTTATCAAACAAGCTGGAGGAGAGCCTGCAAACTTCCTTGACGTAGGAGGTACTGCAGATGCAGAACGTGTTGAAATAGCATTTGATCTAATCCTTAAAGATCCAAACGTAAAAGCAATTCTTGTAAATATATTTGGAGGTATTGTACGTTGTGATCGTGTTGCGCAAGGTATTGTAGATGCATACAAAAACATGGGGAATATAGAAGTACCTATCATTGTTCGTTTACAAGGAACAAATGCAGATATTGCAAAAGAATTAATAGATAATAGTGGTCTTGATGTACAAAGTGCTGTAGAATTCCAAGAGGCTGCAGATAAAGTTCAGGCGGTTTTAGCATAAACTACCTTAACAATAAGAATAAAAGCTCTTTTAGCGTAATACGTTGAAAGAGCTTTTTGTTTTTAAGCATTTTAGTATCAATCATATAACTATTTATGTATTCTTTTAAAAAGATGCTTTATACGCTTTCGCGAAAGCGTTATTAAACAATTACCCGAACGTTAACCACCGTTAATAATCGTTAAACAATGGTTAAACTACGCATGACTATGTAACGAAATACAAGAAATGTTCGTCTCTTTGGTATATCAATCTTTTAATCTTTAAAAACGAACAATTATGAAAAATCTAAAAATGTATGTAGTAGCTATTTTATTAGCAGCAGGAACAACCGTATTTGCAAACAACTCAACTCCTAAAGTTGAAGAAAAAAAAGTAGATGTTACTACTCAAATTGCAGAATTGCTTAAAAATCCAGAAATGGAGATTAATGAAGACATTAAAGCAAAAGTGACTTTTATGGTGAATGACAAAAAAGAACTTGTTGTTATTAATGTAGACACAAAAAACGAAAGTGTAGATGCTTTTATTAAAAGTAGACTTAATTACAAAAAATTAAACACACTAAAAACTGGAGAGGAGTGGGTTGTACCTGTGCGTATTGTACCCGCCGTTTAAGTAGTACACATTAAATTATCATTTGTAAAAGCCGAGCTCATCACTCGGCTTTTATTTTTATAAATACATTATGAATAGACCTATTGCTAATTTATTTTTGCTTCCTATCTTTACCTCATGATTAAAAAGCTATCTGTAATCGCTATTATTCTTGTTTTAGCATGTGTTTTCACAACGAACCTTCAAGCTCAAAATCAGTTTAAACGACTTTCTGAAGATGCAGAAATAAGTATTATTACCATAGGTCCTGGTCCCGATCTATATGACTCTTTTGGACATACAGCTATACGAGTACACGATGATGCTATTGATATCGATTGGGTTTTTAATTATGGGTATTTTGATTTTGACACTCCCAATTTTTACACAAAATTTGCTAGGGGAAAGTTACTATACATCCTAGCAGTAACAAAATATGAAGATTTCATTGATGGATATAAAGAGCAGCGACGTTGGGTAAAATCTCAAACGCTATCCTTAAATTATCAAGAGAAAACCACCTTTTTTGAATTCCTTAAAAAAAATGCAAGTCCGAAAAACAGATCATATCAATATGATTTCTTTTATGATAATTGCGCAACACGACCTGTAGATGGATTAGAAAAAGTAATTGATGAGCAGCTTACAATTGATTATAGTAGTTTTCCAGAAGGATTTACCCATAGAGACCTCATACGCCACAATGTGCATTGGAATACATGGGGAATGCTAGGAATGGATGTAGCTATAGGTTCTGTAACAGATAAACTTGCAACAAAAAAAGAATATGCCTTCTTACCCGAGTATACAATGGAGGCTTTTGCTAATTCAAAGATTTCGGATGGAACGATCCAACGACCTCTTGTTTTAAAAACGGAAACATTGCACATTCCTGAAGAAGAAAATATTTATAAAGAATCTTTTATCGTAAGCCCTATTGTTATTATAAGTCTTCTTTCTTTACTTTTAGTATATATAACGTATAGAGATTATAAAAATGAAACGTCTTTAGGACTTGTAGATACACTTATCTTATTGTTTACAGGAATCATAGGACTTCTCTTAGCCTTTTTATGGTTTGGTACAGAACATAGCACTACAAAATGGAATTACGATTTATTATGGGCATTCCCATTTCACATCATAGCCAGTTTTGTTATTAGAAAAGCAACACCTCCTAAATGGATATATCCCTATATAAAACTTTCTATTATTATGTTAGCTTTATTGGGGTTTCATTGGATAGTAGGAGTACAACGATTTGCCTATGCACTTATCCCTTTATTTATTGCCCTAGCAATACGATACATCTATATGTTAAAAGTGATAAAGAAAAGTAGAGAGACTACTCAATAATGTATGTTATTGACCTCTGTAAAATACAACAGTACTTATTGTTTTAAGCACAATACTTAAATCCATAAATAAGTTACGGCGTTTTATATAATACAAATCAAACTGTAATTTTTCTAAAGCATCGTCTGTAGAACTACCATAACTCCCCATTACTTGTGCCCAACCTGTTAATCCGGGTTTAACAACATGTCTGGTTTCATAAAAAGGAATTTTTTCAGAAAGCTCTCTTACAAAAACGGGACGTTCTGGTCTTGGTCCTATAACGCTCATTTCTCCAAAAAGGACATTAAAAAATTGTGGAATTTCATCTATTCTAGAACGTCTCAAAAATTTACCAAAACGCGTAATACGCGTATCATTTTTTTGTGCCCACATTGCCCCATCTTTTTCGGCATCAGTCACCATAGTACGTAACTTTATGATTTTAAAAGCAAAACCATTACGACCTATACGTTTTTGTGTATAGAAAATTGGCCCTCTATTTCCTATTAAATTTCCTATTAAAATAAATGGAAAAATCACTAAGAAAAAAGCAATTCCAATGAGTGCCATAATAATATCAAATAATCTATGAAATAGCTTATAGAACTTATTTTGATTACTTCTACTAAAAGGAAAGTAACGATAAAAATCTTTATCTACATACTGTACAGGAATACGTTGTGTAATCTCCTCATATACCTGCATATATTCTCGTATAGGAAAACCAGATTCCAATAAATTTATGAGTTGTAAATATAGGGGTTTAGAGACACCATCACTATAATCACTTGCTACTACAATTTCAGAAATCCCATTTCTAGACACCGTAAACGTCAAATTTTCTATAGGGTATTCTTCTACTGTTTCGGGCACTTCCCCTACTCCATTAGAGCTATCTGTATTGATATATCCTACTATTTTATAATTAGGATCTGCTCCTTCAAGATTATTAATGATTTTTTTAATATCAAATGAATCTCCAACAATTAATACTCTTTTATAAAAACGTGGGGATGATATAAGTGTAATATACAACCATCTCCACACTAATATACCAAAGGTCATGGCTAAGAAAAAGTAAATAATTTGGAGTCGATTCTCTGGTAATTCTGGTGTATAAAAAGGAGTTAATAAATAAAACAATGCAGTTACAGATACCGTAAGGATTGTATTTTTAAGAATGGTTTGAAACTTTGAGGCTTGTTGTAGGTTGTATAATTCAAATACAGTCCCGAAGATATTTAGATACCCGGTTAATAAAATAATCCACAACCAGTTTTCTTGACTTATTTTAAAGTAATCAAAATCAAAAAAATTACCAACCAATTGTAAACATGCAAGCACAAATAACGTATCCAGTATACGCAAAAGGATTTTACGTTCAGAAATTTCAAAATGAATATCTGGTAATAGTGCCATAAAGGGGGTTAGTTAGGGTAAAGATATTATATTTTTTTAGGAGAGCACCTCGTTCCAAGAAATTTTGACAAGTCTCCAATCAAAATTTTGAACACTTTCTCTTGCCTGTACTGATATTTCACGTGCAATATCAGTATTATCAATCAATAATATAAGTTTTTCTACAAAAGTTCCTATATTTTCTGGCGGACATAAAAGACCGTTCTGTGTATCTTTTATTAAAAACGGAATACCACCTACGTTTGTTGATACGACAGGGAGTCCTAAAGCCATTGCTTCTATAATGCTAACAGGGGTATTATCAAAATTGGTCGTATTTATAAATATATCATGAGAGGCTGCAAGTGAGATCCATGCTTCCTTCGATAATTTCCCTGTAAATGTCACTGGAAGGTTATGCGCTTTCGCGAAAGCGGAACAACGATCAAAACTTTCATCTTTTTTAGGCCCAATCATGGTTAATGTTGCTTCTGGATAGGTTTTTTGAAGTTCTTGTAAAACCTGAAGCGCCATCATAGGATTATAGATAGTTGCAAAAGAACGTACCCATAATAGTTTAGGTGTATATCTTTCTCTTTCTTTAAAAGGGTATTTAGAAAGATCTATTGTATTTGGAATATGACGTATGTTTGTATATCCTTCTTTTTGAAAAGCTTCCATCAAATAATGAGATGGGGCGATGTTTATATATGCATTTTGAAAAAGTTTTCTAGCACTAGAAACACTTCTCCTAATACGTTCTGGCAAATTCCCTCCATGAAGGATTGGGATATATGGTATTTTATATAATCTACAGAGTTTAGCTACATATACTGCATACCAATAGTTTGTAGTACTATAGGTATCTATCAGCACGATATCAATATGTTTTCTATGTTTACGTACAGCAGAAATCATATCCAAAAAACGGCCTATTTTATTCTTAATGCATGATACAACAATGACATCATATCCTTCTTCACGTAGTGATGTACTAAGTGTTTCTATCGTAGTTACAGTAACGTTTTTATGCGTTAATGCGTTCCCTATGTATAGGACTTTTTTTCTTTTCATTTACGATATTTAAAAGGCATAACGAATAAATAAAAGCGGGTGCTGCTATACGCATAGAGGAGTGATTTATAGTTAAAAACCAAAAACCAAGCATAGAGAAAAATAAGAAATTGCGCCTATTTGCTAGCCTATAAATTAAAGGGTAAACACCTAGAATTATAAGTGCTAAAAGGCCAGATAATCCATGTTCTGATAACATACGACTCAATTCATTATGAGATGCTGCCGATATTCCTTCAGTTTCTTCTCTATATTCTTTAATCTTTCCAACCCCAATGCCAGTTAATGGGTTATCAAAAAAAGCTTCCAATTCTGATGATATCAATTCTTTTCTTCCTGTACTTAGATCTTCTTTTATACGCCCCGCTGCATCTTTATTTGCATATCTTTTATCAATAAGCCCAGAAGTTCTTACAGAGGTTAATAGATACGTAAAGGAAGCCGTAAGTACGAGAAATAATATAGGACCTAGTATTCGTTTTTTCTTTTTAATATTAACTGCTTTAAAATAAAACAAGATAAATGCTACACTAATAATTAAAGCCGTAAGCACACCTCCTCTTGAAAACGTAACAATACCTCTATACGTTAGCAACGATAAAAGTCCTAAGTTAACAGCCAACATAATTACATTTTTACTATTCATAAATAGCTGTACTACGAGACAAAACATACCTATTCCTATAGCTGTAGCTACTTGGTTAGGTCCAAAACCTCCAGATGCTGCATAATTAGAGCCTGTACCTGATAATATATCTCTAGTATCTGGCGTATAAAAAAATAAATATACCCCCATAGCAACTGTAGGCATTAAAAGTGACCATAAGACATACTGTAATTGTTTTCTAGTAATTTTACGATCAACACAATATAGTGCTGCTATTCCTAAACAAAAGGGACCGCTTAAATTAAAAATAACTGCTTTTCTAAAATCAGTACCATAATCAAGCGTAGAAGAAGCATATATAATACCAGGAATTAATAATAATAAGTATAACCAATATGGACCAGATTTTCTAGATGTTCCACTAAAAAAAAGGCCTAATAATATAAATCCAATAACACCATATTTACCTGCTTCGTATACAGGAATAGGAGAAGCATCTGTCATCCTAAAAAGCACTTCGGCACCAGTCACATAAGCTGCGGCATATAATGCTTCATTATTCTTATTCCCATTTTTAAATAAGTAAAAAAGAAAAATTCCTATGCTTGCTACAAAATAAAACTTTGCAAAAGGTCTAAATGCATAAATTGCAAACCCAATAACTACATGTATGGTAATCAAAAACAGGTATGGATTTTTCAAAAGTTTCATGCGCTTAGTTCAGTATAAAAATTTAATAATAATTGTACTGAAGATGATTCACTATAAAAATTGGATACCCTATTCTTAAAATCAGCTCCTTTCTTAGATCGATATGATGTATTATTCATTAACTTCATTAAAACTTCAGGTCCTTGTTTTTCTAGATCATCAATCACTTCACCATTTTCTTGAATCACCTGTGCACATTGCCCCACATTTGTGACCATCACTGCTAATCCTGCAATTCCATATTCTAATAATGCCAAAGGCAATCCTTCAGATGTAGAAGCTAACACACCTATATCCATCTTCTTTAAAATTGCAGCAACATCTTTTCTACTATCGTACAAAGAAACTACATTAGAAAGATCATGGGAAGTTATAAATTCTTTTACAGAAGCACTGGTATCATCATTAAAATCTTTTCCCACCAAATGTAGTGTCCAATCTGGAAATTGAGTAGTAATTTCTTTAAAGATCCTCAATAGTCCTATATGATTTTTCTGAGGGCGTAAATTTGCAAGACATACAATACGTTTTCCGTCTATTCCTGAAATTTCGGTTGTTAGCTCTTGGTTCTTATTTTCTACAACAAAATTAGGGAGAAAAATCACTTCTTTGCAATGCAAATGAGTCTTTGCCCAAGTTGCCAAATCTTCATTACATGCAACAATGCCCGACATATACTTAGAAATAACTTTAAGTAATTCCTGCGAAGGTCTTTCTTGTACAAATTCACTTAGACCATAATGATCATGCCATATAAGTTTAAGGGTAGGATGCATCAATTTTATAAGAAAAGCGGTATAAACAGATGTTGAGTGTGCATGTAACACATCTATTTTATGCTGTTTTATAAACTTTATAATTTTTCGCACTGCTTTAAGGTCATAAAAACTTCGCTTATCTGCTATAAAAACAGGAACTTCCTGATGAATGGCACTTTCTAAAATACCTCCTCTACGAGTTGCGCAAATAGCTGCAAAAAACGAATGATTTACACTTGCATTTGCAAGATTTACAGCCATACGTTCTGCTCCTCCTGCATCTAGTGTATCAATAAGTTGTAATACCCTCATAGCAATTCTTTTATTGAATTTTCAAACGTATCTAACGTATATTGATGAGACCATTGCTGTCCATTTACAGCCATTTTCTCTAATTGCTTTTTGTCTTTTAACGCTTTCGCGAAAGCGGAAACATCCTTACTCACATCCATATCTAATAATACTCCTCTTGTCCCTTCTCCTACCATCCACGGGACACAGGAAATTGGAGTCACTAGTGGAATTACTCCCCAAAACATAGCCTCTGCAATCACTTTAGGCCATCCTTCTGACTTAGAAGGTAGTATCAAAAAGTGAGCATTTTTATATGCTTGTTGAACGACTTCTGTAGGTTGATTACCATGTAATATAACCTTAGTATGTAGCTTATGAGATGTCAGATATTTTTCAAGTAGTTCTCTTTCTTGACCTTCACCATATATATCTAAGTGTATATCTAAGTCTTGATCAAGGCAAGCTTTTGCCCATTCTAAAACATACAAAGGTCGTTTCCCTGGAGATAAACTCCCTACAAAGAGAATTGTGATTGGATTCTCAAAAATGGGTGTCTTAATAGTAGGTACATCATCATCTCTATAAGTAGCTGTAAAAAAGGATTTGATATTTTTACTTTGATTCGGCCAATTACCATAAACCAATACTTGCATGTTTCTGGTCAAAAACTCATTTCCTACAATCCATTTTTGGAGCTTGTAACTTATAGGTTGTTTTGCTTTTGGACTCCAATTACCTGCATATTTTACTGTTTTTTTCTTCGATGGAAAAAACAATTGCACCACCGAAGCTATTAAAGCTATGGTCGCCGGACAACGTAAATGAATATGATCTGCTTGTTGCATTGCTTTAAATAATCGAAAAACGATTATAGGAATTGCAATAATTGATTTAAAAATAGCAGTGATTGTTCCAAAACTAATAGCGGGTATAGAAATAACGTCTATATCTTTTCTGTCAAAAGGAGCTTTTAATAGCTTTTTTTCATAAGACGTAGGAGAAATTATAGTTACCTGATCTACATGCGAAAACCAAAGATTCATTTCTTTTACATAGGGTGCATACGAATAATACGCGCTATTTTCTAAAAGTGTAGGTGCTAATGTGATAACTAGAAAGCGCATCAAATATATCCTTTTGAATCATTAGTACTTACTGCCTTCGCTGGAACCCCAACTACTGTAGTTGCCTCTTCTACATCTTTTACTACTAAAGAATTAGCGCCTATCACTGCATTATTTCCTATAGTAATATCTCCAGCTAGTGTTGCATTTGCTCCAATATATACATTATCTCCTACTACAGGAACACCTCGATGTGCTCCCCTTCCACTTACTCCTATAGTAACTCCTTGTGATATATTGCAATTATCACCTATCACAGCATTGGCATTGATAATAATGCCTCCAAAATGTCCTATATAGAACTTATGTCCTACTGTTGCGCTGTAGGGTAATTGAATGCCAGTAACAATTTCTATATACTTTTGAGAAAACACCCCCCATAAAAGAAGAATACTTTTAATAGGTTTCGGTAATTTACTTCTGTAAATACTATTAAAAAAGCGATAACAACACAAAGCCCACAACCCTTGCTGGGTCATTAAAAGTATGAGTGTAGACTTGCCACTATACTTCTTATACTTTATGAGGTCTTCTGTAAATCGCATGGATTTTATATGTGTTTTGGTTTGTTAAATATAAGGCTTAACCATCCATAAATTCGACCTAAACTTTCGTTAAGTGCTGCTTTTTTGTCTTGACCTCGTATTGCATTACTTACTCTTACCAATGTTAGCACAAAAGCGGTGAGGTTCCATAAAAGCCGTTGTTTCAAAGTAGGGTTTTCGTATTTACTTCTCCATATATACCATCCATTACGGAGTACCATTTTGCCATATTTAAAATGATTAGGTCTTCCTCCAGGATCATGGTAATGGTGTAATTGTGCATTTGTATTTATATACAGATGTCCTTTTTTTGACAAACGCAATGTATAATCTGCATCTTCATAGAGTCCATATCCTTCAAAATATTCAGAAAATTTCTGAGACTTTAAGGCACATATTCTATAAGAAGCGACACCTCCCATTAATTGTTCTACTTGATACGTTTTTCCTGAAGGAGGTAAAAAACTAATCGATCTTCCATGAGAGAAGGTGGGTAAAAATCCCGGAGGTCTATTAGCATCTAGCCCTAACTTCTTTCGCAAGACATATCTAGAACCATCAGAGCGCACATAGCCATCATAATAAAACTGATTGATTGCCGGTGTAAAGGGTTGTTCTACTTTTTCCCACGAAACCTCATTAACAATATAACCGCCTACTCCTAATGCTTCAGGATATTCTTGATAGGTGGTAAGTATTTCTTCAAAATAAGTAGGTTCTAACACAATATCATCATCAAGGAAGCATACAATTTCGATGGCATCTCCTACCCGATCAATTCCATAATTACGTTGCTTTGTCAGCCCTCTATGCGCTGGAGGTACTTTATAATAGGTAAGGTTTTTATATACGCTCCTGCCTGCCGGCGAGGCAGGTTCGCGAAAGCGGTCTTCGGTAGCATTATCTGTAGAACCATCAATAATCAAAATCTCATCTGGGTATTTTGATTGCAACTGGACACTATCTAGTAATGTACACACCGCTACTGGTCGCATGTAGGTACAAACAATTAAACTCAGTTTCCTGTTATGCATCTAGAGGTAATTTTTTAGCCCAATGAGTACTGTTTTTCCAAGCCTTCTTGAAGTATGAAATATAAGAAAAAGGATTTTTGATATCTTGATTAAAATAATATTTAAAGAAAAGTATCCATTTATACCCTTTTAACTGCTCTTCAGTGGTATTTTTTATACGATGATAAAGAATTTGAGGTGCAGGTTTTGGACGTATTTTATCATCATCCCAAGGGAATACAGGTAAACTTCTAAAGCCTCCTATGGGTGCTTTTAGATGCTTAATCTGAATATCTGGTGCATAAATCACATCATATCCAAGTGTACGTATTTGCATGCCAAAATCTACATCTTCTCCATATCCGTGTTCTAATGCCATATCAAAAGATGTATTTTCAACGACGTCTTTATGTACTACAGAACATCCAGAGCCAAATGTCTTCCATTGTTTATAAGTGCTGTGTTTTTCTACTTCTCCTTCTTGTAAGCAAGATATATTAATACAATGAGTTCCAGTTTCTTTAATAGCATTTTCAATTTTCTCTAAAATATCAGTGTCAAACCTAATATCATCATCAAAGAAGAAAACCCAATCTGAGCTTATTTTTGACAATGCAAGATTACGTGCATGACAAGCGCCTGTTTGATGGATGAACTGATGCTCTATAGAAAACGGCCATTCTTCTGAAGTTATATACCCCAATTCAGAGGTGCTATTTAGGTCAGGATTTTGTTCTACAATTATAATTTTCTTAGGAAGAATCGTTTGTTTAGAAAAATCGTTAAGTACATCATATAAATATTTCTTCCTGCCCAAAGTTGGAATAACCACATCTACTTCAAATATATCTAACACCGTTTTCGAGGATTGTATCGGAATCTTAGCGATGTCTAAATGAGGTGTATTTCTCTTCACAAATAATAATGCATATACAAATGCAATGAGTGGAAATTTTTTCTCATATCTCATTTGAGATATGCATAAGAAAAAAAGCCATGATGTCTTAAAATGTTCTTTCACAAAAGCATACTGCTTGTGTAAGCTTGCTTTTCTTAGTGTACTTTTTTGGGGGTCTGAATGTAGTAACAACGGCTCATGATAACAGAGTAATCCCGATGTCTGTCCTTTTCGCGCAAGCGAATTTAAAAAGTAATCAAAACCTCTAGTAACAGTAATCTGGTTTCCTATTGCTAGTAAAACACTGGCATGTATGGCTCCAGCAGCGCTACTCATACACCAAGTAGGGTATGTAGTACTTGTATTTATTTTTAAAAAGGGACTGTCTTCTATATAGCCTATAGATGGTGATAAAAAAGGTGATGAAGCATCTCCATTACTTATCATTCGTCTTTTATGATGTAATAGATTTGAAAATACCTCTGTATTCAATATATCTTTATTATCAAAATGACACCAAACAATCCATTCTTCTGGATAATTTTTAGCAATAGCTAGTAAAGCTTGAGTAGGCTTTTCTTCTTGTATAGAGATAGGTATATTCTGATCATCTACTATCGTTTTTACAGTATTGTGTATGTGATATAAAAAGATCATACAGAAGTAATACGTTTATAATACTTGATATTCTTTTCTGCGATTTCGTCTTGAGTAAAATTTGATATAATACGTTTGCGCGCTTGTGTACCCATTTTTCTTGAAAGGTCCATATCTTGTATCAAAGTAACGATTGCTTTTGATACTTTCTGTGTATCATCAGGATCTGAAATATAGCCTGTTTCTCCGTTTACCATTAACTCTTTTGCCCATCCAATATCTGATGTTACCATCGCTTTTTCTAATGCCATCGCCTCCAGCCAAGTCATAGGAAATGCCTCTGCGTAGCTTGGAAGGCATACTATTTGAGCTTTTCTAATAGCATCTGCGACTTCACTATATGGGATTTGAGATGTATATGTTATTTGAGCTAATGCCTCTTTACTGCATATAGATTGTATCAATTTTATTGTACTACTCCCTGTTTTTACGTCTGTAACATCCTTACCTATAAATGTCAGTTGAGCTTCAGGTTCTTCTTGAATTACTTTATTAAAAGCTTCGGCTAGTGCAAGTACTCCTTTTTTACGAATTATCGTTCCAAAATATAAAATAGACTTAGGCACGATCTTACTATGGTCTGGTGTAAACATTGTAACATCTACTCCATTATGTATGGTCGTAATTGTTTTTTTTATTCCAAATAATGAAACGGTCTTTTCAGCTGCAAAAACACTTACTGATAGAATATAATTTGCGTTTGTCAATGCTTTTTTCTCAAAATAATAATTCTTCTTTTTTTGAGATCTTCCTTCTAAATGACAAAAGTATGTATCTGATCCATGCAGCCTTATCACTACAGGAATTTGAAATTTCATAAATGAAGTAATGCCTGTCCAATCTGGAGCTTCTATTGCCGTTATATTGGTTTGTTTTACAACCTTATTTATATAACGATTAATGTGTTTTCTATATAAAAACCATCCTCCTATTCGGTAGTTTTTATGTTTGATAAGATGTAAAGTAACACCTTGATCTTCCAATACGACATCTTCAGATTGGCTATATACAAATACGGTTACTTTTATATGCTTTCGCGAAAGCGCAACAGCAAGATTTTTAATACTAGTCCCTATTCCCGCTGCGCGTTGTATACGTGGATGTGGGTATTCTGGAGTAAGAAAGGCAATATGCATTTAATTTCGAATAAATCGTTAACAATGCGTTTTATAAAATTTTTACCACAAAATGGTAATTCCTAGTTGCAATATTAGGGGAATATTGACTAATATAAAAGATATCTTTATAGCATTATGATTTTTTCTAGTTATTGAATTTTTATAATCAATTGATTCTTATTCTATTCTGTTGTAATATTCTGAATGTATCTTTTTAGTACCCTTATAAGATAATATTTTATCATAAGTTGAATCAACTATTTTAATTGTAAATTGCAACAATAATTCGTGTTAAAAATCAGGGAAAAACTGCTTATGAAAATAACAACATATATCAAAAAAGATACGTTGTATTTTGTTTTAATTACTTTGAGTTTTTTATCATTATTAAGAGCTCTTATCGTTCCTATTTTCGCAGATGAAATTACCTATAAAAACCTAGCAGACAGCATCATGGAAGGTAGGTATTATTTAAACAACCAACCATCTACAGTTACACCCGTCATTCCTTTTATCATGTCTTTGTTTTATAGCGCATTGGCTCCTACAGTAGGCATTATACTTATGAAATGTTTCAATATACTAATGATGTGTTTTGGATTCAGATATGTTTATTTATTTCTAAAATCGCAAGGTGTTGATATACGAATTGTCACTGCTATACTAGTTCTTACTCTTACAAATACGACGAGTATTGCTTGGTTTTCTAGAATATATCCTGAAGCTATTTTATTTTTTAGTTTTTGGGGGTTTTTATATTATTACACAAAAGAAATATCTATTTCTAATTTTAGAAAGATGCTGTTCTTTTTTGCGCTATTAACTCTTACAAGATATTTATATATTTTATTGGGAGTATTTGTTCTCATATACTATTACAAATGCTTTTATAAAAAAGCATTGAATCGTCGCGACAATATTCATATTATATTAAGTTCATTAGTAATTGCGATTCCATTATTAATATGGTTTAAATACGTGTATTTTATTGAACAAAATCAAACATCGGGCATCAGTTATTTTCATAGATTTAAGGAAGATAATATCTTCATATATAATATAAAGTGTGGTTTAGGATTACTACAACATCACGAAGTAAATAAAATAAACGGTATTCCTGCATTTATCTCATTATTTGTACCCATAACAGGATTGCGAAACTTTCTAATTAGTATTGTTTTAATTGTTTTATTTTTGTTAGGCTATATCAAAGCAAAGAAGAGTTATGGTATCGTAATTTTGTTTAGTAATATCCTTATAATTATGGTAGGTTTTATTCTTGCTGGTACGGGATTCAGTCGATATTGGTTACTATTACTTCCTGGTTTTTATTTAGGATATTATTATATATATAAAACGTTTAAATTAAAAGATGAATGGTTTATCCGTATTACAAAATGTATTTCTATAGTATATGTTCTTAATGAACTCAGACTTGATTATATGGTCATTACTGCGCATTTATAATTCGTAAACCTTTTATTAAATAAACCACTATCTATGTCTTCGCTTTTAGTGTATATGCCAGCTCTTAATGAAGCAGAAACTATTGCTTCTGTACTAAACTCTGTTCCTAAAAAAATAGCTGGGTTTACAAAAGTAGATCTACTTGTCATAAATGATGGCAGTACTGATAATACTGAAAAAGAAGCCCTCAATGCGGGTGCTCATGTAATAAACCACAAAACAAATAAAGGAGTTGGAATGGCTTTTCAAACAGCCGTTAATTATGCTCTAAAGGTCAAAGCTACTATTATAGTAAGTATTGATGCAGACGGACAATTTGATGTAAATCAAATCCAAGAGATGGTAGCTCCTATTGTAAATAAAGAAGCTGATTTTTGTATAGGTAATAGATTTCATGGTATAAAGCCTCAGAACATGCCTTCTATTAAGTATTTTGGGAATAAGAAGGTAAATAGTATTGTAAGCTTTATATGTAAAGAAAAAATTGAAGACGCGTCTTGCGGCTTTAGAGCCTACTCTAAAAATGCTTTAATAAACCTTAATTTACTTGGAGATTTTACATATACGCACGAAACCATACTTGATTTAATCAATAAAGGTTTTATTGTAAAACAAATTCCTGTTAAAGTTACATACTTTGAAAATCGAGTTTCTAGGGTTGCTAATAATGTTATAGCTTATGGATTTAAGACATCCAAGATTATTTTAAAATGCTTTAGAAACTATAAACCATTTTATTTTTTTGGGGGTATCGCACTTTTCTTTTTTTCAATTGCGTTATTTCTAGGAATATTTGTATTTATTCATTGGTTATCTACTGGTTATATTACACCTTATAAGTCATTAGGGATTCTAAGTTTAATATTGTTTTTAACTTCAATATTATTCTTAGTATTGGCATTACTCGCAGATATGCTTGGAGGAATACGACAAAATCAAGAGAAAATATTACTTCTTACAAAACTTCGCTTGTATGACAGAGATTGACCATTCTAAATTAAAAGCAACTCCAGAGACAGAAGATTTTGCTGGAAAATATGAAAATGAAGGTATGATAGCAAAATACCTTGTTACTAATTATTTCAAGTCTGTACGCAAACTACTTGAAAAAATCCCTACTGTACAATCAGCTCATGAAATTGGAATCGGAGAAGGAAGATCTACCTCTATTTTGAGTGAACTTGTTCCAAATTTATCGGGTTCTGAATTTGTAGAACATTTGGTTCCATTAGCAAAAAAAAACAATCCTACTCTTTCCATTTTTCAGGAGAGTGTCTACGAGCTCAAATATGAAAATGAACACGTAGATCTAGTTTTTTTATTAGAAGTATTAGAACATCTTGATTATCCTGATGTTGCTTTGGATGAAATAAAGAGGATATCAAAAGAATATTTAATTTTAGGAGTTCCTCGAGAACCTTTATGGCGCATTCTTAATATGGCAAGATTTAAATACTTAAAAGATTTAGGTAACACGCCTGGACATTTAAATCATTGGTCAAAAAAATCACTTATCAAATTAATCGAAGCAAAATTTGGAAAAGTAATCGCTGTAGAAAACCCTATTCCTTGGACCATAATACTGGCAAAGAAGCATACATCTTAAATCAAAGATTTCAAACCATACCTATACGTTAAGAGCAAATTACTGTGTATTTAAAGAAAATTAAGACTATCATTTCAAAAAACAGTACACTATTTAAGAGGTATATTGTTATCAGTCTTATTAGTTATGGGTTTGTGTTTTCTAGTTTGTATCTTTTAATAGATATATTTCACATAAATAAAACCCTTGCTTTTATTATAACATACGGGATTGCTTATATTTTCTTATATAAAGTACAATTAACTCACTTATTTAAAACAGCACATGATTCTTATAAATTAATACGTTTTTGTGCTGCTCTTTTATTTTTCTATATCTGTGCAAATCTTTTATATAATTTGGGACTTTATCTAGGATTCCATTACCTGGTTTCCACAATATTAACAAGTGCTATATTAATGCCTTTACGTTTTATTGTTTTTAAAATATTTGTCTATAAAGCCAATCATCAATAAAAGGTAATAAATCAGATCCCTTCAAAATATTGAAACGAATTTAGTGTACACAAGTTTAGTAAAACAGTAAAATGAGTTTTACTGAGGATCAAAGCAAGTTTAACATATACTATTGAGTACGTCTTACTAATTTCTCAATACCGTTCCATATTCTATTCGGAGCTTCTATCGCTGGTTGTTTATTAATCACTGCAAACCAATCATGAGCGGCAGCTACCGTGTTAGGAACTCCTTGTAACATCTTTTCTATAGAACTAGCAATGATATTTGGATGATCTAACCATATCACTGCTTCGGGTGATGGCATAGATCTAAAATGTACAAAATCATATAAATATACGCCTTTCTGAGCCTCTTCCTTATCGTTAAGATAATTGTAATTCATATACGCACAAGCCTTTCCTGCTGTTACATAATCGAATACCATACTAGAAGCCAGATTAATAACAAATTCTGTATGTGCTATTAGATTAATTTGTAAGTGTATATCTTCTCTTGTAGGTAGTATGGTATTCCATCCATCTCCTATTTTATTCCATAAAGGAGGGAGTACTACAATCACATCTTGAAATTCATTAATTACTGCATCATATCGCGTAGAAAAATCAACAGGACATCTCCTAAAAATAAGCCCTAACGCATGTCCTTTTCCATTTAAAGTACGCACTGCGCTAGCTATATCTCTAAGGTATAATTCGTCTTTAGGAGAGGTTGTAATATCATCACCACTAAAACAAATATATTTCTTGGTAAGATCTAGGGTATGTTCTTTATAAAATGCTTCTTTGTTTAGTAACGCTTCTTTTTGAAAATGAGGTTCAAACTGAGGAGTCCCTGTGATTATAATTTGTTCAGGTTGTATATAACGTTGATAATGTAACAACTCTTTTTTCATATGATCACTCCATACAAAATAATGATCACTTGTGACCACTGTCGTAGCTTTAGGCACATTATCCCACGAAAAAATATAGGATGTTGTAGGTATTCCTAAGTCTTGTGCTGCTGTAAGTGGGGATATGGCAATCACAGATCGTTGACTTGCACAAAATAATATATCCGGTTGCTCTCTTTCCAGCATTTCTTTACAAGAACGATAATACGCTGTTTTACGCTCTTGAGCAATCATACGTTTTCGAATCGTCAATAAACCAGATTCAGAACCGTATCTATAACAAAACCATTTTATTAACGCTTTTTTTAGTCTCGCTTTTAAGGAACCTGAGGGTAATGGAAACTTATATGATTGATATACCTCATCTTGATCGCGTTTTGAAAAAAGATTTAATTCAATACGTATACATGCGGTTTTTAATACATCTGTAAGCCAGTGCGGTTTTTCTTTTTTAAAAACCACTTGATTAAACCCTAATTCTTCAAGGTCAAAAGGAGTATGATTCCAGAATAAGACTTCGTGTCCTTTTTCTAATCCTTTTTTATAAAAAGAAGTGTATGCAAAATTCCTAAGGCTTACACCATCAGGCAATAACACAAGTACTTTTTTACTCATACGAGGCAGTAATGATTGGTTTGTTTGTTTTATGTAGGTGTGCTTGCTTCAAATATAGTACAATCCCTTGATTTGCTAACACATCATGAGCTTTTCTAATCGTATCTGGAGTAAAATCTTTGATGCGGTATTCTTTAGAGCTTTCTGTTTCTCTTTGAGATACAGGTTGTATCGTATTCATTATATACCCTTTTACAATAGCGGGATATAATGCACCTGCTTTTTCAATCAACCTATTACCTATACTATGAATGGTATCATCTTCATATAATTCTTCAAGCCGTACTTGGTGTAAAATCCCACCCGCATCTACTTTTATAGTGGCTATGTGTATGGTGGCTCCTATGCATTCAAATTCATTATTGACAATTGGAAAAAAATTGGTTCCAGATCCTTTGTAATAAGGAGAAAGCCCTAAGTGAAGATTGAGTACTTTATTAGGAAACTTTTCCAGAATCATCGGCTTTATAATAGAGGTTCCAAATAGTACTATATAATCAACGTTATACGCTTCTAAACGCGCTAACGTCTGCTCAGAATTTATAGTGCCATACTTTAAAGAAATATGTGGCACCTCTTCTGGAAAGCTTTTATATGCTCCAAAAAACTGCTCTTCCGTTGCGGTTCTATCTTTAAAATGCGTGTCTAACAATTGCTGATCTTCTTCAGGATACCCACTACTATCTTCAATCTTTTGACTTTTTTCTTCGGTGATAATAACCACAATATCTAGCTGCGATTTCAATTGTGCAGCAATATATTTGTGTCTAAGATGATTACTAGTGAATAAGGCGATGCGCATGCTCAAAAGCTTTTTGGTTTTTACCTAAAGGTAAGTCATTACAGTCAAAACGTTTTAGCAACAAAGGGTGTTCATTTCCTGTATTGATACTTCTTTCCATAGTAAACCCTAATTGATGTCCTGTGTTTTTAGCTATTTCATCTACCGGAGAGGCACACGCCTCTTGGCTACCATACGGGTAACTTACATAAGGAATCCCTTGGTTGGTAAGTTGTTCTAGATAGTTTTTTGAAGTTACAAACTCCTTCATAATCTCATGACGATCTAAATATCCTAATGGCACATGACTGTGTGTATGATTACCTAACATGCCTTCTTTTGCAAGCTGTATAAGATGTTCTTCTGTCATATAAAGATCATTCACTACTTGATGACTATCAAAATGGGCGTCAAAAATAGTTTGTATAAGATTATGCTGTTCTTGAAGTGATAATTTAAAATTCAATGTAAATTTTAAGCAAGCCGTTTCTTCATCATCATAATTATAATGTACAACAGCCTGTTTTTTCTCTTTATCGGATAATTGTGTTTTTCCTTTCGCATCAAACTTTTTAAGAATATCAAAAAAGTCAGATGTAGACATTTGAGATCGAAGTAGATGTATCTTATGTACTAAGGTGACTTCTTTCTCAATAAAATTGAGACTATTGATAAAGAATAACGCTTTGACATCTAGTGCATCTAAGATAGGTTTTGCTTTAAGATATTGTTCTTTAAGCCCGTCATCAAAGGTGATTAACACATAATTGGTAGGTGATTTTATAACTTCATCATAATTTTCAAGTAATTCTTGAGGTGTGATATAGGTCCCTATTTCTTTGATAGCGAGTAATTGTTCTTTAAAGAAGGTAGGTGTTACCCCAAAAATACTAGGGTACGGAGTGGTAAAATCGTCTCTTATGTAGTGATAATTACTTACAGTAAGCATATAAGGGGAATTAATGACGAAGCGAAGATACTAATAAGCTTGTATTGACCCATTGCCAAATATGAAAACTACTATCTTGATCTCCGTTTATATAGGCGTCCCATTCTTCTTTTAATTTTTCATACTCAAACCAAGGATGCTCTTTAAAGACGTCTAACGTCTCAGACACCCAATCTTTAAGGTCTTCTGCTAGCCATTCCCGTTGCGGTGTTTGTAAAGGACGTTTAGGTGCGTACGTAATCGTATCTGATAGATATTCAGAGACTATAGATCGCAATACATATTTCTGAATACCTTCATGAATTTTATACGCTAAGGGCTGTGCAAATGCAAACTCTACCAATCTATAATCCAAAAAAGGCTCTCTTAACTCCGTACTAGATTGCATAGACACACGATCATTAAAACGCAATGCTCTTGGGATTTTCGTGTAAAATAAATCTCGGTATTGTAGATTTAAGACACGATCATCAAATGGTGTTGGGTATGTTGGTTTTTTTGCTTTCGCGAAAAATTCCTCAGCCAGTACAGAAGTTCGAAACGGAGATTTGGACACCCCTTGAATCACACTATTAGAATTCTTCGTATAATAATCATAACCTGCCCATTGCTCATCCATTCCTTGACCATCTAAGAGCACCTTCACTCCTTTGGAACGTGCTTCTTTAAAAAGTTCACCATAGGCTACCGTAGGTACACCTCCATAAGGTTCATCTTGTTGAGCACTCATTGTTTCTGCAAGAGATGCCAAGTCATCTACCTTCAGTTTTACTTTTGTTAATGGATTTTTAGTATGTGAAATAAGTCCTTTTACCCAAGGAAGTTCATCGTATCGATCATCTCCTGTATAAAATGTAAAAGCTTCTATATTCTCTCCATCATCCAACCGATTTACCAAAGCAAGCAAAGCTGAACTATCCAATCCTCCACTTACATTAAATCCTATAGGCACATCTGCTCTAAAACGAAGTTGAATACTATGATCTAACAATTGTAAATACTGCGACTTAACTTCTTCAAAAGAAAGTGCAGTTTTATATTTCTTTACCTCCTCTTCAAAATGATACCATTTTTGTATTTCAGGTAATGACGTATTCAATGTTAAAGAATGACCTCCTGGCAATTGTTGTATGCCTTCCCAAAATGTCTCTTCAGGCATTCCATAACTTCCAAACGCAAAGTAATTTGCCCAAACAGACTCGTTGGGTGATTTAGAAATTCCTGCAGCAAACAAACTTTTTATTTCTGAAGCAAAATAAAAGGTATCATGTACAATGGTATAATAAAACGGTTTTACACCAAAACGGTCTCTAGCAGCAAAAAGGTACTGCTCTTGGGTGTCCCAAATCGCAAAGGCAAACATTCCATTAAGTTTAGAAAGACATGCCTCTCCCCACTTTTGATATGCTGCTAATAAAACTTCGGTATCTGAGTGTGTTGTAAAAGAATATGCAGCTGCTAATTCCTCTTTGAGTTCTATATAGTTATAAATCTCTCCATTAAAAACAATGATATATCGCTTATCCTGAGAAAAAAAAGGCTGATTTGCTTCTGAAGATAAATCTATAATAGCCAATCTATTATGTCCTAAAGCTACTCCGTCTTCAATATATCTTCCTGTATCATCAGGACCTCGATGCGTTTGTGCTTGAAGCATAGCATCGAGTTGTGTTTGTGAAGCTTTATTTCCTATAATTCCGGCAATACCACACATTAGTCTTGAAACTTTTTAACGAGTTCTTCTGCTAGTTTCCAATCCTCCATCGTATCAATATTCACATGCCATTCAGGATCAGATTCTATATAACTAATACTTGAACCATACAGCGAATTTTGCTCTAGCAACACGTCACTTTTTGTAATATAAATAGCACCATCACGGATATATGCATCAGGTAAATCTTGTCTCCTTTTTATGATTTCTTTTTCGCCTGTAGCAATATGTAGTTTTCCATCTTCTGAGGCTTCAAATACCCAATGCGGATTATATTCATGAGGTACTTTTAATACAGAGACTAATGAATCTGTGTTTGCTTTCGCGAAAGCGGAAACAGCATCATCAATCATAGTTGCACTACGAAAAGGATTGGTTACCTGTAATAAACATACAGCATCATACTGCTTTCCTTGTGCTTGCATATATCGCAATGCATGCTGTACCACACCTAATGACCCAGAACGATCTTCGGCCAATTCTTGTGGACGTGTAAAAGGAACAGAAACGCCTAAATCACTGGCAAGCGCCATTAACTCTTTATCTTCTGAAGAAAAAATTAAGGTGTCTAATTGTGAGGCTTGTAATCCTGCGGCTATGGTATATTGTAATAAAGGCTTCCCTCCTAGTAGTTTTTTGTTTTTACCAGGAATTCCTTTACTTCCGCCTCGAGCAGGTATAAGCCCTAGTACTTTCATTAATACGTAATCGTTTTATGATATGACAATGTACATGTAGCTAATATATCGGCTATTTTTTCTCCTGCTTCTCCATCTCCATAAATAGGCGATGATGTTTTACTAGGAGCCGCTATCTGTTGCTTAATAGCCTCTCTAATGGCTTCTTTGGTATAATTTACATCAATGACATTATCTCCACGGTCTCTTCCGTGTTGACGCGTTCCTATATTTACTACAGGCACGCCCAAATAAGCGCATTCACGTATCCCGACACTACTATTTCCTATGAGACATTTTGAATTGACAAGAAGTCTCAAAAAGTCGTTCGGTTCCATATTTTTAAAGAAACGTATATTTTTTGGGTTTACGCTTTCACGAAAACTTCTAATCCCATTACTCGTTCCATCAGATCCTGCATCTACATTAGGCCAAAACCAATAGGTAGGAATCCCTAATTCGTGCACCACTTCAAGAGTGGTCATTACATCTTTTTTGGCTTGCCCATACTCTGTAGTTACAGGGTGTTGCATCACCACTAGATATGCTGCATCTTTTGCAATAGTTGCTCCTACACCTCCATATTTTTCTGATGGATGAAACGTAAGTGCTGGATTTTCTTTTACATTTTTGGCAATATCTATAGAGGGGCATCCGGTATTATATACCATCTTTTCTTCTTCTCCTAATTTAAGCACACGTGACTTTGCACTCTCACTTGCTACGAGATGAATATCTGCTAGTTTGGTATTGGCATGACGTACTTTCTCGTCTATATTTCCTGTAACCTCACCCCCTTGTATATGTACTAATGGAATATTTTGATAAGCTGCTGCAATAGAGGTTGCGATGGTTTCAAAACGATCTGCAATGGTCACAACCATATCGGGTTGTAGTTTGTAAAATACGGTTGCGAGTTCCATGACACCTAATCCTGTGGTTTTTGCCATGGCTGTTTTGTTCTCACCTTCCAGTACCATAAATACTTTCTCGGCAATTTCAAAACCATCTTGTTCTATATAATCGACCGCATTTCCATAACGTCCTAATAAGGCAGAACCTGCAATCACGAGTTGCAATTCTAAGTTAGGATGTTTTTTGATAGCTTGTAAAGCGGTTTTAATCCTACTATATGAAGGTCTCGCTGTTACTACCACACATACTTTTCGGTTACTCATGTTCAATATCAGATTCGGTTAGAAAGTCCCACTTTTGTAATTCTTTTGTAATTGGTCTTCCAATTACGGTTTCAAATTGAGAAGCATCTATACCATATCCTTTTGGTTTTTTTGCTTCTAAATCATCAAAAGTGAGTATATGTCCCTTCGGCAATGCTTTATTTACCGATAAAGATTTTTCAAAAATACGTTTTAATTCGGCAAATTGGCTATTGTTTGATTTATCAATAGGATGCTTTCGCGAAAGCGTAATACCCCTAACACTTTTTGTCATTACTGGGATATCTTTAATTTCTATAGAAGAGGTTGCATCGGGTCCAAAATCAGTATGATTAAAAACAGCATGAAATTCTAAGATTTCTGCTCCTAATGCCGTCGCCGCAATACAGGTTCCTATATCTGCCGAATGATCTGAATATCCTATAGGTACCTTATATCTATCTTTTAATTCTTGTATCACATTTAATCCGTATTGTTCTGGAGCTGTAGGATAACTCGTTGTGCATTGTAAAATTGAAAAATCTACGTTCTTTCCTTTTAAAAAAGCGACCGTCTCATCTAGTTCTTTGAAAGAACTCATCCCAGAAGATACAATAACCGGTTTTCCTGTAGCAGCAATTTTTTCTAATAACAGAAAGTTATTGACTTCTCCAGAGCCAATTTTATAGCGTTTAATTCCTATGTCCTCCAAAAGGTCTACCGCTGCATTACTAAATGGAGAAGACATAAATTCTAATCCGGCTTGATCACAGCGTTTTTTTATTTCTACCCACTGTTCTTTAGAAAACTCCATACGTTTCCAATAATCAAAACGCGTGGCATCTTGATCTGAAAACTTCACTCTAAAAGGCTCATGAATGCTACTTTCTGCCTCTGCAATATGCGTTTGAAACTTAATAGCGTCTATGCCTGTTCCAGAAAGCGCTTCTATATAGTCATATACTTTTTGGATACTTCCGTTATGTGCTTGTGCTATTTCTGCTATGATAAACATAAATATATCTTGATTACTTTTTAAGTATTTTTTTGACGTTCTTTTTTAATCTAAAGATAAAAGCAGAAAAATAATGTTTTAAAACCACTTCTTTCTTTTCTTTAAGAGTATCTAATATTTCTTGATCAATTGGATTTAACTTTTTTTGTAGCAAGTACGTACTAATGTACATATCTCTAGTAGCCACATACCTATTTAGATCAAAGACATTTCCAAATTGTGACAATCTATCTAATAGAGCTAAGCTTGTCATCGTTTTGGCGCATTTATGGCAAGAAGAACAATTTTGATACCCTCTCTCTTTTGCAAGTAACGAATTTGTACATACATCCAAATAGTTTTGAACGGTGTTCTCCTCACTAATGAAGGCCGTTCTTTGCAATCGTGTTTTATCTAATGCAGTCGATTTTATCGTGAGATAAGAACTAGATATATAAGGAAGTAACAAGCTATCCCAATTACTGGTATCCCCTCCTTTTAATGTAGATTGCTTTTCTGAAAAAGCAGAAGAATAATAATAATCGCTATATAAATTACTCAAATGATAGACACAGGAAAGATTCACTAGACTGTGCGAACTTTCAAAACTAGAGGTGACAAAGGAACTTATATTAGAGCTTATGCATATCATTTCCATATCCAAACCCTGAGCTGCCTTTGCTGCATTTTGTCTCCTAAATTCTTTAATTTGTTTTGTATGTTCTTTTCCGTACTTACCATGAGAACCTGCGTCTAAAAATGTAACATATCGAACACTGATCCTACTTTGTATGAAATCATACAAGGTCGTAAAAGAGTCTACCCCACAAGAAAATCCAGTGCCAATCTGCGAATTCTTACTCTTACTCCTATGTGTATGTTTTGCACTAATTTGTGGCGTCTTCTTACATTTTGAAATTACTGCTAACTGAGGTAAAAATTGTGTATTCAAATGAGTGAGTAATACCTCATCTACAGTACCATCTACGTATAAATCTTCTGAATTTTCTAACATAAAAGGTATCAAAGCAATCACAAACGCATCATACGTTTCTTTTTCTACAAACGATTCATATGCACGATCTATCGTATAAAACAATGCAGACGGAAAAATATCAACTGTGACACTCCTCTTAATATGTGCTTCTTCTTGCGTATATGTTAGGTGAGAGATCTTCATGAGATTTTCGAATATGCTTCTAGCACTTTTTGAGTCACTACAGTTCGATCAAATGTAGTATTTTTCAAATAGTCATTATGAGCAATTCCTTCTTCTGAAATGTTATGTTCAATGGCATTTTTCATCACTTGACGTATATGGCCTATATCCTCTGGATGTTCTATTAAGTATCCACTAACTCCATCTTTTATAATTTCTGCAGTAGCATTCCCTGGATTTGACTGAATAGGAATACATCCCGAAATAATAGCTTCTATTAAGGTATTAGGAGTTCCGTCAGAAATACTATTTCCTATATAAAACTCATGAGACTCCATAGCTTCTAATAATAATGCATGATCTATGTTTTTCCTTATCTCTACATTTTCAATTGTGACAAGGTTTTCTTTTTCTAAAAGCTTATAAAAATCATCAGAAACACCAAATACAAAGACAGATACCTCTTTTCCTTCTTTTTTTAATTCTAAAAGAGCCTTAATGACTGGCAATGCTCTACCGTGTTCATTTTGATATCCTTTTACAATAAAGCTATTTTTCTTTCTTGTTTTTGTAGAAGATATACGTTTAGGGTATCCGCCGCCGCCTGGAAAAACGCCTAGATGTTCTCCTTTAAATCCTTCTTTTATAAGAATATGCTTATCCCTTTCACAATCGGTAATAGCATAATCTAAACGGCTACATACATTCGAAATAAATGAAGTTTCTCCTGCTTTGTTTTCTCTGAAATAAATATCACTCCCCCAAGAAGAATACAACCAAGGAATTTGTTTATTTTTTTCCATAAAATTCATAATAGGCTTACACCCTATAAATAAAGCAAAGCTATGAATAACATCAGGTTGTATCTCATTTACAGCCTCTGTAAATGCGGTCTCTAAAGGAATATCAAATACATTTGATAACTGCTTATATAAATAAGGAAGTTTACTTTTTATAAAATACCGCCCTCGTTTCTTTAATACGCGTTTTTTCCAGGCGGTTACTTGATGTACCCATGGTAATGATTCGATATAGCCTTGGTCATTAATATCAAACCAATACACCTCATGCTCGCTATGTTCTAATTGTGCTACCCAACGGCGAAAGTGTATTGAGTTCATTGATACCATTAATATTCTCATAGTGATGATAGATTCATGGTACAACTAATAATTTCTTTATTCCTATCAAAAACGTAATTATATGGAGTATTACGGTGATTCTTTATGATGGTTTCCAAAAGCATACTATTTGATGCTTCTAGTGATATAAAAAGTGGCGTTCTCTTCTTAGCTATTTTCTTGATCGTTGTTTTTAATGATGTTGCATCTGGATGTAATTGTATCACTATTTGAACGACACCTTCCCAAACTCCTTCTGACAACTGAAAACAAAGTGCTGTAAGGGCATTTAGTGTACTTGTACAATCAATGGTTATTTCGGGAGTATTCAATGCCTTATATGCTGTCTCATTAGGAAGAACACCCCATTCTTTTCCTACATTAGCATGTACCTTTTTATGCTTTCGCGAAAGCATAAGATATTCATAGTTCACACGCTCTAAATAGTAATGATAAGGTGCTGTACTCTCTTTTGATCTATAAAATTTAGGATGCCATTGATGTAAAAGCAATGTTTCCTTTTCATTGAAGTGTACGGGGATTCCAAGATTTCGTAATCGTATATGCACATCTGTATCTTCCGAACCCCAGCCATGATAAAACTCATCAAATCCACGTATTTTTTTTAAAATAGTTACAGGGAATAATGTCATTCCCGTTGCTTCCTCATTGGTGTAAAATTTCACTTGATAGTCTCCAAATTCTTTTTCAAGTGTACTTTCTTCTTCTGTTAGTATTCCTACTTTAAAATAAGTGACCTCATCAGGATGAACGTATTGTTGGATTTTTATCACAAACTCAGGATGAAATAACATATCCATATCTGCCACCATAAAATACGCTGTATCGCATTGTTGTAATACGATATTAATCGCTCTGGTTTTTTGCCATAACTGCCCTTGGGTAGGGCAACACATAAGTGACACGTTTTCTAATACTGCAATATATTGTTCAAGTTCTTTTTGATATACGACCTCACTTCCATAATCTATAACAACAACCTTAACATCAGCATGTAATTGAATAGCAATAGATGCTAGGGTACGTTTTACAGTAACCAAATCTCTATTTCTATTAGGAATAACAATAGTAAGGCTCATGAGTATTATAGTGTTTTAAATTGACCCGCTACATATTCAGGAGAAAAATAATAAGTTAAGTCTGTAATTGTATCTACTTCTAAAGTTAGACTGTTTTTATCTTTTTTCCAAAGTGTATATAAGTGCTGTAAGTGTTTTTTTATCATTAGCACATCGTCTATTTCAGACCAATAAGGATAGGCATCACCTAGCAATCTTTTGGTTTCACTTTTATAAGGACCTAAAAGTAGTATCGGTGTATTTGCTTTTATACAATGTGGTATTTTACCCGGTAAAAAAGGACTAAAAGGACCTTTGGCTTCCAGCACTACATTGACTGACGTTTTATATTGCATAGATAAAACACTATCAAAATTCAAATACCCCGGATGTACATACAAAGCCGAATAATTTTTTGAAATCTTTTCTAACTCATCATGAAAAACAGATCTATTTCCTATAAAAATAAGTTGTGCATCCTTTTTAAATTCTTTATTCTCTTCTGTCAATACACAGAAAGCCTCTGTCAATGCCATTGGGTTACGAGCGCTCATCATAGAACCTGCATGCATGACGGTAAATTTCTCTTCATCAAAAAAGTCAGGAGTTTCATCACTTACAATCACATCGGGTATCTGATGAGGAATGATCACTGCTTTTCCTCTTGATTTATGATAATAGCTTTCCATCCAATCACCTAAGTACTGACTAGGGTACATCATATATTTGGCACTATGAGACATTTCTACAAAGAAATCTCTTTTTTGTTGATGCCCTGGTTCTACCCAATCATAAGGTCTAGGATATGAATGCTGAGGATATGGATCATGGATATATGCTATAAATTTACGATGCCAAATAGGCAGTTTTGTTAACGCCATATGCGCTCTAAAACTTCCTGCATAACTTAGTGCTACGACCCAGTCATACTGATCTTGGTTTTCTTTTTGTATTGCTTGTTGAATACTTGCAACATCATAGGTATGTGTATATGAAAACCCTCTACGAGATTCCGTTTTTTTATGTAATGATATTCCTAAGATTCTTTTGGTAAAAATTTGAATTTTAGCAAGTAGATAGTAGATAGAACTCTTTTTCTCCTTTATAGAAATCGTCGTTGTTTTATCAATAGGAATTTCTTTTCTAGAATAGTGAAGAACTTTCAGGTCATACCCACAAGCTATTAGACTTTCTACCAATGCCAGACTCGTCTTTGCTCCACTACTGGCATCTACATCTAATGTATCTGCTACTATTAATATCTTTAACGATGTATTCACTAGCTAGTATTAGATTTGATTAATTATATCGCATATAATTAATATAAGCACGTTTTGCTTTATACAACGCACGCCTATATTTATCTATTTTATTTTTAGGAGGTATCACTTTTGCTTCTACAAATAACTTATGTACTTCCGTTTTCCAATGTTCATCTAACCAAGTATCAAAATACCTAGGATTGCAGCCCTTTGTATACCAAGTGCTAGCTTCTTTACTCTGTTCATTTTTAAAAATATGAAAAGCAGGATAATGTGTATCTATATAAATGTCTACTCCTAATACTTCTGCACGCGTACAAATATGTCTATCTTCTCCTGCATACGGCATATTCTCTATACGTTCAAAATTAACACCTTTCTCTAAGGCATTTCTTGTAAGCAATGTACAAGCACCTCCTGCACCTACTTTATACGTTCCAGGCGTTGGGAGCTGTAATATTGTTTCAGGATAAATATAATTCCAAGAATGGATATCCCAACAATTCGGTTTTGCAAAGGTCTGATCATGAAAAACCGTCCAGAAAACTTCAAACACAAAGTCTTTATTACAGCTCATTAAATGCTGTAAAAGGGTTGGGTGTATCACTAAATCTGCATCTAAAAGAAAAATATAATCATAGCCTTCGTCCAAAGCATATGAAATCGCTTTATTTTTTATAAAAGTAATTCTATCCGTAAGAGGTCTATTCCAATTATGAGTTTTATAATTAGAATCGCTTTCTATCCAATCTCTTTGCACCTGTACATTTGGGTTTTTTGCTTCAAAATCTGCAAGAAAATGAATGGCTTTCTTTTCATTATTATCATCATACAGAAGCATATCTACCTGACAACTTCCTGTGTCTAATGCAACCCAAGAGGGAAGCACCACTTCTAGGACTTCTTTAGACTTACATAAAGATGAAAATATCAATACTTTTTTCATTGGTTCTTTAATACATGTGGCTTATGGTACTACTTTAGCACCCTATTAGGTCATTTAAATATACCCTTTATGCACGAATAAGTGTTATCCAATAAGAATACACTCTATTTAGCTCAAAAACAAATCTAACATTATCTAGTTTAAATAAATGAGTAAAAAGTTTTTTTGTATCCAGTCGCATACGATAAAATACCCCTGTAGCCATTTTAGAATTATTTTTTCTTAGAAGAATTAACTGAGCCATGGTCTGGCCTTTTCCTCTAGCCATTCTATATAAATACGATTTTGTGAGTCGGTCTTTGGGAATAAAATGCTGGAATGTATTATCACAAATTTGTCGAATCTTATATCCTTTAGACACTGCATATTCGCACATTTCTGAATCTCCTCCAGAAGATAAGCTCTTTCCTTTCCTATCAGTCATTTTAGGTTCAAAATCATCAAAAATAGATTTTCTAAAACACATTCCTGCGCCATAAACATTAGTCACATCACCATCTCTTCGACATCCTAAGGCATAGATGCTTTTAAACTTTTCAAACCATGCAGGCGCTTCTATTTCACAAGCTTCTACGCCATTTCCGCCAACAACCCCATAGCTTTCATTTTCTTCTAGAAAATCATATAAGGTTTTTACATACCTGGTATTTAACCAATTATCATCATCACAAAAAAGAATGGTATCATACTGAGCACTATCAATTCCTTTTTTACGCGCATAATTAAGTCCAGGTTTAGACTCACTTACAATACGCGCATTAGGAAAAGAAGATTCTTTGATAAGATCTTGAGCTAATGCGACACTAGTATCTGTACTTGCGTTATCTACTAGAATTAACTCCCAAGGAACAGCCTCTAATCCTTCTTGACAGAAAATACTTTTCATGGTAGGAGTGATACGACTACTACTATTGTAAAAACAAATAATTACAGAGATTCCTTTTTCTTGCACCATACTCATCGCGATGTGTTTTTAGGTATATAATTAAATTTATTTTTGAGTTTCAGAAATTGCTTTTCTATAAGCACAAAAGAGAGCCATGAAATTAAAATAACAAGTATCGAGTTTTCAAAAATCAATAACACCATTTTATATTTTACATTAAAAAAATCGGGTAACAGCGGATTAAAGTATACATCAATATACTTTTTTGTAATCATACTAGGAATAATATTATGGTATAAATATATCCCATAACTTATTTTTCCTATAAAAATCAATATCCTATTATTTAAAATAAACTTTCCTCTAAGAGTATCTTTTTTATGGTGTATGTATATATAACAAATCAGCCAGAGTGATAGTATAGATACTGTAGTGCGTACAGATAAAACAAGCCATTGCTTTGTAATCGCCCCATATAAAAAGTAGAAGAAAACAATAATAGCAGCAATAGACAACTGTTTAAAATACACGGGAACTTTCTCTTTTTTATACGTAATGCACCACGCAAGTAACGAGCCAAGTCCAAAAGCATCAAAACAAGTAAACGTAAGTATTCTACTCATTTTCATTCCACTTACTAGTAACTGTCCTCCAATCCCTATAACAATAAAACATAAAATTATGGGAAGTATATATTTTCTATTCACTAATAAAACTAACCAAGGCCATATTAAATAATACTGCTCTTCTACAGCAAGAGACCACAAATGGGGAAGCATAACATCCCAGGATTGTTGATTAAAGAAATAAAAATTTGAAGTATACGTAGCATAATATATAAACGGGTCTTTAATAGGCGTATTGGCATATGCTGTAACCATATAGACTACTATAATCGTGAGATAATATATAGGGAAAATACGCAACGACCTTCGGATGTAAAAATTCTTTAGCACTGTAGCTGTTGACATATTCAGGGCTGCGGCTTTATCTCGATTATCAAATAATATTTTTGATATTAAAAATCCACTCAGTACAAAAAATATGTCAACTCCAATTTGTCCATTAGGTATGCTGTTCAATATATTTTGATTGGGTAACCAGTGACTTATAATCACCATAATAACAGCTATTGCTCTTATACTATCCAATTGTTTAATATACTGCATACTTATAATCGTTTTCTCAAAAAAGTAGTTACTGGATACATGCGTTTATAATAGTCAAGTTTAAGTTTGTTCTTTAAAATTCGTTTTATAATTGTAATCGCATATATACGTTCTTTCCAGTAGGCACCTATAAATCTAGTCTTAGATACGCTCTGAAAATTGAATCCTGATCTAACTAATTGAAAAGGCATTTTCATGAGTTTCCACTTGATAGGATAGGCTATCAAATTACGATAAATCAAAAATCGGAGATGTCCTTTAGCATCCGCTAAATTATTATTTCCTAATACATTTCTTTCTATAGATGCTATTGCTTTTTTTATTGCTTCAATGTACGCTAAAGATTGTTTTTTTGTAGCAATAGAATTTTCAACATCACGCCTGTAGTAATTATCGGCCTTTCCAATAGTAGCTTTTATTCGTGGATTGTACGTAAGTGCTCTCACGTGAAGTTCCCAATCTTGCCAAGCGATGAGTTCTTGATTCCATCCCCCTATTTTTTGCAAAAATGCTTTATTCCACAACACCCCAGTGGTATGCCAAGGCATATCTTGACGAAGAAATCGTATCAGATATTCTTCACTTGTTTCTCCTTGTTGCAAAATATTCCAATATACATCGGTGTCTTTTAGCTCTTGTTTAAAAGAAGCTGTATGAAACACAAATAGATCTATCGTGTCTTCTATGAGTGCAATGCGATTTTTTACACAATCTGAACCTAGTAAATCATCAGAATCTAGAAACATCACCCAATCATAGTTGGCATGATCTACTCCCATTTGCCGTGCGCCATTTCCTCCAGAGGCATACTCTTTCGTTCTTTCTAAAAGGTGTATTCTTGCGTCCGCTTTCGCGAAAGCGGAAACAGTAGCAACCGTATTATCTGTACTTCCATCATCTACCACAATACATTCCCAATCTGAACTAGATTGTGATATAACAGACTGAAGCGTTTCTTTGATAAGGGACGCTCTGTTATAGGATGGGATGATAATGGAGATCATTATACGATGGGTTTAAGTGTACAATTTAAAATAATCTTCAGCAACTTTTCTAATATCAAAATGTGTATGTGCATGCACAATAGCTTTTTCTTTCATTGATTGTAAAAGTTCATTGTCTACCATAAGTTTTTCAACAGCTTTAGCCATGGCATCAACATCTCTATCTGGAACAATAAATCCTGTAGTATTTGGGTCTATTGTCTCTGGAAACCCACCTGAATCAAAACCAATCACAGGCACTCCAGATGCTTGAGCTTCTAACGATACGATTCCTAATGCTTCTCTACGTCCTTTTTCATTATAGGTACTTGTCATTAAAAATACATCACTCTCTTGCAACAGTGCTTTAATCGCTTCTTGTGTTTGAAGCCCTACTAATAACACATGATCCTGAAGCGATAAGGTAGCTATGGTATTTTTTATAGTTTCCATAGCCTCTCCATATCCAACAATAGTATACTTCACATCATACCCTTTTTCTACGAGTTGTTTTACGACTTGAATTCCGTATATGTGCCCTTTTAAAGGAATTAATCTTCCAACACTAATCATTTTAAAAGGAGTTCGAGGCTGTTTGATTTTATCGTTATTTGCAAAGTATAATGTATCTATACCTACTGGCACAACAGTTATGCTATTTCCGTCAAATCCTTTTGAGATTAATTGATTTTTCAAAAACTCACTATTTACAGTAATAGCATGTATATGCGTTTTATAATCTTTAATTAATTCTGACAAAGCAGCACCTTCGGGCAACGCATATGCATCATATCCATGGAAGGTAACTACAATTTTAGATTTTAAAAAGCCTATTTTTTTTAAGTTCAATAAAGGCCCCATGGCTTTTGCAAAATGTACGTGAAATACATCTTGAGCTGTATATGACTTATAGAATTTTAAATAAAAAAGATATTCCCAAGTATACTTTTTATATAAGGAACAAAGTTTTACAAAAAAGTATACTAAAGATGGATAACGTACAAATAATGCTATTACTTCTTTAATTCTTTTTGATTTAATGCTAGGCGAAGTATAGTGACGCACTTTTTCTAACAACTCCATTTCTTCTATAAGAGCTGCTTGGGAAGAAGTATGTGCAGGGTATGTTTTATCTGCAATAATCTCTACAAAAAAATTATTTTTAATGGCGTGAGCAATGTGAGAAACTACAAACGTTTCTGAAGCCAAAGGAATCTCTCTTACTTTATAAATTAATTTTCTCAAGATTTTATAGGCTATACATATTTTATGGAAACTTATACAAAATACATCATTCAGGCATACTATAACAGTATTGTATCAATATCGAAATTATAATTCTAGAGGTCCCTTTTTTTATAGACATAAAAATCTGCTATAGATGTATGATCAGGGTTCGTAGGATCATAAGGGTAAGGATTTTTTTCATGAGTAGCTAATTCCCAATTTAACATATTGTTTGCTACCCAAGTAGTAAACTTACGTGATAATACATGAGGTGCAATTCTTTCATCATAATTACTGGCATAAATTATAACATATTTTGTAGATGCCGAAAATAGCGTATTCATATACGTTTCATACACCTCATTTTCAATAAGGTGATAAATTACATCTAGTGACATTGTAAGTGCTGCCTGCTGATTTTTCAAATTCTCTTCCGTAACTAATAAAAACGTTTTTGAATGATCATCTTTAAAAAGTTCCTGACATAGATCTACTGCCTTTTGAGATACATCAAACCCTGTATAACTAGGGTATTTTGCGAGTGTAAGTTGGTGGCCATCACCAGACCCAAATTCAATGACTTTATCAATCTTATTTTCGAGAACAAAGTTGTTTATAAACTCCGCTTTATAAAGTGCTAATCTACCATAACTTCCACTTCCAGAATTTCCATCTGCTACATATCTATTCTCCCAATATTTTTTGGATCCAATAAAAGTATCAACAACAGTTTCCTTTCCAAGGATTTTTTTTAGCCTTTTACCAAATGCTGTCTTTCCAATCTTTCTTTTTAAAACGCTCAACATACAGTCTATTTTTTAAACACTTTTGATAATATTTTTATAAAGATGGTGAAAAATTTCATTGCGTATCTATTATGTGATATTTTATGTACCGATCTTACTAATGAAGCATTTTTATCTTGCTGTAACATCTGTAATACCTCATAATCAGATTTAAAACTTGAGAAATGATCTGTAATACTTTCCTCTTTTTCCTTTAGTAGTAATGCTCGATACTTCGGATCACTAGAGATTCCATAGGCATCAAAGTTTGAAACTACGATGGGAATGTGTTCGTAACTAGCATCATGCTTACATATAGCCTTTACATAATAATCCCAATCTGCTACGATCTTAAACTTCTCATTATACAGTCCTAGTTGGGTAAATAATGTTTTCTTAAAAAATAACGACGGGTGTGGTAAACTACCTTTATGGAAAAAATAATAAAAACTAAGTGTATCTGGGTATTTTCGGATACGATCTCCTTCTGTAAATTGCATCATAAGATCTCCATAATAAAAATCTTTACCTCCAGATAACAGAGGTACAATTGTTTCAATACTATCATTAGATCGTAAACTATCTCCACTATTTATAAATAGCAAATAGTCTCCTGAAGCTTTTTTAACTCCTTTATTCATGGCATTATAAATTCCTGAATCTGGTTCTGAAATTTTAATGGCATTAGGAAGTTCATAGGCCTCAAGTATATCTTTACTTCCATCTGAAGAATTCCCGTCAATTATAATGTGTTCTATATTAGCATAGGTTTGACTAGCTACGGACTCTAATGTTTTATCAAGGCCATTGGCATTATTATAATTTATGGTGATTATTGAAATTTTCATAGCTAATTCATCAAATGGAAATACGTACTAGCATAAATGTGCTCGTATAATTTTCAAAATATAATATTTATAATCATCTTATTCTTGATATAAAATAGTAATACTTATATAATTTGCAGAATAGTAAGCATATAGGATTACTATTAAAAATGGACTAATTTTTATTTAAATATATATATTTGATTATTTCTTCAGCGCCAGTTTTCTTAATACGTCCTGACATCTTTTTCCCATTTAACCTTGATTGATGACGATACGTCTCATCTGTAACTAATTGTTTTATTTTTGATGTCATATCCTCTATATCAAAAGGGTCAAATACAAATTGTTTATCTCCTATTGTTTCTGGTAATGATGTTACATTAGAACAGATTACAGGTATTCCCATAATAATAGATTCCATAAGGGGAAAACTTCCTGCTTCATAAAGAGTAGGTACTACAACTCCTAACGCATTCTTATATGTTGCATATAAGGTTTGTTCATCTAATATACCTGCAAAAATAACATCACCATTAAGACCTAACTTATCTACCAATTGTTTAACTACAATGCCTTCTTCATTATCATTATTACCCGTGAGAACTAATTGAGTAGTAGCATCAGTTTGTTTTTTAAATATAGAAAAAGCTTCTATCAATCTTTGATGATTTTTATGTTTCCAGAAATTTGCAGGATATAATAAGTAATCTTCTTTATATGGATTTGATGGTATTGTATTTTTATATTCTTGTTCTAATTTATTAAACCACAGGTCTTTCATATTTAATAAACAAACTTGTATTTTATTAGGCGAAGTATTAAAATATGTAATTAAATCTTGAGCAATATGTTGATAACTAACGACTACTTTATGGGATTTTGTTACACAATCCAAATACATATTAGCTCTATAAGCTCTTACTTTTGCAGGAAAAAATGCAGGGAAATGTAGCTCTTGTACATCGTGTAATGTACATATCACTTTTGCACTCAAATTTGTTTTTGGTATAAATTGATATGGAATATGTACATATTCTATTTTTTTTTCTTTTAAAAACACATCAAAAGCATCTATTGTTTTAAACCTGTAGGGTTGTTTCCCTATAAAAAATTGAGATAGTAAGGTTATTTTTTTTCTCCAAAAATTTCTCCTACTTATTGCTGGTATATATATATCCTTATCGGTAATTAATGTACAATTCTTATAGGACTTTATAATCTCTAATACTTCGGGATCTTTTAAATTATGATAGATATAAAAATGAAATGAATCTTGATCAAAATTTGCTATTGTAGTTAGTAAATTAATAGAATACTGCCTTACTCCTCCGTGGGTTTGATCTACATCAGGAATATAGAAAATAATATTATTCAAATTTATTAAGTTATATTTTTAAAGTCAGTAAATGTTTTAACCTCTTTACCCTTAAATGTAGCATAAGGTAATGGTGGATAGTTCATGGCTCTTATAAAACGTTCTATTTTTAGTTCTGACCAATTAATATTAATATCACCATTATGAGGACATCCTCTCTTGTAATACTTACCCATTGATTTCTGAGACTCTCCTTCATAACCATTTAGAACTCTATTAAAAGCAGTCATAAATGATTTTGACGCCTCAAACATGACTCTATGATAAAGGGTAATTTGCGTATCCCTTTCTTCTATTTCAATTATTTCTTGCAAAATAATATTTCCTGTGTCAATACCTCCTTCTATATAATGATAGGTATACCCTACATTATTTTCTCCTTCTATAAGTGCCCAAGTCAAACTACTACAACCTTTATATTCTGGAAGTAATGATGGATGTAAATTAAAAATTTTACCTGATGTTATTTCTATTATATCTTTAGGTATTATATACCTATAATAGATACTACATACTATATCTGGTTTAAAAGGCAAGTTATTTAATTTAATTTTTTCTAAAGAATATGAGATCTCTTTTTTATCACAATATTCTATCAAACTATTAATATAACTTGGATTTTCATGTGTATATACAAAAACATCATATCCCTTACTAAGTAATAACGATAGTACCTTACAGCCAATCCAATTATATCCACATAAAATCACTTTCAAAATATATATTCTTTTAATTTATCAACTATATATAATATATCTTCTTTATGTAATTCTGGATAACTTGGCAAATTCATACCTCTTCTAGATAATTTCTCAGCAACAAGATGTTTTTCGTATTGCTTAGAATAAATAGGCATGGTATGAATTGGGTAGAACATAGGACGTGTTTCTATACCTTGCTGAACTAAAAATTGTTTTAAAGCTTCTCTATCTATATGAGTAGGTAATAAAATCGTACACATCCAGTATGAATGGATCGTATTTTTAGCTTCCTGATGAAAATCAATATCAGAGCCTTGAAAAGCTTCTTGATACCAATTAGCAATTTGTTTTTTCTTTTTTAAAATTGTTTCGATTTGTTCTAATTGCGCATACCCTATAGCTGCACAGATATTTGTCATTCTATAATTATATCCTACAATATCATGCCAATACTCTCTATATTTTGCAAGTCCTTGTCCTTTTAGATGCATTATACGTTCATATAATGTCTCATGATTTGTTACAACCATACCTCCTTCACCAGTAGTAATTGTTTTATTACCATAAAAACTAAAGGTAGAAACATCTCCAAAAGTACCAACATGTTTTCCTTTAAATGAAGTACCAACTGCTTCTGCACAATCTTCAATTAAAAATAATTGATGTGCTTCACAAATTTGTGTCAATGCATCCATATCACATGCGTGTCCATATAGATGAACACATAATACTGCCTTTGTATTCTTAGTTATTTTCTTTTTTATATCTTCTGAATCTATTTGCCAGGTAGTTTCCAAACTATCAACAAATATTGGTTTTGCTCCTGTATATGTAATAGCATTTACAGAGGCTATATAAGTTAGAGTTGGCACAATTACCTCGTCACCTTCTCCTATCCCTAAGGCTTCTAGAGCTAAATGCAATGCTACAGTTCCATTACATACTGCAACCGCATGCTGAACTCCAATAGTACTAGCAAATTCTTTTTGAAATAAATCGACAAACTTTCCTTTACTAGAAATCCAAGTAGAATCTAGACATTCATTCACATACTTCTTTTCATTTCCATTCAAAGAAGGTTGATATACAGGATATTTTATTTCTGACATTAAATTTCTTCTATTTGATTGGTTATTGTATTAAAAACAGGCATTCCCTTAAGCTCTTTCAATCTATCATCACCTCTAAGATACGTTAATTTACCATCCTTATTTCTAGACTCTCTGAATTTCGAAACTACATATCCTTTCTTAACATCAAGGGTTTTTATATTTTTCTCGTATCCTTTTTTCAAAAAGTAAGCATTATTTCCTGCACTATTACTTCCTATAAATACATATCCTTTTTCTAAAGCTAAATCACATAAAGCTGGTAATGAACTCCCAGCATATAGGTTGCTATAATGTGCTTTACTTCTAACAAAATCAGACCTGTAAGGGATTGTAATTGATCTATCTGATCCAAATATACTATTATACTCCACAATCATAATAATTGGCGTCACTACTTCAAGTGCTTTCCAAATCCAATAATCATTACCATCAATATCAATGTGCAATAAACCTATTTCTCCAGAAAATCCAGCATCAGAAATCAGAGTATTTATATTTTCTACAGTAATAAAAGCATGTGTTGCCTGTAAATCATATTTCCAATAAATGGTACTATTTTTTATAGTATTAATATTTGCAGAACTTCCATCTAATACCAGTCCCGACCAATTGTTATTCATTAGAAGAAATCGCGTATTTGATTCTTTATAATCTTCTACTCCAAATTCTACAAATATTGTATTGGGGATAGCTAAATAATTTATTAAATATTGAATAATCCCATCATCTCCCCATTGCGAAAAAACTTTAAATTCAGCATCATGTAAATTATGAAGTTCCCCTTTCAATTTAAGTTGAGATGTCAAAAGTTGACCATATTGGAATGTTTGTATCTCATATACTTTTTCTGATTTTGACAATCGTTTTCTAATATCTTTTAATAAAACAATGATTTCATCAAATTTGTCTCGGATGATATGTATATATTTTTTTATCACTATATATCTTTCGAAAAAAACAATAAACTTCTATTCACCCCATTATCGTTTATTATTTTTTCAATTTTTATTTTTGGAAATTTACAACTAAAATACTTTTTCACAGATTCAATAGTATAGTCCTCTGGAGGATTTATGTTCCATTTTTGTACGTGTATATCATTAGGGTCAACAAACTCTAATATAACGCCTTCCTTAGCGTATGATAAACATATATTACAAAAAATAGATACAGGTATGCTTTGCCTTAAACAGATATGATGGATTAACCCTAAAGATAATACTATGTTTGATTTGAATCTATCAAATGAAGATCTATTGATTAAACCTACTCCAGATGCAGGCGTAGGGTGATTAAAATCCATTTGACAAACCGTCACATTCCCTTTTTCTTGATTTATGATTTGCCTACAAATATCTATTGTACTTTCTTCATAATCAAAAGCGGCTACTTGCGCTCCTAAATGGCTAGCCATAAGAGAATAAAACCCTTTATTACATGCTAAATCCAAAACTTTAAAAGGTTGTTTTTCTTTAATAATAGTATAAACAAATTGTTGCTTAACTGTTTTTGGCTCACTAATTTCTGCTAGATGTGCTTGCTCATAATTATTCCAATATTCTTGTTTTGCTTTTATAGATTTTAAATTTTTAATATAATCGAGTAGTTTACTGAAAAAAATCTCAGGTTGGTTTGAAAACTTAAAAAATGATGGTCTCTTATAGTTAATTATTTTACGAAAAACACCTTCTCTTTTAAGAGAAATTCCTAGTCCTTTCACATGTTCTCGTCTATATAATCCTGACATATCAGAGTTTACTTTCTTAGATGAAGCCAAAACAAGAGGAAGAATAAAATATGTTTCAAATTCATTCATCCATGAATCTGAAATCGAATCTCCTTTATAAATCGATGTAAAATCAAAAAATTTAAAATCACTCCCATTATAAGTAATATTCCAAGGATGAGCATCAAATAATAAAGCACCATGATTTATGTATAATTCCTTACACAAAGTCACAAATTTATAAGATGCTTCCCAAAACATCATATTTGTATATTCCGATGGATTTAAAATATACGGTATATATTCATGATTGAGAATAAGGCAAGTATCTGAAGAATATTTTTCAATAATTTTTGTTGAAACTAACCCTAATTTTAACAAATCATTATAATTTGGAGAATTAATTAAAGTGTTATAGAGATTAATTCTTGCAGAATCTTTAACTACTCTATATACTTTTCTATTCTCTATTAATAATTTGCCTCCAGCATCAAATAGTGATGGCGTTGCTAATAAGTTATCAAATTCATCTTTAGTCATATTTTATTATAATATTAACTCCAACTATGTTTATACAGTACTTTAGAAAGACTATCTGTATCTAACATTCTACTACTCCCTAAATAATTATCATTTACAATATCAAACGCTACTTTTCCTACAAGATAGTCCTCTAATATCCCGTCGTTAAACAATGCAACATTAACGGTATATCGTCCTGGCATAATAGTAAGATGATCTTCTAAAGAACATGTTATTTTAGTGATCCCATTTTCTTTAAATTTTAATGCCCCTTGACTCTGGCTATCAAATCGTAAAATCCCTTCTTCTTTTATATTATAGACACCTACAATAATTCTAAAATTATTAGAAACAATGTCTTTTTTTATCTTAAACTCAAAATTAAAATTTAAAAAATCTCCAAGTTTAAAAACTGTCTCATGAGATTTCTTGTCATTTAGTGTTAGTTTAGAAAAAACAACATTTCCTCTTCCTTTTCTATCTTTAATATGATACAAATCTACATGTGACTCTTTACTGCCAGATAAATAATAATTTATAACTTCTTCAGTTTTTCCATCTTTTACTAGTTTTCCATCCTCTAACAATATACATCTAGAGCATAAACTTTGCACACTTCCCATATTATGACTTACAAATAAGACAGTCCTCCCTCCTTCATTAGAAATATCCTGCATCTTCCCAATAGCCTTCTTTTGGAATTCAGCATCACCTACCGCTAATACCTCATCTACTACTAATATTTCGGGCTCTAAAAAGGCAGCTACCGCAAACCCTAAACGTACTCGCATCCCGCTAGAATAACGCTTTACAGGCGTATCTATATACATCTCACATCCTGAAAACTCGATGATCTCATCTATTTTACTTGAGATCTCGACCTTTGTCATTCCAAGAATGGCCCCATTTAAAAAGATATTCTCTCTTCCTGTCAGTTCTGGATGCATCCCGGTTCCCACTTCTAGTAAACTTGCAATACGTCCTGCTGTTTTAATATTCCCTTTGGTTGGAGCTGTAACTCTAGATAGTATTTTTAGCAAGGTAGATTTTCCTGCACCATTCTTTCCTATAATACCAAGAACTTCTCCTCGCTTTACTTCAAAATTGATATCTTGTAATGCCCATACATAGTCTGAACTTGCTTTTGCACTACGATCATTTACACTCCCTACGGTAAGATAAGGATCTTCTTTGCCGCGTATTTTATGCCAAAAACGATTTACATCATGTCCTAACGAGCCCAGACCTACTTGTCCCAAGCGGTACTGTTTAGATATATGCTCTGCTTTTAAGATAATATCGCTCATATAAACTCTTTTGGAAATGCATGTTTAAGCGCATTTCGTATTTCTTTTAATTTCTCTTCACTTGGTAGTGTTTCTACTTCAGAAAAGATAGTATCATAGGTTGACATCGGTTGTTTTTGATCTATATAGGTAGCGCTATAAGGTTTCATATCAACAGATAAAAAATAATCCTCGTACTTTACATTATCACCACTTAACTTATTTGAAAATTGCACCCAAATGGCTGGAATACCATAGGTTTGAGCGACAATCACCCCATGTAGTGACGAACTGATCACTTTCTTACACTCTAAGATACGATCTGTTGTATAAAATATATCGTCATGAATAAGATTTAAGACCGTAGCCTCTTTCTCTTCTCCATACCATTTTGAAACAATATCTTGATCTACATAATGCGGAATAAACCCGTATTCGTATTTTTTTTCGATGGTAGGTTGGTAATAGTCTGGCAATAAAATAGCAGGATCTCCATATATTTCTGGACAGGAATAGCCAAGGGCTAGTATACGTTTTCGCGAAAGCGGACCCCGAACTGCACAAAACCTAGCCTTAGAAAATTGATCTTTTCTAGAAATAATACCACTTCCCCAGACCATAGCTTTGGCTTGTGTATATGACATAATACTTCCTATCGCCATGAGATATGGCTTTTTAAACCAACTTTTTCTTTTATGAGGTGCATTATAAAAAGACACTTCCTTACCACTCACCCATGAAACTATTTGAGCAGATAAAATATCTCCATAGTTTTCTTGGGCTTTATTTTCAAAAACCTTGGAAGACCAATAAAAAAGAGGGATTTGTTTTCTCATATCATTACACTGTGTCTATAAAGGTTTTTTCTGTCTTATTAAATACAATAAGCCCCAAGAAAACAAATAAAATACTTAAGCCAAAACTTATCCATAAGCCACTCATATTTGCCTGACCAACGTTTAATAACATATAACGATACGCTTCTATAACTTGCGCGATCGGATTATATTCAACCACCCAGGCATAATCTGATAGTTTTTCTTTTACTAAAGATAAAGGATACATCACGGCAGATAAATACAAAAGTAATTGCATTCCAAAAGAAATTAATATTTTAACATCCCTATATTTTGTAGCAAATGCGCTTAAGATCATTCCTACTCCTAATCCAAACATTGCAACAGTAGCAATGGCTATAGGCAATAAGTAAATCGTACTTCCTACACTAATGGGTTTTTCTTTGTACAAAAGATAATAGAGAAAGAAAACTATAAATATCGTAAGTTGTATACCATACTTAAAAAGACCAGATAGTATTCTAGATAAAGGAGAAATAACCCTTGGAAAATACACTTTACCAAATAGACCTGCATTGGTAGCAAAAGTGACTGATGTATTTGTAAGACACTCTTTAAAATAGGTCCATAAAGTAATCCCTGCAAGATTAAAAAGAAATGAAGGAGCTCCATCTATTTTTATTCCCGCTACATTATTAAACACTAAGGTAAAGATTACCGAAGTAAATAGCGGTTGTATTAAATACCATAAAGGACCTAAAACAGTCTGTTTGTATACTGTGACAATATCTCGTTTTATAAATAAAACTAATAAGTCACGGTAGCGCCATATCTCTTTAAAATTAAGATCTATAAATTTCCCTTTTGGCTTTATTTCATACAACCATTTTGTGTCTTCTGTTTTATTCAAAATCTTATATTTAAGGGCCTTTAATTACTTCTTTTTAAATATTTTTTTAATCTTTCTATGCCAACGTTTAAAAAAAGGCGCTCTCTTAATATCTTCATGATACCCGTTTCCATATGCGCCGTACCCATAGCCGTAACCATACCCGTAGCCATAGCCATATTTTCCTTTTGTTTGAAAATAATTTAAGATAAAGCTCACATTTTTCACTTCTCCCTTTGCGTATTTTTCATTAATCAATCCTAGCATTCCCTTTTTGGTATACCCTTGGCGTATCATATATAAAGAAGCATCGGCATAATTCATAATTTCAAGAGCATCAGCCACAAGTCCTACAGGAGGTGTATCTAAAATGATATAATCATAGGTTTTTTTTAATTCTTCCATAAACGCTTTCATACCATCACTTAGTAACAGTTCTGAAGGATTAGGAGGGATAGGACCCGATAGTATGATATCTAAACAAGGAATACCACTTTCTTGTTTAATTTCGTCAATGGTATTTTGACCTATCAAATAATTAACAACACCCGTTTCATTAGATAAATCAAAATCATCAAAGATTTTAGGTTTACGTAAATCTAGTCCTACTAATACGGTTTTCTTTTCGCTTAACGCGAAAACAGAGGCTATATTAATAGAGGTAAATGTTTTTCCCTCTCCACTTACAGAAGAAGTAACCAATACCGTTTTTGCGCCTTCTATGTCTTGTTTACGATACATAAACTGTAAGCTTGAGCGTATCCCACGAAAGGCTTCTGCGATAGCTGAGCGAGACCGGTCACGTACTACTAAATTATTACGATGCTTACTCTTTCCTACAACTCCTAAAATAGGAATTTTTGAAAGTTTCTTAATTTCATCTGGATTACCAATCTTCGTATTAAAAAATACCAATAAAAATACAAGTACAAGGGGAATTACCCCTCCTACAATAGCCGCTATGATATAATTAAGGCGTGTATTAGGGCCTACTTGCCCACCGCCTACATCTTTTGCCTCATCTATATAGAGTATATCCGAAACATTAGAAGCTTTTATAATGGTCGCTTCACTTCGTTTTGATAAATACAGATTACGAGCTCCTTCACTTAACGCAAATTTACGCTGAATATTAGCGAGTTTTTGTTCTGCTTCTGGAAATTTACGTAACTCTGACTCGGCAATACTTATGTCACGATTAACGTCTCGAATCTCCCTATTGATAAGACTTGTAGATGAAGCAATGTTTTCTAGAAGCACTTCTTTTTCTGCATTGATACTTCGATCTATCTCTCTAAACTTAGGATTACTCTCTTTTGCAGAATATCGTAAATCACTACGCTCTACAGACAATGCGATGATCTTACTAACACTTGATGATATATTTGCTTCTTCTATTCCAGACACTGAAGGAGCAGGAACACTTGTGTAGTCTGTTCTTGAAGTAAGATAATCTTCCAGTATTTTATAATAAGACAACCGCTGTTCTAATTCCTCTTTTTCAGTATCGTACTGTTTTAGTTTTCCTGTTAAAGTAGCTGACCCTCCTTTAAGAGCTACATCTATATTATTATTTTTAAATTCATTAAGTTCGTTTATAACAGCTTGCAAATCTTCATTACGATCTACCAGACTACTATCTATAAACTTAATCGTGTTGGTTGCAAATAAATTTTTACGCTCTAATTGATCTTTTTCCCTAACTAAAACAGATGCATTTAAGTAATCTACAATACGGTACTTATTAGTTCCAGAAAGGCTTAACTCTAAAATAGAAGAACCTCTTGGGTTTTGTGCTACAGAAATACCTCGGTATCTTTTTACAGTGCTATTAAAATTTCCAAAACTAACATAATATTCTCTTCCAGATCTAGGTTGTACTTCTGTAGATTCAAAAACGCCTTTCAAAAAAGGGAAATTTAAGGTATCTCCAAGTTTTACTGTTTCTTTAAATTCAGGAGTGGGAACAGATACATAATTAAATTTGTGGGTACTATAATTGTATACTCGTGCTTTATCCTTTGTAAAAGGAATCGTAAATTCAAAAAGTCCGTCTCCTATATCCTTTATCGTAATACGTGTGCCGTATAATTGCTCTTGTGTATCGTCTAGTTTAAATTTAAAGGGTGTTTTTCCATAGACATCAATTAAATTATATTTCCCTTGTTGTAAATAGCTGATATAATACTGTAAATAAGAAACTACTTTTTCTGTATGTGTCCGAGATTTAAAAAGAATAATACTCGTTTGTACTTTATCAGTGGTCCCGCCCCAATTAAACACTAAACTTGTATTTCCAGTAAATAAAGGATTTTGATCATCTTTAATAGAGATCATATTACTAAGTCTATATACAGGTTGTTTACGTATATTTTTATTGTAGGCAACTCCAAATGCAATTCCTAAACAGATTACAAAAAGAGGCCAAAAACTTAATACTTTAAGAAGAAATCCCTTAAAGTCAAAGAAACTACCTGAATCCTGTATGTCAAAATCTTCATCCATAATTTATAGACGTGTAAATAATAATATCGTTGTGGTAAGGGCGGTTACTACGGTAAGGATTGTTCTAAACGTATCTAACCCTGTTGTTCCTGCTCCTAAGCTCTTCTGCGGTAATGGGTTTACCACAATCATATCATTAGGTTGTATATAATAATAAGGAGAGTTCATAGCATCGATAGTCGTTAAATCGATATGATGTATTTTTTGTCCTCCTGGATATTGCCGTATAATAATAACATCGGTACGATCTCCTGTTAATGAAATATCTCCAGCGTTTGCAATCGCCTGCATGACAGATAGTTTTTCTGTAAGTTCTGTCTTAACACCTGGACCTCCTATCTCTCCAACCATCGTATATCGTATACCTGCTAACTTCACTGTTACAAAAATATTAGCTTCTTCTTCAAAATAATCTTCCAACAATTTCCCTTCTACAATGCCACGTATTTCTTCTGTAGTACGGCCTAATACATTTAGTTCTCCAAGGGTAGGCATCCGTATATTCCCATGTCTATCTACAGCAAATCCATCATAATAATATCCTTCATCTAGGCTGGTAGACCCTGATCCAATAGGATTAAAAAATTCTACAAGCTCCTGATCTAAAGCCTTTAAACGGACACTTAACACATCACCTACCTGAACCCTATAGGGTTGTTGTTGTAAATGTAAACTTATAAGGCTATCATTAGCTTTCTTAGTATTTTCTTGAAGATACGTAAGCTTTTTAGTAGGGATACAAGAAGAAATGCTCGCAAGGATAACGAGCAATAAAAGCACAGCTGGGTATTTCATCAGGTTAAGGTTATGAATAGCAAATATAGGCGTTCATCGTTAATAATGAAACTTTCATAGAGCTTTAACGCATATTGTCTTGCTATTTTCTAAAAAGGAATTGCGATTATTTGTAATCCTATCTATAGATTAGGTATTTTAGCAACATCAAAAAAGCGCGTATTTTAACGCCTAAAAACAACTAACTTGAATTACCCTTAGCAAGGTTGTATTCATCCTTCAAAACAACATACATTGAATTACCTTTCGGTTGAGCAAATATCAAAATCATTTGGAGAACATGCCTTATTTAAAGACATCTCCTTTGGCATTAATAAAGATCAAAAAATAGGTTTTGTAGCAAAAAATGGAACTGGAAAAACTTCCATGCTACAAATTATAGCAGGACTAGAAGAAACAGATAGTGGCCAAGTAGTATCTCGCAAAGGAATTACGATCTCTTACTTACCACAAGAGCCTAATTTATCTCCTTCGCTTACGATAGAAGAAACCATATTTACGGGTGACAATCAAATTGTCAAAACAATTGCTGCTTATGAAAAAGCATTAGCAAACCCAGAAGATCAAGACTCTTACCAAAAAGCATTTGAAGCCATGGATGCAATGGATGCTTGGGATTTTGAAACACAATACAAACAGATACTATCAAAATTAAAACTACACGATCTAGATAGAAAAGTAGCCTTATTAAGTGGAGGACAAAAAAAACGTCTCGCACTAGCTTCGCTTCTTCTTAGTAAACCTGATTTAGTTATTCTTGATGAGCCTACAAACCATTTAGATCTTGAAATGATCGAATGGCTAGAAGACTATTTTAAGAAAGAAAATCTCACCATTTTTATGGTTACGCATGATCGGTATTTTTTAGAAAATGTATGTAATGAAATCATAGAGCTTGATCAAGGAAAACTATATAGTTACAAAGGAAATTATGCATACTATCTTGAGAACAAAGAAATGCGTCTCGCAAATGAATCTACTGAATTAGCAAAAACAAAATTACTTTACAAAAAAGAACTTGCATGGATGCGTCGTCAACCTAAAGCGCGTACTACAAAATCAAAATCTCGTATAGATGATTTTCATAAAATCAAAGAAAAGGCGAGTCAGCGACGAAATGACCATCAAGTCCAATTAGAAATTAATATGGAGCGTTTGGGAAGTAAAATTCTTGAATTCCATAAAGTAAGTAAAGCTTTTGGAGATTTAAAAATACTGAATCAGTTCGAGTACGTGTTTAAAACAGGAGAGCGTATTGGAGTTATAGGAAAAAATGGAACTGGCAAATCTACATTTCTTAATATTATGACGGGTGCTTTGCCTGCAGATGCGGGGAAGGTCATTGTAGGAGACACTGTAAAATTTGGGTATTATACTCAAAAAGGAATCGATATCAAACCAGGTCAAAAAGTAATTGATGTTATTAAAGAATTTGGTGATTTTATTCCTCTTAAAAAAGGAAGAATTATCTCGGCAGGACAATTATTAGAACGTTTCCTTTTTGATGCAAAAAAGCAATATGATTTTGTAGAAAAATTAAGCGGTGGTGAACGCAGACGTTTATACTTATGTACTGTTTTTATACAGAACCCAAATTTTCTAATACTGGATGAACCAACAAACGATCTTGATGTCGTTACCTTAAATGTACTTGAAAACTTTTTATTGGATTTCCCAGGATGTCTTGTTGTAGTATCTCACGATCGTTACTTTATGGATAAGATTGTAGATCATCTTTTTGTCTTTAAAGGGAATGCCATTATTGATAATTTTCCAGGAAATTATTCAGACTATCGTACATATGAAGGGAATGTAAGTTTTAACAATACAGACACAGCAACTAAAGTTAGTAATCAAAAAATAATTGCAAATGCGACAGAGACTTCTTCTTCAACAGAAACTAAGTCATGGAAAGAAAAGCAACATGCTGGCAAACTAACGTATCAAGAGCAAAAAGAACACACAAAATTAGAACGTGAAATTGCACAGCTAGAAAGAGATAAAACTGAAAAAGAAAAGGAATTCTTAAATCCAGATTTAACACAAGATCAAATCACAGAAGCATCTACCGCTTTAGAAAAAATTATAACAGCTCTCGAAACTAAAGAAGAACGCTGGTTTGAACTCTCTGCAAAAATGGAAGAATGACTAGTGTTAAGTGTTAAGTGTTAAGTGTTAAGTGTTAAGTGTTAAGTGTTAAGTGTTAAAATAAAAAAAATTACAAACTCCCTCTCGTTGTAAATTATAAACCACAACTGAGAACATAAATATTGGATTTAAGGTTTGAGAAATATAAAAATGAAACAATAGATAGTGTTACACCAACTCATAACATATCTTAAATGGCTTCCTACTACCTTCCATCTTCACGGGATACACTCCCCTTTTGTGTTTTCATTTGAAAAAAAGTGTCTCAAAAGCAACACAAATAAAGATACTTATGAACTTTTAAAAACGTATAGAAATACACTTTTAAAAAACAATCAAACAATCTCAGTGACAGATTATGGCGCTGGATCACGTGTCTTTTCGTCCAACAAAAGAAAAGTAAAAAAAATTGCCAAATATGCAGGCGCTACGTTAAACCGTATGCAACTTATACAACGTATAGTTCAGTATTTTTCTCCTAACCATATATTAGAAATTGGCACCTCTCTTGGTATGGGTACTATTGCTTTAGCATCTCATAGAAAGGCACAACTCACAAGTTTAGAAGGGTGTCCTGAAACGGCTAAAATTGCAAAAACACATCTTCAGGATTTTAAGCATCCAGATATAGAAATCATCATTGGAGAGTTTAGCGAAAGCATAAAAAAAATTCAAGATAACACCTATGATCTCATTTATTTTGATGGCAATCATTCCAGAGAAGCTACCTTACAATATGCGCAAGATTTAGTAGTAACTACTACCAATGAAACAGTCTGGGTTTTTGATGACATTCATTGGTCATCAGAAATGACAAAGGCGTGGAATGAAATTAAAGAACTTCCAGAAGTTACAGTAACGATAGACTGTTTCTGGGTAGGCTTTGTTTTCTTTAGAAAAGAGCAACACAAAGAGCATTTTTCTATTAGGTTATAAATATTGAGGAAACAAAATACTCTTCAACTCTATTCTCAAATAGGTTGATTCCCATTATTTCTACATCATACTTTTTATAGACTATGTAAAGGGAATAGCATGTTTATAACAATTAAACATGCTTTCTTATTGATTCATTCTTTATGTTTTTTCGCTTTAAGCGAAATTATTATAGGCAAACTTGTAACAATCCTTTACTTTAGTCTTCTAATAGCAAAACCATTTGTTATTCCTCAAATAACAATACAGTAATTACATAGTATGAGTAATTTGATTAAGATTCGAGATATTCGAAGAAACTTTCGATTAGGAAGTGAAATTGTATACGTACTTAAGGGTATTGATTTAGATATTGATAAAGGTGAGTATGTAGCATTTATGGGGCCATCAGGTTCTGGAAAATCTACTTTAATGAATCTTTTAGGATGCTTAGACACGCCTACGTCTGGTAGCTATATTCTCAATAATCGTGATGTGAGTAGCATGTCTGATGATGAACTTGCTGATGTACGTAATACAGAAATAGGTTTTGTTTTTCAAACATTTAATTTACTTCCGCGTACTACAGCGTTAGATAATGTAGCCTTACCCATGGTATATGCAGGATCTTCCAAAACAGATCGTCGCAAACGTGCCGAAGAGGTACTTACTGATGTAGGTCTTGCAGATCGTATGGATCATAAACCTAATCAACTTTCTGGAGGTCAACGCCAGCGTGTAGCCGTAGGTAGAGCCTTAGTAAATAAACCTTCTATTATTCTAGCAGATGAGCCTACAGGAAACCTAGATTCAAAAACATCTGTAGAGATCATGGCCTTGTTTGATGAAATTCATGCCGCTGGAAATACCGTTATCCTAGTTACGCACGAAGAAGAAATTGCAGAACATGCACACCGTGTCATACGCTTACGAGATGGTATTATAGAGAGTGATGTGAGAAATAAAAAGTAACTCCTTGCTTTCCTTGAAATATATTTTTTCTTTATACGCTTTCGCGAAAGCGTACCCTAGCTTTATACATTACTTTCAAATTTTCTAAAAGTACACTACTTTTAGCTGGAAATAACCAGCATGAATCTTTCGGAAGAAAATATCCAGCACATTCTACAAGAGAATAAAGACTTAAAAAAAAGATTAGATGAAATTTCATCTAAACAAAATCAAAACAAAGACAGACTCTTAAAAGCATCTATAAAAGGTGTTGGTATATGGGCGGGTGCTGATTTAAAAAATAGTTTTAATATTGTTTTTGAAGAGCTCCCAAATGTTTCTAAAAAATCATTTGCACAACTTTCTGCGAGTATCGCAAAACGATTAACTCGTATCGGACTTTTCACGCTGTTATTTGCTGTGATTCCTGCACTTGTACTCCTTGTACAAACAACTATTTTATTCCAACAAAATCAAAAACTAGAACGGCAAAACCAAAAAATACAACAACAAGTATATCTAGAAGAGGCAAGTAGACGTAACAATCTTGTATTTCTAATGGATAATGTGTTAGACATTGTGCACGAAGAACTTTATGATTCTAAAAATCTTACACAATCTACTACAGCCCGTATAAAATCATTAATGTATGGGTTTAGACCTTATAAGTTTCTGGAAGGAGAGCAACTTACCGAGCCACTAAGTCCTGAAAAAGGGCAATTTTTATTAGCACTGATCCATAGTGATATAAGTAATAAGAGTATGCAAGAAATCTTTACTGCATCTTTTAATAATATATACCTTAAAGATGCAAATCTGTTTGGTGTATCGCTAGAAAATATAGATATGCCTTTCTCAGACTTCCAAGGAGCAGATTTATGGCAATCTAATCTCAAAAATGCAAATCTCTACAAAGTAAACCTCAGTTATTCAAAACTTGGGAAAGCAAATCTTACACATACCGATGTACGATTTGCACAACTAGATCATGCAAATTTAACAGATGCTATTCTCGATGATGCCTTTTTAGAAAATGCTACTTTAGAAAATACAAACCTCAGTGGAGTATCTCTTCAAAATGCACACGTAGCATCAAAAGACTGGATAGAGAATTTAAAAAAATGGAATGTTATTGGAGCAGAAGAAATCGCAAATATGTATACAATTAAAGGTCCTCGTAAAAATGAATTTGACACTGAATATTATGTTGTAGAACGTATAAAAAATTAAAACTCAAAGCTCTTTAAAAGTTTGCAAATTTCTTATAAGCGCAGTACCTTATTCACATACAAAATAATGTCATGAAATTCTTCGATTCATTATCTACAACCACACAAATATTTGTTGTCTTTATAGGACTTGCTGTTCTATTTATGGTTGTTTTTGCAAATAATAAGCGAAATAAAGACAAACTATATCACCGCAAGAGACGTAATTTCAAAGACAATTACGAAGCAAAAAGAAAAAACAAAGAAGAATAAGATGTGCTGGATAACACGCGTATTTGAATTTTATTTAGGACTAGGAATATTAGGAAAGTGAAAAAGAAATTCAAAAATTTTCCGTGAAGACGGAAAACTCATAAAAACGAACAACTATTAATCTAAGGTATACATGATGTATCCCTTTCTATAAAAAGTCGATAGCGAGATAAGATACTCGCCTTCGCGAGTAGTAATGAAAATATACACAAAAACAGGAGATAAAGGAACCACAGCACTTTTTGGAGGCACACGTGTTCCTAAACATCATATTAGAATAGATAGCTATGGAACTGTAGACGAACTTAATTCTCATATAGGACTCATACGTGATCAAGAGATTGATCCTAGAAGCAAAGAAATTCTAGTACATATACAAGATAGACTTTTTACGGTAGGGGCGGTTCTTGCAACCGATCCAGAGAAAATGACATTAAAAAATGGAAAAGACAGGCTTAATATCCCTCGTGTAGATGAAGAAGATATCACACTTCTAGAAACAGAGATGGATACCATGAATGATCATTTACCTCCCATGACACATTTTGTATTGCCTGGCGGACACACAACAGTGTCATATTGTCACATAGCTCGCTGTGTATGCCGTAGAGCAGAGCGTTTAGCCACAGCACTTTATGAAGCAGAACCTTTTGACGAGTATACTTTAAAGTACCTAAACAGACTTTCTGACTACCTTTTTGTACTGGCACGGAAGTTGTCCCATGACTTACAAGCAGACGAGATCAAATGGATCCCGAAAAAAATAGAATAAAGAATACCCCTGCTATCCATCAAGCAAAAACAGTGCTCCCAAGTAAGAATTATAGCCGTACTGACATGCCTCTGATATATACGTTCTTAAATTTATTTTGAAATAATCGTCATTTCACTTGGTTTTCTGCTTAGAAAAATTATTTTTGCACAAAATTTAAAAACATATTTGATATGTACTGGACATTAGAACTAGCTTCGTATTTAAGTGATGCACCTTGGCCGGCAACAAAAGATGAATTGATCGATTATGCGATAAGAACTGGAGCACCTCTAGAAGTAGTTGAAAATCTACAAGCAATTGAAGATGAAGGTGACTCTTATGATTCAATCGAAGAGATTTGGCCAGATTATCCTTCTGATGAAGATTATCTCTGGAACGAAGATGAATATTAATAAAACATTACGTTAAAACACTATAAAAAGTCTCGCATAGAGGCTTTTTTTTTGAGTAAATTTGATGTTTATAAATTACACATAACAGACACCATATATTATGGGATTATTAGACAAAGTATTAAAAGTATTTGTAGGTGATAAGTCTAAACAAGATGTTGGGGCTATTACACCTATTGTAGATAAGATCAAGTCATACGAAAGTGAGTTTGAAGCTATTTCCTTAGACGAGTTAAGAGGAAAGACTGTCGAATTTAAAAAACGTCTTGCTGATGCATTACAAGAGATAAACGATCGTATCTCAGCATTACAATCTGAAGCAGAAACTACCGAAGATATAGATCATAGAGAAGAAATCTACACACAAATAGATGGCTTAAAAGACGAATCATATACGGTTTCTGAAAAAACATTAAATGACATTCTTCCTGAAGCTTTTGCTGTTGTTAAAGAAACAGCAAAACGTTTTACTCATAATACTTCACTAGAAGTGACTGCCTCAGAATATGACAGACTCTTAAGTGGTACTAAAGAGTATGTGACTCTAAATGGTGATAAAGCCATATGGGCAAATAGTTGGGATGCTGCAGGTAAAGAAGTTACTTGGGATATGATCCACTATGATGTGCAGCTTATTGGAGGTGTTGCCATGCATCAAGGTAAAATTGCCGAAATGCAAACAGGAGAAGGTAAAACACTTGTGGCTACCTTACCTGTATATCTTAATGCGCTTACGGGTAATGGAGTTCACTTAGTAACTGTAAATGATTACTTAGCAAAACGTGATAGCGCATGGATGGCTCCAATTTTTCAATTCCATGGATTGACGATAGACTGTATCGATTATCACAGACCGAATAGTCCAGAACGTCGTGCAGCGTATGCCGCAGATATTACCTATGGTACCAACAATGAATTTGGTTTTGATTACTTACGTGATAATATGTCACATGCGCCAGATGACTTAGTACAACGTCCTCACAATTATGCTATTGTAGATGAAGTTGACTCGGTACTTGTAGATGATGCTCGTACACCGCTTATTATTTCTGGACCTGTACCAAAAGGAGATGTCCATGAATTTGATGCTCTAAAACCACAAATAGAAAAATTAGTTTCTATACAACGCCAACAATTAGTTGGAACACTTGCAGAGGCAAAAAAATTAATTGCTGCTGGAGATACGAAAGAAGGAGGCGTACAATTACTACGTGTATATCGTGGTCTTCCAAAAAACAAAGCACTTATTAAATATCTAAGTGAAGAAGGAATTCGTCAATTATTACAAAAGACAGAAAACTTCTACATGCAAGATAATAATCGTGAGATGCCTAAGATTGATGCAGAATTATACTTCACTATTGATGAGAAGAATAATCAAATCGAACTTGCCGATCGCGGAATAGAATACCTTTCTGGAGCAGAAGACCCAAACTTCTTTGTGATGCCAGAAATGGGGATGGAGATTTCTAAAATTGAAGAAAAAGGACTTACACCCGAACAAGAAGCTGAAGAAAAAGAAGAACTCTTCCGTGAATTTAGCGTAAAGTCAGAACGTATTCATACCATGAACCAGTTACTAAAAGCCTATACGCTTTTTGAAAAAGATACGGAGTATGTTGTGATGGAAAACAAAGTAATGATCGTCGATGAGCAAACAGGACGTATCATGGACGGGCGCCGTTATAGTGATGGCCTTCATCAAGCAATTGAAGCAAAAGAGAATGTAAAAATTGAAGATGCTACACAAACATTTGCTACCGTAACATTACAGAATTACTTCCGTATGTATCGTAAATTATCTGGTATGACAGGTACTGCGATTACAGAAGCTGGAGAACTTTGGGAAATCTACAAATTAGATGTTATTGAAATCCCAACAAATAGACCTATTGCTCGTAAAGATAGAGATGATCTTGTTTATAAAACAAAACGTGAAAAATACAACGCAGTTATAGAAGAAGTAACACAACTTTCTAATGCAGGAAGGCCTGTTCTTATTGGAACCACCTCTGTAGAAATTTCTGAGTTACTGAGTCGTATGCTTACCATACGTAAAGTGCCACATAATGTACTGAACGCAAAGCTTCACAAAAAAGAAGCAGATATTGTTGCCGAAGCTGGTAACGCCGGTATTGTAACCATTGCAACAAACATGGCAGGGCGTGGTACTGACATTAAACTTTCTGATCAAGTAAAAGATGCTGGAGGACTTGCCATCATAGGTACAGAACGCCATGATTCACGTCGTGTAGACAGACAGTTACGTGGTCGTTCGGGACGTCAGGGAGATCCAGGAAGTTCGCAATTTTATGTGTCGTTAGAAGACAATCTAATGCGTCTTTTCGGAAGTGAGCGTATCGCTAAGATGATGGACCGTATGGGTCTTAAAGAAGGAGAAGTGATACAACATGGTATGATTTCTAAATCTATAGAACGTGCGCAGAAAAAAGTAGAAGAAAATAACTTCGGTGTTCGTAAGCGATTACTTGAGTATGATGATGTGATGAATGCACAGCGTGAGGTGGTTTACAAACGTCGTCGTCATGCCCTACATGGAGAGCGTTTACGCGTAGATTTAGCCAATATGATCTATGATACTTCTGAAGTTATTGTAGAAGCTAATAAGCAAGCACAGGACTTTAAAAACTTTGAATTTGAGTTAATACGCTACTTCTCTATGAGTAGTCCTATCTCTCAATCTGATTTTGGTAGCCTTTCGGCGAAAGACATCACAGACAAAGTATACCATGCCGCATTTGATCATTATAAAGATAAAATGACGCGTAATGCAGATCTTGCACTTCCTATTATTAAAAGAGTATATGAAGATCCTGCTAGTAATTTTGAGCGTATCGTCGTTCCTTTTACAGATGGAACAAAAGAATTACGTGTTGTCACAAATCTTAAAGATGCCTACGAATCTGAAGGAAAACAACTAGTAACTGACTTCGAAAAGAATATTACACTTGCCATTATCGATGATGCTTGGAAAACGCATTTACGTAAAATGGATGAATTAAAACAAAGTGTACAATTAGCTGTTCACGAACAAAAAGATCCTTTATTAATCTACAAGTTTGAAGCCTTCGAACTTTTCAAAGTAATGATTGATAAAGTAAATAAAGAAGTGATCTCTTTCTTATTTAAAGGAGAAATCCCTCAAGGAAACCAGCAACAAGTTGCAGATGCAGGAAAAGTGAGACGTCCAAAAGAACAATTAGAGACGTCTAAAGAAGAAATTCCTAATATGGATGAGCGTTCTGCGCAAGCGAGAGCAGCTGGTAACACACAACCTCAGCAACAGCAAGTCACAGAGACTATTGTACGTGATCGTCCAAAAATAGGACGTAACGATCGTGTCACTATTAAAAATGTAATGACAGGAGAAAACAAAGAAGTCAAATACAAACAAGCAGAACCCCTCATTGCAAAAGGACAGTGGGTACTTGTAGAAGAGTAATTTTTTAGAGAATACACGTTATTAAAGAGACTATTTTATTAATAGTCTCTTTTTTTATTTCCCTTTTCGAGAATTAAGGGGCTTTCCTCTCCCTTCCGTCTGTATCTCGTCACCTCGATACAGTTACCTTCCCTCTCCAAGGGAAGAAGCTTTTTTAAAACATTAAATAGAGTAACATTCTATTTTAGAGTATTACTCTATTTCCAGTCGGTAATTTCGATACTATTTTCGCTTTTCGCGAAAATCACTCAATTACCTCACATAGTCTATTTCATTCCCTTGAAAAAGGGAATCTTATTATTAAATACTTCAATATAAATTACTATAATCGTATCTTATATATCTTTTCTAAACTCCTAAACTCCTA
>NZ_CANLNH010000017.1 GCF_947492535.1 uncultured Dokdonia sp. | reverse complement strand
TAAACTCCTAAACTCCTAAACTCCTAAACTCCTAAACTCCTAAACTCCTAAACTCCTAAACTCCTAAACTCCTAAACCCCTAAACCCCTAAACCCCTAAACCCCTAAACTCCTAAACCCCTAAACCCCTAAACCCCTAAACCCCTAAACCCCTAAACTCCTAAACCCCTAAACCCCTAAACTCCTAAACTCCTAAACTCCTAAACTCAATAATAAGTTTCATATCAAAATCTAAAATTTGTAATTTAACCGTCTATGAATACCCACAACAACAACATCATCATACAAAATTATACCAACGGCATTTATAAAAATCCAGCATCAAATGATTGGATAGATAACTACGAACCTGCTTCCGGTAAGATATATAGTAAGATTGCAAATAGTAATGCACAAGATATTGAGGAGGCGGTAGCTTTCGCGAAAGCGGCATTTAAAACATGGTCTACGACTACTATTGATGAACGTAGCCGTATTCTTTTAAAAATTGCAGAAGGTATAGAAAGTAGACTTCAAGAGCTTGTCGAAGCTGAGAGTCGAGATAATGGAAAACCTGTAAAACTTGCTAAAGCTGTAGATATCCCAAGAGCTGCTTCTAACTTTCGGTTTTTTGGGCATGCCATTACACAATTTGCATCCGAGAGTCATGAGAGCGTAGGACTGCAAGCCATAAATTTTACATTGCGTAAACCTATTGGTGTTGTAGGATGTATAAGTCCGTGGAATCTTCCTTTGTATTTATTTACTTGGAAAATTGCTCCTGCAATTGCAGCAGGTAATTGCGTCATCGCAAAACCTTCTGAAGTCACCCCGATGACTGCATTTCTCCTAGGTGAGATTTGTACAGAAGCTGGTTTACCACCTGGTGTACTAAATATCATGCAAGGATTAGGAACAACGACAGGACAAGCCATTTTAGAGCACCCAGATATTAAAGCGATTAGTTTTACTGGAGGCACAAAAACAGGAGAACACATTGCTCGTACGTGTGCTCCTAAGTTTAAAAAATTATCACTTGAATTAGGAGGGAAAAATCCGAATATCATTTTTGCAGATTGCGATTATGACCGTATGCTAAAAACAACGCTACATTCTTCGTTTGCAAATCAAGGGCAAATATGCTTATGTGGCAGTCGTATTTTTGTAGAACGCCCATTATATGATAGGTTTAAAAAAGATTTTGTGGCACGCGTAAAAGAGTTGGTTGTTGCACATCCCGCTTCCGCGAAAGCGAACTTAGGGGCATTAGTATCTAAATCACATTTAGAAAAAGTACAATCTTATATAACACAAGCGCCTGAAGATGGCGGTACAATTCTATGCGGAGGAAACCAAGTAACTATTCCTGAATATGAAGAAGGGTACTACCTAGAACCTACGGTAATAGAAGTACAAAGCAATCGCTGTAAACTCAACCAAGAAGAGATTTTTGGCCCTGTTGTGACTATCATGCCATTTGATACCGAAGCAGAAGTACTTGAATACGCAAATGATGTTACCTATGGCCTCTCCGCTACCCTATGGACTAAAGATATAGACCGAACCATGAGAATGAGCAACCAAATACAAGCAGGTATTGTATGGGTGAACACATGGATGATGCGTGACTTACGTACACCATTTGGTGGTGTAAAAGCCAGTGGCGTAGGTCGTGAAGGTGGTTTTGAAGCATTACGCTTTTTTACAGAACCTAAAAATGTATGTATAAAGTATAGTTAAATTAATTTTTAATTGCATCACTCACTCTTCGCCAGTCTATAGTCAATAGAAAATGTAAACTACTTTTTGCTAAGTATTAAAAATTGTCTTTTATTCTTAGAAAGGTTAGCCATAATAAAAGTATTATAATCATAATTCCCACTAGAAGGACTATAAAAATCTTTACGGCCATCATTTTCTTTAATCATTTGATAGGTCTCTCCTCCTTGCTCATCAAATACAATATCAAATAATGCCGATTTCTCTAACCAACCCTTTTTGACTTTTTTTCTACCATTTGATTTTTCTTTAATATTCTTCCCTGTATTTAAAAGAATATGCAACTTTCCATCTACAGCAAATGCATTATAAGAAGGTGAATTTGACTTTTTAAGTATACTCCTACCCCAAACCAAGTTTCCTTCTTTATCAAACTTTATAGCAAGAATATTATCATAATGATATGTTGTAATTGTTGTAAACCCGCCATTAGGACCATTATTAACTGTATGTTGAGTAATATAAAACTGTTCGGCTGTTAAATAGGCATTATCTTCTTCATCTATAATCGTGTAATCTAAATAATAACTTCTAAATTCTTTTTCTTTCTTTTTACGACGTTCAGCTGCTGCTTCACTGTACAAATCATTATATATTGATTTTGGAAAAGGAGTAACTTTAGGAGTGACATTTGTTATATCTGTGCCATTAAACACATAAGAGATTCCTCCTTTCATTCTAAAGGAATTCTTTTCTGAATAGAACCCTAATAATCGAATAGCATTATCGGTTTGAGCAAATCGTACTTCTTGAATAAAATTTTCACCTAAATCGATGGTTTTATATGAATGATCATCTTCAGACACTTTATGAAGTACATATTCATAATTTGCTTTTCCTTTTTTCTTATCCTTAAAACCATCTTTATATAACTTCCCGGCTGTTAAAATTTCTGCCTCATCAGTTATTATAAAATCATCAAATCTATATAAGTTTTCAGTTTCTTTGACATACTCTCTTTCGTACATTTCTGTAAGACTTTTATCAAATACTTTTATAAGAGAACTTGTTGTTTTTGAATTTACATTATCTATAGAAAACGCTATATATTCACCATTAGGAGATACTCTAAAGTTTTCTTCATACTTTCTAGGAATTGGGTTAAATAATGTAAAAATACTTGTCTTACGGCGCTTTCCTGTTTCTTTTGAATATAGTTTTACCTTTTCTATTCTTTTAGAAGAGAGAAAATATGTACGACAATACACATCTATATTTTTTTTATCAACTTTATCTGAAGTAAATACCCTTACAAGTCCTTCGGTAGCTACACTACCTATAATAGTTTCTTTTTTTGACGTTTCTAGTTTGATATTAGCAATAAGGTTATGAGATGCATCAAAAGCACTTACTACATAGTCCTTTTTAATTGCGCGTATAAGAACAGCTTCTCCATTATCAAATTGATGTACTCCAAGGAGATTACTTCCCTTTTTTATATCTTTAAAAGGAGCTGTTTCCTCCACATTAAAATAAGTACTTTGACTATATCCTATTGAGTTTATAAAAATGAAGAATGTAATAAGTATAAAATAACGCATATTGATAATTTAATTTTTTGATTTACGAAAATATAGTTTTAATTCAATTAAAGATTCATATACCTTTACATTTACAAAACATACAACATATAAGTATACTCATCTTATTTCTGTTACATATGAATTTAAATCTTACCCATAAAAATGCATTAGTTTGTGGAAGTACCGCTGGTATTGGAAAAGCTACTGCTTTAGTACTTGCACAAGAAGGTGCAAATATTACACTTGTTGCTCGTAATGAAGACAAGTTAAAAAGTACACTTTCTGAACTTTCAAATAACGGATCTCAAACACATTCCTATGTAATTGCTGATTTTACAAATCCGCAACAAGTAGCACAGGCAGTTGTTAACACTAAAAATCAATATCATATACTCGTAAATAATACGGGAGGCCCTCCTGGTGGCGCTATTGTAGATGCAGATGTGTCTGCTTTCGCGAAAGCGTTTACACAACATTTACAAACCAATCATCTTTTGGTACAAACGGTCATTCCTGGCATGAAAGAACTCGGCTACGGAAGAATTATCAATGTGATTTCGACGTCTGTAAAACAACCTCTTGATGGTCTTGGCGTAAGTAATACCATACGAGGCGCTGTTGCCAATTGGAGTAAAACATTAGCTAATGAATTAGGTGCCTTTGGCATCACTGTAAACAATGTATTACCTGGCGCTACAGCTACAGGACGTCTTTCAGAGATCATACAGAACAAAGCAAAAAAGACAGGAAAAACAATAGAAGAGATTGAGGCAACAATGCAAAATGCTTCTCCTGCAAAACGCTTTGCACAACCAGAAGAAGTAGCAAATGCTATTACTTTTTTAGCTAGTGAAAAAGCAAGTTATATTAATGGAATTAATGTTCCTGTAGATGGAGGTCGTACAAAATCATTGTAACGCATCTCCTCACTTTACATTTTGTATTTTTATAAACTACTAACTAACACCATTTCTGCTTTGGCAGAAAATATATATGAAAAAAATACGCATTAACGGACATTCACATTTATTACCCTATCCTGAAGAGATTCCTCAATTTATGAAAGACAAAGGGATTTTTTGGGTGGATAAAGACCGAAAATTCATGCTCCAAAAAAATTGGAGTCGCCCAGTTACAGACTCTAGTTTTTTCTTGCATGAGAAGTTAGAATGGATGGAACGTAATAACGTAGATCATGCAGTAGTTCTTAATCTTTCTCAACTATATGGTAATGGACTCCGCTTAGAAGAGATGAAGCAAGCCTTAAAATTTCAGAATGATTTTAACGCTCGTGTACAAAAAGAACACCCCTCTAAATTTACAACAGGTTTTGTAGTACACCCTGGATTTGTACGTGGGGCTTTATGGGAAATAGAACGTTGTGTAGAAGTATTAGGTATGGATTTATTGTGTCTTCCTACGCATTATATGGATACAATTGGAACATGGCGTTGTATTTTTGATGAAGAGAATGAACCTATTTTTGAGCTAGCTAGCAAGTATAATCTCGCAGTAGAAGTTCATCCATATGATGGAGAAAAATTCATAAAACTAGAAAATACAAACTGGCGTTTTCACTTGATATGGATGCTAGCACAATGCGCAGATGCCTATCATTTTTTAACCCTAAATGGATATGCAAATAAATATCCTGGTATGCGTGTATGTTTTGCGCATGGAGGACAGCTTGCTCAAATAAATTTAGGAAGACGTATTCAGGGATTTGATGGCCGTCCTGATTTATTTGAAGGAAAAGAACATCCTAGAAAATCTGTCGGACACCCAAATATCTTTTTTGACACCTTAGTGCATGACACGAATTCGTTAAAATTAGTGATCGAAAATCAAGGAAGTAAACAAGTACTTATGGGACTGGATGATCCATATCCATTAGGAGAAATGGAAAGTGATTCCCAAAGTAGTTATCCTGGTAAAATTCTGGATCTTGCTTTAGAAAGAAAAATCATAAATGCTACAGAATACGATCAAATATGGGATGATAATGTAGTGCAATGGCTATATGGAGATGATGAAAAAAAGAAAAAAGCTTTTAAGAAAAGAATTCTGGGAAATTAATAACCAATAAAACCACTACGTGATAAAGCGGATGAAATTTCCGCTTTCGCGAAAATTAAATAGATGCACTTCCTGCCCGAAAATATAGACGGATATGTAGTTGCGCACTCTGCACAAGAGCCAACGTATCTCAATAATCTCACAAGAGAAACCTATCAAAAAGTATTACAACCGCGCATGCTTTCTGGTCCCTACCAAGGACGTGTATTAAGTATGATTTCAAAATTGATTAAGCCCAAAACCATTCTAGAAATTGGAACATTTACGGGCTATAGTGCTTTATGTTTAGCTGAAGGATTACCTATTGATGGACTATTACATACTATTGACATCAAAGAAGAATTGGTTGATTTTCAAAAAAAGCATTTTGACACTTCTCCTTATGGACATCAAATTCAACAACACTTAGGGCAAGCATTAGATATCATTCCAACATTAGACACCACATTTGACCTTGTTTTTATAGATGCCGATAAACGTAACTATATTAATTATTTTAACGTCGTTATAGATAAAATGAATCCTGGAGGAGTGATCCTTTCTGATAATGTCCTTTGGAGCGGAAAAGTAGTTGAAACTCTAAAAGAGAAAGACATCGATACAAAAGTACTATTAGAATATAATAAGCTACTTAATGATGATAAAAGAATAGAAACCGTATTACTCCCTATTAGAGACGGACTTACCATAAGTAGAGTTCGATGACTAAAAAATAGAATATTATAAAATTAAAAATAGCCCCATTATATGAGGCTATTTTTTCACTTATAAAACAAATCTATTGAACCGCTTGATTAGCGTCAATATTTCCGTATCCAAATGCGTTACTCCTATTTGGATATAACTCTGATGATTGCCTCATTCTATTAAGAACTTGCGTTCTACTCCAATTAGGATATTTAGCCCAAACCAATGCTGCAATTCCAGCTGTAGTAGCTGTTGCCACAGAAGACCCGCCTACATAATCATTATCGCCTCCATAAAAACCAAGAACAGCTGCTGTTCTACTATTATCGTTATCACGTTCCATTACAATAGTGAATTCAATTTGTGGTCCACTATGACACGTATCACAACGCTTATAATTATTAGCATCTGTAACTCCTGTTACTGCAATAGTCTCAGGCATGCTAGCAGGAAATATTACAGGATATGCATTTGTTATTTCTGTTGAAGTTCCACCTGCTGCAAAAATTAATTTCCCTCTGTTATGTGCATAACGCACAGCATCTCTCACATTTCTAATAGTCCATAAATAACCAATAGACATTGATATTATCTTTACATCACTTCTATCTCCTAACGCACGTAATGCGTTTGACACTCCTTTACGCTCATGATAATCATTAAGTAAAACATCAGCAGTACCTCTGTAAGAAACTAAGTTTGCATCATATGCGACTCCTACAGGTTTATTATCATTATTACGAGGTGCTGTTGCCGCCGATATCATACTAGTACCATGGCCACATCTGTCATTCGGCCCATCTATATTATTAGACCACCACCAAGGCGAATCTATATAAGTTCCGTATTTTTCTACCGTACGATTATTTATAGAATATCCATCTCCAAAACCAGAACTCCCAGGACTTAATAAAGGTTGGTTAGGAGAAATTCCGGTATCTATCACTGCTAACGTAACTCCTGCACCTGTACTTTCATTCCAAGCTTGTGTAACATTATGGTTATCTAAGGTCCAAGAAACTAATGATCCTGGTGCTATAGTACGATAATCATTTGTATTCAAGTTAGATCCTGACATATCACATCCACTTGAGGAGCGTTGTTGTGTAGAAACTGTCACCTCAGGCGTACTAGTGAAATAAGAATAACCGTTAGGTTCTAGGTACCTAATATTTGACATCGCTTTTAAATCTCTAATGGTTTCTAATCCTGTTACATGAATATCTATAACATTAAGAACAGCATCGCTAACATATTTAAGATTACTTTTTGTTTGTGATTCTGAAGCGGCTACCGTTAAAAGTATATCATTTTGTATTCCTTCTAAACGACTACTCTTTCCCTCTCTAAAACTTTCTCCTTTATTTCCATATCCAACAGTAATCATTTCTCTTCCGTGTACCGCAGCGCTCCACAATACATTTGCAGGCACATCATCCCAAGAAAAAGCTCCCTTTTCATTTAGGCTTTTATCTATTATAGTGTTTATCTCTTCAATCGTTAAAAATTCATCAGACTCCTGTTCTACAAGTACTACGTTTTCTTCTGTAATCGGAGATAAAACATCTTCATCACGGGTACAAGAAGAAAAAATAAGCAGAGAAGCCCCTGCAATAATAGCTAGTGTTTTTTTCATGGTTTTTGGTTAATTAGTTATGGTTCTAATATACTAAAATTTCACAATCATTATGCATGCATAGTATTAATTTCGTAAAATAAATGCTAATTGATTAACAATCATACAGAAATAATCAATTTTAATTACGAATAACTAGATATTACATACATATAGTTGATGTATGGAATATTCTTACAAAAGAAAGAATACCCTTTTTATCATACTATTTTATTTATAGGATAGTGCGAAGAAATCTTCTAGAAATAATAGCTAATAGAGTACCCACTAGGGCTCCAATGAGTAAATCTCCTGGATAATGCACACCTACAAAAATTCTACTAAGTGCAAAAAGTAGTGGCCATATAAGAATGAGCCAGATCCATTTGGTATGTTCTTTTAAAACGAGTATAACAAAAATGGAGACTGCAAATGAAACTGCAGAATGTCCTGAAAAAAAACTAAAATCAGTAGCTTCTTGCAAGACTCTTACGATCCCTTTAAGATCAGGTTCATTACTTGGTCGTATTCTTGTTACATAATTCTTTACAAGCGTTGTTATACCTAAAGTAACCCCCATAATAGCTAAGGTAGCTAGGGTGGCAAACAGTGCTTTTTTTCGCGGAAGCTTTTTCCAATATAATATAAAGAAAAGGATATAAAGTGGAATCCAATTTTCTATTTTAGTAATCGTTACCCAGAAATAATCCCAATTCCCAGTACTAAGTCCGTTAAGGTATAGAAAAAGCTCTTTATCCCAATCAAGAATTTGATCCATTAAAGCTGACGTTTAATAGGACCTGTAATATCATTAATATCTTCCTTTGCCTTTTCAATCTCCTTCTTAATATCTTTAGTCACATCAATATCAATACCTTGTTTTTCGGCACTCTTAGTGATTTCAGTTTTGATATCGTTGGTTGCGTCTTTTAGTGTGCGCATTCCTTTACCAAGACCTCTGGCAATCTCAGGAACTTTATCTGCACCAAAAACCATAATCACTATAAAAATAATGAAAGCAATTTCAGTTCCGCTTATAAATAAAGGAAGTGTAATCATAGTACAAAGATAGCAATTGTTATGTGTTGTAGCGTATATATTAGTAGCTGTTTTTGACGTAAAAATAAACGCCAACTAAAATAGTTGGCGTTTATTGATATAAAGTTTTAAAATATAGAAAGGACTATCCTTTTACATTCTCTTTGAATTTCTCAAACTTACCTATCTTTTTAGCCTTAGGCCAGCTGTTATTGGCTGTATCAATATCTGCTGTTTCTAAATCTGGATCTATCGTTACTTTTACAATCTCTTTATCTGATGCAATAGCTTTACTTACTTCGCTATCATTTTTACGCCAGATTTGAGCAGGATATGTAACTTTCTTTTTTGTTCCATCTGCATATTCATACTCTACAATAATAGGCATTGGAATTCCACCTGGTTTTTCAAAAACAATTTTATAAAGATGCTTAGGTTCTTTTATATTAGCACGCTCTTCTGGCGTAAAGTTATCCATAAGATATTCTTTAAGTGTCGCCGAGTTTTCTAACATAGATTTTCCTTTAAGTGCTGGATCAAAATCCTCACTATCTTCATCTACCACATATACCGCTTTTATCGTACTTGGATCTGTAATTCCAAAACGAGCTAATCGTTCTTTTCCTTCCTTAGTCACTTTATCAGTGATATAGTATGATTTTACTTCTTTCACACCAATATCTACACTTTCTGTACTGTAAAACCATCCTCTCCAGTACCAATCTAAATCTACTGCAGATGCATCTTCCATTGTTCTAAAGAAATCTTCTGGCGTTGGGTGTTTAAACATCCATCGTTGTGCGTAGGTTTTAAATGCATGATCAAATAGCTCTGGTCCCATGATAGTTTCTCTTAAGATATTCAACGCTGTTGCTGGTTTTCCATAAGCGTTATTTCCTAATTGATATACATTTTCAGGGTTTGACATGATAGGAGAAATAAAATCTTGATTCCCTTTCATGTAATTTACAATTCTTGAAGGCGCTCCTCTACGTGATGGATATGCTTTATTATCTCCTATAGCTTCTGGAAATTTTTCTCCAAATTCTTGTTCTGTAAGATATTGCATAAAGGTATCTAAACCTTCATCCATCCATCCCCACTGACGTTCATCACTATTTACAATCATTGGAAAATAGTTATGCCCTACTTCATGTATAATTACCGAGATCATACCATATTTTGTACGATCGCTATACGTACCATCTTCATTAGGACGTCCATAATTCCAACAAATCATTGGGTATTCCATTCCTTGTCCTTGTGCGTGTACAGAGATCGCTTTAGGATACGGATAATCAAATGTAAACTTAGAATACGTTTCTAATGTTTGCACTACTGCTTTTGTAGAATACTCTTCCCATAATGGATTTCCTTCTGGTGGGTAAATAGAAATTGCCATGACATTGCGCTCTGGGAAACGAACTGCTTGCGCATCCATAATATATCTACGAGAAGATGTAAATGCAAAGTCACGTACGTTTTCTGCTTTAAGCTTCCATGTTTTTGTCTTTGTTGAACTCCCCGCAGCAATCTGTTCTGCTTCAGCTTGTGTACGAATGATAACAGGAGCATCAAATGATTTTGTTGCTCTCTCCCATCGCTTGTATTCTTCTTTACTGTATACGTCTTTTAAATTTGTAATCTCTCCTGTACCATCTAGTAAGTGATCTGCAGGAACAGTAATATCTACTTCATAATCTCCAAATGGCAATGCAAATTCTCCATTACCCCAGAACTGGTAATTTTGCCACCCTTCTACATCATTATATACAGCCATTCTAGGGAAAAACTGAGCAATGATATACCCTTTATTTCCATCTTTATAGGTTTCATATCCAGAACGAGCTCTATTTACAGTATGATCAGGAATATTATAATCCCACTGAATAGAAAATTCAAAAGAATCACCAGATTTTAAAACTTCTGGCATATCTACACGCATCATCGTAAAATTAATTGTATGCTTGAGAGGTCTTCCATTTGCAGAAACTTTATTTATATTAAATCCACCATCAAAACCTTCTGTCATATACGTAGACACAAAAGAACCTGGCTGACTCACAGCACCTACGCCTCCACCATTTTTATCTTTAGCTGGTGAATCTTGTGCTCTAATATTTTGATCTAATTGTACCCAGATATACTCTAAATCATCCGGTGAATTATTTTTATAGGTAATCGTTTCATATCCAGTGATACGTTGATTTGTATCATCCAACTGAATACTCATTTTATAATCTGCTTCGTTTTGGTAATATTCATGCCCTGGTGCTCCAGAGGCAGTACGATAAGAATTTGGGGTAGACATCTCATTGTAAAGCTGTCTGAATTTATTTCCATTTTCATGGCCTCCTTGACGCTCTTCTTCTTGAGCGTATCCCATAGAAACACATAGGAATAGCATTGCGCATAATGCGTATTTAAAACGAATCATAGTTTGTTATAATTAAATTAAGGCTCTAAAATAGCCAAACCCCAAGTTTTTTAGGAATCTATTCAGAAAAGTTTAACACAGCTTTGGCATTACCATCCACAAGCAACAAACTTTTCTTTTTTCCAAGTATGTCAGTATGAACCATATTCTTCTGTTCTTCAAATGCATCCATAAGCAATGTATTCTCTATTTCAATACGTTGAATAGATGGCACATCAGTGATTTCTATATAGCAAACCACATAGTCATCTTCATACTCTTTCCCTAGATAAGAAAGGACCTTATCTTCTCCATTAACAGTAACTTTGATTTTCTTTTGTAGGTATTTTTTAATATATCCATCTAGCGTCTTTTGATCTGATGTAGCGTCTACAATAATGGTCTCATCATAACGCTCACGAAGAACATCTTCTAAGTCATCATAAAAAAGACGTGTAATCATTTGTAAAGATGCTTCCTTTTCATTGTACTCCATATCTGTTACACTTAAATAATATTTATGTACAGTAAAAGAGGAACATAAAAACAAGCAAATAACTGAGGTAATTCCGACTATTCTTTTCATGATATGTAGTTGTATACGCTTTCGCGAAAGCGTACTATGATTTTTTAAACAAAGGTATGCCTTTATTGTTTCCAAAAAATATGCCGTTATTCTTTTTCACTTTCTTTTAACTCAATATAAGGCTTAGATTTTTGCATCATAAACTCTAAAAGTCCCAGTGCATTATTAGCATCTACAAGCTCTTTTGCATGGGTATCTTCAAATACATAATACACAAAATCTTCTATAAGTTCTTCGGGAATATTTAGATTTTTCATGTACACCGTATCCGAAATACGATAACGACTCTCTTGTACTAATTTTTCAAATCGCGATACCTCAATATGTTTTTTGAGCATTTTAAGTCTCCCCGTAATCGAATTAATAAGGCCATCTAACGGAATACCTGATCCACTAGTAATCGCTGTATAATATCGTCGCTCTTCTATGGTGCGCTTAGGTGCTGTATTTTCAGGTATACCAAGTTCTTTAGCTGTTACTTCTTTTTTAAATTTAGTAGAACGAATATCTTTATTCAAATCTCCCGTAAGATCTATATTACTAATCTCCACAGTTTCTAATTCTGTAACTTTTGGAATAAGATATAGGGATATTTTTTTTCGATTATACATCGTTTCATTCACTACAAATTGTCTTGATTCATATTGAACAGCACTAATATTAATCGTATCATTAACGCGTGCTTCTATTTTAAAAATACCATTAGCATCTGTAGTCGTACCTTTCTTTAAAGAAATATTAACCACCGTAAGTTGTGCTTTATCAATAGTATCATTAAGAACCTGACCTTCTAATTGTATCGCTCTTTGCGCATATGCACTAGAACCAATTAAAAGAAAACATACTATACTAAATTTTATAATCTTATTCATGTTCTTTTTTCTTAATGAGTACTCCTTCTTTTTCTTTTAAAACTAAGTATTTTTTAGATTTTGCAAGCATATAATCCAATAATTCTATTGCATTCTCTGTGCCATCCTTTCCCTCTGCTTTTTTCTCTTCAAAAACAAAATACACAAAATCTTCAATAAGATTTTCAGGTATATGCAAAGACTTCCTGTAAAGTGTATCTGAAAACGTTGAACGAGCTTTTCCAACTTTGATTTGAAAACGCATCACCTCTAATTGTTTTTTATATTGCTTTGCTTGTCCATTTATTGCCATGATGAGTGCTCCAAAAGCACCTGCGCCTGCTGGATTAGCACTATACACTCTTCGTTCTTCTGGTGTGAAGGGAGCATGTTTATTTAATGGAAGACCAAGATCTGTAGCTGTAAGCGTACTTTTAAGAGGCGTATTTAAAATATCTCTACGTAAATCTCCTGTAAGATCAATGTTACTAATCTCAACTTCGTCTAATTGATTAATTTTTGGTACTAAATATAAAGACATACGTTTTCGGTCATACATTTTCTGAGTCACTACAAACTGTCTTGATTCATATTGAACAGCACTTATATGAATCGTGTCATCTACATGAGCAGGGATTTCAAAAATACCATCTGCATTTGTGATAGCACCTTTCTTTAATGAAACATTAACTACGGTAAGTGAAGCTCTCTCTATAGAGTCATTAAGAATTTGCCCTCTAAGCAATACTGTTTCTTGACCTATCAAGATACAAGAAGTAAGAAGAAATAGCAGTAAAAAACAACTTTGACTATTCATTACTAGTTTTATTTTTTATTGACAATTCTTTACCTCTTAATGCTTTATAAGAAATAGATTTCTCATACAAATAATCTAAAAATAGTATAGGGTTATCAACATCGACTTTTTTCAACTTCTTTTCATCTCTTAAAGCATAAAACACAAAATCTTCCAATTGTTCTTTAGGCATTTTCAAATATGTTACCAACATAGAATCAGGAAAACGATTCAAAACATTTTCTATTTGTTCTTGATATTCTAAGACAGCGATATGCTTTTTTAAGCGTTTTGTTTTTCCATTTATAGTATTAATAAGTAAAGGGAGCGGAACAACGAACCCTATAGGGCTAAATGCAGCCTTTCCATTTGTTCCTGTAGTAGCCGTATGTAACCTACGTTCTTCTTTTGTAGGAACTTTCACATCCTTAAGTAATCCTTTGTCGCTCATATTTTTCACAAGCGCTAACTGTGTATCCAAAGAAGAATCACTAGCATCTTTTTCTAAGTTACCCGACAAAAGTCTATTACTTAATTGTACTTCATCCAGCTCAGTAATTTTTGGAATTAGGTATAAAGAAACTTTTTTCTGATTATAAATTTTCTCAGTAACTATAAACTCCCTAAACTCATATTGAACGGCGCTTATATGTATAGTATCATGCAAACGTGCAGGAATTTCAAAAACACCTGCATCATTAGTGATTGCACCTTTATGTAAATTTAAATTCACAACACTCAAGGAAGCTTTCTCAATAGTATCATTCAGCACGTTCCCTCTCAGAATAATAGTTTCCTGAGAAAAAACAGTAACACTTGTAAATAATAGAAAAAGGAATAGTGCTTTATACATACATTATTTAGTTCCTTCAAAGAAACATTTTCGTATGTCATGAAAAACTTAATACGTATATAAACTTTTGTTAATTGAAGATGAATAGCTACTTTTAAAAAAATCAAATACCCATGCCTAAAAAACTTATTATAGCCAGTACTTCTACCATACACGGAAGTGGTTATCTAGAATATCTTTTACCAGAATTAGAAATTCTTTTCGAAAAAGTAAAAACCATTGTTTTTATTCCTTATGCAAGGCCTGGAGGTATTTCTCATGACCAGTATACAGAAATTGCATCTAAAGCTTTTAAGAAGATTGACAAAAAAATAATAGGCGTACATACATATGAAAATCCGACAGAAGCTATAGAAAATGCCGAAGGTATCTTCACCGGTGGAGGTAATACATTTGTACTTGTAAACCAATTATATAAAACAAACGTACTTCCAATTTTGCGAAAAAAAATATTTGAAGGCACCCCTTATTTAGGCACTAGTGCAGGCAGTAACATTTGCGGACTCACCATGCAAACCACTAATGACATGCCTATTATATACCCACCAAGTTTTAAAACCATAGGTGCACTACCCTTTAACATTAATCCGCACTACTTAGATCCTATTGAAGGAAGTACACATATGGGAGAAACTCGCGAAATGAGAATTAAAGAATTCCATGTCCATAACACACTTCCTGTAGTAGGATTAAGAGAAGGAAGTTGGCTCGATGTACAAGACCAAATAATACAACTTAAAGGAAATCCTACAGCACGCATCTTTGAAAAAGATAAAACTCCTTATGAAATTAAGGAAGGTAGTCGTATCGATTTTTAAAAATACGCTTTCGCGAAATGCTATACTGAGCCAGTCGAAGTAATATATAAAGAACCGGTTAAATACTAAACGAAGAGTCTCTACACGCAATAAATTTTAACCCTATTTACATAAAAGAAAAAAACCTCATATTTCTATGAGGTTTTTTTGAGCGGGAGACCGGGTTCGAACCGGCGACATTCAGCTTGGAAGGCTGACGCTCTACCAGCTGAGCTACTCCCGCTGGTTAAGCGGTGGCAAATATAAATATGTTTTTTAAATAGAAAAAATTTATTCCTCATAATTTTCCTTAATCTACTACTTATGTTTATTTAATCTTTTAAAATAAGTCCATGTAGCTATTTCTTTAGGTAACTTACTCGTTTCTTTCTATTTTTAAAGCAAAACAAATAGATACCATTTGTGGACAGTATTGTTATACAAACCGATAGATTATTCTTACGCGAATTTAAAAAAGGGGACGGCATCCATTTCTTTCAAATGAATGGTGATCCTGAAGTCATAAAATATACTGGAGACACCCTTTTTAAGGATGTTGATGAAGCACATACATTTATAGAAACGTATGATGCTTATAAAAAAACAGGCATTGGTCGTTGGGCCGTTATTCGCAAATCTGATCAAGAATTTCTAGGATGGTGCGGTTTAAAATATCATTCTAAAGATCGAGTGATAGATGTAGGTTTTCGTTTTTATAGATGTTATTGGAATCATGGATATGCAACAGAAAGCGCAAAAGCAGTTATAGCCTATGCTTTTAACACTTTAAAATACCCTTTTATCGTTGCGCATGCGCATATAGATAATATAGCCTCACATGGTGTTATTAAAAAATGTAATATGCATTTTTTAAAAGATTTTGACTACGACGGACTCCCCGCCAAATTATATCGTATAAACAACCCTGATTACAATCTAAAGCAAATTACAGCAGAAGAAACTTGGCCAGTGCGTCACCCTGTATTAAGAAAAGGAAGACCACTTGAAGACGTATATATGGAAGCCGATGAAAAAGAATCTACATTTCACGTAGGTATTTTTCATAAAGAAGCTATTATAGGTGTTGCTTCATTCATGGAAGATTCAAAACCTCAATTTTCTGGAAAACAACACCGGCTAAGAGGCATGGCGGTATTGCCTGAATACAGAAGAAGAGGAATTGCTGAACTCTTATTAAAAAAAGGTGAAGAAATACTTAGAGAAAGAGATTGTACCTTACTATGGTTTAATGCTAGAATTATAGCCGTTTCCTTTTATAAAAATTTAGGATATGAAACCATTGGTCCTGAATTTGATATTCCATTAATAGGGCCGCATTATTTAATGAAAAAAGAACTTGAATGAATCGTAGAACATTTACAAAAACAGTCATATTAGGTGGAGTAGCCACTACCCTTCCCTTCCAATTATATGCATCTGCGACAAGGGTCCAAATTTCAGAAGATGAATTATTAGGAAAAGGGAGTCCCTTATTAACCTCAGGAACAGGGTATAAATTACGTCCAGATGCTGCTGTTGCATTTGAACAACTAAAAGCCGCTGCTTTAAAAGATAAAATCCAAATTAAGGTTGTGTCCAGCTATAGAGATTACGCACATCAAAATAGGATTTGGGAGCGTAAATATAACCGCTTTCGCGAAAGCGGACTCTCCCCTATTCAAGCTATTCAAAAAATTATAGAGTACTCTACCATTCCTGGCACCTCCAGACATCATTGGGGAACAGATATAGATTTAATAGACGGCACTCCGAAAGTAACTGGAGATGTTCTTGTCCCTTCGAAATTTCATGGTACGGGCCCTTTCTGTAAGTTTAAAGAATGGATGGATACACATGCAAATTCTTTTGGGTTCTATTTGGTGTATACGGATAGAACTGATCGCAAAGGGTTTAACTATGAACCATGGCATTATAGTTACGAACCATTATCAATTCCCTATCTAAAAAGCTATAAGCATTTAGATATAAAAACAATATTACAGGAAAATAAACTAGTAGGAAGCGAACATCTTACCTCAACATTTATTGATCAGTATATTACAGAGAACATACTTGATATCAATCCGTATTTATTAGGTTAAAGGGATTCTATAATTCTTTTTTCGGCTAGTGCTTCTTTAAAATCTGGACGATCTTCTAAGGCTTTTGAGATCCATACTTCAGCCTTTTGTTTTTCCATTTTATGTCTATAAATCTGAGCAAGTCTATAATATGCCCAGTCTTTAGGGACACCATCTGCTGGAGAATAATTCATTATATATTTATCTAGACACTCTATTCCTTGGTCAAGACCTATTCCATACTGTCCCGCTATTTTACCTAATTGATAATGTAATCTATTTTCAGAATTATACTTTTTACGGGCTTCATCGAGTACTTCTAATGCTTTATTTGGAGCTTTATTTTTCTCATAATGCTCATACAATTTTGTATAGCAAACGACAGAGCCTCCAACTTCAACCGCTTTTTTGTAATTATATTCTGCGTCTTTAGGTCTATCGTTATATTCAGCAATATATCCATGGGCAAGGTATCCATCTACCGGAGATAGTTTAGAGAGCTCATTTGCATATCGTTTTGCTTTACTTTCACTTCCTCCTATGATGCCTGGTAATTGAATATAAAATTCGACTAATGCCCATCGAGCTTCTATATGTGTAGGATCTAATTCGGTTGCTGTGATAAAAGCTTCTTTAATATCTCCTATTAACCCTAAAGCTCTTACTTTATTTATAGCAAGTGCTTTCATTCCTAACACGCCTCCATATTTATAATGATAGTTAGCTACTTTAGGAGCTAATTCTACGAGCTTTTCATAATAATCTATGGCTTCATCCCAATCTTCGGCATAACCATAAATATCACCTAAATACTCTAATGTTTTAAAATCATTCGGGTGTTGTTTCAGATAGGATTGAAAAATAGGTTCGGCTTGTGTATACTTTTTATTATTGAAATAGGTTTCTGCTTTCGCGAAAGCGGAATCAGAAGTACTTCCCTGCGCAAAACTACAGATAGGGAATAGTAAGAAAAGTATCCACTTCATAGGATTTGTAATTTTTGCAAATATATACGAAAATAATGCCAAGCTTGTTTCTATTAGAATTAAGATTTTGGAGGATATTTTTTAAAGATTTTTTCTACTAGTTTTTTAAAGTATGCATCTCTTTGGTTTGGAGTTGCTTTCACCTTTACATCACTTTCGCTTATTGCCTGCCATACAAGCGTTCCTCCATGGTCCATATCGTAAAATTCTAAGGTAATTTGTTGGTGTTGCTCACGTCCACCAATAGGAATTCCACCACTTACTCCAACACCTACATTTCCTCCTCCTCCACCTAGGCCAACACCTATGGTATTTCTAGAGGATGTTTCATACTCTGAGGCCTGTATTAGGATAGACAAACTATTATAATCGGTTCGGGTATATCCTTTTGACTCAAGAATACTATCTGTAAATTTTATAAAGCGTCGCTCGTCAAATTCTGAAAACCCGGTTGGTTCGCGTAAGTCATATTGATACGTTTTATACGAATCAAAAGAGGCTTTTTCATCATAATCATACTCTACATAGGTAGTACCGCAACTCGTTATAAAAATGGCTATACATATTAAAAATAATACTCGCATTATATACGTATTTTATTTAAATGTAAACAAAATGAATTAAGTTATATTGTATTTTATAATTTCTTAACTATTCTTCATTTAACATCTTCCAAAGCGCATCTTTCAATTCGACAAGACCTTGCTGTGCTACAGAAGAAATAAATAAATAAGGAATTGGTAATTCTCTATCTAACTCTTCAGAAAGTTCTGCTGTAAGTTCGTCATCCAGCATATCACTTTTTGTGATTGCAATTAGACGGGATTTATCCAGCATTTCTGGATTGTATTTTTGTAATTCGTGAAGTAATACATCATATTGATCTGAGATGCTATCGGCATCTGCAGGAATCATAAAGAGTAAGGTAGAATTACGTTCTATATGACGTAAAAATCGATGTCCTATCCCTTTTCCTTCGGCGGCACCTTCTATAATCCCGGGAATATCTGCCATCACAAAAGATCTAAAATCTCTGTATTGTACAATTCCGAGATTTGGTTTTAATGTAGTAAACTCATAGTTGGCTATTTTTGGTTTTGCCGCAGTAATCGCTGCAAGTAATGTAGATTTCCCAACATTTGGATATCCTACCAATCCTACATCTGCGAGTACTTTTAATTCTAGTGTAAGCTGTACTTCATAACCATCTATACCTGATTGTGCATACCGTGGTGTTTGATTGGTACTACTTTTAAAATGCCAGTTACCACGTCCTCCCATTCCGCCTTCGGCGGCAATGAATTCCTGACCATCTTCTGTGATTTCGAAAATCACTTTATCCGTTTCTGTATCTCTAAGCGTTGTACCTAAAGGCACTTCGATATACTCATCTTGACCATCATGCCCTGTAGATCTAGATTTTGCACCATTCCCTCCATGTCCTGCGCGTAAATGACGTTTAAATTTGAGATGTAGTAATGTCCAAAGGTTTTTATTACCTTTTATGATAATGTGTCCTCCGCGACCACCATCACCTCCGTCTGGGCCTCCTTTTTCTATAAACTTTTCTCTATGTAAATGCGCAGAACCTGCTCCACCGTTTCCAGAGGTCACGTGAATCTTTACATAATCAACAAAATTTCCTTCAGTCATTTTTCTTACTTCTCGCGTAGGCGGGAATTTGATCCCGAATCACAATTTATATTTATCAGTTGTACGCCTTCTTTATACGCTTTCGCGAAAGCGTACTAAGCCCTATAATTTACTAGGGAATATATATTCTTATAACGTATCAATCACAGTACTTAAACGTGCTGTAATTTCTTCTATACTTCCTACACCGTCTACTCCAAAATACTTGTTTTGTTTCTCGTAAAACCCTTTTAAAATAGCCGTTTCTGCATAATATACGTTGATACGATTACGAATCACAGCTTCATCTGCATCATCTGCTCTACCTGATGTTTTTCCTCTTTCTAAAAGGCGTTGCACTAATACTTCATCATCTACTTCTAAAGCGACCATCGCAGCAACTTCAGTATTTTTTGAAGCAAGTAAAGTCGCTAAAGCATCGGCTTGCGCTTCTGTTCTAGGAAAACCATCAAAAATAAATCCATTGGCATTTGGATTCTTTTCTACTTCTGCATTTAACATATCTATCGTTACGGTATCAGGTACTAATTGTCCTTTATCCATATATGATTTTGCTAAAGTCCCTAATTCGGTAGCATTTTTTATATTGTATCTAAATACATCTCCTGTAGAGATATGTACTAGATTGTATTTTTCTTTTAATACATCAGCTTGTGTTCCTTTTCCAGCACCTGGAGGGCCGAATAAAACAAGGTTCTTCATGTGTGATTGTTTAAGTTTATAAATAGCAGTAAGATTACGTCCTAGCCCTTTATAGTCTAGTCCGAATCCAACAACAAAATCATTGGCAATTTCTAAGCCTACATAATCGATTGTATACGGTTTTGTATAGGCTTCTGGTTTGTAAAATAAGGTGGCTATTTTAAAAGAAGCAACTTCTTCTTGTTCAAGAATCTCTATAATCGTCTCTATGGTATTACCAGAATCTACGATATCTTCTATCACTACGACGTCGCGTCCTTTTAGAGAAGGCTCTGCTCCCATGACGGTAAAAACCTCATCACTCTGCTTTAATCCATCGTAACTTGCTACTTTAATAAAGCTCATCTCACACTCTCCATCAAACTTTTTAATAAGTTCTGCAGCAAAAAGAAAGGCACCATTAAGCACTGTAAGAAATACAGGCCTTCTATCACTATACGCATCATTGATACGCACTGCAACACCATTTACGGCTTGCTGTACCTCGGTTTTTGAGATACATTCTTCAAAGGTAAGTTCGTGTAATTGTACAGTTTTCATAGTATTTTACAAAGGCGCAAAGATACCACCAGAAAAGGACAAATCACAAATTCGGATTCTATAATACGCAAACTTGTGAAAAGCATCTAAATTCTGAGGTATAGAAACGAGGTTTTTGTATTTTTGAGTTTTAAATTTTTATGCTTGTCGTACTTCGGCAAGCTCAGCATAAACCTCAACGCTGTTGAGAGCGTACTCTTTATGAAAAACTATTTTTCTTCACAATTCAAATTAGGTATTTTAGGTGGTGGTCAACTAGGCAAAATGATGCTTTATGACACTCGAAAATATGATATTCAGACCTATGTATTAGACCCTAGTGCTGAAGCTCCTTCAAAAATTGCATGTAATTATTTTGAACAAGGGAGTCTTATGGACTATGATACTGTTGTAGCTTTTGGACGCAAAGTAGATGTACTTACCTTCGAAATAGAGTCTGTAAATGTAGCTGCTCTTGAGACATTAGAAAAAGAAGGGTTAACTGTATATCCATCTGCAGATACGTTACGTAAGATTCAGGATAAGGGTGTTCAAAAACAATTTTATGCAGATCAAGATATTCCAACAGCACCTTTTAAAAGATACGCTTCTGCACATGCTATTTTAGAAGATGCTCCTTCCTATCCTTTTGTATGGAAATCATGCACAGGCGGCTATGATGGGAAAGGTGTTTCTGTTATTAGAAGTGCTCAGGATTTGGAAAAATTACCAGAAGTACCTTGTATTGCTGAAGAAATGATTCCTTTTAAAAATGAGCTCGCAGTCATTGTTGCTCGGAATCCTTCTGGAGAAGTAACTACCTATCCCGTTGTCGAGATGGAATTTCATCCAGAAGCAAATCAGGTAGAATATGTGATTTGTCCAGCTCGTATTGATGAGCAGGTTGCACAAAAAGCAAGAGCTGTTGCAGAAAAAGTATCAAAGGCGTTTGAACACGTAGGTTTACTAGCTGTCGAAATGTTTCAAACTAAAGAGGATGATATCTTGGTAAATGAAGTAGCACCAAGACCTCATAATAGTGGACACTATAGTATAGAGGGAAGTTATACTAATCAGTTTGAGCAACATGTACGAGCTATTTTAGATTTACCTTTAGGAAAGACAGCGAGTAAAGTTGCCTCTGTGATGGTAAACCTCGTAGGAGAAGAAAATTATCAAGGACAAGTGCAGTATAAAAATATTGAAAACATCATGCAAATGGATGGTGTTACCGCTCATATTTATGGAAAAAAGGAAACACGTCCCTTTCGAAAAATGGGACATGTTACAATCGTAGATGAAGACATACGTGTCGCAAGAGCTACTGCTGAAGATGTCAAAAAAATGATTAAAGTAATTTCTGAGTAATAAAAAAACAAAAATATATGAAAGTAGGAATCATCATGGGAAGTACAAGTGATCTTCCAGTTATGCAAAAAGCCATTGATATTCTTGAGCATTTAGGAATTACTACAGAAGTAGATATTGTAAGTGCACACCGTACGCCAGAAAAGCTTTTTGATTATGGTCAAAATGCACATACCAGAGGTATCAATGTGATTATTGCTGGTGCAGGAGGCGCTGCTCATTTGCCTGGGATGGTGGCTTCATTGTCTCCACTCCCTGTGATAGGTGTTCCAGTAAAATCTCGAAATTCTATAGATGGATGGGATTCTGTATTATCTATCTTACAAATGCCTGGCGGTGTTCCTGTAGCAACCGTTGCATTAGACGGAGCTCAAAATGCAGGGATTCTTGCAGCTCAAATTTTAGGTGCTACAGATACTGACATACAACAAAGAATTATCACGTATAAACAAGAATTAAAACAAAAGGTTATTGACGGGGCAAAAAGTCTAAAATAAAAAAGACCACCTCTCCAGGTGGCCTTTCTATCAATGTAACGTTGGGGTATTGAATTTGTATTTATTAACCATCCTAAATAGTATCAAACCTTATGTTTTTACATTGAATTGGGGAATTCTCACTAAAACTCACGTCAAAGATATCATTCAGTTTAAAACCAACTGTTTAAATCCTACCGACATAACCTAAACATCGATGAAATACACAAAAATATCGATGAAATACAAAAATTAATTGCATCTTATATGAACATAGCAGATAACCCACTCTTACAACCTTTTAATGAGGCTCCTTTTTCTAGCATAAAAAACGAACATTTTAAGCCTGCATTTGAAACAGCCATTACGATGGCTAGAGAAGAAATAGATACGATTACAAACAATACAGATACACCTACTTTTGAAAATACAGTGGTCGCTCTTGATTATGCTGGTGCACAATTGGATCGTATTTCTAGTGTGTTTTTTAATTTGAATAGCGCAGAGACTAATGAACATATTCAAAAAATAGCACAAGAAGTATCCCCTTTACTTTCTGAGTTTGGAAATGATATTACGCTTAACGAGCAATTATTTGCTCGTATTAAAAGTGTATATGATCAGAAAAATTCCCTTGACCTATCTGTAGAAGAACATACGCTTTTAGACAAACGTTATAAAAGTTTTGCACGTAACGGTGCCAACTTAGCTGAAGACAAAAAATCTCGATTAAGAGAAATAGATGCTGCTTTAGCAAAATTGAAACTTACGTTTGGAGAAAATGTACTCGCAGAGACCAATGCTTATGAGTTACATCTTACAAACGAGAGTGACCTCGATGGTTTACCAGAAAGTGCTAAAGAAGCCGCTGCTAGTGAAGCCAAGAACAGAGATAAAAAAGGATGGGTGATCACATTAGATTATCCAAGCTACATTCCGTTTATGAAATATGCGACTAACAGAGCATTACGTAAAGAACTCTCTATTGCTTTTGGTAGTAAAGCATTTAAAGGAAATGAGCAGGACAATCAAAAAAATGTGTTAGAAATCGTTCAATTACGACATGAACGCGCCAATCTTCTTGGGTATGATACGCATGCACATTTTGTATTGGAAGAACGTATGGCAGAAACGCCAGACAAAGTCATCTCTTTCTTAAATACACTACTAGAAAAAGCAAAACCAGCAGCTCAAAGAGAATTTGCGCAATTGGAAAATTTCGCGAAAGCGGAAGACAACATAGAACAATTAGAAAAATGGGATGGCTCATATTATTCTGAAAAATTAAAGCAAAAACTATTTAGTCTCGATGACGAGCAATTAAAACCCTATTTCAAGTTAGAAAATGTCATTACTGGTGTATTTACTGTGGCTCAAAAATTATTTGGACTTCAGTTTGAAGAAGTATTTGATGTAGACACCTATCATGAGGAAGTAAAAACCTATCATGTATTAGACGCCGATGGTAATTTTATTTCATTGTTTTATGCAGATTTTCACCCTCGTAAAGGAAAACGCGGTGGCGCTTGGATGACATCTTTTAAATCTCAAATGATGAAAGATGGTGTAAATGAACGACCACATGTATCTAACGTATGTAACTTTACTCCTTCTACGCCCAGCAAACCTTCTCTACTTACGTTTAATGAAGTGACTACTTTATTCCATGAGTTTGGACACGGATTGCACGGAATGCTTGCTAATACAACCTACCCTAGTTTATCGGGAACATCGGTGTATTGGGATTTTGTAGAGCTTCCTAGTCAGGTGCTAGAAAATTGGTGTTATGAAAAAGAAGCGTTAGAGTTATTTGCAACACATTATGAAACTGGCGAAGTGATTCCTATGGAATTGGTTCAGAAGATCAAAGACTCTGCAACTTTCCAAGAGGGAATGCAAACCTTGCGTCAACTGAGTTTTGGATTGATGGATATGGCGTGGCATAGTCAAGATCCATCTGCAATTACTGATGTTAAGGCATTTGAAAGTGATGCATTCTCAGAGACGAGTTTATATCCTCCAACGCCAGAAACGTGTATGAGTACTTCGTTTTCTCATATTTTCCAAGGAGGATATTCTTCTGGATATTATAGTTATAAATGGGCAGAAGTATTGGATGCAGATGCGTTTGAATATTTTAAAGAGCATGGAATCTTCAATAAAGAGATTGCTCAAAAATTTAAGGAGCATGTATTATCCAAAGGAGGTACTGAAAATCCAATGACGTTGTATAAACGTTTTAGAGGACAAGAACCTCAACCTGATGCTTTATTGAGAAGAGCGGGATTGATTTAAATATAAGCTAATAAAAGTGCGACACAAATGTCGCACTTTTATTTTATGATTACTTACCATTAAAATGACCAAAGAAGAATTTTTAATATTAATCAATGGAGCTAGTTTTGTTTCATTTAAGTTTGCTGAAAAGTATTTAAAAGACAAGTTGATTCCTGAATTTAGGTATAATGTATTTCTTAATATTTCTCATGACGATCCTTCTTTAACACAATTTGATATCTATCCCGAAGACAATGACAGAATTGAAGTAGGGCTAACTGACAAACAAGTTCTTGACTTAATTTATAGAAACGGAAAAGTCCCTGTATGGATTGACATTTCTGTTTCCAAATCAGATCGAAAAACAACAACTTTTAAACTTTTGTGTGCAGGGCGATATTCAGATAACAAAGACGAATACTATTACCAATCTGGAGGAACAGGTCCTTTTGGAATCAAAAGCCCAAATTTACCAATCAATTATAAAGAAGGTAAAAAGTTTAGATTAAAAAATAGTCCAAACTAAAAAAATATGCTTCTCAACTGCGCTCGAACGCATAATGCCAACTATATACCATTACTATTCCCCTTTATTCTTCTCCTCAATCCACTTAGACATAAATTTGGTGCTTTGCATCGTGTGATGTAGGAGCATTTGTCCTGTGAAATTGTTGCGTCTGTGTTCTAAAAGTGTATGCTTGCACTTCATGATTACAGCATAAAAATCGTCTTCAAAATCCACTCGTTGGAAGCGATTATTGATGAGTATATGTCCATGATCCTGAGCAACCTTCCACAAGTTTTTATAGGTGTATAAAGTTATGGCCGCTTTCGCGAAAGCGTATACATCATCTTCTATATATCCGCCCCAGGTAAAATCTCCCTGCATCGCCTCTGCTCCTATTTTTGTGGTGACACTTGGTGTTCCGCATTGCATAGCATCTACAAATTTCCCTTTAAGTCCCGCGCCAAAACGTAAAGGCGCCAATAATACTTTCGCTTTTGAAATAACTTCTTTGGCATCTTCAGCCCTTCTTTTTACATAAAACCCTTCCTTTGGATTGTGCAATTGCAATACTTTCTGTGAAGCATATGCGCCATACACATGCAATTGCGCATCAGGAATGGCTTTTCGAATTTCTGGCCAAATGGTATGCTTAAGTTGTAGGGTTGCATCCCAATTAGGCGCATGTATAAAATTACCAATGGAAATAAAATGAGCTCTTTCTTCAAAAGGGATAAAATCTCCCAATACGGGTGGAAGCAAAAAAGGCAGATAATGTAATAGCGTTCCAGGAACTTTAAAGAATTCCTGAAGTAATTCCATTTCATATTGAGAAATCATCAAGGTAAGATCACATCTATACATACTTGCAATTTCTCGTTTGGCAACATCAGAAAGGAGATCATTTTCTTCAAAAGCACGGTTTTCCTTTACCGCTTGATGTCTTGCCTTACGCAAACAATGTAAGTCTTCTGTATCCAATATGCGTAAGGCTTCTGGGCATTGTTGTGAGACACGCCACCCAAATTGCTCTTCGACCATAAACCGATCAAAAAGTACTATCTCTGGTGAGCGTTCTTTGATGAATGTATCAAAACTAGGATCATTGAGTGTTATCGTGCTAGTCTCAATTCCTTTTTCTGTAAGATCTATAGCGTATTCGCTAGGAGATGCTGTCGACGCATAGGTCACGCTCCAGTCTTTAGCAAGAAACAGCTCTATTAATTGCAACATACGACTTCCTGCTGCCGATGATTGTGGTTCTACCCAAACACTTGAAATGATTACTACCTTCACAGGGTAAAAGTAAGGAATCGATGGGTTTTTCAGCTATTGCAGGGTGAGAAGTGTTTAATTGTGAGTTGGTATCTGTTATTTGTTATTTGTTATTTGTTATTTGTTATTCGTTAATTGTTAATTGTTATCTGTTATCTGTTATCTGTTATCTGTTATCTGTTAATTGTTAATCGGTATCTGTTAATTGTTATCTGTTAATTGTTAATTGTTGGAATGGGGTTTATTGTTATTAATTTTTTGCCTTTCGACGAAATTAAATTACCTCTTATAAAATCTCAAATCGCAAATTCTTTCCTCTTTTCTCTCTTCTATATTTCCCTGTCTTTCGACGAAATTAAATCACTCAATCTCTTTAGATGAAATCTCAAATCACAAAAAAACAAATCACAAAAAACTTCATACTTCCCGCTTCCAACATCCAACATCCAACAAATTCCAAATCTCAAATTCTCTTCTTCTATTTTCTGCCTTTCGGCGAAATTAAATCAAGCCGCTTCTTTAGGGTTAAAATGGAAATGAAGTTATAAATGTTTCAAAATATTTTGAAAGTTCGAAAATAATAGTATCTTTGAAGTATGAAATTTGAAGAAGCAAAATCAAAATTTATCCAAACATGGGGAGCCTTAGGTTCGCAATGGGGTATTAATAAGACCATGGCACAAATACATGCCTTATTGATGATATCACCAGACCCACTGAGTATGGAAGATATCATGGAAGAGCTTCATATTTCTAGAGGAAACACAAGCATGAATTTACGATCTCTTATGGATTGGGGGATTGTATTTAAAGAATATAAACCGGGAGAGCGTAAAGAGTTCTTCTCTGCTGAAGGAAATATTGATGAATTAGCTCGTAAAATAGCTAAAGAACGTAGCCGAAGAGAGATTAAACCGACCTTAAGAGTACTACACGATATTAGTGCTATAGATGGTGACGAATCTACAAAAGCAGCTCATTTTAAAGCAAAAACAGAAGAACTATATGATTTTGTTTCTAGAGCCGATAATATGCTTGAAAAGATTACAGAACAAAAAGAAAACTGGATTACAAAAACAATACTAAAATTAATGCGCTAACTATTTTTTTAATTATAAGTTTCAATATTTTCTGAAACTTTAAAACATTCTGATTATGAAAACACTAACATATATAAATACCTTCTTACTCAGTACGCTAATGGTATCAGGTATACTGGGATATATAGAAGAAAGCTTTTGGTTACTCACAATGATACTTCCTGTCATCATTGGTATTTACCAAGGTCTTGTTGGCGTGGTGCTTTTTATAATGCAACCTACGAGTGTTCGTTTCCAATTATACATTGGAGGGCTGATACTATTTATTAGTAGTTGTTACCTACCTACTCCTAATCTATGGATGGTATTACCGATTCCATTACTACTCTACTTCACTTTTATGATACATACGGTTCATCAAAAAAAGCATGAGTACAAAACATTTAAAACATCTTCATTATGAATATTCATATTCCCAATTGGCTTATTATTTTAGGAGGTTGCGGACAGATATTTACCGCGCTTATCTATCCATATATACGTCACCGTGTTTTTGATTGGTATACAGATGTTAAACAATTAAAACCGCTTAATCAAGAAATTGCAAAAACCTATGGACGGTATATACAAGGGCTTAATTTTTCTTTTGGACTCATTGCTCTTTTACTTACTGAAGATCTTAAAAATCAGACGCCCTTAGCTTTGGCAATCACGGGGTTAATTGGAGCATACTGGGTGGGAAAAGTCGGCACTCAGGTAGCTTATTATCCTATGTATGAAATCCCACAGGAACCTATTTTTAAAATAGGAAGCTATTGTATGAATATACTGTTTGTGCTTTTTGCAGTTGTCTTTACAGCGCTATTTATACACAATCTTACAGGAATTATTTAACTAATATCATTATGAGCATTTCACTATCACATATCGTAAAAACGTATCATAAAAAAACCCATGCTACTCGTAAAGAAATCAAGAATTTTTATGATGAAGCAACAGAAGATTATACGTTTTGGAGTCAGGATTTTAATATGCATTTTGGGTATTTCTCTTTTGGAAAAACAAATCCGTTTCGACGTGATTCTATGCTAAATGAAATGAATACACAAGTTTTAAAGAGACTTGAGCTTTCTCCTTCAAAACAATTTGTAGCAGACTTAGGATGTGGTATGGGAGGAACGATGCGTCACTTCTTACAAAGACATGCTGCGCTCTCTATGATCGGAGTTACTGTATCTGATTTTCAAGTAACAGAAGGAAATAAATTATTAAAAAAGGATACTGCTGTTATTATCAAAGAAGACTTTCGTAATACCTCTATACCATCCAATAGTACGGATGGGGCAATTGCTATGGAGAGTTTTTGTCATTCGGGTCATAGTTATGACACCCTCAAAGAAGCATATCGTATTCTTAAGCCTGGGAAACGTCTTGTCATCGCTGATGCTTTTTTAAAAAAGCCACCAAGTAAATTATGTATAGGAAGCTCTTATAGTTATAAAAAGCTTTGTAAAAAATGGAGTTTAGAAGGTCTTGGTGTTATTACTACGGTCAAAAAAGAGTTAGAAAAAGTAGGGTTTTCTAAAGTGACTATTGAAGATATTTCTCCTCGGGTAGCGCCTTCTGTTTTTCACGTGCCTTTTGCCATTCCTTTATTTCTATTAAAGAAGTTATTGAAAAGAGAACCTATCAAAAAACAAAGTTGGGATAATCTAAAAGCTTCTTTTTATGCATTGACTTCTGGATTGCATATGAAAGATTTTGGCTATTACCTCATCACCGCGGAAAAATAATAAGATTATGAAACGACTATATAACATCAATAAGGTTATCATCATTATAAATCTAATACTTGCATTTATTCCTTTTATAGGTCTTTTATTTATGGCCATTACTGGTATTACACAAGTGATATCCTATATAATATATCTTACAAAATGGAGACATCTAGATACCACATTACGTAACTATTTTATCGCATACCCTTTCCTAGTGGCTATTGTATTAAGTATTCTAAGCATTGGAAAAGATATATCATTTACTATAAGCTTATCTATCGCTGCTTTAATTGCTATCTGTTTTCTTTTCCTCATAAAGAAACAAAAAGACATATTTTCCAAACCATTGTCTAATGAACTATAACATCCTCGCTTATCTTATTTATGGGTGTATGATGATATACATTATCTACAAAGTAGGGCTTATTTGTTATCGTAATGGAAATGTCTTTGTCTTACATCTTATGCCTACCAATGCACAACTATGTCTATACATAAATAATATACTCTTAACGGGATATTACTTAGTAAACATAGGATATGCTGTCTACACAATTTCTACTTGGAAGACGGTAAGAAATGCCTATAGCGTCATCGATACGATAGCGTCTCACGTAGGAAGTATTGTACTCATTTTAGCAGGATTACATTACATGAATATCATTGTACTACAACTCTTTTTTAAATCACAAAAACAACACATTTAAATACAATTATTATGGAAACTTCAAAGATCATTATCGGTTATTTTATTTATTTACCTGTTATCATATTACTCACATTTTTTGTTTCAAAGACATTATTTAAGAATGGACGTATCTTTATGATAGAAATCTTTAAAGGCCGTGAAGAGATTGCGCTCTCTACCAATCGGCTTTTTGAAATCGGGTTTTATTTATTAAACTTAGGTTTTGGGCTTTCTATATTAAGAATTGAAAGTTATCATTTTGATGAAACGTATCAAGAGCTTATAGAAGTATTAAGTACTAAAATTGGAGGTTTTTCTATCTACTTAGGGGTTATGCTATTCCTTAACTTATTCTTATTTTTAAGAGGTCGTAAGAAATCAAAATCAACCATTATTCAACGCGTGCAAGGTCCTACTGTAACACAATAAATATATTATGAAAAAACTTATTATTGCTGGAGGCACAGGATTTTTAGGCTCGGTTATCATCTCTTATTTCAAAGATTCTTTTGACGAAATTGTTTTGCTTTCGCGCCTGCCTGCCGGCAGGCAGGAAAGCACCATCAAAGACAATTCTAAAACAGTGATTTGGGATGCAAAAACCATAGATGATTGGGCAACTGAATTAGATGGAGCAGATGTACTTATCAATATGACAGGAAGATCTGTAGATTGTAGGTATCACCAAAAAAACAAAGACCTTATTTTGAATTCTAGAGTAGATAGCACGACTGTTTTAGGTGAAGCTATTGCGGTATGTAAAAACCCTCCAAAGGTATGGTTGAATTCATCTACAGCAACGATATACAGACATTCATTAGATAAAGAAATGGATGAAGAACATGGCGAAATAGGCAATGGGTTTTCTGTAAGTATTGCGAAAGCGTGGGAAAAAGCATTCTTTGAAGCAAATACACCCTCGACAAGAAAAGTCGCTTTACGTACTGCTATTGTCTTAGGAAAAGAAGGAGGAGCACTACAACCTATGACGACAATGACAAAATTGGGTCTAGGCGGAAAACAAGGATCTGGAGATCAAAAATTCAGTTGGATACACGAAGATGATTTTGTTCAAATTATTGATTTTTGTATCAAAAACAGCGAGATAGATGGTGTCATAAATGTAGTTTCTCCACATCCGTCTGATAATAAAACATTAATGAGGTTATTACGTAAAACGCTCAACATTCCATTTGGAATACCAGCTCCTAAACCCATATTAGAAATGGGAGCGTTTCTAATTCGTACAGAAACCGAACTCTTATTAAAAAGTCGCAATGTAATTCCTAAACGTTTGCTTGAACATGGATACACATTCTCCTATCAAAATTTAGAAACTGCCCTAAAAGAATTAACCACATGACCGTCATAACACTACACACAAAAATTCATAGTACCGTAGAAGAAGCTTTTCAACTCTCATTAGATATTGATTTCCATAAGAAAACAGCTTCACAAACCAATGAAGAGGCCATTGCTGGGGTGACCTCTGGAATTATAAAGCATAATGAAACAGTTACCTGGAGAGGAAAGCATTTTGGAGTATTCTTGACACACACTTCTATTATATCTGCCTATGAAGCTTCCTCTTACTTTGTAGATGAAATGATAGAAGGCCGCTTTAAATCATTTAGACATCAACATTATTTTGAACAAAAAGAAGAGAGTGTTCATATGAAAGATGTGATTACCTATCAAACCCCTTACGGGATATTTGGAAAATTATTTGACAAGCTGCTCCTTAAAAAACACTTGACAAGTTTTATTGAAAATAGAAATTCAATTCTTAAAAAAGAACTTGAACGCTAAATAGCATTTTAATTATTTAGCATAAAAAAGGCAAGCAATGTGTGGTGCTTGCTTGCCTTTTGAAAATAAAATATCATTTGTTTTACTCAATAATTATCTTCTTAGTAGTTGTTCCTTGGTCTGTAGTAAATTTCATAAAGTAAATTCCACTACTTGCCTGTTCAGTGATATCCACATCAAATACCTGTGTATTACTTAATGTAGCATCTCTAGAAATAGAAGTAAGCAATCTTCCTGTTACCGTATAAACATCTATTAGAATTTCTTCACTTTGCACATCATTCATACGTATATTCATAATACCATTACTTGGATTAGGAAATATAGATATTGTCTCACTAATAGAAGTTGATACATCATCTACAGCTAAAGTCTCTTCCTGTATTAAAAACATATACCCTTCACAAGCTCCTAGTATAATATCTAAAAGTCCGTCATTATTAATATCTATAAAATCCTGATCATAATTTCCAATATTCCAGATATTATCTTGATTCTCATAAGGATCAATGATAGCACCTCCAAAGACACCTTCATTTTCAAACAGTGTAAACGTTCTAATACCACCATTTTGTCCATTATCTTCAGAAGTATCGCAAGGAGGTTCATCAGTATCTACACTGGCAATAGTAACATCCTGATCGCCATCGCCATCTAAGTCTACCATTTTCACATTTCCTCCCCACACATCAGTTCTATCTGATGTTAACATTTGTTGTGTGTATATTACATTTTGATCTATTTGTATAGCTCCAGTATAATTTACATAATCTTGAAAATCATCAACCGTATAAAAATCTAGATCGCCATCATCATCCAAATCACTTGCAGTAAACATATAAGGTGCGGGTCCAGGAAATCTTTGAAAGTTTGTAAAGGTCCCATCACCATTATTAAACATTGTAAATAACCCTTGATCATTAAATGGAACTACAGGACCTCCTCCTGCGCCAAGACATTTAATAATATCTAAATCACCATCATTATCTACATCGTGAAATTCTGTTGCCGTACCAAAACTAGAGGTCCTTAAATTTCCCATACGACTTTGAGCTTCTTCCGTAAAATTACCGTTTCCATCATTTATATATAATACATCCAACACAGGTCCAGTCTGACTATAATTAACCATATATATTTCTGGATACTCATCTCCTGTAAGATCGCCAGCTATTGCTGCGCAAAATTGTATCACATCTATCGTAAGTGAAGGAAGTCTTGTATCTGTCTGATCTTCCAACCCTAACCAATTTCCATCGGTATCATTACCTCTATTCATATATAACTTAGGTTGATCTTGAAATGTATTTACAATAAAAATATCCATCCAACCATCTAGATCTATATCTACAGTAATTGCATCTCTAGCATCTGTAGGATCTGTTAGAAACTCTGGAGCTAATACATCTGTTTGATCTTCGAGCACTCCATTTCCATTATTCATTAATAGAAGGTCCGTTTTAGCTCCCTCAAAAGAAAAAGGTGTTTTTCGTACAACAACTAGATCTTGAAAAGAATCATTGTCAAAATCTGCTACTAGAAAATCTTTTTCCATATCATCTACAACATCAGGATTTTCATTATCCGTTATCGTCGAGATGACAATACGGTCTTCAGTCTCATCTTCAAAATTTAGCCATTGCGAAAAAGCAGAAGTTCCATTCAAAAAAAATAATAATGTACATACAGGCAGTAATATTTTTTTCATAGCATTTAGTTTTTAGTGAACATATTAAAAGCATAAAAGCCTTTAAATAAATTGTAGTCTTTATATGTATAACAGCTAAAACATATAAACTCCTACGTTTTATTAATCTTAAAATCATATCTTTCCAAAAAACTTTCTAGTAGACTTACTATAAAATTTTGATAAAATTTACATTAACAGTGTGAATTTTATCAAAATTGTTATTTTTGCGTAAACCCTCGATAAAATCGGCTATGCCATCAAACCAAATAGATCCTACAAAATGGGTCGACCAATATTCAGATTATTTATTTAATTATACCATCGCTCGCGTAAATGATAGAGAGATGGCTCAGGATTTAATATCAGAAACATTTCTTGCTGGTCTTAAGTCTATGAAAAACTTTAAAGGAGATGCTAGCGAACGTACGTGGCTTATATCTATTCTTAAACGTAAAATTATAGATCACTATCGTAAATCAAATTCTAAAAAAGGAAAAGCAGAAGTTCACATTAATTATAAAGATGATGAGAGCGAGGGTGACTGGTTAGAAGAACGTGTAGCAGATCCGTTTGATAAAACAGCAGAAGATCAAATTCAAAATGAAGAATTAGGAGAAGCTATTTATGGATGCCTTTCTAAACTTCCAGAAAAACAAGCACGTATTTTCAGAATGAAAACCATAGATGGGTTTGATACAGAAACAATTTGTAATGAATTCGATATTACTCCGTCTAACTTTTGGGTAATCATACATAGAGCTCGTACAGCTATGGCTAGTTGTATGGAAAAAGACTGGTTCTAAATACTCAAAAATTATTAAGAAAGAATACAATATGAAAGTAAAATTAGAATGTCACGAAGCAAATCATATCTGTGACAAAAATCAATACAAAGAAGCTGGTCTCCTAGAGAAGATAAAGCTTACCTTTCACTTGATGTACTGTAGAGCTTGTAGAACATATACTGCAAACAACACAAAACTTACCAAGGCTATGAATAGCCCAAAAGTTGAGACAGTAAGTCAAGATGAAAAAAATGCTTTAAAAGAAAGACTTGCAAAAGAATTAGGGCAATAAAACGCACAGCAAACTCAGTAAACCAAACCAAATCATAGGCAACCCTTCCACAAAAAAAGAAGCATAATACTTATATTGCTTGTCTGAAGAACATAACAAGCATATAGCAGAAAGCATACCTACCAAACATAAAGAAAACACATTTTTATATTGAATATGATCTTTTAAAAATTCAATAATAAAAAATAGTATAAGTAAACCGATCCCTAAAAGCTTAGTATATTTAATTCCTAAGTTTTTAGGGATCGTATTTATCTCTTCTCGATCATAATTCAGATCTCTAATATCAAATGGTAATGTGATAACGATGATAAATAAAAATCGTTGTACAAAAGTAATCCATACGTCTACACTTAATTCTAACAAACCATCTATTGCTGGCAACAATACCGTTACACCTGCCCAAACAATAGCAATCGTATACATTTTTGCTCCATAAAATGAACGTAAATTACGCTTTCGCGAAAGCACAGGCAGCGCATACAACAATGTAAGCAAACCAAAAACAACACACACATATAATACATCATAAGAAAGTTTCAGTGCATAATACACCATACATCCAAAAGACACCAATGAAAATAATTGAATAGCACGTAAGGATTCTGTGAGACTTAAATGGTGCAGTTTAGCTAAACGTGAATACTTTATAAAATTGTATCCAGTTACACTTGCAAAAAAAACAAAAAAAACAAATTCTTTGTGATAAGAAATGTTGAAAGTTTCATTGGTCACAAACACCAACGAAACCACTGCTAAACTCACATGTATACTACTATTGATATAAAAATCAAAAATACGCTTCAACCATTTCATTAAACAAAAATAAGATAACTGTTAATAAGCTCGTAAAATCGTTTACAACTTACCTAATTGTAGGTTTAAAAGATATATTTTTTACACTTATAAGTCGTAATTTTGTTACTTAAAAATTCAATCCAATATGAATACTGATTCATTTGCTTTACGCCATATCGGCCCAAGAAGATCTGATCTTCCTGCCATGCTTCAAAAAGTAGGTGTTGAAACTATAGATCAACTCATTTTTGAAACAATTCCTGATAATATTAGACTTGAGCAACCGCTTACGCTTGATCCTGCTATGAGTGAACACGAGTTTGCAGCCCATATTCAAGAACTTGCTTCACAAAATAAAGTATTCAACTCATATATTGGGTTAGGATATCATCAAGCAGTTACTCCAGCGGTAATACAACGTAATATTTTAGAAAATCCAGGTTGGTATACTGCATATACGCCTTATCAAGCAGAGATTGCTCAAGGAAGGTTAGAAGCATTACTTAATTATCAAACGATGATTACTGATCTTACAGGTATGGAATTGGCAAACGCTTCTCTATTAGATGAAGCAACTGCTGCTGCCGAAGCAATGGCATTATTATTTGCTGTGCGTAGTAGAGATCAGAAAAAAGCAGGAGTTTCAAAATTCTTTGTATCTGAAGAAATACTACCCCAAACATTATCATTATTACAAACAAGATCAACTCCTATAGGTGTAGAACTTGTTATAGGTAATCATGAATCTTTTGATTTTTCGCAGGATTTCTTTGGAGCTATACTACAATATCCTGGAAAATCTGGACAGGTACACGATATAACAACTTTTGTCAGTAAGGCAAATGATGCAGGGATTAAAGTAGCCGTTGCTGCAGATATTTTAAGCCTTGTAAAACTAAAAGCGCCCGGAGAAATGGGTGTTGATGTTGTCGTGGGAACTACACAACGTTTTGGTATTCCATTAGGATACGGGGGACCTCATGCAGCATATTTTGCTACAAGAGAAGCCTACAAACGTAATATTCCCGGACGTATCATTGGAGTTACAAAAGATATGAATGGAAACCGTGCACTTCGTATGGCACTCCAAACACGAGAACAACACATAAAACGCGATAAAGCAACTTCAAATATTTGTACTGCACAAGTATTACTTGCCGTGATGGCTGGAATGTATGGCGTATATCATGGTCCTGAAGGATTAACGCATATTGCAAATAAAGTTCACAACTCAACAACGACTCTTGCAGATGCATTAGAAAAATTAGGATTATACCAGACAAATACTGCCTATTTTGATACTATTCAAGTAAAAACAGATAGTAATAAAGTAGCAGCAATAGCAACTGAAAACAATATTAATTTTTATTATCCTGACACCAACACGGTATCTATATCAATACATGAAGCAACAACTATAAAAGACATCAATACTATCATTGCTGTTTTTGCAAAAGCACTAGACAAAACTCCTTTTGAAGTACAAGAACTTATAGAAGGAACTAGTATTTCTGGAGGAATTGCTCGTGATACTCCTTTTTTAACTCTAGATGTATTTAACAGTTACCACTCAGAGACAGAATTAATGCGTTACATTAAAAAGTTAGAACGCAAAGATCTTTCTTTAAATCATTCTATGATTTCTTTAGGGTCATGTACGATGAAACTAAATGCTGCATCAGAAATGCTTCCCTTAAGTAATCCACAATGGGGAAATATCCATCCATTTGCGCCTATAGATCAGGCACAAGGATATCAGACTATGCTAAAGAAACTAGAAGATCAACTTACTGAAATTACTGGTTTTGCAGGAACATCATTACAACCTAATTCTGGAGCTCAAGGTGAGTATGCAGGATTAATGGTCATACGTGCTTATCATGAATCAAGAGGTGAATCTCATAGAAATATATGTTTAATCCCGTCTTCTGCTCATGGAACAAATCCCGCAAGTGCAGTAATGGCTGGAATGAAAGTAATTGTTACGAAAGCATTAGAGAATGGAAATATAGATCTAGATGATTTACGTGCAAAAGCTGAAGAACATAAAGACAACCTAGCTGCATTAATGGTAACTTACCCGTCTACTCATGGAGTATATGAAAGTGCCATTAAAGACATTACGAGTATCATTCACGAAAATGGCGGACAAGTATATATGGACGGTGCAAACATGAATGCACAAGTAGCACTTACACATCCAGGAGCTATTGGAGCAGATGTATGTCACCTAAATCTTCATAAAACATTTGCCATCCCTCATGGAGGAGGAGGTCCTGGCGTTGGTCCTATTTGTGTCGCAAGCCAATTAGTTCCTTTTTTACCATCAAATCCAGTGATCACAACAGGAGGAGAAAAAGCGATAACAGCAATATCTGCTGCGCCTTGGGGATCTGCACTAGCTTGTTTAATCTCTTACGCATATATTACAATGCTAGGAGAAAACGGATTACGTAAATCTACAGAGTATGCCATTTTAAATGCAAACTATATTAAAGAGCGTTTAGATGGACATTACCAATGTTTATATACTGGAGAACGTGGTCGTGCAGCACATGAGATGATCATAGATTGTCGTCCATTTAAGGCAAATGGTATTGAAGTTACTGATATTGCTAAACGACTTATGGATTATGGCTTCCATGCACCTACAGTATCTTTTCCAGTAGCAGGAACAATTATGATTGAACCTACAGAAAGTGAAAGTAAAGAAGAGCTTGATCGTTTCTGTGATGCGATGATTAGCATTAGAAAAGAAATTGAGGAAGCAGCAAGTGATCCAAATAATGTCATGAAAAATGCTCCACACACACTTACAATGCTGACAGCTGATACATGGGATTTCCCATACACTAGAGAAAAGGCAGCATACCCATTATCTTATATCGCTGAAAATAAATTTTGGCCTACTGTAAGACGTGTAGATGATGCATATGGAGATCGTAATTTAATATGTACCTGTGCTCCTATTGAAGAATACATGGAAGAAGCATAGTATATTTTAAATATAATAAGATACAATAGCAGGTATGTGTATACCTGCTATTTTTTTTCAGTATTCTCAAAAAAAAATAAAAATCCAACCAGCAACAATCGATCTTTTACTATTTTCTCGAAAATAGTTCTAAATTCATAAAAATTTAATCATAAACTCATCATAAATTAACTATTTAATTGAGTTTCATTACTTTTACCAAATACTAATAAAAAGACCATATATGGGTATTAAGATTACAGGAATAGGAAGCTATATTCCTAGCGCGGTTGAAAAAAATGAAGATTTTAATAACCACTTGTTTCTAAATAGCGATGGTTCTTCTATAAAACATGAAAATACAGTTATTATAGAAAAATTTAAAGCGATCACTGGTATTGAAGAAAGAAGATATGCAAAAGATCATCTTACTTCTTCGGACTTAGGCTTTTTTGCTGCAGAAAAAGCAATTTTAGATGCAGATATAGATCCTGAAACTATAGATTATATTATCGTTGCCCATAACTTTGGAGATGTTCAGAAAGGGAGAGAGCAAAGTGATCTTGTTCCAAGTTTAGCCTCACGTATAAAACACAGTTTGCGTATTAAAAACCCTCGCTGTGTTGCTTATGATATTTTATTTGGATGTCCTGGTTGGATAGAAGGTGTTATACAAGCACAAGCTTTCATAAAAGCAGGAATGGCAAAACGATGCCTTGTTATAGGGACAGAAACCTTATCCCGTGTAGTAGATCCGTACGATAGAGACAGTATGATATACAGTGATGGTGCTGGCGCAACTATTGTCGAAGAAAACAATAATAGCGATACAGGTATTCTTGCTTTTGAATCTGCTACATATACCTATGACGAAGCCTATTTCCTATTTTTCGGAAAATCTAATAATCAAGAGGAATCTCATGATACTAGGTATATAAAAATGCATGGTCGAAAAATTTACAATTTTGCATTAACAAATGTACCTCAGGCAATGAAATCTTGTCTTGACAAGAGTGGAGAAAAAATAGAAAACGTAAAAAAGATATTTATTCATCAAGCAAATGAAAAAATGGATGAAGCAATTTGTGAACGTTTTTTCAAACTATATGACTACCCAATGCCTGACAATGTAATGCCTATGAGCATTCATAAATTAGGAAATAGTTCTGTTGCTACAGTACCTACTGTATTTGATCTTGTTATTAATGGCAAAATAAAAGATCAAGAAGTACATAAAGGTGACTTAATTATATTTGCTAGTGTAGGAGCTGGAATGAATATTAATGCTATTGTATATAGATATTAGATTCGTTTTCGCATTGTCTTTCCAAAAGACATTACCTATCTTCGAATATTACGAAATGAGTTTCTAATATGTACGAAAACACCTTTCCTAGCAAACGCTATAAACACACTATAGAATTTCTAAAAGAAGTTGTACCAAATACAAATGTCAACATCTTAGATCTAGGAGTACGTAATCCATTTGTAGATTTTATGGAACGTGAAGGATATACCGTACAGAATACGACAGGAGAAGACCTTGATTTGGATACCACTGCAGTTCAAAAAGAAGATTATGATGTACTTACTGCTTTTGAGATTTTTGAACACCTCCTCTCTCCTTTTCATGTCGTAAAAGATGTAAAAGCAACTAAAATTGTAGCAAGTATCCCACTTAAGTTGTGGTTTTCTGAAGCGTATCAAAGCAAAACAGATCCTTGGGATAGACATTATCATGAGTTTGAAGATTGGCAATTTGATTGGGTTTTTGAAAAAGCAGGATGGGAAATTAAAAAACGACAAAAGTTCACAAATCCCGTAAAGAAATTAGGAATCAGGCCGCTATTACGACTATTTACACCAAGGTATTACCTCATCTATGCCGAAAAAAAGTCATAAATGGATGTATATATTGTCATACCCTGTCATAATGAGGCTACACTCATTTCGCAAACATTAGATTCTCTCGTAGTTCAGACAATGCTTCCTAAAAAGATTGTTGTCGTAAATGACCATAGTACTGACAATTCTGAGGAGGTAATATCCGCTTTCGCGAAAGCGTACTCATTCATAACCCTCGTTAATTCTAATGCCGAAGCACAGCACTTGCCCGGCAGTAAAGTAATACAAGCATTTCAAAAAGGATTAGAAACATTAGATGACCACTATGATATTATATGCAAATTTGATGCAGATCTTATCTTCCCTCCTAATTATCTAGAAACCATCATTTCTCATTTTAAGCAAAACCCAAAAGCAGGAATGGTAGGTGGATTTTGCTATATCAAAAAACAAGAGCAATGGGTTCTAGAAAACTTAACTAATAAAGACCATATTAGAGGAGCGCTTAAAGCCTATAGAAAAGATTGTTTTAAACAAATAAACGGGCTTAAAGCTGCTATGGGTTGGGACACTATTGATGAATTACAATCAAAATATCATGGATGGCACATCATTACAGACGAAAAACTCGCTGTAAAACATTTAAAGCCTACCGGAAACACCTATACAAAAGCAGCAAAATACAAACAAGGACAAGCATTTTATGGCATGCGTTATGGTTTTATACTTACAGCAATAGCCTCCTTAAAGTTAGCATTTCGTAAAAGAAAAATAGGATTCTTTTTTGATTATATGAGTGGTTATTTTCGCGCAAAGCGATATAAACAACCGTATCTTGTCACAAAGGAAGAAGGAATATTTATTAGAAAATTAAGATGGCAAGGTATTATTTCTAAAATCACACCATAAATTCTTAACACTATCCTGATAAAATACCTTTTATATATTAGTATTTTTACACCTTTATAAAGCACACATTATGTCTACATTTAGATTTCAATTTATAGCGATCGCATCGTTATGCATATTATTTTCTTGTGCCACCAAGGAAATTACTACAACACCGCAATCGCCATCTGTCCCACAAACACCTCCTGTAAAAAAGAAAAAAGCACCAAAAAACATCATTATGATGATTGCTGATGGTACGGGGATAAGTCAAATATCTTCTACACAGTTTTATCATTCAAAACCTTCTAATTACGAGCGATTTAAACATATTGGACTCATAAAAACATCCTCTGCAAGTGATCTCATTACTGATTCTGCAGCAGGAGCTACTTCATTTGCCTCAGGAATAAAAACCTATAATGGTGCTATAGGTGTAAATACAGATACTATTGCAACACCTACCATTCTCGAAGAGTTATCTGAGCGCGGATACGCTACAGGAGTGATTGCGACCTCAACCATTACACATGCAACACCTGCAAGCTTTTATGCGCATGTAAAATATCGTAAAATGGAAGAAGAAATTGCAGAAGCACTCACCTACTCTTCTGTTGACTTTTTTGCTGGAGGCGGACTTAAATTTTTTAATAATAGATCAGATCAAAAGGACTTACTAAGCGATCTTACAAAAAATGGATTTGACGTAGCTACTTCTGCTATTAACCCTACAATGCCAACAGATCCAAATAAAAAATATGGATTTCTTCTTTCAGATGGAGGAATACCAAAAATGATTGATGGAAGAGGTTCTTTTCTTCATGATGCCACTTCGTTGGGTATTTCTTATTTAAATAAAGATAAAGATGGTTTTTTCTTAATGGTAGAAGGTTCTCAAATAGACTGGGGAGGGCATGCAAATGATGCAGATTACCTTATAGGAGAAATGATCGATTTTGATGTCGTTCTAGGAAAAGTATTAGATTTTGCAAAAAAAGATCAAAACACGCTTGTTATAGTAACTGCCGATCATGAAACTGGAGGGTTTACACTCGCTTCTGATGAAGGTAATTACAATAAGATCAAGCCTTCATTTTCTACAGATGGACACTCAGCGACGATGGTTCCTGTTTTTGCTTATGGTCCAGGTGCAGAAGATTTTTCTGGAATCTATGAAAACACAGATATCTACAAAAAAATTAAAGCGTTACTCAAATTATAGAACTATCACAAAGCCATAACAAAATAATGCTTCACTAGTTTATTTTGTTAATTTAGCTTTCTTAAAGCAATTGCATGACATATCTACACGATATAGGTAAATACTTCTTAATGATAAAAGAGACCTTTGTGAAACCAACAAAAGGGAAAGTCTTGAGAGTATTGATATTTAAAGAAATTGATGATTTAATCATTGGTTCTTTAGGGATTGTAGCCTTTATCTCTTTTTTTGTAGGAGGTGTAGTTGCCATACAAACCGCTTTAAACCTTACCAATCCTATAATTCCGAAGCAACTTATTGGTTTTGCTTCTAGGCAATCTGTTATACTTGAATTTGCGCCTACCTTTCTCTCTATTATTATGGCTGGAAAAGTAGGTTCTTTTATTACTTCGAGTATAGGCACTATGCGTGTTACTGAGCAAATTGATGCCTTAGAAGTCATGGGAATTAACTCCTTAAACTATCTTGTATTCCCTAAGATAGTTGCCATGTGTTTTTATCCTTTTGTCATTGCCATCGCTATGTTTTTAGGAATATTGGGAGCATATATTGCTGCCGTATACGGAGGCTTCACAACTGCCGATCAATTTTTAACAGGTTTAAAAGATGATTTTATTCCATTTCATATCGTATACGCTTTTTTAAAGACCTTTATTTTTTCTTTCCTACTAGCTACTATTCCATCTTTTCACGGATTTTATATGCGTGGTGGGGCTCTTGAAGTAGGTAAAGCGAGTACAACATCTTTTGTTTGGACGAGTGTCGCTATTATTGTCACAAATTATTTTATAACTCAAATGTTGTTAAGCTAATGATAGAAGTAAGAGATTTAAAAAAAGGATTTGGTGACGTAGAAGTTCTTAAAGGACTAACGACTTCTTTTGACAAAGGAAAAACCAACCTCATTATTGGACAAAGTGGATCTGGAAAGACTGTGTTTATCAAAAGCATGTTAGGTTTATTTAGACCTGATAGTGGCAAAATCCTATATGACGGAATTTGTTATTCTGATTTAGATTTTGAAGATCAACGTGCTATTAGAGAAAAAATAGGAATGGTTTTTCAAGGAAGTGCTCTTTTTGATTCTATGACTGTTGAGGAAAATATTATGTTTCCGCTACAGATGTTTACCAAGATGAAAAAAGGAGAAATGCGTGAACGTGCAAACATAGTAATAGATCGTGTAAATCTTGAAAATGCTAATCATAAATTACCTTCAGAAATCTCTGGAGGAATGCAGAAACGTGTTGCCATTGCTAGAGCTATTGTAAACAATCCTAAGTATCTTTTTTGTGACGAACCAAACTCTGGGTTAGATCCACATACAGCTACAGTTATTGACAACCTAATTCAAGAAATTACCGAAGAGTTTAATATCACAACCATTATCAACACGCATGATATGAACTCTGTAATGGAAATTGGGGAAAAAATTGTTTTCCTGAAAGAGGGGCATCTTGCTTGGGAAGGCGATAAAACTCAAATTTTCAAAACAGATAATGAAGAAGTAACCAACTTTGTATACTCTTCTAATCTATTTAAAATGGTTCGTAAGGCTCAGAATTCTCAGTAAAAGTTTATTTTAAAATACGAATACAAATTTATCGCACAATAAGTGTATCCAACTTCAATTTAAAATCCAACCATTTGTACAAACGTTCTTTATCTTTTGTAAGTACATCATCTGCTATAGAATCTTTCCATACAGCATCAAATACAGTAAGTGTGTCTATATTCTCTAGATTAGACATATACGTCCTAGAATAACTTAACGCTTTGAGGTTTTCATATTGAATCTTTGCTTCTTCGCAAATTTCTGAAAAAGGAATCAATGCTTCCTCAAGTTTGCTTAACTGCAACACTTTTTGTTCTAAATAAATAATCTTTTGGTCTTTATTAAGAATATCTAAAGAATCTCTAGATCGTAATTCAGCCATATAACGCACCTCATCTTTATAATCATCACCGTCATCATTTCTTTGAAAAGGCAGTGTTAATCTAACTCCTTGTAACGCACTGTAATCTTGAAGCCTTGCTCTGAGAACATTCATAGTCTCCTCAGATATCTTATCATTTCCAAATGGAGTAATATCGATACTAGAAATATCACTCTTATTATAGGTGTAGCTAGCATATTTTTTAATAAAACCAGCGTTAGGCAAGGCATCAAATTCTTTTTCTATAAATCGTTTTGCATCATTTTTAAAAGTACTTTCTTTATAAACACTCCAGAATGTCCACGCTGGAAAAATCATTACCAAAAAAGCGACAATAGATGTTAGTCTTGCAATATTCTTTCTTCGTTTAGAATTTGCATAACGAATCATTGGGAATCGTAATACTTTAAGTACAATAAATGTAGCCAGGGCAATAAATACAGTATTTATTAAAAACAAATACATGGCTCCACCTGCAAAACCAAGCCCTTTTTCATTACCAATAAAAGCTTCAGCTAGCCCATATCCTACAGTACATAAAGGAGGCATCAAGGCAGTGGCAATAGCTACTCCAAAAATCACACTGGCAATGGTTCCTTTTTTAGTACGAGCAATGATTAAAGCTAATCCTCCAAAAAAGGCAATCAATACATCTCTTATATCTGGCTTAGTACGTGCTAATAACTCTGAAGATTCTTCGCGTAAAGGAAATAACCAAAAGAATAAAAACGCAGTAAGTACACTTAGAAGAATCATTACACCAAAATTGATAAATGATTTTTTAAGTGTGAAAATATCATTAATTGCAATAGACATTCCTATTCCTAAAATAGGTCCCATTAATGGAGAAATAAGCATGGCTCCAATAACAACTGCTGTAGAATTTGCATTTAACCCTATGGAAGCCACAAAAATAGAACATATCAAAATCCAAGCGGTTGCTCCTTTAAAAGGAATATCACTTTTAATGTGCTCTATAGTGACTTCACGATCTGTATCTGCTCTAAAGTCAAGAAGTTCCACCACAAAAGATTTCAAACTTTCCCAAAGTCCTTTTGCATCTTGTTTTACAGCTTCTTTATTTTTGTTTTGTTGGATTTCTTTATCTGCTTCGTCCATATTCTTCAAACTATAAACTTGATTTTAATCTACCCTAAGTTACTACCAAATTTTGATTGTACAGCATTACGTATTTCTTTAATATCTTGCTCTTTAGATTTTGGCACTATAACGAGAACATCTTCCTTTTCAACGATAATATAATCCTTAAGACCATCTACCACTACCACTTTATCACGTTCAGTTCTAATAATAGTTCCTGAAGTATTTGAAGTAATCACCTTTGCGTTTATAATGGCATTTTCATCTTGATCTTTATCCATTTTTTCATATAAAGAACCCCAAGTACCTAGGTCATTCCAATCAAAAGTAGCAGGCACTACTTTTACTTGCTTGTGTTTTTCCATGATCCCATAATCAATACTTATATTTTCGGCATCTGGATAATATTGATTAATAAATGCTTGTTCGTCGGGAGTATTATACACAGGAATACCATTTGCAAATAGTGTATACATTTCTGGAAGATGGGCTTTAAACCCATTAAGAACGGTTTGTGCGCTCCAGATAAACATTCCTGCATTCCATAAATAGTCGCCGCTTTCAACAAATTGTTTGGCTGTAGGATAATCTGGTTTTTCTGTAAAACGTTTAACCGCTTTCGCGAAAGCGGAATCAGATTGATCATAATTTATATAACCGTATCCAGTATTAGGAAACGTAGGTTTAATGCCTAATGTCGTAATTACATCTTCTTCTTGTGATGCGTCAAATGCAATTTGTAAATCACATACAAAAGCATCTTCATCTTCTATCCAAGCATCACTTGGCGCCACAATCATTACTGCATCAGGATTTTCTTTTTCCACCTTTAACGCTGATAATAAAATACAAGGTGCCGTATTACGCATAGCAGATTCTAATACAATATTTTTCTGTGCTATCTGCGGGATTTGCTCTTTAACAAGCGCATTATACTTGCTATTTGTAAGCACTAATATTTGATCTTCAGGTACAAGTTTGGCTAATCTATGAAAGGTTTTCTGTAATAAAGTTTCACCAGTACCCAACATATCGTGAAATTGTTTAGGATAGGATTCAACACTTACAGGCCAAAATCGTGAACCGACACCGCCTGCCATTAATAATGCATAATAATTTTTATTCTTTTCACTCATACTTCTCTTAATCCAATTGTTCAATCTCAGCATTAGGCTGAAATAAGTACACCTTTCCCGTAGCTAATTCTACACATTCATAGCGTTTTACACGCTTATTCCCTTTTCTAAAAATTTTACCATTATAAATTCTAAACCTAGACCCTGGTGGAATCTCAAAGATATAATTTTTATCAGTGGGCGGATCATACTTTTTAAGTGCTACAGACAAGTGTGCATCTGTATCACTACTCGCTTTAGGGTTTTTAAAATGACGCGCTATATATGGCAACACTTCTTGTGGAAAAACATCAGGCCTAATAAATGGTAACATCAATAATTGAAAGGTTTGTTTCCACTCCTTACCATGTGGCTTTATAAAACGTCCATACTTTTCAAAAGCTACCAAATGAGCTATCTCATGAATAAGTGTCATTAAAAATCGATATTTATTAAGACTTACATTTACTGTAATTTGATGTTGGCCGTCGGGCATTCTCCTATAATCTCCATGTCGTGTAATACGTTCATTTACAATTTTCAAATACACCCCATGTGTTTTGATAAGCTCAAAAGCAGGTTGTACGGCACGTTCTGGAATATATTTAGTAAGTATTTCTACCATAGGAATCTTCTTCTAAAGTAAGAATATTCTATATGTCTGACAAGTACTAAAAGTGTTTCATTTTATTAGTGAAATTCTATTTTAAAAAGTTAAGGATGAATTCAAAATAAGTAGTTAAACAAATCCCGCTTTTTAAGCGGGATCTAGAATTTCATACTGTAATTATTAAGATTTCTAATTTCAACATTTAGCTCTTTTATTTTAAATCTTTGTTTTTTCTTATGCGATATACTATAAAAATCCCTATACAAATAAGTATCAAAGGCCAGATACGAAACAACACTAAAACAAGCACTTCCAATATTGAAAGTCCAAAACGTAAACTCTCTTTTATCTCACTTAAAAATGATGGTCCGTTATCTGCGGGGAGCTCTACAGCAGGGAGTTCCTGATACACATCAACTTGTATCGTACTATAACTTATCTTATTAGACATATAACGCAATCTCCCTTCTGCTGATTCTATCTCTTCTTGAAGAATTCGTATTTTTTCTTCAGCCTGAAGTACTTCTTCTACGGTTTTAGCTTTTCCTCTCAATATAGATTCATATCGATCTTTCACCTCTTTTTTCGTTTTTAATCTACTTTGAATATCTACGTATTCTTCAGTAACATCTACCGTGGTAATACTTTTTGTTTCTATTGTTTTTGAAAGCGTACTTATACTATCTAATAGATCATCAAAATAAGATTGTGGTATTCGTATGGTAAATCTGTTTTCTTTACGATATGCATTTGTATTCATTCGTTCATCAGAAACATAGCCTTCATAATATCTTGCATAGTCACGTGCTATACGAGTAGCTAATAGAACATCGTCTACTTCCATTCTAAGCGTCGCATTTTTGATAATTTTTACTGTTGATGTTGCAGCTTTTGATTTAGAACTTTCCACTTCATTTGTCCCAACAGATTTGAACATTTCAGTTTCCCCAGTGCGCTCTACAGCTATAGCTTCAAAAGCAGCATCACTTTTATGCTTGCTACACGAAGTATATAAAAATGATGAAACTATAAAAAGAAATAGTACCTTTAAAATTGATGTTTGTGTCTTCATATTTTTTAATTATTGATTACTGAAGTCAAACATAAAATCTAAATCAAGCCATGCATTGTAAGACGCTTGTAAAAGGTTTGTAAATCGTTTTACAAACACACAAATAACTGTAAATAAGAATTTTATCACCAAAAAAGAATACATATTATTTACTGCATTAACGCATGCAGTTCTAACCACTTTTAGGAAACATCATCCTGCTATAGACACCCCTATTGCTTCTTGGAAAGGACAGGATATAGTGCTGTTTCAGGAAGACTTAGTCACTCACGTAAAAGGAAGCATTAGTGAAAAATCATTTTATACGTATTTTAAAAATGAACCCAAAAAACTTCCAAGAGTCGATGTTCTCGACCTATTATCACGTTATACAGGAGCTACCTCTTGGTCTGTGTTCTGTAACGAACAGAAAATAGCTACTCAAGAGAAAAAGAAAACTACATCTTTATATAAATATATAGGTATTGGACTCACACTTTTCATTACTATTCTAGTGTTGATGAGCGCCTATTTCAAATCAGAGAACACGTTTCATTTCTGTTTTATAGATACAGATAGAGGTGCTTATATCAATACTATTCCTTTAGATATTACCATTTTAAATAATGATCAATCACCCACCTATATAAAAAGTGATAGCCTAGGCTGTTTCTCTTGGAAAACAAAAGCTGACTATATACAATTTGTAGTGCAATCTCCATATCATAAAACAGATACGATCAAAAGGTATATAGACACCTCCATTTCTGAAGATATTCCTTTACATACTGATGACTATAGTTTGATGTTACATTTTTATGCAAATAATAACCTAAATGATTGGAAAAAACGGAAACAACAATTACAACAGTTGATTGCAGAAAACGCCATTCTCATAAAAGTACTTCCCTATGATGTAGGTATTGAGATGTATACCAAGGAAGAGCTTATAAACAAGCTCACTACACCTACTCAAAGCTTACAAGGTTTTGAAATTATAGAATCAAAGCGACAAGGGGGCAAAATTGTAAAACTTAAATTTAGAACTAACTATGAATAAAGTACTTCTCTTTATATGTATGTGCGTGGTGTTAGGGTGTTCTAATAGAAAAGAGTTTGCACCATCTAACGATAGTATTACTATAGAAAAAGCACCTACTACTATTTCTTTAGAAAATGCTTACAAAATCTTAATTGAAGAAAAAATACAAGATCATATTGACACTCAGAAACTTCAGCTGCAATACCCTAATTTTAAGCAACTTATTGACACGACTACATCATTAAAATTAAACTATCAAGAAACTATACAAGACATTACCTTATTAGACGCCATTATTTTTGAAAATGAAAATTCTACAGACATACAAACGGTTATCACATATGACGGTAATAAACAGGATACCATCATTGTAACTATAAAGCGTACTAAAGTGCTGTTAGATGGAGAAGAAATCACTACTTCTAAAATAGTTTTAAAGGAATATAAAGAATAATTTTCTCTTAAAAACCACTTCCCTATTTTAAACAAAATAGGGATTTAACTATTTACAAATAAGAGTTTTACAAACAAAAAGAATGTATCTTGAAAGGGATATTAATAGTAACTTATAAAAATCTTATTATGCTGAAGAAAACATTAGATTTAAAAGGTGTTAGAACATTATCAAACGCCGAACAAAAAGAAATTAAAGGAGGATATTGGGGAGGTTGTCAACCTCAACTTGTTCAATGCTATGATGACAATGACTGTCCTTGTGGTCGTAGTTGTGGAATTACAGTAAACACCCCACAAGGGCCTATAGAGTTTTTTGATGTATGTCAATTTAATTAAACATGTTCTAATCATTTAAACATATCTCATGCTAAAGAAAACATTAAATCTAAAAGGTGTTAGAACACTTTCAAACACCGAACAAAAAGAAATTAAAGGAGGATTCTGGGGAGGCGGCTGTCAAGCCCAACTTATAGATTGTTCCAGCGATAGTGATTGCCCATTCTGTAGTTCAGGGTGCGGTATTTCTTTTGAAGTAAACGGACAAGTATTTTTAGAAAATTTCTGTAGATTCTAATAAAAATATTTTTTGAAATTTAAAGTCATCTAGAAATAAGTTTCTAGATGACTTTTTATATTTTAAAGCGTAGTAATCTTATTTCCAAAATCTTTAAGTACATCTATGTTTTCTAAAGAATCAACATGAATGTTTCCGATATAATTCATTCCTAAATAACCAGCTGTTTTTTTAAAAGGATGCCAAAACTCCTCATCTACACTTCCATTCATACAACAACTAAGAGCTCCAAAACCTTTCCCGCGAAGCTGCCTACCTAAGTCTTTTTCTATGGTTAATAGATCAGAGATTCTATCAAAAAACACTTTTAGGATTCCGCTCATCGTATACCAATACACAGGTGTTGCAAAAATGATGTTTTGGTAATCACTAATGATACGTTTCATTAAAGGCAGGAAATCATCGTCTTTATTGGCATGCCCATAATCATAATAACTAATCTCATAGTCATTAAGATCTACAACATCACAATCTACAACTTGTTGTAATTGATTTACTACTTTTGAGGTATCTCCATTAGAACGGGAACTTGCTAGGATAATAATCGTTTCTTTCTTCATATATATCTTAATATATTATGTTCTTTTATATCCATTTCTAGGTATGGAAATTCCAAACCCTTGTATTTATTGGCAAGTTCACAATTTCTTTTTCAAAACCTTGCGCATAATAAAACAGTTGTATTAATGAATATTTGAACCCTTCATCTGTGGTATTCATCAAATGACTAGTATCCTCTACAGCACGTTTATAAGTATATAGATCTATTAGTTTTATGTCCTCTAAAATGTTTTTCGCTTCTTTCTTATCATCTTCATCATCCCCAAAATGAATAACTATCTGACCGCAATAAGCTAGAAAATAATTAGAAAAATGATGTAAGTCTTTTATCAAACAGATTTCCATTTTATTTAAATCATCTATGTCTTCAAAAAAAAATATTTTCTTTTCATAGTTCCAGAAATAATCGTGGAAGATTTCTAAAAAAGCTCTGACAGGCGTTTTTGAAGGTATTTCAAAAAATAAATTAACACCATAATGCTTTAAAAACTTTAATTTATTCATTTTTAAAACATCTGCCCTAATACTACCCGTTTTTCGAATTTTACGTATTCTATTCTGATAGCTTCTATATAATGTATCATGTAAATCATCTAACCAAAAATATAGACATTCTACTTCAAGAATTGTAAATGCATTTGGATTATCAATTACTTTATCAAGCAATACCTCTTTAGACACCTTATACCAATACTCTTTCAAAAATCTTTTAAGATGCGACTCGATCTTTTTATCAATAAAAGGAGCCAAGTTTTCTTGAATTTTCTTCGTGTCTAATGCAATCATATATAACTCTTGTCCCATATTAACAAGAGTTTTACGGCGTACTTGCAGAAACTTGTAATAACTTTCCGTTATAAAATTTATTTCCTGTCAAAGAAAAATCAGCTAGGTATTCAGCCATTTCTTCAGCCGTAAGTGGCGCTTGATAGCCGGGAAATGCTTCTTCTAGCATTTCAGTTTGCACAGCACCTAAAGCCACTACATTAAATGCTATTTGTTGCTCCTTATATTCTTCAGCGAGGAGTTCGCTCCATGTAATAACAGCCCCTTTACTAGAACTATAAGCTGAAAGTCCAGGAAACTTCATACTTCCTTGCACACCTCCCATACTACTCACCGTCACTACATGAGCTCCTTCTTTCATATATGGAAGTACCACACGCGTCAATTCTGCCACACCAAATACATTTACTTTATAGACCGCTTCAAACGCTTCCATAGTCGTTTCGGCAAAAGGTTTATTAAGCAATGCACCTGCATTATTAATCAATATATCAACGCCTTCCCAATCACTTTCTATAAAATCAATGACTTTTTCAAAATGACTCGCTTGTGTGATGTCAAAAGAGAATGCTGTAATATTCTGTTTATTTAGGAGTTTACACGGAGTCTCATTTCGCGAAAGCGCAAGAACCTGATGCCCTTGATTGGCTAATATTTGAACTAATTCATATCCTATTCCCCTACTGGTTCCTGTAACTATAATTCTTTTCATATCCGTGTAGACGGATATCTCAATCCGTTATATCTATAAATGTCCATTAATTCATTTTAATCTCCTGTGCTGCCGTATTTGCCATACGTTCTAGACCCGGAATCAGTTTTTGTATCACATTTTCCATAAACGAAATATCCATTTTATCTGCCTCATCACCTACGCCATGATAATGATCAAAGTTGGTGAAATCAAACGAAGAAATCGTGTGTGCTGGTATCCCAAACTCTTGATAGAATGGGTAATTATCACTACGTCTAAAAAGATTAAACTCTTTAGCTTTAGGTAAGAAACCTATCACTTTTTCTCCTGCATATTCATTAAACTTTGCAGGCATATTTGAAAGATCATACCCAGAAATATACACTAAGTGATCTTTGTCTTTCATAGGAACTCCAATCATTTCTATATTAAACATCACATACGGCGTGATATTCTGTTTTTTAAGTTTTTTTGCTAGATGCTTTGACCCTAACAATCCTTTTTCTTCAGCAGAATATAATGTGAAAATGATGGTTCTTTTATTGGTTTTCGCTTTCGCGAAATGATCCGCAAGTGTCAACACAGCTGTAGTACCTGCTGCATTATCATTAGCTCCATTTGCAATCACATCATCACCTACAGGTTTTCCATTTCCTATATGATCGTAATGTGCTCCTATGATAATAATTTCATTTTTAAGGGTTGGATCATTTCCTTCTACTACTCCTACGATATTAAAAGCATCTTCTCCTTTTGCTGAAAAATTATCTCTATAGGTATCAAAATAAGGAGCAACACCCGCATTTTTAAAGCGTGCTTCTATAAATTGAGCAGCGATTTCTATGCCCGGACTTCCTGTATTTCTTCCCTGTAATTCATCTGCTGCAAGAAACTCAATAGATTTCTTTACAGAAGTCATGTTACTAATGTTAGGAAAAACCATAGTCACCTGATCTTTTGTAGGATCTGGCTTAGGCGTATCTGGTATTGATACTGGTGGCGGTGGCGGTGGCGGAGGAACATTAGATTCATTTACGGGTTGTAATGCAGTTCCGCATGAAATAATTAAGCTTCCTAATACTAGATAAAAAAATAGTTTCCTCATAGGTTTAAAGATAAAAAAACCCATCTTTAAAGACGGGTTTTATATGGTAAAAGTATATTAAAAGCATTATGCAAGCATTAATACTGGATTTTCAATATACATTTTTAGTGTTTGTAAGAATTGTGCGCCCGTCGCACCATCTACGGTACGGTGATCACATGCCATGGTAAGCTTCATAGTATGACCAGGAACAACATGTCCATCTTTCACCACTGGTTTTTCTACGATAGCACCTACAGATAAGATCGCTGAATTAGGCTGATTGATTATAGATGTAAAATCGGTAATACCAAACATTCCAAGATTTGAAATTGTAAATGTACTTCCTTCCATTTCTTGCATGGTTAACTTTTTATTACGAGATTTTCCTGCAAGTTCTTTTACCTCAGCGTTAATTTGCGGTAATGACTTTTCATTTGCAAAATTAACTACAGGTACTACTAACCCATCAGGAACTGCAACTGCAACACCAATATGCACATGATGATTTAGTTTCATCTTATCATCAAACCATTGAGAATTTACTTGAGGGTGTTTCTTTAAAGCGATAGCTGTTGCCTTTACAATCATATCATTATATGATATTTTTGTATCTGGCAATTGATTAAACTGCTTTCTAAATGCGATTGCATTTTCCATATTGAATTCCACATTTAAGTAATAATGTGGTGCAGAGAATTTAGAATTTGAAAGTGCTCTTGCAATGGCTTTACGCATTTGTGAGTTTGGCACTTCTTCAAAACTTTCCTCTCCTGTTGCAACAAATGGTTGTACACTAGCTCCTGCGCTCGCTGTGCTTGGCGTATAGTTTTCTACATCTGCTTTTACAATACGACCATTCTCTCCAGAACCATTTACGTGTGCTAAATTGATTCCTTTCTCTTCTGCTATTTTCTTTGCAAGTGGGGAAGCAAATATGCGTCCACCATTTGAAGTAGCTGTTGTATTTGTTGAAGAGCTTGCTTTTGGGGCTTCTACTTTTGGAGTTTCCTTCTTAGGTTCCTCTTTTTTAGGAGCTTCTTTTTTAGGAGTTTCAGCAACTGCTTTTGGTGTTGTTGATCCAGATTTAAAATTGGCAACTACTCCAGAAACATCTGTTCCTTTTGGTCCTAATACTGCTAGAAGGGCATCTACTTTTGCAGTAGCACCTTCTTCAAGTCCTATGTATAATAAAGTTCCTTCATTAAAAGACTCAAACTCCATTGTTGCTTTATCAGTCTCTATTTCTGCTAGGATATCTCCTTCTTCTACAGTGTCACCAACTCCTTTAAGCCATGTCGCTACCGTACCTTCTTCCATCGTATCAGAAAGTCTTGGCATGGTTACTACGACAACTCCATCAGGAATTGCTACTGCTTCTGTAGTCGTTTCTTCTATTGTAGCTTCAGCAAGAGTTTCTACTGTTTCTTCTTTTACAGGAGCTTCAGCTGTTCCATTTAATAATGCAGAAATATCTTCTCCCTCATCACCTATAATGGCTAGCAATTTATCTACTTGCGCCGTTTCTCCTTCTTGAATTCCTATATGAAGTAATGTTCCATCATAAAATGACTCAAACTCCATTGTTGCTTTATCAGTTTCTATTTCTGCTAGGATATCCCCTTCAGCGATAGTATCACCTACTTTTTTGAGCCAAGTAGCAACAGTACCTTCTTCCATCGTGTCGCTAAGTCGCGGCATATTTATTACTTGTGCCATAGCTTATAGTTTATGAGGTAAAAATGGATAATCTTCTTGTTCGTATACGACATCGTACATCACATTCTTCTCAGGGAATGGACTTTCTTCTGCAAATTTTTCGCATTCTGCAACACGTTCTTTTACACGTTTGTCCATTACTTTAATTTCATCTTCAGTAGCATATCCTTCTTTTAACAGAATATCTTTTACTTGCGTAATAGGATCTATTTTCTGGTATTCTGCTACTTCTTCTTTTGTTCTATAATGCTGTGCATCACTCATAGAGTGTCCTCTATAGCGATATGTCTTCAATTCTAAGAATGTAGGACCATCACCTCTTCTTGCTCTATCAATGGCTTCATCCATAGCTTCTGCTACAGCTACAGGATTCATAGCATCTACAGGGCCACATGGCATTTCATACCCAAGACCTAATTTCCAAATATCTTCATGATTTGCAGTACGAGCCACTGATGTTCCCATGGCGTATCCATTATTTTCCACACAGAATACGACAGGTAACTTCCAGTTCATCGCCATATTAAAGGTTTCATGTAAAGAACCTTGACGTGCTGCTCCATCTCCAAAGAAACATAATGTAACCGCTTCTCTTTTATGATATTTATCTCCAAAAGCCATTCCAGCTCCTAATGGAATCTGACCACCTACAATACCGTGACCTCCATAAAAACCTTTTTCTTTTGAAAATATATGCATAGATCCTCCAAGTCCTTGTGAGGTTCCTGTTGCTTTCCCATACAATTCTGCCATCACACGTTTAGGGTCTACGCCCATACCTATAGGTTGTACGTGATTACGATAGGCAGTAATCATTTTGTCTTTGCTTAAGTCCATCGCATGTAATGACCCTGCCAATATAGCTTCTTGGCCATTATAAAGGTGTAAGAACCCTCTAACTTTTTGCTGAATGTATACTTGAGCTAACTTGTCTTCAAACTTACGCCAGAAGAGCATTTCTTCGTACCAATTAAGATACGTTTCTTTAGTGATTTTCTTCATCTATAACGAGTATAAAAATGACTTTACTAAAAGCCACTAACAAAAATAAGGTATTAGATAGATACCGCAAAAAGGGTTTTGCATAAAAGTTACGAAAACGAAATAGTAATGCGCTTTATTCTGATTATTTTGTTAAGAAAACTGTAATGCTTCAAGTATACGCTTTCGCGAAAGCGTACTCATTAATAATCTCAATAATAAAAGAATGTTTTTTAAAGGTATTTTGAGGTAAAAAGTAATGGAAGTAAGTTTTCTAAAGAATCACTTTTCCATACCTCCCCTTGATCTCCCATAAAATAAATAGGAATCGCCTCTCCTTGTCGTATCTCATATTCTGCAATTGCTTGTCTACAAGATCCGCAAGGTGGAATAGGTTGCGACGTTGCTTTATCCTTCCCTTTTGCACTTATAGCGATAGCTTTAAAAGCCGTATTTGGATATTGCGCGGAAGCATAATAAATCGCAGTACGTTCTGCACATAAACCAGATGGATATGCTGCATTCTCTTGATTACTCCCTCGTATTATTTTTCCGTTTTCTAATAAAACAGCGGCTCCTACAAAAAAGTTTGAATAAGGCGCATATGCAGTATCTCTTGCAAGTATAGCTTCTTGCATCAATGAAAAAATCGTTTTTGGAAGCTCATCTATAGATGGGTATACTTCCAAAAACGATTCTATCTTAATTTTTTTCATATTTCTTTTCCGTTTACACGGAAATCATATTTCCTAGTATTCATCAAACTCATCTCCAAAATGGAAAGTAAGTCCAAAACGTAAGGTATTTTCTAACGGACTACGTACCGACCCAGTAGAGAAAAGATATGATAAATCTATATCAATAGCATTAAATTCAAATCCTGCGCCTAAGGTTGCAAATTTACGTGCTCCTTTAATATCACTTTCATTAAAGTATCCTGCACGAAGCGAAAAGGCATTGTCATACACATACTCAGCTCCAAGTGACCATGTAAATTCTTTAAGCTCTTCACTAAATCCATCTGGTGCATCTCCAAATGATTGGAAAATCCCCTGAAAGAAACTTACATTATCATCTTGTCCAGCAATAATATTTCCTTCTCCATCTCTTCTAGGAGGAGTAGGCACTAATAATTTATTGAATTCTAATCCAACAAATACTCTATTATAACCATCTAAGATAAAATCAAATCCTCCACCAAGCTTTAAGTTAGTAGGAATAAAATCATCATCATTATCGGCATCACTATACGATACTTCTGGTCCTATATTAGAGATATTAAATCCTCCTCTCCAACGACCATCGAAACTATTATAGGTGATTTCTTCAGATTGATAGTATCCTGAGATATCTACTCCAAAAGAACTCGCTGCTCTAGCATCTGGATCTAACTGTTGGATTCTAAGATCACTTCGTAAATAACGTCCTGACACTGCCATAGAGAAACGCTCACTTAATTTAAGTGCGTAGGTTGCATCTATTGTAAATTCATTAGGACGAATATCCAATCCAGGATCATTAGGTCCTGTAGTTGTCGTAATTGTTCCTAAACTAAAATATCGAAGACTTGCTCCAAAAGCACTTTTTTCATCAATACGATTTGCATAGGCAGCTTGTAAAATAGCAATATCATTTACTAAATTCCCTAAATAAGGTGTATAATTAACTCCTATATTATGCTTTGTATCTAAAAAAGCTAGTTTAGCAGGATTCCACTGTACGCCATATACATCTGGGCTCGTTGCTACTCCTTGTTCTCCAAGTCCTGCAGCACGTGCGTCTGCAGCAATAACTAAGAATGGGACCGCCGTTGTAATTGTATTAGGCTCGTCTTGGGCTTGCACCGTTGCGTTAAAAGCGAAACATGCTCCTAAGCACAGCATCATCATTTTCTTCATAAAAATTTCAAATTTGAACAAATATAGACTTTTTATAGATTTATATTTTATAGAATTACAAGCTTTTCAAACTTTTCGACTTGCTTGTTAGTTAACGTAGATTTTACGGTTATCTTATATACATACACTCCTTTTCCAATTGCCTCTCCAAAATCATCTAATCCATCCCACACGATGTCTCTAGACAAAAACCCTTCATTCACAACTGTTTGATTAATGGTTTTTACCACTTTTCCACTCACTGTAAATATCTGAACTTGTACATCAAGAGGCTCAAAAGGTCTATTATGATTGAACCAAAACTCTGTGTAATTTACAAAAGGGTTTGGATAATTAAGTACATTTTCAAGCTGCAATTCTCCATCTCCAACTACAACAAACTGTAATTCTGCTCTAGAAGAATTATTATATACGTCCCACGCGATGAACGTAAGTGTATGAAGACCTTCTTCTAAATCTCGAAGTCTCCTGCTTGCTGTTCCTCTTGTAAAATCATCTACTTCTGTTTCATAGAAATCATTTAAAATAAGAGGATTTGTTTCATCACCATCTATAATTGCTACAATATCATGCCCTATACCTCCAGCGGTATTAATTCCATTTTCATCTTCTAGTTTTGCCAATATAATAGGAGAATCGTCTGTAATCCCTCCATTCACAAAACTTTCATCATTCATAAACAATCGAATACGAGGTCCTAAATTATCGGGTGGTGCATCTTCATTAAGTCCGCCTATAATAATATCTCTATTCACACCTGCTTGATCTTCTAGCACACCTAATCGTTCTGAGTAAAAATTTAACCGTCCTTCTCCTAAAGGGATGGCGGTATCACGCGGCATAATAAATTCAAATTCAAATTGTCCATTTGTAACCGAAGCTTGTCCTCTGTACAATACAGCTCCTAACGTTTTAAAATCTAAAATCCCTAATTCTCCATCTACTATCGTACCATCATTACCTAATGTTTGACGTTGTATATCTTTATCATATAAGGTAACTGCTAATGTACCTGTATAATTAGAAATTACCTGCCCTAATTCACTGGTAACAGCACCATTTATTTTCACACGATCTAAGGCTCTTAATGTAGGTAACTCTTGTCCTACAGGAACATCATTTACAGCGGTCAATCGGATATCAGGCCTTGGAAATGCCAATGTCATCGCTGGATCTCCTAAAAAGAAAATTACCCTACGTTGACTATTTCCCTCTTGATTTTTTGCACGTCGTACATGTTCTGCAACACTTACAAGCTCGTTATTATTAAATCCAAAAATTTCTGCAGCAATGTCATCATTAAAATCTAAACCAAGACCAACAAATATCTCTCTAGTTGTTGCGATCATAGCTACTGCCCCACCATCTGGACTCCAAATAAAACCTTCTCCTCCTGTAGGACGACGTGGATTATCAAATTTTGTAAACTCACAGGTTACAGTAATGAGCAAAGGAAGACGTTCATCATTTGCGAGTTCATCTACTTCATTCTGTGTAATAATGGCTTCAGAAGCTAACAATTCTTCTCCGCCATGCCCTAAATAAGTCACTACTAAAGACCCTAATTCTAAAGCATTAGAAATCGTTTCATTTACTTGAGGATATCGATCTCCTCCTGCAGAAGATTGTTGCTGAAAAGCATCACTATATATTTTTATAACATTTGTAGAAGGTCGTTGTTCTTCAATCTCATCACTCAACGCATCTAGATTTACTTGTAATTCATAATGAGCTTGTCCTGGTTCATCAGCATCATCAGAGATCATGACTAAATTATTACGCCAGCGGCCAAATGACTCTCTTGTATCATAACTTATAATTTTATCTACAACCGTCGTAGCCAGCGATGGCGTATCTGCTACAATACGTCCTACTGCGATATCTAATCGATCATTTCCTCCTCCATTAAGCTCAACAAAGCCTTCATTGGGATCCATAAATCCAAAGTAGTCATCAGACACTATAGAACTAGCGAGACTAAAACTCTGTTCAGTCTGAAAAGAAGGAATAATATTATTGTTACCAAAAAGTCGATCTTTATAATCTACAGAACCATCTCCAAACAAACATAGATATTTAATTCTATTGGATTCTGAAGATGCATTATCATAGACATACTTTACTAAATTGCGTATCGCTCCGATATCTTGCCTACCACCTCCAAATTCTTCATAAATATCATTAAGCGTGACTACTTTTACATTCAGTCCTCTAAACGTTCTATTATGTTCTGCTAGTCGTTCTGCCTGTGGTCGTAATAAATCACCAGTAATCATCAAGTAATCTACATCTTGAAACGCTCCGCTATTATTTTGAAAGATCGTCCCTTTTAAATTTTGATTAGCAACTCTTGTATTATTACTCTCTCTAAAAGGAGTAAAATAATCTGAAGGAGTTACTGCCACAAAACGACGTAATGTCCCTAATTGACTTCTAAAGCTAATATTCCCTTGTCCTCCATCATTAAGGGTTGTTGTTATGGATGTCTGATCAGTTACGTCCCAAATTTGAGAATAATCGCTAGCATTACTAAAAACATATTCTCCTAAACCACTTAACGTAGCTGCTTCATTTTTCTTAAAATTAATTTGTTCTCCTGTACCTTGAAGTGCTCTTGGGACATCTAGACTTATATAATCAAGGTATCCTAAACTAGAAGGATTACCACCATTGTTATACGTTATTGTTATTGTTACATCTGGAGTTGAGATCGGAATATCTATTTCAAACGTTCTCCCAGTAGCTAAGCTTATATCATTTATAGGGTTTAGTATTGCTGTTCCTACTGAAGAACCATTTACAGCAATTTCAAAAGAAGTTTGAGATTCTGAAGCTGCTGCTAGAAGGACTCTCAATGCAGCTGTTTGGCTAGAAACTATGTTAGGAAATGTAAAATCAAAAGTTTGCTCGTTTTCAATATTAAATTGTTCTCCAAACCATCTACGTCCTACTAAGACAATATTTTCTGTATCTTCTTCATGGAACTGGTAATCATCAAATGTTGTAAATGTAGCATCTGGAGTTCCTGAAGGCTGACTCATGGGCTGTACACGTAAACCTTCACTTCCGCCTGCTGTTACATAATAATACGACCTATCTGAATATGGATTTATGTTTGTATTTAATTCTTCATGAAATTTCCGAGAACTTTCTCCAAAAAAGAGAATATGATCATTTCCATTAAATGTCCCATCCTCACCACCTACTACTTGTATTGGAATTTCTCTTAGATCAAACACTTCATCTCCATTATCACTATTACGTAGTGGTAACGGTGAACCACCTAACCCATATACTTTAATTGTTTGCGGATCTATTCCATCTAATGGCATCCCCATACTTTGCAAAAAATTACGCGTAATTTGATGTACTCCAGTTTCTTCTACATAAAACTTATAATAATCACCACTTGCTAATATCGAATTTGTAAGAGGAATAGAAGATATCGTATTGCTTGCTCGTGTAAAAGCATACATAACCTTAGCACTTTTAATACGCTTATACTGTCCATTAGTAATAATAAAAGGACTCACATTTAAACTAGCATAATATGTATTTCTAGCTTTTGAGGTTTGTATTGTATATGATATCTCTGATTGAATTTTACTCTTATCTAATATAGACAACTGAGAACTTGGAATAGGTTCATAAACTACATCATTAATACTCACACTGGAACTTAAAATAGGTTGATTTACTTCCCATTGAGTTAAATAGCTCCATGATGCGTCTTCATTTTGAGTAAAATGTAATGACCTATTTAAAGGGGTATTAACATCCACTAACATTTTCTCCCAATCTAATGACAATCGCTTTTCTTGAGAAAAACCTAGGGAAGAAATAAAAAACAAAAGTATAGCGTAGCGTATTTTCATCATATATCGTAACGATAAATGCCAATCAATAGTATCAAAAAAGATGATATTTTTTGATTATTTTTTTTGTTTACAATAATAAAGAATAAATACCTACGTTACTAATGGGTTGACTAAAACCACTAAAAAATAAATTTGATGACTGCTTTTAATAAATTAATATTGTCATTTTCGTGTTAATTGTTATATTGCGATCCCAAATCTACTTAAGCAAAAACCGATGAAATTAAATCTTGCTCTAAAAATCTTTGCTGTGGCCACTGTTGCCCTAACAGTTGCTAGCTGTAGCAAATCTAATAACTACAAAGACAGTTCCCGAGGTACTGGATGGAAAGTTGATGGTAAAGACGGAGGCTTTAAAGCTAATACCGACTATACCGAACAAGCGACTGGTCCTGGACTCGTGTTTGTTGAAGGAGGAACTTTTACAATGGGAAAAGTTCAAGATGACGTCATGCATGATTGGAATAACTCTCCAAATCAACAGCATGTTCAGTCTTTTTATATGGATGAAACCGAGGTTACCAATGTAATGTATTTAGAATACTTAGATTGGATCAAGAAAGTATTCCCTCCTACAGACGAAAATTACCGTAACATCTACTTAGGTGCATTACCAGACACATTAGTTTGGAGAAATCGTTTAGGGTTTAACGAAACGATGACAGAAAACTATTTACGTCACCCAGCTTTTGCTAATTACCCTGTTGTAGGTGTAAGTTGGCTTCAAGCTGTTGAATTTTCTGATTGGAGATCAAACCGTGTTAACGAATTAATTCTTGAAGAACAAGGATTTACTGCTCGTGGAGCACGTAATGATGTAGAAGCTACTTCTACTTTTGACACAGAAACATATTTAAATTCTCCTACGTTAGCATATGGAGGAAGTGATAGTCTCGCAAGAGGAGGACGTGCTAGTGAGTCAAGAATGAAGAGAAATGATAGCACTAACATATTTGTACAGCGTAAAGACGGTATTCTTTTACCAAAATATAGATTACCAACGGAAGCTGAATGGGAATATGCTGCATTAGGACTTTCTGAATTAAGAAGTTATAATGTATATAGAGGTCGTAAAAAATATCCTTGGAATGGATCGTATACAAGATCTGCTTCTAGACGTACACGTGGTGATCATTTAGCAAACTTTAAGCAAGCTGATGGAGATTACGGAGGAATTGCAGGTTGGTCTGATGATAATGCAGATATTACTGCCGAAGTACAAACATATGAACCAAATGATTTTGGATTATATGATATGGCTGGAAATGTTTCTGAATGGGTAGCCGATGTATACCGCCCAATAGTAGATGATGAGTTTAATGATTTTAACTACTATAGAGGTAACGTATATACTAAAAATGCAATTGATGAAGAAGGAAAAGTTAGAGTTGTAACTGTAGATTCTATTGTATATGACACGTTAGCTAACGGAAAAGTAGTTGCTAGAGATTTACCTGGAGAAATTCTTCAAGTGCCAGTAGACGAAGATGAAACATATTTACGTACACAATTCTCTCAAAGTGACAACCGTAACTTTAGAGATGGCGATAGAAGATCTACTCGTTACTTTGAATCTTTTGATGACGATGAAGATCAGAGTGAAGCTCCAGCAATGTATGATGCTCCTAGACATAAAGTTTCTAGTGATAGTACAGGGACATTAAGTCGTGAGTTTGATGAATCAAATAGTAGAACAACACTCATTAATGACGAAGTAAGAGTATACAAAGGAGGATCTTGGAGAGATAGAGCATACTGGCTAGATCCTGCACAACGTCGCTTCTTACCACAAGGTATGGCTACAGATGATATCGGATTTAGATGTGCTATGTCACGTGTAGGTTCAAAATCTAAAAGTGGAAAAAGAGCTAGATAATTTTAGCAATACACATAGTAAAAAAGCCCTCTTGTAGGGCTTTTTTAATACCATAAAAAGTATAAATCAAGAACCCGCTAGATACTAACGAATTCAGAAAATAGCAGGATTAGCTTAACTTACAATGTTGATATGTCTTATAGGCTTTTAAACATTGAGTTTCACTAATAAATTATGAATATAGAACAATTACATCATCTCTTTTTAAAAAGTACAGGCATATGTACTGATACAAGAAAATTAGAAAAAGGACAATTATATTTCGCCTTAAAAGGAGCTAATTTTAATGGAAATCTATTTGCAAAAAAAGCAATAGAACAAGGTGCTACTTATGCCATCATTGATGAAACACAAGGAGAGCTTGAATATACTATTCTAGTAGAAGATGTATTACAGACATTACAACAACTGTCTACCTATCATAGAGAATACTTAGATATTCCCATCATTGCGCTTACAGGAAGTAATGGAAAAACAACAACAAAAGAACTCATTAATTCTGTATTATCCCAAAAATATAATACGACTGCTACCATTGGTAACCTCAACAATCACATAGGAGTCCCTTTGACGCTTTTGTCTATGACAAAAGAAACTGAGATAGGCATCGTCGAAATGGGTGCAAATCATCAAGGAGAGATTGCAGCTTTAAGCGAAATTGCCAAACCAAATTTTGGATATATCACAAATTTTGGAAAAGCACATTTAGAAGGTTTTGGCGGTGTGGAAGGTGTTATAAAAGGAAAAAGCGAACTATACAAATACATACAAAAAACAAATGGTCTCGCTTTTATCAATAAAGAAGATCCATTACAGATAAAGCAATCTACAGGGATTCAGGTCAAAACATTTGCACCAAATAATGCAGATTACACCATTACTTTTAAAGGAGCCTCACCTTATGTACATATAGATTTTGATGACCTTACTATCAAAACACAACTAACAGGAGCATACAACGCATTAAATGTTGCTGCAGCTATTGCCATGGGAGCCTATTTTTCTGTAGATAAAGAAGTTATAAAAAAAGGCATCGAAGGGTATATTCCAGCTAATAACAGATCTCAAGTTATTAAAAAAGAAAATAATATTACTATTATTTTAGATGCGTATAATGCCAATCCTACCAGTATGGAAGCTGCTTTAGATAACTTAAGTAAGCAATCGTCTCAACACAAAATTGCTTTCTTAGGAGATATGTTTGAAGTTGGCGAAACCACACTTCAGGAGCATCAGCATATTCTTAGCTATGCAAATACATGTTCTATTGACGAAGTCTATGCGGTGGGGCCTACTTTTGGGGTTTCAACTCCTGAAAATAACAATCACCTTGTTTTTCTGACATATAACGCTTTCGCGAAAGCGTATACAGGAGACATTCCTCCCGATACAACCATCCTCATTAAAGGATCACGCGGTATGGCAATGGAACGTGTTTTGGATTTAATAAAATAATAGTGGGTCATACTGGATTCGAACCAGTGACTTCTACCCTGTCAAGGTAACACTCTGAACCAACTGAGTTAATGACCCTTTTTGACAGTAAATATAAACAACATCTTAAGACTATAAAAGTGTATAGTGCACCTCATTTTGTTCTTTTATAGTTGCCGCAGCTTGTTCAGCCGTAATATCACGCTGTGGATTGGCAAATAACTCATACCCTACCATGAATTTCTTTACCGTAGCCGACCTCAACAATGGCGGATAAAACGACATGTGCATATGCCACTCAGGATGCTTTTCTCCATCTGTTGGAGCTTGATGTATCCCTGAAGAATACGGAAAAGAAGTTTTAAAAATATTGTCATACTTAATCGTAAGCCTCTTTATAGCTTCTGCAAAACTCATTTTTTCTACTGCTGTTAAATCAGTTATAGCAGCAACTTTCCTTTTGGGTACAATCATCGTTTCATATGGCCATATTGCCCAATAAGGAACTAAAACAACAAAATGTTCATTCTCAAAAATGATACGTTCATTAGTTTCGAGCTCTTGATTGATATAATCTCCTAAAAGAGAACGCCCATGCTCTTTCCAATAGGATGATTGTCTATCTGTTTTTTTAACTACTTCTTCAGGAATTGTACTTTGCGACCATATTTGCCCATGCGGATGCGGATTACTACACCCCATAATAGGTCCTTTATTTTCAAATATTTGCACATGATTAATCTCTTGTTTCCCACCCAAAGTAGCATATTCTTCTTGCCATAAAGAAATTACTTTCTCAATGTCTTCAACCTCCATAAGTGGTAACGTTAAAGAGTGATTTTCAGAAAAGCAAACAACTCTACATTCTCCTTGTTCTCCTTTTGCAAGTAGTAAGCCATTTTGCACTGTTTCTGACGATGTATTTGAAAGTAATGCTGCAAAATCATTGGTAAACGCATAAGGCGCTTTATACTTTGGATTTATAACACCCCCAGCTCGTTCATTGCCTGGACACAAATAACAGGTTGAATCATAAGAGATTGATTCTAATAAAGCAGGAGTTTCACTTTTACCTTGCCAAGGTCGTTTCGTTCTATGTGGAGACACAAGAATCCATTCTCCTGTTAAGATATTAAATCTCCTATGCGGGTGTTCTTGTAAAGATGCCATATACTATGAATACATTGATGTTCCTTGACTCGGAACGGTTACAAATGATGTTAGATCTATATCAAACGTCTTTTTATATGCTTTTGATGCTTCTTTAATAAAAGTATCTACCATATCTCTATGAATTAAATTAATTGTACAACCACCAAAACCACCTCCCATCATTCTTGCTCCAAGTACTTCTTCTTTTGTTTCTGAAAAATCTACTAAGAAGTCTAACTCAGGGCAACTTACATGATATTGATGCTGTAGTCCTCTATGTGAAGCATACATCAAAGAACCAAATTGCTTTAAATCTCCAGTTCTTAAATAGGCAACTGCCTCTAGAACCCTCTCATTTTCTTCTAAAACATATGCCGCTCTTTCATAATGAACACTTGACAATCGACTCTTATATTCTTCTAATTTTGAAAGTGTAATATCTCTTAAAGAAGACACTTTAGCATCCTCTTTTTGAATCATTTGTACTACAAATTCACACTCTTCTCTACGCGTATTATACTCACTAGACGCTAGATTATGAGAAACATTTGTATTTAAAAGCAATACAACATACGGATCAAAATTTACATCTATATATGTATGTTTATTCACTAAGCAATCTAAAAGCAATACAGTTCCCTCTTTACTTTTCATTACTGCATATTGATCCATAATACCACATTTTGTCCCTACATAATTATGCTCTGCGTTCTGTGATAATTGTATCATTTGCAATGTAGACATGTCCAATTCAAAAAGTGCATTCACTCCATAAGCGATTCCACATTCTAAGGCTGCCGAAGAACTTACACCACTCCCTAGCGGAAGGTCACTATCTATAATACAATCAAAAGCACCAACACCATTAGTTACCTTTTGTATTTCTGCAATCACCCCTACGATGTAATTCTCCCAAGTAGCTTCTCTAATTGTAATTTCATCAATAGCAAAAGTAAAAAGCTTCTGATATGTTGTACTTAAAATAGTACACTGAGTTTTAGAAGAAGCCTTTCTAAAAGAAAATGTAATTTTCTTATCAATAGCGGTAGGAAGCACAAAACCATTGTTATAGTCGGTATGCTCTCCAATAAAATTGATTCTACCAGGTGATATTACTTTTAATTCACTCTTAAACGAGTTTACAAAAGATGTAATTTGTTCATTCATAGCTATAAATACTACATTTAAAATCTGTGCTACTCTAGTCTACTCGCAAAAATAACAATCCTATAGAATAATCAATTTATTTTGAGTTATATTTATTAAAATAATACTTTAGCAAAGTATCCTAATTACATCATATGTCTTCGTTGTTCGAAAAAATATACGATTTACAACATATTCCTTCTATATCTAAACATGAACAAATCGTTCATGGGATTATGAATGCCATTGACGCAGGTGTATTAAGTGTTGGAGACAAACTACCATCTATTAATGTGATGGTTGCCGAAATAGGATATGCCCGTAAAACTATAGTAAAAGCATATACAGAATTAAAAGAACGAGGACTTGTAGAGTCTAAAAACCTTAAGGGGTATTTTATAATAAGTCAAGAAACAAATACGACATTAAAGGTTGCCTTAATTTTATTTGCATTTCATAGTTTTCAAGAAGATTTTTACAATACGTTTAGAAAAGAATTAGGGAAAAGATTTCAAATTGATATTTTTTTTCATCACAACAACCTTAGTCTTTTCAAAACGATCATGGATAACATAAGTAGAAAATATGGAGCCTATGTGATTGCTCCTATACAAGACCCTGAAGTTATTCCACTTATGGAAACAATACCTCCAGATAGACTTTTAATCGTTGACCGCCATTTAAAACTCCCTTCTATATATTCTTATATAACGCAAGAATTTGAAGAAATCACCTATAATAAACTTGTAGAACTTGCCCCACGTCTTAAAGAATATGATAAAATGATTTTATTCTTTAAAGCAAATACAGACTTACCAAAAGGGATTTTAAAAGCCTTTCAACGATTTATAACAGACTACAACATCAAAGGGGAAGTATTTCCTGATTACCGTTCTAAACTACTTAAAAAAAGAACGGTCTTTTTCACGATTGCAGATTCGAGCCTATGGCAAATTTTAAAAGATGCTCGAAAGCTTGAATATCGTATTGGACAAGATATCGGCATATTAGCACATGATGATAATATTGTAAAGGAAATAGCCTTTGGCGGAATCTCCACAATCTCTACAGACTTTACCTTAATGGCCAAAAAAGCTGCTGCCTATGTCAAAGATGGAAATCCTATCCAAGAAACGATTCCTACGTATCTAAGACAACGAAACTCTTTATAGTAAATAAGGTGTTTCCACATCTAAGAATCCTTTTTTTCTTACAAAAGACAATTATTACATCCACACTCAAATAGGATTATTATTGTCATATTATCATTTTTTTTAACACAAAATTATAAAAAACAGAAAAAATACTGTACTTTTGAAAAGTAGCATAGTGTATCATAGCATTATTTAAACTACAAAACACAAAGCATGTCTAATCAATTTATAAAAACCAATTGTATGAATCTAACAAAACTCAAACCTATTGTTACGCTTCTAATGGTCATTATTTCCAGTTGTTTATATGCACAACAAACAATAACTGGAACCGTAACAGAAGAATTAGGACCATTACCTGGTGTAAATATTCTTGTTAAGGGTACTCAAAATGGAACAACTACTGATTTTGATGGTAATTACACACTTTCAAATGTTACTGATGATGCCATAATCGTTTTCTCTTATACAGGTTTTACGACACAAGAAGTCCCTGTAGATGGACAAACCATTATTAATGTAGTAATGCAAGTAGATGCAGCTGCATTAGATGAAGTAATTGTTGTAGGATTTGGATCTCAATCTAAACGAGATGTCACAGGTGCTATCTCACAGATAAAAACGGAAGATATTGCACAGGTAGTTACTGCAAACCCAACTTCAGCATTACAAGGGAAATTAGCTGGGGTGCAGGTTGAAACTGCGGGGGGTGCTCCTGGGAGCCCAGCAAATGTTTTTGTACGTGGGGTAAGTTCCTTAACAAATTCTGCTCCTTTATATGTAGTAGACGGAGCTATATCTGACAATATTAATTATTTGAATGCAAAAGATATTGTAAACATCCAAGTATTAAAAGATGCAACTTCAGCCGCTATTTATGGATCGCGTGCTGCTAATGGGGTTGTTATCGTAACTACAAATAGAGGTAAAACTGACACTGCTCCTACTGTAAACATTGATATAAGAAGTGGTATAAATACACAGGGAAGAACACTTGATTTCCTGAATGGTCCTGAATATATTGCTTTCCTTAACCAACGACTTATTAATGATGGTCTTGAAGGAAATATTCAAAACCCAGGAATCGATACTGATTTTCAAGACTTAACTATTAATTCAGGTATTATTCAAGATTATGGATTTAATGTATCTGGTGGCGGTGAAAATGCAAGATATTTCTTTAGTGCCAACTATTATGATGAAGAAGGTTTACTAATTAGTGAAGATTTCAATCGTAAAAATATACGCTTGAATAGTGAATTTAAACTAGGTAAATTAAAAATCCAAGAATCATTTGGTTTTTCTGAAAATCGTTTTACACGAAATAATGCTTTTGGTAATCAAGGAGGTACTGTTCCTATCATAAGACCTTTTGTTCCTGGAAATTTAGGAGGATTTGAAGCTGTAGATGGTAATACCTTTGGTGTTGGAGGCGCTAATAAATTTGCGCAAGCACAACTCGTAAATGACCAAAATACAGAGCGTAACTTCTTAGGAAACATCAATTTTTCTTATGAAATTATAGAAGGGCTTACTGCTAAATTGAACATTGGTACAGAATACACAAGTATTTACAGAAATAACTTTCAGCCTATCTTTAACTTAGGCGGACCAAATGTAGATTCGCCAGTATTTGATCAGGTATTCAACCTAAATGCACTTAATGACTTAACAGAAGTTAGAGGAGAACGTTATGCAACAAACGTAGAACCAACTATCAATTACAAAAGAAGTCTTGGAGATCATAATTTTGATGTATTATTAGGAGGCGCACGTCAAGACATCACAGACAATAGTCTTGCCATCTACGCAGAAGGATTACCAAGTAATAGTATTACGAATGTTGCACAATTTGCTGATAATATCATCAACTCTGGAGGAGGTCGTTTTGACAATAAGCTTTTCTCTGTTTTTGGGCGTATTAATTATAATTACAATAAGAAATATCTATTTACAGCCATTGTGCGTCGTGATAGGACTTCGCTTTTTTCTGATGGTTTCAACGAAGGAACATTTCCCTCATTCTCTGCAGGTTGGGTAATTAGCGATGAAGATTTCTTTAATAAAGATGGTCTTTTTAATAGTCTAAAGTTGAGGGCTGGTTATGGAGAATTAGGTTCTCAAAATGTTCCGCCATTCTCTAATCAATCTGTTGTAGGTTCTACCTCTCCAATTACAGTAGGAGGTATTTCAGGGCAAATTCCAGGATTTGCCATTACCTCTATTGTTGACCCAACGTTGAGTTTTGAAACCTCTACAACAATTAATATTGGTGTAGATGCAGCATTACTTGATAATGATTTAAAATTAAGTTTAGATTACTTTAATAGAGACAATGATGATGTTATACAAGCAGTAGCTATTCCAGATTCTAATGGATCTGTAACTCCTGTATTTCAGAACGCTTCTTCTATTAATAATAAAGGATTTGAATTTGAGGCACAATACCATTATGACAAAGGAGGAGATTTCACTTTTGACGTAGGCTTCAATTTATCTGCTATTCGAAATGAACTTACTAGCTCTCCTAATCCAATTGTAGGTCCTTCTTATAATGAGGAAGGATTGAGAGCAAATCGTTTTGAAGTAGGACAGCCATTAGGTTTTTTCTTCGGATTTAAAACAGATGGAATTTATAACGATCAAGCAGAGATAGACAATGATCCATTTCTTGCAAATGACCCAGATAGAAGAGCTTTATTACAACCAGGAGATTTTAGAAGAGTTGATGTAAATGGAGACGGTCGTATAAATGATGAAGATCAAACAGCTATCGGAAACCCTACACCAGATTTTACATATGGTATTAATTTTTCTGCAAATTATAAAAAGTGGGATTTATCAGCATTTTTTAATGGAGTACAAGGAAATGAGATTTACAATGTCACTAAGTTTTTTGGATATTTCTTCTTAGACGATAATAAACTAGGTATTGTTAGAAATGCATTTACTCCTGAAAATCCGAATACAAATTTACCTAGAGTGTCTGTACAAGATCCTGCAGGAAATCAATTACCGTCAGATTTCTTTGTTGAAGATGGTTCTTTCCTTCGTTTAAAAACAATTGAACTAGGATATAATTTTACTGATTTTATTGGAAAAGAGTGGGTTTCAAATGCACGTGCTTTTATAAATGTTCAGAACTTATTTACAATTACAAATTACTCTGGTTATGATCCTGAAGTTGGATCTAATAATGCTGGATTAGGTACAAATAGAGGCTTTTTTGGATTTAATCCTACTTTTGCTTCTGACGCTGTCTTTGATAGAGGATTAGATATTAGAGCACAACCTAGACCTCGCACTCTTATAATGGGTATACAAATGTCATTTTAAAAAAATAAAAAGAATACGATATGAAAACAATTAAAAAACTATTCCCAGTTATAATACTGCTATTTGCTGTAGTACTTTATTATAGCTGTGATGAAGAAGACTTAGATATTTCAAATCCAAATAATGTAGCAGAGCCTGAATTTTTCCAATCTGAAGGTGATTTTAGACTTGCTGTAAATGGTATGTATCATCCTATTACTGCTGTTTTCTTTTGGGGACGTGTGATTCATACTGGAGCTATGCTTCGTTCTGATGCCTATAATGTAATTCCATTCCAGCAAAACACGACCATGTCTACATTAGAAGGACAACCTGGCATCTCAAGATGGGCTGTAGATATGTATCCACAATTATATCAATCTATATCTAGAGCTAACAGAATTATTGAAGAAGATGCAGAAAACGGAGTCCTATCTGGAGACGTTCAAAACGAAATTTTAGGACAAGCACATTTCCAACGTGCATTTTGCAACTGGTATTTATTAAATCTTTTTGGAACAGCACCATTAGTAATGCAAACACCAGACCCTCAAAACCCAGATGAATTTTTCCCAACCAATGCTACTCCTGCCATGTTTAATGAAGCTATTATTGCAGATCTTACTGAAGCAGTTAATAGATTACCAGACACATGGGGATCTGAAGATTTAGGACGTCCAACAAGAGGAGCTGCTTTAGCTTTACGTGGTAAAACCTATTTATATATGCAAGACTGGGCCAATGCGGCTGCAGATTTTACTACGGTAACAACATTAGGATATTCATTACTCTCAGGTGCAAACTATGGGGATAATTTTTCTTCTGACTCATCTCTTGAGAATAACAGTGAATCTATTTACGAATTACAATATGTAGGACAAGATAACTTTGTATGGGGATCAGACACTCCGCTTACAGGAACACAATCAAACTGGCATATTGATTACTCGCCACCTCATGTAAGTTTAGATCAAGGTCATGTTATAAACCCACATATTCGTGATATTTTCGATGCAAATGGAGATACTGTGAGACGTAATGCTACGATGGTATTTGATTATCCAGGCGCAGAAGGGTATGCAGGAGCACCTTATTTAGAAGATTTTGCACCTAGTATAGAAACTATAAATGCACTAGGAGTAGAGCCTATTTTTTCTGTAAAATACACAGGTATTGAATCAGGATTATCTAGTTCTTCAATTTCTGGATTTGGAAATGATTTAGGAACAAATTGGCGTATCATACGTTATGCAGATGTATTACTAATGCTAGCAGAAGCACTCAATGAAAGTGGTGCTACTGGACAAGCTGTTGGTTTTATAAATCAAGTACGTGATAGAGCTCAAATCAGCACATTAGCTAATAACATATCACAAGCAGATTTACGACAAGCAATTAGAGATGAACGTGTAATGGAATTAACAGGAGAAGGACACCGTTTCTTTGACCTTGTAAGATGGGGGATTGCAGATGAAATTCTTGGTCAAGGATCTACCGTTGCTGATGGAAATCATCCAAAATCACTCGCGGGACCTGCTGCATTTTTCACACCTAGTCAAGACGAAGTTTTATGGATTCCATTATCAGAATTACAAGCAAACCCTAATCTAACTCAGAATCAAGGGTATTAAATGATGTATTTTTTTAAATTATAATATTTGAATTTAGTTTGTTTTTAATTTGTCGAGCAGATCTTATCTTGTGGTCTGCTCGACGTTAAAAATAACCCCTTAAACACTATACAATTTGAAGAATAGCCTGTATATTTTTCTTATCGCACTATACTTCTCATGTCAAGGAAGAGATACAAAAACTCAACTGTTTTCGTATGTACCTCCATCACATTCCCAAATAACATTTGAAAATACAATCACAGAAAATGATACTATAAATGTCATCAACTTTCAATATTGTTATAACGGAGGCGGTGTAGGCATTGGTGATTTTAATAATGATGGGTTATCTGACATTGTATTTACAGGCAATCAAGTTGCTAGCGCTATATACCTCAACACAGGAAATATGAAATTCAGAGATATTACCATTCCTTCTGGGGTAGTTACTGATCGTTGGGCAACAGGGGTAAGCATTGTAGATATTAATACCGATGGATATGATGACATCTATATAAACGTAGGTGGTGCACATTGTAACAATGATTGCCCAAACCTACTCTACATCAACAAAGGACTTAATGAAAATGGGATTCCAATTTTTGAAGAAAGCGCAAAAGCATATGGACTAGATGATGCACAGTATAGTCAACAAACACTCTTTTTCGACTATGATTCAGATCATGATCTAGATGCTTACATTGTGAGAAATGGGAATACCAAATATGGCAGGAATAATCCAATACCAAAAGATAAATTCCCAGATCACTTACAAGATGTATTATTAGAAAACAAGACAAAAGAAGGGAGTTCTCACCCTGTTTTTGAAGATGTTTCTGAAGAAAAAGGCATTACCCATAAAGGTTTTGGACTCGGTATTGCCATCACAGATTATAACAATGATTTATTGCCAGACATCTATATTACCAATGATTTCATTACAAATGATGTATTGTATATAAATCAGGGGAGTGCTGCTGAGTACGCTTTCGCGAAAGCGGACACCGACATACTTACAACACAAACATACAACGCTATGGGTGTAGATATTGCCGATATCAATAATGACGCATTACCAGATATCGCTGTAGTAGATATGCTTCCTAATGATTATGAACGTCAAAAAAAGATGCTTGGCTTTAATAATTATGACAAATTCTTACTCTCCCAACGTAATGGATATACACCACAGTATGTTCAAAACACCCTACAAATCCATAATGGTATACACCAAGGCATTGCCTTACCTGCTTCTGAAGTAGGATATAAAGCAGGGATTGCAAAAACCGACTGGAGTTGGGCACCCCTTATCGCCGATTATGATGGTGACGGACAAAAAGACCTATACATTACAAATGGATATGTAAAAGATATTACTGATTTAGATTTTATTAATTATTCTGGGCAAAATAATGTTTTTGGAACTCCAAAATCGCGTGCTAAAAAATTACAAACACTCGTACAGAATCTTCCTGGTATTTACCTCCCAAATTTTATGTTTAAAAACACAGGAGATAGTTCTTTTGAAGATGTATCTGAGCAATGGATCGCTCCTGAAAATTCATTTTCAAATGGTGCAGCATATGCAGATTTAGATGGAGATGGAGATTTAGATATTATTGTAAATAATATTAATGCCCCTGCCTTTATACTTGAAAACCATGTAGACAAAAACGCGAATGATTATGTACGCATTCAATTAAAAGGGGCTCCAAAAAACAAAGCTGCCATAGGAGCTAAGGTTACTATGTGGCAACAAGGAACATCGCAAACACATTATCAGTCTGTTGTAAAAGGGTATCTATCTTCTGTAGAACCCGCCATTTATTTTGGAATCAAAGCTGCTCCTATAGATTCTCTAGAAGTTATATGGCCAGATGGAAAATCTTATACCACTAACGAGGTATCTGCAAATTCTGTAACTGTGTTAACATACCAAGACACTGCGACAAAAAAAGTATCAAAAAACACCCCTCCTACTATTCTACAAAAAAGAGATCATATTCTATCCTATAAGCATTCTGAAAACCCTGCAAATGATTTTATACAACAATCATTAGTCCCACTACAATTCAATGCAAATGGACCTGTCATTATTGCTGGTGATATCGATGGTGTACTTGGTGATGAATTATTTATAGGTGGTAATAGCAAAATACCAAGTCAGGTATTAAAAGAAAATAACCAAGGTACCTATGAAGTAATCCAAACATTTACGCAAAACTCTGATGTTACTTCGGCACTCTTTGTAGATATCGATCAGGATAATGACCTAGATCTGTTTATTGGTTATGGCGGTACAGATGCACGTGACAAAGTAGACGAAATATTGCTTAATACGGGCAAAGGTAATTTTGTAGTTCCTAAAGAATTACTAGTACCAATAATGGATATAAATACGACTAGTGTAACTAAAACAGACTATGACCAAGATGGAGATGATGACCTATTTGTTTCTGGAGGTGTTTTAGCAGGCAGTTACCCTCTTGGAATGGAAAGTTATTTATTAGAAAATAAAAATAAGAAATATCATATTGTAGATACGATATCTAATACTAATGGTTTTTTAAAGAGTTCAACTTGGGCCGATATCACGACAGATGGAACTAAAGAACTTATTACTATCGGTCATTGGAATGGTGTAACAGCATACACGACAAAAGAACATCAATTAGAGGAAATTCCTTTACAGTTTAAAAATGAAAACGGAGCGTCTGTCTCTATGCAAGGATGGTGGAACACTATAGAAACTGCAGATATTGATAATGATGGTGATATAGATATACTACTAGGAAACCAAGGAACTAATGGATTTATAAAACCTAGCCAAGAACAACCTATATACGTATATACGAAAGACTTTGATACTAATGGGAGTATTGATCCTGTACTAGCACAATACTTTACGCAAGCACAGACATCTACACTAAAGCCTATCCATACCAGAGATGATATTTTTAAGCAAATAGTTTCTTTAAAAAAGAGGTATGGAACGTATAGCGAATTTGCAAAAGTAGATTTTAAAACACTTTTGAATATTCAAGATATAGATACAGATACATTTCATGCGACTACTTTTGAGTCTGTTTATGCAGAAAACATAGGTGATGATACCTTTATTATACATGCGCTCCCTCAAGAATGTCAGCGTGCCCCAATACAAGACATCCTTATACAGGACATTGACCGAGATGGATATAAAGACGTCTTACTTGTAGGAAACGATTATACTGCCGAGTCTAATTACGGAAGACACGACGCACTTATAGGTGTGTTTTTAAAAGGAAGTGATAAAGGATTTACTGTCCTTAAAAATCAAGAAAGTGGCTTTATAGTTCCGAAACAATCAAACTATATAACTACAGCAATTAGTAACAAAAAACAAGTACGTGTTATTGCCTCTCAAAGTAATGAAGAAGCATGCGTATTTGAAATTAATCAAGGAGATAGCCCGACTATAAACGAATAATAGGCTTACATGGAAGAAGTAATTACACATCGTTTTAATATCACCAAAAGTTCAGATGCTTTTGATGTTACTATTACGCCACATACGAAGGATAAAAATATAGATATTTATTCAATACGCTTTTCAGCATATAAGGAGTTCATTCCTGTACCTGTAACAATATCTTGGAAAATTCCTGCAATAAACATAAAAGGAGTTTGGAAACCTACTTCAGATTTTTCTAAACGCATTATGGATGACTGGGAATTAAACCATATGGAATCTCGTATTTCTGTAGATGCACCTGTCCTATCTCTATATGGACATGATGACACAAACACACTTACATTTGCTTGTGCTGATGCGATCAATACAACATCTTTAAATGCATTGTATAGAGAAGAAGATAATTGCATCTATTGCCACATTACATTATTTCCAGAACCTCATCATGCGATTACCGAATATTATACAGAATTACGAATAGATCAAAACAATCGTCATTTTTCTAAAGCATTAAAAGACATAGGGCTTTGGTGGGAAAGTTTTGAACATTTAACACCTATTACTACGCCACCACTCGCACAAACACCAGTGTATTCAACGTGGTATCAATTTCATCAAAATCTTGAACCTGAACTCCTTTTACAAGAATGTAAATTGGCTTCAAAATTAGGATATGAGCTCATGATATTGGACGACGGTTGGCAAACTAAAGACAGTAATAGAGGCTATGACTATACAGGAGACTGGGAACCAGAACGTATTCCTGATCTCGCTGAATTCACAAAAGCAGTTCATGATACAGGTATGAAATTAGCCTTATGGTATTCTGTTCCTTTTTGTGGAAAATACAGTAAAGCGTATCAAAAGTTTAAAGGGAAGTTTCTCACTGAAAATCATCGATGGGCTCCTGTATTTGATCCTAGATACCCAGAAGTGAGAGCATATCTTATTGGTTTATATACTAAAGCACTTACAAATTGGAATTTAGATGGTTTTAAACTGGATTTTATTGATGAATTTAGAGCCTATCCAGACACGATATTAACACAAGAAAATGGAAGAGATTTTTCTTCCATTAATGAAGCAGTAGATAGATTATTAACAGACATTATCACTTCTTTAAAAGCGATCAAGAAAGATGTTGTGATTGAGTTTAGGCAAAAATATACAGGTCCAGCAATGCGTAAATATGGAAATATGTTTAGAGCATTTGATTGCCCTGGTGATACTGCCATGAATCGTGTACGTATCGCCGATATAAAAATGATCTGTGGAGATACAGCTGTTCATAGTGATATGTTTACATATCATAAAGATGAACCTCTTGAAATAAAGGCATTACAACTTATCAATACATTATTTGGTGTTCCTCAGTTATCTGTTTTATTAAAAGATACCTCTCAAGATGAGGCAAAAATGATTGCATTTTACACAAACTACTGGAATCAGAATGCAACGACATTATTAAAAGGAGAATTTACACCTCACAAACCATTAGCAAATTACCCTATATGTGAATCTTTTTTGAATGATCAACATATTATTGGTGTTTTTGATAATTATAGCATTCCCATCACATCGAAAGCTTCAAAAATTGATATCATAAATGGGCAAGTAAACGATCATGTAATTATAGATTGCTTAAATAATTTAGGGGATTATAATATCGTCATTTACAACTGTACAGGAGAAAAAACACATGAATCATCTATATCATTACAAAAAGGAATTTTGAAAATTGAAGTTCCTTCTAGTGGGTTAATAAAACTATCTAAGAATACTTATCTTTAAGAGCAAAAGAATCTGTCTTATACACTATGAGTAAAGAATATATTATCGCTTTTGATCAAGGCACAACAAGTACACGTGCCATCATTTTTGACAAAAAAGGCAACATATGCGGCATCGCTCAAAAAGAACTAACCCAACAGTATCCAAAACCTGGATGGGTAGAGCATGATCCTATTGAAATTGTAACACACCAACAAGAAGTATTTGAAGACGTTATAGAAAAATCTTCTATATCAATAGATCAAATTGCAGCTATTGGTATTACCAATCAACGAGAAACTACTGTTGTCTGGGATAAAACTACTGGCAAACCCATACACAATGCTATTGTATGGTTAGATAAACGTACATCAGGAATTTGTGAGCAATTAAAAGCACAAGGGTTAGAAGAGTATGTTGCAAAAAATACAGGACTTGTTATCGATTCTTACTTTTCTGGAACAAAAGCACGATGGATTCTTGATCATGTAGAAGGAGCTCAAGAAAAAGCTGAGAAAGGAGAACTCTTATTTGGAACCATAGACAGTTGGTTGATTTGGAAATTTACACAAGGAAAGCATCACGTAACTGATCATTCGAATGCATCACGCACCTTACTCTATAATATTTTAGAACTAGATTGGGATTCAAAAATGCTAAATGCATTACAAATTCCCAAAGCGATGCTTCCTAAGGTACAGCATTCTTCATCAGATTTTGGGCACTTTACATATAAAGGGCATGAGATTCCTATTTATGGAGTGGCTGGAGATCAACAAGCGTCATTATTTGGACAAGGAGGGTATAAATCTGGAATGGCTAAAAACACCTATGGTACTGGCTGTTTTATGCTTATGAATACAGGTAAAAAACCATACCAATCTAAAAACGGATTATTAACGACACTCTGTGCAAGCTTAGAAACTGATAACATAAAATATGCCCTAGAAGGAAGTGTATTTGTTGCAGGAGCTTCTGTACAATGGTTACGAGATAAACTTCAGGTGATTGACCATGCCAAAGAAACAGAAGCCATTTGTGAGGCAACCACCTCAGCAGACGACTTATATGTTGTACCTGCCTTTGCAGGACTCGGTGCGCCGCACTGGGATATGAAAGCAAAAGGTGCTATCTACGGACTTACATTAGATTCTGGTAAAAATGAAATTATCAAAGCAACCATAGATGCACTTGCCTACCAATCTAGAGATGTATTAGAAGCTATGGTAGAAGATAGTGGTAAGCAAATGAAATCCCTCAAAGTAGATGGAGGTGCGACTGCAAATAATTATCTAATGCAATTCCAATCAGATATTCTAAATGTAGAAGTAGATCGTCCTAAAATGCTTGAAGTCACTGCCCTTGGAGCTGCATTCTTAGCAGGTATAAAAGCAGGTATTTGGACCAAAAAAGACATTGCAAAATTACGAGAAGTAGATACCTTATTCACTCCTGAAATAACCGAATATACCAGAACCAAGAAATATACTGGCTGGAAACAAGCCGTCGCACGTACCAAGTCTTCTAATCAAAACATGCTTTCTGTAAAAGAAGAAGGCCCTATACGTTTTTCTATTCTAGATCGAGACACGCAATTACGAAGAGCTAAAAAAGAACGCTTTGATCTTATTATTATAGGCGGTGGTGTTACGGGAGCAGGTATTGCACTAGATGCTTCCTCCAGAGGTATGAATGTATGTCTTATAGAAAAAAATGATTTTGCTTCAGGAACCAGTAACAAATCCACCAAACTTATTCATGGAGGACTACGTTACCTCAAACAAATGGAAATTGGACTTGTAAAGGAATCTGGTAGTGAACGAGCAACCGTACATAAATTAGCACCTCATCTTGTGGTTCCAGAGAAAATGTTATTACCCCTTATTGAAGGAGGCACCTATGGAAAGATGATGACTGCCATTGGATTAAAAGTATATGACTTCCTCGCAAATGTTGAAGGAGAAGACAAACGTAAAATGCTTTCTGTAGAAGAAACAGCAAGTAAAGAACCATTACTTAATAAAGAACATCTTGTAGGAGGTGGTTATTATGCAGAATATCGTACCGATGATGCTAGACTTACTATTGAGCTTCTTAAAAAAGCAGCTTCATTTGGAGCCTGTGTCATCAATTATTGTGAGATGAAATCATTTAATTATGACGATGATGGAAAAATCAAAAACCTACATTGTTATGATTATAATACCAAAAGTAGCTTTAAGTTAAAAGCAACAAATTATGTATCTGCGGCAGGACCTTGGGTAGATTTAGTGAGAGAGAAAGATCACTCTATGAATAACAAACACCTCCATCTAACCAAGGGTGTACATATTGTATTTTCAAGAGAACGTTTCCCATTAACACAATCTATTTACTTTGATGTCCCTGACGGTCGTATGATTTTTGCCATTCCAAGAGGCAGATCTACGTATGTGGGAACAACAGATACCAACTATAATGGAAACCTTAATCGAGTAGTAGCAACGAAAGAAGATGCCACCTATTTATTAGATGCTGTAAACAATATGTTTCCAGATGTACAACTCACTATAGAAGATATTGAATCTAATTGGGCTGGATTAAGACCCCTTATTCATGAAGATGGAAAAGATCCTTCAGAACTTTCTAGAAGAGATGAAATCTTTGTTTCCAAAACAGGTCTTATCTCTATTGCAGGAGGAAAACTCACAGGATACCGTAAAATGGCGCAACGTGTGATTGATACCGTATTGAAGAGTGTTCCTGAAAAGAAAAAACAACATCTTATCAAATCGTATACAGAACGTATCCCACTTACGTCTTCTCCCATGAATGATACAAAAGAGGTGAATACCTATGAAAAAGAGATTGCATCTCAGCTCAAAACTATAGGCATCACTGATAGTTATCAAAGCGAATACCTTGCAACTACCTATGGAAAACAAGCAAGCGACATCATACAGAAAATAGATTATTTCTTAAATGAATCTGTAGAAGAACGCTTAATACGTGCTGAAGTATGGTATAGCGTGCACCATGAAATGACCAACTCTTTAGCCGATTTTTTCGTACGAAGAACGGGAAGACTTTATTTTGACATACATAGTGTTCATACATACAGACAACTTGTACAGGAAGACCTCATCAAGTATTTAGGATGGGATGAAGCTCGTGTGATTAATGAAAATAAATGGCTGGATATGTTAGTAAAAGATGCATCACATTATTATGATCAAGAAATTGAAGCATAGCCAAAAACACAACTATAACGTTGTAGTGAATACAAAGGTATACGCTTTCGCGAAAGCGTACTCAAAAAGCAACCCAATATTCAATGAAATTTCATATTTTCACTGCAACACTATAAACTAAACGACCTATGGGAATCATTTCTTTTATTGCATTTACACTACTAGTAGCAGGCTTTGCCTGGTGGAAAACAAGAGGAACAGACGAAAAATCAGCAGATGGATATTATCTAGGAGGTAGAAGCCTTGGAGCTATTACCATTGCAGGTTCTTTACTTCTCACCAATCTATCTGCTGAGCAAATTGTAGGTCTCAACGGGCAAGCATTTTCAGAAGGTATTTTAGTAATGGCATGGGAAACGCTAGCCGCTATTGCCATGGTGATTACTGCCGTATGGTTTCTCCCTAAATATATGAAAGGAGGAATTACTACAATTCCTGAATTTATAGAAAAACGATTTGATGAAAACACAAAGGCTATATTATCTGTATTATTCTTGATAGCCTTTGCCATTGTATTATTACCTACCATTCTTTATTCTGGATCGCTTGCATTCAGTACCATGTTTGATTTACCTGCATTATTAGGCTGGGAAGAATCTTCTGTGATCTGGTTGTGTGTATGGAGTATTGGATCAATTGGAATTATATATGCCATTTTTGGAGGCTTGAAAGCCGTTGCAGTTTCTGATTTGATCAATGCTATCGGACTATTAATAGGAGGATTATTAATTCCTTATTTTGGTTTAAAACTCATTGGCGATGGAGATATGTTTGCTGGACTTAGTACTTTATGGACTGAAAATCAAGATAAATTTGATGTTACTGGAGATGTGACCTCATCAATACCTGTGGGTACTATTTTTACAGGAATGATGATTGCTCAGATGTATTATTGGGGAACCAATCAGTCGATTTTACAACGTGTATTTGGAGCTAAGAGTTTAAAAGAAGGACAGAAAGGAATGATGCTTGCCGCTTTTGTCAAGTTCCTTATTCCTGTTATTGTAGTACTTCCTGGTATTATTGCTTGGAATGTATTTAATGGAGATCTTAGTTCTGCAGATCAAGCATATCCACAATTAGTAAAAGAAGTATTACCTCCTGCCCTATTAGGATTTTTTGCAGCCGTACTTTTTGGCGCTGTTTTAAGTTCGTTTAATAGTTTATTAAATAGTAGTGCAACCCTGTTTGGATTTGATTTATACAAGAAGTTTTTCAAAAAAGATGCTTCTGAACATCAAACTGTAAAAGCTGGAAAACTATTTGGACTTCTTGTGGCTATTGTCTCTATGACCATTGCCCCATTTATTGCAAACGCACCTGCAGGATTATTTGATTATATCCAACAAGCATTGGGTAGTTTAAGTGTGCCTATTTTAGCAGTTGTTATTATCGGAATACTAACAAAGAAAGTACCTGCTCTTGGCGCAAAAGTCGTTATGATTGTAGGTGTTATTATGTATGTGTGTACAATATTTATGAGACCATCATACCAAGAAGCTGCTCTTGCTGAAGCAAAAACAAACGGTATAACAGATATAGCTGAACTGGCAATTATTAAAGCAGAAGCGTTCCCTCACTTTTTACATGTGATGGGAATTTTATTTGTAGTCAACATTATTATTATGCTAGTGATAGGAATGGTAAAACCAAAAACAGACATTTATGTTCCTGAAACCACCGAAGTAATAGATACAAGCCCTTGGAAGTATGCATATATCGTAGGTGGGCTTATTACATTATTAGTATTGAGTACGTACTTGATATTTTAAATAAATCTGAATACGCTTTCGCAAACCTATCTGCCGGCAGGAAGGAGCGTATAAAAACAATAGTCATTTGTATATAAAGGTACACGTAAAAACGTATGCTATATTAAATGGCAAGACACATTAATAAATAGAATATATAGATAGTTGAAAGACTTATCTAATCAAATAATAATTTAGATAGCAGGATGAGATTCCTGCATTCGCAAGAATAAAATGAAGATAGTCGTTACTGGAGGATTAGGATTTATAGGGTCTCATACCGTTGTAGAATTACAAAACAATGGGCACGAAGTGGTTATTATAGATAACTGCTCAAACTCATCAAAAGAGGTCTTAAAAGGCATTACTTCTATTACTGGCACTACACCTATTTTTGAAGAGTTTGATTTACGAGAAAAATCAAAAGTTCAAGACTTCTTCAATAGACATCAAGATATTGCAGGTGTGATTCACTTTGCAGCATCAAAAGCTGTAGGAGAAAGTGTAAAAGAACCATTGCTTTATTATGAAAATAATATTGCTACGTTAATTTATATACTTCAGGAGTTACAAAAAAAGGATCAAGCTAGTTTTATTTTCAGCTCTTCATGTACCGTATATGGGCAAGCAGATGAATTACCAATTACAGAAAATGCACCTGTAAAACCTGCAGAATCCCCTTATGGTAACACCAAACAAATAGGAGAAGAAATTATACGAGATACGTGTAAAATAGCTTCACAGGTAAAAGCAATATCGCTACGTTATTTTAATCCTATTGGAGCACATCCATCCGCAGAAATTGGAGAATTACCTATAGGTGTTCCACAAAACTTAGTTCCTTTTATTACGCAAACCGCTATAGGTTTAAGAGAACAGCTATCTGTATTTGGAGACACTTACCCTACTCCTGATGGTACTGCGATACGAGATTATATTCACGTAGTAGATCTAGCCAAGGCGCATGTAGTTGCCTTAGAACGATTACTTCAAGAGAAAAATAAAGATAACTACGAAGTGTTTAATGTAGGAACTGGTGTAGGTAGTTCTGTACTTGAAGTCATTACTTCTTTTGAAAAAGCAGCCAATACACCGCTCAATTACAAAATTGTTGATAAGCGAGAAGGTGATGTCATAGCAGCCTATGCAGATACACATAAAGCAAATGAAGACCTTGGATGGAAAGCAAAAAGCACCCTAGACGAAGCAATGGCATCTGCATGGACATGGGAACAAAAAGTACGTAGCAAATAAAGCATACTATTTAAGTAAATAGTGACTTATAGCAAACTTTCCTCTAGTATTGGATACATTCTAACAAAACTCTCCCCCTTAATTATGTTAAATTTTAAGTTTAACTGTTAGAGAGAAGTTAATTTGTGTCGGGGTTTACCTTCACTATAAGTGATAATTGTTATTTTAGCGCCCTAAAAAACTACAAATATGTTAAGAACCCTTATCATCGCACTATTATTATGTTCTACGGTAGTGTGTGGACAAAGCGAAGGCGTAAACCCAAACAACAATGTACTTATTGGACTTACAAACTTAGGAGCAAATAGAGCCGCTTTTGGATCCCCATCTCTTATTAAAAATCCTAAAAAACCCATTGATGGTACTGTATATATCTATGATGAATGGGACAACAATGGGACTGTATCTTCAGAAGAAACAAAAGTACGTTTAAGCAACTTAAATTTTAATGCACAACGTAATGCTTTTCAATCTAAAATAAATAGAGACTCTGTATTTACATTTAACTTTAGAAATTTAAAAGAAGTTGTAATTAAGGATAAAACATTTAAAAATGTATACTCCCCTATCCATCAAAAAAGCAGAGTTTTTGAAGTTTTAATAGAAAACAAAGATTTTTCTATTTATAAAGATTACCGCATAGAGATTAAAGATGGAAATCCTGATCCACAAAGAGGATCTCCTAATGACAAATATCTTTTACGTTATGATTACTACGTAAGCCAAGGCGAAAATTTTGAAAAGTTTCAACTTAAAAAATCTAAACTCCTAAAACTTATGGGAGATAAAGCAGATAAAGTAGAAGCATATATTAAAAGCAATAAGCTAAAGATTAAAAAGTCTAAAGACCTCTTAAAAATCATGAAATATTATAATGAATTATAATATTAACAATATTTAGATGATAATCCCTTATGAAGCTTCATAAGGGATTATTTTTTTTATAACACACAAAACAATCACTACACACTGTTAAAGTTGTTAAAAAGCTATCCCAATCTTCCTCAGTTAAACACTCTATATAGGATTAAATTTAAAAAAATCGTATCTTAAATGTCAGGTATGTATTATTCTGATAAATACCTTTAAAAGACACAACTATGAAAATTTCTTATTTATTACCAGAAAAAATAGGAAAATTAATGTCAACCATCTTCTTATTAATTTTCCTCGGCACGTACGCCACAAACTTAAATGCACAATCCGAAAACACCATTATAGAAATAAATGGTCAGGTTGTAAACATTACTACAGGAGAACCTATTATTGCAGCATCTATTCAGGAAGTTAACAGTAATACCAGTACCATCACCAATACTGAAGGAGCATTTTTATTAAAGATTAACAATGCAGAAACTATTGTTTTAAAGATTGATGCTCTTGGTTTTAAACCAAAAACTATCAATGTAAGTAAAGATAATGTAAAAGACCTTCGTCTCACATTACAAACCTCATCTATAGAGCTTACAGAAGTAAGCATTACTGCATATAAGAATGCACGTGATCTTGTAGATAAAGTGTTTGAAAACAAACGTTCTAACTATTTAGAAGACAAAACATTAATGACATCGTTTTATAGAGAAACTATCAAGAAGAGAAATAAAAACGCTTCATTGGCAGAAGCTGTATTAAATATCTATAAGCAACCCTATGGAGATTCTAGAGAAGATGTTATTAAATTAATAAAATCACGAAAAAATACAGACTATTCCAAACTTGATACTATTGCTTTAAAACTACAAGGAGGACCGTTTAGCACATTATATATTGACTTGATGAAATATCCAGAATATGTATTCACTTCATATACCATGGAAGGATATGACTTTGAGTTTGGCCCAACATCAGAAATTAATGGAGCACCAGTATACACTGTTAACTTTAAACAAAAAGACAATGTAATAGACCCTCTTTACAACGGGAAGCTATATATAAACACAAATTCACTCGCATTAGTGAAAGCAACATTTAATTTAAATCTTTCCAATCAAAGCGAAGTCGTTAAATTATTGGTAAAAAGAAAGCCGGATAATGTACGTATCAAAGCAAAAAATATAGAATACACTGTAGATTATCGAGAAAAGAACGGAAAGTGGTATTATGGGTATAGTAAGGCAAATATGACTTTTGAAGTCAAAAAACGCAGGAGATTATTTAAATCTATATATTCATTAACATGCGAAATGGCTGTTACAGATTGGGAGCTTTTTGACAATACTCAAGACTGGACTTCAAAAAATACCTTAAGCTCTTCTATTATTATGTCTGATGAAGCTTCAGGATTTTCTGATCCAACTTTTTGGGGAGAGTACAATGTCATAGAACCTGAAAAATCAATAGAAACGGCAATTCGAAAAATACAAAGACGCTTGCAAAAAGAAGAAGGGAAAACAGAAGCTTCTGTAGGTAAAAAACCCTAAATAACACTTTTCATGTAAGTATACATATTAAAAGAGACTCTCTAAAAAGAAAATTCATCATATGTAATGATATCTTTTTAGAGCGTCTCTTTTAGTATAACCACCTATGAACACAAATCGAACTATAGATCATATCGTATACGCAGTTTCAGATCTTGATCTTGCACGTAAAGAATTTGAAAAGAAATTAGGCGTTACTCCTATATTTGGAGGACATCATACCACTGAAGGCACAAAAAATGCACTTATCAATCTACAAGATGGGATGTATTTAGAACTTATTGCAATAGACCACAATACTAAAAATAGCATCCAAAATAGATGGATGGGTGTAGATGTTTTAACCAAAAATCAAATTACACGATTAGCTTTAAAATCAAAAAATCTTGCAAAAGACAGTCGTATTTTAAAAAAATACCATCCCGCTATGGGATTACAAAAACAAGGCTCTCGCCACACAGCAAGTGGCCTAGTATTACAATGGGAATTACTCATGCCTCTACCCACACCAGAAGTAGAGCTTATCCCCTTTATGTTAGATTGGTCAAAAAGTAATACACATCCACATGATATATTGCCTAATATGGGTTGTAAATTAGTAGAAATACGCGCAACACACCCTACTCCAGAAAAAGTACAACCCTTTTTAAAAGAAATAGGTTATCATTTTCATATAGAAAAAGGAGAACAAATAACGCTTCAAGCCGTTCTAGAAACCCCAAATGGAATTATACATATATAACAATAAACAACATGGCACTACTTGATGTATTAAAAATGGGAAATCCGCTGTTACGTAAAACAGCTATTCATGTAGATGAGATAAGAACAAATGAGTTTCAGCAAACTATTGATGACCTTATCGATACCATGCGTTTTCAAAATGGAGCAGGTATCGCAGCACCACAAGTAGGCATTTTAAAGCGAGTATTCACCATGGAAATGGAAGAAAACCCTCGGTATCCTAATAAAACCCCTTTCCCTTTATACGTTGCTATCAATCCTGAAATAGAAATCCTAGATGATACTCTTATAAATAGTTGGGAAGGATGTTTATCCATACCTAATATTCGAGGCCAACTTAAACGTTACAAGCGTGTTTTATTAAAAGCCACAGATCGCAATGGAAATCATTACGAAGAAAAACTAGACGGTTTTGCAGCTATTGTTGCCCAGCACGAACTTGACCATCTTAATGGGACACTTCTTATATATAGAATGGAATCCATGGAAACTCTTAGTTTTCAAGAGGAATATGAGAAATACTGGCTATAGCATGTACTTCTATGCCATTTGAACCAATTCATGTTTAAACGCATATACAACGAGTCCTGCTATATTTCTAACCCCTAATTTACTCACCAGGTTTTTCCTGTGCCCTTCTACCGTTCTCGCGCTTAAAAAAAGTAACTCTGCAATCTCATTATTTGTATGTTCCTTACATATAAGTTCTAAAACTTGTGATTCTCTAGGACTAATAGCTACTGGAATGTCTAAATCTCCTGAGTTCCTCCCTTTATAACGAATAACTTTTTGTAATAGAGAATTTATTTTATCATTAAAATAATAATCATTTTCAAGAACCAAATTTATGCTTTCTATTACATCATCTGGATGCGCATTTTTAAACAAGTAGCCATGAGCACCAAGCTCTATCATACGAATAATATGCCTCGCACTATCATGCATACTTAATACAACAACCTTAATAGATGGAAAATTATTAATTAACACTGTCGCTGTATCAAAACCATCCATCTCTGGCATCCTAATATCTAACAAGACAATATCTGGCAAATGTAAAGAAGTTTCTATTTTGTCTAATAATACCTTTCCATTACTTGCTTCTAGAATGACTTCAAATTGTGAATACCCTTGCAAAATTTTCACAATACCCGCTCTAAACAATTCATGATCATCCGCTATCGCAATTTTTATACTATCTTCTTCTATACTCATACTTATAATTTTAAAGTCAAATATGCTTCCATTCCTCGAGTCTCTACACTTTTTATATCCAATATTGCATCGAGTATTCTTGAACGATTCATCATATTTCTCATACCACTTCCTTTACTACTAGCATCATATATAAATCCGCTCCCATTATCTTGATAACTTAAGGTAAACACTCCCATATTATATAAAACTGACAAGCTTATTTGGGATGCTTTTGCATGTTTAATTGTATTACTTAATAATTCTTTACAAATTCTATAGATAGCTAATTCTTTCGAGAAATCTAAACGTTCTTCTTTCCCTTTACATTCAAAAAGAACAACCAATTGTCCACTCTCTTGTATCTGATAACACAAATCACTTAGCGTTGCTATTAACCCATAAGTTTCTAACGCATTAGGAGTAATATCATAAGAGATTTCCCGCACACTATCTAACAACTCATTCAATTGTTGTCTGACACCTTCGACTTTTATAGAAACTTTCTCTTTAATTGGAGATTGAAAATGGTTTTCTAATCCTGAAATTGATAATAAAATTGTAGAAATCCCACCTCCTATTTCATCATGTAAATCAGCAGCAAACCGTTTACGCTCTTCCTCCTGAATTGCTACAGCTGTTAGAATTAAACCTTGTTGATGGACTAATTGCTCCTCTATAATTTTACGTTTATAGATTAATACAAATAATATAATAGCAATGGCAAGAGCAAACATTCCTGTCATACCTACAATGAGTATTAATGAGAAATCTTCTGACTGGAGACTATCCATACACCTACTGTAATTAATATATAATGAACGATAAGAAAAATACCATGAAGTCCCCATACTTCTCGTATTTTATAACTACTTAGATTAAGCAATAAATTACTAAACCCAAATAATAAAAAAGCACTTGAAAAATAAACAAGTACTGCTGCATTTATCCAAAAAGAAGCATTATACTCCAATCGAGAGACTCTTTTCTCTCTAAACATTTTAACATAATAAGCTATAGAATAAAAAATTAGCAACACACTCTCTAGAGATCTACTATTAGTATTAAAAGTTTCTAATGCTTCCCAAAAAATACTATTGATTATAGCGAAAGCAACATATCCAATCCCAATCCAAAAAATCATACGTTTCATAAACGTACTTTCAAAAAGCAAATAAAAAATAGCAGCCCAACCACAAAACTCTATGACAGTATAATAATGTAATAAATAAAGGTTATTCTCCTTAATACTCCATAAATACCTAGCCACAGTAGATGTCAAAGCAGAGAGAATCAACAGTCCTAAAAGTAATTTTTGTATCCGTCCTAAATGTCTAAAACGCCAACACGCTATGCCTATAGGTACAACAATTACTACTTGAGCTATTTTAATAATCCAATCCAAAAAACAATATTTAAAAAATATTAAAAACTCACACTACACATCGTGATATAAAGGACTCAACATATCACATATATTTGATCCTCTATCATCTTTACTACAAAGAGAGATTTCATTTATCTGGTACACGTCTTTTTTTACATCATATCCATTAATATCGACACCAACCATAATAGCAAGAACTCTATTACTTGTATTTAATCCAAAGTAAATACGTACTCTAGATGCATTTGTATCTCTCATAGCACTATATAGTTGATCTATGTCAAACAAAAAAGACTTGATGTCATATTCCTTTTGCCAAGCTAATGTCCAGATAAATGAATCTCTCATAGAAATTTCTTGAAGTTGTTCTCTACAATTCGAAAACGTTTCTTCTAAATTTAACACATCACAATGCGAAGTCTCTTCTCTATTGGCATGATATAATTCACTTGTCGTATCACAAGTAGAAGGACACGGCATGGGGAAATTATACACTTTACTATTTTGAGCATCCCCTATAAGATCTCTTTTGGAAGAAACTCCAACAGCAACCATATCAACTTGTGCCCCTTCTTTAAGTGCCATATAAAATCGTATACCATCACCACCTGACTCACTTTGAATACAATCTAATTCATTGCGATGAAATAAAAATGCACTTAGAGGATATATACGTTGCCAGCGTTCTGTATACAGCTGTGACTCTTGTGAAGACACTACACGCCATTTATTATTAAATCCAATCACTTTCATAAAAAATTATAATAGAGCAACAATATTAAAAGAATCTCTTCTCAAATCTATAGGTATATACACCTATTTATACGTATAAATCTGCAAAATACACTACGTATTTTCCCGTGGTAAAATTCAACAAGTTTTACTCTTTCATAAAAAACAAACTTCCACCAACTTTGTTACCAGCTAATTATCTCTTTCTAAGTTTCTGGATCCATAGCGTTTAAAGAAGAATAATTACATCAACCATTATTAATTTAAAACTTTACACTATGAGTAAGCATTCAATAAAAATCAATTCTATTTACTGCACACACACCTCTGAAAGCAATATTACAGATGGAGACGAAGTATACTTAGTCTGTCAAGCAGATGGAGGAATACCCATTCGAATTCCATACGGAATCAATGAGGCACATAATATGGAAAAAGGCGACACTTGGAATCTCACCAATAATGACGGGGACTCACTCATTCTCAATTTTGAATACGAAGTTCTTGTTACTCTTTGGGATCATGATTTAAATGACGACCCTAACTTAGCTACGTATTTACAAAGTCATGATTTTCAACCAGGATCTGGTTCGGGATCTATACGTCTCAAAAATTATAATGATGCAGATTACACGATTAATTACAGTTATATAGATTAACTCAGATTATGCATTAGAAAATCTATTACATCTTTTGAACTACTTCAAAGTCTCATAACGAATCCTTAATACATAATCTGGACTTAATCATTCTTCTTTAAATTTAATTATAAAAAACATTCATATGAATACGATATTAAAAACACAAATTTCGGCATATACAGAAAAATATCAATCTTTAGGAACCACAGCCGTTACAAAACCTAAGCAAACGTTAACCATATCTGACACAAAACAAAAAGTACTTAAACAAGCGCAACAATGCTGGGAAAATTATAGTACATCTACTCATGGTGCCGCACAATTAAAAGCAGTAACAACTACAGACTTACCTACCACACAAGCAATGGTAGCCAACCTTATCAATAGCCCTGAATTTGCAGACTTAAAAGCAACACTAGACACTTTAAACATTCCTGCAAGCAGTTTTTCTATAGGATTAAATATAGAAGTAGAGTTTATCATTGGTTTTGCAGCAACTATAGGAGTAGCTATTGGTATTGGAGATTCTAAAGGAGTAGCTACCTCTGAGTTTCTAAGCGTAGGAATTACTGAAGGTATAGACGAAGGTGGTTTAGTAGGTGTACAATTTGGCATTTGGGATAATGCTCCTTCAGACTTAGGAGGATATGCCTGGAGTACAGAAGTTGATCTTGGCTTTGGAGCAGAAATATCTACAGCAGTTTCATATAGTGTATCTGGTGGCATTTTAGGAGCAACATTAACTATAGGTGGAGGTGAAGAAGATGGGATTATGGAAGAAGAAAGTTATACATTTATCATTGGCTCCCAAGAAGGAAATAGCGATGGATATTTAAGACCTGCATATCAACCACAAAAAAACAATTTACTTATCGTTACTAGTCTTAAATGTAAACATCCTTCAAATGATGGAGCAGGAAACGAAAACGAAGTTTACTTTACATTCCAAGCAGATAGCGAAACAATGTATTACTATCCTACCTATGATTATTACTCTATGAAAGAAGGAGATACCTGGTCCTGTGGTCGCTCTATTTGGTTTAATGAATCAATAAACATAAAGATATATGATGATGACGGTCTTCATAGTGATAATGATCTCATGGGCAATTATGTTATTAATCTTTCTAATCTAGTCCTAGGAGAAACAAAAACCTTTAATAGTACAAAAGATTATTCTCATGGTCTTGACAATATAGAATATACCATCAACGTAAAACTTGTCGCACAAAACGCGCAAAATTAATTAAAGTCAAAATTCGGTCACTTATAAACAAAAGTGACCGAATTTATTTATTGAGGTATTCCATCTTATAAAGGGCGCTCCCTTTATCCTGAAACACATTCAGAATAAAAGTCGGGCTATTCATTATATCTTTTTTGAGCATAAATGCCACTCAAAAAAGGATGCCATTCCTATCCCTAACGCAACAGAAATAAAAGCATACACTCATTTTATTATAATTTGAAATAAACTACCTCGGAGCCAGTCCACTAGGTATTTACACGAAACTGAATTTTAATTTCGAGGCAAGCCTCGGAGTATTAAACCTTTTGGCGGTGCCAATAAAAAATAAAAGACTGCTTCAAGATGTGTGGCAAGAAAATCTTAAAAGCAGCCTTTAATAAGTGGTACTATACATATGTGAAAGTCCATCTAGACACTACAAACGTCTCATCTTATTGTTTGTTTTGCCCGTTTAGGGTCTTGTGGAGAATCACATATAAAAAGTAAAAAACTACCTGTATGATGCTCGTATAAAACATCGGTCTTATACACTAATTAGGCATTCAAATTACTCCCTAGTCCCACTCAATATGTGAACAAATAAGGTCTATAGCCACCTCATTTTTTTTATTTTCTTGATTGACCAGCAATGAATTGGTAGTAAACTCACAATTACGTACTACCTGAGTAACAATATCATCGTCATTCAAATAACTAACAATAATATCAAAAGCTGGAATATTTTGTAATTCTTCATCTTCAGAAAGCACTTGAAGAATCACATTTATACTATCTCGATTCAGTGTCATTGAGGCCTTTGCCTCATAAGCATTGCTTTTTGAAAACACTGGAAATCCATCTATTTCATAATGACTTTCTTCTCCTATAGAATCGCTATATCGAACAGAAGTAATTCCTGTAATAATTTGATCTAGCACAAACACTTCTATACTAGACCAGTCATATTGTTGGCCGTTTATGAATGGTGATTTACTCATGATTGTAGCATTTTATTAGTAACTAGCTCTAATTCTTTTAGTCTAAAAGGATTTTTGAAGTTCACATCTACAACTATTTTACGAGCCGTTCCTATAGGTGTTATTTCAACTTTAAGTTGCAATTTCGAATTCGCAAGAATATGTTGAGATGGATCTATAAAAATGTCAAAAGTTGAAATCTCTCTACTTGAAACCATATGTCGTAATGCCTTTCTACATAATCCTTCCAATCCTTTTATTATAGACAATGCCAATATCCCCTTTGTATTCACTAAAATTGAAGCATTTAATTTTGGCAATAACGCTTTGTGTACTAAACGTACAGCTTTATGTATTGTCCTATTATTTTCTATATAAGCAACATCAGAAATCCCTGATGTTGCCGTATGGCTATCATTAAAATACAATCCTGGCAAGCCTATATGTTTTCTTGCAAATACATACCTTCTTTGGTTTAAAACTTCAAGTTCTTCCTTTGATGTTATTTCTGCTCCACCTATAAATCCTGGATTTAAAAACCCTTTCCCTAAAAGATTGAATTGTTCTGCCCATACAATATTTTCAGACACTTTTGCATAAGAAACAGCTCCTAAAGCCATTCCTACTGCTGCTGTGTTTGAATATATTAACGTAGCATCTGCATCCATAGCAATAACAACAGACACATTACTAGCATTACAATCAGCAAGGTCATCTAATTCAAGGACTCCTTTTGAATACACCTCAGCAAATCCTTTTCCTTCTATTAATACCTCAAAAGGCATATGATCTGCATAGGCTTTATCTGCTTGCAATTGTGCTTCTTGTATCGCACATTTTGTATCATCAAAAGTGGCTTCACCTGAAAATATTAAAGCCATTTGGCGTATCTCTCCTCTAGCTAATTCTTGCATTTTTTTTGCATTACGCGCGACCCCTTCAAAAGAAGTCTCATCAGTAACCATTATATACAAATCACCTACTGGATTCAATCTAAAATATTGCTTGATTTGATAATATGCAGACTGTTCATGACTATCATATGCTTCTGTAATTCCTAATTTTTCAGCATCTTCCGATGATGCTAAACGAAAAATAGTATGGTATTTTAAGCCTTCTGGAGTTATGCTACCATTAAAGAGTAGTCCAGATATCATATCATGATTTGGGTTTCTATTACTTAAAATATCAGAAGCGTCTTCTACAACTATGTCTTTTAATACACTCATATTCAAATCGTATTACATTATTTTATTCTAATTTGTGCATACGAGATCTGCATGAAGAAGTATATATCCTCATAAGTCTTAGTATTCAAAAATTAAAGTGGGATGCTTCTTAAGAAGGAAAGAAGCGTTTAAAATTATGATCGATCATTGTATTTAGATAGTAATCTGCGCCTAGTTTTATCACACATACAATGAAAATTAAGTAGTAAATACTGGTACATTTAAAAACCAGTAATTACATCACATACATTAAGAAGCTTTAAGCTGCGTACCTTCATTAATTATTGTATAAATTGTACGCTCAGTTACAAATAATTTTTCAGAAAGTTCACTCACGATTACCTTCATTTGTTTCTCTTGATTCTCCTGTATATATTCTAATACAAAAGCTCTTCTTTTTTCTAATAACTTATTACTGCGTCTCATAGTTTATTATAATTTATTTTATTAATTATTATTAAATGATGTGTTTATAATTTCATACATCTCTTGATCTTCTAAAGAAATAAACGGACCCGAAAAGTGTTCTACACGAGTATGATTTTGATTTTCTACTGGAATCTTATGAATCAAACTATAGAAATTTTTATCATTGTTTTCTACAAGTGTGGTAGTATACGTTAACTCCCATACAAAGTGATTTACATTATTGTCACTATCTTGCATATGATTAGGACATTGCTTTTCTTCTACTTTAAAAGTTAACATCTCACTACTACTTTCATCTACCCCTCTTAATCTTTTATTACTCGAAAGGATCGCTTTATCAACACTTTTAGAAAAATCAAATACACATTCATGTTGTTTTAAATTTGCCTTATTATCTTCTATTGGCAATACGATAAAGAGAGAAAAAGAAACCTCAGCAATATGGTTTTCTTCTGAAGAAGTTTTCCAGTTTACAGCATTGTACTTAAACAATACTGTAGGTGTTTTTACTGAATTCTTAAAAGCTGTCTTGGTATAAAGTGCTATTGTAGGCATGAAACCGCTATAACTCATCTCGGTTTCAATACGTTCCTTTTTGTCTAAATAAAACTTCTTTAAAATCATTTGTTTGCTTCTATGATTCAAATATACAACATATGTTTGTTTTAAGCAATGATTTTTATTTAAAAATATTACAAAATACAAATTTTAACATATTTTACTAAATTCAAAAACCTCTTGAAGAGTAAAAATACTTATTTTAAAAACATGAAAAACAAATACTTAACATAAAAATACTATATTTAAAACAAGTATTAAACATATTACATATATCAAATAAGTCAAGTTATTTTATTAATTATATTACAAAACGATATTTAACCAAAATAAGAAAGCTTGCAAATAAACAACAGGAAAGACTTCATCTTCGGAGATTTTCTTTTAAATACACTGTAGCAATACATTACAGAATACATAATAGCTATAAGATCCATAGTTAATTATATTAATAGTATTTTAATCTTAATAAGATGCTTGGGTTTCTTTTTGGGATATAGAATTACAATTTTCTATTAATTGTTCTAAGCTATCCAACTTATGTTTAATACGAATATCTTCTTTATTTTGAGTATTTCTTTTGTAATCCGTTTGACATTGTTCATTCAAAAGAAGAAACAACAATACACATCCTATAAACACATATTCCATTTTAAACCTAAGCATCTTCTTTATCTTTAAATAATTACTCGATATCCTAAAAGTTGAGAAGCAGGATAACTAGAGATGTTTACTTGATTATTTTGATTTCCACCTAATACAAATATTTCATCATCTACTTGATTTATATAAAATCCCACATGACCTTTTCTACTTTTTTTATCTTCTCTCCAGAAAACAACAACATCTCCTAATTGAGGGCTTGTAGTTTCCATACCTAAATCCAGCCAACTTCTTGCATCTAATTTTCCAGTATATGGAGCATCACTCATTTTAAACACCCAATTAACAAAAGCAGAACACCAGGCTGTTTCTTCTTTTAGTTGTTTGCCTTTATATCCTAGTTCTTTAAAATATTTAATTACCTCTGGATTATTTTTAGTCCCTATTTTTTCTTGTATGCCATACTGACTAAAGGCATATTTCATATGTTTTATCATTCTTTATATTATTGTAGATTGTATCTATTGATATACTCCATCTTATTTTATGTAGTACTTTATTATTCGTTAATTTTGACTGAGTACGCTTTCGCGAAAGCATACCATTCCCTACTACAGTAAGATGGAATCTCACTGATATAATTTTCATTATTAAAAAATTATAATTCCCTAGCTATTTATTGAAGTTCTCTCTAGGCAATACTGTTCTTATATATTAATAGGAGTTTAGATTTGTCGTGTTAATAGTAACATTAGCTCCTAATCCTCCATTTGAAAGTATTGTTCCAATTTTAGTAACATTAATACCTGTGCCTGTATCTTTAAATATATTCTCACCAGGCACATCAAATATGAATTCAGAGTTTTTAATAATGATCTCTTTATTCGTATTGTCACTATTAGGATTGTGTCTTATAAAATCATCAACTGCCTCTATCCTAGAATCGTATATCTTTATTTTCGCATTAAGTTTTGTACCTGCATATATCGCATAATTCCCTGCTGCCCTAGAACCTATTTTACCATAAAAAGAAAAAATATTTAGGGTATCAAAGCTAGGATCAAAGATGATGATATCTCCTGTATTTCCTGGCTTTGAATGCCCTGTCAAGTCAACATTACCTCTTAAGTTGATCCTTGCAGTTTCTCTAACCACTTTACTGTCATCATATAATCCATGCCAATCTATAGCTCCTCCTCTCATTTTCTTAAATGAAAGTAGTCTTGCAGTAGGAATAGGTGTCCCAAATATTCCCATTGTTCCAGACACAGATAATGTTTCTATATTATAGAACCCTGTATCTGCTGAATCTGTTAAATATTGACGTCTTGAAAATGCAAAAACATTACAAGTCACCTGATAATGTTTAAAACATCCTCTAACTCTATCTCCACCGCTATCTCCAAATATCATTTCATTTGCATATGCTGTGCTATTACCATTTACAGATGAATCAAAAAGAAAATTATTTGTATCAAAAGAATTACTATTCATAATAATTCTATCTGCGACGATATGACAATTTGAAAAATTGAACGTTATAGGATTTTCACTTCCTGTATTAATATGTCTAAATTCTGAAAGTGGTGCATAATAATACCAAGTTCCTCCTGACAATCTTCCTGTTATATTACTAAAGTCTATTGTTATAGCTCTATCAGAATAAAAATAGGTATTTGACGTTGGTGGAGAATCCAAAACAATACTATTTAGAAAATAATAGGTACTAACTCCTGATAATGCTTTTGCCTTTGCTGCCGAAAATGTTTTGAACGGCTTACTACTATTAAACAATTGTGCTGTAGTATCATCTCCATTAACGCTATCTATATATATCGTGTAAGGCGATAATGAAGAGAATTGTACTCTTTTATTAATTGGATCAAAAGAAGCTCCTTCAAATTCTATAAATTCATCTGCAGTAAACTGTACATTTCCACTTTCATCTCTTACTTCTATTCCTTCAAAACTAGTAGATACTGTATCTTCTTTAAAGTCTTGAATTAAAGTGTCATTTGCATTATTAGAAAGACTTGTAGCATTGGTGCTAAATCCACCAACATCTATTGTAATACCTGAACCTGTTGAATTAATTAAATGGGTAGGGTTCTTTTGACGTACCGTCGTATTATCAATTCTAACAGCGCCAATATTTGACTTTGTCATTAAATATGTATCGGTTACTATACTACAATTTCTATAATTTAAGTCACCATCATCTACGGTAAGAACGCCTGTAGAATTAGCGACAACAAGGTTTATAAAATCAATAGCCCCATTTGTAGAATTTCCTGTAAAATTAAGTAGCTTCACATGACCTGTAAATGTCACTTGTGTTACTGTTTGAGCTAATAAAACTGTGGCTTCTGGTGTATTTAAAAACTCAACAACAATAGGTGAGTTTGAATAATGAAATCTCAAATTTCCTGAGACGTTTTCAAAAGCTATTTTTCCAGATCGTACAATTCTAATTAAGCCTACATCCCCTGTGATAAGTAGGTTTGTTGACACTTCAAACCCTAAACTATCAATTGGCGCTAATAAAGCTGCATTTGCTGTATATCCTGTAGCGTCTATATAATCAAAACGTAATCGTCTTGTTATAGAAGCCCCCATAGCAACTCTCATAATCAAACGATTAATATTCTCTACGTAATATCTCTGTCCAAAATATCTAGCAGTACCTCCTGGTGAGGTAATGTTAATTTCATGCACATTAAAATAGCAAAGAAGATCTTCCATACTTAAAGAAGAAAAACCGGTTGTTTTATTATCTAAAATTCGTCCATTTGGAATATTAAAGTACCAACGTATAGTACGAGTGCCATTAGTTGTAAAGAATAAAGTTCCTGAATTAGTGTTATTTGTAAAACTTATATTAACTGCTAAATTAGATCGGAATTCAACATTCAAATAAGGTACTGTTTCGTTTATTTGATGCGTAGCTTGATTCACTAAAATGATCACTAGATATTCTCCATCTAATTGAACATTCTTATCATAATTAGCAAATACCCCATCAATTGTTTTATACGGTTTTGAGGGATTATTAATTCCTCCTGTTGTATCATCTCCTACAACACTATGCACATAATAATAAGTAGTAACATCATCAATAAATTTGATTCTATTCGTAGTAGGATCAAAAGAAACACCTTCTAACTCTACATATTCATCTGCCGTAAACTGCACAATTCCTTTTTCATCTCTAATCTCTAATCCACTTAAAGCTGCCGTTGTAACATCAGTAGTTCCAATTTTAGTATCTAATGTTTCTTGAAGGCTTTCAACTTCATTAATTTGATGAAAATCTGGATGTACATAATTTTCTAATTGTTCTACCTTAGCTTTTAATGAAGATGTAAAGTCTTCTGTAGAAAGTTGTTTCCCTGCTACTTTATCTACTTTTCCGTAAAGGCTATTCTGAAGTTCTTCTAAAAAATTACTAGGAAGTCCACTAGAGGATTGCGTAATTACTTGTTCTGTACCATCAGAGAGCGTAAAAACAAAATCTCCATTTTTATCTTTAGAAATATCTTTAATTGCCGACCCATCGTCTTTATGCAAAAAGCTATCGATAAGATCTTCGAACTCTCCTTCTGTTGGCCTATCTCCTTTTTCAAAATAAGATTTAAGTATTTCTATACTTTTTTTCATAGTTTATTTTTTGTGTAGTAATACTTTACTATTACATTCTGTTATTTTTTTCGTCTATGGTATCTAAAAATCTCTTAAAGAGCTTTATCAATGAGCACCTTACAGTCTTCAATAGTTTGGTTAATGCATCAAAGTTTTTCACTTCATTTTTTGTTCTAATAGCAATCACATTACTAAAAATGGAGATCCCATCACTCACAATAAGTAAATCCATAACAAGTGTTACAAACCATTTAAAATCGTAATTAAGTCCTTTCCCCATAAGTGTTAAAGACATAGGGATAAGCAAAACGGCTATTTTTGATACAAGTCCGAGTATTAATTTTTTAAAAGAAAAATCTTTCTCTAAAACAAAGACTTTGACGACTCCTAAAAATGTATCTATCAGGATAAGACAGAATAATACTTTTAACAACTCTACATCTATATCTATATATACAAAGAAGGAATAAATCAGAATCTTCAATTCATTCGGGCATTCTAATATTTTTTCGTACATCTGGCTATCAATTATTTATCTTCAACAATAGATTTTCTTGCATGATCAAAATCGAAGACACTTAAAAGATTTGAGAATCTCTTTCCAAATGAGGTTAATGTTTCATCTCTTTCATTTTCTCCTAGGTTATCACTGATAGTTTCTTGAGTAACACCAAATCTATGTGCAGATGTATCGGTTATAAAGTTGTCGTTTAAAAGTTCTCCAACTACAATATTTCCAGCTATATCTATATTAAGACTTACTTTTCGCAAATAACTTTTAAACGATTTCCACTTTACTATTCTGTACAAAAATCCAAGAGGATATATTCCTACAGCACTAATAATAGCAAAGAAGAAAAGGATCCATTCTCCATAGTACTTTTTTGAGATTAGTAAAAAAGGGGTTAATCCCAAACTTACAGGGATCATAAAACTTACAGTAACAACGAGCCATAGCAATGCCATTGTTGTAAATAAAACTTTTACAGTTTTCATAACATTTTTTTAAGGGTTAAATCTGATTTGGGGAGTTTGAATGTCTTTATCTCACACTACAATTCAGTAAGTTCTTCAAGTAGAAACTTGCATATAGTGTAGTGTAATTCTAAAGCGAAAATGCGTTTTTCTAACTCACATTTCCTTTTAGCTTCTCTACAAAGTAATATCGTATGGTATTACCCTGCATATCATTCAATTCAAGCGCATCTATATATGATTGAAATATTGTGGCTTCTTGCTCTGTCTTTCCAGATCCAATTAATTGTTCTTTTGTAGGCACAAAAGTGTTCAACCAAGGCAATGAAGACTCTGTCTCTATGAGTCCATAAAGATCTGTTGTAGCGTATGACTTATACTCTGTAAAATCTGTAGAAAATTCTCTAGAAAGTTTCCTTAATTCATCATATGCTTTCTTTTTTGCTGTTGAATTTTCATCGTCTACCAAAACTCCAAGAATCACTAAAATAGCACCTACTTTTTCTGACAATACACGAGTAATATTTGTTCTTCTTTTAAGACCTACTTCTAGAATTTGCCTATTCGTTTCGTACATCTTAAGTCTTACTTTCGTGTTTTCTTCGCTAGTATCTAATACTCCATTTTCAAAATAGTATTGCCATTTCTTTTCGCGAGAATACATTCCGCGTTCTGCTGGATGAAATTCAAGATCTGTATTTCTGTATTCGTATTTTTCAGAAACCATAACCACAGGTCTCATTTCTTCTCCATCTTTATAATGATAAATAGTTTCTTTTACCAAACCATCATTTGTCAATGTAACATCTTCAATAAGCCGAACTCCTGATTGTAGTTCCGTTACATAGTTTACCGCGGTGATCTCCTTATCATGTTGAGAAGGTACTACCAATGCTTTTAGAAGATGTTTGGGGTCTGGATTTTCATATACTGCTACTTCTTCCCAAGTCAATCCTAAATGTCCATTTTCTGGCTGAAAATCTAATTGTGCTCTTACGCTATTATTTGTGTCTTTTCCTATCCAAATACTCATGATTATATAATTTTAAATTGCACATCTGCTCTTAGCTCCCACCAATTACGCATTCCTCGTGGTCTAAAATTGACTGCACTACTAGGAGACACATAAATAATAAAACCAACTTCTTCTGTAGGCAATTGTACAATATCTACAGCTCCTCCATCACCTACACCTAGTGCGCTTTGCCATTGACTAGAATCTCTACCATTAGCTTCTCCTATACGTATTTTTTCACTAGTAATACTATTTAAAGCGACATCTACATATTCGTTTGCACCACTAAAATCTCCTCTAAACTCAATATTATTTAACTCTAATTGATGTCCTGGTTTTAAGACCCCATAAGAAGAGAGGTCTACAAAAAATTCTTGATCAGCTGTATTATTGGAAGATCCTCCTAGAAAAACATTGGTTACATTAAAGTAAATAGGCTCTATCTCATGATATCCTTTTACGCCTTCTCCATTGGTTCCGTAATAACGACTTGGCCCTGGAGTTTGCTGATCTCCTTGTAATTCTAGATTTCCAGAGACATCTGTAATAGATTTTGCAAAAGCAGCTTTATCTCTTTTTATCGTATCTAAATCTTGCGCCGTTCCTGTGTATCCTCCTTTATCTAATTTGGTATCCTGCAAAAGAGCTGTCGTTGCTTCTAGTGTAGCTATATTAGCTCTTAAGCCCGTTAAGTCTTCTTCCAAACTAGATAGATCAACATCTATTGTAGAGCCATTTACAAGCTCTAATGTTAATATTTTGGTAGCATCATCAAAGGTTGTATTCCCAACAAAAAGATCTGTTGCAATTGCTTTAACATCTACAGTACCATCAGCTTGAACAACTAAATTACGGAGTCCTGATCCAGAAAAACTTGAAATCTTTAAACCATTAATAAGCTCTACAATCTCACTGAATACTTTTTGCCCTTCAATAGTTTCATTAGCTGTTGCAGAAACTTTATCATCTAGAGATGGTTGTAAGTTTTCAATCTCATCTATACGATGCGTCGGTGGGTGAACATAATTTTCTAGTCTTTCTAATTTTAACTTTAGGGTACTAGTAAAATCTTCTGAAGACAATTGTCTTCCAACATCATTAGACACTTTAGAATTAAGCTCATTTTGGAGCCCTTTAATAGCACTAATTGGAATTTCTTCTGGAGTTTGTTTAATTACTTCTGTCGTTCCGTCAGAAAAATCAAACACAAGATTCCCAGTTGCATCTAAATTTACATTTTTAATAGCGACTCCTTCATCTTTATGCAGGAAGCTATCAATAAGGTCTTCAAAATCTTTCTCAGTAGGCTTATCACCTCTTTGAAATAAAGATTTTAAAGTTGTTATACTTGCTTTCATTTAATCATCATTTTATTTTTTAACATAATCTCCCCTTGTACACATCTATAAAATGCATATTATCAGTATTTTAATATATTTTTCAAAACATATAACAGCCTATTTAGTGCTTAAAAGCACTTTAGAAGCTAAGAAGCTTTCTACAACTGTTATAAAACCTTTTTGACAAGAATCAAATTGGCTATAGTCACTATTATTATCCTTTAGTGTATACTATATTTTTATTTATACAATCAAAATCTCATTTTTCATATAGCGTATTAATGTACTCTGTAACAAACTTTATTCCTGTAGGCACAACCAAGAATAGTATTGTTTTCTCACTTTAACACTCTTTATTCTTTTATTTATTTACAGTGTAAAAATACTGTAAGAATTAGATAAAAAATAAGGTTTATGCTCTGTATATCTGTAGTTTCAGCACAATACGCATGAGCACGTATGTTTCTTAAATAACAAAAAAATTACCGCAAATACCATTCAATTATTAAGTCCTAATTAATTAAAAAGAACGAACAACAATCCTATTATGATGTATACTAAGTAAACTATAAAACGCTGACGATTTATTTAAAAAATAAACCTTCAGCGTTTTGAAAAGCACATCAATGTTATAATAAAATGAAATTGCTTTCTGTCATTTTGTATTGATTTTACTTTTATACGCTTTCGCGAAAGCGTATATATTACTCATAAAATAGTATACTCAATATGACTCGACTACTTGTTGTCTTTTTCCTTAATAGATAACGTTAAAAATTCCTCAAGCATAGGCACTCCTAATACTTGAATTGCACATCCGTCTGGACAACTATGAATAGCTGTCTTAATCTCTTGTAATCTTGTTATTTCTTCTGGTGTCATATTCTTTTATTTTGCTCTTGTAAGTATTTCTGTAGATAACGATCTTCCTCCTGTATCTGTCACATTTGCTTTTCTATACACTAATACGCCCTCTTCACTTGTAAAAATATATTTACCAAATAGGTTAGGCATATCTTCATATAAGAATCCGAAACGTCCTTTAGGTGGGTTTAGATCTGAAGTATCTATACTTATATTATTTGTATAAAAATCTCCTGCATGTTTAAAGGCGGTTAAAAACATGATGCTATCTGAGTATTTAATGTACTGTCCTCGACTATAACCAAATAGACATTTATTAGTTTGCGTATTACTAAATGACAATCTATCTACACGTTTCCCGCCTATTATTGTATTTCTGATACGACAGTTTTCATCAAATGAGACGCTTAAACTTGTTACTCCAAAAGGAGTGGCATTTGCTAGCATTCCTCCTATTGTCAAATACTGTATATCGCCACTATTATTAATCACGCAATTACTTAACAGAGTTAAGTAAAATACTGAACCTTTATTAGATAATTGAGAAACTGCATCAATTGCAACTACATTAAACAAAGCACCGTCAGATGTTACCAAACCACCTACCATAAAAGTAGAATCAGTGATACTATTAGAAACTGTAAAATCAATTTTGGGATTTACAGAAAATTGTCCATCATTATTTCTTACTACTGTATTGTTTAAGTTTTTTACTACAAAACGCTCCACTGTATCTATAGGATTACCCTTATCATCTAAAGGGAAAATAAAAAAATCTTTTCCATTTGCTACAGTAACAGCATTTACATCAAGCTTATACACATTATCTGCAACAGTTTCCATTCGCTGACCATATACTATTGATGAGCCGTTAGTAATTCCTGTCTCAAACTCGTTAGCAATAGTTCCAGTTACTGTAAAATCTTGATAAAAATTTTGATTTTCAACTCTAGGTAAGATATACCTATGTGCTTCTGTCGTATTTATATTGGATAAAGAAAATGCATGGTTACTTCCCACATCATATAATGAGCTGTTCACTGGATTTTTAAGAATATAATTTATCCAATCTTCATTAGAAAGTTTATAACGTCTGTAACGTTGAACACGCCAATCTTTATTGACATCTATAAGTCTATTTGCAGAGATTCTTCTTTTAATGATTCCGTTACGCTTACCAATAACCACATCATCTTCATTTTTAATATCTACATCTGTAAAATCGTATTCCAGTAATTCTCCAGGGAACGTAACACTCTCTGCTTGTAATGAAAATGTATTTCCAGAGATAGCGGTTACTAATATTTTCTCTGTAGGCACTGCCCTATTCTCGTTGGCAGTCATTTCCATATAGGGAGTACCATCATGTACTTCTGTATTAATAACCCCATTAGGCTTCATCATTATTTTAAGATTAGCATCTAAAACAACGGCATCTTCATCTATAGTATCAAAACGTTTTATAGAAAAACTAAATACTGCTCCAGGTACATTTTGTAAACCATTTGTGAATTTCATGAAAAAAGCAGAAAACAAACTAGTAACTTCTGCCGTATCGCCTACTTTGATATCTCCTGCATAGTCATCAGGCAAGCTTACAACTTCAATAGGAGTACCATTACTAATCTCTGTGAGTGGTGGATCAAAAAAAGCAAAACCAGAAATTGTACCTGAGCTAGATGCAGTTCTATTTATATTAGTAGTATTTGTCCCTTCAATATAATAACGTGTTTGATAATCAGAAATCGTATACTTTTTCCCTACTATCAACGCATTGTTTTCTATTAATGTATTTAAATCTGAATAACTGTATTCTGTAGTAGATTCTCCTGCTAAATCCTCATCAAGAACCATACTATCAATAAGATCTATAAACTCTAACTCAGTAGGTCTATCTCCAGTTTCGAAATATGTTTTTAAAGTACTTCTAGTTTGTTTCATTCGTATCTATGTTTAGTATTTTATTTTATAAATCAAGCTTAGCACTCGTCTAAAAGACCAGTACGTATTATAATGCCTTATAATAATTATGTGGGATTTAAATTGAGATACTCTGTATTACTTTTTATAGAGCTATCCTATTTTTAAAAGAATGTAAAAGTAGTATAGATCACACGTCCTACAATAACACAATGATTTGAATATCAATAGTTTCACTAAAATTCTAACTAAAGAACAATTAACAAACGCGTATTTTTTCAACCTTCCAGCGGACACCGAAGGAGTAGTATTATTGGCAGAAGTGGTAAAGAGATACCAATAACGCCTCCTTCGGCCGGGACAGTATTTTGTGAAGCTATAAAAAAATCACTCTTTTATTTAGATTCTTATATATACAATAAAGGTATCAATGTGTCTCAATAACCGCATAAACATTCTTTTTCAACATCAATAATCTCGTATCATTTTCTGTCAATATCATGACAACACCTGGATACAAAAATACAATCTAAGAGTAGTATTTATACATTTTAACCTCCATAAAATCAGTAGTTTCAGCAAACCAACAGTTCTACTGAAACTATTGAAAACGCGATGCCTTTAGTTATTTTTTACGCTACTACTTATCTAATTTTATCATCATAAAGAAACATAATTAATGATAGCTATATAGCACTACCTAATATGGTACTGACAAGAAGAAATAACAGTTACTCACTTGAAATAATTTAGAATAAGAACTATGAATAGCTATATAAAGATTCAGAAGAAAATCTCAATACTAACAAATAAAAGAGAACTATAACTTGGGGTGAGTTAGTAAGGCCAGGAAGTTTCGATACTACTTCAATCATCGATAAGCATTTTTATTGTGTGTACGCTTTAAGTGATCATATTCTACAACATCACTTAACGACCTGGTCTTATAACTCGATTACCATAAAAATACATAATCTAATAAAAACGTTCTTCAATCTAAGAAGAACGTTTTTTATGTATATCGTAAGAGACTCTAATAGTATTTTAAATGTGTGAAAATATAAGGTTCGGAATCTGTAAGGTTCTTTATATGCTTTCGCGAAATGATATGCTGAACCTGTCGAAGTAGTATATAAAAAATATAACATTAACCTTCATTGAAATTTTAAGCCTGACCACATGTAATTTTAGTGTATGAAGTAAAAAAAGAGCATAAAAAAAGGCTTTCATTTCTGAAAGCCTTTGTGGGCGCGAAGGGATTCGAACCCCTGACCCCTTGGGTGTAAACCAAGTGCTCTGAACCAACTGAGCTACGCGCCCTATTTTTACAAGTCGAACTTCTTGTGCATTGGAGAAAGTATTGTGGGCGCGAAGGGATTCGAACCCCTGACCCCTTGGGTGTAAACCAAGTGCTCTGAACCAACTGAGCTACGCGCC
>NZ_CANLNH010000016.1 GCF_947492535.1 uncultured Dokdonia sp. | reverse complement strand
ACCTAATTGCTAGGGTGGTTATTCCATAAAATTTGTATTTGCGAAGCACAAATTTTATGGAATTTTCCGTTTTATTCTTTTAAGGCTATATCGTAGCCGATGGTGATGTGATGCATTTCCTTTTTAACGTGTAGTTTAATATAAGACATATAAAAAATGCCAGAATATTGATTCTGGCATTTTTTATGTTTTTTAGTAAAAAAAACTTCCTGTAAAGTTCTGTACAATTTCTATAATAGTCATTAATGCATAGATACCTGCAAGAACAAAAAGGATGGTTTGTTTCTTTTTATCTTTTATCGATAATGCTAATACTACAGGAATAGCTCCCCAAATAATAGAAAATAGAACACTAATAATTCTATAAACTTCTGTAGAATAAAAATCAATATCTACTATAGGGATTAAAAAATAAAAGAATCTTGAAAAGACAAGCCAAATCACTACAAACAAGATTAGATGATCACTTCCTGTAGCTACTTCCTGAGTTGTTTCTCCTATATGATCATATGTTGCTTTTGGATTAGGACCATATTGATTATCTGTAGCTTCTCCTTCTGTTGCAAATAATACAAGTAACCAGATAGCACCAATTAAAGGAATAAGAGCAATGAGTAGCATCCAACCGCTTTTTCCAACATCATGCAGTCTACGAACGGAAAGAGCTAATCCAGGAATAAAAGCGACGAGCCCATATAAAATGTAAACTGGGCCATATCCAATTTCTCGTAAAGCAATACCAAAGATGTGATCTAGTGCAAATGCTACAATAGAAAACAAAAAGTTGAACACAATAAACATCCAATATTCCTCTCTTCTTGATCTACCATTAAATTCTGCATACCTTTTAAATGCTTCTACATATCTATTCATATAATTTTCTGATTATGGTTAGTTATATACGCTATATTACAATTTAAAATTCTAAAAGGAATAGAGTCTTTATAATTTTAGTTCTTAATTCAAAGTACTAGATGGGAGATGTATGTTATTCAATTAATAGACATCGTGTATATCTTAATAATTATAAATACAACTAAAAATAACCCTCTAAAAATACCGCTTCTACTTACAAAATTATGTACCTTTACGCCCCGTAAACGAATCATAGATTTCCATTAATGGCAACGACAAAATACATCTTCGTAACGGGCGGAGTATCATCTTCTTTGGGTAAAGGTATCATTGCCGCATCCCTAGCAAAACTCTTACAAGCACGAGGTCACAGAGTAACAATTCAAAAATTAGATCCTTATATCAATATTGATCCAGGAACTCTTAATCCTTATGAACATGGCGAATGTTACGTAACAGATGATGGCGCTGAAACTGATCTGGATTTAGGACATTATGAGCGTTTTTTAAATGTTCCTACCTCACAAGCAAACAATGTAACCACAGGACGTATTTATCAAAGTGTGATAGATAAAGAACGTAGAGGAGAGTTTTTAGGAAAGACTGTTCAAGTAATTCCTCATATTACTAATGAAATTAAAGAACGTATCCAAATACTTGGGAAGAGTGGCGATTATGATATCGTGATTACTGAGATAGGAGGGACTGTAGGAGATATTGAGTCACTTCCATATATAGAAAGTATACGTCAGCTTAAATGGGAGCTAGGGAAACAAAATTCACTTGTGATACACTTGACACTTATCCCATACCTTGCTGCAGCTGGAGAATTAAAGACAAAACCAACGCAACATAGTGTGAAAACACTCATGGAAAGTGGGATTCAAGCAGATATATTAGTATGTCGTACAGAACATAAACTCAATGATGAATTACGTTCTAAATTAGCGCGTTTTTGTAATGTAGAGCAAGAAGCTGTTATAGAATCTATAGATGCGAGTACTATTTATGATGTACCTAATCTCATGCTTGAGGAAGGACTAGATAAAATTACATTGACTAAGCTAGGATTGGACGATACAACGGTTCCTACATTAACGCGTTGGAACGAATTTTTAACCAAACATAAAAATCCAAAATCGCAGGTTACAATAGGACTTATAGGAAAGTATGTAGAACTTCAGGATTCTTATAAATCGATACTAGAAGCTTTTATTCATGCGGGTGCAGAAAATGAGGTGAAAGTAAAAGTAGAGAGTATACATAGTGAGTACATCAGTGATGAGGTGATTAAAAATAAAATCTCAAAACTAGATGGTGTGCTTGTGGCTCCAGGTTTTGGAGAACGTGGGATTGAAGGAAAAATTAAAGCGGTACAATATGCACGTGAGCATAAGATTCCGTTTTTAGGAATTTGTTTAGGAATGCAGATGGCGGTAATAGAATATGGTAGGAATGTGTGCGCTTTCGCGAAAGCGAACTCTACCGAAATGGATGCCAAAACCCCATATCCTGTAATAGATTTGATGGAAGAGCAGAAAAGTATCACTGATATGGGCGGAACCATGCGTTTAGGAGCTTGGGAATGTGCACTTGCTGAAGACAGTATTGTTAGCGGTGTATATGGGAAGAATGTTATAGAAGAACGTCACCGCCATCGTTATGAATTTAATGATGCATATAGAAGCCAATTGGAAGACGCAGGCATGAAAATAACAGGAACAAATCCTAATACAGGACTTGTTGAAATTATTGAATTGCCAGATCATCCATGGTTTGTAGGTGTACAATACCATCCAGAATATAAGAGTACAGTAGCAAATCCACATCCATTATTTGTGGCATTTGTAAAAGCTGCATTAACACATTCGACAAAAAAATAGTGTCACTATGGCATAAAATAAACGTTTGGAGATAGAATTGCTATCTCTTGTAAGAAATACTACTTTCGCAAAAGCGATTTATACAACACCAATTAATGAAAAAATTTGATAGAACTTCAGTTATAGGAATGCTCTTAATGGGGCTTATTATCATATACATCATGTATACAAGGCCTACTCCTGAAGAGATTGAAGCTCGAGAAGAAGCAAAGAAGGAACAAGTGCAAGAAGCACAAACACAAGAAACTCCAGCAGTTGCAACGCAAGAATTTACAAATACCGTTGCACCAACAGATTCTATTGGGCGTTCTCAATTGCAAAATAGACTAGGTGCTTTTGCATATTCAGGAACACTACCTACAGCTAGAGATGGTGTTACGGTTGTGAAAAATGATGTACTAGAACTAGAAGTAAGTAATAAAGGAGGACACATTGTAAAGGCTACTTTATTACAACATAAAACCTATGATTCTATTCCCGTATACTTAATTAAAGATGGAAATAGCCAATTTAATATTTCTTTTAATACGACAGATAATCGTAATCTGAATACAAAAGATCTATTCTTTGAACCTGTGCTTTCTAAAAATGGGGACAATGAAGTCTTAACGATGCGTTTAAAAGTATCATCTACAGAGTTTTTAGAGTATAGATACGAGTTGAAGCAAGGAGATTATATGCTTGACTTTGGGCTAAAATCACAGGGGCTTTCTCGTGTGTTTAATACAAGTCAGCCTATGCGTTTGCAATGGGATTTTAAAGGAATGCGCCATGCTAAAAGTATTAAGTATGAAAACCGTTATACGCGACTTACGTATGAGTATGAGGATGGGAAAACAGATAAATTGAGTCAAATGGGGGAAGATGATGAGATTCGAAAAGATCTTTCTTGGATGAATTATCGCCAGCATTTCTTTAGTTCTATGCTGTTAACAGATACACCATTTAAAGAAGCGAAACTAACGTCTACTGATTTATTTAAAATAGCAGAAGATGCTGACCAAGAAACAGAGTTTACAAAGGAATATAAAGCAGATCTTTTACTAGAACCTAAAAATGGAGAGTTAAACTATGCAATGAATATGTATTACGGTCCTACGGATTATAAAATCTTAAAAGAATATGATCGTAATCTAGATGAAGCCATGCCATTAGGGTGGGGGATTTTTGGATTCTTAAATAAATATTTAGTTATTCCGTTTTTTGGATTCTTAACTGGATTTTTACCAGCAGGTATTGCTATTATTTTAATGACTATATCTATTAAATTGTTATTATCTCCTGTACAGTACAAGCAATATGTGTCTCAAGCAAAAATGAAAGTGCTTAAGCCAGAGATTGCTGCTATTGGAGAAAAGTATAAGGATAATGCCATGAAGAAACAGCAGGAGACAATGGCCTTATATAGTAAAGCTGGAGCCAGTCCTGCCGCAGGTTGTTTGCCTGCATTTTTACAAATACCCGTATTCTATGCACTATTCACATTCTTCCCATCTGCATTTGATTTAAGAGGAAAGAGTTTCTTATGGGCTGAAGATTTAAGTTCTTATGATGCTATTTTTTCTTGGGATTTTAATATCCCTATCATTTCAAGTTTTTATGGGAACCACATAAGTTTATTTCCAATTCTTGCAGCAGTGACTATTTTCTTCTCTATGCGATTAACAACAGGAAATCAAGCGATGCAACAGCCTACACAAGAAGGAATGCCAGATATGGGGAAAATGATGAAGTATATGATGTACTTCTCCCCATTATTAATGTTATTCTTTTTTAATAATTATGCGAGTGGATTGAGTTTGTATTACTTCATTTCAAACCTTATTACTATTGGAATTATCTTAGTGATCAAGAAGTATATTATTGATGAAGAGAAGATTAAAGCAAAAATTGAAGTAAAGAAGGCAAAGCCTAAAAAACAAGGTCGTTTCCAAAAGAAAATGGCAGAGATCATGGAGCAAGCTGAAAAGCAAAAGAACGCTAAAGGGAAATAATTAGTTGCTCTTTTTAAGATATAAAAGGTGGTACTTAATCAAGTGCCACCTTTTTTAGTTGCTATCTTTAAGGAAGAACAAATGCAGTACAATCTATAATGAGTCCTGTATTTTCTAATGTTCCATAGTCAGATGGGTTAAAAGCGATGCCTGCAATAAAGTGAGTGGGCATTCTAGCTGTTCCTTGGTAGGCGAAAATAGCTTCCTTTTTAGAAGCTATTTTCAATATCCCTTAAGTACTACCAATAGAGGATATAGTATGTGATGCGAAACTCTTAAAATAAATAATACTACCTAACGGAATACTATCTTCTCCAGAATTCCAAAGCAATGTATGTTCATCAATTCCAAAATGAGTACCATTCCATTCAGTATCTGTAAAATAAATATAAGTATTAGGAAAAATAACAGAAGTTGTTTGTATGGTAAATTCGTCTTTTTGAGCATTCATACTTTTAAAAGAAATACTACCTGATTTAAGGATATGATGGGATGGCATACATAAAAAGGCCATTATAATCAAACAACTCATTAAAATAATAACGAAAGATGTGTTTTTCATTTTAAACACTTAATAATAAGTATACTAAAAGTAGGTAACGTTTGTTGTGATGATGTTAATTGAGTATTACCTATGTGTTGCTTTCTGAAGGGGTATTGTTAGTTTTTATATTATTTTGATAACATAACAACAAATGGAGAAGATAATTAAAATCAAGTATTTGTATTAGGTCATTGTTATAATAACAGTTAGTTTTGAAATGACATAGATATTATGGATATAACAATTATTCTGACGTATGGTTTCTTATTTGTAAGTGTTATTTCTATTTGGTTTACGTATAAGATTTTCAATAAAATACCACTCTGGTTATTTTTCCTTACACTATCATTCCTATTTGCTTTAGTATTTGAAAGCGCTTCATTGATATCAGTTATATATATTGGTATCGTAGGATATATAATACACTACTATTATCAGACAAAAAATAAATACGTTTTCTTTTCTATACTTATACTATCCATTCCTTTGATGCTTCATTTTTCATTTCTTGGCTTTCATAATTATAAATATGTAAATGCTGTTAGATTAAGTCCTCACGCTGTTCCTTATAGTCTTTATTTTAATTTAGATAAAACAGCTGTTGGAATTTTTATTATAGGGTTTAGTTTTAAATATTTAAAAGTGAATGTGCTATTTATTGCAAAGCAATTAGTGATTCATCTGCTACTTATGGCATTGCTATTTTTTGTCTTAGCTACTGTATTAGGGTATTCTAAATTTGAACCTAAGCTTCCTTATTTTATGCCTGTATGGATTGTAGTCAATCTATTTTTTACGTGTCTGGCAGAAGAAGCCATTTTTAGAAAACTTATTCAGCAAAGGGTTTACGACGCAGTATCCTCTAAATATGCGTTAGCGATTAGTTTGTTAGTTGCTTCACTAGCATTTGGATTAGCACATTATAACGGCGGAATAATATATATAGTCCTTGCATCAGTAGCGGGACTTTTTTATGGTTATATTTATTATAAAACTAAAAGAATAGAAGCATCAATGCTTTTGCATGTTTTATTTAATTTGATACATCTTTTACTTTTTACATATCCGGCATTAGCTTAGTAAATATGCTAATGTTATTTTAATTATAAGACATAAAAAAAGCTTCGATATAACTGAAAATATCGAAGCTTTTAACCATACTGGCGAGAGATTGTGTTGGTAATCATATAAGTTGGTTGCCAGTAAGGGACTAATTATGGATTATAAATCTCTTATTACACGGTTAATCGCGTGGATTACTCCATTTGCAGCCTGTACATTAGTAACAATGATTCCATTACTACCTCCATCAGGATCTATAATTGCAGGAGTTGCAGCATCTATCGTAATAAGTCCTCCGCCTAGTGTTGGTACATCAGCACCATCAATTCCAGAAAGATCTTCAGCTCTTACATTTGTTTCAGCAACTACATGTAATTCTAACGTAGCAGCAAGAGTAGCTGTAGGAACTTCACTTAATTCAGTAAGTCCTAAGTCTGTTAGTAATGCAGCAAAAGCATCATTTGTTGGTGCAAATACAGTAAAAGGAGCTGGAGTTGTTCCATTTGGAGTTTGTAGCGCACCTACATAATTAAAAGAAGCATCGGCAGTTAATGCAGCTACTAATGATGAGAATGTTGGATCTGCAGTTGCAAATGTCGTTACATCTGGCAATCCTATTACAGCGTCTACAACATGAACAACCCCATTTACAGCTACAATATCAGCTATAATAACATTAGATACACCGTTAAGTGTAACACCATCATCTGTATTAATATACATATTTATTGGAGCATCTATTTCACCATTGAATACTGCTGCTGTATTTACATATGAATTGCTTAAAGAACTAGAAACAGCGACTGCCCCTGGAATTACATGATTAGATAATACTTGTGCAAGTACATCATTATCGACATCACCTAAGGTAGCACCATCTAAAAAGGTTGTAAAAGCATCATTGGTAGGAGCAAATACTGTGAAATCTCCACTTGTATCTGAAAGTAAGTTTACAAAAGCTGTATTTCCTTCATCTGTAAGCGCAGCAACTAATGAACTTAACGCAGGATTTGTAGTTGCAAATGTTACGATCGTTGGAAGTTCAATGACAGTGTCTACAATATGTACAATCCCATTATCGGCATCTACATCAGCAGTTGATACTGTTGATTGTCCATTAATAACAACTCCACTCGTTGTATCTATGTACATATCTATATTAGCTCCACTTGATGGTTCTGTTGCTAGATTCTTTTGATATCCAGTAGAGAGTGCGGTAGAAGCAAGCTCTACGTTAAGGACATGATTTAGTAATAACTGTGTTAATACATCATTGTCTACATCTGCTAAAGGAGTACCTCCTAAAAATGTATCAAATGCTGCATTGGTTGGAGCAAAAACAGTAAAATTCCCATTCCCTCCAAGTGTTGCATCGAGTCCAGTTTGCTGTAATGCAGCTAATAAAGAACTAAAATCGGGATTGTTAGTAACAATGTCAGCTATTGTGTTTGAATTATTTTCGATGATAGGTCCATTATCATCATCATCACTACAAGAAGTAACTCCTGTGAAGGCTATAACGAGTACAGCAATTTTTACATAATTAATTAATGTTTTCATAGATATTGTGTTTGTTTGTTTAACATAAATTTAAAATAGTTAAACAAATAAAATGTTTAAAATAAAGTTAAAATAGTTAAACAAAATTTAAATTTTGTAATAATAGTTGTGAGTGTTTTTATTATTTAAAATGTAAAGCGATAAAATATCAAGGGAATATTTTAAATAATAAAAGGGTTTTGGCTGATTAAATAGAGACTATTAGTGACTGCAATCAATTTATATACGGTCAAGAATATCTTTTTGGATGTTATTTGCGCCACTTTTTATGAAAACATATAATAAGTAGACTGTAACTAACTGATTATCTAGTGAAAAATGCCCATAAAAAAACTTCGATACTTATAAGTACCGAAGTTTTTAATGTAAAATATGTTTCTTCTAGCTAGTTTCTAATAACTCTGTCAAGAGTATGAACGACACCATTTGCAGTTTGTAAATCAGTCATAAGTAAAAGACTTGATTCTCCATCAGGACCTATTATAGCAGGCGTTGTAGCATCTATAGTAATATCAATACCAGAAAAAGTGGTAAAGCTCATTCCGTCCATAGCTGTTAATTCATCGGCTCTAATATTCATATTAATGATATTATGTAATTCTACAATTGTAGATAAATCCATAAGTGGTATATCAGAAATTCCAGTTACATTAAGATCTGTAAACAAATTTGTAAATGCATCGTTAGTAGGAGCAAAACCTGTAAATGGAGTAGCGCCTTCTCCTATAGGAGCTTGTAAAGCTGCTATATAATCTACATTTGGATCTGCCATAATTGCTTCTAATAAAATAGAAAGATTAGGATCTGCAAATACAAAAGTTGTAACATCAGGAAGAGGAATAACAGTATCTACCATATGAATCACCCCATTTGAAGTAACAATATCTGCTTGCGTTACAGAAGAAGCCCCATTAAGCAATACACCATTGTCAGTATTTACATACATAGTGATAGGAGCATTTACATCTCCATTAAATACAGCAGCAGTATTTATATATGAATTGCTTAAAGAAGTAGAAATAGCTACTGTCCCTGGAATTACATGATTAGAAAGCACTTGTCCTAGAACATCATTATCAATATCATCTAAAGTTGCCCCATCTAAGAAAGCTGTAAACGCATCATTTGTAGGTGCAAAAACTGTAAAATCTAAAGATGTATCTGATAATAAATCAGTAAATGTTGTATTTCCTTCATCCGTTAAAGCAGCTTCTAGTATGTCTAAGGAAGGATCTATAGTTGCAAACGTTGCTAAAGTTGGAAGATCGATAATCATATCTACCTCGTGTAAAACACCATTGTCTGCGTCTATATCTGCTGCTATTACTGAAGATTGGTTATTAAGAGTAACACCATTTGCAGTATCAATATACATGTCTATAGTCGCATTTGATGCATCTTCTGTAGCAAGTGTTTTTTGATATCCTGTAGTAAGATCTGCAGCAAAAAGTTCAGTGTTTATAACGTGATTTAATACTACCTGTGTAAGTAAAGCGTTGTCTACATCTTCTATAGCAGTGCCTCCTAAAAAAGCATCAAAAGCCGCGTTATTAGGAGCAAATACAGTAAAAGTACCATTACCTGCTACCGTAGCATTTACACCTGTTTGACTTAAAGCTTGAAGAAAAGAACTATAATTTGGATTGTTTATAATAACGTCCAAAATAGTATTACTAGGTGTGTTGTCAATAATGTTACCATTATCATCATCATCAGCACACGAAATAATACCTATTGCCGTTATAACTAAGAATAGTATCTTAGTATTTAGTAAAATTTTTTTCATAATTGATACTTATTATTTTTGCAAATATATGTGTATCACAAACAAATCATTGTTTTAATTTTCATAAAATGAGTAAACGTAATTTTATTTTTTATCTATGCAGTATTTTCATTTGTTTTTTAGGAAATGCGCAAGAGTTTAACAAGGTAGATGAGAATAATAAAAAGCATGGAAAGTGGCATAAATTCTATGATGGAACAAAACAGTTGCGATATGAAGGAGTTTTTGATCATGGGAAAGAAATAGGAGTTTTTAAATTCTACGATAGAAAAGGAGGGCATGCCACAGCTGTCAAAAAATATACAGAAGGAGATATACTTTTAGAAGTAATTTTTTATACAACCGCTGGGAAAAAAGTAAGTGAAGGGAAAATGAAGGAACGATCTCGTGAAGGGAAGTGGGTCTATTATCATCAAGATGGAATTACGGTCATGACAGAAGAGATGTATGCCAATAATCTTTTAGATGGCGAACGTATTGTTTACTACGAAAACGGAGCTGTTGCCCAGCGTATAATGTATGTGCAAGGAAAAGAAAATGGAGAAGAAATTCATTATTCAGAAAAAGGAATTGTCGTAAAAACCTATACACATCTTAATGGCAAATTACAAGGACCTGTAAAGTTATACGATCTAGAAGGTGTTCTTATGCGTGAAGGAAATTATAAGGATAATAAGAAACACGGTACTTGGAAATACTATAAAAATGGAAAACTAGAGAAAACCGTTAAATTCCCCCTTAATAAAATAGGAGGTGTTCATTAATCCAGGTTAAAATTCTGTTAGTAAACGTTAGCACTTACTACTTGTAACGACTTTTAAAAGAAAAGCTATGTTACAAAGTATAAATAAAGTATCACTGATACTCTTTATAGGAGTATTAGCTAGTCTTTCTTCAATGGTATCACTACAAGCTCAAGAAGTAGCTCCTAATAGTGAGATACATTATTTTTTAGATATCGTAACTACATCTAGCCGGGCTGCGCAAGAAAAGGTATTAAAAACCATTGAAAAAAACTGGAAACCTGAATTTGAAATCATGGCATTGGAAGTCATGTATTTTGGGTATTCTACCGATGTAGGTCTAAAGATGGCGTTGTTATTACAGAAAAAAACTGGACAGAATTTTGGACTCGATTTTAATAAATGGTATGAATACGTTTGGAATAAAGAACAGAAAATACTTCCCGAGTATGCGTATTTTAAATCACAACTTCATAAATCATTAGATGCTAAATTTGAAAACTATTTTCAAGGGAGACAGGAAGGTAGTTTGATTCGTTTGGATGAAATACGATGGGGTGGTGTGCAACAAGATGGTATTCCGCCGTTACGAAATCCTCCAATGATTCCTGCAAACCGTGCACGCTACCTTGAAGATGATCATATTGTATTTGGTATTGAAGTTAATGGAGATGCAAGAGCGTACCCTAAACGCATATTAGCATGGCATGAAATGTTTGTAGATGAAGTAGGAGGAATCCCAGTGACAGGTGTTTATTGTACATTATGCGGTACTGTAATTCTTTATAAAAGTGAGGTAAATGGGACAGTACATCAAATGGGAACTAGCGGTTTTTTATACCGATCCAATAAATTGATGTATGATCAGGCTACACAATCCCTTTGGAGCACCTTAGAAGGAAAACCCGTTGTAGGACCTCTTGTTGGAAAGGGAATTCAAATGAAGTATCTAAGCGTAGTCACTACAACCTGGGGAGAATGGAAAAAACGTCACCCAGAAACACAAGTACTTTCGGTAAATACAGGATACCAACGTGATTATGGAGAAGGCGTTGCTTACCAAGCCTATTTTGCAGATGACAACTTGATGTTTAATGTCCCATCGGTAGATGGAAAATTAAAAAACAAACAATCCATACTCGCAATCCGACTTCCAGAGTATCCTGAGCAACCGTTGGCTATTTCTGTAAAATACCTTAAAAAGAACCCTGTATATCAATCTACCATTGGAGATACTCGATTTGTCGTATTTACAGATAAGACGGGAGCCAATAGAGTCTATGATGCAACCAATTTAAATTTCAAAAAATACGATCAACATAGCACCGCAACAGATCTACGCGGAGATACATGGACGATATATGAAGATCGTATAGAAAATAGTTCGGGTGAAGTACGACCTAGAATCCATACATTTAATGCGTTCTGGTTTGGATGGCAAGCAGCATATCCAGATACAAAACTTGTCAAATAAAGGAATAGTTCTACGGTAAATAATTGCGTAATTTTGCAATGTATTTCAAATGAAGTTATATGTGCTTTAAAGGAATGAAATGACGAAGAAGTTTATACTGAGCTTGTCGAAGTACGAAAGCGTATAAAGTAGAAAATAGATAAGTTGTCACGCTGAGATTGCTGAAGTACGAAAGCGTATACCAAAGAAATTAGAACTAAAATGATGAGATATCCACCTTCGTGGATATGAAAACATTCCTACCGGAGTTTATCCTGAACGATAGTCGAAGGACGGGAATAAATTAATAACATGAGATTCCCGTTTTAACGGGAATGAAGGAATACCCGCCTACGCGGGCATAAATTATGAAAACAGTAGTTGTAGGTCTTAGTGGAGGCGTAGATAGTAGTGTAACTGCCTATTTATTAAAAGAGCAAGGATATAATGTCATTGGTCTTTTTATGAAGAACTGGCATGATGATTCAGTAACTATCTCGGATGAATGTCCGTGGTTAGATGATAGTAATGATGCTATGTTGGTAGCAAATAAACTAGGCATCCCTTTTCAAACAGTAGATCTAAGTGAAGAGTATAAAGAACGTATTGTGAATTATATGTTCAAGGAATACGAGATGGGACGCACCCCAAATCCTGACGTACTTTGTAATCGTGAGATTAAGTTTGATGTATTTATGAAAATTGCATTAAGCTTAGGAGCCGATTATGTGGCTACGGGACACTACTGTCAGAAAGAAACCATTGTCAAAGATGGAAAAGAAATCCATCAATTACTGGCTGGAGCCGATTCCAATAAAGATCAGTCGTATTTCCTGTGTCAATTATCGCAAGAGCAATTGGCAAAGACACTATTTCCTATTGGACATCTCCAAAAACCAGAAGTACGTGAGATTGCATTAGCACAAGATTTAGTGACAGCAGGAAAGAAAGATTCGCAAGGCTTATGTTTTATAGGGAAAGTTCGTCTTCCTGATTTTCTTCAACAGCAATTACGACCTAAAGAAGGTGTGATTGTAGAGATTCCTAAAGAAGCTGTACCGCAAATGATGGGTGAAGATGTGGCTAGCAACGCTTTCGCGAAAGCGGATTTACCCCAACTCGCAGAAAAACCGGTATATAGTGTTACAGACGGTAAAGTCGTTGCCAAACATCAAGGCGCACATTACTTTACAAAAGGACAACGTAAAGGACTTGCTGTAGGAGGAACCGCCGAACCTTTATTTGTGATTGAAACAGACGTAAAAGAAAATGTTATTTATACAGGACAAGGTAAAAGCCACCCTGGATTATATCGTAAAGGACTCTTTGTAAGAGAAGAAGAAATCCATTGGATACGTGAAGACTTAACACTCGCTGTAGATGAGACTATGGAGGTTGAAGCACGCATACGCTATAGACAACCTTTAGAGAAAGCAACTTTGTATCGAGTAGAAGGAGGGATGTATGTAATCTTTGATAATCCGCAAACTGCTATTGCCGAAGGGCAATTTGTTGCATGGTATCATGGAATATCATGTCTAGGATCGGGAGTTATTTCGTAACTTTATAAAAAAACTATAGATTATGAAAAGATTATTACCCTGGGTACTCCTACTTATTCCTATTATTACATTCGCACAAGAAGATGCATGGGTGTTTTTTGCAGATAAAGAAAACGTTGCAGAAAGCATTGCAAACCCTATTAGTATCCTTACACAAGAAGCGATTGACAGAAAAGAAATGCATGGCGTTGTTATTGATGAACGTGATGTTCCTGTCAATGAATCATACATTACACAAGTAAAGCAACAAGCTGGGATTATCGTATTAGCAAAATCAAAATGGTTTAACTGTGTACACGTACGTGGTTCACAAGAAGCTATAGATGCATTAGGAAGCTTACAGTTTGTAGATAGTATTGAGTTTGCAGATGATAGTTTAAATAGTTTAACAGGATCATCAGATGGGTTTGGATTTGTAAAAGACGATCCTCAGGATACTAATGGTCAGCAGCTTGTTGATTATAATTATGGTGCCACCGAAAACCAAGTCACTATGCTAAGCGCTGAGTTTTTACATCAGCAAGACTTTACAGGTGCTGGGATGATCGTTGCGGTATTGGATTCTGGTTTTCCAGGTGTAGATACCAATGCGGGTTTCGCTAGAGTTCGCGATAATGGACGTCTTTTAGATGGATATGACTTTGTAGACCGTGTAGATGATGAGTTTGCCTTTTCAAATAGTAGTCATGGTACACGCACTGCTAGTGATATCGTTGGTTTTATAGAAGATCAATTTGTAGGTACAGCTCCAGATGCATTCTTATACTGTTTCCGTACAGAAGATGTCAATAGTGAAAACCCTGTAGAGGAGTCCTATTGGGTAGAAGCTGCAGAACGTGCAGATAGTTTAGGCGTTGATGTCATTAATACTTCATTAGGATATCGTGCATATGATAATCCAGCCTATAGTCATACCTATGAAGATATGGATGGACAAACCGCTTTTATTTCTAGAGGTTCTAATATCGCCTTTGAAAAAGGAATGCTTCTCGTAACAAGTGCAGGAAATTCTGGTACAGGTATGATTGCGGCTCCGGCAGATGCACCTGGTGCTCTTACTGTAGGAGCTGTAGATAGCAACGGGAATTATGTGAGTTTTAGTAGTATTGGTCCTTCTAGTGATGGCCGTGTGAAGCCAGATGTTATGGCAAAAGGACAGAATAGCGCTGTTATTACTGCTAATGGAAATGTTGATACCAGTAGTGGAACAAGTTTTAGTTCGCCTATTATGGCAGGAGCTGTAACGAGTTTATGGCAAGCTTTTCCAGAACGTACCAATGCAGAAATTATGCAATTTGTACGCGAGTCAGCGCACTTATTTAATAACCCCACCGCACAAATGGGGTATGGAATCCCAAATTTTGAAGATGCGTTTAATGAAGTGGTATTGAGTGTTGAGGAGTCCGCTTTCGCGAAAGCGTATACCGTATCACCTAATCCTGCCAATAGTATCTTTCAAGTACAATTTCCTGAAGGAAACTCACAAGCAACAGTTATTGTTTATGATTTATTAGGGAAGCGAGTCTTAACAAAAGAGATTACCAATACCAATAATAGCATTAATGTTAATACATTGACTTCAGGGGTATACATCATACAAATACAAGATTCAGAACGTTCTACAACACAAAAGCTGATCAAACAATAGTGGGAAAAATCACAGATTTATTTGGAATAGAATATCCGCTTATCCAAGGCGGAATGATTTGGAATAGCGGATGGCGCCTCGCAAGTGCCGTAAGTAATGCAGGAGGATTAGGATTGATAGGAGCCGCTTCTATGTATCCAGAAGTATTGGTAGAACACGTAGAGAAATGTAAAAAAGCCACCGATAAACCTTTTGGGGTTAATATCCCGATGCTCTATCCAAATATAGAGGAGCATATGAAAACGATTGTAGATTATAAAGTGCCTATTGTATTTACAAGTGCTGGGAATCCAAAACTGTGGACAGCACATCTTAAAAAGCACAATGTCAAAGTCGTACATGTAGTTAGTAGTGTCAAGTTTGCATTGAAAGCACAAGCTGCAGGTGTTGATGCCGTGGTTGCTGAAGGTTTTGAAGCTGGAGGTCATAATGGTCGTGAAGAGACAACCACACTCACGTTGATTCCAATGGTAAAAGAACAGCTTGATATTCCGTTAATTGCTGCGGGAGGAATAGGAACAGGAAGAGGAATGCTTGCGGCTATGGTATTAGGTGCCGATGGTGTACAAGTAGGTAGCCGATTTGCCGCGAGTGAAGAATCGAGCGCACATCAGTTATTTAAACAAGCGATTGTAGATGCAAAAGAAGGAGATACTGTTTTGACATTGAAAGAACTGGCACCTGTGCGTTTAATCAAGAATAAGTTCTATACTCAGTTAGCTGACTTATATCAAACATCACCCACCCCAGAGCAGCTCAAAGAACTCTTAGGACGTGCGCGTGCAAAACGTGGTATGTTTGAAGGTGATCTGGAAGATGGCGAACTAGAAATTGGTCAGATATCAGGATTGATTCATGATATCAAACCAGCAGGTCAGATTGTTTCAGAAATGATCACCGAATATAATCAAGTAAAAACCGAACTCAACGCAGTACCTAATTTATAAACCATGGCAAAAGGCTATATACAAACAGTTCATCCAGTACTTCCTGTACGGGATGTAGTAGCCTCATTACGGTATTATGTAGAAAAATTAGGATTTCAAATAGCCTTCGCCGATGATCAACACAATCCTATGTACGCAGGAATTACGCGTGATGGTATTGAGATTCATTTACAGTGGCATGATGCATCTAACTGGAAGCAAATGAATGCTTCTTCGCTACGTTTTGTCATCCAGGACATAGACGCTTTATATGAGGAGTATAAAACTAAGAATGTCTTCCACGAACAAACTTCCTTAAAACAAACATCTTGGGGCACTCGGGAGTTTGCCTTTTTTGATCCAGATATGAATGGGTTGACGTTTTATGTGGATGTTTAATTATAATAAATAATAAAGGGAGTGTCTAAAGAGGTTTTTAAACTCCGCTGAGAATTGCGTATTTGAGAATAACTTTCAGATAACTAGATACCTACCTAAATAATAAAGAGGCTGTCTTGACTTTTTAGACAGCCTCTTTATTGTAAACTCTATGTACTATTTAAGTGCTTATTCTTCTTTTTTATAGACACTCTGTAACTTTTGTTTTTCACTTTGCAACTTTTCTTTTCCGTTTTGTATAGAAGCTTCTAGTGCACTTAGTTTTTCCTCTGCTCTTGTAATTTTAGCTTCTTTTTCAGCAATTTCCTCGGGAGTTAATGCATCTTCTCCAGTTTTTTCTTTTAATTTTATAAGCCTTTCTCTAGCAGCTGCAATTTTCTCTCGTCCCTTAGATATTCTCACCCTTTCTTTAGTTAGCATTTCCTCTTTTTCTTTTATTTTGTTTTTAGCTTCTTCTGCTCTTACTAATCCAAATTCTTTTCCAGACAAACCATTTTTATCTTTACCATAAGCGTTTCCTTTAGCCTTTTCTTTGGCTTTTTCGGCTTTGTCTAGCTCTTTATCTTTAACTTCTTCAGCCTTATCCTTCCCTTTTTGTTTGGCTTCTTCAGCTTTGTCTTTACCTTTTTGTTTGGCTTCTTCAGCTTTGTCTTTACCTTTTTGTTTAGCTACTTCAGCTTTGTCTTTACCTTTTTTCTTTAATTGCTGTGCTTTTTCTTTAGCGACATTTGATTTTCCTTGTGCAATGATTTCTTGATTGCTTATAGCACATATGAATAATGCTATAAATATGAATTTAATATATTTCATAATTTATATTGTATATTTAAATGAATGGAATGTAATACTGGAATAGTTTGTTTTTAATTAAATACCGTCCAGTTCTTCTAAAGAATCTTCTAGTTCTCTGGCTTTAGATTCTATTTCTTTAGAAACGTTTTCAATTTCACTTTCTACAGCTTCAATTTGTTCTACTGCTGCTTTTGTTTCTGCTTCTTCTTTCTTCTTGTTAGTACAAGAAAAAACTCCTATTGAAAGTGCGATAATTAAAAAATGGGTTAGTTTTTTCATAATTAGAAATTTATATTGAGGAATGTTAAATTTACTAAAAAAAATGTTAAAATGAAATTAACAGCTTTTTCATTAAAAAAATATAATCAGATACTCTAGCCATAATGATAAAGATTTCCTTTTTCATAGGTTTTAAGAGTAGGACTTTTTACTATGATGTATGTAGAAGTACGCTTTCGCGAAATCGAGCTTGCGAGATTCACGACCAAAAGGGAGAGCATAGCGTTAAAGCGTATAAATTATGCTCACCAATAGTATTTTGATAGATAACTTTCAGAAAGAGGTTCACAAACATCTTTACTAGTATACTATTTACTGTTATATCAATAACTAGAAATTACTTAATTATTCATTAATCTCTTGTGAAGTAAGTATTGGACAACAAAAAAAACATAACTATGTATTCGTGTTTTTTTTAGAATTTAAATACACCTTTCTTCTGAAATGCACTCTAAAAACAATTGATTCAATTTTAATAACAATGTATAGGAAATTACTTTTATAGTTAATTTAAAATGTAAATAAAATGTTAAAATCCTACAAACTACTTCTTGCCTTGTGTGTGGTTATTTTTACCTCTGCCTTAAGTGCGCAAGATTATGGTATACTTATTAAAAATCATTTAGAGACCAACAAAAATGTCTTTGGAATTACGGATCAAGATATTTCAGGGTTAACTATCCAAAATGAAGTGTTTAGCAAGAAAAGCAATACAACACATGTGTATGCTATCCAAAAAATAAATAACATCGAAATTTTTAATGGTGTTATAAATGTTGCTTTCAAAGATGGTATAATTATTCATGTAGCAAATAACTTGCAAAGTGATATTGCATCTAGAGTAAATGTAGTCTCTCCAGTATTGTCGCCTATTCAAGCAGCTTCTAATGCAGCGACTTCTTTAGGTTTGGGAAATGCTAATTTCTCGTTAGATCAAACCATTTCTTCACAAGAATTTGTTTTAACACAAGGTGGTGTGTCTTTAGAAAAAGTTCCTGTAAAATTGGTGTATCAATCTATGGAAGATCATACAATTAGACTTGCTTGGGACTTAAGTATTCATACTACAGATGCTAAGCATTGGTACAGTGTTCGTGTAGACGCACTTAATGGAACGCTTCTTCAACAACATGACTGGGTAGTTAATTGTACATTCGAAAATCATGATCATGAAAGTTCATCTGTAACTACTAATACATTTATTTCTGGCTTTGGTGTTCGAGAAGAAATTATTGCTAATGAACTTTTAGCAGGTGAACAATATAATGTATTCCCGCTTCCAGTAGAAAGCCCAAATCATGGCACAAATCAATTAGTAGTAGATCCTCAAAATACAATAGCATCTCCTTTTGGTTGGCATGATACTAATGGGGTAGAAGGTGCAGAATTTACCATCACTAGAGGAAATAATGTGTATGCCTATGAAGATATAAATCCAGATAATGCTCCTGGAGCTTCTCCAGATGGAGGTGACGCGTTGGATTTTAATTTTGCGTACAATTTTAATACAGAGCCTGTGAACATGGTTGAGGCTACGACAACAAATTTATTTTATTGGAATAATATTTTACATGATATTACATATCAATATGGTTTTGATGAAGCAAGTGGAAATTTTCAAGAAAATAATTATGGAAACGGAGGCGGACAGGGTGATTCTGTAAATGCTGAATCTCAAGAAGGAAATTCATTTGGGGGCGCTTTTTTTGGAACACCTCCAGATGGGGCAAATCCTAGAATGCGAGTGGGCCTTTTTAATCCTTCTACAGCCCCAACAGAAGTACTTACGATTGATGGGGGTTCTTTAGATGGAGGCTATATAGGTGCTCCAGCTAATTTTGGTGATCCATTACCAGACGATACACCATTAGAAGGTGAATTAGCTTTAACTGAAGATGATAATGCTGGAAATTCAACAGACTCGATAGATGCTTGTGATACAATTATAAATGGGGCAGATTTAGCTGGTAATATTGCGATTATTAGAAGAGGAGAATGTGAGTTTGGAGTAAAAGTTTTAGCAGCAGAAAACGAAGGTGCTATTGCTGTTATTATGGTAAATAATGTAGAAGGTCCTCCTACGATAATGGGACCTGGAGCTGTAGGTAATCAAGTTTCTATACCTAGTATTATGGTAAGTCAAAGTGATGGCGAAGCTATCATAGCGGCACTTCAAGGAGGAGAGGTTATAAATGGTTCTTTAATAAATCCAGGAAGCTTTCAGATAGATGGGAGTTTGGATAATGCTGTAGTAGCTCATGAGTATGCTCATGGTATATCTAATAGATTAACTGGCGGAGGTACAAATGTAAGCTGTTTGCAAAATGAAGAACAAATGGGAGAAGGATGGTCTGATTACTTTGGAATGGTTTTAACCATGACAGCAGATGATTTTGCAGAGGAAGCAAGAGGAATAGGGACATATGCCTTCGGACAACCAGCAGATGGTCCCGGTATTAGACCAAGACCTTATAGTACAGATTTTGCAGTTAATGATTTGACATATGGAGATGTGTCTGATGCGGCTAACATTTCAGTACCTCATGGCGTAGGTACTATTTGGTCTACTATATTATGGGACATGACCTGGGCTTTTATAGATGAGTATGGTTTTGATGACGACTTTTATAATGGAACAGGTGGTAATAACATCGCTCTTCAATTAGTAATAGATGGTATGAAATTACAATCGTGTAGCCCTGGTTTTGTTGATGGTAGAGATGGTATTTTAGCAGCAGTAGAAATCAATACAATAATTCCAGAAGATGAGAAAGATTTCGCAACATGTACCATATGGAATGTGTTTGCTACACGTGGTGTTGGTTTTAGTGCTGAGCAAGGAAGTTCTAATAACAGATTTGATCAAACGGAGGCTTTTGATCTTCCTAGTGATGTTATTGAAAGTTGCGAAGATTTATTAAGTGTCAATGAAAATGATTTAGACACTATATTTAACATATTCCCTAATCCTTCAAATGGTGAAATTACTGTGAATGTAGCTGGTACATTCGGAGAAGGAAACATTCGCATTTATGATATCAATGGTAGAGAGGTGTATAATAAGCCTGCAACGCTTCAAGGGAGGGTATCTGTAAACGCTACAGGACTTACCAGGGGTGTATATATTATGAACATCGTAAATGATAGCACTACGTATACTTCTAAAATTATCATACAATAAAAGAAGTATATTATTTTAAAAGAAAAGAGGGTTTCAACATTGTCGAAACCCTCTTTTTTATATTCATAATGAAGTTTAAGTTGATTGAATTTTATAATTGTCTTATTAAAAAAAGATTGTGTATTGTATTATTATTAGTGACCCTTATTCCGTAAAGTCTATAAGACGCATCTAAAATAGATAATTAAACCTGACTCTGCTGGTAGGTAGGCTAACCCAGCTGTTTATTAAACTCTTTTCAATATCTAGAGGAATCTTGGTTTGATATCTCGATCCTTGAATCGATTCCTTTTTAGTCCAGAATTTACCATGAGATTTAATACCTTTTATTTTTAGTTTTATAATTTCTAACATATTACGTATTGATTTTTAGAGTATACGCTTTCGCGAAAGCGTACAAAAGAGAACTCCCATTGTATGAAGCAACACTTGATTACTATTAAATTTTTGATAGAATAAGAAATGTATTGGTATCGCCAAAATTCATTAATTTATCTATTAACTTTTGAAGATCAAGTTGACTTTTAAGCAGTACTTTTAAATGAATATTTTGACTTCCCGTAATTCTATGTGCTTCAACTACTTCTGGAAGTGTTGCTACTTGTTGAATAACATGTTTTAATTGTCCTTGAAATACCTTGAGAAGAATAAAAGCTTCAATGTCGTACCCTAGTTTTCGTTGATTTATCTGTATGCTATACTTTTCAATCACTTCATTATCCTCCATTTTTTGAACTCGCTCACGAACCGCTGAAGGTGATAAATTTATCTTTCTACCAAGATCTGCAAAAGATAATCGTGAATTATCTTTTAAAATAGCTAAAAGCTTGTTGTCAATAGAATTTATCATTTGTTTTTATACTTAAATTGTTAAATTAAAGTTGATTCATTTGTCAAGATTAAATAAATCTAATGAATCAATTTCTATATGCAATATACTACATGTAATTTTAAAATATTCAGATTTGGATAACTGAACACATAGAAAATTTAATAATTTAAACGTAAATACATATAATGAAAACTGCATTTCACTTTGCATTTAAGGTAAAAGACATCCAAAGCACTATACAGTTTTATCAAGATATATTGGGATGTGAAAAAGGAAGAGAAACAGAAAATTGGGTAGATTTTAATTTCTTTGGACATCAACTTTCAGCTCACGTATCCAACAATAGACCTCCATTAGACTTTTGTGGTTTTGTAGAAAAGCTTAAAGTTCCTATTCCTCATTTTGGATGTGTTTTAGAACATAAGGATTTTGAAATTATAAAAGAACGATTACAAAATAATGGTTTAGATTTTATTATAAAACCTCAAGATAGATATAAAGGATTAAGTGGAGAACAGCAAACCATGTTTGTATTAGATTTTAGCGATAATCCTTTAGAGTTTAAAAGTTATAAGTACTCAAAAGAAATTTTTGCTAATTGAATTAAATTCATTTAAAATCAAAGGCTTAAGCTGTTAATTTACTAATCTCTTTTCTATTTCTTAATTATATTAATAGCATATACCTTATGTGATTTATAGGATAGATATAGTTTGTAAGCTAGCTTTTATATAACACTTATACACAAACCAAGAATATAATTATAAATATTATGATAAATAGATTAATGAAAACCAACGTGATAATAGTTTTCTTAGTATTTCAAACTTTAACTAGCTTAATATATAGTCAAGAAACCGAAAAACAACATATGGCTAAGCTATCTTTCTTAATTGGAAATTGGTCTGGTGCTTCTTATTCATTAAAAAAAAGCGACACCACAAAAATTAAAGTTAACGAAAGTGTAAATTATATTTTAGATGGAAATGCGATTACTTTAGATGTAACCTCTTCAGCTGTTCAACTTCATACACTTATAACATATAATTTAGAAGATAGTTGTTATTATTATCAACCTACAAGTAAAACCGAAAGTTATAAGAAGTCAAAAGGGTATTATGTAGATGGTAAATTTGTAGTTCAATTTAATGCTAAAGGTCGACTCACTTTTGAGAAGACAAAAAATGGTGAATTTCATGAATATGGAGAAAGATTGAAAGATGGTGTTTGGGAAAAATATTTTGAAGATATTTTACAACCAGTTCCTTCTAATTATTTTTTTTCTGCAAAAAAAGAAAAAATCACAAAAGAATATATAGATCCAATTACTGCATTAACAAATGTAGTTTCTGTAGAATATGAAAATTTTAAAAGCATATACATAGCTGGTCAAGTAGGTACTGGAGATACTAAAGAAGCACAGCTTGAAACAGCTTATAAAGCCATTGAAAAGCGGTTAGCACAAGCTGGTGCTTCCTTTTCTGATTTGGTAGAAATGAAAATTTATATTGTTGATTATGATCCAGATAAAGATTTGGATATGTTTTTTAGAGTAAGAGAAAGACTCTATGGAGACATGAAAATGCCACCAAATGTATTTATTGGAATCTCTTCACTTTATAGCAGGGAGAAATTGATTGAATTATCGGGAACAGCAGTACTTATCAAATAAAAAAAATACCTCATTATTAATTAGTATAGTAAGATGAAAAATAACACAAAAATTTATCGTGTTTACGTGTTCATAGTCGCTTTTATAATGTTGCCTAATTTAATTTTTAGCCAAACCTCTGAAGTTAAAACTTTAAAAAAGCAAAATATTGGAGGTGGGACTAATTGGAATTACTCGGAAGCAGTAAAAATATCTGATTATTCTGAATTATTATTTATAAGCGGACAAGTTCCAGTTACTATTGACGATAAAGTGCCTGATAATATTAAAGATCAATGTGATGTTGCCTGGTCAAACATTGAAGCTCAGTTAAAAAAGGCAGATATGACTTCGGAAAATCTCGTTAAAGTTACGTTTTTTGTATCTGACAGAAAATATCTACATGCAATAGGCCAATTAAGAGAACAAAAGCTCCTGAAAATAAAACCAGCTATGACTATCATAATAACTGGAATCTATAATCAAGATTGGTTGTTAGAAATTGAGGCTATTGCTGCTAAATAGTATGGCAGTATATAATAAATCACATAAATTATATTCACATTAAACTTTAATAAAATTCTTTGGAGTTAAAAAAAATTACACACTCAAAAGAAATTTTTTACTAATTATTTTTAAAAAAAACATGAAACTAATTAAAAAATATATGCTAATATCATTAATATTAATGATATCATTTCCTAGTTGTAATGATGACACGAATGCGTCTACTGATATTGAGATGGAAGATACAAGTAATTTTATAGAAATAGCTGTAGTTCATCATATATCAAGAGATGACAATGGAGGAAATGCAGTAATAAATAATGAGAGAGTAGCCCTTATGATGAGTTATTTGAATACTAATTTTAACGCTTGGGGTATTCGTTTTATAACAAAAGAAATAAATTTTCTTGATAATACTGAATGGAATATACAATTTGTCAAACAAGATGATTTTATAGAGCAACGTGTTCTAGAACCTTTTGAAGATCCAAATAGTTTAAATATTTTCTACTTTAATGAAATAGGGAATAGGGTAAATGGTGTAATTACAGGAACACTTGGTGCTACTGCATTGTTTCCTGATCAAGGAAATAATGTTAAGTTGAGTACTTCTGCATTTGTTACTGAAAATACCGCAACACTTACTCATGAAGTGGGTCATTATTTTGGATTATACCATACAAGTGATGATTTTACAGATGCTAATGGTAATTTAGAACTCGTTAATGGTTCAAATTGTGAAACTGCTGGAGACTTTATATGTGATACTCCAGCATCGCCAGATTTAAATGATTCTAATATAAATGAACCTACATGTAATTATGTGGGTACTGAAACAGATAGTAATGGTGATTTGTACACACCAGATACATTTAATTTTATGACACAATGGGCAGGAACAGATACTAATGGATTACTATGTAGACGTAGATTTTCTGATGGACAAGTAGAAAAAATGATAGACGTGTTAAATACCGAGAGGCCTTACTTGCAATAATCTTATATTTGAAAGAAATGTTTTGATATAGTTATGGAAGAAGTACTCTATGATGAGTTCGAATTAGAAGATGTAGAAATAGTAAGATTGGATGGATATGATAATTCAAATTATCTGGTTAAAAGCAAACTAGGAAAATATATTTTTAAAACGTATCCTAAGGAAGAAGAAATATATCATTTTGTCTTGGCAGAAAACGCATTGTTGGGACATCTTCAGTCTATTAATAATGAAAGCTACCCACAACCTATACCTTTTAAAGACACGTCATATGTAAAGGTGCTGCAACTTAATGGAAAAGATCATATCTGTAGAATGTTATCTTTTTTAGAAGGTGATTTTTTAGGAGATGCAAACCCTTCTGAAACAGTATATAGATCACTTGGAACTTTTCTAGCAAGACTAAATCTATCACTTCAAAATTTTTCAAATTATACGATTAAATCAAGAAAATGGGAATGGGATATTGCATCTCTGGATTTAAATACAAAATACATACAAGACATTCCAAATGCTAAAGATCGAAGTCTTGTAAATTATTTTTTTCAGCAATATGAAGTGAATGTGAGGCCTCTCTCTCAAAAATTAAGAAAACAGATCATTCATAATGATGCTAATGAATGGAATGTGTTAGTACAAAACAACGAGGTGTCTGGTATTATTGATTTTGGTGACGTAGCCTATTCCTATCTTATCAATGAATTGGCTGTTGCTATTACCTATGCATGTTATGATAAAGACGATCCGATAAAATGGGCTTGTTATGTTCTAGAAAGCTATCATCATATATTACCTATTCAAGAAATTGAAGTAGCCGTTTTATATTATCTCATTGCTTCAAGATTATGCATAAGTGTATGTAATTCTGCACATTCAAAAATAGTAAACCCAGACAACGCCTATGCTTCTGTAAGTGAGAAGTATGCATGGCAAATGCTATACCATTTATTAGAGATCAACCCCATCTATGCTGAAAATGAATTTAGAAAAGCGATTGAATTGCCTGTAAAACAACCTTTAGATATAAATGAGGTTATATACAAACGGAATAAACATATTAGCGTGATACTCTCTGTAAGTTATGACAAACCCATATACATGGTGAAATCCGCTTTTCAATATATGTATGATGCCTATGGGAACACTTTTTTAGATGCCTATAATAATATTCCGCATGTAGGGCATTCACATCCTAACGTAGTAATAGCTGGTCAAAAACAAATGGCTACCCTAAATACAAATACAAGATACCTTTATGATGGGCTTTCTCAATATGCAGAACGATTAGCTGCTAAATTCCCTACATCTTTAAATAAAGTATTTCTTGTAAACTCTGGAAGCGCTGCGAGTGATCTAGCTATTCGATTAGCGAAAGCGCATACGAAACGTAAAAAAATCATGGTGATGGAATCTGGCTATCATGGGAATACACAAGCCTCTATTGATATTAGTGATTATAAATTTAATAACCCAAAAGGGCAAGGTCAGAAAGAGTACATTATTAAGACACAAATTCCCAATTCGTATAATGGAAAATATACAAATGCAGTTAAAAATGTAGGTGAGCGATATGCAGAAGATGCAATAGAGCAAATTATAGCTGCAGAACATACGATAGCCGCATTTATATGTGAACCCATTGTAGGGTGTGCTGGTCAGATTCCTTTAGCCAAGGGCTATTTAAAACCAGTTTATAAGGCAATTAGAGCGCAAGGTGGTGTTTGTATAAGTGATGAGGTGCAAACAGGATTTGGACGTTTAGGAAACCATTTTTGGGGATATGAAGCACATGAGGTAGTACCTGATATTGTGATTATGGGAAAACCCATAGCAAATGGTCATCCAATGAGTGCTGTAATCTGTACAGATGAAATTGCGACATCTTTTGCCACTGGAGTAGAGTTTTTTAGTTCCTTTGGAGGGAATCCCGTTTCTTGTGCTATAGGAACAGCTGTCTTAGATGTCATAGAAGAAGAAGGGTTACAAGAAAATGCAAAAGAAGTAGGAACATATTATAAAAATTGTATTGAAGAATTACAAAAAAAGCATAAATGTATAGGGGATGTACGAGGATCAGGATTGTTTTTAGGTATTGAAATTGTATTTGAGAATACAACAAAACCAAACACAGAATTAGCAAGTGAGATTAAGAATACATTACGTGATCAAGGCATTTTAATAAGTACGGACGGTCCTTACAATAATGTATTAAAATCAAAACCTCCGTTATGTTTTACCAAAGAAAATGTAGATGCAGTCATACATGCCCTAGATGAAATATTACTCTCATAGTTTTTGAAGATTGTTAATTAGTTTATCTTGAATGAATTGTGTGATTTTGCTATTCCCAATCCTCTTTTATTTAGTGGTGTTTTAAATGGTTAAATTATAAGTAATCATACATGTTTTTTTTAGATTTATTAACAATTATTAATTAAAAATGTTAAATTGATTTTATTTTCATAATTAAAAACTTGTTTCAATTTTAAAATAGAACAAAAACCAATGATTCTATTTTAAGAAAAATTTAAGAGTATGTAGTTTTAATAAACTTAATTCTTTACTAATCAAAACTTTATTAAAATGAAAACAAATTTAAAATCAATTTTTCTTTTATTGACAGGTGTTACATTCTTTTTATTTAGCTGTGAGCGAGATGAAATTTCTATTGAAGAAGATGCAAATCTTGTAACAGAATCTTCACAAGAAGTAGTAGACAAATTCATACCTCAAGAACCCGTAACAGATCAAAAAAATACTAGACCTTATTAGAACTCTTGAAATCGATTCAGGCGATGTAACAAAAGGAGATTTCCATTTACCGGATGGGACTGTAGAACAACGTATTTACATTGGTCATGATATTACTATTACTGAAGCTGAATTACAAGCAATGCAGTTTATAGAAGATCAAAGTCGTCAATATCGAACTTTTAACTTAGTAACAGGTAATAATCGAACTATTGATATTTTAGGATATGTAAACAATGATCAATTTTCGCTTAATAATAATGAAAGAACAGCATTGCAATGGGCAGTTGATAATTATAATAGATTAAGTGGTGTGTCATTACAATTTAATCTAACGTATGGATCTAATTTTCAAGCAGCAGATATGGTAGTGTATGATATAACAGCAAATAGACCTGGTGAATCAGGTGGTGTAGCTGGTTTTCCAGATAGCTCAGGACGTGCATTTAAGTGGGTACAAATATTTGGTATAGGAAATGCACCTTTAAATACCATAGAGCATGTAATTGCACATGAAATAGGGCATTCAGTAGGCTTTAGACATACAGACTTCTTTAATAGAATTAGTTGTCCAGTGGGACCTCTTAGAGGAAATGAAGGTTCAGGATCTGATGGTGCTGTACATATTTCAGGAACACCAACTGGAAATGATTTTACATCTGTAATGAATGCGTGTGTTAGAGCTGGTACTGATGGAGAGTTTAATGGGAATGATATTACCGCACTTAGAAATATTTACTAGGCCAGTTTAGTATTTTTAAAAGTTATAATAAAACGCTTTCTGCTATTAAGGAAGCGTTTTTTGTATATGCTTTCGCGAAAGCGTTTAAAAAATGACTACGCTTGGAATCAATATTAAAATAAAAATACCAAGTTATCTATTTTGTATTTGCACAGATCTAAATAATAAGATGTTTTTAAGTTATTATAATATAACTTATGCCTGTTTGGGAGTATCAGTTTATTTTTATCTAAATAACTACTATTTATGAAAAATACAGTTAGAATAGTAATTAGTATGTATTCAAATAAAAAGTGACTATCTAAAAGTCTAGATAGTCACTTTTTATATTGAAAGGATTTTTAATTCCTTGATAATTATTTTTTTAAAGAATCAATAATTTCTACGATTATTCTTTAATCATTTTAAATGTGCCTACTTGGCCATTTGAAGTCACTTCAAGAATGTAAACTCCTGTTTTTAAATTAGAAACATCTATATTTGAGGTGGTTGAATTAACCGTTTGTGATTTAACCTTTTGTCCTAAAAGGTTATAGATGGAAATCTTTTCTACCGCTACCGTAGAGCTAATCGTTACTGCATTTTGAGTTGGATTAGGAAAGAAATTAAAATTTTCAAAAGTATTTTCTTCTATATTAAGAGCTTCACAATTTCCAAAATAGAATTGCGCTACTGTTTCTATGAGGACATTATCGAGATTTTGTAATTCTATTCGTTCAAGAGGTTCTTCTGTTGTAAAACCAACAAATTGTGCAACATTACTTGCATCAAAAGTAATAGTTTCTAATAATCCTGATGTTATTCCAAATATTCTAATATCGATAAGACCTTCTCCTATTGGAGAGTACAAATCAAACCCTACACTAGTTACTGAAGTATCTGCTGTGAAATTTACAATTGTAGATGAAAAAAAATTGTCTGATGATACTCCTGGATCTTCAATCCCAAAAAATGGACCACTATTAATAAATATCATTGTAGCTCCAACATCAGCTCCACTATTTGTAAATACAACATCTTCTTGTATTTCTCCAGATGGAAAGCATTCGTCACCCGCAGCACTTATAGCGATTCCGCACCCTTCAAAATCCTCGTTAGGACCTCCAGCAAAATCTTCAAAAGTTAAAAACTCCCCATTGGCGCAGTTCGCAAGATATTCTTCTTTAGTTGCAAATAATGTTATATTTTCAGGTTGATTGTTAAGTGTATTTCTACTAATTGAAGATGTTGGACTCTCCAAATTATGCAAGCCATTCTCTATATATTCTGAAGCTGTTGTTGGTTGTTGTCCAAATGCTGTTAAGGCAGTTAAAGATGCCAAAAGTGTAATTTTTTTCATAATTGTAGTTTATTTGTAGGATAATATAAGTGATTGTTAGGCTCTTTATTTTAGTTTTAGAATTGTAAGCCTAGAAATTATTTTCTAAAAACATATAGTATACTATGTGATTAAAATTAGATAAGAAATTTACTGTCGTGAAAGTGTTTGTGTGAAATAATTCATACAAAACAATTGAAATCATGGTTTTTTAAGTAAAAAACCATGATTTCAATTGAAATAAAAATAACATGCTAAAAGTATAATAGATGCAATAGATATTTTGACTATTTATTGTATTGAATTTGATACACGAATGATCGTAAGGTAAATTAATTTGAAAAGTGCATTCAATTTTTTATTATATGTAATACCGTTACATCTATTTTAATTCAAAGGGAATGAGCATATATCATTTTCCGATTTATTAAAGGATAAATTATCTTTATTCATAATTTATTGATTTAATAAAATGGTAAGACAACTACTTATATTTTTTCTAATAGTAACCTCTACGAATTGCTTACAGGCTCAAGCACCTTATAATGGGACTATTTTTTTTGATCCAGATATTATTACTTCAGAAGATCCCTCTGCAATTTTAAGTACTACATATATAGGACAAGATGTTGTGGTGATGTTTGATAGAAGAGTAAATGATTGGGTAACCGTGAATGCTTTTTTGTTTGATGTAGTTTGGGATGATGGATTAACAAGTGTTGCTCAAGTTAATAGTGAGTTTGGTAGTGTCGCTAATGCTATTATTGAAGCAGAAAAATATGCATTTTTAATTGGACAATTGCCTACAGCTTTGAGAGTAGATGTAGATGAAATATGGATTCATCAAGGAACAGAACTTTTTGGAGGAGGAAATAATTCTATACTCATTCATACTGGACAAACTGTTCTATATGAAAACGATGGAATCCTTGAAGAAACATTAATACATGAGGCTAGTCATACATCACTAGATGCAACACATGCAGCATCTAACGGATGGATAAATGCTCAAAATTTAGATGATGAATTTATTTCTACCTATGCGGAAGCAAACCCAACCACAGAAGATATTGCTGAGAGTTTTTTGACATGGTTGGCTGCCAGGTATCGTGCTGATGTGATTTCCAGTCAAGATTATAATACCATTACTCAAACAATTCCCAACAGGTTAAGTTATTTTGATGCTATTGGTTTTGATCTATATCCATTTGACTCTGCGTTGAGTGTCGAAAATTTTGAATCAGAAAATTTGAAAGTATATCCAAATCCAAGTAGTACATACATTCAAATCGAAACAAATGGATTAATAGTTCAAGACATTAAATTGTATACGATATTTGGTCAGGATTATACATCTTACATTAGGCTTGAAGATACTAAAATTGATATTTCCAGCTTATCAGTAGGTGTATACTTTTTAAAGTTGAATGGCAAAACTCATAAAATAATAAAGAACTAATTACTTTTCTTTACATACTTAGTAACAATTACTACTTGTTGTCCATTGATTTTTCCTTCAATATGTTCAGCATTATCATGTACTAATGTAATGTTACGCATAAAAGCGCCTCTTTTTGCGGTGAAGTTAGCACCTTTTACATCCAGATCTTTTATAAGAACTACACTATCTCCATGAGATAGTCGTGCGCCATTGGCATCTTTATGGATAATAGTATGTTCGTCTTCTTCAATATGTTCTCCTGTTGCTTCTGCCCATGCTTGTACTTCTTCTTCTAGGTACATCATATCTAGTAAGTCTTGTGGCCAGCCTTCTTTTTTAAGTCTATGAAGCATACGCCAAGCAATTACCTTTACAGCATCTACTTCACTCCACATACTATCATTCAGACATCTCCAGTGATTAGAATTCATCGCATCTGAATTTTCTATTTGAGTAGTGCAATTAGCACATATAAGAATTTGTTCTTCTTTAGGAGCAACTGTGTAGGGATGTAATCCTTCATCACTTCCACATAGTTCACAAACGGTACTTCTTTTTTGGAGTTCTCTTAGGGTATTCATTTGGATTATACTATTTGCTTGCGAAGAAACAAAAAAATAAGATGTTTTTTGCTATTTACGGTAAAACCGTAAGTGTCTGTTTTTCAATTGTTTTTGTGTATATTTAAGTATTATTAATCTTAAAAACATATTGCTATGTTAAAAAACATATTGCTATGTTAAAAAACATTTCAAAGTTAGGAACATCTTTAACAAAAACAAAACAAAAATCTATTCTCGGAGGCTTTGGAGGCTCAGGCGGATTTTGCTGTGAATGGTGCTCTGATGGCACGTGTCTTGATTATGTAGACTCTCCATTTACACCCTGTCCATTTGCGGCACCATGTCCTAATTAATAATTAAAAAAGCGGGTGAATCCCGCTTTTTCTTTTTTTAATAATTTACTTTCTACTTTTCTCCAAATCATAAATAGCTCTTCCCAATTGTGCTAAAAATGGAATGCCTACAGTATCATATTCATACGTATCGTCATTAAAAATACCATTTTCATTCACAAGTATAGTAGCAGAAAGTAAAAACTGGATTCCTTCTTTTTCATCCACAACATAGGCAGTTTCGGTGAGTGTACCATACGCATATCCTACCTTATTATATATTTTAATGTGATCTGGAATCATATCTTTTGTGTCTCCATACATGAAGAACTTTACATAGCTGTCATAATATGTTTCGGGATCATAGGTTGCATTTCGCGGAAGCGTATACATCGATTTTTGAATACGTACTTTATCTGTATAGGAAATATCAAAACGCTCGTCTTTGTCAAATTGATCTTCAAAAAACAAACGTTTCATGAGTTCGTGTTGCGATTGTAATGGAAAATAGTTTTTCTCAGAAAAATCAAATGCAGTTTGGATAAGATTTCCATCTTTAATGTATCCTTTGCCTTTCTGTTGATTTTTAATAGAGACTTTTTTGATGGATTGATCTTTGAGTCCTTCTAAGGCAATAACGTCTCCCTCGTAGGAAGGAAAGAACTTGATGGTACCTCTCTCAGGAATAGCAGCATTTCCTGTAGAAAGGCGATGCGCGATACGGGTAGGAGATAGGTCTAATTCCTTAAGTCGTTTGTTTATATAATCTCTTCCTAGCATATCATATAATCTATTATAAGCTTCATTATCGCTCACGGCAAAAATTTGACGTATGTCGCCTGCAACACTATGTAATACAGAATCTCGTGTAGATATGTAAGGGGTATCTATATGAAGTTCGGGATGCTTGTTTACATATTCTGCAGCGAGCAACGTGATAGGAAGTTTCACAGTACTCGCTGGATAGAAATAGTGTTTTTTGTTTTCTTGAAACTCATAATCTTTAAAGGTAATAAGACCTTTATCAGTAGTATCTATTTGCGTATATAGAATTTGTACTTCATGATTTTCTATACTATCCATCACTTTTTGAATGGCTGGATGGTCAGATACTAATACAGTATCTATAGGTGTCGTACAAGAACCTAAAAATAAACCACTTGCAATGATGATAAAAATATGAATACGCATTTTTAAAAATACTAATTTTTAAAATGCAATACGTCTATTTACCTTCTTAAGTATGTTTTTCCATTTTTGAGTTTTTTCTTAGGACGTATCTTAAAATAAAAGGGTAGTGAAATCCCATCCCCATTTTTAATTACAAGATGCAGGTGTGGTCTTGTTGAATAACCTGTATGTCCAGATTTACCAATATATTGCCCTTGTTGTATTACGTCACCTATTTCTACATCGGCACCATTATAATCTAAATGTGAATACTGTGCAAGCGTACCATCATCGTGAAGAATAAGAATTTCATTACCTTTTTCTCTAAAATCAGGCCCTCCATGCTCTTTAAATTTTTCAACTTTATTTACAACAATACCACTTCTTGCTGCATGTATAAGGGAACCAATTGGCATTTTAAAATCTACAGCATATCTAGATCCTGGTAAATTATGACTAAATGAATTATTAAATGTTTGAATAACTTCATACTTGGTTCCTTTAGCATAGGGTAATTCATATAAAAATGTATTATCATGTACAGCTCTGGGGTTTGCTCTAGTAAAGCTATAATTCACAAAATCTTTCAATACAACTGTTGAGGTATCTTTGAGGACATGCAAAGGAATGATAGCAATAGGAAATAAAGAATCCTTAGGTTGCATCACAGTTACATCATATTGATGCGTACTATAATCTATAGAATCTCGTTTTAATTCTTTATACCAAATAGGAATAACAGAAGTATTCTTAACTCCAATATATAGGGAATCATTTTTATACTTTTTGATGGTATCTATTTGTTGTCCAAAACAATAGAAGGAAATAAAGAATACAAATAAAACAAAGCGTATCATAGTTTTCTTTTAAAGACAAAAACTAAGATACGCTTTGTTGCTTTTTTATAAAATATTATAAGCTAACTTCTGCAAGTTCTTTTAATGGAATTTGATTGTGAAGTAGATCTTCAAAGGTTTCTCTTTTACGTATTAAATGAGCCTCTTCATCTTTCCAAAGTACTTCAGCAGGACGATAGCGGCTATTGTAATTGCTAGCCATAGTAAAGCAATAAGCACCTGCATTACTAAACGCTAGAATATCGCCTTCGCTTATCTCAGCAATACGTCTATTATTTGCAAATGTATCTGTCTCACAAATATATCCCACCACACTATAAAAGCGTTCACGTCCATTTGGATTACTGATATTATGAATCTCATGACGACTTCCATATAGCATAGGGCGTATTAAGTGATTAAAACCACTATCAACTTGTGCAAAAACGGTAGAGGTTGTTTGTTTAACTACATTGACGTTCACCAAGAATTTTCCTGCTTCACTCACTAAGAATTTACCTGGTTCAAATGTTAACGTTAATGGTTTTCCATACGCTTTCGCGAAAGCGTTAAAACGTTTACCCAATTTATCACCTAACTCCTCTATGTTAGTCTCAATATCTCCAGCTTTGTATGGCACTTTAAATCCACTACCAAAATCTATAAAATCTAAATTTGGAAAGTGTTTTGCGGTATCAAAAAGAATTTCGGAAGCATGTAAAAACACATCAATATCTAAGATATCACTTCCTGTATGCATATGAATACCATTTATAGTCATGTTGGTATTTTCTACGATACGTAAGATATGAGGTACTTGATGAATGCTAATTCCAAATTTACTATCAATATGACCTACCGAAATATTAGTATTTCCTCCAGCCATCACATGCGGATTTATACGAATACAGACAGGAACATCTGGATATTTGGTTCCAAATTGTTCAAGTATTGATAAATTGTCAATATTGATTTGAACCCCCATTTTTGACACAGATTCAATTTCTTCTAAAGAGACTCCATTAGGGGTAAATATGATACGATCTGCTGGGCAACCTGAGGCTAAACCAAGCTGTACTTCTTGTATGGAAACAGTATCCAATCCTGCCCCTAAACCATGTATGTGTTGTAGTACAGAAATGTTGCTCAATGCCTTTACAGCGTAGTTTAAACGCAATTGTTTGACATTTTTAAACGCAGAAGTTAAACGTTTATATTGCCTAGTAATTGTTTCAGCATTATACACATATACAGGACTATCATGTTCCTGGACTATTCGTAAAAGATCTTTGTTTGTCATAACAACATTTTTTTTGCCTACGAAATTAGTAGACTATTCTTAATGTGCAATGGCTAAAACATAAAAAGTTCAACAAGAAGGTTAAAATTTAGGATTTCAATAACAATTGTGCCCTTCTTTTGTAAATTTCGCACAAAATGTACAACGAATGATAGCCACATTGCCTATGTTTCCTCTTGAGTTGGTCGCCTTTCCAGGAGAAGAACTTCCGCTTCACATATTTGAACAGCGGTATAGACAATTAATAGAAGATTGTGAAGAAGAAAGGGTGACATTTGGAATACCTACTTATATCAATAAACGTTTAGAATACGGAACAGAAATGGAATTGCTCAAAGTAGTGAAACGTTACCCTACTGGAGCTAGTGATATTATTTGTAAAGGACTTCGTGTTTTTAAATTGGAAGATTTTTATAGCAGATTGGATGATAAGTTATACGCAGGAGGAACTGTTCAATTCATCGACCTTATTAACAATGGAACAGAACGTCTAAAAGAACAATTTGTACAGTTACTCACTTCATTTTATAATGAACTAGATATCCAAACCCCATCAATAAACATACAAACAATAACTACATATACCTTATCTCATAAAATGGGACTCACTTTGCCACAGGAATATGAATTATTGCAACTAACTTCAGAAAAGGAACGATATAATTATTTGATTCAACATCTCAATACCATATTACCAACAATACGGACTGTAAATAGGACTAAAGAAATTATAAAAATGAATGGACATTTTAAGAATTTTGATCCATTAGATTTTGAAGACTACTAAATTTTAGAGTATAAATGCTATTTTTTTAAACCAATTTTTATTCTTTTTGAGATAGTTTTAAATTAAATAGTAGACTACATGATCTTTTTTTCTATTTAGCACGTATATACTATAACTACGCTTAAGAACAGCAGTAAAACTCACCATTCATTTACTTATTTACTTGTAAAAAAGCTTTATAGAAAACCATGAAAAATAGCTTTTTTTATGGGTTTACCGTAAATTTTAATATAATTTATGTTAATTTTTTAAATTATTCGCATTGTTTTAGCATTTTGTTAGTATATTTACACTATTACTAATCAAAATATTTATCAAAATGAAAACAAATCTTAAATCAGTTTTTCTTTTAATGGCTGGGGCTATGTTAGTGTTCTCAAGCTGTGAACGTGACGAGGTTTCTACTGAAGACGATGCAAACCTTGTAAATGAAGTTACTGCTGCTGACATCGTAAACTCTGATGTCCATCCTAGAGATGCAGTTACTGATGAGAAAGTATTAGATCTTATCAAAGGCTTAGAAATCGATGCAGGAAACATCACAAAAGGGGATTTCCATTTACCAGATGGAACTATTGAGCAACGTATTTATATTGGAGACGATATCGTTGTAACTGTTGATCAATTAAGAGCAATGTCTACTATAGATAATCAACAAAAACAATATCGTACCTTTAATTTAGTGACAGGAAATAATCGTACCATCGATATTTTAGGGTATACAGGAAATGATCAGTTTGGACTTTCTAACAGAGGTCAAACAGCATTACAATGGGCTGTAAATAACTATAATCGTTTAAGTGGAGTTTCTTTAAATTTCAGGTTAACGTATGGAACAAATTTCAATGCAGCAGACATGGTTGTATATGACAACTCTACAAACAATAGTGGTTCTGGTGGAGTAGCAGGATTCCCAAATAGTTCAGGGCAGCCTAACAAGTTTATCCAGATTTATAATCTTGATAATTTCTCTACAAATGTAAATGAGCATGTAATTACTCATGAGATTGGACACTCTATTGGTTTCCGCCATTCAGATTGGTTTGATCGTTTAAGCTGTCCAACATCTTCTCAAGGAAACGAAGGACAAGGTTCTGATGGATCTGTACATATCCCAGGTACTCCAACAGGTAGAGATTTAACGTCTATAATGCAAGCATGTTTTAGCTCTAATGAAGATGGAGAGTTTAACAATAATGACATTACAGCACTTCGCTTTATGTATTAAAAATAGTTTATTTTAAAGTTGAAATACTTTATTTAGTTTAAACGAAAACGCTTCCTTATCCCCCAGGAAGCGTTTTTTATTTCAATCTTTTATTTCCTCTCGACCGTCTGCATGTATTGCAAAACGACCTTTTTCTTTAGCATGTGTATGATCATGCGTTGGCCATGGCCATCCTCCAAACTCTGTTTGTCGATATTCTTGAATAGCATCATTAATCTCCTGATAACTATTCATCACAAATGGCCCTTGATTTGCCACAGGTTCTCCAATAGGTTTTCCTTGAATAAATAGAAAAGACCCAGTTTGATTTCCATTTTGAATCGTAATTTCTTCATCAGAAACCAAATCTAATCCATGTGCTTTTGGTATTTGATATCCTTCGGTAGCAATTTCATGACCTTCATAAAAATAAAGTGTCCTATTGAGATTTGATAACCCTTTGGGGATTGACCAAGTTGCATTAGGAGCCAATGTAACCAACCAAATCTCAACACCATTTTCTTTTTGAGCAGCCCAACTATCTGGCGCAGGTGCTAGTGCTTCCGTATCTTGATACGAACCCGCAATGACTTTCACTTTTATATCATTGCTATTTTCATCTTGATGAGAGACAATAGGAATCTCCTCATTCCAGAGCATTTTATAATGAGGGGCTACCATTTTACTCGCTCTCGGAAGATTTAACCATAATTGGAATAGTAACAACGGGTTTTCTCCCTCTTGATTTAATAATGGAAACATCTCACTATGTTGCACGCCTTTTCCAGCGGTCATCCATTGTACATCTCCTTCTCCAAAACGACCTGCAGCTCCTAATGAATCACTATGATCTGCAAGACCTCTTTCTACAACAGTAATCGTTTCAAACCCTCTATGCGGGTGTGCAGGAAAACCTGGAACCGTAGTACCATGATACATATTCCATCCATCTTTTCCGTGGAAATCCATACCTATGTTACGCCCTGCAAGTGAAGCATCAGGGCCTAATTGATCATTTCCTTTCGGGTAGTTGTCTAAATGATACGCACAAAATAAAAAAGGGTCTTGTGTTTCCCATTGTGCGCCTAATTGTCTGATTTTTTTTATTGCTTTCATAGTTGTCATTCCCGTGAAGATGGGAATCTTATAATTCATATTCTATAAGTGATCTTAGTATTTTAAACATACTAATTTATCCATGATATATTCCTGTATACGCTTTCGTACTTCGACTATGCTCAGTATAAACTTCTACCTCACTAAGTTCGTTGAAAGCGTACGCATAAACACTCCAGATTAGTCGTATTTAGTATATCTTTTTTACAGTCTTAGTAGCGAGCTCCTTGGCTGATATTTGCAGAAGATTTTTGAATAAAATCACGTATATCCTCATTTGCCTGAATCAAATCTTCATTACGTAAATACATCATATGTCCGCTGCGATATCCTTTAAAACTAAGACGATCAGAAAGCTTACCTGAAGCATTAAGTTGCCACATCACATACTTTGCATTAAAGTAGGTAGTTGCACCATCAAAATAACCACTTTGAATCATAACGTGTAGATTTTTATTAACCCCCATTGCTTCTCGTAAACTAGCTCCCGTATTATTATTCGTACGATCCCAAGGACGCACAGGACCAAACATATTATAACTCAAATCTGTTTTAAGGTCAAGTTCTTGCTGGTAATAATAATTAATAGCGGGCGTAAAGGCATGTAACCATGCTGTGAGTTCGCTATTGTAATCTGGACGATCCCCAGCCTCTTTTACATCCAACCCTTTATAACGAGAATCCAAACGACCTATGGTAAGTCCGTCGCGATCCCTAAGAAGATCTTTCCAGAAATACGCTTTAGGAACTTCTAGATTATGCTGTCTAATCGTACGCTCTGATAAACCAGAATAATAGGCCATTTTTTTGACCACCGCTTCTTTTCTGGCAGGATCTATATACCCTGTATTGACCATCACAGGAAGCAATTCATTTACAGCATAGGCTTCACTTTCAGCAAGTACTTCAGTTAAGTCCTTGCTTTGTAATGCAGGAGGTAATGCTTTGTGATACCATGCCGCCGCTGTAAAATACGGAAGACGATTTGCCACTTCTACAGGACCATCAAATTCAAATCCAATTTCGGTAGGAGATACTAAAATCACCCCATTAATATACATCCATTTTCTATTTTGAAGTGCTGCTGCAAGACCAGATACACGCGTAGTTCCATAGCTTTCTCCAATAAGATATTTTGGCGAACGCCAACGGTTTACTCTCGTTACAAATGTATTTACCCAATCAGCGAGATATTTAATATCTGCATTTACTCCAAAGAACATTTTTTTGTCTGGCATTTTCCCATCTTTTCCAGGTAGCATACGACTATAGCCTGTATTGACAGGGTTTACAAAAACAATATCAGCCACATCCAAAATAGAATTTGGATTGCTCTTTATGCCATACGGTTGTACTGGAAATCCTTCATCATCTATTTTTAAAATACGAGGTCCTGTATACGCAATATGCATCCATACAGAAGCAGATCCTGGACCGCCATTAAAAGAGATCACTAAAGGTCTGTTTTCATCGTTTTTTATATCGCTACGTTTGTAATAGGTATACAGTAGCGAGGCTACAGGATTTCCTTCATCATCCCATACTGGTTGAAAACCAGCCGTAGCACTATATGGAATTGTTTTTCCTTTGATGGTTGTTGTATGATTCGTGACCACCGTTTCATCTACAGGAACGCGTACTTGTTGTGACATCATCTCTTTAGACATCATCTTATCTTGTGCATAGGACGTCATGCATAAAAGACTAACTAATACAAATAGGGATCGTGTTTTTCTCATGTTTATTCATTTTTACCTCCGTGAAGACGGAGGTCTTGTTGTTGTTTATTCATAATATGGTTAGAAGCGTTTTCACACCTTCCTCAATCCTTCCTTCCTAGGAGGGAAGTTTCTTCTCATTCCTACTACTTCGCTTTGCTTATGATAAATTCAGGTGAGAATCTAGTTATTGCTTTCGCGAAAGCAGAAATCTTGTTATTGTTTGGTTAATGTATTTAGTTCTTCTATTTTTTCAATAATAATTTTTTCAGATGTATATACAGATTCCCCCATAAAGTATTCATAAGCGATATCATGAATTAAATCATATGCTTTTGAATAGTATTCGTTAGAATGTACTTTCGGAAAGTTTTCGTGCGAACTCCATTCTTTAATAAAATGAGATATATACCATATACCTTCTGCAATTTCTCTATTTAATTCAGAATCATTTTTAGTGTTCTGATATTCTTTATGAGCTTCTTTAAGTAAATTGATAAACGAATTATGATTCCAAGAAATACCTGTTCTTAATTCTAGTAAAAATGAGCCTTCCTCTGCAATTAATTCACCTTTTAAATCCATGCCATAGTATTATTAACTAAAATCATTAATTTCAATGATTTGTATTCCTTCGAATCTAAAGATTGATTTTCCTTGCATTTCAAGTATAGTTCCTTCTTTTAATCCATTAGGTAAATCAATAGCTAGCGTTCCAGTATAATCAATATCAATTGTTATACTCTCATTTTCTTGTATAGCATTTATTATTTTTTGTTCTCTATTACTGAAATATGACGTTGCTTTTTCTGCTTGTATTTTAAATTCATCAATTCCGTTTGTAACTAAGTCAACAGTTTCATTCGTACTATTTTTAAATATAACATTTGGAGACAGGTTCTTTAGCATTCCTTCCACATCAAAACCGTTATATGCAGTCATATAACTTTTGATAACCTCTAGTTTTTGTTTATCTACATTACTCATGTCTCACTATTTTATGATGATTCAGAAATACGTATTGCATTATTTTGAGTTCAAGCTTAAACGCTAACGACTAATAGCCAATAGCTATTTTTCAAACCTCCTTCACCCTTACTTCGACAGGTGTCACACTGAGCTTGTCTAAGTGCTCAGCACAGGCCTTCTTAGGGGGGAGTTATTACCTCTCTGTCCTTTGGACATCTCTCCCAAAGGGAGAGAAACAAATTCGAGAGTCCTTTTTATTCCCCCTTCGGGGGTTAGGGGGCTTACTGATGCCCTACATGACATCCGCATCCAGGTATTGTAAAACTATTACTCTGCTCATGCCAAGGGAAGGCTTCGCTTTGCTTGGTGTTTTCCCACCAGAATTCTCCACGCTCTTTAGCCGTATTTCCGACTTCATTCATGGTTGATGTATCATATAGGCGACCATTCACCATGGTATGCGTTACCTGTTCTGTATCTCTAATATTCTCAAGAGGATTCCCATCAATGATAATCAAATCGGCAAGTTTACCTACTTTCAACGAACCAATTTCATCACCTGCGCCGATATACTCAGCACCGTTAATTGTAGCAGCTTGTAGTGCTTGTAAATTGGTCATCCCACCTTGTTGTAACATCCACGTTTCCCAGTGCGCTCCAAGTCCTTGTAACTGACCATGTGCGCCCATATTTACTTTTACACCTTTATTTGCTAAAGCCGTTACCGTTTCAGACGTTAAGATATGACCGTTTTTATATTCCTCATCAGGTATCATGGTACGGTGACGTGCTCTGGAATCTACCAACGTGCGTGGTGTATACTTTAACAGCTTTTCATTTTCCCACACCTGATCATTTTGATAGAAATAGAATTCTCCATTTACACCTCCATAATTTACGATAAGTGTTGGTGTATACCCTGTATCACTTGCACTCCATAATTCTAGTACGTCTTTATACACAGGTGCTACTGGAATATTATGCTCTACCCCTGTATGTCCGTCCATAATCATGGTCATATTGGTATAGAATGTAGATCCACCTTCAGGTACGACATTAATTCCTAATTCGCGAGCCGCTTGCATCACTTGCTGACGTTGCTCACGTCGTGGTTGGTTATAACTCTTTACTGATTTTGCACCAAAAGCTTTCGTACGACGGATCGCTGATCGGGCATCGTCTATGTTATTAATCACAGCTTTAAAATCACCATCAGCGCCATACAGGATAAAACCCGTAGAGTAGAGGCGAGGCCCTACCATATCACCGCTTTTTAAAAGTTCACTTAACGTGAAAATCGTCTCTGTATTCGCACTTGGGTCATGTGAGGTCGTGACTCCAAACGCAAGATTGGCATAAAATGGCCAATGTTTTTGAGAAGGTAATCCATAGCGGAAAGCCCCTACGTGGGCATGTGCATCTACCATCCCTGGCATAATGGTCTTTCCTGAAACGTCAATTGTTTTCGCGCCAGCGGGAATAGAAACATTTTGCCCAATCGTCGTGATTTTATTATCCGTAACGACAATCGTTCCGTTTTCAATTACTTCATCTCCTTCCATGGTGATGATACGTGCATTGGTAAATGCAGTAACGCCTGAAGGTTTATCTGTTTTCGCTTTAAGCGAAATAGGAATTCCCGTTACATCCATTTCTGGTACTTTCTCTGGCGATCCAGCTAAGAATGTAAATCTGTTTTTGAGTTCGTTAGAGAAATACTGATCGCCCAATGTCCACATCACTTTCTGGCTGTTAGGTGACCAATGTAAGTTGATCCCTGCATCTTTTGCAATCTGAGATACGGGAACATATTTCGAATTGTTATCCAAATCAATTTTTTGCCCATTCATCACTAAAGGCGCTACAAAAGCCTTGTGAAGATTGGTATAGGCAATCCATTTGTTATCTGGACTCGGTACCAATCTGTTAGCATATTTTGAGGTCACGTGTGTACGTTCGTCTTTTCCATCAAGGTTTACAGAAATCAAACTCTTGGTAAGGTTTCCAAAATACGTACCTCCTGTTTGTAAAAATATACGTTTCCCATCGGCGCTATACATAGGATATTCTCCGTTTTGCGTAATAAGTTTCGGCTGTTGTCCTTGCGTTAAGGTATAGATTCCTGGTTTTTTAGCAAATGCCAATCCCTGATCTGTGTTACGTGGCTCTTTACGATAGATGATGCTATTATACGCTTTCGCGAAAGCGGGCGTCCTATAAATCCCTTTTTCTGAGGTGAGCTTCTGTGAGGTACCACCGTTGATAGAAATCGTGCGAATGCTTCCGTAGTTTTCATCATTCCATGTTACATACACAAGACGTTGTCCATCTGCCGAAAAAGAAGGTTCAAATTCAAAATCTTCGTTTTGAGCCGTAATACGTTGTGGTGTTCCGTTTGGTAATGCTTTTTTGTATAATTTTCCAAGTGCGCTAAAAACAAGTGTCTTACCATCAGGAGACGTTGTGGCATGTCTGATCACTTTCACATCAAACTCCTCGGGAGCGACAGGGGATTTAAAATGCACCGTTTCTGCAATTTGAAGCGTTACATCGGCTGTAAATGGAATCACACTATGATTGTAATTTTTGATATTGACTTTATTGATTTTCCCACCTGACCAGAATACGAGTTCTTCGTTATTAGGCATCCAATCAAAGTTAGGATACACGCCAAAAATCGCCCAAGCCTCCTGCTGATCTTTATTTAGCGCATCATATACAGGCCATTCTTCGCCCGTGGTTAAATCATGAATATATAATACTGATTTGGTGCGAACACGCTTGATAAATGCTAACAATTTCCCATCTGGTGACACTGTAGGGCGTGCAGCACCTCCAGGACCATTGGTGAGGGTTTGGATTTTTCCATCCTCAAAATGATAGCGTTGAATTACATAAATCTGCTTGTTTGGATCTTTGTTGTATTGGAAGAATCCGCCTGGATATACATCTTCACTATAATATAAATATTTTCCATCAGGCGAAACCGAAGGCTCATTCACATCCTGCTGATCGTTTTTACGTTTGGTGAGTTGTAAACCGCTACCACCTGTATGATGATACTGCCACATCTCCCCAGCACCTAAGGAACGCCCAGATGTAAAGTGCTTACGCGCAATCAAATATTGTCCATCGGCTGTCCAAGTGGCATTATTTAGGAGTCGAAAGTTTTCTTTGGTGACTTGTTTAGCATTACTACCATCTGCATTCATCACCCAAATATTATCACCTCCGCCTGCATCACTTGTAAATGAGATTTTCGTTCCGTCAGGAGAGAATCGCGGTTGTACTTCAAAGGGAATTCCTGTACGGAGTGGATTGGCTTTTCCGCCAGTGATAGGCATGGTGTAAATATCTCCCATGAGATCAAACACCACCGTCTTCCCATCAGGACTAACATCCAGATTCATCCAAGTCCCTTCATCGGTGGTAAAGGAATGTGGTTGGTAGTTAAAACCATCTCCGGGGTTGGCAACATCCCATTTGGCTTCTTTAGCGTCTTTGTCTTTTTTGTTTTTCTTCTTTTTCTTTTGTGCCGTTGCCGGAATTGCAAGTGTTAACGCAATACATGCAATGATGAGTTTTTTGGTCATTATGGTTGCTTTCATGATATAAAAATGAATGACATTTATTAGGGGTAGCCCTCATTCCTGTTTCTCCCAGAGGGAGAAATGATGGATGGTATCTCCATTCATTTTTAGATAAAACTAATAAGTTTCTAAGGTACGGAATTGGGTAGGGTAGGAATGTTAAAGAGGTGTTAAGGGGAGTATCAGTGAAGAGCTGTATTATTTGTGTAATACAAAAGCCCTAACTATCTGTAGCTAGGACTTTTTAATATATATAAGGCTATGTCTATAGTATCTAACTCGTAGGTGGTACAACAGAAGGATCATCCATCACATATACAGCAGTTGCCGCACTACCTTGTTCGGCATCACTATTTATGGTTTTCGCGGAAGCTGTATTATTGCCTTTAATGGTATTATAAGCATCTTCTACCGTTTTTCGATACACGAAATTTGGGTTGTCTGCGGCATGTATTAAAAAGCAACGCGATTTGTTAGGTGCATTTTTACCTTTATTAGGACCGTTGTAATAGGTGCAATTTGTATAGAGTTGCGGTCCGTTTTGATTTGCAGTAAGTATATTAAGCGTGGTTCCTCGTATGTATTGATAGGTGAGATCGCCTCCTGAATTTTCTGTTGGGAAGGCTTTGTTACTTTTTTCTATCATGTAAATAGAAGAGATAATACCGGTACGATCATGACCATTACAACAATGGATATAATACATCACAGGTAAGGTTACTTCTGTATATGGCACTTTAAAGTTCTGTTGTGTGTTGACCATTTTGTATAACTGCTGTGCATGAGCAAGATCATAATTGTCTTCGCCTGGTTGTACTTGCCAGAGATACATGTGTGCATAGATGCTACCATCTTTTATAGCGGTAGGTGTTGTTAAAGGATCGGCAGGATATGACGTTGTAGAATTCGGTAGATTATTATCTATGATCTCTTTTACATTGGTGCCTGCTTTAATTTGTTTTTGTATTGCTTCTTGAGTACTCTGACTACCATAGGATCCAATACTAGAGGCTATTTCATAGGTTTCTGAAGCTTCACTTAAGAGTGCTACTTCGCATAAAACATATTCTCCGATATTAGGAAACGGTTTATAAGTAGTCACACCTTTGGCTTGAAACTCATATTGCTCCTTCATATAATTATGTAGGGTTGTAAAATCAATAGGTTGATCATGTCCTGCTAAAGGAGAGTTTCCTCTAAAAAGCATATTACCGGTTGTGCTCACATCGAGCAAGTATACCATCTGTTTATTTAATGTTTCAGGACCAGCTCCTGTATTACCTGTAGGCGGTACTATAGGTAAGGTACCACTATTTCCAGAGGTAGGAAGAATAGTTGAACCTTGTTGTTCCCAATAGGTAGTTCCGGATAGTTTAAAAGTGATGGTAAAAGAAGCTGTCTTTAGTTCGGTACTTTTTGGATGAGGTATATCATGGTAATATTCTATCTCCACATGGGCGGTAGAGTAAGGTTCTGTATTGTACACATAAAAAGTAACAGCTGTTGGAGCGGTAGTGTTGCTACCGCCAGTGGCTTCTACAGTATTTACGTGTGCTCCTCCTTCTGTTAAAGAGAAGTAACCAGCTGCTTGATTGGTTATTGTTGCACTTTTGATTTTTACGCCGGGCGCAAGTAGGTATTGCCTACTTAAAGGTTTTGTTGTTGACATGGGGTCATGTTTTAGTGGTTCGTAATAAAGAGATTACAGCTATATACATAGCTATATATCAATTGTTTTCTTTATCTAAATATCGAAATTGATCTTAAAACTCAGAGAGAAAATAGCATGAGAGGCGTAATCTTTAGAATGGGAACGAAATTTTATGGTATGAGTTTTTGATAACTAACTGACAGTGAAATAAACTAAGTTATCTGAAAATGACTACAATAAGTTAATTGTCATTAGCCTCTTGTCGAAAGGCTCTTAATAAGAAAAACTTCGACAAGCTCAGTTTGACAATGTGTAGTCATTTCGACAGAGCGAGGAACGAGTGACGAGAAATCACATAACAGTGAGTTCTTAGAAATTGAAATTGAATAGAGCCACTTGTGGGATTTCTCGGCGCTACGCTTTGTCGAAATGACTTGACAAGTTTTATTTAAAATAAAAACTACCTCCCAGTAGCTTCTATTCTTTCTAGTAACAAGGTTGCTTTAGCAATATATCCAAAATCACTAGCGGTACTTTTTTTAGCAGCTTCTAGGCATCGTGTTGCGTATGCTTTTGCTGTTTTGATATCGTTGAGTTGTAATGCCAATTCGCCTCTGTAATACACATACCAAAAAGCACCCGGACGTAATTCGATGGCTTTATCAAACCAAGTAACCGCTTTATCTAGATCTTTTCCTTTAAGATAGTAAAATTGCGCTGCATCAAAATAGGTTGCTGCTGTAACCTCTCCTGTTGCGTTGGTGATTTTGGTTTCAATTTCTGAAAAGATAGCCTTGTCAGAATCTACAAAAACTGGGATTTTTATTTTGGTATTTTCCCATGCAATGATCAAATCACCACCATTGGTATTGAAGTTTTCAAAATGGATAGTAAAGGTTTCTAGCGTATTTTCTAAAGGAATAGAAGGAACTTTAAAACGTACGAGATCTTCTGATGCATCATATCCACCAGCGCCCCAACGTTTGCTATTTTTACTTAAAATGATGGTCCATTCTTTTTGTGATGGAATACTATATAATCCATAAGTTCCTGCAGGAACTGCATTGCCTGCAAACGTAACGTCTGTATCTACGGTAATCTTTGTAGAGGCATTCGCACCCGTACGCCAGAGTTTATTATAAGGTATCAATCCACCAAAAATGGTTCTTCCTTGTTTGTTTGGTTGTCCGTATTCTAGGGTAAAATTAGCAAGCCCCACCTGTTGTTGTGTAACAACTTTAGGACTTAAACTTGGTTTTGTGATTTGTGCAGTACTAGTTATTGAAACAGCCAATAGGATGGTGCAAACAATCGTTTTGATGGTATTCATAAGTGTTTTTTTAAAGAATAAACGTATGTATTAATCTCTGGAGATAGTGTATACAACCCCATTTTTGATGGTATGTCGTATGCTTTGCGTATTCCTAATGTTTTCTAGCGGATTTTTTTCTAATATCACCAAATCTGCTTTATTACCTACAGCAATACCGTAACCATCTTTCTGTAAAAATTGGCTTCCATTGTATCCAGAAGTTTGTAAGGCTTGTAACGGCGTTAAACCAGCTTGTACCATTTGTTCTAGTTCTTTATGAAGCGATGGTCCTGGATATGTGTACGAGTTGTAGGCTCCACAATCAGACCCAGCCAAGAGTTGCACGCCTGCATCGTGTAAGGATTTCGTGAGTTTGATAAAGAATGTTTGCAGTTCTTTTCGGTCTTTTTTCGCTTTCGCGGAAGCGTTTATAGCCCTTTTATTACGGCCTTCATACGTTTTGATAAAGGCATCTTCCAAATGTGAAAGATAAGTGTCTTGTGAATGATCTACTTCATCCAAATAGCTTAATACATCTCCAATATGAAGCGTAGGCGTGACAAATGTATTGCTTGCTTTTAGACGCGCAAACGTTTGTTGTGCAGTGGTCTCATCATAGGTCGCAATGAGTTGTTCCATACTTCCCCAAAAACCAAGCGAGCCATCAATAATCTGTTGGGTAATTTCTGTTTCCTGAGAAGAGCAGCCTTTTAAGACATAATATAAATGCTCAATATTGTCCAGACCAGCGTCAATAGCTTCCTGTAATTCGACGGTAAAAGGCATATGTCCAGAAGTGATCATATCACGCGTTTCTGCTGTTTTGATAATATCCAGGTATTGCTTTCGCGAAAGCGTACTATCGTAAATTTTCACATAATCAGTGTGTAGGGATTGTAAAGAGTCTAATGCATCGTTAATACTTTCTTGAGAATCTACAGGAAGTGAACCTTCCCAACGGGCATTCGGACCGTCTAGTTTAGGGCCAGATGTATAAATGGTAGGACCCATGCGTTCATTTGCTTGAATTTCTTGATTCCATTGTTGTACTTGAGGTGTGAGATCACCACCTGCATCACGTACAGTAGTGATTCCATAGTTGATGTACTGTTCTAAGAACTTCTCGTTTTGATTGATAAGTTGTTCGCCTCCGCGAAAATGTACGTGGTTATCCCAAAAGCCAGGTAATACATAATTTCCTGTCGCATTGATAGTGTGTTCAGCGATATCTTTTTCGAGATCAGTTGGCTCGATTGCTGCAATGGTATCCGCTTTTATAAAAAGGGTATGTGGTGTATCCCATAACGTTCCTGTTTCATCAATGATGTTTGCATTTACAATAGCGACTTCATAAAGAGGTTCTATGTGTACCTTTTGCTGACAAGAAATCAAGATAAATACTGAAATTAGATAATAATATATTCTCATAACTTCTCTTGTTTATATACTTTTCCATTTTTCATGACAAAGGTGACGTTTCTCATTACAGTAATATCTTTGGTAGGATCACCAGGAACGGCAATGAGATCTGCCCAGAATCCTTCTTTGATAATTCCTAATTTATCCAAATGGAATACGTTTGCATTGATAGACGTCGCTGCTTTTAAGGTTTGTATGGGTGTCATCCCATATTCAACCATAAGTTCGAGTTCGCGATAGTTTTCTCCATGGGTATACACACCAACATCACCTCCAAAACCAATCGTTACACCCGATTGTAATGCGAGTGCGAATGTTTTTTTCTTGGTACGAATGCGGTCTGGATCTGGATCAATTCCTTTTCGCCAACCTTTATAACGCGTAATGGCATCTCCTGCAGCGAGTGTAGGATAGAAGGCGACTCCTTTTTCTTTCATGAGTTTGAAGGTTTCTAAGGTGCCTCCATCTCCGTGCTCAATAGTTTCGACACCAGCGAGAATGGCTCTTTTCATTCCTTCAGGCGTACCTGCATGTGCTACAGCATATCTTCCGGCACTTTCTGCTGCAGCAATCATAGCGTCTAATTCTTCTTGTAAAAAAGTGGCTTGCGAAGGTTCTCCAGAGCGCCAACGATAGTCGGCATAAATTTTTATGAAATCAGCCCCGTTTCCTATTTGTCTACGCACGGCTTTGATGACTTCGGTGGTACCACTAGCAGTTTCAGCCCCAAGAGGAACAGTAACCCCTTCGTGAAATCCTTTGGGGCCATAGGCTCCCGTAGCGACAATAGCAGGTCCTGCAACCAGTAAACGCGGACCAGGAATAATCCCTTCATCAATCATTTTCTTTAGATATACATCACTATATCCAGCGCCTTCAGAACCTAAATCTCGCATAGTGGTTATACCTGCCAATAAGGAGTTTTTTGCATGAACGGTAGCTCGTATCGCTCTCTCTGTATGGGATTCTTTAAGTACTTGATCATTCCAGTTGATTTCATTATATGGGTGTAATAACAAATGGGAATGCCCTTCTATAAGTCCAGGCATTAGCGTCATTCCTTCGAGCGGAATTCTAAAATAACGATCTGTTTCAGCAGTTGAAACACCTGCATAGGTAATGATACTATCGGTTACGACGACCACCCAATCTTTATGAAGGGTTTCTCCATCAAAAACGGCATCTGGTTGTAGGGTGGTTTGTGCACAGAGTTGTGTGAGGTATAATGTTAGTAGTAAGCATCCTATTTTTTTCATCTGTATTATTCTTTTCATTTCCACGAAGGTGGAAATCTCATAGCGGGTATTCGTTTTGTGTACGCTTTCGGACTTCGACTAAGCTCAGTATAAACTTCGGCTGTGCCGAAAGCGGAAATTTTATTTAGTATTATCTCAATTTTTATTAAGTAGTTATTTCTTTTTTCGCCCCCAGCCACCACCGTCTCGGGATTTCTCGTTTGCTTCACAGAGGCGAATAATTTCTTGTATTCTTTTTTGCTGGGTTTCTTCGCGTTTTGCTTGCTTCAACCAGTATAAATAACTCTTACGGTAGCTAGGTGCAAAGTTTTGATAGTTTTCAAAAGCAACAGAGTTTTGATCGAATGCCTTTTGTAAATTTTCTGGAATGATACCGTTTTCTGGACCATCTAATGTTGTCCAAGAGCCATTTTTTTTTGCCTCAGCTATAATAAGTTTACCGCTTTCATGGATAAGCCCTTGTTTTTCGAGGTTGATGATATAGGTTTTATTCAGTTTACTCCAGACACTCTTAGGTTTACGAGGACAGAAATATTGCCTTCGTTTTCCATCTCCTAAACTTTTGACAGTACTATCTATCCAACCATAACATAGGGCTACCTTGACGGCTTCTTCCCAACGCATGCTTGGGACTTTTGTGTCTACTTTATAAAAGATCAAATAAATGCCTTTCGTTGTAGCATGGTTTTCGTGTAACCATGCTCGCCATTCTATATCTCGTGGAAAATATAATTCTGGAATTGTATTCATATCTATTGTTTGTCGAAAGGATTTGTATTCATTTCTATAGAAACCCAAATGAGTAATCCTATGGCAAATAAAAACTCTATACTAAGTATGGAGAATATCTTTATGAAATTAATAATTGCGATGGGGATAAGGAAGATAATAGCGAGTATTTCTCCTTTTTTAATTTCTTGTAGGGTTGCTTTCCAAAGTTCATATGAAATTTCTGGAGTCGGAAATGAAGCATATGAAGCAGCTATTCCTGTATATGCAAATAGTAAGAATAGTGTAGTGTTGTCTGCAGTAAGCGCAAGATAATAAAGACTTATCGCAATACCGTTTAATATGAAAAAAGGCCCTAATCCGAGTACATATTTTTCTTTTAATGTAGTAGGGGATTCATATATTATTTGGGATCTATCTGATGCTATTTCTAGATAATTAATCGTGTATACTTGTAGATCATACCGATCTGCAAGGTGTTTTGTCAGTATGGTGTGTAGCATTCTACCGGGAAGTAATACTAGATTGATAAACCAAGTGGTAATAAGCGTCATCTTATATTTTTAATTAGAAAATCCTTTTTCTCATTCACCTCCTTCAAGGGTACTGCTGTATACCCATTTTTGACCAAAAGTCCATATTCCCATTTCAAAGTCTTCTTTTATTATTTCAGGTTCAATACGCCATTCTCCTTGATGATTTGGTGCTCCTAATAATGCTACAGCTCTATCGTGTACACCTTCCATAGAAGCGTAATTTATAATTATTTGATAGAGTAGGGGTTCTTCTGATTTTGTAAATAAATAGGTATATGATACAATATCATCTGTGGTAGACGGTTCTACTACTTCTATCTTAAAAGGAGAGGTTGTATTTGGCGGAAGTGCTTCTTTGTTTTTTTTACTGAGCTTTCTTAATGTCATTCCTAAATAGATACCTTTCTGGGTAAGCTCTTTTGGGAAATAGCGATGTTGTTTTCCTTTTGTTACAGCTGGTATAGAAGATTCATTGAGATTGTATACAAATAGAGAGAGACCAAACCATATTAAAAAGAAGTATTTCATAATCAGATATCAAGATACATAAAGCGGGTTAAAAAGAAAAGCCTTAACAATATATCTATAGTGTTAAGGCTTTTGTATTATTTATAGTATGATTGAATTTACATAATAATTCCTCCACAGCTTATGCGTTTTCCAGCGGCTCCACTAGGTTGTGATGTAAAATCATCAACTCCTTGGTGAACAATAATTGCTTTTCCGAGAATATCTTTCTTTTCATCTCCGCAACCGATACACCATTCGTCTGTAGAAAATTCTTTTTGACCGTTTCCTTTTTCATCGGCTTCAAAGTTTCCAATATCTCCTTTGTGATATCCTTCTTCTGCTCCCCATGCTCCATGTGGTTGAGCGGTAGGGTTCCAGTGACCTCCTGTAGATTTTCCATCGGCAGAAGAGCAATCTGCTTTGGCGTGAATATGAATTGCATGTGTCCCTTCAGATAAACCATGTATCGCAGCAGTCATTTTTACAGTACCATTAGATTCTTCAAAAAGAACACTACCTGTTGCCTTACTATCACTTTTTGATTCTAAGGCCATTTTAACTCTTTTTACGACGACTTCTTCCTCTACTTTTTTTACTTCCTTTTCAACTTCTTTTACGACCTCTTTTTCAGTAGTTTTAGTATCATTTTTACAGCTTGCGACTAAGGCTATAGCGATTATAGCAGTAGCTATATATTTTGTTTTCATGGGATTTATTTTGATATTAATGATTAGGTTTTAAAACAGACTCTAATATACAGGTTTTTCTATTGATGCCAAAGTATCTTGCTATAGTGGTTTGATTAATTCTCTGGGGTCTGTAATACCTCGTTTTAGGTTTTCAAAAATCATGAGTGACTTATCTACTTGTGTCTGTTCGTTTTTAAAACGCTTTACATAATAGATGAGGCCTCTTTTTCTTCCATCTGTAAGTTTCTTAAAATAGGAAAGACCTTCAGGATCGCTATCCATCACTTCTTTCATTGTATCAGGAATTTCGACTCCATATTCTGTGGTATTTTCGAGTAATTGGAATTCGAAAAAATCTGTTGGGAATACGCCTAATTCTTTTTGATACCGTTTTCCAAAACTGATAAAGTATTGTCCTTGATATTTCTGTATAGCTCCATGAAAATCAAAACTATTTTCTTTAAAAAATGCTTTAATCTGCACGCGTTTTTGACCAGTTTCTAGGAATGGAATAGCGTATTCTTCAGGAATCACTATTCCATGAGTTCCTGTGATATGTACTGGAAATCTAGGCGTACTAGTAGGCATGGTTGTAATTTACATTTCACTTCCAAAAAAGATCGCATTCATCAGGAGTTTATTGGTTCCATACCAAAAGGCTCTAAAGTTAGTATTATCTGTAAATAAGATAATTTTTCCTCTTCCAGACCCTTGATGTACAAATGGTCTTGTTTCAGAAATTGCTTTTAGGTTGATTTTACTAATATATCCAGATTGTAATGGATTTTTTGTGTACTGAATTGGATTTCTGTAACTCGTAGAATCTGGTTGTATAAAAATGGTTGTATTTCTAAACATCGAAATACGATCATCTTCATATCCAAAGTTTACTGGGTGAGAGCGATCTTGCTTTGCTTCAAAAATTGCACCTCCTATTACCTGCGCACCATTAAAATCACCACGTTGCTCAAAACTGACAGCTTTTGCTGGGTTTTTTGTTTTCTCAAAATTAATGTTAAGCATTTCGTTTCTTTTCATCCAGTTAGCAGCATTACGGTATCCTATAAGTGTACCACCATTTCTTACCCAGCTTTTTAGTTTTTCAGTTTTTGATTTATCTAATGAATTACCGTAAGATGCAGGTACAATAATGTCTGTATAGCGACTTAAATCTGCTCTGTTTAAATTTGTCACATTAAGCTTTGTGATTTTCATATCGTAGCGTGTGTCAAATAAGTGCCAGATTTCTCCAGCATCGTATGGATTTACTCTATCACCTACAATAATAGCTACTTGCGCAGGTTCTATTGCTCTAAACTGATTACTTCCTAAATCTATACCTTCTGTAAGTCCTGTACCTACCGCAGTAATATCAATAGTTGTTTCCTTTGAAAGATTACTTAAAAATGCATTTAATTCCTGAGCATCCATTTTTTGATTTTGAACAGGGATTAGAATAGTTCCGTAGTCATATGACTTTCCTTCCAGACTAAATTGTTTCATACCTACTTTAGCACGTAAGCCAGCATTTAAGATTTTATTAAGTACTTTAGGCGTATAGTATTCATGCCATTCCATTAAGTATCCGTAGGTACTTCTATTTACAGCATTTGGTGTACGTTTTTGTAATTCTTGAATCGCAGGCCCTGCATTAGAAGTAGAGGCGTTTTCGGTGATGTTTAACCCGAAAGCCAATGGAAATGACCATGCAGAGATATCATAAAATAAACTGTCCTGAAACTTCGTTCGTTTTTCAAACATAGCCTTTATGAGTCTACTCTGACGTTGGTTCTTAGGCACAATGTAGCTATATCCTTTTTTGTATTCTTTTCCGCTTTCGCGAAAGCTATTACTTACTTCATGTATTTCTACCTTGTGTCTTTTTAATATTTCAGCAAGGTGATAGGCACTAGCGGCGTCTTTTTCACTTCCAAATGCATAAGCTCCACCTTTAGATTCACTACGCGCTTTATTAAAGAAATCTCTTTGATAGTCTAATAATTCTGCACGCATTCCTTGCGAAGCTTCTAGTGTAGATAGCATCGCTGTAAATTGATTTCTGATCGTAAATGGAAATTCTAAAAGTCCATTATCTGTTTCTTGGGCGTGACCTCTAGAGCTTGCTTGTTCGAATAAAATTCCAATTCCTCCATTAATATCAGGGAAAGTAGAACCTTTACCATAATAGAAGTCATCAAAGCTTTCCTCAGTATAGTATAGACTTCCTATTTTATCTAATGCTTTTGCATGGTAGTTTCCTATCTTTTTTGTGAGTTCTTGATTTAATTTTGGTGTTAGTGGATGTGTACGAGATTGTATGCCTGGTTGGAAAAAGAAGGTCGCATTACTTCCCATCTCATGATGGTCTGTCAAAATATTAGGATACCAATGGTGAAATGTTTTAATACGTGCTCTAGATTCTGGTAATTGTACGGGTAACCAATCACGGTTCATATCAAACCAGTAGTGATTGGTACGTCCTCCAGGCCATACTTCACTATACTCACGATCTTGGGGATCTGCATTGATATTAATACTTTTATTAGTATTTGCCCAATATGCAAAACGTTGCAATCCATCAGGATTAAAGGAAGGATCAAATAAGATGACGGTGTTTTCTAGTAATGCATCTATTTTTGCCCCTTGAGCAGCAGCTAGATAATAAGCAGCTACTAAACCAGCATTTGCGCCAGAAGGCTCGTTACCGTGTATAGATAAACCTTGGTATACTACAATTGGCATATTTGAAGTGCTGAGTGATGAACTTCCACTTTCTGTAAGCTTTACATGTTCTTTACGTATGTCTTCAATACGAGTATGATTAGAAGGAGATGTAATGGTAAGTAATAAAATAGGTCTTCCTTCAAAAGTAGATCCTCTATTTTCGATAGTAATACGATCACTAGCGGCTGCTAGTGTACGCATATACTCAGATAATTTATCATGACTTACATGCCATTCTCCTGGTACAAATCCAATCACACTTTCGGGTGTGGGAATTTCTTTATTATACGATACATCTTGTGGTAAATAATAAGACATATCTACGTTGCCAGTTTGAGCAAATGATGAAGTAATTGTTAAAAATAGAAAAACGTAAAGTAAACGCATAACGTATTTGGTTTGTTATTAGTGAGTTATTAGTTTGGTTTATTCCAGAGACGTTAAAAATAAGCTAAAAAACCCTGTGTATTGTAAAGTTTAGAATGCTTTTAACAAGTATATTCTCTTAAAAAAAGAGATTGACTATTTTAATCAAAAAAGCCTATCATAATTGATAGGCTTTTTTGATTTTATTTTCTAAAGATCTATTTATATATCTTCAAAATTTACATTAGTAAAGCTTTCTGCATTAGGAGCATCTGCTTCATCTGTAGTTCCATCATTATCTTCTACAGCTTCAGTGCGTTGATAATTACTTTGATGGCGATCACTGATCACTTCTTCTCCTTTTTCTTGAAGGATATATGAAGTCATTTCATTTAAGATATCTGTAAATCCAGAAAAATCTTCCTTATAAAGATAAATTTTGTGCTTTTTAAAGTGAAATGAACCATCATCATTTGTAAACTTTTTACTTTCTGTAATGGTTAAATAATAATCTCCTGCTTTTGTAGAACGTACATCAAAGAAATATGTTCTTCTTCCAGCTCTTAATACTTTTGAGAAAATTTCTTCATTATCCCTCGAATCATAATCACCCATAGTCAATTTGTAGTTTTAGTTTTTTAGTAATTCCTTGCTCAAAAATGATAAAAAAAAGAATGTCGCCCAATTTTTTTTTACATTTCTTTCTCATCTAATTGTTTTATATATAACTCTTTGTAATATCCTTCTTCTTTTATAAGCTGATTATGAGTGCCTTGCTGAGTTATTTTTCCTTCATCAAGAATTATAATTTGATCTGCATTTTTTGCCGAAGATATTCTATGACTAACGATTATAGTAGTCGAATCTTTGTTAATTATGTTAAGATTTTCTAAAATTTGTTCCTCAGTTTCCGTATCAACAGCACTCAAAGAATCATCTAGCAGAATGAGTTTTGGTTTATTTATAAGTGCTCTAGCAATAGATACTCGTTGTTTTTGCCCTCCAGATAGTGTGATGCCTCGTTCTCCTAAAATAGTATCATATGTTTCTTTAAAGTCTATGATATTTTGATGAACGACAGCAGCTTTTGCATAAGTAATTACTTCTTCATCTGTAGCATTTGGTGCTCCAAACTTGATGTTTTCTTTAATGCTATCAGAAAATAAGAAAGCATCTTGAGGTACATATCCTATAGATGTACGTAAATCATTTAAATTTATATTGAGAATAGGGGTGTCGTCAATACGTATTTCTCCAGAAGTCACATCATATAATCGACCTATAAGTTCCAATATAGTCGATTTTCCAGAACCAGTACGTCCAATAATAGCTAATGTTTTTCCTTTTTCAATAGAGAAGCTTACATTTTTAAGAGCTGTAATATTAGTGTCTTCATAGGTAAAACTCACATTGTCAAATGTAATACGTCCTTGAATAGGAGTAGAAGTTTCTATAGTATTTTGAATTTCTGGTTCAATCTTCAAAAACTCATTAATCCTTATTTGTGATGCTTCGGCTGCTTTTATAATAGAAGTAACCCACCCTACAGTAGCGACGGGCCAGGTGAGCATATTTACAAACATGATAAACTCTACAAGCGTTTCTAGTTTTATTTGATCATTAATATATTGATTCCCCCCAATATATATAACCAATAAGTTACTAGATCCTATAAGTCCAATCATTAATGGAAAAAAGAATGCTTGCACTTTTACTAAGTCTAGGTTTTTATTTTTACTATCATCACTTAATCTCGAAAACCCCTGATGTGTATAGCCTTCTAATGTATATGCTTTTATGACAGATATTCCACTAAATGATTCTTGCGTAAACGTTGTTAATTTTGATAAGTATTCTTGAACGATTGTACTTCGTTTATGAATCTCACGGCTTAATTTATAAATAGCGATAGATAAAATGGGTAAGGGGATAAGTGTATATAGCGTTAAACTTGGCGCTGTAGTATACATATATGGGATTACGGTCGCAAACAGCACTAAGGCTGTAAGCATATACATAATCGCAGGTCCTACATACATACGTACCTTTCCTACATCTTCACTAATACGATTCATTAAATCTCCTGTTCTATTTTTTTTATAGAACCCTAATGATAGTCTTTGGTATTGAGCATAGATGTCATCTTTAAGATCTGCTTCTATATAGCGAGAGACAACAATAACGAGTTGACGCATTAAAAATGTAAAAAAGCCTGATAAAAAAACAGCTCCTAATAATAGTAATAAAGAGTTTTCTAATTCATCAACAAATTGAGTATAGGTAATCTTAGTTGAAGTATATTTTTCTATAATTTCTACAGACGTACCTACAAGTGTCACCACAGTAACTGCAAAAAAGCGTGCAGCAATAATGGTAAAAATACCAATGATCAGTCTCCATTTATAGCGTAAAAAGTAGTGGTTTAAGGATGTAAGGGCTTTCATTTATGAATGGAATACATATATTTTATTAACAAATTCTCATTTTAACGTCAATTTTGCATCAACAAATTGAACTATTCGTTATTTTTGCACGATCTTTTTAGTAAAAAGATAAAATATTCACTTTATAAATATAGTTATGACTGCAGATATACTTACCCCTCAAGAACTAAAAAAAGCAGACCCAGTTTTTGGACAGCTTTCTTTCAATGATCACGAACAAATTGTTTTTTGCAATGACAAAGATACAGGATTAAAAGCAATCATTGGGATACATAATACAGTTCTAGGTCCAGCACTTGGAGGTACCCGTATGTGGAATTATGCAACAGAGTGGGATGCATTAAATGATGTACTTCGTTTATCTAGAGGGATGTCTTTCAAGAGTGCGATTACAGGTCTTAATTTAGGTGGTGGTAAAGCTGTTATTATAGGAGATGCCAAAACTCAGAAGACACCAGAATTAATGAAACGTTTTGGAGAGTTTGTACATTCTCTTAGTGGAAAATATATTACTGCTGAAGACGTAGGAATGGAAACAGCAGATATGGATTTAGTACGTGAAGTGACTCCATATGTAACTGGGATTTCAGAAAGTAAAGGAGGCGCAGGAAATCCTTCTCCTATTACTGCTTATGGTGTTTTTATGGGAATGAAAGCAGCTTCAAAATATACATTTGGTTCTGATAATTTAGAAGGACGTACTGTTCTTGTACAAGGTATTGGACACGTAGGAGAAGTACTTGTAGAACATGTCACTAACGAAGGAGGTAATGTGATTATAAGTGATATTAATGAAGCACGTCTAGAGGAGGTTAGTAAAAAGTACGGTGCAGAGATCTATAGAGGTGATGATGTATATAGCGTTCCTATGGACATCTATGCTCCTTGTGCATTAGGTGCTACTGTTAATGATGAAACAGTTAACAAAATACAAGCAAAAGTAATTGCAGGAGCAGCAAACAACCAACTAGCTGATGAAAATATACATGGATCTTTATTACAGCAAAAAGGGATTGTATATGCTCCAGATTTCTTAATTAATGCAGGAGGTATTATTAATGTATATGCAGAGCTCGAAAATTATGGAAAACAAGAAATCATCCGTAAGACAGAAAATATTTATGATACAACACTAGAAATCATGCGTACCGCAGAAACTAGTAACATTACAACACATCAAGCAGCTCTTAAAGTTGCATTAGAACGTATTGAAGCACGTAAAAATCAAAAATAAGTAGGAATACTACTTATAAAAATATGTATTTTCGCAGGGATTTTATCAATAAAGATAAAATCCCTTTTTTAATTTATTTAAAAGAAAAAAGTTCTTTGTAGCTATGCTTAATAGAAGACACATTCGAGTGAAGGTGATGCAAACCATTTATGCAATGGGATGCAAGGAGAATAATAATCTCCAGGTAGAAGGTAAATTTGTAAACGATAGTATAGCACAGGTATATAACCTATACCTATTAATGCTAGATATGATGGTGGAGGTACACGCTTTCGCGAAAGCGCACTCAGAAAAACTGTCTAAAAAAATTCTTGCTACCGAAGAAGAAAAAAATCCAAACAGAAAGTTTATTACCAATGAGGTTCTTGTAAAACTAAGTGATAATGCTTTATTACAAGACGAACTTGACAAGCGTAAGCTGAAAAATTGGCGTATGGATGATGAGTATGTTGCAGTCATATTTAATGAACTCATCGCGAGTGATCTTTATGAAAACTATATGAATGACGCTACTTCGGATTTTAAAAGTGCAAAAGATTTTGTGATACAATGGTATACAGAATTAATCGCACCTAATGATAAGCTATACGATTATATAGAAGATAGTAGAATTACTTGGATAGATGATCTTCCTATCGTAAATATGACAGTCTTAAAAAGATTACAGAAAGTAAAACCTAATTCTCCAGAAAGTCTTTTTCTTCCTAGTTTATTCAAAAATGAAGATGATAAGATGTTTAGTATTGAATTATTAGAGCAAACTTTTGGAAATAATGCCTTTTTAAGTGAAGAGATAGAGAAAAACACACCTAATTGGGATAAAGAACGTATTGCCGATGTAGATTTCGTATTGATTAAAATGGCATTGTGTGAATTCTTAAAATTTCCTTCTATTCCTGTAAAAGCTACTATTAACGAGTATTTAGAAATTGCTAAAGAATATTCTACGCCAAAGAGCAGCATATTTATTAATGGAATACTAGATAAACTCGTAAAAGAATACCAAAAAACAAATAAATTTAAGAAAGAAGGAAGAGGTCTTGAGTAATGTTTTAAAATAACATACACACAAGTATTTGATTATGTGTGTTTTCAGATTTTTTATCGCTGTGTGAAAAATACTATGATAAACTAATCTTGTTAACTTTTGGTTATAAGTATTTTTAGTACTTTTGTGGTTGAACTATATTAATTAAAATTATAAAAAATGAAAAAAGGTATTCTAGTATTAGGTGTACTAACTGCTATGATCTTTACATCTTGTAAAGAAGATGCAACAAGTAAAGTTAAAGAAGGTAATATAGAAGTAGCTGCAGCACGTGATGCGCAAGCAACTGAATTTCCTGTGATGACTTTTGACGAGACTGAGTATGATTTTGGTTCTATTGATAAAGGAAACCCAGTAGATCATAAATTTACTTTTACAAATACAGGAAAAGCACCTTTAGTAATTGTAGATGCTAAGAGTTCTTGTGGATGTACGGTTCCTGAGTATTCAAAAAACCCAGTTGCACCAGGAGAAAAAGGTGAGTTACTAGTAAAGTATAACGCTAGTGGTACAAACGCTATCACAAAAATGATTACTATCAAAGCTAATACTGAAAAAGGAACTGAAACCTTACGTATTAAAGCTTTTGTAAATGCACCAGCAGCTGGAGCTAGCAAATAATATATGAGCGAATTATTAGGACCCATCTTGCTATTTGCAGTATTTATTATATTTTTTATAGTACTGCCGCAACAGAAAAAAAATAAGCAAGAAAAGGCTTTTGATAAGGCCTTAAAAAAAGGTGATAAAATAATTACCAAAAGTGGTCTACATGGGAAAGTGTTAGAATTAAATGATACTACATTTGTATTAGAAACTGGCGCTGGAAAAATGAAATTTGAAAGATCTGCTATTTCTATTGAAATGAGTAGTAAATTAAATGCCCCTGTAGTTTCAAAAAAATAGAGTATACTTTTTACTCAATAGTAAAAGAGCTATCTGTAACGGATAGCTCTTTTTTTTGTGCTATAAAATTATATTAATATTAAGATTTTGATTTTTGTGTTATAACATTAATTTTCAGTAATTTATATAGATTTTAGGGTGTTTTGCTATTTTTGACATACAAAAACTATGTATTTTATCGATTTTAATTGTCTTTTGTCGATATTTTTTTAAAAAAATATGTATTTTTAGCAAGTTAAACTTTAGATACTTCTATATCGTTTTGATATAGCTGTAGATGAATTTTAAATGTATATGTTTTAAGTCAAATCAAATATTCATATAGAGCCCCCTAAACTCTAAAACTAACTTAATTATGAACAAAAAAATACTAACCATTTCAGTTATTTTTCTTGGGATTTTTTGCTTTTTGTTTTTTTATGATGGAGAAACAAAAACAACATCAGAAGAAACAGAGGAACCTCAAATTGAGACGCTAACTTCTTTGAAGAAAGAAAAAAAGTCTCTAGAAGAGAAAAGACGTACAATAGAGCAGCGAGCTCAATTTGATTTTAACATGCAAAAAAATCCTGCGACGGGATTAATACCAAGAGAAGAAAAAGAATTAGAATTAGAAGCTGCTATGAGAGAGAAATCGTATAGCAACTCTAGAGCATCAAATACAAGAGCTTTTACAATTCCTTATGAAGCTAGAGGACCTTCAAATTTAGGAGGACGTACCAGAGCTCTCGCTGTTGATCTAAGTGATGTTACAGGAAATACGATGCTTGCTGGAGGTGTAAGTAGTGGTATGTTTAGAACTACCGATGGTGGTGCTTCTTGGGTAAAAGTTTCTCCTAATGATGAGATACATAATGTAACAGCAATCGCACAAGATCCACGAGTAGGATTTCAGAATATATGGTATTATGGTACTGGAGAAGTTTTAGGTAATAGTGCAAATCTAGGTGGAGCCCTTTATAACGGACAGGGGATATGGCGTTCTACTGATAGTGGTCAAACATGGACGCAAATTCCAGGTACAGATTCTACGTTTGAAGAGTTTGACTCTGTGTTTGATTATAATAACTCCTTAGCAGTAAGTCCTACTACGGGTGACCTTTATATTGCTACTTTTGATGGTATTTTTAGTTTTGATGGAACAAATTTAAGTGCAGAACTATTTATATCTAATGCAGGAAATACAGATGTAAAGGTAACAGCTACAGGTCGTGTATTTGTTTCTGTTAATGGAGCAAGCGGATCTAATGGGGTGTATACCTCACTAGCTGGTGGTAATGGAACGTATACACGTATTGCTCAAAATGGAACACCCATGGGATGGGCAGCCGCAGGTAGGATAGTTTTAGGAATAGCTCCTTCAGATACAGATGTAGTATATGCATTGTATGCTAATGGTAATGGTGGAGCTATAGAAGCCGACTTATGGAGATATGATGCAGGAACAGATATATGGACAGATTTTTCAGCAAAACTTCCTGATGAACCTGGAGGAGATCTTGCTGGAAATGATCCTTTTGCCGTACAAGGAGGGTATGACCTAGAAGTTAGTGTAAAACCAGATGATGTAGATTTTGTAGTAATAGGCGGTGTAAATATTTTTCGTATAGCTGATATTGTAAATGATGCTACGTTTGAGCGTATAGGTGGGTATATTAATAATACGAGCTTTGCATCTTATGGATCTGGAGATGATGCTGCCAATGATGGAGATACACATCACCCAGATATACATGATTTGGTATTCAGCCCTTTTAATCCAAACACCTTACTTTCTGGTACAGATGGAGGGGTTCATACAACAGATGTAACTACAGGAACCGTACGTTGGACTTCTTTAAATAATGATTATCAAACCTATCAATTTTATCACGTAGGACTAGATCCTCAAGCTGGATCTGACGTTGTAGTTGGGGGTGCACAAGATAATGGAACTACTATTGGAGGTACTTCGATTACGTTACCAGATGTAGCTAATACAACAGAAATGACAGAAGTCTCTGGAGCAGACGGTGGCGCAGCTGCTGTAGGTAGAAGAAGTACTGGTAGTACATTACCCGATATAGATATATTTCATGCTTTTCAAAATGGTGACTTATTTGCTACAGGTCCCTTTAGGGCAGGAGCTGCTGGGGGAGTTGATGTATTTTTAAGTCCTTTAGATCCAACGGCTACACAAGTATTTTTTCATGTAATACGACCAGCTGGAACAAGCAGTAGTATTTTCGTAACGTATTTTCATTTAGATACAGATTCCAATACATTATATTATGCAGATGGACCAACTCTTCATAGAGCAAATAACCCTCAAACAGTTTTATCTAATAATGGTGGATGGAGTAATATAGGAAGCTTATCAACAAGCCAAAATATACGTAGTATTGCATCTACGAGAGGTGCATATACTACAAGTAGTTTTACATTGATAGGAGGAGAAAATGGAGGCGTATTTAAACATGTAAACCCTCGTAATACTAATTTGAATACAGCAGTTAATATAACACCGTCTGGTGCATCTACTATTGCAAATTCAGTTGTGAGTGGTGTCGCCATACATCCTACAGATCCTGATATAGGAATGGTTGTATATTCTAACTATGGGATTAATAATATATATATTACTTCAAACCTTACCGATGCAAGTCCAACATGGACACTAGCAGAACGTAACCTATCAGCACATTCTATTAGATCTGCTGCGATTACAGAAACAGATGGAGTGATTACGTATTTTGTAGGTACAGCTAGAGGTTTATACTCTAGTACGAATCCCATTACAATAGACTGGACATTGGAATCTCCAAATCAAATCGCACTTTCCATAGTAAATAGTTTGGTATATCGTCCAGATGATGGAGTCATGCTTATAGGAACACACGGTAATGGAATGTATCAAGTAAACTTAGATTCTTGTCCTACAACGACAACATATACAACTGCAGGAGGATGGGACAATGGAGTCCCTACAGAGGCTGTAAGAGCTATTATCGCTGATGATTATGATACATCTGCTATGGGCTTAGGAGATATTACAGCATGTACATTAACAATTAACGCTGGAGCTACACTAACAGTAGAAGATGGGAATTTTGTGAGTGTATTAAATGACATCACTGTAAATGGAACCTTAGATATTTCTAATGAAGGTAGTTTAGTACAAGTAAATGAAGCTGCAGAAACATTTAATAATGGAACTATTAGTGTGGAAAAAATCACACCTACGATAGATGATCGTAATTATGTGGCTATGAGTAGTCCTGTAACTGCAGAAGCTAGAGATCGAGTCTATGGAAATTCAAGAGCGGTATTTAGTATCATACCAAGTAACTTTGTTCCTTTTGATATTGACTTAATGGCATTCCCAGAATTTGCAGGAGCAGAAAACTTTTTAGATGATGATAATGATTATTTATTACCTGTTATAGGAAGCACGGATTTACCGGCTGCTGGTATAGGGCAATTAGTGTTCCCACAACCTGAAGCTAATGTAGGAGATGGCTCTTATACGCTTACGTATACACAAAATGCTATGAATCCTGGAACATTAAATTCAGGTACTATTACAGTACCTATTAACTATAATGGGCCTGAAACGGTTAATAATTATAATTTATTAGGAAATCCATATGCATCTGCAATAGATGTAACTGCCTTTATTAATGCAAATGATGCTGTAGATGCAGTATATTATTGGGATCATATTACCAGTCCAGACTCAACATTACCAGGACCAGGAACTAGTAACTTCTCTATGAATGATATTTCTATTAGAAATGCTATGATGGGAACTGCGGCGGTAAATATGGGAGGACCGCCACCACCAGGACAGTTTATGTCATCTACGCAAGGGTTTGGGATTAAAGCATTACAAGCTGAAGCAGCTAGTAGTACACCTGTTGTATTTACAAATAGTATGCGAGTGACAGGTAATAATGACGGATTTAGAACTAATGAAAGTGTTTCTAATACAGATAAGTTATGGTTAAATCTAACAACTACTGCCTATGATAATGCTACATCACAAATTGGAATAGGATTTACAGAAAATGCTACAGCTGGGTATGATGCAGGATATGATACACAACGATTGGGAACATTCTTATCGTTATTTACAAATTTAGAAGGGGAGTATTTAGCTATACAAGGACGTGAAGTGTTTGATACTCAGATAGAGCTTAGCGTAGGTTTCTCAACAACAGTAGAGACCTCAGAAACGTATACGATTAGTATTGATCATCTAGAAGGCACTGGCCTTGAAAATGCACCTATTTATATCATAGATAATGAGCTTAATACAATTACTAACCTTAAAGATACTCCGTATACATTTACAGCAACAAAAGGAATCCAACCAGATCGTTTTATTGTTGTGTTTGAAGAAAGAGAGATATTAAGTACAGAAGAAGCTGTTATTGAAAATAATGAAGTTTCTATATTCCCTAACCCTGCTTCTTCAGAAATTACGTTAGGATATACAGGAAATCAACAATTAGAAACGGCAACGATTATAAATGTGAATGGGCAGATCGTGAAAGAACTAGATCTTAGTAATTTTAGTCAATCACAACAAATTTCTGTAAACGATCTTTCTAAAGGTATTTATTTTATACAGGTCATAAGTGAAGATCAAACCATTGTTAAGAAATTGATTATAAGGTAAATCACAAGATAATATATACTTTAAAGCCCCTTAGTAAGGGGCTTTTTTTATGCTTAGAATAACCGAAATAACTACCCAAATATGGGTATATATACGTGTATATGAATTCGTTTTAATTAATATTTTAGGAATTTATTTAGGTATAGTAAAATTATGGAAGAATTAAATGTATCCTCAGAAGGCGTAATTACTCATAATGCAGGCATTGTGCTATTGAATATGTATATACCTATGCTTTTTAAAAGATTAGAACTGATTAATAATAATAGTTTCACTTCAGATGAACATCAACAAGATGCCATACATTACATACAATACCTTGTTACAGGAGTATCAAAAACAGAAGAGTCATTGCTAGTATTGAATAAAGTACTCTGTGGGTATCCTATACAAAACCCTATAAAATCAGGAATTATGATTTCTAATGATGATAAAATATTAATAGATGGATTGATAACATCTGTTATAAGCTATTGGTCAGCCATTGGAGAATCTTCTATAGATGGATTTAGAGGGAATTGGTTGGTACGTGAAGGTATTTTAAGAGAAGAAGAAGATAAATGGATACTATCTGTAGAAAAAAGAGCGTATGATATTCTCATGCTTAAATCACCTTTTTCATTCTCCATAATTAAATTCCCTTGGATGGAAAAACCACTACACGTTACTTGGCCTTTTTAAATAAAGTAGTTAACTGTTTTTTTAACTTAGGCATTTGACCTCTTTATTTAGTATAGCTTCTTATAGTAGTATACAATTCAGAGGAGTTAATTTTTAAAGTTTAATACCAAAATAATATGATACAAAATACAATTCAGTACATGCGTAACGCTTTAAATCAATATCTAATTGCTACATTTAATTTAGATGAAACGATTGTTATTGCAAACAGAATCGTAGATCAACAGGGTGTAATGCCTATTGAAAATAATAATAAGGTTGTTTTATCTTTAATTCATGTAAAACCAGAGGATGTAAAGCTTTTTAAAACTAAAAGTGATCGGTTATCTAAAGAAAATCATCTAGCACATTCATCTCCAGAACAATATTCAATATATATGTTAGTGACCTCTTCTTTTGATGATTACAATGAAACCTTAAAATTTTTAGATACATCCATGTCATTTTTTAAAAAAAATCCAGTAATAGATAGAAACACGGTTACTAATTTTCCGGATACGATTGATAAATTATATGTCGAATACCAACATGGAGAAGATTATATGCAAGTGCAAAATGTATGGACTACAATGGGAGCAAGATATCAACCTTCAGTTATTTATAAAATACGATTACTAACGGCTGCATCAAAAGAGGTGTAAGACTTTGTTTCTGAAATTACGGCTATTTCTAATAATTCTACTTTATGATCTCACAGCTATCTTTATTATTTTCTATCACTATAACACATACATATTATGAAGGAGGAATATGTAAAGAGTTGCAATACAAACCATCAGTAGCGACTCAAAACCTATTAAATAAATACAATGTACATATTCATAAAACGACTACAGGTTTTTCATTGTATGCGTCTATAGATAATAATATAAAAGATTTTTTGAATACTATAAAAACAACAGAGGTAGAAACATCATTTTCCTTTGAAGTTGTTTCTTTAAATCCAAGTTTTACAGCATATACACTGTATCCTAATTCAGAGATAGGTTACCTTTCTTTTACTATTCCTACAAACGGAGATACGACTACTTTAGAAAGAACATTTGTGCCAGACGTTACAAGTACGATATCTTTTAAAATAACCATTGATTTTGATGCTATTATACGCTTTCGCGAAAGCGGAAACAGCCCTAACTACACCGTTACATTTGAATCCAGAAAGACACAATGGCGTTACTATATCATTACTAATAGCCGACAACAATTTGAAAAATTAAGCATCCAAAGTAATTCAGATATTCAATTTGAAGGTCCTACAGAAACGATGTTACAAAATGGTCAAAATGCCCTTATGTTTTCTTCAGGATCTTTATTATTACCTTTAACAGAAATACCTGAATATTCCTTTGATTTACTAAGTATTAGTGAAAACCCTGGCACGCCTGATAAAGTTATTTTTAAAGGATTACCTATAGCAAGCCCCAATAATCTAAAGATCAATACAGAGAGAGGTACAATACATGTAGTATCGCCTCTTTATGTTTATATATAAATACGATAAAGTTAACATCATTATTTTATGAATTCTAACAACGATACTATACATACTGAGATTATTACCTCATTAGACAATCAAGCAATAGAACTTAAAAAACAAAAGGGACAGTATGATGCTTCTATGCTATCAGTATATCATGCACAGGGAAACTGTATTACAGCTGCCGAAAAATTAAAACTAGCTAATGATGACTATGAGTTTCAAAAGGATATTTTACAACAAGCCATTACAGTAAATGGGATGTCTACAAATGTCATGCAAACAGCTACTAACGCTAAAAAATATGTAGAAGGTACGGTTACTAATACAGCTGTTGCAGCGGCAAACAGTCAAATAGCTGCTAATGCAGTTGTAAAACTAGCTAGTCATGTAGGTTCTATTTATAGTATAATTAATGCTGCTGATTTTGATTCTGAAATCTTTGAAGCAGCAGATGCAGCATATAAATGTATAAACGAAACTGCGTACCTAGCAGAAAGCGTGTCTCAGAAAAGCATGGAAGCTTCTGTGTTAATAGCTGAGGTAGCTATAAGTAATTTAGTGAGTAAAGTAACAGCGACAGATACAGATATTAAAAACCTAGTAAACACTGTCACTGCAAATTTTGATAATATAAAAGAACGTGTAGCAACGGTACATCAAGCACTTAAAAGTACAAGTGAAACAGAAAAAAGTGCTGAAGGAAATCTTGAAAATGTACATGCAATATATGATGCCTCAAAAATGGCATATCAGTTAAGTAATAAAGAACTCAATCTTGCTGTAAGCGTTTCAGAAACAAAAGATACACTTAGTGAAAACCATCAGTATACCGTTTCTTTTAATCCATTTACAAGTGCTTTTAAACAACCTGGTATAGAAATAGAAGAAACAGAATCCTATCCGGTAGAATCGTATTATATAGTATTAGTAAAAGATACAGCAAAAAAGGTTTTCTCAATAACAGATGCCAAATCCATCATTACGAGTGAGAATGATTGTACATATATTAAAATAGATGCTAATAACCCAGCGGCACCACATTCTAAGACAATTTCAATACATGATTTACAAGATGTTAATGGGGATTCTTTTCAATTAGGCAATAACTATGTCGTATTTATATATGCTGCTTTATCAAATGCATATAAAAAGAATATCAATGTATATGAAGATTATGTAACAGCACCCTCTTTTCCTTTTTCGATAAGGAATCATTTGGTTCCTGCTCATGATATCAAAGTAAGTCTTTCACCAAAATCATCTAAGACCCCTAATCAACAACGAGTACGTTTTCAGGTAGAAAGGGACTTAACGTCTAAGGTGGAATATAGATGTGTGTTTCTTCCAGTAAATACTTTGAAAACAATAGCAAATAAAAATGAAAAACTTGGGCTTTGCTTTGATCTTATGATTGCAGAAATGATTCCAGCGGGTAGTTATACTACAATAGAAAACATCACGCCTTTTAAGGATACTGATCCGAAGGCTTCAACTAGCGCAGCTAATGCTTTAATAGAAGGTTCTTTGGTTATAACGAGCGCGATGACTGATAATTTTGGAAACAGATTGATCAAAGGAAACACGTACATTCCTGTGATTCTATCAATTTCTGATGATACAGAAAATGTCAATAAGACGATAATAAATGCATTGTCAGCTATTGAAAACACATCGCCTTTTACCTATAAAGGCTAATAAAAACATACATTTATTTAATATAGTACATATGAGTTCTAAAAATAAATTTGGAGTTACAGCAGCTAAGAAAGCAGAAATAAATGCATTAGAGTCAAGGATCTTGACAGCTCAAAACACCGTAGGAAAATCACAAGCGATCGTTACATCACTAACCGAAAAATCTGCAAGAATAGAAGGAGAACTAAACACGAGCGATACTAATAAGACCAATGCACTTAACACTAAAAGATTATTAGAAACAGTCATTGGCCAAGTCAAAGAGGTATATGATAATTCAAAAATAGTAGTCTCACAAACTGAAGATGCAAATTCAAAAACTAAAAGTGTCGCAGTAGATATTAAAATACTTATCGATAAGTTAATTTACACTGTAGACGTTGTTAATAAGCTTTCAAATCTAGTGATAAGAAAAAAAGCAGTGAATCCATTGACTTCTGATGAGTTAGTACATATGTTAGAAACTGCTACAGAAGAGGCAAATAATGCGGTAGCATTAACGCTCGTAGCACTAAATTCTGTGTTTGTTTCTCAAACATCTATCATAGCGTCAAGCGCCAGTACTGATTTAGAAAATGTTCAAGTAGAAAAGTTATATACGTTTATGACTCAAGAAGGGGAAGTATCCACAAAAAATATAAAACAACTAGTTGATCAGATGTATGAAGATGCCCTCACAGTATATACAAGTACACTAGAGGCTAGTCAGGATATAGCAAAACAGCTAAGTAACGCTACAGCAGATTTTAACAGAGCAGATGCAAATTTAAGTTCATTACAAGCAGGATTAGCTGCCGCACAAGCAGCAGTACTGGCTTCATAAATACTTTTTAAGATGCGTTTCAGTATATATAATGAATGTTTTATACGCTTTCGCGAAAGCGTACTTAGCAATATATCTAGTAATAATAAAGAAATAACCCTACTCAAATAAAATGTAGTATGAATCATGTATTTAAAAATTTTTATAGATCTTTTTATAATAGAACAGCAGGTTTTATTCCTTCAAAACCTATCAATCAAACTATGTATCCAGGGGATTTTTTTCAGATACGTAATGGAGAAGTAATCATCTTGGGTAATATATTTCAAAATGGTATCATAGCAAAAGAAGAATGTGTATTACAAAACGGGATTACTCTTAATGGGGCTAGTTGGAATTTTAGTGAAGGTGTCACAAAACCTTATTCAGGAAGAGATACGGGGACCAATCCTATAGAAGGAGAATTTAATTTTTCTAAACAAATACTCGCTTTTGATACTGCAGGAAGTTTTGTGTTCAATGCACAACACCCAGAAGCTGTAAAAATTGTAAACTGGAATGATATCGCAGCAGAACTCATTATCAAACTTACGCAAACACTCTATTCTTTTAGAGAAGTATATGTGGTTACAGAGAGCGCAGTAGCTTCAAGTTGGACACTTGCTGTTGCAGGATCTGATGAAGCAGAATTGGAAATAGCCGCCGAGTCAGAAAGTCCTGGATTTGTAAATCTATTTGGTGACGCTACTTCAAAAACGATTCAAGCCAAGGACATTGAATACTTTCATAGAGAAACAAAAAAGAAACCCACCTTTTTTAAAGCTAAAAAGCTTTCGGTACAACAGGATAAATTAGAAATATTTGTTAATGAGTTGATTACGCAGGATTCAAAAAAAACAGATTGGGCTAAAGATTTTTATGAATACGCGTTTGATTACGACACCGAACATTTTTCAAGTAGTATTTCCATAAATGCCCAAACATGCGTATTAGATATGTTACAAGCAAATGAATTAAACCCTAATACTGCACTATCCTATTTTAAATGGACAGATACAAATTTAGATGATATAGAAAAGCTGTTTTTAACCTTTGGAAACTAAGATGTTTTACGCTTTGCACATAGACAAATTATATAACGATAGTACTGTTACACTAAACAAATAAGCATGAGTAAAAGGGCAGATCTTACTGATATACATAATTTAGAACTACGTTTTGGACCTTGGATAAAAGATCTTCCAGAAGATAAAATATTGAGACTTATATCTATTACGTTGAATTACTGTGTAGTTAACGAAGAGATAAGAATTAAAGGTTATTTAATTACAAAAAGTCATTTATATCTTGTTTTGATATATCAGACAGATGCTATAGATCATATACTTGGAGTACTTTCAAAAAAAATGACCCACGGTGTTTATACACACTTAGGGTTCTCGTATGATGACCAAGATGAAAAAACAATCCATCCATCTGACCAATATAGTATGTTTACAAAGCATTCATTACAAGACTACGACCTAATAAAACTGATTACAGGGAAAGAGGTAAAACTACCATTTCACAGTCCGAAAATAGCCTATTTGAAAAATGTATTACATGGGAATAATTACTGTTCTGTCCAAGACTATGCAGGAGCATTAGGTCCAGTAATAGTGTATACTCAATGAAAATAACTTAATAACCACCTATTATGAATATATCAAACATAAAAACACCAGGCGTTTATATCAATGAGGTAGACGCTTTTTCAAATTCGGTAGTGCCAGTAGCGACGGCTGTACCTGCATTTATTGGCTATACGCCTCAAGCGATGTATGAAGGGAAAACGTATACAAATGTGCCAAAGAAAATTACATCTTTTGCAGAATTTCAAGCGATATTTTGTTATCCAGATCCGCCAGCGCCTGCCGATCCAGCAAAACAGTATACCCCTCAATACTATTTAGTAAAGCAAAATGCTCAACCAGATAAAGGAGATTACATACTGATTGAAGACGAATATTATTCGATTGTGCCTGATCCCAATACGATCTATTATTTGTACAATAGTGTGAAATTATTTTATGAGAATGGAGGAGGAGATGCGTATATTGTTTCTGTAGGAACCTATGGAGCTCCTTCTGGAATTCCTATGAAACCAGGAGATCAGATTGTAAATCCTAATGTAAGCTTGAATGATCTTATGGGTGGAATTGCGTTATTAAAAAATGAGCAAGAACCTACCATGTATATCTGTCCTGAAGCGACCTTATTATCGGTCGCTGAAAACGGTACGTTAATGCAAGAAATGCTATTGCAAAATACTGAAACGCAAACTGCCATCAGTATTTTTGATATTATAGGAGGTCGTAATCCAGACCCAATTTTGTACATGAATGACATTACAACCTTTAGAAATAATACGGGAACTAATGGATTAGGTTATGGAACTGCCTATTATCCTTTTGTAGGAACTACAATCATGCAAAACAGTGATATAGACTATACGAATCTTTTTGGAGGGGATGTCAAACAATTAGATCCTCTTTTAAATCCACCATCAGATCCTAATCAGAATGCAGCTACCATTCTTTCTGAGATAGAAAATCCTTCAGGAAATCCACATAAAGTAAGCGAATACAATAAAGCACTATTAATAGCAAGTCCAACGTATGCAACAATTATAAACCATGTGTTAGCCGATGTTAATATGTTACCACCTAGTGGCGGAATGGCTGGAGTGATTACAAATGTAGATAATCAAGTAGGTCCTTGGCAAGCGCCTGCAAATACCTCTATTGTTGGAGTGTCTAGTATACCGATTAGATTATCTGATGCACAACAAGGAGATCTGAATGTAGACGCCATATCTGGAAAATCGATCAATGCGATTCGTTTTTTTAACGGATTAGGAATTTTAGTTTGGGGTGCAAGAACCTTGGATGGAAATAGTCAAGATTGGCGTTATATTTCAGTACGAAGAACAGTGATGATGATAGAACAATCATGTAAACTAGCAGCACAAGCATATGTATTTAGCCCTAATACTAAAAATACGTGGGAAGCTGTAAAAGCAATGATAGGAAGTTTTTTAAATGATATATGGAAACAAGGAGGACTTCAAGGAGCGAGTGCTGCCGATGCATTTTCTGTTGAGTGTGGATTAGGAAGTACAATGACCTCTCAAGATATTCTAAATGGCTTTATGAATGTAAGCATTAAAGTAGCTGTCGTGCGTCCTGCAGAATTTATAGTGATCACGTTTCAACAACAAATGCCAACATCTAGTTAGTTATATAATAACAACATATCGTGATTTTATAATCAATAAACAATAACAAATGCAAGAAACTACAAATCAATACCCCGTAGGATTCTATTTCTCAATAGCATTTGATGATCTAGAGCAATGCTTTTTTCAAGAAGTCTCTGGACTTTCAAACGAAATGAATGTAGAAGAGGTCGTGTCAGGAGGAGAAAACCGTTTTAAATATAGAATCCCTACGGTATCAACAAGTAAAAATTTAGTACTCAAAAGAGGGATGTTTCCCAAAACATCTTCATTACTTAAATGGTGTGAAGACACGTTGGAGGGAGGTTGGTCAGCACTTATTCAAACAAAAACGGTTAAAATTCATCTATTAAATGAGGGTGGAACTGTAATGATGAAATGGATTTTTCATGGTGCATATCCTGTAAAATATGCTGTTTCTGATCTCAAATCACAGGAAAATGAATTGCTTATAGAAACGCTAGAATTAGCGTACACCTATTTTCAAATTGAAACGCTTTAAAACAAGGAATCTATTTTTAAGTGTCGGATATTAAAATTACATTTGTTTCTAAACCTAGAATAAACGCACGATTCTTAATTTATGGCTGGAAATACCTACGGAACACTATTCAAACTCACTACTTTTGGAGAATCACACGGAAAAGCAATAGGAGGAATCATAGACGGTTGTCCTGCGGGTCTAGCACTCGATTTTGATGCCATTCAAAAAGAACTCGAACGCCGTAAACCTGGACAATCTAAGATTGTAACCCAACGTAAAGAACCTGATACCGTAGATTTCTTATCAGGAATCTTTGAAGGAACGACAACGGGAACACCTATAGGTTTTGAAATTGTCAATACCAATCAAAAATCCAAAGATTATTCGCATATCAAAGACACCTATCGTCCAAGTCATGCTGATTATACCTACGATCAAAAGTATGGTACCCGTGATTATCGTGGTGGTGGCCGTTCTTCGGCGCGTGAGACAGCAAGTAGAGTCGTGGCAGGTGCGATTGCAAAACAGTTTTTAAAAGACATTAAAATCCATTCCTATACCTCTTCAGTGGGAGAATTAGAAATGGACATTCCCTATCAAGAGCTCGATTTTAGTAAGATTGATAGTAATGACGTGAGATGTCCTGATGACGCTTTCGCGAAAGCGTTTATAGATAGAATCAAACAGATTAGAAAAGAAGGCGATACTATAGGAGGCGTAATCACTTGTGTGATTCAAAACGTGCCTGTAGGACTCGGCGAACCTGTATTTGATAAACTTCATGCAGAACTTGGAAAAGCCATGCTCTCCATCAATGCCGTAAAAGGATTTGAATATGGGAGTGGTTTTGAAGGGGCAAAAATGAAAGGAAGTGATCATAACGATATCTTTAATGCAGACGGAAGCACAAAAACCAATCTAAGTGGTGGTGTGCAAGGCGGAATCAGTAATGGGATGGATATCTACTTTAAGGTGGCTTTCAAACCTGTGGCAACGATCATGCAAAAACAAGAAACGATAGATGCCGATGGAAATGTGGTGGAGATGCAAGGAAAAGGAAGACATGATCCTTGTGTCGTCCCAAGAGCCGTACCTATTGTAGATGCCATGGCAGCTTTAGTAATTGCCGATTTTATGTTGAGAGATAAATCGATTAAGTTATAGTGTATCTTTAGAAGATTCAAATAGTTCTCTTGAAGAAGGGAATTTATAACAAATAGCGTAATATGTTGAGGTGGATAATTTTGTCCGCTTTCGCGAAAAAATAGCTCCCACCAAAAAAGGGAGGTTCAACAAAAAATAGAACAATACGTTGAGGTGGATGAGATTTCCGCCTTCGTGATTTAGATAGTTCCTGTAAAGACGGGAAACTTAATAGTTAATAGAATAATACGTTATAGGTGGATGAGATTTCCGCCTTCGTGATTCACGATAGTCCCTGTGAAGACGGGGAACTTAATAGTAAATAGAATAATACGTTACAGGTGGATGAGATTTCCGCCTTCGAGATTTAGATAGTTCCTGTAAAGACGGGAAACTTAATAGTAAATAGAATAATACGTTACTGGTGGATGAGATTTCCGCCTTCGCGGAAATATATGATATATGAAAAAACTAGCATTACATTGGAAGATTATTATTGGTTTAGTACTAGGAATTGTATGGGCTTTAGTTTCTAGTTCGCTAGGTTGGAGTTCGTTTACTAACAATTGGATTGCTCCTTTTGGAACTATATTTATCAATCTTCTGAAATTAATTGCTGTACCACTCGTATTATTTTCTATTATCAATGGGGTGACTGGAATTGGAGACCCTTCTAGTTTAGGTAGAATGGGAGGAAAGACGCTTATTGCATACCTAGCGACTACATTGCTTGCTGTTGCCTTAGGACTCGTTCTGGTTAATGTAATGCAACCTGGTAAAATGGTAGATGAAGCCAGTCGTATTGATAACCGGATTAGTTATGAATTATGGGCGCAAGATGCAGGAGTCGATGTGAAGGATGGATTGAATTTTTTACAAGATCCGCAATATAAAGATCGTGTCGCTGCTGTTACTGAAGTAGAGAAGAATAAAACCATAGATGAAGCCGTTGCTTCACGTCTTAAAACGGTAGAAAAAAATAAAAAAGATGGGCCTCTAAAACCATTAGTGGATTTAGTACCGCAAAATATATTTAAGTCATTAACCGATAATGGATTAATGCTTCAGGTCATCTTTTTTGCCCTCTTCTTTGGTATCAGTTTATTATTTATTCCTAATCAAAAAGCAGCACCTGTGATTAAAATTGTAGATAGTCTGATGGAAACCTTCCTGAAGATGATTGATTTTGTGATGCAAGCTGCTCCATTCTTTGTATTTGCTTTATTAGCAGGTGTGATTAGTAAAATGGCAGGAGATGATGTAGGGAAAGTAATCGAAATCTTTAAAGGCTTGTCTTGGTATTCGTTGACAGTTGTGATTGGACTTGCGTTAATGGTCTTCATTGTATACCCTTTCATTATGAAATTATTAGTTCGTGTAGTGCCTTATAGTGGTTTCTTTAAAGCGATGGGACTTGCACAAACGACTGCATTTTCCACATCAAGTAGTGCCGCAACACTTCCTGTAACGATGGAATGTGTAGAAGATAATCTTGGGGTAGATAAAAAGATTACGAGCTTTGTATTACCTATCGGTGCTACCGTAAACATGGATGGTACCGTATTATATCAAGCGATTGTGGTGGTGTTTTTAGCACAATTCCATATGATAGATTTGACGTTGGGACAACAGTTAACCATTGTACTTACGGCAACACTTGCCTCTATTGGTTCTGCTGCCGTGCCTAGTGCAGGATTGGTGATGCTTATTGTCGTTTTAGGCTCTGTAGGACTCAATCCAGCATGGATTGCCATTATCTTCCCAGTAGACCGTATTTTGGATATGTGTCGTACGGTAGTGAATGTAACAGGAGATGCTACAGTTTCTTCTATCATTGCTAAAGGAGAAGGGATGATGCATTATGACCCAAATAAAGATCCAGATGATGCCTTTGATCCTGAGAAGTAGTGAGTAGAATGTAAAGTAGAGGTGTTTTATTTATTTATAATCTCTAACAATCATCGTTACTGATTCTATATAAAAACGCGTTAGATGGCGTCATTATGAATAATCTTGAGGGCTAGTTCCTAATCATAATATTGCCTGTCAGGATACTGTCATATTGGTGTCATATGAGTTACAGGTCTTAAGGGGAAGTACTTATATACTTTTGCTGAAAGAAATAGCAAATATGTTTACAACTATGAATGATGAGACTCCCATTACATTACGAGATATTAAAAAGCTACGCTTAGAACGTCATTGGTCACAAGATCAGTTGGCAGAAATGAGCGGGTTAAGCATCCGAACGATTCAGCGAATTGAAAAGGGAGAGAATGCAGGTCTAGAATCCTTAAAGTCGTTGGCAGCCGTTTTTGAAACGACCATTGCCGATCCAGATACACAAGAAAAAATAGAACAGGCGCGAAAAGAAGAAGCGTATATCCAAAACCTAAAAGGACTCTATAAACTTGTTGCAATTGCAGTATTTAGCTTAGTTGCACCATTAGTCATTGCCATTAACGATGCTTCCTATTGGTTTGTCTTTTTATGGTTCGTATTTTCATGGGTACTTATCCTAGGGATTTATTCACTGAATGTTTTTGATTTCTTTGGGGAAGCTTGGAAAGAGAAAATGATTGCTAAGAAGTTTAGGAAATAGAAGGATAGATTATAATTTAAGTATTTTTTGTGTATTTAACTGTGACATCGTAAATACAACTGTATTTTCTACCCACGCTAAAGGAAGTGGTCTGTTATACTACAATAAGACAAAAAATCTAGATGATATGTTTAATCCTGAGAAGTGAAAATGTATTTATACAATATTGTTTGTGTAATTTAAGTAAGAAAATTAATTGTCTTTAGTAGAACTAGACTATGACTTTTCCTAGGACACTTTGTTGCCTTATGCTTATTCTGATACAAAGTATTCTCTCAAGTGATTATATCCTATTATAGATAAAGTAAATCCAAATCCGTATTCATCATAACTTAACCAAACTGAGTAAGATGGTTTTTCATTTGGATTATCAACATTATATATTCCGTGTACTTCATTAAACCCCCAACTTCGACCTGTCCAGCTCTGTCTATTTTCTAATATATCTAATTCATGTATTTCAAGTTCTTCTGTTCCACCATTGTCAGGTCCATATATCTTAATTAACTTTTCAGTAACCTCGATCATATTAACTAGTGAAATATCTTTGGAAGAGGTAAAAGTTAGGTTTGTTCCATTTTGGAAGGAATGGTCTTTTTTATTTCCTCCTTGTTGTATTTCTAACTGATTGAAAACATTAAACTCGGTAGGATTTAGTTCATAATAATATCTCACATAACTTATAGTTCCATCATTTTCAATGTTTTCTGTTTTTGATTCTTCTTGTTCTATAAATAAGATGCTGAAATCCGTTTTAAGTAATTCAGTTATATTTCCATTCTGTCTAGAAGTTCTATCAATATCTTTTTCTATGGTTTTAGTTACAAAAAGTGAAAACTCAAACATAGGTTGGCTTTTGTATTGCAACAAAACTGTTATATTTTCAATAATCCAAAGATTCATTATTTCGTCATCGATGGATTCTGAGATTCCCTTCGTAAGATTTGACAGTTTTTCCTTGTCTTTAAACGAAGTAGGTAATTCTGCATCAAAATAACCAGTTCCTAAGGTAGAATAAATTGTTTCAGCAACAGAATTAATTTTTTCATAGTCACGTGTAGTCACATAAAAAATATGTTTTAAATCTCCGTTATCATATTCTTTTAAAAGGATGTTGTTAAAAATACCGAAAGCTTTTATATTGAACTTCGTTTTTACTCTAATAACTCCTGATGCTATATCTGAAGGGTTCTCAAGTATTTGTTCGTATGACTCCGTATTAAAATTACTTTCATTCAATCCGATAATTTTTAGAACATTTTCGTTTCCCGATTTTAACTCGGTTAGAAATTCAGTTAGTGTTGTTTTTATCTTTTTATTGAAGAACATAATTTTTTTAATATGTTTCAGAGGATTACATATATTATTTTATGAGATCGTATATTTCTTTAGCAATTTCTTTTATACTATAAATAGAGCTATTCAAAGCAATTTTATCTGCTAAACTTAGACTAAATTTTTGTACTTCATCTTTTGATACTTTATGCCATATTGGTAAAATTACTTTTAATCCATTCATTTCTTTATTTACAAAACCATCTAATTCATAATTTGTCCAATCTCGTTTGAAAAATGAAGATGAGAGTACAACAATTCCATATCGAGAATTGATTAAACCTTGGTCGATTTTCCTTCTCAAACTATCTCCCATTTTTAATTCAAATTCATCATACCAAACCTTTACTCCTAATTCTTGAAGCTCTAAAGTTAGTGGTCTTACAAATTCGTCTTTATCCTCTGACGAATGGGATATAAAAACATCATATTCTTTATTTACAATTACAGATTTTGGTATTTCATAATGCTGATTCCTAATTGTTTCTTGAGTTAACTGTTTTTGTCTTTCGATTTCCCGGTTTAAATTTCTTTGAAAATCAAGTTGCTCTTTTTCGGTTTTCTTTCGTTCTTTTGTTTGTTCTTTAGTTAATGAGATTTGATGTTTTCTTAATTGAGTATTCTTATCAGTAATTTTTTTTGATAAATCAGCTTTCTTTTTCTCAATACGACTCAATTCCGTTTGTTTAGTTCGTATTTGACTCAATTTGCTTTTTTGGGTTGATTGAGATGTAGTCTTATTAGCTTGGTAAGTAAGACTATCAATATTTTTAGAAACACGAATTTCTTTCTCAAATTCAGAAGATTTTTGTTTTTCTAAATTCGCTATATCTTTTTCAAGTCGGTTGATATTAGATATTATTGAAGATATGCTCATTGATTATTTTTAGTATGCGTTAACAACAATGTATAAGATATATACTATACACTATATGATGCTTTAAATTAAAGGTATATAACTTATTGTTAATGAGTATAATTTTAAAGCTATTAGTTATTCTTTGATATCAACAGCAAAAGTTAATAAGCTTCAAACCTACCCATTCTCATCCAACTTCCCTTACGGTTTTCCACAATGGAGAGATGATCATACTGAGTAAGCTTTCGCGAAAGCGGATTTAAGAAGAATATACAGCATGAGATTTCTGCCTTAGCAGAAATGACATTAGAATAGTACTCATGAAAATATAAAAAAGCCCTCATGATATTCAAAATTATTTGTATAATTGTAGTAATTAAAATGCAAATATCTATATGCGTGGATGTTGCTTAATCTTATATATCCATGCAAAAACGTATTTTTTCCATTATTTTTTTATTCTTTCTGAGTAGTTCGTATGCCCAAGTTGGCATAGGAACCACAACACCTTCGGCAGCTTCTATGTTAGAAGTAAGTTCAACATCAGATGGGGGTGCTACCTATAGAGGTTTCATGCCTCCTGTAATGACCATAGCACAAAGAAATTTAATCAATACAACGACTACAGATGTAGGATTGCTTGTTTTTATTAATGATTCAGTAGAAGGTGTACAGTGTTTGCAGTTTTTTACAGGAACTACATGGGTGTGTACAGATGATCCCTTTTTTCCAGGATTTACCGTATTTGCCGCTCAGGATTTTGATGCAACCACTTCTTGGAATTTTACCTTAACTCCAACGAGTTATAGTGTCCCAGCTTTAGAAGATATATGGGCAGTAGTAGAAACATTAGACCATATCACTGATTTTACGGGCAATTTTTTAGGATGTAGTGATCTAGATAATCCCATATCGGGTTCTAATGTAGATCATATGATTGTATTTGATAATGTAGATATTTCTTCTGCAACAGCTGCTAAAGTAAGTTTTGACTATGACATTTTTGAATTTGACACAGGGGATCGTGTTTCCTATGAATTGTTTTATGATGATGTAAGTCAAGGCATATTTACAATTCTTGAAGGAAATGCAGACGCCTCTTTAAGTGGAACAGAAACAATTAATATACCTACCACAGTGACAAATGTTCGTATGACTATTATTGTAAATCAAAATGGGAATGAGGATAAAGCTGGTTTTGATAATTTTAGAGTATTTGAATGATTTTAAAACGAAACACATATCGATTTTTATTCCATCTCTAGGGTTTGAGAAAAAGAATGGAGATGGACTATTCAAATGAGAACACTTTCGCGAAAGCGTATTAAAAAAATATTATGAAGTAGTTTTAAACCTGAAAAAGCAATAATATGGTCTTTAATCAGTTTAATACGACTACTTAACGAAAAGGTAATGTGTTATCTCTTGTAACTCTTTTAATTTGTGTATATTACTAGTCCCAAATTTATAGTGACGTAAGATACTTCACCATGCTATGATATAAATATCATAGGTATGAAAAATAGTTTATTACGAATATTTCTTTTGTTTTTTAGTATAACAATGTCTTACGCTCAAGTAGGAATTGGTACGACAAATCCCTCTGCAGCCTCTATGCTAGAGGTAAGTGGAACAACAAACGGCGGTGCAACTTATAAAGGGTTCTTGCCTCCCCGAGTACCTACAGTAACAGATAGAAACACTATTAACCCAACAGTATCAGATATAGGATTATTGATCTTTTTACAAAGTACAAACTGCCTTCAAATGTGGAATGGTAGTGCTTGGGAAGATGTACATTGCTTAGGAGCTCCTACAAATTCTTCAATAGAGTTTACAGGAATTTCACAAACTGTAGATGAAGGAGATGGAGGCATTAGTTTTGACTTTACAATTACAAATCCATCACCTACAAATGCTATTAATGTTACTATTACTCCAGCAAACTTTGATGATATAGATGAGACTACAGCAACTATACTTACGATTCCTGCAAATGTGACGACACATACCGCTACAAATGTATTTACATTAACTGATGATGTACTAGATGAAGGTACAGAAACACTAGACTTTACCTTAAGTGCTCCAACTGGAGGATCTGGAACCATTATGTTAGGAACAAATACAGTACAAACGGTTACTATTAATGATAATGATGCAGCGACATTAACTATTTGGATTAATGAGTTTCATTATAATAATGATGGAACAGATTCTGGTGAGTTTATAGAGATAGCTGGAGTAGCAGGAACAGATATTGCTGGATATTATATAGTTACGTATAATGGTGGGAGTGGAGCTACTTATGGAAGCACTAATACGTTTTTAGGAACATTAACTGATGATAATGGTAATGGATTTGGATTTGCAAGAATATCATTTCCAACTAATGGACTTCAGAATGGTGATCCAGATGGATTTGCTCTTATTGATGATACGGGTGCCGTTATACAGTTTTTAAGCTATGGCGGTACATTTACAGCGACTAATGGTCCGGCTTCAGGTCTGTCTTCAGAAGATGTAGGCATTATTCAGACAGGAGATTCTGTTCTAGATCCAGTTGGAGCTTCTTTACAATTAATAGGTACAGGTTCTACATATTCAGACTTTACTTGGTCTAGGACAACTATGAATACGGCAGGAATTGAAAATACAGGTCAAACAATTAATTAATTTTTTTAATTCATAGAAAATAAAATTAATCTTTGTTTTTCAGCCAATTTTAGTATTTTAGGTACACTAAAACTTGATTCTATGAATGTTTGCTACATTATGTATCCTTGGGAAGAAATGGACCCAGATAATGATACCACCCTTTCTTTAATTCATGAGTGTGTAAAACGTAATCACGGTGTTGCGATTACTACACCTGCAAATCTGACCATTAGAGATAGTGAAACCTTTGTTTTTTGCAAGGCGATCAACAAAATGGAGAAAGTGCCTAGCAATTTAAAATCCTTTCATAAAAAAGCAACCTTACGTGAAGAGATGTTGCCATTAGCAGGGTTTGATGTGATCATTCTACGTAGCAATCCGCCGTTGGATATGATTATGCTCAACTTCCTAGACTCTGTAAAAGATGATGTCTTTATCATGAATGATGTTGATGGGATACGTCGTGCTAATAATAAGTTGTATACAGCTGCATTTGAAGATAATACACGAGACTTTATTCCGCGTACGCATGTGACGAAAAACAAAGACTATTTGATCAAAATGATTAAAGAGTCTGACGAAGATAAAATGATTTTAAAACCCCTCAATGGTTTTGGAGGTTCTGGTGTTATTTTGATAGAAAAACGTGCCATGTCAAGTATTCGTTCGCTACTTGATTTTTATATCGATAATAAAGATGGAACTACCAATTATGTGATTCTTCAAGATTATATTCCAGGAGCAGATCAAGGAGATGTTCGTATTTTAATACTAAACGGGAAGCCTATCGGAGCGATGAAACGTGTCCCAGGTACAGACGATCATAGATCAAATGTATCAGCTGGGGGTTCTGTACAAAAACATTCACTCACCAAACAAGAAAAAGAATTATGTCGTCGTATCGGGCCTAAGTTGGTAAAAGACGGACTCTATTTTGTAGGGATTGATGTGATTAATGGAATGCTCGTTGAGGTAAATGTGATGAGTCCTGGAGGGATTACTTATATCAATAAAGTGTATAAAACAAAACTTCAAGAGAAAGTAATTAATTTTATAGAAGATAAAGTACTGGAACGTGTAAGTCGTATTGAACGTAGAGCCAAACTCAGAAAAACAGTAGCAGATGCTTAGGCTTTCTATACAAGAAATGATTTCAAACATTGAAAAGGAAGCACCTTTTCATGCCGTTTCTGACGATTATTCATTTACGCTTAAGATAGAAGAGTATACCTATTTTTTATGTGGAGCCGTACATGACGGACACCAATTTAGAAAAGAGCTTTGGGAAAATTGTCTACATTCCGAGTATGATCGTTGGTATGAAGAAGATCCCTGTACCAAGCAAATGGTACAATCCAATCCGATGGTGATTGCAGGAATGGATAGCCGTTTTGAATATGATTTAAATCGTGCACCAGAAACAGCTATCTATGACGATGCTTGGGGGAAACAATTATGGCGCACCCCTTTACCAGAAGATCAAAAACAAAAAAGCCTTTCTAAACATGCCAATTTCTATAAGGTAGTCCATACACTTGTATCAAAAATGGAAGAAAAATTTGGCGCTGCTATTGTATATGATATGCATTCCTATAATTGGAAACGTTGGGACAGACCCGTTCCTGTAGTAAATCTAGGCACTAAAAACATAGATAATGATCGTTTTTCCGCTTTCGCGAAAGCGTGGTGTAAATCATTAAAAGCTATTGAATTACCACATGATATAGAAACCACAGCAGGCATTAACGATACATTTCAAGGCAACGGCTATTTCTTAAAATTTATCACAGAAAATACCCAAAATACCTTAGTGTTAGCTACAGAGTTTTCAAAAATCTACTGTGATGAATATGAGTATATTTTATATCCAGAAGTAGTCGCAGCGATAGAAGAACAGCTAAAATTGAAATTGCGCAACCATGCCACTACCTATTATAATGATTTTATCTTGAAAAATGGATTGTTGCCTAACTAGTCGATTTTAATTTTATATTTTTGTCGATCTAAATAATGCTATGCACTTTCAAGCTGTCGATACCAATGCTGCTATTTTTGAAATTGATCAAAACCTTGATCGGTTAGTTCATAATATAGAACTATTGAACTACCTCAACCCTTTAAATATTGAGGTAGAAAAGAAGCGCTTTTTTGCGAGTAAGTACACCGTTGAGCCTCAGTTTAAGTATCGCAAAATAAAGTTTAGTCCTTTTAAATTACAACGTTTGTTTTTTAACCAACGTCTAGAACGTATAGAAGATGAAGATATCCGTCGTTTGTATCGTGATATTATTTATGAATATTCAGGGCTCATTGCTTGTATAGAAACGATAGGAAAAGGAAAGAAATTCTATTATAATAACCTGAAAGTATTTGGAACACCTAAAGAACGTGATGTAGAAAATGCGCGATTTATCCTTCATTTCGCTGATGAAAATGAAGGGGAGGATATGATTGCAAAATACAATGTACAAGAAGCGCAAGCGTATTTTGAAGAGTTTGGAAAACGATACGATTTTGATTTTAATATAAAACAAAGCAATCATATTTCAGCCGCTGCCATGGTTTTGAATGCATCAGATACCATGCTCTTAAAAAAGAATCATTCGTTTTGTAAAAATCAAATAGAAGTGTTGGCTAATCATGAGATTGGTGTTCACTTAGTGACTACACACAATGGGAAATCACAACCGTTAAAAATATTTTCTAATGGTTTTGTAAATAACACAGAGACCCAAGAAGGTCTGGCTGTTTTTAGTGAATACATGAGTGGGAATTTGACACTAAGCCGTCTTAAAGAACTGGCACATCGTGTCATTGCAGCTGATAGTCTTATAAAAGGATATTGCTTTGCAGATACCTTTGACTTGCTTTTTAATCAATATAAAGTACCTAAAGAAAAAGCGTGGCAAATCACATTACGTGTCCATAGAGGCGGTGGTTTTACAAAAGATTTCTTGTATCTCACAGGTCTTAAAAAAGTATATGAATACTATCAAAAGGGAGAAGATTTATCCTTATTACTTACGGGGAAAGTAACATTAGAAAACTTACCTGTCATTAAGAAAATGATGGATGTAGGTTTAGCGATTCCTAGTAAACATATCACCGATTCGTATGCTAAAAATCTAAACACCAATGCCAAATTAGATTTTATCCTTAAAAACTTGAAGTAGGGCATTTAACTAATCTCTAATGCATTAAGCGGGTTTAAGGTCTTCGTTATTGATTCAATACCTATTGTTAGATTCAGACCTTTTTCCTAAGATTTATTCTTTGAAGATTTAATGCCTCGGGACGCATATCGTATTTTTTTGAAACTTGAAACTTGAAACTTGAAATTTGAAGTTTGTTATTCGGAATTTGATATCTCGAATACTTGTATTGAGATACTTTAATACGCTCTACTCCTGATACAACACAACCATCGATATTTCAGGAACAGTAATCGTTCCCGAAACCGTTTTAGTAGCATTGAAATCATCTCCAAGAACAGCTATTTTCCAATTGCCTTCTAATGCATATGTATATGGTACTGTTTGCGCATTATAAATCACATAGATGTTTTTCCAAGTGTCTCCGTTTGCATGATTCTTTAATTGATAACTCACCAACCCATCTTCTTGCGTTTTAAACTCAAGATTACGACGAACGTCATCAGCTGTAGGCATTCTAAAGGCTGGATGCGCTTTACGTAAGGCGATGAGGTTTTTATAATAAGTGACCACATCAGCATGTGTTGTTTTACGATTCCAGTCTATTTGATTTATCGTATCTGGTAAATTATAGGAGTTATGTTCTCCATTCTTTGTACGTAAGAGTTCGGCTCCTGCATGAATAAATGGAATTCCCTGTGAAGTAAGTACGACGGCATTGGCAAGTTTGTCCATTTTAATAATAGCCTCTTCAGAAGCATCGTTACGAGAAACATGTAATTTATCATACAGTGTATGGTTATCATGACAAGACACATATGAAATCGCTTGCCAAGGCTCATTTGTCCATGGAGCATTTGAATAGTTAACTGCTTTATAGTCTATTTGTGGATGCTGAATAGCGCCCACCACACCAAATTGTATAGAGGCTTCGGTTCCTTTTGCGCCACTTACAAATCCTGTACTTTGGTCATCAAATACAGATCCTTTTAATCCATCTCGGATATCATCACTAAATGCAGTTACTGATGGGAGACGTTGTATATGTGCTTTTAACGCTCTGTCTTCAATAGGAAGTGGCGAGTCTCCTGCCGTCCAACCTTCTCCGTATACAAAAATATCTGAATGTATTTCTTTTAATTTTTCAGTGACGGTATTCATCGTTTCGATATCATGAATGCCCATCAGGTCAAAACGGAATCCGTCTAGGTGATATTCTTCAGCCCAATAGGAAACCGATTGTACTATAAATTCGCGCATCATTTCACGATCTGAAGCCGTTTCATTACCGCAGGCAGAAGCATTGGCATACGAGCCATCTTCATTTTGACGATAGTAATATCCAGGAAATTCCAAACTAAAATTAGAACCATTGGTATCTCCTTTATCATTTGGCATTCCAGTATGATTATATACAACATCGAGAATAACGCCGATTCCACTTTCGTGAAAACGTAAGACCATCTCTTTAAATTCTTTGATACGTACTTCTGCATGGTACGGATCTGAAGAGAACGAGCCTTCAGGCACATTATAATTTTGTGGATCATATCCCCAATTGAATTGCGGTGTGTCTAATTTAGTTTCATCAATAGAGTAGTGGTCATAGGTTGGTAAAAGATGTACGTGCGTAATTCCCATCTCTCGCATATGATCAAATCCTGTTGCTTTACCATTTGGGTCTTTGATTCCTTGTTCTACCAATCCTAAATACTTCCCTGGCATTGTAGACCCTGATTGTGGGTGTATGGTCATATCTCGAATGTGCAGTTCGTAAATCACTGCATCATTAGGACTCTTTAAAGAAGGTCTTTTATCTGTTGTCCACCCTTCAGGATTTGTGCGCTCTAGGTCTAATACCATAGCTCTTTTCCCATTTACCCCAACGGCTTTGGCATAAATACCAGGAGTTTCTTTTAACCAATCGCCGTCTATGTGTGTTTGGTAAGTGTAGTAGGTTCCATCATAATCACCTGTTAGTGTTTTTGTCCACTTCCCATCTATAGAAGGCGTTAACTGATGCGTCTCGTATGGTTTTCCATCATGGCCATTTTTATATAAATGCACTTGTACTTTCGTAGCTGTAGGCGCCCATATTTTAAATGTAGTCGCTTCCTTGCTATATGCTAACCATAAGTTTTTGTCTTCAGGTCCTGTATAATCTGTGTAGGCACTATGCATTTCTGGAATATATTGCGGTTGTTCTTTACAGGAAGTTATAAGCATAAGAAAACATAAAAATAAGAAGATATAGCGCATTGTAAGGAAGGTTTGTTTTTTAATGGATTATCAAAAATAGGTTACTTTTTGATCTATCCCAATAGATAAAATATCTTTTAGTTTTATTGGCACCGCCAAAGGATTTAATACTCCGAGACTTGTCTCGAGGTAGTTTACTCTTCAACTCTCCAAAAAACAAAAGGAATTTCCATTTCTTTTGAGGAAACGACCGCTGTAATCGTATCATCAAAATAACGATACTGAATATGCGTTGGGAATTCATTGGAAGGATTATGAGCTAGAAAACTAGAAGCTGTTTTTTTAAGTACTGTAAATGGCACCATGGGTTCGACACCATTATGTATTTCTAAGACCCAAGTGGTATCACGTTGTATAAGGCGCATTTGTTCTTTCCAAACAGTGTCTTTGTTTTGTAATGTATACCCTATCCCTTGATAACTGTTTTTGGTCGTTTGTTCCCATACTTCAAAAGTTTCTTTTCCTTCTTGCTCATTTGTACGTTCCCAATTTCCTATGAGATAATCAAAATCTCCCTTAGGAATTTTAGTTGTTTTTGTTTTCTGACAGGATACAATGATAAGACAACAAAAGAGATAGAGAATAGATTTCATAAAATATTGTTTAATAGAATGTCAATGGCAACTAAAGTTACTATTTTTAAATCTTTAATTTATGTTGTAATCTATTATATTAGCAAAAAATCAAAAGTTATGAGAATCTTGTTTGCCATTGTATGTTGTGCTTTTTTAATGTCCTGTGGAAGTGATGATAATGAAGTAATGGAGCCAGAAGTTGTTGTCTGCCCAGAAATAGCACTTCCAGGTTTTGAAATTCGAGTAGCCAATGCTACAAATGGAACTCCATTATCTAATGTAACAATTACAGCTAGAGAAGGAAACGTTTTTGAAGAAGTACTTATGGAAGTATCTGCTACGCCAGGAACGTATCAAGGGGTTTTTGAAAGAGAAGGTTCTTATGCGCTTATTATTGAACTAGAAGGGTTTCAAACGGTGGTTACAGATGCCATTACTGTAGGACGTCTTGATGATGAATGTGATACCTTAGATACACAAGATTTATCCTTCTCTCTGAGTGAATTGTAATATATGCTTTCGCGAAAGCATACTTCTATTTATCAATAAATTGCAATCTTGAATCTTGAAATACAACAATATTGATTCAGGCGTTTTGTATGGTATAGATCTTAAACGATAGCCTTTTTATACATCGTAAAGAATAAGAGCGGTAAAAATCCAAATGCAAAAACGATGGCTGCTGTTCCTAATAGTATGTCAGCACCTTGTAGGTGTAGCATTTTAAAAATTCCTGATAACCCTGCTATTACAGCAGATACAGCACCTAAAACTATTTTTAATCGAATAGAAATTGCTTTAGAAATGGCTACCTTATAACGATCAAATGCTAGTAAAGGAATAAATAAGAGTAATAAGGTAATAAGACCTACTGTAAAAAGGAGATTGGCGCCTGGGTACCAGAATAATTTAAAAACAACTCCAGCTGTTAAAGCTAGTGCTCCCAGAAAACCGATTGAATACATTACTTTTTTCATAATAATAATACGTTTAGCGTTTAATAAAAATATAGTTTGACGTTGTATGTCTTTTAATCCATTAGGGGCAATGTCATGAATAGCTTCTTGTAGAAGCAGATCAAAATCTTTTCCTTTTCCAAGCTGACTCTCTATCACACAACATAAATGATCAATAATATCGTCTTGTAAAGAGGGTAATTGAATTCCCTGATTTTTTACAGACAGACTAATAATATTCTCTTGCTCTGGTGTTAATTTCATATAGGACTGAGTTGATTAAAAATAATTTTATCAAGTGTTTTCATAAAATCCTTCAATTCTTCTATATGAGAAGTTTTTACACGCTCTCCTTCAGGGGTTAAGCTATAATACTTACGCACTCGTTTTCCTATATATACTTCCTCAAAAGTGATAAGTCCATCTCTATTCATTTTTTGTAAAGCTGGATATAAAGAACCATCCTTAAGTAAAATCTTCTCATCAGACATTTCTTTGACAAGTTTGAAAATCTCATATCCATACATTCTTTTATGTTCGGATAAAAGTTTTAATATAATGACAGATAAGGTTCCTTTTAAAAGCTCTTTTGAATACATAGTTCAAATATACATAAAATATCAATACATCATAATTCTATGTATTGTAAATTTTAATTATTTTTAAAAACAACTATATTTCCGAGGATGAAATTGTAAAAATACTAGTTGTTATATGAGTATAGTACGTTTCATAAAATAGCTAGTTTACTGTATATGAATATAAAAGATTTGAAACTATAAAAGACTTCCAAGTTTCACTTATTATTACCTGTTAAAAACTCCTTTATTTTGTGGTTTATAATTTTGAAATACTGATGTTAAAATTGGTATTTTTGCCTATGCAAAACAACGTCCTTATTTTAGACTTCGGGTCTCAATACACACAGTTAATAGCGCGTCGTGTGCGCGAGCTTAACATCTACTCAGAAATTAAACCGTATAATAATCCTCCTAAAGATTTATCAAGCTATAAAGCTGTGATCTTATCTGGATCACCGCATTCAGTAAGAGGAGATAATCCGCCGCATCCAGATCTCTCTGAAATTAAAGGGAAGAAACCATTATTAGGTGTTTGTTATGGAGCTCAATATTTAGCACATTTTCATGGCGGAGAAGTAGGACAATCAAATACACGTGAATATGGAAGAGCCAATCTTTCGATGGTCAAAGAAGGCGAACCTTTTTTAGAAGGTGTTTCTAGTAATAGTCAAGTATGGATGAGTCATAGTGATACGATAAAACAACTTCCAGAAGGTGCTGTTCGTATCGCTTCTACACATGATGTTGAAAATGCAGGATATCGTATTGAAGGAGAAGATACCTATGCCATTCAGTTTCATCCCGAAGTATATCACTCTACAGATGGAAAAAAAATATTAGAAAATTTTTTAGTCAAAATCGCTGGTGTTGCCCAGACATGGACGCCTGACGCGTTTGTAGAGACTACGGTTGCAGACCTAAAATCAAAAATAGGTGACGATCGCGTGATCCTTGGACTCTCTGGTGGCGTAGATAGTACAGTGGCTGCAACATTATTACATAAAGCGATTGGAGAAAACTTACACTGTATTTTTGTAAATAACGGTTTACTACGTAAAAATGAATACACAGATGTATTAAAACAATATGAAGGGTTAGGACTGAATGTAAAAGGAGTAGATGCTTCGGCACGCTTCTTGGATGCACTAGAAGGAGAAAGTGACCCAGAAGCTAAACGTAAAGCCATTGGACGTGTTTTTGTAGAGGTTTTTGATGATGAAAGTAAACTGGTAGAAAATGCTACTTGGTTAGCTCAAGGAACCATTTATCCAGATGTGATAGAATCTGTAAGTGCTACCGGAGGACCAAGCGCTACGATAAAATCGCATCATAATGTAGGAGGATTACCTGACTATATGAAACTGAAAGTAGTGGAGCCATTGCGTATGATATTTAAAGATGAAGTGCGTAGAGTAGGAGCAAGTATGGGATTATCGGCAGAATTACTCGGTAGACATCCATTTCCAGGTCCTGGATTGGCAATACGTATTCTCGGCGATATCACTCCAGAAAAAGTACGTATATTACAGGAAGTAGATCATATATTTATCAATGGTCTTAGAGAGTGGGGATTGTATGATAAGGTATGGCAAGCGGGAGCAATGTTACTTCCAGTTAACTCTGTTGGCGTGATGGGAGATGAGCGTACGTATGAAAAATGTGTTGCGCTAAGAGCCGTAGAAAGTACCGATGGAATGACAGCAGATTGGGTACACCTGCCTTATGAATTTATGCAGAAAGTGTCAAATGATATAATAAACAAAGTAAAAGGCGTTAATAGAGTAGTATACGATATTAGCTCTAAACCGCCAGCCACCATCGAGTGGGAATAAACCAAAATTATGAAATTGAAACATCTTTTTTTAGTATGTATATGTGTGGTGTCGTTCGCTTTCGCGAAAGCGGAATCAGCAACACCTGCATTTTTTCAAGAATTTATTTCACATCAAGTAGCCAAAGGAGAAACCTTATATAGTATCGCTCGAAAGTATAAGCTTACCGAAAAAGATATTATTAAATTGAATCCTGATGCAAAGGAGCGAGTCTATGAAGGACTCGTACTTATCTTGCCTGAATCTGCAACAGCTTCAAAAGAAACAGCAACTCCACAAGAAGACGTTCGTTTTAAAACACATAAAGTAAGACGTAAAGAAACATTATATAGTATTTCTAAGAAATATAATGTCACACAAGATGCTATTAAGAAATACAATAAGCGTTTATATAGCGAGACCTTGCGCAAAGGAGATAAAATAAGAATCCCTTTAAATTATGTAGGTGTTGTAGAAGAGAAAGTAACGATCACTAATACGGGTGGCGGGATTTCTCAAGAAGAAGCACCAAAAGATGGAGGAGCAGCATTTGTATCTTATACTGTAAAAGCGAAAGAAACGAAGTATGGTATTGCACGCTTATATGGTATTACGATTGCAGAACTAGAAACGATGAATCCAGAAATGAAAGATGGATTGAAAGTAGGGCAGACTATTAAAGTACCTAATACGACAGTAGAAAAGAATGATACCGCTGTAATTAATGAAGAGGTATATGCTTTTTATGAAGTAAAAAAAGGAAATACCATCTATAGTTTACTTAAAGAATTTAATATAAGCGCAGACAAGTTAGTCGAACTTAATCCTACAGTAGGCGATGGACTCAAAGAAGGAATGATCCTTAAAGTGCCAAAAGGGGTTTCTGGAACGATCTCAAATACTACGGCAGATGCAGGTACGACCATTGAGATGGCTGCAAATACAACTAAAGGAAGTTTACTAGATAGCTTATCTGACTATTCTACTAAGAAAGTAGTACTTATGTTGCCTTTTGGGGTTAATCGTACTACGGCAGATTCACTAGCTAATGCAGAAGATGTGATTAAAAGTGATAGAGCACTTAGAATTTCATTAGATTTTTATAGTGGTGTTTTAGTAGCATTAGACCATGCAAAACAACAAGGAATTTCTACAGATTTACAAGTGTATGATACAGAATATGTACGTGGCGATGGACCTGCTACCAATGCTAGAAAAGTAGAACGCCTTATTTCATCTAATGATTTTTCTGGTGTAGATGTAGTCATCGGACCATTATTAGCCAGTAATTTTAATAGAGCATCTACGTTATTGGCACGTCAGAGAGTTCCTTTAATTTCTCCTATAACACAGCGTGTTGATTTTAGATCTAATGTATTCCAGTCTAGACCCAGTGAAGCACAATTACGTGAGGTCATGATAGATTATTTAAAACCTAGAGCAGCGGGAAAAAACATCATCATTATAGCAGATAAAAAAAATGGAAAGGTAAAGACGAAGTTACAGTCATTATTTCCTAGTGCAAAAGTTGTCACGATTAGAGAAGGTGATAATGGGCCTTACTTAGGACAATATGATGTTACAGATAAGATCTCTGAATTTCAAGAAAATTGGATCATTTTAGAAACGAATGATGTACCACTTATAAGTTCCGTTACCACAAAGCTTACGACCTTACTCACGACACGTAAAGTGACCTTGTTTACAACATATAAAGGAACAGCTTATGATAGTGATGCAATACAGCATATGGATTTAATGCATCTTCATTTTCATTACCCTTCTATGAATAAAGAATATACATATAGCGCTACAAAAGAGTTTGTAGATACGTATGAAGATCGGTATGATATTACGCCTAGTAAAGAAGCAATACGTGGGTATGATATTATGTATGATACCTTATTACGTCTTGCTTTTGCAGAAAACTTATATGACGCAGCAAAATCTGGTATAGAAACAAATTATATAGAAAATAAATTCCGATATGATCAAAAGAGCTCAGGCGGATTTTATAACAATGCGATATATCTTATAAAATATTCTGAAGGACTTATGCTTGAAGAAGTTTCTCGAGAAAATCCTGAGGAAGTAGAAGACTAATAAAAAAATGTCGATAACAAACAAAAAGGCTGTTACACATGTAACAGCCTTTTTGTTTGCTTAGTTTATTAGGTTTTTATAAACCTCCGTTAGCTTGTAAATCAGCGATACATAACGGATCAAATTCTGGGATGGTTGCAACATCACTCGTATTAAAAATACTCGTTACTGTTTGGAAAAACATTAAACATCCTTCTACATTACAGTGTCTCTCATTATCTTCATCTTCATGATCTGACGTAAGTGGTGTTCCTGAATTTACAAGTCCAAATATATGTCCAAACTCATGACGTAGTGTAGATGTTTCTAATAATGTTCTATTAATAGGTGTGTTAGAATTGTTTGCAAGATCTATAAATGTTTTTTCATAGATAACCATAGACGTATTACGATAAGCAGTACCTAATACAAATGAATTTCCAGAATTGGAAGCCGAAATACCATCAGAGAAAAATACCCATACCCCAATCTCATCACCATCATTAAATACGGTACGATTTGCATCTTCAATAGCAACAATCTCGTTAATATCATATGGTGCTGTTTCTGTGGGTGTAATCACACGTTCTTCAATCCTAACTCCATCGGGTTTATCTAGTCTAGATTCAAGAAAACTTTGAATAAGATCTATCGTTTGTTGTGTAGGTCTAAAACCTTCTACATAGGCAAGCTCCAACCGTAAACTTGTAAAATCGGTAGCAGCCAAAAGATTATTTGCTGAAGTTCCTAATGGCTGTTGATTTGCTTCAGCATTTGGATTTGTATCAGGAGGTGTTCCTTCATCGTCATTTCCGCACCCTACAACGGTAAAAGCCACGCATAATAGTGTTATGATCGGGAGTCTTAATCTTTTCAATATCATTTTTATATATTTAAGCTTCTAATTTAATCGTAAAAATGATGAAAAAATTACTTTTTGTACTATTTTTTTTAAGTTCATTACATTTTAATGCCCAAGAATCTACCTATCATGGAGATGTTTTAAGGTATCTTACTATGAATGGAACTGCAAATCAATATAGTGCAGCAATAGATCAATTGTTTGAACTATTAGGAAAACAATACAAAGATCAAAATGTATCAAGTGATGTATGGAGTGAGCTTAAAAAAGAAACAACACCAGAGTTAAATAAAATTTTAAATATGTTGGTCTCTGCATACAGAGGAACCTATGAGCATGACGATATCAAAAACATGATTGCGTTTTATGAAACTCCTACTGGAAAACAATTATTAGCAGATAAAACAGCATTAGACTACGAACAACAGAAGCAAGCTTCTGTATTTTATAATTCGCCAACAGGTCAAAAGATATTGACATCAGAACAACAAATAGCACGTCGAGTAGGGGAAGTATCCGAAATTTGGAGTCGCGATTTATACAGAGGTCTTGTAGATAAACTAGCAGAAAAAGGCTATGTTATGCAACAGTAAGTCGTGCTAGATAATCATAATGTTCACCCTCTAAAATGAGCTCGCAATTGAGCTCATTTTTTTTTGCGTAAAGACTAAGTGTGTCAAAGTCCAAATACAACCATTTAAAATCTTTAGAGCGCTGCCCTTTATAACTCATGCCCATAGTCACTTCGCCATAATACGCATTATGAATATCTATCCAATATCCACCATCATCGGTTTCAAACATATATTTTATATCAGATCCGTCTATTAGAATTTGTCCGTTTGGACGAAGTAATTTCTTTATATGTTGTAGATAACTATCCACTTTAGAAATCTCTTCAAAAATTCCTGTGCCATTCATAAGAATGAGTAAGGTATCGTAAGTATCTTTATGATCTAGAATGTGGGTTGTTAGGGTGCTTTTGATCATACGCTTTCGCGAAAGCGTACGACACCCCTTTGAAATATCAAGAGCCGTTACATCTATCCCGTTTTCTTGTAACCAAAGACTGTGACTCCCAGCACCACTTCCTACATCTAACGTTTTGCCTTTACACAATTGTAATGCTTTTTGCTCTATCAAAGGCATCTCATCATAGCTGCGGAATAAATAAGGAATAGGAATGACATCATCTTCGGCAATAGAAGAATGTACAATAATATCTTCAGAATATTGCTTGTCAAAGTAATCATTGACGGCTTGTCCAAATATGTCTATATCCATAAAATAGTGCTTACATTTGTGTTATGGAAGACTTGCTAAAATCTTTACCACAGCTTGCCAAAGATAAACATAACGAGAACAAAAAGTTCTTTGCAAAGTTGCGTAAAAAACCACCTAAGAAGTTAGACTATATCATGCAAGAATTGCATGAGGAAGAATTTGAGCGTACCGATTGTCTGGAATGCGCAAATTGCTGTAAAACTACGGGACCGTTATTTACAGATAAGGATATTACACGTATATCAAAGCATTTTAGAATGAAAGAGCAGGCTTTTATTGATACGTATTTGCGTATTGATGAAGATAATGACTATGTATTACAAAGTGTACCATGTACTTTTTTAGGAGCCGATAACTATTGTTCTATTTATGATGTGAGACCGAAGGCGTGTAGAGAATTTCCGCATACAGATCGTAAAAAATTTCAACAAATTTCTAATCTTACTTTAAAGAATGTAGCCATGTGTCCAGCGGCATTTAATATTGTAGAAGAGATGAAACGTAGAATTCCTAAATAAGACGTATTTAGTTTAACTGATTATTAAAATACGTAAGTACATCGTTAAGTGCTTCTTTTGTAGGGTGTCCCGCTTCATCTACAAAATCTAGTGTTAGTATAGAATGTCCGTCTCCAGGCAACTCGTGAAGAATAATGCGTTCTCTGTCTGCATTAAATGTTTTTCTATAAACATCAAACCGTTGTGCAGTACATATTTTATCTCCTTGTATTCGTGCGCAATGCATAGGACCAATGTCATCTAATCTATTTTTGACATCCGTAATTTCTTTCGCACTCATATGTATATGATTCTGCTTCATTAGTGGTAATGATGGCTGACTCGCAAATCCAGCGAGTACCGCTTCATTTGCCATTAGTGAAATTGCAAAATTTCCAGTGAGACACATTCCAATCACGGCAACACCAGGTACTTGGTGTTTTTCTTTGGTGTGCGTACAGAGATCAGATAAAAAATCGACGATGGGACTTGATTCATTTTTTGCAAATACACGAAATTGCTTACGCATACAGAACACTTTAAGGGTATTTAGCACCATGGAAGTTTTTCCAATTTTCCCAAAGAGATGAGGTAATACTACTGTATATCCTTCACTTACAAACATATCTGCAAGCGCTAATGTCTCTTGACCTATACCAGGTAGCTCTTGTATAAGAATGAGTACTTTAGGTCCATTGCCTTGCGTATATACGTCATGCGTAACCGTTTTACCATTACGTAATGTACTCGTAAACGTTTCTTTTTGGTATGCTTCTATTTGTGTGATGGAACTCATAATAAGATAGGTTTTGTATATCTTTATAGCACTTTATAGATAAATGATCTTGTTTAAATATACTCATAATATTGTATAAGTCATTTAATGAAAGCATATTAGAGCTTGAGTAATCTATATACTATGCGTTTTCGCTATCTGCAATGATCTTTCGAATCCAATCATTTGGAATCATATCAATAGTGAGGTTAATACGTTCTTCATTACCATTATTAATCACTCTATGTGGATCTGTAAGACGTAAATACCAACATTCCCCCGGTTTCATAGGAACCGTTGTATTGTTAAGATAAAATTCTACCTGATCATTATTAAGAATAGGTACTGTAAGCCGAATCACAGATCGCTCTACTTCTAAGCCTAAGGTAGGATCTGTATGCTCTCTAACCGTTGAGTTCGGAGCCAACCTAAGCAAGCGTACTAAGGTTACTTTGGTATGCTCTTTAAATGTATTGATGATACTTTGAAAGTATGGAGATGCATTCATCGCTGGTGTATCCATCCAATCAGTCCATGAACCATCAGCATAGTCCATAGCAGGAGGAGGGAAAGGAAGCGTTGTGTCTACTTCATGCGCAGGCGCACGTAATGGAATTACATTGTAATACTCAAATTGTCCAAACTGTAAACTTTTAAATTCTTCTAGCATTTTTGACGTGTCAAATGCAAAAGGGAGTTTAATTCTATCTTTTGTTTGTGTAACTGTAGTATCCATATTGAGTATTAAAATCGTTAGTTAATTATGAAGCATTAAAATACACATTATATACACCTTTTTACCCCCGTAAATCTACCTGATTTTAAAATATACGTATTATTAACTCTTTAATTCTCCAGAGTGACGATGAATTCTGTGTAATTCATACACAGCACTATCAGGATTTAAAACCCTTTTATCTGCTGCTGCCATCGATAGTTTTGCTCAAATGACTGCTCGTTTGTAAAAATCATCATATATACTTGATACCAGTTGATTTTCTAAAAGATCTGCTATGATATTTGATATTTTTGCAAAACGAATGGTCGTATTTGTATTACCGTATAACTACTTTATTTTAAATTAAAACTATGAAATATACTATATACGCTTTCGTGAAAGCATATAATGCATTAACATTTTTGCATAAGATCATTTAGTACATTCGTAAGACTAAAAAACGAATATTGTATGACAGATACAGGGACCCATCAAGAGGAAACGCTTTTAAAAAAGGCAGGTTATCGCTTCTTATTTCTATATGTTGTTTTGTATATATATCCCTATGGATTTGAATATATTCAGGAGTTAACTGCCAGTGATATTTCTTTTTGGGAAGGGATTACGGTTTGGTTTGGCGAGACGGTTTTTGGCTGGGAGTTTAACAGGTCTAATCTCATGAATGGGTTTGATTCTAAGTATGATTACAGTCGTTTTTCGCTGATAGCCGTACTATCTGTTATAGGAACAGCAATTTGGGTATTTATAGATGCAAAACGCAATGCATCATATACTCAAAAACTGAAAGTACTTCTGTATACGATATTGCGATATCACGTAGGACTTACCCTCATTCTTTATGGCCTTGCAAAAGTATTTATGCTGCAATTTGGAGAGATGGATTTAAATCGATTAGAAGGAACAATAGGTAGTCATAATGGGATGAGTTACTTATGGACGTTTATGAGTTATTCTAAGTTTTATACCATGACGAGTGGATGGATAGAGGTAATAGGAGGTTTGTTTTTACTATTTAGAAAAACCACCTTTATAGGAGCGATTATTCTGTTTATTGCGATGGCCAATGTAGTCTTGATAGATATAGGGTATGATGTACGTGTCAAGATGTTTGCGATACATTTATTTTTAATGACGTTATTGCTTCTTGCCTATGATCACAAGCGATTAGTTCGCTTTATGATTCTCAACCAATCGACTCAGCCCAATGTACTTCCTTCCTTGTTTACTACTCAAAAATCTAAAAGGATTGGACATGTTTTTAAAGGGGTGTTGCTCGTGTATACTTTAATTTCGTTTGGGTTCCATCTTTCAGGTCGTATAGATAGCCAAACGGCTAATAAATATCCTTCTCTAACAGGCCATCATACGATTAAAATGCTTATTAAAAATGGGGATACCCTATCATTAGATAAAAGTAATACTGTTTGGAAATCTATTGTTATAAATGGGAGTTCTTATCTTCCAGAAACCCTTACGATGGGAAAAGAGAATAATTTTAAGGACTATTTTTCTTTTAAAGCAGATACGCTTGCACACACCTTAACGTTTCACCCCATGCGAGGAGATACCAATGACATTTACCAATTTAGATATAAGAAAGAATCAGATTGGACTTACATTTTTGAAGGCACTCATCGACAAGATACCTTCTGGATTAAAACAACAGCTAAGACATTTAAAGACTATCCACTTACATCAAAAGGGATTAAATGGATTACTGATTTGGAATAAGTTCTTGTTTGGTTTCGCTTTCGCGAAATCGAACCTGTGAGACCTGCCTGTAGACAGGCAGGTTCACGACCGTAGGGAGAGCGTAGCGTTAAAGCGTATACAACAATCCCATATTTATAAACAACTTATTCGTTTTTTACTTCTTCTTGAGAAATCCCCATCAATCTTGATGTAGTTACAAATACCTCTTTCCAAGATAAAGCTGTATTTGCGAGGGTGACAACCACTGTTTTTGTACTTGGTATGATAAAGAGTTGTGATGCAGATCCTGATTGTTCGCCACTATGACCAATGATAGCGCCTTCATTGGGTTTTGGGTTGTATAAAAACCAACCAAAACCATATGCATTTGCTTCTTTTTCTAGGCTATGATGCTGTCTCATCAAATCTAAAGTGCTTTCTGAAACTAGGGTATTTTCTAAAACAGCATTTCCAAAAAGAAGGATGTCTTCTAATGTGGTATAAAAACCACCCCCAGGGATTCTATTACTTAGATTATTTGGAGTTGATTTTTTTATTTTTCCTTTTCTACGATGATACAATTCTGATTTGCCAGTCATGGTAACTCCATATTTTTCGATACCCGTATGTTTCATACCTGCTTTATCCCAAATGTTCTTTTGCATATATGCTCCGTAAGTACTTCCAGAAACTTTCTCAATAAGTAGTCCTAAAACGGTATATCCATAGGTCGTATAGCTAAAGCGAGCGCCTGGCTCAAAAAGAAGTTTTCTGTTTTTAAATACATCGACAGCATCTGCCATTGTCGCATATTCTTTTGTGTTTTGTGCTTCCTTACCATTTTTATAACCATTAATACCAGAGGTGTGTGATAATAGATGTCTTGTCGTAATCTGTGTCTTCTTTTGCGTAGGATACTCAGGAAGGTAGGTTTGTATAGGTTTGTCAATATCTATAAGACCTTGTTCTACCAATTGCATCACAGCTAGTGCAGTCATTGATTTAGCAATAGACGCAGGTCTTGTGATGGTGGTTATTTCCATCTCTTTCTTGTTCTCAAGATCTGCATATCCTTTTGCCGATTGCCATTTTGTGTCTCCGTTTACAGAATATCCAGCAACAAGACCTACAACGATGTTCTCTGATATAAGTGTTGTTACTAAAGAGTCGGCTTTTTTATGTTGTGTTTGTGCACTAGTAGTGTGTAAAATAAATAAGGCGCTTATGAGTAAAAAATACTTTTGCATGATTTGATTTTTTAAAATTAAATGATGTTTCAAAAGTATACGTAAAAACAATCAAAACTCCCTATTTTAAAGGGTTAGGGGTGAAGTATTCGTTTTTAGGGATGAATGATTTAGATCTAAAACGGCTTGTTTGTATTTTTTTGAAACAGGAATTTCACTTTGAGTCAATCCTAATAATGTAGCACTTTTCCATTCTTTAAAATGAATAGGGTTGATAAGGTGAGAACGATGCACTCGTAACAGACTCGGAATTTCTTCCTGTATATTTTTTAAGGTATTCCGCAATAGTTTTTTTTGAAGTAGATTTCCTTTGAGGTAACTCACCTCTATATAATTATCGGCACTAGAAATACTAATAAGATCAGAAGGATAGATCTGTAAAATATCTAATTTGTTTTCTCCCGTTATTGTAATTTTTGAAATAGGTTTAGTAGGCGCTTTTCTATTAAGAAACCATCTCGAAAAAATTAAAATGGATAATAAAATGAAACAAATAGGCGTATAGACTTCCAAAGAAAATTTAGAAAAAGAATAATCTCCATTAATGATTCCAGTCTTATAATACCAGAAACTACCTATAAGGACAAGAATATTAAAAACAAAAATAAAAAGGATTTCAGAAATAAGCGTCCAACGGTTCTTCGTCCTAAATATCCAATTTTGCAAAGGAATAAGCACCATATAACCTATAAATGAGATCACGCCATAAAAGGGTAGTATTTGTACTCTAATCATAAAAGATAGATCTGAAGCGTCAAAAGGTGCAATAAGAACTAAAAAGACGACTAACCATAGGCTTATGATAGCTCCTATCATCATATGAAATTTATAAGATGTATATAGCGGTAATGATTGTGCCATGAGTTGTATACTGTACTAAAGGATATTTTTTAATAGCCTCATTATAGACTAAATGTAACCTATCTTCTTTTCAAATTTAGATTATTTTTTTTCAAAATGGATAGAAAATTGAGACAGGGTGTTTGCTATCACTTTATGCGTATAAAAAAAACCACTTCAAAATATGAAGTGGTTTTGTTGTATATATGTATGTGTCTTTAGCAATTTTCTCCGTTTACATCACAACTATCTCCTTCGGTAGCGTTTTCTAATGTTGAAATTTGCTTAAAGGCATCTAAAAACACTTCTGAAGGTTGTGCACCACTAATACCATATTTGTTATTAATAATAAAGAAAGGGACACCAGAGACGCCTCGTTCTTGATATTGAGCAATCTTTTGTTGTATCGCGTTTCCTAGTTCTTTGTTTTGGATGATACTTTGTACTTTTTCTGCATTCCAACCAAATTCAGCACCAATATTTTCTAATATTTGTGTGTCATTAAGATGTAAGGTTTCTACAAAATAGGCTTTTAAGAAACGCTCTTTTAATTCATTCTTAAAGCCTTCTTGTCCAGCAACAGCTAGCATTTGATGTAAAGGCAATGTATTTACAGCAAGCCAGGTATCGCCAAAGTCAAAATCAATACCTTCTTCTTTTCCTACATTGGTTAAGTGATCAGTCATTTGTTGTGCACGCTCAACATCTCCGAATTTGTTTCCTAAATACGTATCTCTATTCAACCCTTCTGTTGGCATACTAGGATCTAATTGATACGGATGCCATTCTACTTCTACAGGTGCACCATCCCATTCTGCAAGCGCTTTTTCAAGTCTACGTTTCCCTACATAACACCATGGACAGGCTACATCTGAAACAATATCAATCTTTATAGGTGTTTGTGCTGAGGTATTCATATACTGTTTATTAAGGTTACAAACAGCTTAGTAGGGGAGTGGTGTAATTCCTTACGTGATCCTACATAGGTTACTTTTTCCATATGGTTTTCAATTAACTCTTTATAATATCTAAAATAAAAGCTTTTAGTTTTTCTGATGGGATTGTATCTATTATATGTTGTGTTTCCTCTAAAATATGTAATTCGCCGTTTGGTAATGCAGCTGCACTTTCTTTAGATTCTTCAATACTGACCATATGATCTTTAGTACCAATTCCTATACTTACCTTGTGTTGTATTTGTGTGAGTTCTTGCGTTGTTATTTTTGCCCCATTCCCTAGCTCATACATCATGGTTGCTGTTTTACGCATCACATCTTTCCAATCATTCTTTGTGTGTATCGCTGCTAACTTTTGAGCAAAAGCAGGTACTTTTTCTTCTATTTTTTCAGGATTGAGCATTTTGATTTCGTTGGCTGCACTTTCAGGAGTCCATAAAAATTTAGTGCCTAATGTAAAAATATGATCGACCCGTTCTGGTTGACTCTTAGCTAACTGTAATGCCACATAACCACCCATGCTATACCCAAATAGATGTGCTTTAGAAATATGATGTTCTTGTAAATACTCAATGACATTCGTTGCAAATAACCTCATGCTAAAAGGAGCAGATGAAGCCTTATCTCCATGTCCTTCAAAGTTTAGTGTGTGTACGTCAAAATCATTAGACAACAGTTCTTTTAGATCCTTAAATTGCTCTTTTGATCCTAATGCCCCGTGAAGTAATACTAAGGGTTGATTCATATAATATTCATTTTGAGTACAATATAAAGGATTTCTTACAGGTTACGCTTTCGCGAAAGCGTATAAGCAAGAATAGTTATATGAGTGTTTAAAGCGTTATGGACGACTTTCTCTTTTCTTTCGTTTTGCGGCCTCTATATAAATGGTCCTCATAAACATAAATGGATGAGAAGGATTAAGATCTACCGCTTCAAGTCTATGTATTGACGACGTGTACTTTTCATTAAAATCATCAATAATTGCTAAAAAGAATAAGGAGGGCATATGTGTTCCATCTTTTGAGAGGCATTTTTTGAAATTCTTTTCTGCTTTTTTATGTTTGCCTTTAGATAAATAATAAGCACCTATTTCCCATTGTATGTCTGGCTGCCAATCTTTTTTCTTAAATAAACGTTTTAAGGAATCTACTCTTTTTTTGTTTAAGTCTTTCCCTAAATTGGAGACCATTTCTTTTTTGGTTTTTTCCATAAACTCGAAATAAGTATCGCAAGAGTTTATTAAGGGTTCTTGTACATCATTCATTAACTGTTGTCCTATTTCAGAACCTATTTTATAACCGTTTTGATAATTAGAACTCGTATCGAGGGTATCTATATGTAGTTTTTTAAATTCCTCCCTTACCGCTTCTTCTAAGATGGGAGTATATGGTTCTGAAGAAAAGTCAAAACACGTTTTTAATAACTCAAAATTTACGTTTTCTGTTTGTGGAGCTTCTTCATAGCAATTACAAATTAAAGAGGTTAATTTTTCTTTAGGTGTTTGACTACTCATGCTGTTTGCAATGAGAAGAAATAGGATACAGATGTTAAATTTCATGTATGAGTATTAGATGGTTTTGTGTGCTTTGTGTTTCACGTATTATTTTCAAATGTAGTATTTCTTGATATTACCATCACAGTATTATAGTTTGCGATTACTTAATAGGAATACAAAGATCTACGATAAACTTATTCTCAGGATGCTGTCTAAAATCATTGTGATAGATTTCATAAGGGTTTTCTTGGCTTTTCTTATATCCGTTTTCATTCATCCAAACAAAAAGACCTGTCCACGATTTTTCAAATTCGTCAGGGGCAATTTCAAAACGGCCCACAATACAGGTTCCTTTATGGATGGTTAGTTTTTGGATTTCTCCTTCAGCTTCAAAAGGAGTATTAGTAATCAAAAAGATACTCATACGTACTTTGTCTGGAGCTGTCACTTTTATACTATCATAAAAAACTCTACCTAGTTTTGCTTCAGGATGATTTAATAGGCTTTTTGAGTTTGCCCATTTTATAATTTTTTCAAAAGCATGTTCAACACCTTGTATTCCAATATGTGTTACTCCGGCAAGTTGTAATGTAGGAGTTTCTTTAATTTCAATAGTAGCATTCATGTCTATCCAGTTTTTAAGATTTGTAATGGTACAAATGTATTTTTCATAATCTGGGTAGACTTGACCGTTCTTGCTTTGTACTTGTCTAATCTTGCTAAATCTATTTGGATGTTCTTTTTTAAAAAGGGAAGGTGAGACTCCATAAAACTTTTTAAAGGCTCTAGTGAAAGAAGAATTGTCTTTAAAGCCTAACGATAGTGCAATGTCTGTAATGGGAGTATGGGAATGTAATAGGGCAGAGGCTGCTTTTTCTAATCGTTTTCTAGTGACGTATTCATTAACGGTCTCGTTTGTAATAAATTTAAATATTCTATGAAAATGATACGAAGAGAAGAATGCAATTTCAGAAAGCTGTTGCAAGGATAAGTCACTATCTAGATTTTCATCAATGAACTGAAACACTCGGTTGATTCTGCTTTTATAATCGCTTTCTATTTTTTGGTTAGATATGTTCATTCTTTATGGTGTACAAATTACTATTGATGTAATTGAAAAATGAGTTTTATGTATTCATTATACGCTTTCGCGAAAGCGTATAAAATAGTATTTGCGTTGTGTTATATCCTTACTCATACTACGTACAACTTGTTATCAATTGGATGTAGTATCAGGCCTTATTTTCTTTTCTGAAATGGACATCACGATACTTTTTGGGATGTTATTTTGTTCCATTAATGTCGGATTTAATTTCTCTGAAATTCCAAGAGCTTCCCAAATCATCTTTTTTATTTCCTCTTTTGGGAAAGCTTGAAAATCTTTTACAGAAATATGTCGTATTAGCTTTCCTTTTCCATTAAGTTTTACTGTTGTTGGTGTTAATTCTGCACCTCGATTGAAACCGAAATTTACGTGTTGAGAATACAGTGCGATATGGCAAAATGCGTCTTTGAGCTTTTCTGATTTTGAGTACGCAATAGCTACCGCATTATAATTGTCCCAAATCAATTCGTTTGCTTGTGGGGCTGTATTCGTTATAAAATTCCGCAATTCCATAGCAGTTTTTTGAATTTCTTCGCTGTATGGAGCTATAAATTCTTTAAGTTGTGGGTTTGGTATCATTTTTTGATTTTTCACAGTAAAAAAACGATTCAGTTTCGCTGTTGCAGAAATATAATTAATTTTCGTTTATTCTTATGTTAGAAATTCTAAAGTAATTAACCGTATATGGTATTTTACATTGTTTATTAGTTTCTTCTATAGTTTTGTCTGGCACTTTAACCGTCTATTGAAGGTTTGCGTAGATAGGTGAAATACGTTTCGCTATTTGAACGTTTGAGTCTTTAGGAGCTCGCCAGCTTCATTATAAACTTTCCAAGTGCCCTTCTTTTTACCATGTTCAAAACGACCTTCGTCCCAGAGTTGACCATTGGTATGGTATCGTTTCCAGACACCGTGCTTTTGCTCTTTATCGTTAAAGCCACCCGTTCCCCGCGGTTCCCCATTCTTGAAAAACCATTTCCACTTGCCAACGATTTTCCCGTCTTTGAAGCTACCAGAAGATTGCATCTGGCCATTATTGAGAAAGTACGTCCATTTTCCTGATTTCTTTCCGTTGTCAAACTCCCCTTGGCAAGAGATAAGGCCGTTCTTAAAGAATAGCTTAAAAGGTCCGTTTTTAGGATTTCCGTGCTCATCGATTCCAGAGATGTCTTTCATAAGGATTCTTTTTATTGCTTACGGGTTTCGTATAGCTATCAGTTATATATATACGTTAATTTTTCGATTGAATCTCTACCGTTTAATGATTCTGTAACCTATATTTTAAAAGTCAAATCAGTATTATTTACCTCTATTACTTCTCCAATAAAAATACATTCAGAATTTTCTAATTCCGCTTTTTGGGAATCGAAAAGCCTCTTTATTCCACATTCGCAGGCAAAGCTGTTTAGTGAAAGTAGAATGAATACTATTGTTAAGTGCTTTTTAATAGCTTCGGTTTTTAGCTTGTCGCTAAGGGATTTATTTATGATTCGTAACTAAATTAGTAAAATTGAACGATCCAGAAGAAAATTCATAGAATTTTCCGAGAAGGCAAGTAGTGAGCAATTGACTATGCAAGTTGTTGCAATAGTTACTTTTTGTAGACTCCACTTTTAAGTTCTAGTTCACCGCTTTTTAAATGTGTCAAGAGATTCATTAATTTCGTTTTAGTAGTGTCACCCATAAGAACATTCAGTCCCATTTTTGGCGGTCCAAATTCTTTTAACTTTGCAACAAGCGTTTCAAAAAAAATTATTCCTGCTTGTGTTTGGTCTGTAGATAGCTCTCTCGTTAATCCAAGCTCTATTAAATATTTATCCATTTCTTCTGCCTTAAATAAGAAACTATGATTACTTACACTCGCCCAAGGCATAGGATAATTAATTGTACCATTCTCCTTTCTTAGAATCTCGTAAAATAGGAAGTATCCATCCGTTTTTAAAACGCGGTTAATTTCTGAATAGAATTTCTTCTTGTTTGGAATATTCATTTGAACGTGTTGTGTCCACACAACATCAAAAGTTTTGTCTTCGAATGGTAGTTCAGTAGCGTTTCCTTGAATAAACGTTGTTTTATCTTTTAAATTAACGAGTTCAGATAGCTTAGTGGCTGTTCGGATATATTCATTGCTTAAGTCTATTCCAGTAGTTTGACACTTGTATTCATCTGCCAGCATTCTGCAAGGTCCACCTAAGCCACAACCTACATCAAGAACATCTAATCCGTTAATTTTAATGCTATTAGCAAGTTCTTTAGAAACAACGGCTCCTCGAACATGAAACTCATCAGTACCTGAAATATCAGATCTTTTTACATTATCTAGAGCAATATTTTGTTTTATTAAACGGTTGATGATATCTTCATATAGTCCCGCTTTTAGATAATGATTTTCTATGCTTTTATTTAAACTATCCATTTAATTAGATTTACATAGGTTTTAATTATTGCCAACATTATAATATAAGAATAGTAAGACTGAAAATTGACATTCCATTCTGTTGGATACAGGCCATTTTTATTTTATGTTTTTACAATGTACGTTTTAAAAGCTAAAACAAAAAAATGCGATATAGCAAAAGAGCGATTAATTTCGTAAAAGAAACTAATCGCCCTACTATTTTATTCGTCCTTATCTACAGCCCTTTTCGAACTGTTCAATTGTATGACTTATTTCTTTTGCGTTGCCATATCAGTTATAATCTGCCATTTGTTTTCCGTATTTTGAACAAGCAAAAAAGTTACAAACTGCCCACTTTTTTCTGCTTTAAGTTCTGCTCTAACTGTTGCTGAATGTTCGGTAATATTGATGCTATTATAAATTACGTCATATTTTGTTCCACCAATAAACTCATAAAGGTCAACTGCTCCTGAAATAATAAAATAAATTCCGTGATTATAATTTCCAGATTTAAGTAGAAAATCTTTTTTTGAAAATTCATTGTATTCGCAAACTTTAAGAAACTCTGAAAATTTCGAGTCGTTTAACTTATTGAATTTATCTAATGTTTGTCGAAGAGAGATTTCGTTTTCAGTATGCATAAAGTTGTTTAGTCATTAAATTAACAATAATAGCGATACTCAAAATAATTATTTGTGATTTTGGTCACAATCTATACTATTATACTAGAAGTTAGATTTAAGAATGGATTTTTTGATTGAAGAGAACGCCCCTTGTATGAAGAGCCTGCTAACTCTCTTGTCTAACTAAGTTACAAAAAGTGTTATAGTAAGGTCTAATTCAAGCTATCTCATGAAGTGAAAAAGAGCAGATTATTTATACAAAATGTTATACACTAACCAAACTGAAAATCCGCGAGGATTTTCAGAAGTGGACGAAAACAAGCAATTACTTATTTCCACTGTTAATTATAGTATTTAATTATTTTTCTTTTATATAATTTTCAAATTCCTCTGTGTATGGTCTCTGATACTTTTCATAGGGCTTATGAAGTTTTCCAATTCCATATTTGGCAAGCTCAAAAGCCTTGTCTTTATCATCATTTAAGTCAGCGTGTTTAAACACAAAGTAAATTGATGGGAAAATATCTTCATAAAACTCTCTATGGAATGAAGGAAAACCAGTCTTTGGGTCTTGAATTCCATATTTTAAATTCTCAAAAGTTTCGATTGTAATTTTTGACAAGATTGAATCAAGATTTTCAAATTGTTTGAAATATGGAATACCTTTTTCTAAAATAATTCGATAGATATCTTCTAAAACCGTTTTATTATCGTCTTTATTTGATTTAAATGCCCAATGCCAAACAGATGTGTTAATTGGTGATAACCTTTTACTGAATTCGCAATATTTTGCACTTTTACTTTTGTTGAATTTAAAATGTTTTGGCGGATATGTTATTCTTTTAACTTTTACTAATAAGTCAACTTGAGTTCCACCGCCATTTCTGTCAGGAAAAAAATTGATGAAATAAAATGCGCTATCATCTTCTTTATAGAATTTATAGTCCTTTCCAGTAAATCCTTGATTAGCGATTAGTGGTTGAAAATATTTATTTATACATTCTTTGAAATCAGTATTTGTAAATTCTTTTGATTTTCGCCAAGTCTCAATTGGTACATTAATCCAGCCAATTCCAAGATCTGTGCTTTCAATTTCTTTTCCAATAAGTTTCTTGTCCTTACTAAAATGATATTTTAATATGTCTTCGTCTATTTTTCTTTTAAAGAACATATGTTTTTAGTTTTCATATTATAAAGAACGGTATATCTAAATAAATTTGTTGTGTTTATGTATAATTGATAGATATCTTTTGTTATAGCCTGCCTTCATTTTCTTTTTAATAAATACATATTCTCATTAAGGATTAAATCTCCATTTTCAATCTTATCTTTTGGGCTATATTTCTTTGACAATGAAACATAATCTTCACGCTCAATTAATTCATAGGATGGAATTGATTTATAGTAATTTGTTGGTAAAGTAAGATATTCAAATTTACTGTTTAGATTTACTTCCTCATCAAAAAAATGAACCAGCCTTTTAAAACATGCCGTATCTACTATGCTTTCTAAAAATGAAACACTTCCTAAATAACTTCCTGGTGTCTGGATTTCACTAATTAATTCAAATAATTCGTTTGTAATTGCTTTACTCAAGAAGAAAAGGACTCCTTCTAATATGACAAACGAAGGTCTACCATTTATTATTGATTTTATTTCTTCCGATAGTTCTTTCTTTTCTAAATTAAAATCTTTTGCTATGTAATGAATTTGTCGATCAGGCAATTTTCCTGACTTCATTAACTTTTGGACTTTAGTTTTTTTGTGATTTATTATATCCTTCTTATCTATTTCAATATTTATTAAATCATTTTCAAATATAAATGGATACATACTAAAACCACATCCAAGATTTACTAAGACTTCGATCTCCTTATTTTCTTTCAATCTTTTTATTGTTTCATAAAAGTATCTATTCCTTAAGCAATGTGTATAAGGTTCTTCATTTGATACTTTTTCTAAATAGCTCTTTATCCATTTATCTGTTTTAGAATTCTTCCAATATTTTGAATAAACGTCTTTACTTAATTCTTCATTTGAAGCTCTGTAGGTTGCTGTAACGAATGCTGTCTCATGTATTTGTAGTGTGTCTTTCATCGTTTTTCTTTTTGATTGACTATCGTTCTATGCTATGAGTAGTTACGTTTATTAAATTATAATTTTTAATCGGTTAAGGAAATATGTTATAGGTGTAAGAAGTTTCATTTTCTTAACTATTAAAACAATTACTTATAGCCTATGTGTCTGTTGCACAAGTTTTGTTAAAAATACGGTAGTAGTGGTCAAAAGAGTATTGACCCTGTTGTGTTTTTTAAGTTTTGTTTAGTGGGTTATTTAGAGAATCT
>NZ_CANLNH010000015.1 GCF_947492535.1 uncultured Dokdonia sp. | reverse complement strand
GGTCAACCGATGAACTCAGATGATTATTGGTTTAGAGTAAACTATACAGAACCAGATGGACTAGGAACTCAAAGAGAGTTTGTAGGACACTTTACACTGAAAAGATAACGAAGAAGAATAAAGAAACACATAAACCAAAAAACTCCTAGCTAAACACTAGGAGTTTTTTTACAATAATTAACTAATCAAAAATCTGTGTTACAATAAATCTTCTAATCTTGGTCTTTTAACGGCCTGGACAAAAGAAACATCAAACCCTGAGAATTTTCTCAGATAACTTCGTATTGAAGTTCCATAGGCATCATTAAATCCTATTTCTCCTCCTGAACGTAAAAAACGCTTTACACTTCCAGGTCCAGCCAAATGTGCTGCTGCCAGAATACCAGACTCGGTAATTTTGATACCACCAACCCATTTTCCTGAAAAACGCTTAATATCACGTCGTAACACCCATTTGTTTCGAGAAGTGTTTAATAAAAATGCTTGCTCTTGCAAAGCTGGATTTTTAATAAAATTCTTTGTATTCTTAATACCTATCAAATCTAAGGTGGATGCCCCAAATTGATATTTACCCATGTACCCAAAAGTATTTATACTAAAATAATTACCCTGAGATTCTTTAAAAGCTAAAGCTTCTTTAAATCCTATATACATTCCCCCTGTGAGTGCAAGTGGAAAATAAGTAGGATATACCTCCTGAACAGTTTCTTCAGGTAAAGGCACCGTATAATAAAGGTCTAAACCTTTAGTTGAATATTGAGAAAAGTCTTCCGTTTTAGTGAGTTCCCGTTTCTTTTCTGAAATATTTCCTAGTGATAAAAGTCCTATCATAAATGGAAGGACAGTAATTTTTACCAGGCTTCTTACCATATAATCGCTTTTCGACTGCTAAGGTTTTTTTAACATTTAAAACCTTATATAGTGCTGTCTATTTCGGCCGGCAAAAATACAACTATATTTGAATCTACCAAACAAAAATCGACAAAGGAGATGAAATAACTGTTCAATTAACAAAACCCTTTATTTTCAATGCTTTTCGTCGATTTAGTGTTAAGATTCTTTTAAGAAAATCACTTAAAAAAATACAAATGACAACTTTGCCCCCATTTAAAACGTCAAGTGCAACACTAAAGTGCAATCATATTGATACTCAAAATTACTATGTAAGTCCTTTCGAGAAACATAAATACTCTAAAAGTTAGGAACAGGGTTATTAACAGTTTTTGTCACCCTTTAACGTCTTACCCCTTGATTGCTAATCCAGCGTTTATAGGCAGCGCTGTTAGCATTGTGCTGTGAAAGCGTTTTAGCAAACTTATGATATCCAAATCGTTCAATGTCTGCAACAAAATAATAATAGCCATGTTTTTCTGCATTTAGAACAGCATCTATAGCAGAGATATCTGGCATAAAAATAGGTCCGGGAGGAACTCCTGCATTTCTATAAGTATTATAAGGAGAACTTATTTCTAAATCTTTATAAAGTACTCTTTTTATGACCATATCCCAATCATTAGCCTTTTTCTTTAAAGCATAAATAATAGTAGGATCCGCATCGAGTTTTATTCCTTTCTTAATTCTGTTGAGATATACGCCTGCAACACGGGGTCGTTCTTCTACTTTAGCCGTTTCTTTATGAACTATAGATGCAAGTGCATATATTTGTTCTGGAGTTAATTTTAACAGCTTAGCCTTCGCTTTACGAGTATCATTCCAAAAACGTTTATGCTCTTTAAGCATTCGGTCTCTAAATCCTTTTGCCGAAATATTCCAATACAATTCATAACTATTAGGAATATACATTGTCAGTGCAGTTTCTTCCGTAAAACCATTAGCTTTCAAAAAATTAGGCTCTTTCATAGCTAAAAGTAAAGACAAGCTATCTGCTTCTATTTGTGTTGCAATACGACCTGCTAAATTTTCTATACGTTCTTGATTATTAAATGCAATCTTCACAGGTTTATTCTGACTACGAATAGCATTAATAATATCATTGTTACTCATCCCCTTCTTAATAGCAAAATGGCCTGATTTAATATTAGTATCATATCCTTTACGTTCAGCAACAGACACAAAAGATTCTACATCTTTTAACAAAGGAGCTATATCTTCTGTCACCTGTTTAAAAGTAGCATCCGAAGCAACAAAGAGATAGGCTTCTTCATTTTCAAAAGCAGTATTTGGAGAAAAAATAGCTCCATATACGCCATATGCAAAAACAGCACATACTATAAACCCAATAAGCACTATGGCTATTATTATCTTTTTAATATACATTATAATAGATGTTGAAATAAAACTTCATTTTTATAGCTTTCGCGAAAGCGTACTCCTTCCCCACTCACTCGTCTCCAATCTTTTTTAACGCCTATCCTCACAAAACCCGCATTTGTAAACAACTGAATACTAGCTAGGTTATCTTCAAGAATATTGACATACAACTGATGTAATTTTAAATGTGTTTTTACATAACTAAGAATCAAATCAAGCGCTTCTTTTCCATAGCCTTTTCCCCTATTTGCTTCAGATTCAATTAAAATACCAACCCCAGCCCTAGCATTATGTGGATCATAATCAAAGAGATCAATAAGTCCTATAAGTTCTCTCGATGTCGTATCACATATTGCTAAACGTAATTGTTTTACCTCATAAATATCTTTATGTGCATTAGCAATATACTCTTTAATATTATATACAGAAAAAGGAACTAAGGTTTCGCTTACAGACCAAAGACGCTCATCATTTTCAATACGATGTATCGCTATCAAGTCTTCTGGCTCCAAAGCTCTTAAAAAAACAGTATTTCCCTTAAGTGTTAGCATACAATCTCTCCTTCAAAAACATATGTTGCAGGACCAATTAAAAATATATGAGTGTATCCATCTTCTTCTTTTTGAAAACACACTTCCAATTGCCCTCCTTCTACGGCAAGATTCACATGGTTTTTAGTCGTTTTGCCTTGATGATGCATAGCAAGTGCCACGGCAGTAACTCCAGTACCGCAACTCAACGTTTCATCTTCTACGCCTCGTTCATACGTACGAACTGCAAAAACGTTAGGCGCTGTTTGAGATACAAAATTAATATTACTCCCTGCACTTCCGTACAGGTCACTATATCGTATACGAGCTCCTTCCATTTTCACATCAAGATCTGGTAAATTTTCCGAAAATTCAACATGATGAGGAGATCCCGTATCCAAAAAACTATACGCATCTGTCGTTTTTATAGCTGCGACATCTTGCATTTTTAAATGCACAATACCATCTTCTGTTATAGATGCTTCATGCAAACCGTCAATAGCCATAAATGTTGTAGAAGATTGTATGACTTGTAACGCTTTCGCGAAAGCAACAATACAACGCCCACCATTACCACACATACTGCTCTGCTTACCGTCTGCATTGTAATATACCATCGTAAAATCTACACGATCATGATTTTCTAAAAGTATCAAACCGTCTGCACCTATGCCAAATTTACGGTCGCAAAGGGTAGCGATAAGTTTGGTATCATCTTTGGGGAAAAATAGTTGTCGATTATCAATAATGACAAAATCATTGCCGGTTCCTTGGTATTTATTAAATGGGATCGTCATGCTTTATTAAAATAAACGACAAAAATACGGAATTAGCATATTGCCTGTGCTGTTAAAAGGCAGTTAAATATGAATTCCGTATATACTAAAATTTTAAATTTAACATTATATAATCACCTAATGAAAATGACCATGAAAAAAATAGCAAGTTTACTTTCTGTTGCTGTCCTAGCAGGTGTTATAACCCTAGGCGCATACAAATTATTTATTGAAGTACCAGCTTCAACTACAAACAATGTTCAAAACCAACCTTCTAGCATTCCTGTATATACACCAACTACATATGCAGCTGCAGCAAATTCTGGTATTGATTTTACCGATGCAGCAGAACGTACTGTAAATGGAGTTGTGCACGTTAGTAACAAACAAGAATATAGACAACCTCGCAATATGATGGAATTTCTTCGAGGTGGTGGACAACGAGGAGGAATTGTAGGAGCTGGAAGTGGTGTGATCATATCTCCCGACGGATTTATCATCACAAATAATCACGTTATTGATGGCGCTAGTGAGATAGAAGTTGCGCTAAATGATAATCGTAAATATACAGCGCAACTCATAGGAACTGATGAAAAAGCTGATATTGCTCTTATTAAAATAGATACAGGAGGAGACGAACTTCCCTATATCCCCTTTGGAGATAGTGATAATGCAAAAGTAGGAGAATGGGTACTTGCCGTAGGAAACCCATTTAACCTTACCTCTACTGTTACAGCAGGTATTATCTCTGCAAAAGCTAGAGATATTGATGAAAACGATGCAAATTACCAATCATTCATACAAACGGATGCTGCTATCAATCCTGGAAATAGTGGTGGCGCTCTTGTAAATACATATGGAGAACTTCTAGGGATCAATACAGCGATCACATCACAAACTGGATCATATGTAGGTTATGCGTTTGCCGTACCTTCAAACAATGCTCGTAAAATTGTAGAGGATATCATGCAGTATGGTTCTGTACAAAAAGGAATCTTAGGAGTACGTGGTACTTCTGTAAAATCGTTGCGCCCACAAGATGTTGAAGAATTAGAAATAAGTACAACAGAAGGGTTTTATGTAGGCGGCGTTGAGTATGAGAGTGGCGCTGAAAAAGCAGGGATTCAAAATGGAGATATCATTAAGCGTATAGATAATATAGAAATCAATAAATTTTCAGATTTATCAGGCTATATAAGCTCTAAACGCCCCGATGATGTTGTTCAAGTATATGTATTACGTGATAACAAAGAAATTACAGTACCTGTAACATTATCCAAATCTGTAACTTATGACATAAACAGATTAGGTATACAAGTCAAAAACGCTTCTGCTAAAGACCTTAAAAAGTATAAAGCAAAACATGGAGTAGTAATTAACAATACACTTACACCAGAAATGAGACGTTACAATATAGAAGGTCTTGTAATATCTGAAATAGATGATCAAAAAGTGTCAGATATAGAAGATGTAAAACGTATTTTTAAAAATAAAAACCCTAACGAACCTGTTAGTATTGTATTTGTAGATCAAAATGGAGAACGTAATCGTTTTATATTTGAAAACTAATTTTTAAATATAAAAGCAAGAGACAAACCTCTAAAATTTATAATAAAATCTTAATTCTAAAGCGCTTTTAAATTAAAAGCGCTTTTTTTTGTTTTTTTCTGTTACGAAAACGTTTGAAATCTATACTTTTGCCGAAAATTTAAAAAGGGTGTCCTAAATAAAAACGACACCCAAAAACAAAAATAGTAGCATGAGTCATCTAGATACTTACGAAACAGAACTTTCTTTTCAAGCAGATCGTCGTAAAGCGGCGGTCGCTTTTATTAAAATTGCAAGCGACCTATGGTATGATAAATCTATAGAGCTAGTACTTTTCAGAAACCAACTCATTGACAGAAATGTAAGTGAGATTTTAGATCTTCACGAGTACGCAGGTGCTTTTGTAGAAAAACCAATCTCTATTTTTGATAGTGTTGAGATTGCTGAGGCTATCAAAACACTTGAGCTTCCTCCTGCCAAGTTAGATATCGGTAAACTTACCTATGAATATCATCTTGAAGAAGATCATATTAGCGCAACTTCATTTGTTGCAAAAAAATTAAAACCAGCAAAAACAACTACTAATATTACTCCTAAAGATGTTGTATTATACGGTTTTGGACGCATCGGTCGATTATTAGCTAGAGAGCTTATGACTCGTACAGGCAAAGGAGCACAAATGCGATTAAGAGCTATTGTAACTCGTGGTAAAATAGATGCTACTGTATTAGAAAAAAGAGCTTCATTACTTAAAAGTGATTCCGTACATGGAGATTTTGCCGGTACTGTCGCCGTAGATGCAGACAAAAAAGCATTGATCATTAATGGTACTACAGTACATATTATAAGTGCAAATGCGCCAGAAGATATTGATTATACAGCTTATGGTATTAATGACGCCCTTGTTATTGACAATACAGGAGCTTTCAGAGATAAAGAGGCTTTAAGTAGACATCTTGCTGGAAAAGGAGTAGCAAAAGTATTACTTACAGCTCCAGGCAAAGGAATTCCTAATATTGTACACGGTGTAAATCATTTAGAACATAATCCAGACGAAACATCCATTTTCTCTGCTGCCTCTTGTACCACAAATGCTATCACTCCAGTTCTAAAAGCAATGGATGATTCTTTTGGTGTAAAATATGGGCATTTAGAAACCATACACGCATATACTAACGATCAGAATCTAGTAGATAATATGCATAGTAAATATCGTAGAGGAAGAGCCGCAGCGCTAAATATGGTCATTACAGAAACGGGAGCTGGAAAAGCAGTGAGTAAAGCATTACCTACATTTGAAGGAAAATTAACTTCAAACGCTATTCGTGTACCTGTACCTAATGGATCATTAGCAATACTAAATCTAGAACTTGATAAAGAAACAAGTGTAGAAGATTTAAATACTACGTTAAGAAAATATGCCCTTGAAGGAAATTTAGTAGAGCAAATAAAATATTCTATTGACAACGAACTTGTATCAAGCGACATTGTTGGATCATCAGCTCCAAGTATTTATGATAGTAATGCTACTATTGTAAGAGAAGGTGGAAAAAATGTAGTACTATATGTTTGGTATGATAATGAGTACGGATATAGCCATCAGGTAATCCGACTTGCAAAATACATCTCTAAAGTAAGACGATTTACATACTATTAGTCGTAGTATATACGTATATAATATGTAAGAAAAATCAAGATTTAAAAGCTCACTTTTTATAAAAGTGAGCTTTTATTTTTCTTCAAAAGAACCAAGTCTTATTTTCAAACGTATTTAAGTTGATTATTTCTAGTATTTTTGTCACCGAACAAACCTAAGAACTAGTCATTCAAAATAGTATAACCGACTAAAACACCCTAAAACCCATGACAAAAAGAACACTCTTCCTACTCATCTTATGTTTTGGTATACTCTTACATGTAAATGCTCAAGAACCACAAACTGAAGACACACCCCCAAAAACTGTTGTAGAACAGTATGACCAAGTTATTAAATCAAGTGGCAACTATAACAATGGAGCAAAACGCTACAAAGTCATTGAGCGCCCTAAACTGGATCGTTACAGAAAACAACTTTCTGATAGTGTTACCACGCTAAAAACTAAAATAACAACGCTTAACAAGCGTATAGAAGACCAAGCTGCAGAGATTACTGGATTAAACACAAACCTTTCAAGCACTCAAAAAAGCTTAGAAGACACCAATCTAGAAAAAGATAGTATGAACTTTTTTGGCTCACAAATGAGCAAAGGCAGCTATCAAACAATGATGTGGAGTATCATTGGTATTTTATTTTTAGGACTCTTATTATTTATCTTTAGATTCAAGAATAGCAATACATTGACACGTCAAGCAAAAAGAAAACTTGATGAGCTAGAGCTTGATTTTGATGACTATAAAAGAAAAGCTCTAGAAAAAGAGCAAAAGCTAGGCAGACAATTACAAGATGAACGTAACAAGTTATTAAAACAGTCTAAGAGCTAGGTTTAACACCATATTTAAATTTAAAATCTGTACTTTCGAGTACAGATTTTTTTTATGCACATACGATTAGCAACACTCCAAGATTTAGAATCATTAATCCCTTTATTTGATGGGTATCGCGTTTTTTATAGACAAACTTCAGACTATGATAAAGCACGTATCTTTCTTAAAGAACGTCTCACACATAACGATAGTGTTATTTATATCGCTTTCGCGAAAGCGGACTCAGAAACAGCCGTAGGGTTTACACAACTGTATCCTATTTTTTCTTCAGTAAGCATGGAACCTATGTATATCTTAAATGATCTCTATATACATACAGACCATAGAAGCAAAGGAATAGGACAAGCGCTTATACATACGGTAAAAGATTTATGTCGCAAAGAGCATCAAAAAGGAATTGTTATACAAACGGAAACCACAAATCCGGCGCAACACCTTTATGAGCGTTTAGGATTTACAAAAGACCCAGATTTACATTACTTTTGGCCCACAAATTAATAAGTCATATAAAAGACCCTAATAGTCTTAGATTTCAAAATCATAATTTATAGTACGCATGCGTATAGATATCATCACCGTTGTACCTGATTTATTAAAAAGCCCATTTGAGGCTTCTATTATGCAACGTTCTATTGCCAAAGGTTTGGTAGAAGTACATTTTCATAATTTAAGAGATTATGTAACTGATAATTATAAGCAAATAGACGATTACCAATTTGGTGGTGGCGCTGGTATGGTCATGATGATAGAACCTATAGATAAATGTATCTCTCAATTAAAATCAGAACGTGAGTATGATGAAGTGATTTATATGACGCCAGATGGAGAAACACTTAACCAAGGAATGGCAAATACGATGTCTCTTAAAGAAAACATCATTATCCTTTGTGGGCATTACAAAGGAGTAGATCAACGCGTACGTGATCATTTTGTTACTAAAGAAATTTCTATTGGCGACTATGTATTAAGTGGTGGCGAACTTGGTGCTTTAATTTTTTGCGATGCTGTTATTCGTTTAATTCCTGGGGTTTTAGGAAACGAAACTTCTGCACTTACCGACAGCTTTCAAGATGGATTGTTAGCACCTCCTATTTATACACGCCCAGCCGAATATAAAGGCTGGAAGGTTCCAGAACTTCTTACCAGTGGTAATTTTCCAAAGATAGAAGCATGGCGAGAAGAACAAGCCTATCAGAGAACTAAAGAACGTAGGCCTGACTTACTGGAAGAAGATTAATCTATAATTTCATAACGAAATTTTATATGATTGTTATTCTTTAAATCTACAAATTTTAAGGCTATATATGCTTTCGCAAAAGCGTAAAACAAAAAAATCCCCTCATTACTGAGAGGATTTATAATTTATATATGTGTATTGAATTATTGATTCATAGAAATCAAGAATTCTTCATTATTACGAGTACTTTTAATACGGTCACTCATAAACTCCATTGCTTCTACAGGATTCATATCGGCAAGATACTTACGAAGTACCCATAAACGCTGACTTGTATCTTTAGAATGTAATAAGTCATCACGACGTGTACTCGATGATGTAAGATCAATAGCAGGGAATATACGACGGTTAGATATATTACGATCTAATTGTAATTCCATGTTACCAGTTCCTTTGAATTCTTCAAAGATCACCTCATCCATTTTCGAACCAGTTTCTGTAAGTGCTGTTGCAATAATACTTAGAGAACCTCCATTTTCTATATTACGAGCAGCTCCAAAGAAACGCTTAGGCTTATGTAATGCATTAGCATCTACACCTCCAGATAGTATCTTTCCAGAAGCAGGTTGAACAGTGTTATAGGCACGTGCTAAACGTGTGATAGAATCTAACAGAATCACAACATCATGACCACATTCTACAAGGCGTTTTGCTTTTTCAAGAACAATATTAGCCACTTTTACATGCTCATGTGCTTCTTTATCAAAAGTAGAAGCAACTACTTCTCCTTTTACATTACGTTGCATGTCTGTAACCTCTTCAGGACGTTCATCTATCAAAAGAATCATTTGATATACTTCAGGATGGTTTGCAGCAATAGCATTTGCCACATCCTTAAGTAACATCGTTTTACCTGTTTTAGGCTGTGATACAATCATACCACGCTGCCCTTTCCCGATAGGTGCAAACATATCCATCACTCTTGTAGAGATACTAGATTGTCTTGCTGCCAAATTGAATTTTTCAGTAGGAAATAATGGTGTTAAATGCTCAAAAGAAACGCGATCTCTAACAATATTTGGACTTAATCCATTAATTCTAGAGACTTTAATCAATGGGAAATACTTCTCTCCTTCTTTAGGTGGACGTATTACACCAAGTACTGTATCGCCAGTTTTTAAACCAAATAAACGTATTTGAGATTGTGACACATAAATATCATCTGGAGACGCTAGGTAATTATAATCTGACGATCGTAAAAACCCGTATCCATCTTGCATAATATCTAACACCCCTTCACTCTCTATAATACCTTCAAACTCAAAATCTGGTTCACGGTAGCGATTTCTGCTATCCTTATTCCCATTTCCGTTATTACGGTTATTATTTTGGTTACGGTTATTATTACGATTATTGTCGCGATTATTATCACGATGCTGTCGTTTATTATTGTTATTGTGACGATTATCGCGTTGATGATCTCTAGACTTCTGTTCGTTAGAACCTCCATCTGAGTTTTTCTCTTTGCTCTTATCGTTTGTATGAGTTTGGGTAGGAGTCGTTTTTTTTGCTTCTTCTTTTTGAGGAGCTTTAGACTCAGTAGAAACTGTTTTTGTCTCTTCTACCTTATTATTTTTTGGGTTTTGACTTCTAGGCCTTTGTGGTTTATCGCGTTTAGGCTTTTCCTGCGCTTGTGTAGGCGCTTGCGTTTGCTTTTGTTGCGTTTGGGGCTTAGTATCTGTGCCTTTGTTTTCTGCAGCTGCCTTCTTTGGAGGCTCAGGTTTAGATGGTTTTACAGCTGCTGTATTAGCTACCTTTTCAGGTTCTGCAGCTTGTACGTCTAAAATTTTATAGACTAAATCTAATTTTTTTAAAGTTCTAAACTTAGGAACTTTAATACCTTTTGCGATTTCCTGTAACTCAGGAAGTTTTTTTGCTTTTAATTCTGAAATGTCAAACATCTAGTAACTAGAGTGAATTAATAATTGTGTGATTTTGAAAATATACCGAAAGAAGAAATCGATAATATAAACTAGCAAGAAAATAAAAAGCGGAGAGCTTATTACGTTATTACATTACAATGATACAATTTTATTTTTAAACTTTTCCAAATAACTCATAAAAGAAACTTATTTTTGCACCTGAAATTTATTTTTACACAGTGATACAACGTATACAATCCATATATTTAGCCTTAGCAGGTATTGTTTCTATAGCTTTGCCTTTTGTTTTTAGCCTTTATGCTGATGCTGAAGGAAATGCCGTGTGGGCTAAGGATGATCCTATTATTTTAGGATTATTTGCGTTAAGTGCTGTTTTATCATTTATTATTATATTTTTATACAAGAAAAGACAAAATCAGTTCGTTCTAGGACGACTAACGATCATATTAAACTTTGTTTTATTAGGTGTATTGGTATACCGATCACAAATCTTATCCGGAGGAACGGCGGTTCTTGAGAAGGGTATTGGAATGATCATTCCGCTTATTTCTATCGTTTTACTAGCCTTAGCCAATAAGGCAATTAAGCGCGATGAAGATCTCGTAAAATCTGTAGATCGATTGCGATAGACCTAAAAATCTTAGTTATTAGTGCGTAAAACCCTTCAGAAATGAGGGGTTTTACTTTTTAAAAAACTAAAATGATTGTATAATTTAATTAGTAATAAAAACAAAAACCCGATTCTATAATATAGAATCGGGTTTTTGTATATATAGTATCTTTTTTTAAGCTCCTAAAGCAGCTTCTACTCCTGCAGATAATCTTTTGTAGGTTCCGTTTTCTAAACGGGTTCTAATAGCTTCAAAAGCCACTAGTGTCTCTTCTACATCTGTAAGCGTATGTGATGCTGTAGGAATCATACGTAAAAGTATTAAGCCTTTTGGTATTACAGGATATACAACAATAGAACAGAAAACTCCATGATTTTCACGTAGGTCTTTTACAAGCGCCATTGCTTCTGGTATACTCCCTTTAAGATATACTGGAGTTACACAACTTTGTGTTGTCCCGATATCAAATCCTCTGTCTTTTAATCCTCCTTGTAATGCGTTTACATTTTCCCAAAGCTTCTCACGAAGTTCTGGCATAGTGCGTAACATATCTAATCGTTTAAGAGCTCCTACAACAAGTTGCATTTGCAATGACTTTGCAAACATTTGAGATCTTAAGTTATATTTTAAATAATCAATAATTTCTTGATCTCCTGCAATAAAAGCACCTGTACTCGCCATAGATTTAGCAAACGTAGCGAAATATACATCTATCTCGTCTTGTACGCCTTGTTCTTCTCCTGCTCCTGCTCCCGTAGCACCAAGTGTTCCAAATCCATGAGCATCATCTACTAATAAACGGAAGTTATATTTTTTCTTGAGTGCAACAATTTCCTTAAGTCTACCTTGTTCTCCTCTCATTCCAAATACACCTTCAGAGATCACTAGAATTCCTCCTCCAGTTTGTTCTGCCATTTTGGTAGCACGTTCAAGGTTTTTTTCAATACTCTCCATATCGTTATGCTTATAGGTAAATCTTTTTCCCATATGCAAACGAACACCATCAATGATACACGCGTGTGTATCTACATCGTACACAATAATATCATCTTTCCCTACTAATGCGTCTATTGTAGAAAGTATTCCTTGATATCCAAAGTTTAGGAGATATGCAGCATCTTTACTTACAAAAGCTGCAAGTTCGTTTTGTAGTTGCTCATGTAATTCTGTGTGACCACTCATCATTCGTGCTCCCATTGGGTATGCACTTCCATAGTCTGCCGCAGCTTGTGCATCAATTTCTCGCACTTCAGGACGATTAGCTAGTCCTAAATAATCATTTACACTCCAAGTAATTACTTCTTTTCCTTGAAATCCCATACGGTTAGAAATAGGACCTTCTAGTTTAGGAAAAACAAAGTAACCTTCTGCTACTGATGCCCACTTCCCTAATGGTCCTTTATCCTTATAAATCTTATCAAATAAGTCCTTCATATTCAAATTTTCAAACGAAATGCAAAACTACATAAATAATATATGTTGACCTAATTCAAAATCATAATCAGTTGGCCACCAAACATAAAAAACTCCTACGTTTAGGTAGGAGTTTTCATTATGCAATAAGTATTACATATATTACTTTATATATTCTATAGTTTGTACTTCTTCATTATGCTCACTATCAAAGAAACCTTGATCACGCATCCATTTATCACTGAATACTTTACTCATATATCGGCTTCCATGATCTGGGAATATAACAACTACTTTACTGGTGCTATCAAAAACGCCTTCTGCAGCAAGTTGTTTTAAACCTTGAACAGCAGCACCACTTGTATATCCTACAAATAAGCCTTCTGTTTGTGCTATTTCTCTAGCAGAATGCGCACTACTTTCATCAGAAACCTTTACAAAGGTATCTATCACATCAAAGTCTGTTGCTGTAGGGATTAGGTTTTTACCTAAACCTTCTATTCTATACGGATAAATTTCGCTAGCATCAAATTCACGCGTAGCATGATACTTTTGGATAACTGACCCATATGCATCTACTCCTATGATTTTAATATTAGGATTTTTTGATTTTAAGAAACGTGCTGTTCCAGAAATAGTACCTCCTGTACCACTACATGCAATAAGGTGTGTTATTTCCCCTTCTGTTTGATTCCAGATTTCTGGTCCTGTTGTATTAAAATGAGCATCTATATTAGACTCATTAAAGTATTGATTTATATATACAGATCCCTTTGTCTCTTCGTGTAAACGTTTTGCTACACTATAATAAGAACGTGGATCATCAGCGCTTACATTTGCTGGGCATACATATACCTTTGCTCCCATTGCTTTAAGAGCATCTATTTTATCTGGAGAAGATTTTGAACTTACTGCTAAAATACACTCATATCCTTTTATGATACTTACCATAGCGATACTAAACCCTGTATTACCAGAGGTAGTTTCTATAATCGTATCTCCAGGTTTTAATACTCCATTACGCTCTGCTTCTTCTAATATATGAAGTGCGATACGATCTTTTGAAGAGTGACCTGGATTAAAAGCTTCTACTTTAGCATAAAAATCTCCATCAAAATCTTTAGTAATTCTATTCAGCTTTATAAGTGGTGTATTACCTATAAGTTGTAATACATTATCATATACGTGAAGTTGATCAGCCATAAAAATTAGGTTAGATGTTGAGCTTATTTCTGGTTAAAATCTATACTCAAATCGGCACAAAAGTACTATATTTTTTTATTATTTATCGATATTTTCCAAATCTAATAAGAATGCATAATCTTTTGCGATCTCTTTTAATGCTTCAAATCTTCCTGAAGCACCTCCATGACCTGCATCCATATCGCAATAAAATAGAATTTGATTATCACTTGTGTTATGTTCTCTTAGTTTTGCCACCCACTTTGCTGGTTCCCAATATTGTACTTGGCTATCGTGATATCCTGTTGTTACAAATACATTGGGGTACGCTTTCGCGAAAGCGTTATCATACGGACTATAACTCTTCATATATTCATAATACGCTTTAGCATTAGGATTTCCCCACTCATCGTATTCTCCCGTAGTTAATGGAATAGAATCGTCTAGCATTGTCGTCACAACATCTACAAAAGGCACCGCAGCAATCACACCGTTATACAATTCTGGAGCCATATTAATAACACTCCCTATGAGTAATCCTCCTGCCGATCCTCCTGAAGCATATAAATGCTTTGCTGATGTAAAATCATTTTCGATTAAATGTTTAGAAACATCAATAAAATCTGTGAATGTATTTTTCTTTTTAAGCAATTTACCATCTTCATACCATTGTCTTCCTAGGTATTCGCCTCCTCTCACATGCGCTATTGCGTATATAAATCCTCTATCAAGCAGTGTTAAACGAATGCTTGAAAATGAGGGATCAATAGTACTACCATAACTTCCATAAGCATATTGTAAAAGGGGTGCTTTTCCGTTTTTCTTTGTGTCTTTATGGTATATAATTGATACAGGTACTTTAACACCATCTCTGGCTGTTGCCCATATACGCTCCATGACATAATTTTCCTTCTCAAACTTCCCTCCTAAAACTTCTTGCTCTTTTTTTACTTCCTTCTCTTTTGTGACCATATTAAAATCAATCACAGAACTTGGTGTATTTAACGCATTATAGCCATACCTAAGTATTTCTGTATCAAAATCTACATTGGTACCTGTATAGGCTGTATAGGTTTCGTTATCAAAAGGCAAGTAATAATCTGCGGTATCATCCCAACGTGTAATACGTATTTTATTGAGTCCGTTGGTACGTTCACTTACAACTAAGAAATCTTTAAATATGTCTATATCTTCAAGTAATACGTCATCTCTATGTGGTATTACTTCGGTCCAATTTTCTTTTTCGGTAGCTGTCTCTGGAGTTTTCATCAGCTTAAAATTGGTCGCATCATCCATATTGGTAAGAATATAGAATTCTTCGCCATAATGTGCTATACTATATTCTAAACCTCGTTCCCTCTTCTGCAACATTGTAAAGTCACTATCACCATTTTCTGCTGTAGTAAATTGGTATTCGGAGGTAAGCGTGCTACTTGACCCTATAACAATAAACTTTCTTGATTTTGTTTTGTAAACAAAGGTGTTAAAGGTCTCATCATCTTCTTGAAAAACCAGTTTATCATCTTCTGGTGATGTTCCTAAAACATGTTTAAATATTTGATTTGAGCGTAATGTTTCTTCGTCTTTTCGTGTATAATACACTGTTTTATTATCATTTGCCCAAACTGCCCTTCCCGTAGTATTTTCAATTTTTTCAGAAAGCAGCTCACCGGTTTCAAGATTTTTAAATTGAATAGTGTATTTACGTCTACTAACAAGATCTACTCCAAAAGCTGCTATGGTATTATCTTCAGAAATTGAGTAACCCGCTTGATTAAAATATGCATGCCCCTCTGCCATCTCATTATTATCAAAAAGAATAATCTCTTCTGATTCTAACGAATCTTTTTTTCTGCAATAAAGAGGATATCCTTTTCCAGTTTCATAACGTGTATAGTACCAATATCCATTTCTTTTAAAAGGAACAGAAGCATCGTCTTCTTTGATTCTTCCTTTCATTTCTTCAAACAATTCTGTTTGAAATTCTTTGGTATGCTCTGTAAGTTTATTGTAATAATCGTTTTCTCTTTCCAAATAATCTATCACTTCAGGATGATCTCTTTCATTCATCCAGAAGTAGTCATCTACTCTTATATCTCCGTGCTTTTCTAGGTTTACTGGCTTCTTCTCTGCTTTTGGGGGAGTGGTATTTTTTGTCAAATTTCTCGTGTTTTTTTTATTACAACTACTTACAAAAATAAGGGTAAGTACTAATAGGGGTACTATTTTTTTCATACTTTATTCATAGATTCAGAACCGTCAATTTAATAAATTTGTAGCAATCATTTTAAAATTAAAAAATTATGTTTGGAGATATGATGGGTCTTATGGGTAAATTACAGGAAGCAAAAGCAAAAGCTGAAGCGACTAAAGAACGTCTTAAAACGGTTCTTATAGATGAACAATCTAACGACGGCCTTCTTAAAGTTACTACCACTGCAAATGGTCGTATTAAAGAAATAGAGGTTTCTGAAAGTCTTTTGCAAGATAAAGAACAACTGGAAGATTACCTCATTTTAACGCTTAATAAAGCTTTAGAGAAAGCTCAAAACATACATGATACAGAAATGGGTGCTGTAGCAAAAGAAGGAATGCCTAATATACCTGGTATGGATTTATTTAAGTGATATCAATAATATCACTTTCTTCTTCCTTAGCCTCTACTTCTTTCTTACTAAATACATAAGTGTATAACCACATTAATGTAAAAGAAGGAATAATATCTGATACAGGCAATATCTCTTCTATAAAGGTAACTGCTCCTGCAATTTTGCCTGCATTTCCTTTATACATTTTTGTCATGATCCAAGCAGAAAGTGGTGCCCAAACAACGTCTGCAAAATCACCTATACCCAAAAAAGCGGCAGACGTTAAAATCCCTACCCCATCCATAATGAGGCCAATAATTAATAATTTGTATTTACTCATAATTGTACTAAATATAACAATTTTGTATGAGCAATTGGTATGCCAAGTATGATTACAGGTAGTTTTAGCTCACTTTACGCTTAAGAAAGCCAATTAAATAAAGTAATTATGACAAATCAGAACTTATTAATTTAAGAAATTCTGTACGCGTTTCAATCTTTTCAAATTGTCCTCTAAAACCAGATGTTGTCGTTGTTGAATTTTGTTTTTGAACACCGCGCATCATCATACACATGTGGGAGGCTTCGATAACCACTGCCACCCCTTTTGGTTTTAAAGTATCGTTAATACATTCTAAGATATCGTGTGTTAATCGTTCTTGTACTTGTAAGCGTCTTGAGAATACATCTACAATACGAGGAAGTTTACTTAATCCAACAATATGACCGTTTGGAATATAAGCGATATGCGCTTTTCCGAAGAAAGGTAACATATGATGCTCACATAAGGAATACAATTCTATATCTTTTACAATGACCATATCATCATAGTCTTCTTTAAACATGGCTCCTTTTAAAATAGCCGCAGCATCCATTTCATAACCAGAAGTAAGATATTGCATTGCTTTTGCAGCTCTTTCTGGAGTTTTAACGATCCCTTCTCTAGACGTATCTTCGCCTAAATCATCTATAATAGATTCAAAATTTTTCTTAACGTTTTCTGTAACTTCAATATTATATTCTTCAAACTTTCTATACGGCATAACTTTCTTATTCAGTAATTATTTTTCTTTGGTTTTGTTTAATCTATCTTCATACAAGCAATATATTTTAAAGAAGAAACGTAAACACAATTATTTTTTTTGTTTAACTAAATTAAATAAAAATTTCACAAAAATGGTGTTTTACAAATATACTTTTTTTGTTAACTAAGCGCTCCTTCTTTTTAACTTTTAATTAGTAGTATGAACCTGAAGACACCTTTAGATTTGCAACTTCAACAAAAGTACTTGTATGTTCAAGGGGGTATCCATTTTTTTATTTGTTTTTACAATTTTAATACAATACAATGCATTAGCTCAAAAGAAAGAGCTTACTGCTACTAGAATAAATACGCCTCCAAAAATAGATGGACTATTAGATGACGCCATATGGAGCGAACTCCCTGTTTATGGGGACTTTAACATGTTTGAACCTGGAAACGAAGGAGACATTGAAAATGATTTCCGTACTGAAGTTAAAATGGCATACGATGATAAAGCAGTGTACATTGCTGCATATATGTATGATTCGGCCCCAGATTCAATCCCTAGTCAGTTTTCTCAAAGAGATGAAGTTTTTGCACAAGCAGATAATTTTGTAGTTGCACTTAACACCTATAATGATGGTATTAATGAGACACGTTTTTACGTAACAAGCGCAGGTACAATAGGAGACCAACGTGTTACTCAAAATGATCGTGATTTTGGTTTTAATGTTGTTTTTCAATGTAGGGTTTCAAGAGATGATAAAGGTTGGTATGCAGAATATCGTATTCCATATAATGCATTACGATTTCCTGAAGTTGATGTTCAAGACTGGAGTGTAAACTTTTATCGTCGACTTTTACGTAGAAATGAAACACATACTTGGAATCGTATAGAGCGTGGTGTAGGTCGAGATACGCAATACAATGGGATTGTAAAAGGAGTAGAAAACATTGATCCCCCTGTGCGCCTTACTTTTTTCCCTTTCGCGCAAGCGCAAACCGTAACATTTGATGGTACGAATGAAACTGATTTTGCAGGTGGATTAGATATTAAATATGGCCTTAGTGATAGCTTTACATTAGATGCGCAATTAATACCTGATTTTGGACAAGTTGCCTTTGATGCTGTACGATTAAATCTAGGACCTTTTGAACAAACTTTTAGTGAAAACAGACCTTTCTTTACCGAAGGAATTGACCTTTTTCAGAAGGGACGCATTTTCTTCTCAAGACGTATAGGAGGAAGTCCCACAGGAAGCGTTGGAGATCTTGCCGAAAATGAAGAAGTTATAGATCAACCTAGTAATGTGAAACTTATTAATTCTGTAAAAATATCTGGACGCACTAGAAAAGGATTAGGTGTTGGTTTTCTAAATTCTATTGGTGAAAACACTTTTGCTACTATACGCGATACCATCACTGGAATATCAAGAGAAGAGCGTATAGAACCACTTACAAATTATAATGTATTTGTATTAGATCAGCAATTTAATCAAAACTCATCGGTATCACTTATAAACACAAGTGTCATCAGAAGTGGGAGTCGTTTTAGAGATGCAAATGTAACAGGTGCTGTATTTGATATAGCAGATAAAGGAAATAATTATAGAGTCTCTGGGCGTGGTATTTTTAGTAATGTACGCACACTTGAAGGTCTTAATAGTGGTTTTCAATCAGAATTTGATTTCAGAAAAATTAAAGGACAGTGGCGTTATCGTTTTGGTCATGACTTTGCAAATACCACACTTGACATTAACGACCTAGGTCTTAATTTCAGAAACAACTTTAATAACTTCACACTTGGTGGCTCTTATGAACTCATACAACCTAAAGGCAAATTTAATGGATATCGTATAGACTTAACAGCAAGACATAGACGCCTATATAGACCTAGTGTGCAAACCAGAAATAGTATTCGCCTAAATTCATTTTTCTTTACTCAAAAACGATTTGCTTTTGGTGCAAATACAGATTACAACTCTCGAAATAACGATTATTTTGAACCAAGAGTAGAAGGAAGGTTTGTTGTATTTGAACCCAATTGGGGAAGCGGTGGTTTTATCTCAACCGACTTCAGAAAGAAATTTGCTTTTGATTTACGCGCAAATACACGGGTATGGTTTGGCAATCAAGATCAAGTAAATTATAGCGTTAACTTTTCTCCAAGGTATCGTTTCTCAGATAAATTCCTTTTAATTCTTTCTTCAGATTATAGTACACGTAAAAAGAATTTTGGCTGGGTAGATAATACAGATACCGAAGTATTTTTAGGACTTAGAGATGTTACCTCTTTTGAAAATACCATTACGGCGAGTTATAATTTTGACCCATTCAAAGCTATTGATTTACGTTTACGTAATTTCTGGAGTGTTGCAGACCATAGTAGCAATGTATATTACATTCTTAACGAAGATGGCTCAAGAACAGAAATAGACGACTACGATACGACTGTACGAAGAGATCCAAATACCAATTTCAATATTTGGAACATGGATTTAAGTTTCAGATGGCGATTTGCTCCAGGAAGTGAAGCCACCTTGCTTTACAGAAACCAAATCTTTAATAGCGATGACCAATCGCAATTAAGCTATACAGAAAGTCTTGGCAATCTTTTTGACCAACCCGTACAACATACCGTTTCTTTACGAGTAACCTATTTTATAGACTACAACAATATCAAAACGATCTTTAAGAAGACTTCATAACCTTTAGCGTTGCTTACTGAGATATATTGTAGTATTTTCACTTCGTAAATAGATGGAATGGTAACAGCAAAACATATTTCAAAATCATACGGTGATCTTCAAGTACTTAAAGATGTATCATTAGATATAAAAAAAGGAGAAGTCGTTTCTATTGTAGGACCCAGTGGTGCTGGTAAAACCACTTTACTTCAAATCTTAGGAACGTTAGATACGCCAGATACTTCTGAAGGCGCTTTTTTAGGAATTAATAATCAATCATTATATAGGCTTTCGCCAAAAGAACTCAGTCAGTTTAGAAATAAGCATATTGGCTTTATCTTTCAATTTCATCAATTATTACCTGAGTTTACAGCCTTAGAAAATGTATGTATTCCTGCTTATATCGCAAAAACGTCTAAAGTCGAAGCAGAAAAAAGAGCCAAAGAACTTTTAGATTTCCTAGGATTATCCCATCGATACAATCATAAACCTAACGAACTATCAGGAGGTGAGCAACAACGTGTTGCCGTTGCAAGAGCATTGATGAATAAACCATCCCTTATTCTTGCCGATGAGCCTTCTGGAAATCTTGATACTGAAAGCGCAGAAAATCTCCATAAATTATTTTTCAGATTACGAGATGAATTTGGGCAAACCCTAGTCATTGTGACTCATAATGAAGAACTCGCTAATATGGCAGATCGTAAACTAACCATGGTAGACGGTTCTTTTGTAACCGAATAATATGATTGCTGTACTTACATACTGGTGCTATCTATTTCTGATCACAAGTGTTGTAGGCGTATCCTTCCAAGATATTTTTAAGTTTGGAAAATCACACCCTGTACTTCCATTTTTCTTAGGCGGATTTGCTATTTCACTTATCGCCAGTAGTTGGGCTATCTTTAATAATTTAAGCATGTATTTTGAAGGGTTCCTTATCCTTCTCACCATAGGATTAGGTATCTGGAAACAAAAAGTATATATCATTTTTTTGGGTTCGCTTAAAGCGAAAATAAAAGCACTCTCCTCCTATCTTAAAATACTCTTAGGAGTCATTACTATTTTTGCAGCAGCTCAATGCGCAAGTGCTCCATACATTATAGATAACGAATCGTATTATATTCAAACCATTAAATGGCTTGATAGCTATGGCTTTGTAAAAGGTCTAGCTAATTTTCATTTCTTCTTAGCCCAAAACTCTGGATGGCATGTTCTACAAAGCGCATTGAATATAGATATCATAACTTCGTATTTTAATGATATTAATGGATTCTACCTTGTCTTAGGAAATTTATATGCATTAGATAAACTCAGTCAGTATTTTAAACAAAAAGAAAAATATTTCTTACTCATAGGACTGTTTCCTATTTTTAATGTATTCCTATTTCAGTTTATAAGCTCACCATCGCCAGATTTACCTATATACTTGCTTTCGTTGATTATTTTTGGGGAGTTTTTATCTCAATATACATTTCATAAAGGAGCGAGCTATAGTAGCTTATTTACTTTGGGAGTCTTTGCCATATTTATAAAAGTGACCGCTGTATTTTTACTCATATTTCCTGTTATTTTATATGTGAAAAATAAAACCTCGCTAAAACAAGATATCTCAAAACTAACCTTATTATCAGGAATTGCTTTTATACTTTTTGTTGTGAAAAATAGTATTATTTCTGGCTATCCCTTATACCCTATTGCCAGTTTTAGACTTACAGATGCAGATTGGAGGTTACCCATAGCCCTTCAAGAATACCTTGTTGAAACTACCAAGCAATACGCATTCTTTTTAACACCTGAAGAGTATGAAGGTACGACACTTATACAACGTATTATTCATTGGCTCAAACTCCCAAAACTTCATGGATTATTTAATATGGCTATGTGTGGTGTTTTATTGATTTTTCCATTTTTTATAAGAAAAATTAATTTTAAAAAACCGCTTTATATACTATATACCGTTAGTGTTCTTCAGCTTTTATTTTTATGGCTTACATCGCCTCAATACCGTTTCTTTTTAGGATTCTTTATGCTTTTATCACTTACTGTCATAGCCATTTGTATAAAAAAAGAACGTATCATTAAAATAGGTTTAACACTAACTACAATACTCATTGCTATCCCACTATTTATTCCTATAAACCTTACAAATCTTACTGAACGTGAATTTCAATTAAGCCTAAGTGTATTTTCTCCTGAATACTTTATACAACCTCATCCCCAAACGAAATACCCAAAGGCTATTTATACAACACATCAAGAAGGAAATATGCGTATACATACCCCAACCAATATTGATTTCTTTTGGGCAACAGGCGATTGTGAACTTCCCTGTATTCAGTTACAACAACTCAACGATTTTAAGGCTTATTTTAGATCGGTGCCGCAAATGCGTACAGATGATCTAAAAGATGGTTTCTATTCATATACTTTTGACAAAAATGAATAAAAAAGAACTGAAGATTTTTCTAGACGAAAAAGCGATACAATATGAACGTCCAGATTTCATACCGCATGATCCGATTCAGATTCCGCATCGATTTGAAAAAAAAGAGGATATAGAAATTACCGCTTTTTTAACAGCGACCATCGCGTGGGGAAATCGTAAAAGTATTATCACCAATGCCACAAAACTGATGGAGATCATGGGCAACGAACCTCATGAGTTTATTCTTAACTATCATCCTGACCAAGCAGACCGTTTTGAAGGTTTTGTCCATCGCACCTTTAATGCTACTGATCTAGAAACCTTTATCAGAGCACTTCAAAATATCTATCATCATCACAACGGACTCGAAGCCCTTTTTGCTTCAGGAATTTCAAAGGAAGGACTGCAACCTGCCATTTCACATTTTAAGCAAGTGTTTTTTGAAGTATCGCATCAACAACGTACACAAAAACATGTAAGTGATCCACTACGGAATTCGGCGGCAAAACGTATTAATATGTTTTTACGATGGATGGTTCGTGATGCTAAGGCAGGTGTCGATTTTGGGATTTGGAAAAACATTTCTCCTTCATTACTGTCTTGTCCATTAGACGTACATACTGGGAATGTGGGACGGAAGTTAAAATTGCTTTCGCGAAAGCAAAACGATGCAAAATCCCTTGCTGAACTTGATGCCTCTCTACGAAAATTAGATCCAAATGATCCTGTAAAATATGACTTTGCTCTGTTTGGATTAGGTGCTTTTGAGGGATTTTAAATAGCTGTTAGTCGTTAGCTGTTAGTCGGCTAGTTATTAGATCATTTTTCATTCTGATTACACAAAATAAATTCTTTAGGTACGATTATTGGTTAAGAAGATTGGAATTAACTTTAATAATTAAATGAAAAAGCAACTACATTTTTTTTCTATACTATTCTTTGTAATCCAATATGGTTTTTCTCAATCCATTGATAGTTTTATAGATACTTCTATTGAAGTAGATAGTTTAAATGTGCCTGTAAACACAAAACAACACTACTTTCCTAAAGAAATGTTTCCTGAAGTTATAGTAGACTGGATTGAAACAGAAGATGGAATTAAAACTAAGTTTAAAATTAAAGAGGGTAGTTATGACGACTTTGTTATGAGTTGGTATTCTAAACACCTTCATACAATGAAAGAGCCTCTCCTTTTTAACAAAAAAATCAATAAAGAGGTTTATCGTTTTACTTGGTTAAGAACTTTTCACAAGCCTATGACTTTTAGGTTTGAAAAAAGAGATGATATTTATATACTATACTGGAAAGTATTAAGTGGTGCTGGCGGTTATGATCCTGGAAAATTAGAAACTCAAAGAATAAAAGTATTGACGAAAAAAGAATGGGATACATTTATCACACTTATCAAAAAAGCCAATTTTTGGGAAATGAGCTTAAGTCGAAAATCAATTGGTTACGACGGGTCTGAATGGATTATGGAAGGGGCTAATACTAAAAATTATAGAGTGGTAAGTGTTTGGTCTCCTAATAAAGGTGATTTTTATAATGCTTGTAATTATTTAATTACTATCTCTGGAGTTCAAATAGCAGATAAAAACAAGTATTAAAAACACGTATTAATTCGGAATAAAATCAATAAAAGATATTTAAAAATTTCTTCTCTAAAATTTAATTAAAAATCTAAGTCATTATCTTAGACATCTAAAGTCTCATGGTAATGATCTTACAATACATACATCTACAACAGCTCAATGATCCTGTATTATTCTTTTATGGGTGGTGGCAGTTTTCTGTATGTTTATTTGCATGTATCGAATTAATTGCGATCTGGTGGCATATAGGTAAAATGCAAAATGACTTTGGGCAAGTATGGTTGGCGCTTTCTGTATTGTGTTGGAGTATTTCAGGTGCTTTTGAAATTTATTTTATCAAAACAAATACCACCTCTGAAGTCATTATTGAGGGTTGGCGTAGTATTTGGTCATTATTGAATAGTCTCTTTATTTTATTGGCATTACCATGGTTTCGATATTTACCTGAGGCTATTGGGCATATCATAAAATCAAAGTATTGGATCTATATTGTGGGAATTCCCTTTTTGTTTTCAATACTCCCTACGTTAAGTCGTATGATATCGGGTACCGTGATTGCGATGATCAATGAACTGGATGTATACTATGCATTGTTTACCTTACTTTTTTTAGGATATGTTTTGTGGGAGTCCTTTTTAAAACGACGCCTCAAAGCATTGGCTTTTTTAGCCTTGTTTTGTATTCTTATTGCTTTAGTCGCCCAAATCTATAAGATATATGGCACCGAAATTAATCTCACCTTATTGTCTGCGATTTTTAAAACTTCACTGATCATGATTTTCTTTGCACTTGCCTTAAGCTGGGTCAAAGAACTAGCAGAGAATATTATTCCAAGTTCGGATGAGTTATATATCATATTTTCAAAAAATAAATTGCCTTCTGGAAAGATAGAACACCTCATCTTTTTAAAAGGATTTCCAGGCACTGAAAAGCGAAAAGTAAAATTGACTCCTGCCCTATTTGAATTATTTTTAAAATTTGCGCAACGTAAACACTCCGAAAATGACTGGTTGGAAATTAAACCCAAGAACTTCTCTATGTCAAATAAGACATTTGATATTAATGACTATAACCAAGTAAAAAGATTGCTTGTTGCTATCCTAGATGGTGTCTTTGGAAAAGACTCTTGGACCGTTGATCATCACTTAAATCCACTCAAAACAACTCTTTTTGAAATGTCAGAAAAACGAGATCGAAAAGTTCGTTTAAAAATACATTCAAAAAACATATCCTTATAAATCAATTATTTACATCTTTTTGTCAGTAGTTTTTTTACTGACATTTTTAGATTCTTTCTGATAAAGTCTCCATTAAAAAATTCAATTTTAAAGATTGCAGTCAAAATCATAAAATTAGAATGATGACTTCAAAACAACGCATACTATTTAGTGTCTTTATCAGCATCCCTTTTATCAATCATGCACAACAATCCAGAGGATTAGACGAACAGATTAATGACGCTTTTATGCCTTTTGCAACATGGTGGGAAGATTTTATACTTTCTACTGTCACCATCTTTGGATATGGAATTCCAATCGTTTTGATTTTATTACTTCTTGGAGCTTTATTCTTCACGATTTATTTTGGTTTTGTAAACATCAAACATTTTCCAACCGCTATTCAAGTGGTGAGAGGAAAGTATGATGATTTAGAGTCATTAACTATTGAAACTACAGCTCAGGTGTATGAAGTAGAAGGAGATCTTGTAGATACCATAAAAGATGAAAGTCATCATGGAGAGGTGAATCATTTTCAAGCGTTAGCAACTGCTGTTTCTGGAACTGTTGGATTGGGAAATATTGCGATGGTTGCGGTTGCTATTTCTATAGGAGGTCCAGGCGCTACCTTCTGGATGATTATTGCGGGATTGCTCGGTATGTCATCAAAATTTGTAGAATGCACCTTAGGTGTAAAGTACAGAGATATTGATAGTGACGGTAATGTGTATGGGGGTCCTATGTATTATTTATCCAGAGGACTTAAAGAAAGAGGTCTGGTTAAGCTTGGTAAATTTCTAGCTATTGTATTTGCTATATTGTGCGTTGGTGCATCCTTTGGAGGCGGAAACGCCTTTCAAACCAATCAAGCGGCAGCTCAGATTATTTCACGATTTGGAATTGAAGGAGCAGCCTCTGGAAGTATTATAGGATTCATTTTTGCTGTAGTTGTTGGTATTGTCATTATTGGAGGGATTAAACGAATTGCAAAAATCACTGAAAAAGTAGTCCCCGTAATGGCTGTACTATATGTAGCTTCGGCTTTATTCATTATTTTTTCAAACTTTAGTTTTATTGATGATGCTATTGGTTTAATCATCACGGAAGCATTTACACCCAAAGCAACGATTACTGGCGGATTTATTGGTGTGATGATTCAAGGTTTTCGTCGTGCAGCATTTTCAAATGAAGCGGGAGCTGGTTCAGCGGCTATTGCACATGCTGCTGTAAATACAAAATATGCAGCTTCAGAAGGTCTCGTAGGATTATTAGAACCTTTTATAGATACCGTAGTAGTTTGTAGCATGACTGCTATTATTATCGTCATGTTTAATATGGATGGTGCTTTTGTGTATGGAGATGTCATTAATGGACAAGCGTTATTGGCAGACGGATCAAGATTAGGTGGTGTTAATTTAACTTCCATGGCGTTTGATAATGCGATTCCAGGATCATCGTATGTACTTGTGATTGCCGTCACCTTATTTGCGTTTTCTACAATTTTATCATGGTCTTACTATGGATTACAATCCTGGAAATATTTATTTGGAAGAAGTAAATGGATGGATCTCACTTATAAAATTATCTTTTTACTATTTACCGTTTTAGGAGCTGCTATCACGCTAGATGCTGTGATAAAATTTTCAGACGCTATGATTCTTGCACTCGTATTTCCTAATATGATAGGCTTATTACTCCTGTTCCCAAAAGTAAGAAGTGAAATGAAACGGTACTTAGATGCCATTAAAGTGCTGAAATTGAAAAATGCCAACTAATTAAATCTTTTCTTATCTTTAAAACACTAACCAAAAGTACATATCATGAATTCAGTGCTTAGAAATATCCTAGCAGTTATTGTAGGATGGATACTAGGAAGTATTGTCAATATGGGATTGATTACCCTAGGGCATTCGGTAATACCTATACCCAATGTAGATCCTGATGATATGGCTGCTATGGCAGAAGTAATGCCTACCCTAGCGCCTAAATATTTTTTATTCCCTTTTTTAGGGCATGCACTAGGAACCCTTATCGGAGCCTTTATTGCTGGAATGATTAGTAAAACAGCTAAAATGAGAAGTGCGCTTATTGTAGGAGTGCTCTTTTTATTAGGAGGTATCGCCATCAATATAATGTTAACAGGTCCTACTTGGTTTACGGTAACCGATATTGCACTTGCGTATATTCCCATGGCATGGATAGGTGGGAAAATAGCACAGCAAATGTTGCGGAACTAATCTATTCAGACGTATTATGTTAACTTTTAAGTAGTATTTAATAATACAAAAGGTTCCTTGAATTTCATTCGATAGTCTCTATACACTTTTTATAGGATACCCACTATCAGGTATTTCAAAAAACACATATTATTGTATATTGGATGCTACTTGAAACAAGAACTCATATTACAATCATCATCTATGAAATCCCTATTTCTTTCAACAACCATTTGTTTATTTTTTATTCCACTAACTCAAGCGCAAGAAATTGAAGAAGCTGGATATATTGAAATAAGTACAGACCGTATTAAAAATACAAATATCAAGAGTATAAAAGAGGAGTCTGACTGTTATGTAGAACAAGAAAAACCACCCTACAAATTTGAAGATTGTGGAGAAAAAACAAAAGAAGAATACGATAAAAATGGTCATCTCACTTCTTTAAAGTTATATGAAGATGGTGATTTAACTGACACCTATACATATCTATATGAAGAAAATAAACTTGTAAGTGAAAAAGAAGATGATGGAGAAGATACTACCAAAAAAACATATCGTTATAACACATCAGGATTACTTATTGAAAAAAAGGAATATGATAACAACACTCTAGAGTATCTTTATACATATGCGTATAATAAAAAAGGATTTATGATAGAAAAGGAATATACTTCCTTAAGGGAAGATAGTGGCGCATTTGGCGGTACCACCTATTCTAAAACAATCTACACCTATAATAATAACGGGAAATGTACGTCAGAAACCGAGTACCACAAAGATGGACGTGAAAAAAATAAAATCATATATGAACATAGTAATACTAATGGACATACTATTCTAGAAAAAGAGAAACATGACGAAGATAAATATGTGCCTCAATATTCTATCACCTATGACACTAGAGGAAATATTACGGAAAAAATCTTATATAGTTATTATGGAAAACAAGAAGAAAGAAGAGTAAGAACTTTTGACGCAAACAATAATGTACTTACTTACGAATCTTATAATGAAGATAATGTTCTTGTAAATCATATTGTTTATAATTATAACGCCCAAAAAGATCCAATTCAAGAGGTTAGCACTAGAAATAAAGACGATCAATATATTAGAAAATATATGTACGAATATGATGAGCGAGGAAATTGGATCACTAGAGTCACATTAAAAGATGGTGATGAATATATATCTAATGAAGTAAAACGGACCATAAAATATTATTAATATATAAATGTCATACTATATACGCTTTCGCGAAATCGAGCTTGCGAGATTCACGACCGCAGGGAGAATGAAATGATAAATTGAGCTTGCGAAATTCACGACCCAAAGGGAGAGCGAAGCGTTAAAGCGTATACAACAAAACAAATAACTTGTAACAAATACCCATATATAAAGACTATTTAAGACGTAGCATTTTAATTAATGATAGCTACATTTCTATGAACAAAAGTATAAAAGAGCAGAAAAAAGAGATTATCGCTAGAGATATCGAAAGATTAAAAAATAACAATCGTTCATTAAAAAAATTAGTGCCATACGGTATAACATTTTTTATTATTATCTCTTTTGTTCTTCCCTTTTTTCCCAATAAGAAAGGAAATATCACGTTTGAAAACCTAGGATATATAGAATCCTCTCTAGTTAATTGTGTCATATTAATTGCTTTCTATATTGTTTTCTTCTTGTTAACCTTACGGATAAACAATAAAAAAATAGATCGTCTTAAAAAAACAGTTTTATAGATATTTGCACTAAAATGTAGAAAACAAATGCCTTCTATAGAAAAATCTAAAAAGTTATTTCCTAGACATACTACTGTTGAAGAACATCCTACCACTATTTGTTATAGATTACCTGCTGTTGTTTTTAAATATCCTTTTTTTAATGAAGGTATTAAGGCATATAGAATGAAAGGACATGCCATCACCAATGAAACATTAGATGCTATAGACATCATTCCAAATAGGCAACTGGATGTAAAGGGTTTTATTTTTCATACGTCACATTGTGGTTCTACTTTACTCGTGAGAATGTTACAAACAACTTCAAGCATCAGAGTTATATCTGAAACAGAAGCCATAAATGGTTTATTACTTTCTTACGTATTACACAATCTTCCAAAAGAAACTGTTCAAAAGCAATTAAAAGAAATTATTGAAAGTTATTGTCAACCTTTAGGAAACGAGAAACATGTGATTTTTAAACTAACTTCCTGGAATGTTTTTATGATAAACCTATTTCTAGAACTTTATCCTACTACAAAATGGATATATCTAGATAGAAAAACAGACGAAGTTGTCGCGTCTCTTAAAAAATCTAATGGTGGCTTTGCACAATGGTGGCAATACCCATCAGACTTTCTTAAAAGGCATTTTACAGCAAAAGGATATTCATACACTACAAAAGAAGATTATCTTATTCATATGGTAGAACAACATCGTAAACAAGCACAGCTACATACGAATAGTCAGGCACTTCATACAAACTATACTACATTACTAGATGATTTTGAAAAAATCATGACACATTTTGACCTGAATCTTACATCTCAAGAAATTGAAAATGCAAAAAAAGCAACAGCATATTATTCAAAATCAGTACGTAAAATACCATTTCCTATACATTAGTATACTACGTTCATAAAATCTTATAAAATTAAGCTATCTTTAAGTCAATATATTTAAATATTGCATCCCTATGGAATACAACGTTACATCAATCAGAGCTTTTATTGGCGCTAAAGATTACGAACTTTCAAGAAACTTTTACCTTGATTTAGGTTTTGAAGAGCGAATAACAGGGCCAAAAATGTCCTATTTTAGACTAGGTAATTTTGGTTTTTATTTACAAGATGCATACGTTAAAGATTGGGTAAACAACTCTATGTTATTTCTAGAAGTAAAAGATCTAGAATCTCACTTACTTCGCATTAAATCCCTAGAACTAGAAAATACCTATAAAAGAGTTAGAATATCACATATCCATTATAATGACTGGGGAAAAGAATTCTTTCTATATGACCCTTCAGGTATTTTGTGGCATATCGGGGAGTTTAAATAATACCGTTTCAGTGACATCTAAATCATATAAGAACGTAATATTCACCACGTTTCTTTCATATATTTTGAAACAACTTTAACATTATATTTTGTTTAACGATATATAAAATTAAGTAAACATTAATTATCTTTACTGTAGAATTTTTCCCTATGGCTACAGCAAAGAAAACTACCAAGAAAAAAATCACTGCAATAGATATCATTTCTAAATACATGGATCATGTATTAGAACATGGTAAAACGCCACCGACTATTTATAAATTCTGTAAAGACATCAAATGTACAGAAGCAGATTTTTATGAATACTTTGGTTCCTTTGAAGGATTAAAGCAACATATTTGGATCGCTCTTTACGATAGTACTGTTGCAACGTTACATAAAGACAAAGATTTTGAAAATTATCCTAATAAAGATAAGATGCTTTCATTCTTCTACACGATGTTTGGAAACCTTACAGCCAATAGAAGTTATGTACTTTTTGTATTAAAAGAGCATGAAATGCCACTTAAAAATTTAGCACAGCTCAAGGAATTACGTGGTAAGATTCGTCACTTTGCAACAACACTTATAGAAGAAGGAAACGAAGGTAAAGCCTACAAGATTACTAAAAACCCAGTACAACTATTCAGTGAAGGCGCTTGGGTTCAGTTTTTATTCTTATTAAAATATTGGATGGATGATAATTCGGCTGGATTTGAAAAAACAGATGTTGCCATTGAAAAGTCTGTCAAAGCTATTTTTGACGTATTTGAAACAACACCTCTAGAAAGTATCATCGATTTTGGAAAATTTATAGTGAAGGAAAATTTCGCTTTCGCGAAATCAAACTCCTAAGATTAAGACTTAAAGTAGAGAGCTAATCGTTAAAGTAACATAAAAAGGATTTCCTTTCTTCGAGGGAATAAAACATATGAAAACAATAGATCACATACCAACTAACAAATTACAACGTGCATCCAAACTCGTAAAAACAGGTGCCAAAGTTGGCGTGAATTATGTAAAATACTATGGAGAGAAAGTGGTCAACCCGTCTCTTTCCAAGGAAAAATTAAATGAAAGTAACGCGGAAGATATATACGACGGCTTAAAAAGTTTAAAAGGAAGTGCACTTAAAGTGGCACAAATGTTAAGTATGGAAAAAAATATTATGCCTAAAGCATATGTAGAGAAGTTTTCGCTTTCTCAATTTTCTGTACCACCTCTTTCGGCGCCTTTAGTTCGTAAAACTTTTAAAAAATATTTAGGAAAATACCCAGAAGATTTATTTGATACATTTGAAGCTCAAAGCGTTAACGCTGCTAGTATAGGACAAGTTCACAAGGCTATACTCGATGGGAAAAAACTTGCTGTGAAAATCCAATATCCTGGAGTTGCAGATAGTATCAGTAGTGATTTGGCTCTAGTGAAACCGATTGCTTCCAGAATGTTTAATCTACAAGGTAAAGGAAAAGAAAAGTACTTTAAAGAAGTAGAAGACAAACTTCTGGAAGAAACCGATTATACACTAGAGCTAGCTCAAAGTATGGAAATGGTTGCTGATTGTGCTGCAATACCCAACCTACAATTTCCAAGATATTATGAAGAACTATCCAGTGAGCGCATTCTTACTATGGATTGGATGGACGGAATACATTTAAGTGAATTTGTAACCCAGAACACAAGCCAAGAAGCTTCAGATCAATTAAGCCAAGCATTATGGGATTTTTATATGTTCCAGATGCATCGCCTTAGAAGAGTACATGCAGATCCGCATCCTGGTAATTTCTTAGTGAATGATAAAAATCAACTCATTGCTATCGATTTTGGGTGTATCAAACATGTTCCTGAAGATTTTTATATCCCGTATTTCGAATTGGCTGAAAAAGAAAACATCAATAACCCTGAGATTTTCAAACAAAAACTATTTGAATTAGAAATTCTTAGAGAAGATGATACACCAGATCAAATCAAATTCTTTTCAGAATTGTTTCACGAGATGTTAAGCCTCTTTACAGAGCCATTCCATCAAGAAACATTTGATTTTAAAGACACTACGTTCTTTGATAAGATTGCATCATTGAGCGAAAAATACAGTAAAGACACTGAAATCCGAAAAATGAATGGAAACCGTGGTAGTAAGCATTTCCTGTATATCAATAGAACATTTTTTGGACTCTATAATCTAATGCACGATTTAGGGGGACGTATTAAAGTGAATAACTTTGAGCAATATGCCCATAAAAATCGCGTCGCATAAAGTATAATAATTGATTAGCTAGACTTTTCACTTATTTGGTTAGGTTGTTTTTAAAGGAGCGCTTTCAGTCAAGCGCTCTTTTTTGTACCCAACATTATTATTATGCACGCATACTAAACGATGTATGCTTTCTTCTTAAAAGGCTACCAAAAACATATATTTGCGTTACGTTTTTTTTCACTTTCGTGAAAACGTATAAAGCAATTACTTGTATATCACCATCTGACTGTGTGACTTTTTAAATAAAATCTATATGTATAATTCTAGAATCGCCGGATTAGGCGCATATGTTCCTGAAAATGTTGTTACTAATGATGATCTATCGAAACTGATGGATACCAATGATGCTTGGATACAGGAACGAACTGGAATTAAAGAACGCCGTCACATCAAAAAAGGAGATGGGAATTCTACTGCAAAAATGGGCGTGAAAGCAGCCACTATTGCCATAGAACGTGCGGGTTTAACAAATAAAGATATCGATATGATTGTCTTTGCTACACTAAGCCCTGATTATTATTTCCCTGGCTGTGGTGTTCAAGTGCAACACCTTATGGGTATGGAAACCATTCCTGCACTAGATGTACGTAACCAATGTAGTGGTTTTGTATATGCGCTTGCTACCGCAGATCAGTTTATAAAAACGGGAATGTATAAAAATGTACTCGTAATCGGATCTGAAAATCATAGTGGTGGTCTGGATTTTACAACACGTGGCAGATCGGTTTCTGTTATTTTTGGAGATGGTGCTGGTGCAGCCGTATTAACACGCGAAGAAGATATGTCTAAAGGAATTCTTTCTTCTCACTTACACAGTCAAGGAGAACATGCCTTAGAACTTTCGCTTAAAGGTCCAAGTACAGAACAATGGGTTCCTGAAATTATAGCAACTAACCCTACAGAAGATATTCCGTACTACCCATATATGAACGGACAGTTTGTTTTTAAAAATGCAGTCGTTCGTTTTTCGGAAGTGATCAAAGAAGGACTTGCTAAAAACAACTTAACGCCAGAAAATATCGATATGTTGATTCCGCATCAAGCCAATCTTCGTATTGCACAATTTGTACAGAAGAAATTTGGTCTTACGGATGATCAAGTATTTAATAATATTCAAAAATATGGAAACACAACAGCAGCTTCCATTCCTATTGCCTTAACAGAAGCATGGGAAAATGGGAAAGTAAAAGAAGGAGATACGGTTGTACTCGCAGCCTTCGGTAGTGGCTTCACATGGGCGAGTTCTATTATTAAGTGGTAGCTTCGATACGATTCCCTTTCAGGAAATCACTCAGCCACCTTACCAACTATATAGTTTATAATGTTAATCTGAGTGGGTGGTTGTTTTCTATTTTTTTGTAATCTGCGTAGCTCAAAAAATAGAAAACTTTCCGTTTCCGAATGAATGTATTAAGTGGTAAGCCCCCTAACCCCCGAAGAGGGAACTAAAAAATAATTCCTTCTCTATCAGGTAGAAGGCTAGAATGAGGGAACAAAAAAGCTCCTTCCCTCAGCGAGGGAAGGTGGATGTATCGAAGAATGAGACACAGACGGAAGGGAGGGAATGTCTCTAATTAATCTATAAGTATGGCCTTAAAAATTAGAGTATTCCTCTATTAATGTTTAGCCATTTTCTATTATTATTAAAAAATCAACAAATATAATTTCACACCTCCCTAACCCTCCTTCTTAGGAGGGAATATAAAACCTCATAAAAATTAAAACAAAAAAGCTCCTTCCCTCAGCGATGGAAGGTGGATGTGTCGAAGAATGAGACACAGACGAAAGGGAGATTCATATCCCTCTATCTCAAAAGAGAAAACTAAAACATACGATCCATGTGGTGGGTGGTTGTTTTCTATTTTTTGTAATCTGCGTAGCTCAAAAAATAGAAAACTTTCCGTTTCCGAATGAATGTATTAAGTGGTAAGCCCCCTAACCCCCGAAGGGGGAACTAAAAATAATTCCTTCTCCATCTGGTAGAAGGCTAGAATGAGGGAACAAAAAAGCTCCTTCCCTCAGCGATGGAAGGTGGATGTGTCGAAGAATGAGACACAGACGGAAGGGAGAGAATGTCTCTAATTAATCTATAAGTATGGTCTTAAAAAATAGAGTATTCCTCTATTAATGTTTAGCCATTTTCTATTATTATTAAAAAATCAACATATATAATTTCACACCTCCCTAACCCTCCTTCTTAGGAGGGAATATAAAAGCTCATAAAAATTAAATCAAAAAAGCTCCTTCCCTCAGCGAGGGAAGGTGGATGTGTCGAAGAATGAGACATAGACGGACGAGAAAGGAAAGCATAGAACCTTTAAAAAGAAATTCACAGACTTGACTATTTGTACGTTATACGCTTTCGCGAAAGCGAACCAAAACCCAAAAGAATCACGAGTCAGGATTAAAAAAGTAATCCCTTTCCTTCTAGAATAAAACTAGGATCAGGGAATCAAAAGGTTTCCGTATTTTTATAAAGTCTGGCGATATTTTTAAGATGTTGCTTTTAGCAAGACAAAAAATACCATAACCATACTCAGATGAAAACAACCACCATCATTCTTTCTCTTTTAGTCATATTTCTTTTTAGCTGTCAAACAGAGACCAAAGAAAAAACGTTAGAAACAACCAAAGAAATCCCAGCTAGCATAGAGAGTTTTACCTCAAATGACTATGCCTCTTTAGTAACCTTGTTTAAGGAATGGAGAACCTTTGAAAAACCACCCCTACTCGATGGCGCTCCTGATTATACTGCAGAAACTTTTGAAAAACGCATACCAAAATTTAAAGAATTACAATCGGGTTTACAATCAATTGACACCACAAATTGGCCTATAGAACATCAAGTGGATTGGATGATTGTTTGGGCTGAAATGAATGGCTATGACTTTAACCATCGAATTTTACAACCTTGGACACGTGATCCTGCTTTTTATAAATCAGTTTGGTCCAGTAGAAGTGATGTTCCTGCGCATGAAGGCCCCACTCATCATGGCACTACCGAACTATGGACCTATACATTTCCATTGTCGATAAAAGAAAGAGAGAGACTCTTAACCGATCTAAAAATAATTACACCCCTCAATAAGCAAGCAAAGAAGAATTTAACTGGAAATGCCAGAGATTTATGGATCACCGGGATTCGGGATATTCAATACCAAAGTGTCGTACTTACCAATCTAAAAAAGCAAGCAGCTATTAAAGAAGATACCGCTTTAGTGTCGGTAATTGATGAAGCGATAGCCTCAACCGACGATCTGGTATCTTGGTTGCAGAATCAATCTAAATCAAAAACGGGTCCCTCAGGAATTGGCAAAGACAATTATACTTGGTATTTACAAAACGTACACCTGGTTCCCTTAACTTGGGATGACGAAGTAATGATTCTAAAACGGGAACTCGCCCGTGCTTGGACTTCATTAAAATTAGAAGAGCACAGAAATAGAAAACTTCCAAAATTGATGGATGCCAACTCTCCTGACGCCTACAATAAAATGGCAGATGAAGCTGCCAACAGTTTAATTACCTTTCTAGATCAGGAAGAAATTGTAACTGTAAAACCTTATTTCGATCCTGCCTTACGTGAGCATCTAGGTGCATTTATCCCCAAAGAGAAGCGCAATTTCTTCACCATAGGAGAACATTACGATCCCAGACCGCTATACTCTCATTTTTACCATTGGTTTGAATTAGCACGTATGGATAATGAACCGCATAAAAGTGAGATACGAAAAGGCCCCTTATTATATAATATTTTCGATTCAAGAAATGAAGGAACTGCCACAGCTGTTGAAGAATTATTCATGCAAGCGGGTTTATATGATGATAGTCCAAGAACTAAAGAGATTGTATATATCATGATTGCACAACGTGCTGCAAGAGGTTTAGGCTCCTTATATGCACATGCTAATGAAATGACCATGGAAGAAGCTGGTGGGATTCACAGCGAATACACCCCTCGTGGTTGGATGAAGACTGAAAAAGAACTCCTCATTTTTGAGCAACATTTGTATTTACGTCAACCCGGATATGGAACAAGTTATATCACAGGTAAATATTTATTAGAAAATGCATTTGCTGATTATGCTAGAATCCAAGAATTACAAAACAAACCCTTTATTCTAAAAGACTTTTTTGATACCCTAAACAGTATCGGAAATATCCCTGTGTCATTAACTCATTGGCAAATGACAGGCTCAAAGAATCACTTAGAAATAATTACGGATTGATGCAAGTATTCCGCTTTCGCGAAAGCGTATATTGATCATTTACCAAAATATGAAAGCGTGCTCTTTTTTCAAAAACTGTAACACTTAAAAAATCATACAGTCTATAAGAAACAAAAACCTTCAAGATGAATCGTAAATCAGCATTATTACTCATACTTATTTTCTTATTAAATCCATTAGTATCTATCGCATGTAGCATGTATAAGATCACAAAAAATGGAATTACCATTGTTGGCAATAATGAAGATTGGCTAAGTCCTAACAATCAGTTTTGGTTTGAAAAAGCAGAAAAAGATACGTATGGAGTAATGTATATGGGACTGCTTAATAATTTTGCACAAGGAGCTATTAATGAAGCAGGTTTAGTATTTGATGGATTTGCCAATCCAGAAATACCAATAGAAAATACTGATGGAAAATTAAATATTCCCATTGGAACTGCCATCAGAAATGTGATGCAAACCATGAGTACTGTAGAGCAAGTAAGTGATTATTTAAACACTATAAACTTAAGCTCTTTATCTAGTAGTCAAATTGTATTTGTAGATAAGTCAGGTACGTATTTAATCGTAGAAGGTGATGTATTTATTATAGGTGAAGACTCTGAAAAAGCATTCTCAAATTTCTATTACTCACAAATCGCTTCTGAAGATGATGTTGAATTAGAAAACTTTCAAAACGGACGTTCATTTCTAAATAAAACGCAAGGAGAATCTTCATTAACTTACTGTGGTGAAGTGATGAAAAACCTATCTAATACAGATCTATTTTCTACACAATACTCTACTATCTATAATTTAAATACACTTACAGTGAGAGTATACCTCTTTCATGACTACACACAATATGTAGATATTGATTTAAAAAAGGAACTGAGTAAAGAAAATCATAGAACCATGATCGCTGACTTATTCCCTGAAGAATCTATTGGTAACAAACACTATCAAATGTATAATGATGTAGAAAATCCTACACGTTTTTTAGAAACTATCATTAGTACTAAAGAATACTCTGAAGAAGAATTAAACAATGAAGGGTTTAATGGTATTGTCAATATGATAGGTTATGAATGGATGAGAAAAGAAAATCCTGCAACTGCTATTAAAGTTTTTGCTTATGGTGTTTCATTAATGCCTAATGATGCCAATTTATATGATAGCTTAGGGGAAGCGTATTTTAAGAATAAAGAATGGAGTAATTCTATTATAAATTATAAAAAATCTTTAACGCTTGATACTTCCAATGAGAATGCAGTAACCATGATCAAAAAAGCAGAAGAGAATAGATCAAAAGGCTAATTTAAAAAGGAATCTTGTGTAACAAATTTTCTGACCATCCGTCAACAGATTGAACTCACATATCAATCAATGAAAAAAATTACACTCCTTCTTTTTGTAATTGGAATCCTATCTTGCCAATCGCAAACAACTAGTAAGAAACCAACAACAAATACCTTTGAAAAAGGGTCTAATATCACGATTTCAAATCTCACGCCAGAGCGTATAGATCATCTAGAGCTATTAGGTAAAATCTGGGGGTTTTTAAAATACCATCATCCCGCAGTTGCGAAAGGAACCTATCAATGGGATCATGAATTATTTGCATTTTTACCTACATACCTAGAGGTAACAACAAATGATAGAGATCAATTACTACTAGAGTGGATAGATGGTCTAGGTGAAGTTCCCGTTTGTGAAAAATGTATCCCTACTGATCCTGATGCGCAACGTACACCTAACTTAGATTGGACGACGCAACATCAAGTAAGTAGTTCCTTAAAAGACAAACTACAAAATATCTATACCAACAGACATCAAGGAAAACAACAATACGTATCTATAAAACCCTATATTGGGAATGCTCAATTTACAGAAGAACCGTATGCTGACGCAACTTATCCAGATACGGGTTATAGGTTATTAGCACTCTATAGATATTGGAATATCATTCATTACTTCTTTCCATACAAGCACATTACCGATAAAAATTGGGACACAACACTAAAAGAATACATACCGCTATTTATCAATGCAAAAAATGAACTTGAATATGAATTCGCTACTATAAAAATAATTGGTGATGTTCAAGACACCCATGCTACACTATGGGAAGGTGATGATAAACTCAAAGAATGGAAAGGAACTAACCTCCCTTCTTTTCGAATGCAGTTTATTGAAAACCAACTTGTCGTGATAGATCATTATAATGAAGCATTAAAACAAGAAAACAACATCGAAATAGGTGATATCATCACCTCTGTAGATGGACAATCTATTGACGAACTAATTAAGAAACTATCTCCCGTCATTCCTGTTTCTAATACCGCTTCGTTACACAGAAAGCTATCAAGTATACTTTTGCGCTCTAATAACGATAGTATCAATGTAGGAGTCATTCGAAATAGTAAAAAGGCATCATATCAAGTAGCTGTATATCCTAGAGAAAAATTAAACCTTCAGCAATGGTTTGATAAAGACAAAGAACAACGCTTTTACTTTTTAGATCACAACATAGGGTATATGAGCGTAAAGCATATTGAGAAAAGTGATATTGCAAGCATCAAAAAAGAATTCATAAATGCTAAAGGAATTATTATTGATCTACGACATTATCCTAATACGTATATCCCTTATTTGTTGGGTAACTATTTTGTAAAAGAAGCGACACCCTTTGTTAAATTCACGGCCCCTAATAAAGATAACCCAGGAGAATTTAAATTTGGGGAGCCACTTTCTATTCCTGGATCAAAACAACCGTATATAGGAAAAGTTGTTGTCTTAGTAAATGAAAACTCTCAAAGCCAATCAGAATATACAACCATGGCATTTCAAGCGGGTATGCATACTACGGTGATAGGAAGTGCTACGGCTGGCGCCGATGGTGATGTTTCAAAAATTGATTTACCTGGAGGACTCGTCACTATGATTTCTGGAATTGGTGTCTATTATCCTGATGGCACAGAAACACAACGTATAGGTATTGTTCCAGATATTGAGGTAACCCCTACCATAGAAGGTGTTAAAAACGGGAAAGATGAGGTACTTGAAGCTGCAAAAGCTTTTATTTTAAAGGACTGAAAATAATCGAATGGCATTATTCTTTTTTACGCTTTCGCGAAAGCGTATATTGATAGTTTAAAAATTAAAAAATGACATTAAGTGTACGAGAAATGCACCTAGATGATATCGAAAAGGTGGTTGACTATTTTATCGATGCAAATGATACCTTTCTAAAAGGAATGGGAGCCGATAAAAGTAAACTCCCTAAACGAGATGAGTGGATTCAAAAAATCACTTTAGAGTATAAAAAATCATGTCCCGAAAAGGAGTTCTACTATATGATTTGGTTACTGGATAACCAACCCATAGGGCATTCTAATGTAAATCATATTAGATATGGAAAAGATGCTACCATGCACTTACACCTATGGAAGCCCATAGAACGAAAAAAAGGATTAGGAGTCAAATTCCTAAAATTAACTATACCTTATTTTTTTAAAAATCTACAATTAAAAAAGCTGATTTGTGAACCTTATGCAGAAAATATAGCTCCAAATAAAACATTAAAAAAACTAGGGTTTGAACTCGTTAAAACCTATGAAACAATACCGGGATGGATTAATTTTTATCAGAAAGTGAATCGATATGAATTAACACATAAACAATTAGAAGATAGTTCATTTAATCTATAAGAAAATTATATTTGTCATATATAATAATTAGTATGAACACCAAAGAAAACCTTATAGAAGCCTTAGATCTCTTACCCCATCCAGAAGGTGGTTATTATAAAGAAGTCTATAGAAGTGAAGGAAGCATTCCTGCAATGGCTCTTCCCGAAGCCTATGATGGTAATCGAAATTATGCTACAAGTATCTACTTTTTATTAACCTCAGATAGTTTTTCTGTCTTTCATAAAATCAATCAGGATGAGATTTGGCATTTTTATGATGGCGCACCGATACGATTACATGTGATTTCTAAAGAAGGGAACTATACATATCATATTATTGGACGTGATATCATATTAGGGCAAGTACCTCAACTGGTAGTACAAGGTGGTGATTGGTTTGCAGCCGAAGTGGTAGGTGATGATACCTATGCTTTTGTAGGATGCACCGTGGCTCCAGGGTTTGATTTTAAAGATTTTGTAATGCCTAGCAGAAAAGAATTAATCCAATTGTTTCCAGAGCATACGGCGATTATTACTAAATTAACGCATTCTTAATACATTCTATGGAACATACTTTTAAATATATAAAGTAGAAAAAACAGTATTGATAGTATAACCATTTCCAAAAACAAAAAATAGAAATCAAAGTATATGAAAAAAACAATAGTTCTTCTCACCCTTATACTAAGTGCAATAACACTCTTTTCTTTTACGAAACATAATACTGTAAAAGCTCCAAAAGTAACTACTATCAATTATTATGAGCAAGACTTACCTCTCAAAGAATTGATCTCTAGTATAGAAAAACAAGACAAAGTAGCTATTATTTATTTCTATGCAGATTGGTGCGGACCCTGTAAACGTTTTAAGAAAAGTTTTAAAAGTGATCTTGTAAAAGAGGCGCTAGCAAATGCCGTCTTCATCAAAATTGATGTTGATGAAGATGTAGAAAAACAAGCAGTCCATGAAAATTATGGTATCAATGTGATTCCAACATTCATAAAAACCAACCCTGAAGCTGAAGTAATTGCTCAAATCACGAGTGATGAATGGGCAGAAGATATTCCTAAAAATATCTCTAAAGTGATGACTTCATTTATAAATACAGATAGGTATCATAAATAAAAAGTAGCAATTATTGATCTCATATGAAACTAAGCCTTCTTGTCATAAGAACCCAAAATCCTGAAGCTTTAAAATCTCAATATGAGTACCTAGGAATGACATTTGAGTATCATAAACATGACAAAGGTCCGTATCATTATGCCTGTGAAACTAAAGGATTTGTTTTTGAAATATACCCGCTTCCAAAATCAATGACAACAGCAGATGCATCGCTACGATTAGGGTTTGATATTCATAATCTATCACAAACGTTAGAAAAGCTAAAAAACAGTAATTGGATCATACAATCTGAAGTAAAAGAAACTCCTTGGGGACGTACAGCCATAGTACAAGACTTAGATGGTAGAAAAGTGGAGTTAAAAGACACTGTGTCGTAGATGCGTTTTAAATTCGTCTATAGTTATAACATCTATTTAATAAAGATTTTTCTTTTTTCTACAGATCATGAAATAAGCTATACGAATACCTGTACCTTTACCAAAGAGTATACGCACAAAAATCACTAGCTACACTATGGATAAAAATGAGTTTTTAGAAAAGCATATTTTCACTGATCTTCAAAAAATACATCAAGAATCAGATGCTGATACTATACCCTATTTTTCAGAAGCAGACTTTGCGGTTATCCTTGAGCGAATTGAACATTTTGGTATTGGCATCTATGGCATTGAACCTTGGTTTGAAGGCAAATTCTATGATGTAAAAACCAATGAAGCCTATAGAAAGAAGGCAACCGACCCTAAATGGTATAAAAGAGCCTTTTTTGAATTTAAAAAACAGCAAGCAAATTTACAGTATGCGGCTACCTATAGGATTTCAGATAAACTACTAGCTAAAGAAACTATAGAAGTTAAAGAAACCAAGGATACCGAAGAAACATCGCAATCAAAAGCATAATTTGTTTAGTTAGAAATTTTCATTGCTTTTAAATAATGAAGCACATAAAAACAGCCTATTTTCTTACTTAGATAATAGGCTGTTCTTATACAATATCAATACTGGTTACGACCAGCCTTCTCTCTTCACAAGGTTTGCTATATGCATATAGTGATGCATCCCATGCCATGCATATTGTCCTACATTTTGACGTAACGAAATTGTTTTATTACCATCTGGATGAATAAACGTACGCTCCAACTGCTCATCATTTAAACTACGCAACAAGCGTACTAGTTTATAATGTACCGCTTCTAAATGCTTTAATGACCATTCTACTGGCATTCCTTTTAGATCTGGAAGATTGGTCCATTCTTTTTCTAAATAAGGTTTTATGATTGGGTTATCTTCTGTAAGTGCCCATTTAAAACGGATATAACTATGATGATGGCTATCAGCCACGTGATGTACTACCTGTCGCACAGTCCATCCTTCTGGACGATACGGTGTGTCAAGTTGCTCATCTTTCATCTCGCTTACCATATCACGTAATTGCGCTGGTAATACTTCTAAAATAGTGATCCATTCCTTTAATTTCTCATCAGAAATAGTCGCTGGTGGCGTAAATGTGCCTATTGGGTATTTAAGTGCTTCCATGGTATAAAAATAGAAAAAGTGCCTATCGAAATAGGCACTTTCTTATGAGTAGTTATTCACAGTTTATACAACTCGTGAATAGGTATTCTTTATTTTCATTATACGCTACTTCGACACACTCAGCATGACATTTCGCGAAAGCGTATATAACTTACTTTACAGCAACTAATTCTACATCAAAAACCAATGTAGCATCAGGTGGAATCACACCACCAGCACCACGGCTTCCGTATCCAAGATGTGAAGGTATAACTAAACGAGCTTTATCACCTACGCCTAATAACATGATTCCTTCGTCCCATCCTGCAATTACCTGTCCTTGACCAATTGGAAAATCAATAGGAGCGTTACGCTTGTATGAACTATCAAAAACAGTTCCGTCAGGAAGTTGTCCTTTATAGTGTACAGAAACGGTTTGTCCAGCTGCTGGTTTTGCTCCATCACCTTTTTGGATAATTTGGTATCTAAGACCGCTTTCTGTTTTATCAAATCCAGCAGCAATTTCATCTAATTGTGCTTCTTGTGCTGCTTTTGCTTCAGCAATTCTTTTTTCTCTTGCGCCTTCAAACGTTCTAAACGCTTCGATAGCATTCCATGCTTCAGCATCAGCGCCTTGGCGTACAATAGTAACCTTTTCCATAAGGTCTCCTTGTCCAATAGCATCTACAACATCTTGCCCTTCAATCACAGATCCAAAAACAGTGTGCTTCCCATCTAACCATGGTGTAGGTACATGCGTAATAAAAAACTGACTTCCATTAGTTCCAGGTCCCGCATTTGCCATACTTAATTTACCTGGTGCGTCGTGAATAAGATCTGGATGGATCTCATCATCAAACTGGTATCCAGGACTTCCTGTACCTGTTCCTTGAGGACATCCCCCTTGTACCATAAAATCAGGAATGACTCTATGAAATTTTAATCCATCATAATATGGAGTTCCCTGTGGCTTAGCACCATTTTCCATGTTTCCTTCTACAAGAGCAACAAAGTTCCCTACTGTACCAGGAGTTTTTTCATGCTCTAATTGTACTAATATTTCGCCTTTTGGCGTACTAAATTTTGCGTAAATACCGTCTTGCATTCCTTCATTTTTTTAATGAGGTGCAAAGATAGTATATCCAAATGAAGGGGTAAACAATTAGTCTTTAGATTTTTTGAAACTACTGAAGTATTTTTTTGCTTCCTTCATGACTCTAGGTGACATATACAAGGTTGCAAACATTGTTGGGATAGCCATTAATGCAAATACGCCATCTATTAAGTTAATCATCATACTCAAAGACGTTGTAGCTCCTAGCATAATACTACCTATATAAAAGATATTATAATACTTCTTATTCTTTGCTCCTACCAGAAAACTCAAACTCTTAGATCCATAATACGAATAGGAGAATAGTGATGAGATACTAAATACTGCGATACAGACTAATAATATATATTTTCCTACACTTGGTATTGCTTTCGCGAAAGCGGTTGCCGTAAGGCTCACTCCATTTGCGCCTGTATTTTCCCAAACACCTGTCACCAAAATAGCCAGCGCTGTCAACGTACATACAATCAATGTATCAATAGCAGGACCTAACATAGCAACAAGTCCTTCGCGTATAGGCTGGTCTGTTTTTGCAGCTCCATGTGCCATAGGTGCCGTTCCGATACCCGCTTCGTTAGAGAAAGCACCGCGTTTAATTCCTAATACAATAAGTGCTCCTAAAATACCTCCGTATAAAGGTTCTCCTTTATACAAGGTTGCAGAAAAAGCATCTGTAAGAATCAATTTAAAATAGTCAGGGACGACTTCTATGTTTACAATAAGAATGTACATGACAGCAATAAAATACAAGACCACCATAGATGGTACTAATCGAGAAGCTGTCTTACTAATACGGTTTAATCCTCCCAAAATAACTATGGAGGTGATGGTAACCAATATCAACCCTATGATTATATTACTTTGTAGACCTACCTCTACGCCTTGTGGTTTTAATAAGATGTCATTAATTGCTTGCGTAAGTTGATTGACATTAAAAACAGGTAACGCTCCTATCAAAGCCGCAACACTAAAGAAAACAGCGAGTGGTTTCCATACTTTCCCCATACCTTCTGTAATAAAATACATAGGCCCTCCTTGAGCAACACCTTCACTATCGGTACCTCGATACATCACTGCTAGGGTACCTGTAAAAAACTTTGTTCCCATTCCTACCACTGCACTCACCCACATCCAGAATACTGCGCCTGGTCCTCCTACAGCAATAGCAACAGCTACTCCTGCTATATTCCCCATTCCTACTGTAGCAGATAATGCTGTCGTTAATGCTTGAAAATGACTAATCTCTCCTGGATCATCAGGGTCATCATACTTCCCACGTAATACTTGGATAGCATGTCCTAAATATCGAAAAGGTAAAAAACGAGAATAAATAAGTAGAAAAAGACCTCCACCTATTAATAAAACCAGTAAAGGAATGCCCCATACTGCTCCTGAAAAATCTTCAATTAACGAATCTAATTTTTCCATAAATGATGCTCCATAATTTGCTTAAATCTACAACTTATAGCTCTTTTTTCGATAGATTAATTAATTAAACTATCTTCCAACTTTGTAAATTTTGAAAACTACATGAAAAATCCTACTTGTATTTTACTTCCTAAAAAAAACATACTACTGCTGTCAATCATACTATTATTCAGCAATTTACATGCATTAAAAGCACAAGAAAATGCTTCTAATATTACGATCGTACCTGAGTTTATTTTTGGCACTTCAGTAGCTTCTAACAAGACATTTCCAGAACGTGGCTTGCAAACACAAGCTGTTTTCAACATACTGTGGCATCATGAAAACAATACACAAGAGTGGGCACAACGACTTAAAAGAGTACGTACAGGAATAAGCCTCGGCTATACCAACTTTGGAAATTCAGAAAGTCTTGGTAGTGCTTATAGTTTGCTCCCATTTTTAGAATTTAATGTATTTAAAAAAGAACGTCTTACCACTCAAATAGGTGTCGGTATATCTTATTTTACTAATGAATTTGATTTTGATACTAACTTTTTTAATAGAGCTGTGAGTACGGATCTTACGTGGTCGTTTAAAGCTTTTATGCATTATAATTTTCTTCAAAGAGAAAAAGTAAATTATAGAATAGGCGCAGGTCTTTTTCATCATTCTAATGGGCATACACGTTTACCTAACCAAGGATATAATTCTTTTTTACTCAGTGTTTCTGCTGAGTTGAAAAGTGCGAAATATAGAACGTATAAAAATAATCTTATAGAACATGAAGTTCCTGAAAGAAACATACAAAACTATATAGCCATACGCACGGGAATTGGTCAAAATGTATTTAGTGATGTTTCTATTTTTAATGATAAAAAAGAAGTGTATACCATCTCTGCTGAGTATGGTAAGATCTATAATAAAACCTTAAAACTAGGTATAGGTGCTTTCTATAGAGTATACGAGCATTATTATGATTATATACGAGGAAATGAATTTCTAGTGAGAGATGGAGAAGAGTTTGCTTCTTTTAGAGATAATCCATGGAATAATGCTTCTAATTATGGTCTTTTTATAAAAGGAGAGCTTCTTTTAAATCATGTAGGCGTCGAACTACAATTGGGTGTGAATTTTCATAAACCTGCTTATAAAATTGATTGGCGTATTAATGAAGGATGGGATTTTGCTCCAAGAGAAATTCCTGATTTTTGGGTCTTTGGAGAGTTTGATTCTAAATTCAAAGCTAAAAATGCGATTGCCACTCGTGTAGGCGTAAAGTATTATCTCATTGGGACTGATAAGGCTCCAAAACATAATATTTATGCCGGTGCATTTATTAATGCCAACTTAGGACAAGCTGATTTTACTGAACTAGGTGTAGGATACGTAAGGGCTTTTTAAAAGGTAAAGGAAAATATCGCTTAATGTTCTAATATCACATTATTATAGTACCTGACAAGAAATAGTTTTATATTTTTATGAAGTCTCCCTTATTTTATAAATATGTGTGGACTGAAAATAATGTAAACACTATCTTACCTACACATTTTAAAACGAACTATTATAGATAAAAGATATTCTTATGCTCACCATATATGATATTATCATACCTATCTCAATTTTACTTATCACAATAGGATTTGCATTTATTATTGATAGATCTTTTAAATTTCAAATTAAGAGAATATCTGAAGACTTGAATAATGATCCAACTAATTATAAATTTTTAAGAAGAGCCATTGTCGTTCTTATTTATATTGTAGGTTGTTCAATTGCTATATACAGTGTTGCGCAACTTCGCGTTTTAGCGCAATCGCTATTAGCTGGAGCAGGAGTACTAGCTGTCGCTGTAGGTTTTGCTTCTCAGCAAGCTTTAGGTAATATTATAAGCGGTATTTTTATTATTATTTTTAAACCCTTCCGTATTAATGACCGATTACAAATAGGAACTAATTCTGGAATTGTAGAAGATATAACGCTAAGACATACTGTGATACGTAATTTTGAAAATAGAAGAATTATTATTCCAAATTCAAATATGGGTAATGAGGTTATTATTAATGCTGATTTTGGAGATGATAAAATATGTAAATGGATAGATATTGGTATTTCTTATGATTCTGATATTAAATTAGCAAAAGCGATCATAAAAGATGAAATATTAAAACACCCATTAAATATAGATCCTCGAACGCCTGAACAAATAGAATTACAAGAAGAGCAAGTTCCAGTAAGAGTAATAACACTAGCTGATTCTTCTGTAAATTTAAGAGGGTGGTCTTGGGCTCAGAATAGCGCAGATGCCTTTTCTTTAGGTTGTGATTTATTAGAAAGTATAAAATTACGTTTTGATAAAGAAGGTATAGAAATTCCTTTTCCTCATCGCACATTATTTCATAAGAATATCATTGAAACTGATCTTAATAAGGATACTTGACATACACATTAATAATACACTCTAAGAACTGTATTAAATGTTGTTTCTAAAGCATCATTTTTAAATTCTTGAATCGTAGCTGTATTATCTACTCTAAAAAACTGTTCTATTGTATTAGAATTATTGGTCAAATTCCATATGGAAAATCCAATATCGGCACGCCACCTTTTATTCGTTTTTAGTTGATATATTGCTGAGAAGTCTGCTCTTATATAATCATCAAGATTATTTGTATTTACATCTTCATAATTTACCTCATCATTAATAACTTCTATTCCTTCTACCGGTAATGTAGTAGGTCTACCAGTACGCCAATTAAGGCCTAAAGCGACCTTTAGATTCTTATAATTATAAGAGGTTCCAAAAGTAAGTGCGTGTGTAATATCAAAATTACTTGGAAACTGTACCTCAGGTAGTTCATTAAAAGTGTACGTATTATCTATAAAAGAATAACTCAACCAAGAATTGAATTTACCGTACCGTTTGCGTAATAATATATCTACTCCTATAGCATCATAACTACCCGTAGTTCGTGTAAACTCATATTTAGTTTGAAACTCTTGACTCTGTGTTGTAATTCCACCTACATTCTTATAGTAAGCATCTATATCTATTAATAAGCCTGAACGATTATAGGAAATTCCCAAAGAGCCTTGTTTACTTTCTATGACAGGTATATCTTCATCATTTGCGAGTTGCCATCTTCTACGCTCTATTCCTAAAAAATCGTTTTGAAAATTAATAAATTGAGAAGCGTTTTGATGTTTAAATTCTCCTAATAGTTCTGCAGAAAAATAGTCCCAAAATTGATGATTCACACTAAGACGTGGTTCTATTAATACTTTTCTAAATTTATCAATATAATTAAAACGCCCTCCTATATGCATCTGCGTATTTCCATCTTTTGCACTATACTCTAATTGTGAAAAGACACCATGTGTACGTACTACATCAGAGCGTAATTCCCTAAACAAGGGTTCATCAATATCATTGAGGTTTGTAATTTCTGTTTCAACAACATGATATCCACTTCTCAAATTAAATGTTGGAGACCATGCATAATGCGCTTGAAGTCGTATCCCTGTTTCTGAAACGACATTCTCTTGTAGAAAACGTTGCGATGCAAAAAGATTTGCATTAAATCCTCGTAAGGTATAATCTGTTTCATAGATTTGAAGACTAGTTGTAAAAGTATCATTCCAAATACGCTCATAAAAAATACCTCCTGCAATACTATTCTGAGTAAGGCTGCTTTGTCGTGTTTCTAATACGGTATCTACATTTGCAGTTTCATTAAAACTCAATTCGTTCTGGATCGTAATAAAATTAAGTCGTAATCTATCTTTATCTGATATTTTATATAACCATCGTACAGAGGTATCATAAAAATCAAAATTCTGATTGGTATTCAAAATAGCAATATCATTATCCTGAACCTCTGTATCCTGTGTAATTCTGTCAAAAAAAGAAACATACGTTGGTGTCGTTACAAAATCATTAAGGGATTTTCGCACACCTATTTGTACGGATGATTTTTCAGAAAAAGGAATATCTACAAAAGCATCTGCACTTAAAAGGTTAACACCTACAGAGGCTTTAAAACGCTCTGTTATTTCTGTATCTGTATGCATAGCAATAGTACCAGATACACCATCTGTATATGCTGCACTTGTTCCATTTTTTTGGATAGAAACTGTATTAGTGATTTGGGGATTAAACCCTGATATCAGTCCAAAGAAGTGGCCAGATTGATACATTTTTACATCATCCCAAAGTAATAGGTTTTGATCATTACTTCCGCCTCGTATATTTATATTAGAGATCGTTTCGTCTAAGCTTATAATACCTGGCAACGCTTGTACAGATTGTAATACATCGGTTTCTATTAATCCTGGAAGGATACTAAATTTTGAAAAATCTATTTGTGTACTACCACTGCTATTTTTAGTAATTCCTTTAACGATATAACTTGTTAAAATCACTTTTGAGAGTAAGGTTTCTTCTGGATATACATAAAGGATTGCACACTTATTTTCAGCAAAAAACGCAGCGTTTCTTGTGATTGTTTTATATCCTAAATGCCTAATCTCTACAAAAGTATTTGGCGCAGTTTCTACAAACTCAAAATACCCTTCATTATCTGTGACAAGAGTGTTTTTTGTTGTTTTTAATACAGCTCCTTCTATAGGTTCATGTGATTCGACATCTAGCAAGTATCCACAAATACGCGTTTCGTTCTTCTCTTCCGTAATGTAATAAATACGGTCTCCTACCTTTGTCAATGTAAGTCCTGTTTGCTCTTGTATATACCGAAGGGTTTCTTCAAGAGTACGCTTTCGCGAAAGCGGTAAAAGCATAATTTCCTCTAGTTCTTGTACTGCATAATTAAACTGAATATCATACGTGCGTTCTAGCGTTGTGAGTATTTGAAGAATAGGGATTTGCTGCACATCTTCTTGAGTAATTCCCTCATAGAAGGGGCAGAAAAAAATAAGTATATAAATATATCTCTTAATGTGTTGTATCATAAATAACAACCATCTTATTGTTTTCTATCTTAAATTCTAAACGAAGAGGGGCTGTAATTGCTGTCAATGCATCTGTGAGATCTGTATGTTCAAATCCTCCAGAGAAAAGTATTGTCGTATCTATTTGATCACTATCTATTGTAATATCAAATTGTCTTTCTAATTCTTTAAATACTTCTAGTATGGTCACTTTAGAGAAAACGCTTCTATTGGAAATCCATTGTGGGGTCTCCATGCTAACTTTGCTTTGAGTCTCTTTAGTATGATCTAATCTAAAGCTTGTGCCAGCGGGAAGTTGAATCGTTTTATCATGATAAGCAACACTTACTAAGCCCTCATAACAAGTGACTTCAAAAAACTGATTTCGTTGCTTAACATTAAAAGAAGTCCCTAGTACAGATACAATCCCGTCATGGGTAAGAACATCAAATTTTGATCCTTTAGCAACATTAAAAAAGGCTTCACCATCTAACGATACTTCCCTTTTTTCTTCCCATGTTTTTTCTTTAAAACGAATAGACGTTTTTGCATTAAGCATTACCTGTGATTGGTCTGGTAACGCTACCAGTTCTTTTTGTGCAAAATCTGTAGAAATAGTAGTTGCTGTATTACTAGTAAAAACATAGTATATACCTAAAGAAATAAGCATTACTGCCGCAATACTACTTACCATTTTTATCCAATGCAATGGTTTAACCGATGAAGGTGTATTGGTAATAGCTTGTTTTTGGGACTTAAATTTCTCAAAATCATCAACAGTATATGTATCAGCTACTTTAAAGCGCTGAGTTTCTTGAATGATTTCTTGATAGAAAGGAGCATCTTCTAATTTGTGAAATGCATCTAACTCTTCTGAGCTTAACTCATCATTCAACCATTTTTTAAGTACGTATTCTTTTTCCATAATACACTGTCTACTACTAAAACAACTATCTCTTTAAAAGTCCTGAAACTATTTTAAATAAAACCCTTCAAGCTCTTCTTTAATTTGCTTAAAGGCACTATAAATTCTGTATTCTACTACCTTTTTGGTAACTCCTAACTCATCTGCAATTTCTTGATGTTTCTTCCCTTCTGCTTTATTGAGTAAGAATGCTACACGTTGCTCTTCGGATAATCTTCCTAATACTGTTTGATAATTTTTTAAAAACTCTTCTTTTTGTAATAAAAATTCTGGAGACTCATTGGTATAGTCTTTCGGTTTTATTTTTCTAAACTTCAAAACCACTTTATGATGTTTTACATGATTAAGCATCATATTGTTTGCAATAGTATATAGATAAGACTTTGCTTTATCAAAAGTTACATTCTTACAATTTTCCCATAATTTTATAAATGCCTCTTGTGTGGTATCTTTAGGATTAAGGATCTCTCCATATTTATAATACAGATGATTTGCAAGCGGTTGTGCATAGGTATCATATAGTTTTGAAAAGATGTGATCTTCACAAACAGAAGTATGTAGTGGCTTTTTCAAAAGGGTACTTTAGTTTGATTACAAAGCTAAAAGAAACTTTTTAATTTTTTTTTCAGGACTTTTAAAGAGATAGTTGTTTTACCTATGAACGTTCGCAATTTAATTTACTAAAAATTTGCTAATCAAAATAAAACGAATACTTATGAAACTTTTTAAGAACATCCCTATTTTAATGTTAGCCGTGTTTTTTCTTTTTAGTGCTTGTAGAACAGAAGATGAAGAAATTATAACACCACCTGAACAAGAAATCCTAGCGATCAACTCTACTACTGCCGACTTAATTACCCGCACTACTACCAATGATGGGTCTAATGATAATATCTTAGATAATGCAAGCTGTTTAAGTATTCAATTACCCGTTACTGTGATTATAGATGGTTTAGAAATTATTATAGACTCCGAAGCAGATCTAGATGTTATTGAAGCTATTTTTGATGAGTTTGATGATGATATCGATGAGCTAGATTTTGTATTCCCTATTACTATAATCCTGAGTGATTTTACAGAGATTACTATTACCAACGCTCAAGAACTACAAGCCTTTATAGATGAATGTTCTGGGGAAAACGAACCTGATGATGATATTGAATGTATTGACTTCCAATATCCCATTACATACGCAGTCTTTGATCAAAACAATGAACTTATAGAAACAGTTACCATCAATAATGATCAAGAGCATTATGAGTTTATTGATAATCTAGAAGATTCTGATATTGTAAGTATTAATTTCCCATTAACCCTTATTCTTGCTAATGGAAATACGGTAACGGTAAATAACATCTTGCAACTTGAAGATGTTATCGAAAATGCCATAGACGATTGTGATGAAGATGATGATAACGATTATGATGATGATGATTGTGAAGATTGTACTACAGACCAATTAACGTCTATTCTTACAGAATGCCCTAGCTGGGTAATAGACAAACTAGAACGCGATGATAATGATCTTGAAGATAGTTATACTAACATCGAATTCTCTTTCAGTACAGATGGTACGATCACTATAGATGACAATGGTACAATCACTACAGGAACTTGGAATGCAGTAACAAATGATATGACAAATATTATTCAAGTAGCTATCGATGTCCCTGGAGATACAAACGTAAGTGACATCTGGATGCTTCATGAAATCGAAGAAGAAATTGGAGAAGTAAACGTAGACTTACGTATAGGAGATGATCGATTACGCTTTGAAAGTACGTGTAATGAAGATGACAATGATGACGACGACGACGATGATGGTAACGATTGTGAAGATTGTACTACAGATCAATTAACGTCTATTCTCACAGAATGCCCAAGTTGGGGAATAGATAAGCTAGAACGTAATGATAATGACCTTGAAGATAATTATACTAACATCGAATTCTCTTTCAGTACAGATGGTACGATCACTATAGATGACAATGGTATGATTACTAATGGAACTTGGGATACCGTAGAAAATGATATGACAAACCTTATTGAAGTAGTCATTGATGTTCCTAATGATGCAGACATAAGTGATACCTGGATACTACATGAAATTGAAGAAGTAACTGGAGAAGTAACAGTAGACTTACGTATAGGTAATGATAGATTACGTTTTGAAAGTACCTGTGAGGATGGAGGTAATGATGGTGGCGACAACACATTCTTAGAAGATGTCCTTACTGCTGAAAACAGTATTTGGATCGTAAGTAGCTACGTCGAAGACAACAATGATGAAACTGCCGATTTTAATGGATTTGAATTTGTATTCAATATTGATGGAACTGCAACTGCTACCAACGCTGGTAATGTAACCAACGGAACATGGGCACATATAAATAACGAGACGGAATTGCTATTAAACTTTGGGACTTCCATGCCTTTAGATGAATTAGAAGACGATTGGGAAATCATTTCTGTTACAGAAACTCAAGTAGAGCTTCAAGATATAAGTGGCGGAAATGGAGGAACAGACATTTTAATATTTGAAAGAAATTAATAGACACAATGCCCCAATAATTGATTTTTATCTCATAGATTTAAATCGTGTTCAAAGTGAGGTTGCCTAAATAATTAGGCAACCTCATTTTCATTACTGCCAAACAGTAATTAAATTAAAGAAAAATCCTACAAATTATTATTTTAAAAATTTAAACAAGTATATTTGTTCTGGTTATCAATATAGTATCCCTCAATCTATTGATAAAGTTATATACTAGCACTTTATTGCTATTTAACTAATGAACAAAGATATAGACCCTACTATTTCAGAAGTTACAGCGCTTTTAGATAAAGCTTACGCATTGCGTGGTGAAAATATGCACCATAGCATTGAACTTGCCCAAGAAGCATTAGAAAAAAGCAGAAAAATTAATAATTCTTCTCTTATAGGCAGTAGTCTTAGTAAGCTTGCTTTATTTCATATGGTGAGTGCAGACAATCAGAAAGCCATTGAAATGTCTGAAGAGGCCATCACTCATTTTAAGAAAGATAATGATGAGCTAGGAATTGCAAAAGCAAAATATAATATAGCAGGGGTTTATTATAAGACAAACAATTATCATCTAGGGATGTTTCATCTTATTGATTGTCTTACCATATTTCGTAAGTATGACGATAAGCATAATGAATCTAGAACCCACAAAACACTAGGTACCATATACGAAGTATTGGGCGATCAAGAAAGCGCTATAAAAGCCTATAAAAGTGCTATTACATGTGCTATAGAAGTGAGTGATAAAAATCTAGAATCTAATGCATATAATCCACTTTCTGGAATTCTACTTAAAAGAGGTGACATTAAACAAGCATTAGAGATTATAGAACTTTCTGTCGCTATAAAAATAGAAACAAAAGACAGACGCGGGTATGCATTTGCTATATATGGACGGGCTAAAGTATACACATATTTAGAACGATATGATGAAGCCCTCAAAGATTTCAAAGAGGCTCTAGTCATTCATGAAGAAGTGGGTGATCAATTTGCTATAGCCATGTGTCATAACAAAATGGCAAAACTCTTTATAAAAACAGAACAAAGAGAAAAAGCTAAGCAATACTTACAGACAGCTATTGATATTAGCACAAAAAATGATCTGTCTATCATGAAATATAAATGCTATTATTTCATGTATACTATTTATAAAGAAGAAAAAAATGCTAAAATCTCACTTAAGTTTTTAGAACATTACATACAAGAAAAAGATGCTGCTCATAACTCACAAACACTTAAAATTATTGAAAATTATGAGCGTATTTCTAAACTTCAATCAAAAGAGAATGAAGCAGAATTAAAACGTCAAAAAGCTGAAATAGAGGCACAACAGGAACGTGCAGAACAAACTGCTTCTATGAAGCAGAACTTCCTATCTGCGATGAGTCATGAGATTCGAACGCCTTTAAATGCGGTTACTAGTATTATCTCTTTACTCAGAGAACGTTCTGATGAACAAGACAAGAAACTCTTAACTTCATTACGCTTTTCTGCAAAAAACCTCATGCGTATTATTAATGACATCCTTGACTTTTCTAAATTAGAATCCAATAAAATGGATTTAGAAAAACATCCTGTAAAATTCAAGGAAGTATTACAAAATATACAACAAACCTATGTGAGTCTTGCTGAAGATAAAGGCATTACCTTAGATTTAACCATAGCAGATACCGTTGCAAATAGCTATGAAATAGATGAGACGAAATTATTCCAAATTATAGGAAATTTAGTAAGTAATGCTATTAAGTTTACAGAAAAAGGTTCTGTAGAGATTAATGTAGATACCACGTCTATAAATAAAGAGACAGATGTTTTATCTTTTAAAGTAAAAGATACGGGTATTGGGATTCCTGAGCTAGAGAGAGAAAAACTATTTGAAAGTTTTTACATGCCCAAATCTATTATGACACGTAATGATGGAGGTACTGGTTTAGGGCTTTCTATTGTCAAAAAATTAATCGAACTACATGGTAGTACAATCTCAATAGATAGTACTGAAGGAGAAGGCTCTGTATTTACATTCGAACTTGAATTTAAAAAGTCTGAAGCTCCAGTCCATATGGACAAAGACCTATTTAAATCGTTGCAAAACAAAACAGCAATCCTAGCAGAAGACAACGAGATTAATGCACTCGTCATGAGGCAATTACTTAACAAATGGGGGATTTCTATTAAACGTGTAAAGAACGGAAAGCAAGCAATAGTACAAGCTTTAGAGTTTAAAGTAGATTTTATTCTTATGGATATTCACATGCCAGAAATGAATGGTTTTGATGCTACACGTATTATCAGATCTACAGAAAACGTAAATCAACAAACCCCTATCTTTGCTTTAACTGCCGATGTCACTTCTGCAAACAAAGACGAATTTGCACATCTATTTGATGGTTTCTTATGGAAACCTATCGAAATTCAACGCATGTTTGATGCGCTTACAAAGGTATATTCAGAAAAAGATATATCAGATACTCGTTTTATAGATGCAAAATAAATGCATTAATTACTCTGTACAGAAAGATTTTTAAAATTCAATTCGTAATCTCGGTTAAGGACATCTATATGTATCACCATAAATGATCGTATATCACTACTTATAAAATATTGCGTAAAATAGCGATTTTCGATAAAGTCAGAAGTCTGCTTTAACTTCAGTTTGACCATTTTATGTCCATTAAACGTTTTAATTCGTTTTTCAATGATTTCAGAAGTTATTCCTAACTCTTGATCTTGCCTTTTCATAGTAACGGCAAAATCACTTATATAATAAGAAGCTGTTTTCTTGTCTAAGCGTATATAAGAACTAGGATATATTGCTATAAAATTGCTCGGCATAAATTCATCTCTAAAAAACACAGGTTTTTTTTCTTTATTCCTGTATTCTTTTGAGGACTGTAGCAACATATTAATCATGGCATCATCTTCTACTCGTGCTAATTCAAAAAGCGCTTCATACGTTAGTTTCTCATAACTAGTAGGTAACCAAACGGTTGTGTTTAAAAACTCAACTTCAAATTCCTCTAATAAAGAAGTGTCTAATTGTTTTGGCGGAGTCGTTGTAACTTCCTTCTTACAGGAAATACAACAAATTGTAACTACCGTACAGAGTATATATATGTATTTTTTATATGCATAGAATGTCTTATCCAAGATAGTTGAGTACGTTTTGTTCAATTCTAGCTTCTATGTTGGTTACGTCCGCTTTCGCGAAAGCTTCCCCAGTAATATTCTCATATAATTCAATATAACGGTCTGACACGGTTGCTATGTAATCATCAGACATTTCCGGCACTGTTTGTCCTTCAAGCCCTTGAAAGTCATTACTGATGAGCCATTGTCTTACAAACTCTTTAGACAATTGCTTTTGAGCTTCTCCCCTCGCCTGACGTTCTTCATACCCTTCTGCATAGAAGTAGCGAGAAGAATCTGGTGTATGAATCTCATCTATAAGGACAATCTCCCCATCGGCAGTTTTTCCAAACTCATACTTTGTATCTACCAATATTAATCCGCGACTAGCAGCGATTTCAGAACCTCTTTGAAACAACTTACGCGTATAATCTTCTAGCACGATATAATCTGCTTCAGATACAATTCCTTTTTTAAGAATGTCTTCACGAGAAATATCCTCATCGTGATCTCCCATTTCAGCCTTAGTAGCTGGGGTGATAATAGGCGTTGGAAAGGCATCATTTTCTTTCATGCCTTCTGGCATCGGCACACCACATAACATACGTCTACCTGCTTTATACTCACGTGCCGCATGACCCGACATATATCCACGTATCACCATTTCTACTTTAAAAGGTTCGCAACGCTTCCCTATAGCCACATTTGGATCTGGAGTTGCCACAAGCCAGTTAGGTACTAGATCTTCTGTATCCTTCATCATCTTGGTTGCAATCTGATTTAAGATTTGTCCTTTATAAGGAATCCCTTTAGGCATCACGACATCAAAAGCACTCAATCTGTCGGTAGCAACCATGAGTAATAAATCATTATCAAGTGTATATACTTCACGTACTTTCCCTTTATATAAATCTTTCTGTCCTGGAAAATTGAAATTAGTGTCAATAATGGTGTTCATAGTCGTGATCAAATTGTATGTTGTGTTTTAAAATACAAAAATAAGGATACTCGTATTTTCATAAAATATAAAAAGAAGTTTAACCGTGATAGTTGCTAACAAAGAGTTACTCATAACTAATAAGGGCTTGAACATTACTTTTTAAATGCTCATAAACAATGCTATTTTCAGGATTGTTAGTTTCAAATATAATTTTGTATGTATCTCCTTTACTTCCATATTTATCTTTAGAAGACACGGTATATTCTTTACCATGTACAGTATAAGTAAACACACATATAGTCGTACTACTGCTATTGGAACGTATGGATACACTATCTGTTATTTTACCTTTTGTTTTCTCTCCATTCAATAAAATGGTAATGATTTTTTTCTTTTTTCGTACCCAAAAGAATAATAAAATAACAAAAAGGATTTGAAAAGCAATAAATACTACTTTTTTAGGAATAGTATCAAAAAAAGTAATCCATCTAGGAGATACGCTAAACATTTCAATGTTTATAAATACACAAACTAAGAGTAAAATAACATATATGTAGTTATCACTATGTACAGCCTTACGAAGCTCCTTTTCATCTTCGATGATTACTTTTTTTACTTTAGCCACTATATACTTACCATTTAAAACTAAATACGATTAATTCCTATTCTCAATGTCCTTATACGCCGCAATGACCTTTTTGACAAGTTGGTGACGTACCACATCCTTATCGTCAAGATATAGCATCCCAACTCCTTTTACATTCTTAAGAATTAATAACGCTTCTTTGAGTCCGCTCGTAACACGTCTTGGTAAATCTATCTGTCCGGGATCTCCAGTAATCATAAACTTAGCACTACGTCCCATACGCGTTAAAAACATCTTCATTTGCGCATGCGTAGTATTTTGAGCCTCATCTAGAATTACAAACGCATTGTCTAGCGTACGTCCTCTCATAAATGCCATAGGTGCAATTTGAATGACTCCTTTTTCTATAAAGCTTTCTAACTTCTCATGCGGAATCATATCGCGTAAGGCATCATAAAGTGGTTGCATATAAGGATCTAACTTCTCCTTCATATCACCAGGTAAAAATCCTAAATTCTCTCCCGCTTCTACAGCTGGGCGTGTTAAAATGATGCGCTTTACAGATTTTTCTTTAAGTGCTTTTACAGCAAGTGCCACACCAACATATGTCTTCCCTGTTCCGGCAGGACCTATCGCAAATACGAGATCATTCTTTTTAGAAAGCTCAACTAACTTACGCTGATTTGCTGTTTGTGGTTTAATTAATTTACCGCTTACACCATGCACAATGGTCTCGCCACTCTCTTTAGAAGTTTCATAATCGGCTTTACTTTGACTGGTGAGTACACGCTCTATTATATTTTCATCAAGCTTATTATACTTACCAAAATGTTCTGTAAGCATGGTAAATCGCCTATCAAATTCTTCCAATAAATCCTCATCACCATAGGCTTTTATCTTATTTCCTCTGGCAACAATTTTTAATTTTGGGAAGTAGCGTTTAAGTAATTCTATATTGGCGTTTTGTTGTCCAAAAAACTCACGCGGGTTGATTTCTGAAAGTTCAATTATTAATTCGTTCAAATGGCAAGCAGTTTTTATGAGATTCCTCAGTAAATTATTTTAGATTTGTTAAAGCAAAGTACGAAATTTTTGAGCGTCTATACCTACGCATGAGTTATCGTATTATTAAAAATAATAAACAATTTGGGGACGGTTGTTGTTTTTGCTTTCGCGAAAGCGTACTATCCCTATATGTATACGTATGGCAATTATCACGTTAACTACAGATTTTGGCGAAAAAGATCACTTTGCGGGTGCTGTAAAAGGTGCGATTTATAGTGAACTTAGCGACATACGTATTGTTGATATCACACATACCATATCTCCATTTCATATTACCGAAGCAGCATATATCATCCAAAATGCGTATAAAAACTTTCCAAAAGGAAGTATTCATATCATAGGGGTAGATAGTGAACTCACGCCTGAAACCAACCATATTGCGGTAAAACTAGAAGATCATTTCTTTATTTGTGCTAATAATGGGATCATTTCGTTAATCACAAGAGATATTGTGCCGCAAGAAATGGTAGAAATTAATATTCATAATAGAGTGACAACCAATTTTACGGTACTTGATGTATTTGTCCAAACAGCTTGTCATATTGCTCGCGGAGGTACATTAGGTGTGATTGGAAAGCCAATTTCTGAAATAAAACCGCTTACAGGAATTCAGCCTATTGTTAATAAGTCTCAAAAACAGATTATAGGAAATGTGATTTATGTAGATAATTATGGCAATGTGGTGAGTAATATTACACGTAAACTTTTTGAAGAAGTTGGAAAAGGACGTCCTTTTAAAATAGAAGCTAGGCGTACACAAATTTCTAAAATACATACTTCGTATAGCGGAGCAATTAACTTCTCTTTAGAAAAACACAAACGAGAAGAAGAGGGTAAAAAGCTAGCGATTTTTAATTCGGGTGGGTATATAGAACTTGCGATTTATAAAAGCAATCCCTCTACGGTTGGAAGTGCCGCAAGCCTTTTTGGCCTTGACTATCGTGATGCGATCACCATAAACTTTGAAGATTAATGTTAGTACGAATTGTCAAATTACGCTTTCGCGAAAGCGAAATACCTACCTTTTTAGCTAATTTTGAGGAGGTAAAAGATAGCATTAGAGCATTTCCTGGATGCCAATTTTTAGAGTTATATAGAGACCAGAATGATACTTCTATCTTCTTTACGTATAGTTATTGGGATACCGCCGATGCTTTAGAAAACTATCGTCATTCTGCATTATTTAAAGGGGTGTGGGCAGCTACCAAACCTTTATTCTCAGACAAGCCAGAAGCTTGGAGTGTCGATAAGCTAGCGAGTTTACAATAAGTTTCCTTCCTTTTTAAAAAGAAATCTGTCTCCAGAATGTAGACTTTGTCGGGGCTATACGATTTAATGTCGTCAATAAATCCGTAATAGGAAGTTGTGGTCCTCCAGAAAACATAGAAGCAATCTCTTCTGCTTTTGAATCAAAAAACACACGGTTTAAAAAGTTGTTAGGACGTTTATTATACATCCCCTTCATCTTTCCTATCGCATCCATTACTGCTTTCTTACCCTTCTTAGAATCATCTGCCATGATATCTAACCCTAATCTGTGGTAATCATACATGACATTACTAAATTCTCTAAAGTTTGGAGAAATTAAGTCTTCATTTAATCTATATCTAGATTGTGGTCCGTCTTGAGGTCTCCACCCTCTATTATTGCTTCCTTGTGCTGTTGTTACTATTTGCTTTGCAATCTGGAAGTACTTATCCCCTTCATTACGCTGAAAGGTATTACTATCATATCCTAAGATAGTATATACATAATAAGAGATCACAGACACTAAGTTAGAGTCAAAATTATTAGGATTAAAAATAAGCGGTTGGAATTCTACATACTCAAAATCAAAGTCTCTGTCATTAAAATTAAAAACAGGACTATCATAATTAGAATTAAATACTGGACGTGATGATTGTACTTGTATACTTGCTCTAAACGCATCAGAATTTACTTCCTGAACAATAATATTAAATGAGCAATCAATACGTTCTTGTTGCTTATATCTTCTATCGGTCCACTTTGTATTATTGATAAACTCGGTAAGTGAACGTTCTAGGGTTCTAAAAACCTGAAGTTCTGCTTTTCCAGTTTGTTCTGCATTAATAATCACTACGCCATTTAGCTCTTGCGCTTGCATAGATAGTGAACATAAAATTACAAAGATTGCGATAAGTGTTCTCATGTCGTTTTTATAAGTATCTGATCAAAAATATCTGCAGCTACTTCTTTTTTTGATTTCAAATCATAGGAAGTAGGTGATCCATTTTTGTCTATAAACGTAATTTTATTGGTTTTGGTCTTAAAGCCAGCACCTTTATCTCTAAGCGAATTTAATACAATTGCATCTAAATTCTTCTTTTTCAATTTTTTTAGTGCATTTTCTTCCTCATTTTGAGTTTCTAACGCAAATCCAACAAGAAATTGTCCTTGTTTTTTTTCACCCATAGAAGCAAGAATATCTCTCGTCTTTACCAAATGGATGGTAAAGGTATCATCATTCTTTTTTATTTTCTCATCAGCTACATGCGATGGTTTATAATCGGCTACAGCTGCTGCGGCAATAGCGATATCACATTGCTCATATACTTTATGTACTGCTTCATACATCTCATCTCCAGAGACTACTGAGTGAACCGTAATAAGGTCATGCACTACCTTGATAGCACTTGGTCCTAGTATTAAATCTACAGAAGCGCCTAAGTTGGCAGCTCTATATGCGAGTTCTGCTCCCATGGTTCCGCTACTATGATTTCCTATAAAACGTACAGGATCTATCGCTTCGTATGTAGGTCCAGCAGTAATAACTACGCGTTTACCTCTTAATGGTAATTTTTCTTGCATATGGTTTTCTATAAAGCGTACAATATCTTCTGGTTCTGCCATTCTTCCTTGACCAACTAATCCGCTAGCTAGTTCGCCACTTGTCGCTTCTATCATAATATTCCCATACGATGTAAGCTTTTGAAAGCTTTGTTTTGATGATGGGTGAATATACATATCAAGATCCATTGCAGGTGCAAAATAAACAGGGCATTTTGCACTGAGATAGGTTGCAAGCAAAAGGTTATCACAGGTACCCTGTGACATTTTAGAAAGTGTATTTGCTGTTGCTGGAGCAATCACCATAAGGTCTGCCCACAGTCCTAGCTCTACGTGATTTGTCCAAACCGCATTATCATCTTCTTCCTTTGTAAAGGAGCTATGAACTGGGTTTTTAGAAAGTGTAGATAATGTGAGGGGTGTTACAAAGTCTTTTGCCTTTTCTGTCATAACCACTTGCACAGAAGCGCCAGCTTTAATAAATGCTCTTACTAAAGTGGCGCTTTTATAAGCGGCTATGCCAGCGGTAACACCTAACAGTACTTTTTTACCGCGTAATATTGACATATATGTAATTATGCGTTTGTATCGTCTTCAGAAACACTAGTATCTCTGTAATAAATACGATCTTCTAACCACTCTTGAACGGCAAGTGCGTGTGATTTAGGAAGACGTTCGTAGAATTTAGATACTTCTATTTGTTCTTTGTTTTCAAAGATTTCTTCAAGACTATCATTAAAAGTAGCAAACTCATCTAATTTATCAGAAAGCTCTTTTTTAATTTCTGTATTGATTTGCGTTGCACGCTTAGCAATAATAGATATTGCTTCGTATACATTATCTGTAGGGGCATCTACTAGATTTTTATCTATAGTTGTCGTGTTTACCGGTGCATCTGTATCCTTAATATTCATCGTATAAATTGTTTAATTTATGGTCTCTTCTATTTGAAGTCGTTCATTAATATCTTCTATCATTCTCGCAACTTCTTTTGCATATTTCCCTGATGGGTAATATTTTTCTAATACTTCATATGCCTCTTTAGCTTTTGCTAATCGTTCTGCCATAAGGTCTTGTCGACTTCCTAAAGCATATTGATAAGCAGAATCAAATTTCCAGTACATGGCATCTTCTTTATACTCAGATCCTGGATAGGCAGATATAAAATTGTCAAATGATTTTATAGCATTTGGAAATGTATTACGACTTGCGCCTATGGTATTATATCCTTTTGCGATTTCGTACTCTTTTCTTTCTAGTTTAGTTTGCAGTTCTTTTACCATGGCATTCGCCTTATCCTGTCTTTCAGATTCAGGATATGAATTGATAAACTCTTGTAGTTTATCCATTGCTTTATTAGTATCTGCCTGATCAAGATAATAACTTGGTGAAAGCTGGTAATAACTCTCTGCACTTTTAAAAGCTGCTTCTTCTCTCTTACTACTCTGCGGATACGATTTTACAAAACGTTCAAACTGATATCCCGCTAGATAATAATCTCCTAATTGGTAATAGATATCTGAATAAGAATACATCACACGTTCTGCTTGTGGACGCCCTCTATACAATGGTACTATTTGTTCATATAGCTTCAACGCTTTTTTATAACTCCCATTTTGATAAAGAGAATCTGCAAGTGTATACTTGAGTTTGATATCATCAGACTTTAACGCATCTTGGTAGGTTGAACACGAACAAAATACGATTGCAAAAACTAAAAGGATAAGAATATTCTTCATAAGACTAAAACAGCAGGCAAAATTACATAAAAACTATCACATATTAAAACGATATATGCTGATCCAAAAATAAACCGATTTATGGCTCCTATCGTAGGATTAGCATAAGATTAACGCTTTTTATAAAGTTTTAAGATATGCAGCTATTTTTTTATCTAAACCTTCACTAGCCTTCATAAGAGGTAATCTCACAAAATCTTGACAAATATCTAAATGAGCCAATAATGATTTAATTCCAGCAGGATTCCCTTCTTCAAAAATAAGATCTATACTCGGCATTATTTGATAATGTGCTGTGTACGCTTTCGCGAAAGCGCCCTCTAAACCATCTCTAATGAGCGTAGAAAAAGAACTCACCAAACCTTGTCCTATAACAGAAATCACGCCATCTCCTCCAGCCGAAACTATTGGCAATGCCAACATATCATCGCCAGAAATTACCAAAAAACCTTCAGGTCTATCTCTTAATAATCGCAATGCTTGGGTCATATCTCCTGCAGCTTCTTTAATTGCAATAATATTCTCAAAGTCGTTAGCTAGACGTAAAGTCGTACCAGCTTCCATATTACTTCCTGTTCGAGAAGGTACATTATACATAATAATAGGAAGAGGTGAAGCTTCAGAAATAGCCTTGTAATGCGCATAAATTCCTTCTTGTGTAGGTCTATTGTAATACGGAGATACTGATAAAATAGCATCAAACCCTTCTACAACTCCCGCTGTAGTAAGCTCTGCTATAATAGCCGCTGTATTATTCCCTCCTAATCCTAGTACCAGTGGTAAACGTCCTTTGTTTACAGATACAATATGCTGTTTGACCTGTTTCTTCTCTACTGCCGAAAGTGTCGCACTCTCTGCGGTAGTTCCTAAAGCAACTAAATAATCAGTTCCTTGATCTATATTGTGTTCTATAAGTCTTGTTAACCCATCAAAATCGATAGATAGGTCTTCATTAAAAGGAGTGATAAGGGCTACTCCTGTGCCTCGGAAGGATTGCATGTTAACTAATTTTAAGTATTTGTAAATATTTTTCTAATTCATTAATAAATAGTGTTTCTTCACCAATCGCAGTAGTAATGACTAAATCCTGAAAACTTTGCTCATCTTTGATAAGTCCTACTTTAAAGGTCGCCTTAGAAAGTCCAGATACTATTTGGAGCGGTAGTCGGTCTTCTGTATAATAACTTAATAAAATATCAAAATCTCTTGCTACAAACTCTTTAAGAACCGTTGTTTTTAAGGTCGCATTCCATCCAATACCTTTTTCTGAATACACTCCTGGATCATTTTTTTGATCTTTAGGAAGCTTTGGCATATAGGAAAGTACTTCAATATCTTTTTCTTTAATCCCTAATATTGTAGCGAGTTGTTTGATTTTTTTCACATCAAAGGGTACATTCCCTTCTTGCAAGATACCTATACTACGTATAGATCTACCTGAAGGAGAATACACTCTACGTTCAGTCTCATTTTTAAGTTTTCTTATAATGGATTTTGCCTTTAATCCGTTCAAAAACATCTATCTTAGCTTTTTACGCAAATGTAGCTAAAAACAGACTAAATTTGACCCAAGAATGGTACTTAAAAAAATAACACATCTACTCTTTTTTGTTTGTATTTTCACAATCTTCGCTAGCTGTAAACAAGAAAAATACAATACCACTAGAGTAGACGCATCACTGGTATCTATTGATAGATCCATAAAAGAAGATACTTCTATCACCGCATTTATTACACCTTTTAAGACTGCTGTCGATAAAGAAATGGATAGTGTTCTTGCCTATGCGCCTACTTCTATTTCTAAAAATGACAGTAGGTATAATACAGCCATTGGTAATATGATGGCAGATGCCGTTTTTGAATTGGTAAATCCCGTATTTAAAGCACGAACAGGATATACGTTTAATGCTGTTATTTTAAACCATGGAGGAATTCGTGCTCCTTTAAACAAAGGAGATGTCACTACAGGTACAGCGTATGAGCTAATGCCTTTTGAAAATGAAGTTGTAGTCGTAGAATTAAGTGGTTTCCAAATGAAAGAACTATTTCAATACCTAGCAAAAGGGAAAGCACACCCTATCTCTAATCTACAAGTCATTCTTGGTGAAGATGGGAGTCTTAAAAAAGGGTTGATACAAGGTCATGAAATTATAGATAATGAAACGTATTTTATTGCAACAAGTGATTACCTACAAAAAGGAGGAGATAATATGACTTTCTTAAGCAAACCTGTGAGTTTACTTACGCTAGATTATAAAATTCGTAATGTACTTATAGATTATTTTAAAAAATATGATACGATCGCTCCCGTACGAGATAATCGATTTATAAAAGAATAAGGATATGAAACGTAGACATTTTATAAAACAGACTGCTGCTGCAGGAAGCCTTATTGGATTGGGTGGTATTGCCATGAGCACTACATCATTGGTTCCTAAAAAACATATTACCATCTTACATACAAATGATGTACATAGCCATATAGAACCTTTTGCTGCAAATGACCCTAAGTATGCAAATCAAGGAGGTGTTGCTAGACGATTAACACTCATTAATAGTGTTCGAAAGGAAAACCCAAATGTGTTATTATTAGATGCTGGTGACATTTTTCAAGGAACTCCTTATTTTAATTTTTATGGCGGCGAATTAGAGTTTAAACTCATGTCTATGTTAGGATATGATGCTGCCACTATAGGAAATCACGATTTTGATAACGGTGTTGGTGGTCTTGCACAACAAATGCCTCATGCCTCTTTTGAACTACTATCTGCCAATTATGATTTTACCAACACCATTATGGAAGGGCTTACTAAATCCTATCGTGTTTTTGTAAAAGATGGGATACGTATTGGTGTATTTGGTATTGGTATTCAGTTAGAAGGACTTGTAAATAAGCGTCAATTTAAAGAAACAAAACATTTAGACCCTATCGAATTAACCGATGATATGACGCGTATCCTAAAAGAAGAGGAAGCGTGTGATCTTATTATCTGTCTGTCTCATTTAGGATATGATTATAGCAATAAAGAACGTATTTCAGATCTTAAACTGGCAGCTGCAACTAAAGATATAGATCTAATCATAGGGGGTCATACACATACCTTTCTCGACAAACCAACCATTACTCAAAATAAAGAGGGCAATATCGTACTTGTAAACCAAGTAGGATGGGGAGGTATCCATGTAGGTCGTGTTGATTTTCACTTAGATCCTATCAAAGGAACTGAACATACGAGTACATTTTATAATATTTAATTATAGTCATTTTCAGTTGCTTTAATATCTTTTATGCGTACTAAATATGTAGCAAAAAGAACTCTAAAAAAGGTCCCAAAAATGAATGCCAGAACGATAAACAATCTATAATCAGATATATATTGATATACAAACCCAAAAAGCATTTCTCCAGTAATTCCTCCACCTATTCCCCATAACATAATATTATCAGGGTGTTTATTAAAAAAAGGAATCCCAAAAATTAGTAATACCGTAAGTATAAATGCTATGGAAGAAGGTAAAAAAAGTGCTACGTTGGGAATTAAAGGAAAAAGCAAATAGAGTACATATACTATTATAAAACTAATTCCCACAAAACCTATAATGAGTTCTAGTAAATTATGCGTACTAAAATTTTTAATTTTTATATCTAACATAGGCTTTAAAAGCCATAAGAAACATAATTGACTCACCAAGTAAGCAAAAGTAACAGGTACTATGTAGGTCTCATAATCATATAAGAATCCTACTTCAGCGATCATTAATAGTGTTAGAAATCCAAAATAAATACTATTAAATCTTCCGGTTGCCTTGTAATCATATACTGTAAAAAGCACTAAATTGATTAAGAATAATACAAATGTATATTCTATATCAAAAAAAAATGTGGCGATCACTAAAAGTATAGACACTACTATCGCTAATGATCTATAAATTCTCCCGTGTATGTATGATGCTTTTCTTATAGTATAGTATTTAAAATTCCTATGACGAGATCACGATGACTTCTATTTTCATGATTTTTAATAGATCTCACTTCATCTCTTGAAACAAGAAATGAAGAGTTCTAAGATATAGAACTAAATACACTCTTCCAGTATCTTATATTATTTTTTTACTATTACTCGGTATTCCAAAAAACACATTTTCTCTTAATAAACCAACCATTACTCAAAATAAAAAGGGACATTACACTAGTAAATCATGTGAGATAGGAAGGTATTCAGGTAGACCTGTGGGCTTTCATTTAGCCCCTATCAAAGGGGCTGAACATACGAGTACATTTTATAATATTTAATTATACTCATTTTCAGTTGCCTTAATATTTTTAATACGTATAAGGTACATCGTAAATATAATTTTTATAAAAGCTCCGAAGAGATGAGCCATCACCAAATAAGCTCCATGATCAGACATATACTCATAAATAAAACCACAACTCATTTCTCCTAGTAAACCTCCACCTATTCCCCATAACATAATATTATCAGGATGCTTATTAAAAAAAGGAATCCCTATACAGATAATTACCATTATAAAAAAAACAATGACAGATGGTAAAAACAATGTTAGGTCTGGTATTAATGGAAAAATTAGATACAGTAAATATCCAACGATATAACTAATTCCTATAAAACCAACAACAAGCTCTATTAAATTATGCGTACTATAGTTTTTAAAATTTACTTTAAGTATAGGTCGTATAAGCCAAAAAAAACACATCTGACCTACGAGCTGCGAAAAAGACAATACATTTATATATTTTTCAAAATCATATAAAAACAATACTTCTGCTATCAACATAGTTATCAAGTAAATTAATAAAACAACGTTAAATTTTTCTGTAGCTTTATAATGATACAAGAATAGAAATAGCATATATATAACAAAAAGTATTGATGTATACTCAACATCAAAAAAAACACTAGCTAATGCTAAAAGCAAAGACATTATTATTGCTAATGTCCTATATATTCTACCGTCTATGTGATCTGCTTCTCTAATTTTATTATATTTTAAGAATTCTTATGATGATACCTCAATGGCTTCTATTTTAATAATTTTTTAATTGATCATATTTCATCTCTTAAAACAAGAAATGAAGTGTTCTAAGATAAGAACTAAATACATTCTCCCAGTATCTTCTATTATTTTTTTCATCATTACTCGGCATTTCAAAAAGTACATCTATTTTGACAAACCAAACATTATTCAAAGTAAACTACCTCGGGGCAAGTCCACGAGACATTTATACGAAACTGAATTTTAATTTCGAGGCAAGCCTCGGAGTATTAAACCCTTTGGCGGTGCCAATAAAGAAGGTACATTATACTAGTAAATTATGTGGAAAAGGAAATTATTCAGATAGGTGTGTTGATTTTTATTTATCTCCTATTGAAAGTACTGAATATACGAGTACGTTTAATATCTAATTACAAATACTCTTCATCTAGCGTATCAGCTTCTTTTAAACGTATAAGATATATAACAAACACAATCTTTAAAAACGCGCCAAAAACATGAGCCATCACTATAAAGACTCGAAGGTCTGATACATATTGAAAAATAAAAGCACACATCATCTCTGCAATCATACCACCTCCGATACCCCAAAGTAAAATATTATCAGGATGTCTATTAAAAAAAGGATATCTTAAACAAAGTATGGTTAGGAGTATAAATGAGATAACCGAAGGAATAAATAATGTTAAGTCTGGTATCAAAGGGAAAATCAAATACATTAAATACCCTACAACATAACTAAATCCTAAGGTTCCTATAATTAGCTCTGTCAAATTATGAGTGCTAAATTTTTTAATATCAACTTTTAATATCGGTTTTAAAAGCCATAAAAAACATAACTGACTTGTTATATGCAATACTGAAACAATATTAACATACTTTTCAAAATCATATAAAAATAGTAGTTCAAAAAGCATTGCAGTTATTAGATATACAAGAAGCACTTTACTGAATACTTTCGTAGCAGTATAATGATATAAGAACAGAAAGAGTGCATACAAAGGAAAAAACACAAACGTATGCTCTATATCAAAAAATATAGTTGCAAGCGCCAATAGAACAGATACGACAATCGTCAATGTTCTATAGATTTCACCTCCTTTTATGTTTATTTCTTTTTTAATCTTAAAGCATATTTAAAAATTCTTGTTCAGAAATCATAGTCACTCCTAAACTTTCTGCCTTTGCAAGTTTGCTAGGTCCCATTTTATCTCCAGCTACTAGAAATGAAGTTTTAGAAGATATAGAACTTGATACTTTTCCTCCATTATCTTCTATTAATTTCTTCAACTCATTACGAGGCATTTCAAAAACACCCGATACTACAAAGGTTTTTCCTTGTAATACATCAGATTGATCTGCCAATTTCTCTGCTGAGATTTCAAGTTGTACGCCATATGATTTTAATCGTTCTAATAAGATATTATTTTCCGCTTTCGCGAAAAATGCCACAACACTCTCTGCGATCTTCTCTCCTATTTCGTCTACACTTACCAAATTTTCTTCTGAAGCCACAGCAATAGCGTCAATCGTTTTATAGTGTTTTGCTAATTTTTTAGCAACGGTCTCTCCTACATATCGTATTCCTAAACCAAAGAGCACACGTTCAAAAGGAATGGCTACAGATGCCTGAACACCTTGAACTAAATTTTCAGCACTTTTTTGTGCCATACGTTCTAATGGTAATAACTGCTCGACAGTTAAGGTGTATAAATCGGCGTAGCTTGTAATTAATCCTTCTTTTACTAGTAAAGCCACCGTCTCTCCTCCTAAGCCTTCTATATCCAATGCTTTACGCGAAATATAATGTTGAATCCTTCCCACAATCTGAGGAGGACAGCCAGCTTCGTTTGGACAATAGTGTTGTGCTTCGCCTTCTTTACGAATAAGTGATGTTGCACACTCGGGGCATTCAGAAATATACGTTGTAGGAATAGAATTTTCGGGTCTTTTTGTAAGATCAACAGCAATAATTTTTGGAATAATTTCGCCTCCTTTTTCTACAAAAACGACATCCTCTTCACGTATGTCTAACTTTGCTATTTGATCGGCATTGTGCAATGAAGCTCTTTTTACGGTGGTTCCCGCAAGTTCTACAGGTTCTAGGTTTGCTACAGGTGTAATCGCTCCCGTTCGACCCACTTGGTAGGTGATTTCGCGTAAGCGTGTAGATACTTGTTCTGCTTTAAATTTATATGCCATTGCCCATCGCGGAGCCTTTGCCGTATATCCTAACTCTTCTTGTTGTTGTAAATTATTTACCTTCACCACAACGCCATCTGTTTCATAAGGCAAGTCATGACGTGCTACATCCCAATGATTTACAAATGCCAATACTTCATCTATATTTTTAGCCAGTTTAGACGCATCCGGTACCTTAAAGCCCCATGCTCTTGCTTTTTCTAGGCTTTCCATTTGACTGGTGATTCCTAGATTATTTCCTGTAATATTATACAATAAACAATCCAACGGACGTTTTGCAACCTCTGCACTATCTTGTAATTTTAGACTACCAGAAGCTGTATTTCTAGGATTACGATATAACTCTAATCCTTGTGCTTCTCTCGCTTTATTTATTTTATGAAATCCGTCCCAAGGCAAAATAATCTCCCCTCTAATATCAAATTTAGGAGGATAATCGCCTTTGAGTTTTAGAGGTACCGATTTAATTGTTTTGATATTTGTTGTGACGTCATCACCTTGAATCCCATCACCTCGCGTTAATGCTCTGGTTAATTCTCCGTTTTCATACGTAAGACTTATAGAAGCACCGTCATATTTTAATTCGCATGTATATGACACTTCTCCATCTACTTGCTTTTTAACACGTACTTCCCAATCTTCTAAATCTTGTTTTGAATACGAGTTATCTAAAGAATACATACGATGTTCATGTACAACCGTATTGAAGTTCTTAGTCACATCTCCTCCAACTCTTCTAGAAGGAGAATTCGGATCATCAAATTCAGGATGTGCCGCTTCTAATGCTTGCAACTGCTTGAGCATTTGGTCAAATTCAAAATCTGAAATTATGGGATTATCAAGCACATAATATCTATGATTATGTTCTTGAAGCTCTTTACGTAGGGATCTAATTTGTTGTTCTGTATTCATTAATTATATGCTTTCGCGAAAGCGAACTATGTTATAGACGACTATTTATTTACTCACCACAAAATAACAATTTTAATAGGACTATAGTCTACGATTTCTAAAAAGCTATAAACATAAAGAGCCATTAAAAAATGGCCCTTTACTAAGCTCTATTACTCTTAAAATTTAGTTGTAAACGACACTATCAATCATCTACAAATACTTTACGTAATAAAGCTGCAAAGATGCCACCTGCAAGTGGTGCGACTATAAATAGCCACAATTGTTGTAATGCGATACCTCCTGCAAAAAGTGCTGGTCCTAAACTACGTGCTGGATTTACGGATGTTCCAGTAATAGGAATAGCCACAAAATGAATTAATGCAAGTGATATACCAATAGCAAGTCCTGCCATTTGCGGAGATGCTTTTTTTGCTGTTGTTCCAAAAATGACCATTAGAAATAAAAATGTAAATACAAATTCTGCTGTAAATGCCGATTTTAGATCATAAGCGCCTAGATATCCTTCTCCCCATCCATTACTTCCTAATGCCCAAGGCACCATTTCAAAACCTGCGCCTCCGGTAGCCAAAACATATAATATGGCCGCTCCGATAATCGCACCAATACATTGTGCAATCACATATCCTATAAGATCTTTTACTGATAATTTTCCTGCAACACACATCGCTACAGATATAGCAGGATTAATATGGCAACCAGAAATAGGTCCTATCGTATAAGCCATCGCTACGACCGCCAAACCAAAGGCTAAAGAAATCCCTAGAAGCCCTAATCCTGAAGGTCCTGTTGCAGATACACCCGCTATTGTAGCGGCGCCACAGCCAAATAAAACCAAAGCAAAAGTACCAAGTCCTTCTGCAGCGTATTTTTTTATTGCACTCATAATTAATTGATTTTTAGTTAGTCAAACTAAATTAGCAATTAAATTTTGAGTCCCTGATTAAAAAGGTTTTACAAATCAAACCTCGGCAAAAAACACAAAGCTCTCGATTAAATACAAACTAAATCAAAAAGATACTAGGTACGATCTCCTTTTAACCATTTAGGGACGTCTTGTGGTTTATAGTTTTTCATTTTTGTAATCAATCCTTCTACGGTAGTGTCTACTAGTAAGAGTTCGTAGTTCTCCATTTTTAAGAAACCTCTACGTACCATATGTTCTAACATTTTCAATAAGTCATCATAAAACCCATTTACATTTAAGAGTCCTATCGGTTTTTGATGCAATCCTAATTGACTCCAAGTGATGATTTCAAAAAGCTCTTCTAAGGTTCCAAAACCACCAGGAAGGGTAATAAATCCATCTGATATTTCTTGCATCGTCATTTTACGTTGATGCATATTTTCATTGGTAATCAATTCTGTGAGTCCTAAATGAACTACTTCCTTTAGTTTCAAAAATTCTGGAATGACACCTATCACTTTTCCTTTCTGATCTAGACTTGCTTGTGCCACTTGTCCCATCACGCCTATTTTGGCTGCCCCATATACCAATGTGATATCATTTTGTGCTAGGTATATTCCGAGTTCTTTGGCTTTTTCTTCTACTTGTATGTCATTGCCTTCACTGCTTCCGCAGAATACGCAAATGGATGTTATAGCTGTCATTGGTTATATTTTATGTATTTCCATAGATATGGAAATGGTTGTTTGTTAGTTATATGTTGCGTGTATACTATTTAGCTTAAAGCGAAATAATTAGATGAAACACTACCTATGTGATCATCTTTAATTATTTATTTACTCGCCTTCACCATTCGATCATTTCCGAATATATCTTTACGCAGTAGTATGTTTTTAAATCCGATATTCTTAAGGAGTTGTACCGTTTCTTTACCAAGATACTGATTGATTTCAAAAAATAAACTACCGTTTCCTGATAAGTTATCAAATGCTAGTTTTCCAATAGTACGATAAAATACCAACGGATCTGTATTTGATACAAATAGCGCTGTATGTGGCTCATGATCTAATACATTGGATTGAATCTCTTCCTTTTCGAGTTCGCGTACATAAGGAGGATTGGAGACAATGCAATCGAAAGTGTCATCTAATGTTTTTGTCTGCAAAATATCTACCTGATTAAAAGTAACATTCACTTCATTAGAAGTTGCATTTTCAGAAGCCACCTTTAAAGCATCTTCTGAAATATCATATCCCATTACTTTCGCATTTGTAAGATGTTTGGCTAGGCTAATCGCTATACACCCAGAACCTGTCCCTATATCTACTACCTGAATCTCTTTATCTGCTTGATAGTCTTCTAGAATCCAAGCAACAAGTTCTTCGGTTTCTGGTCTTGGAATTAATGTAGCCGGAGTTACTTTAAAAGGAAGTCCATAAAATTCAGTATCACCTAGTATATATTGTATAGGCTCATGATGTTGTAATCGATCGCAGGTATCTAAAACTTGTTTCATTTTCACATCACTAACCTCCTCATTGAGATTAAGTGCAATTTCCATTCGGCTATACCCCAAGAAATGTTGTGCTGTGATCTGGAAAAAGCTTTGCACTTCTTCAGGCAGATACTGATCCTGTAAACGAGCTACAAAAGTGGTGCGAAGGTCTTTTATTTTCACGAAAGTGTATCTACAATTTTTATAAATCAATAAGCATATGTACGGGACACGAGAAATGTCCTGTATCTCCCATAGGACCCTCTATATAATGAAACCCAGTGCGTTGATACAATTTTTGAGCAGCTTCCATATAGGGCATGGTTTCTAAATAACATTGGTCATATCCAAAACGACGCGCGGTATCGAGACAGGTTTTCATCATCTCGCTACCGAGCCCTTTGCCTCTGGCTTCTTCCAAGAAATACATTTTCTGTAACTCACAGACATTCCCTTTATAATGATCCAGTTGTGCAACGCCTGCAGCACCAATCACTTTTGCGTCTGATACGACCACAAAATAAGCCGCTTTAGGGCGATCATATGTTTCAAACATACGGTCTAAAGAAGCATCTTCATAGGCGGTACCCACTTTTGGAACTCCAATATCTATAAGTATTTTACGAATCATCGCAGCAACTTGCTCATTGTCTGCCTTTTCTATAGGGCGAATAATAGGTTTGCTCATCGAAAGTTATAGTTCTATTTTTGCAGTGTGAAGATACAGGAAAAGTACATAAAACGTTGTATAGATTTAGCTAAAAATGGACTACCAAGTGCAATGCCTAATCCATCTGTAGGAGCGATTTTAGTTGTAGATAACTGCATCATAGCCGAAGGATACACCAGTGCCTATGGAGGACCTCATGCCGAAGTAAATGCGATTACATATGCACAAGAGCATACGCCTGATCTCCTTGAGAAAGCTACCTTATATGTTACTTTAGAACCCTGCAGTCACTATGGAAAAACACCGCCTTGCGCAGATCTTGTCGTTGCTTCTGGTATTCAGAAAGTAGTGATAGGCACTACAGATCCGTATGCGAAAGTAGCGGGTAATGGTATTAAAAAATTATTAGAAGCAGGTATCGATGTGACTGTTGGTGTATTAGAAACAGAATGCTATGAGGTCAACAAGCGTTTTTTTACCTATCATGAGAAAAAGCGTCCTTATATTATATTAAAATGGGCAGAGACCTTAGATGGTTACATCGCTCCCAAGCATAGAGACAAAAAAGCGCCTGTGTGGATTACAAATTCATATTCAAGGCAATTAGTGCATAAATGGCGTAGTGAAGAACAGGCTATTTTGGTAGGTGCGCAAACTGTACTTGCCGACAATCCTTCATTGACAACAAGAGATTGGCATGGTATATCACCCATACGTGTTGTCCTTACCAATAAAACAGACCTACCTAAAGATGTGCAGGTCTTTAATGATCAAGCGGAAACCATCGTGATTACATCACAAGACCCTAAAGAAGTCGTTGCGCTACTTTATGAAAAAGAAATACAATCTATGATTGTAGAAGGGGGCGCCAAAACATTGCAACGTTTTATAGATAGTGGCATCTGGGATGAAGCAAACGTATTTACAGGAAAAACAACTTTTGGTGAAGGTACCAAAGCGCCTATATTTCACAAACAACATACAGCCACCTCTCAAGATATAAAAGGAGATATCCTTACGACTTACAAAAACAAAACCTCGTGATCTATTTACTACTTAGTATTGCCTCTTCTAGTATCATTTTTGTGGTCTTTAAGTTATTCTCTCGTTTTAAAATAAACACCCTTCATGCTATTGTTGTCAATTATTTTACAGCAAGTACACTAGGACTCCTATTATATAATGGAGCGATTACAATCACATCAGTCCCTCAACAAGATTGGTTTTTTTCTGCTGTAGCTCTGGGGTTCTTATTTATCCTCATTTTTAATTTAATGGCACTCACCACACAACGTAGCGGACTCTCTGTGGTTTCGGTTGCCACAAAAATGAGTGTGGTCATCCCTATACTCTTTGGAATACTCTATTATAAAGAGTCATTAGGTTTCTTTAAAACAACAGGAATTATCATCGCACTTATTGCCGTGTATCTTGCTTCTATAAAATCTAAAGATGGAATTGCATTTAAAAAAACAGATCTCATTTTTCCAGTACTTGTCTTTTTAGGAAGTGGTGCTATTGATACGAGCATCAAATATCTAGAAGGGAAATATCTTAGTCAAGGAGAACTCCCTATATTTTTAACCATGGTTTTTGGGACAGCTGGTGTTATAGGCGTGCTTATCATTGTTGGACAAATCCTTCGAAAGCGTTTTACTTTTGACAGTAAAAATATCATCGCGGGTATCTGTCTAGGCATTCCTAATTATGGTTCTATGTATTTTTTGGTCAAAGCACTGCGAAATGACGCTTTTGATAGTTCTACGATATTTACAATTAATAATGTAGGCGTGGTTATGATCTCTACCTTATTAGGTATTTTATTATTTACAGAAAAATTACATCTTAAAAATTGGATAGGTATTGCCCTTGCAGTGATTTCTATTATATTCGTTTCACTTTCGTGAAATCATATACATTCTTAACTTATACGCTTTCGCGAACCTGCCTGTCGGCAGACAGGAACGTATAAAAAACACGTACAGTTTACTATGAAAGACACCTATAAAACAATTACAACTCCATCGCCTGAAGCATTATTTAAGGACCGAAATAGTAAGTTTTATGGATATGCTTTTCCTGTTGAGAATGAAGATCAGATAAAAGAATGCATTGAAACCCTTAAAAAACAACATCATCAGGCACGTCACTGGTGTTATGCATGGGTCCTTGGAAAGGAGTATAATCGGTATCGTGCTAATGATGATGGAGAACCTTCAAATAGTGCTGGGGCACCTATATATGGTCAATTACAAGCCTACGAACTTACCAATACACTTGTGGTCGTAGTACGTTACTTCGGGGGAACTAAACTAGGCGTTGGTGGATTAATCAATGCCTACCGTACTGCGGCACAACTTACATTAGAAAAAGCCGCTATTCAAGAAAAAACCATCGATATCGAACTTACAATCACATTTGAATATGCACTCATGAATAAAGTAATGCGAGTGATTAAAGAACAAAATATTCGAATTATTGGTCAGAAATCTGAATTAGCTTGTGAGTATACATTAGCCATCCGAAAGAAAGATTTTGAGCAAAAAAGTATACTTGTAAAAAATATCTACGGCGTAAAAGTCAAAGAAAAAGAAGATTAATCTTGTAGTTTATCGAGAATATAAGCAGGACATCTTATCGGTCTATTTTTTGCTGCATCCATAAAAATTAATTCTGTATGTGCAGTTGTTAACAATTCATCATGCTGATTATAAATTTTATAATCAAAAATGATACGAACTGTAGGCAAATCCCGTAAGCTAACTACAACCTTTAACTCATCATCAAATTGTGCTGGTTTCTTGTAAGTTATACCGATAGTATATACAGGTAAAAAGACACCGTTTTCTTCCATGGTTTTATAAGATATACCTAAGGCATCTAACCACTCAAGCCTTGCTATTTCAAGATACTGCGGGTAATTGCCGTGATGCACCACTCCCATTTGGTCTGTTTCGGCATATCTAACTTTTATAAAAGAATTATGTGTTTTCAAGAAATGGTATGTTTTTTTTTTGTAGATTTAAAACATGTAAAGTATGCACAAAAATTAATCGAAAAACAACCCCTAAGTCGTTTTTTTTTTCAAAAAATTGTTCACATATTTGCTGCAGGTTAAAACGGGGAACAATTATGTTAATAATTGAAATATTTTTAACCTCCTATTACAACTAACAACCAAATAATTTAAACTAACGAATGAGTAGAACTGCGCAATCTGTATGGGATAATTGTCTGTCTTTTATAAAAGACAACATCACACCCCAAGCATATAAAACGTGGTTTGAACCTATCAAGGCTGTAAAGCTTACAGATGTGGCATTAAATATACAAGTGCCTAGTAAGTTTTTCTATGAGTGGCTAGAGGAGCATTATGTTAAGCTTTTAAAAGTGGCACTTAATAAGGAACTGGGGGAGAACGCAAAGCTGGTGTATGTAATTAAAATGGAAAACACCTATGGTAATAATCAACCATTTACGGAGAAAATACCTAGTGCAAATAGAACTTCTTTAAAATCTCAAGAAGTAGATGCGCCATTAAAGAATAAAAACCCTGAGTTAAAAAATCCATTTGTAATTCCGGGTATCCGCAATTTACAAATTGAGTCTCAACTCAATCCAAGTTATAATTTTGATAATTTCCTTGAAGGGGATTCTAACCGCCTAGCTCGTTCTGCAGGAATGGCTGTGGCTAATAAACCTGGGGGAACCTCATTTAATCCATTACTTATATTTGGAGGCGTAGGTTTAGGAAAAACCCATTTAGCACATGCTATTGGTGTTCATATTAAAGATCAATATCCAGAAAAAACAGTTCTTTATATCTCCGCAGAGAAGTTTACACAACAATATATAGAGTCTGTAAAGAAAAATAATAGAAATGATTTTATTCATTTCTACCAAGTAATAGATGTACTCATCGTTGATGATATTCAATTACTAAGTGGAAAAGCAGGTACACAAGATGTATTCTTCCATATCTTCAACCATTTACACCAAAATGGAAAACAAGTGATCCTTACTAGTGATAAGGCTCCTGTAGATATGCAAGACATAGAACAACGCTTATTATCTCGTTTTAAATGGGGATTATCTGCCGAGTTACAACATCCTGGCTTCGAAACACGTATCTCTATTATAAAACACAAACTCTACCAAGATGGTGTGGAAATGCCAGAAGAGATCGTTGAGTTTCTAGCTAATAATATCAAAACAAACATTCGTGAGCTAGAAGGTGCCATCATTTCATTAATTGCACATTCTTCTTTCAATAAGAAAGAAATCACATTAGATCTTGCGAAAAAGATTGTAGATAATTATGTGAAGCATACCAAACGTGAAGTATCTATCGATTATATCCAAAAAATCGTATCTGATTATTTCCAAATGGATGTAGACACCTTACAATCTAAAACACGTAAACGTCATATTGTACAAGCAAGACAACTTGCGATGTTCTTTGCTAAGAAATTAACAAAAGCATCACTGGCAAGTATTGGTTCTCAAATAGGACAACGAGATCATGCCACTGTATTACACGCATGTAAAACTGTAGACAACCTTGCTTCTACTGATAAGCAATTCCGTAAATACGTAGAAGATTTAAATAAAAAATTAACTGTATAAATACAGTTCGCTTAATTCAATTCAAAAAGGGATCAAATAGTACTATTTGATCCCTTTTATGTTTTATTTAATTCTTTTCTAAAAATTCAGTATTATTTTAGAAGCATCATTTCTCTAAAGTAATAGCATCTTCATCTAATATGAACATAAAAAAAGTATATTCGTTTTTTCTTATTCTTCTTTCCTTTTCAAGCTTTGCACAACAAGCATATACATATACACCTCCTGCACACTATACAGATGGTTGGAAAACCGGTGATTTACAATCACAAGATATTGATACCACATTACTACAAAAAGGATTTACACAATTGGCTGGTATAGATCATAAAATACATAGTGCATTAATTATTAAAAATGATCATATTGTTTTTGAACACTACTATCAAGACTATGCGTATGATAAACAACAGGATTTACGCTCTGTAAATAAAAGCATTAAATCCATTCTTATGGGAATAGCGATTGACAAAGGATTTATAGAAAATGAAAACGATCTTATTTCTAAATACCTAAAATCCCCAGTCCCCGAGAAAAACTTAGATCCTAGAAAAGAAAAGATTACCATCAAGCACTTACTTACCATGAGTACTGGACTAGAATGTAATGATTGGGATAAAAAATCAAAAGGACAAGAAGATCGGGTATATAAAAAGAAAGACTGGTTACAATATACATTAGACCTTCCGATGGTACGCGAACCCGGAGAGACATCCTTATACTGCTCTATGGGAACCTTACTAGCCGCCGAAATTATCCAACAAGCTTCGGGGATGCCTCTAGAAGAATTTACTCAAAAGTATCTCTTTGATCCGTTAGGAATTACAAATATAAAGCGAGGACACACAACCACCAATAAAGAAGTCATTAATACGGCTAAGCGTATTTACATGACTCCTAGAGATATGGCTAAAATTGGAAAACTCATGCTTCAAAAAGGAAATTGGAACGGACAACAAATTGTCTCCGAATCATGGATTAATAGAGCTACTGCCATTCATACACAAATCACTGGAATTGATTATGGCTATTTATGGTGGCAATTTCCTTTTAACTTACAAGGACAACCTATATCTGCTACACTAGCAACAGGAAATGGAGGTCAATATATTATGGTATTTCCAGAGCAAGATATGATTATTGTGTTTACAGGAGGTGCTTATAACTCTCAAGAAGATAAGCTTCCTTTTAAGATTGTACAGGATTTAATTTTACCTTCTTTGAAATAAAAGTATGGTAGTATACGCTTTCGCGAAAGCGTATATACATTAAAAACAGTAATCGTATGAACTTAATCTAAAGTAGTCATCGTACACTTTTAAAAAGCAAATTTTTATCGGTATAACCCTGTATAACAACTGTTTCATGTTCTTTTGACGTTATAACCACTTCCGATACTTTAATAGATATCGAAAGTTTACTAGATAACACCATGAAAACACACTACTTAATTTTGATTTGTAGTCTATGTATGATCTCTTGCTCAAAAGAAGAAAATGCAGTAGACATCGTTTTTAATAATGTGCGAACGGGGGCCGTCTTACGAACGCTTGAAATAGAAAATTTAACTTTTGATACCTCAGCACCAGATCGTCCTATTTCTATACGATTAGAGCATCAGGATGAACAACGTGGAGATTTATTAGATACCGTCGAACTTTTCCTCTCTTTTGAGGATAGAACTTCAGAAAATGGAGATCGTACAGAAGCGTCACGATTATTTAAGACATTATCTAGAAATGATTTTGATCTAACTGCAGAACTCCCTATTACAAACATTGTAATCACAACTCAAGAACTACTCGATTTTTTTGGATTTAGCACGAGTGATATTCAGTGTACTGATCGTTTTGTTTTAGATGTGAAACTATGTTTAACAAATGGTTTATGTTTTACAAACCTCAATAGCATAGGTCCAATTATTAGCTTAGGAGGGCGTTTAAATTCTCCTTTTACATATGATATTTATGTGGTAGATGGTGTAGATGATCAATTATTTATAGGGAGTTATAGCCATACAAGTATTCAGGATGGTTTTCAAGGTCCCACTATTATCACTCCTGAGGTGATTGAAATCACAACAAATAGACCTAATACCAGACGTTTTGAAATTTTTAGAGACGATCAAGACATCCAAGGTGGGCTTTTCCTTAGAGCAGAGGTCGAGTTTGTAATTGCGTGTGATCAAGCAATATTAACACGCTATGTACGATCTGCCATTATTTGTGGTTTTGGTGTTGAAGGAGATATACATGTACTCCTAGGACCTGAAGAAAACCTCAACGAAACGGTAAGTATAAGTGATGAGACCGTCTTTAGTTTAAAATTCTTAGAAGCTTTTGAAGGAAATGACGGTTTTTGTGATTGGCCACTCACGAGTTCTGAAGTTCGGTTTTCAAAACAATAAAGGTAATACGCAGCACCGTATAAACTTCTAGGCCACTTTGATCCTAAAAAGCATAACAATCCCTATTTTAGTATCCCCAAAACCAATCGTTATGAATAAAACTAAGGTCCTCATGGTATGCCTTGGCAACATCTGTCGGTCTCCACTGGCTGAAGGAATTCTACGTCATAAAGTAGATACCAATCGATTTATCGTAGATTCTGCTGGAACTGGAAACTGGCATGTAGGAAATCCACCTGACAGAAGAAGCATTGCTGTGGCAAAAAAATATGGATTAGATATTTCTAGTCTTCGCGGAAGACAATTCACAAGCATCGATTATAAAGATTTTGATCATATTTATGTAATGGATAGTTCTAATCTAGAAAATGTACTCGCACTTGCTGATGGTACTAACGATCGCGCAAAAGTCTCTATGATTTTAGATACGCTATTCCCAGGAGAAAGAGTTGATGTTCCTGATCCGTATTATGGTGGCGATGATGGTTTTGAGCGTGTCTACAAAATGCTAGACGAAGCGTGTGATATTATTGCTAAGAGAATAAGTTAGTTGACTATTTATATACAGATTTTGTATATTTAGAAAAACTATCTTATTATGAAAAAATTTAAAATCCTACTTACATTATTTTTAGCAACCTATATCGCGTATGGTCAAGATCCAGATATTGATATTTTAGAAATTGCTTCGGGCTTTAATCGTCCTGTGGACATACAAAACGCAGGAGATGATCGACTCTTTATTGTAGAGCAATCGGGCTCTATTAGAATTATTAATGATGATAACACTGTAAACAGCACTCCTTTTATTTCGATTGCTGTAAATGACAATGGTAATGAACAAGGGCTTTTAGGTCTTACTTTTCATCCAGATTATGCAACCAATGGCTTCTTTTATGTGCATTATACAAGAAGTAATGGTGACTCTCAAATATCAAGATATACCGTAACAGGGGATCCAGATATTGCAGATCCAAATTCAGAATTTCCAATCTTACAAGTAGACCAGCCGTTTGGAAATCACAATGGAGGTGGTCTTGCTTTTGGCAATGATGGCTTTTTATATATTGGCTTAGGTGATGGAGGAAGCGGCGGCGATCCTGGCAATAGAGCTCAAAATCCTAGTATTCTATTAGGTAAAATGCTACGTATAGATGTTGACAATCAAGATAACGGACTAAATTATAGTATTCCAGATACAAATCCTTTTGTGGGCCAAACTAGCTTTAGAGGGGAAATATGGGATTATGGACTTCGTAATCCATTTCGTTTTTCTTTTGATGATGAAACTGGTGCAATGTGGATAGGTGATGTGGGCCAAAATGCCGTAGAAGAAATAGATCGCGGCACTGGAGGAGGTCATAATTATGGATGGCGTTGTTATGAAGGAAGTAGTACATTTAATACTTCTGGATGTCCAGATCCAAGCGAACTTACATTTCCTGTAGCAGAGTATACACATGACAATAGTTGTGGCTTTTTCTCTGTTGTAGGCGGATATGTATATAGAGGTGCTGACTTCCCAACAATGCAAGGACTGTATTTCTTTTCTGATACCTGTGCAGATGATATTAGATATGTAGATGCTACGACACCAGCGGCGATTACTTTTAGTGAATCATTTAATGGAAACTCATTTGTGACATTTGGAGAAGATCAAAACAAAGAATTATACATCTCAGGTCTTGCAGGTACTGTATACAGAGTGGTAGATGCCAATTTATTAAGTACAGATGAGTTTACACAAGAAAATAACATACGTGTATATCCAAACCCAGCATCACAAACGGTAAACATTGCATTTTCAAATGTACCAAGTACTGATACCGTAAGCATTTTTGATATTACTGGAAAGCTTGTCAAATCAGCTCCTATACAAACACTTGAAACAACAATAAACATAGGAGACCTAACGGCTGGTGTATATCTTTTACAATTAAAAAATACTAGATATACCCAGAAACTAATTATTAAATAATAATTCCTATGAGTGAACCCCAAACACTAGGCAAATTATACCTTATCCCTACAACTTTAGGAGAAACAAGTGCTCTTGAAGTGATACCGTTATCGGTAAAGAAAGTCATAGAATTAATAGATCATTATATCGTTGAAAATGAAAAAACAGCACGCCGATCTATCAAAGCTATTTCCCCAGGGAAATCACAGCCTAAATTGCAGATCAAACTCTTAAACAAGTATACAGATGAGCAAGAACTACCTTCGTATTTAGACCCTTGTTTTGAAGGTATTTCTGTGGGGTTACTCTCAGAAGCAGGAGTACCAGGTGTCGCAGATCCTGGTGCCGATGTGGTGAAAATTGCACATCAAAAAGGCATTCAAGTTGTACCGCTCGTAGGACCATCTTCTATTTTGATGGCAATGATGAGTAGCGGCATGAATGGACAAAATTTTGCTTTTAATGGCTATTTACCCATAGAGCAGAAACAACGTAAAATGGAATTGAAACGTCTCGAAAAATTATCTTTCGAGACGGGTCAATCTCAATTATTTATTGAGACACCGTATCGTAATGACAAAATGCTCACCGATATTGTTAATACGGTTCGTCCTGACACTCTTGTTTGTATAGCGTGTGACATTACCTTACCCACCGAGTTCATCCAAACGAAGAAAGCCAGTTTTTGGAAAACCAATTTACCAGATCTTCATAAACGCCCAGCTATATTTATTATACATAAAGGATTGTGAAAACATTAGTAATGAACGTAATTGAAGACAAAATACCTCTAAGAGTATATCAACAAATGAGAGTTCATTGCGGTCTATCTGCAAAAACGAGTGAAGCATGCGAAGTTGGATTAAATAATTCAATATATTCCTTGATGATAAAAGAAGAAGACAACGTTATTGGAATGGGAAGGATTATAGGAGATGGCGGATGTTTCTGTCAAGTAGTAGATATTTGTGTAATTCCTGAAAAACAGGGTAACGGAATTGGCAAAATAATAATGGAATATATAGCTACTTTTATAAAAACAAAATTACCCAAATCATGCTATACAAGTCTAATAGCAGATGGAGATGCTTCATTTTTATATGAAAAATTCGGTTTTAAAGATACGTTACCTGAATCAAAAGGAATGTATATAAAAAACGAGTAAAAAGAATATCATATCGATTTACCTTAAATTAGAAGGCTTCCCATAGGACCGTTGTACTTTTTTAATCATAGGCTCTAAGCCATTGACTTTGATCTCATACATTTCCTGAAGTAAACGCCCTAGCTTTCCTTCTGGAAATCCTTTTTGCTTAAACCACACATAGTAATACTCTGGAATATCAACTAGGTATTCACCTTTATATTTACCAAAAGGCATTCTATAATGTGCGAGTTCTATAAGGTGATCTTGAGGTGTCAATGATTACTCTTTAGAGGTTAGTTTCCAGTATTCAAACAAGACTTTCCATCTCATTAACAGTGTCACTCTGGGATTAGTATACCCAGTATCTTTTTCTAGATATCGTACAAAAAGCCATAATCCTATATCTCTTTGTCTATTTTGAACACTATACAAATTAGCTATAGAAACATCTTTTTGTTCAGCTAATTCCCAATATTCTTGTTTTTTTTCTTCTATTTCTATAGGATCACTACTAAATCTATACACATAACCTGCTACTCTAGGAAAAAGCAAAAAGATCAATAAGGCTGCTGTTCCAAAAGCAAAAATTGTTTTTTTACTCCCCATATACCTTCTCTCCTCCTACATAGGTTGCTCTTACTTCTAGGTTTGGAATTGCATCTTCAGTTACGGTCATGATGTCTTTATCCATGATAATAAAATCGGCAAACTTTCCTGTTTCTATACTTCCTTTTTCGGCTTCTTCAAAATTAGAATAGGCTGCCCAAATCGTCATTCCTTTTAAGGTTTCTTCTCTGGTTAATGCATTTTCCATTTGATATCCTCCTTCTGGATATTGTTTTAAATCTTTACGTGCTACGGCGGCATAAAACGTATAAAACGGACTTACCTGTTCTACTGGAAAATCGGTTCCTAGTACAACAATTCCAGACTTCTTTAATAAATCCTTAAAGGCATAGGCTCCTTTAATACGCTCTGCTCCTACTCGATCTTCTGCCCAGTACATATCACTTGTAGCATGTGTAGGTTGTACAGACGGAATGATTTTCTGATTAAAGAAATCAAAATCATTTTGTGCGACTACTTGTGCGTGTTCTACTTTCCAACGTGGATCTTCCACATTTTGTAACGCTTCCTTATATGCTCTTAGTACTACAACATTTGCACTATCTCCGATAGCATGCGTATTCATTTGATAACCTGCTGCAGCAATACGCTTCGAAAGGTTTTGAATATCTGCTACAGGTGTAATCATCGCGCCAAAATGTCCATCTTTATCACTATACGATTCTTTTAATGCAGCGCCTCTAGATCCTAAAGCACCATCCCCATATACTTTTACAGAACGTACATTCAAATAGTCTGTTTTCACTTTACCAGTCGTTAGGTAATGATCTAAGTTCTTAGGGTTATTACTAATCATGGCATATACACGCATTTTTAGATCTCCAGCCGTTTGAAGACTATCGATGAGTTCGATAATAGGTTTATCTAATCCTGCATCATTTACGGTTGTTAATCCGAAGGAGAAACAGAGTTCTTGTGCATCTTTAAGAGATGTAATATTTTGTGCTCTACTCGCTTTGGGCATAACAGCGTCTACCAATTCTTGTGGTCGATCTACTAATACCCCTGTAATCTTTCCGTTTTCTTTAACGATTTCTCCGCCGGCTACTACTGTTGCATCTGTAATTCCTGCTAGGTCTAATGCTTTTTGATTTACAAGATATGCATGACCATCTACACGTTCTAATGCGACGGGCACATTAGGGAATAAGGCATCTAATTTTTCTTTGGTGGGAAACTCTTTAACTTCCCAGTCGTTTTGATCCCATCCTCTTCCTCGTAAGAAAGTGGTGGCTGGGTTCGCTTTCGCGAAAGCGGAAACACGTTCCAACACCTCATTATAACTTGTTGTACCTACCAAATCTACTACTTGTAGGTTTTGGCCTAATCCGAAAAAATGACAATGAGCATCAATTAATCCTGGAAGAATCGTTTTTCCCGAAGCATCTATCACTTCTGATGCTGTGTATGTGGCTGTGATTTCTTGAGAGGTTCCTACTGCTACAAAAGCGCCATCTTTAATGGCAAATGATTCTGCTTTCGCGAAAGCGTCATTAACCGTATACACCGTTGCATTGGTAACAATAAGGTCTACTTCTTGTTTTGAGGTACAAGAAACAGCAATTATAAAAAGAGATAAGAAAGTAACTATTCGCATGACAAAGATTTTGCACTAAAGTACAAAACATCGTCCTTTTACAATAGTTTCAAAATACTTTTAAAACAACAATCTATAAATACCAAATTCTGTATTTTCAATTTGCACGTTATCTGCATCTATAGCAACATTGCTATAATTATTACCTAAACAGCATGGATCTTCTATAACTTCTACTGAAAAGCTAAATCCAAATTCAAATATCTCAGGTATTGTAATTAAATAGTTTTCTAGGTCGCTACTTTCTACAAATGTAGGAAGTGAGATAATAGTGCGTTCTGTTCCTGCAGTTCCTACTCCAAAAGAAATAGCTTCGTTGGTTTGCATATTTCTAATCTGTAAACTCTCTACAGGGAAGGTTTCATTAGATAGTAAATCTTCACCTGTTTCGCTAGACACAAATTGCAAGGCTAAACTTACGGTAGCACAATCTACTAACTCACAAGCACTTTCTGCCGTTTCTGGATCATCAGATGCGCAGGAAAAACACATGATCAATAGAAATATATAGGTTATAGTTCGTTGTAACATAATTTAATATTCTAGGGGGTTATATAAAAATACGTAAAATCAAATTAGTCGTATTTTATATTTAGAAGATTCATAAAACTCAAAAAGGTTGCGTCACTTTTAATGAAAGTGCTACAACCTTTTAAAAAAATGTATCTATACTTATTTTCTAAGCCATTACGAGAAACATACTATTTCTTAACATCATTTTGTTTGCTCTTCCTTAAAGTGAGGAAAACCGTATTATACATCGTCTCATAAAAAGACTTCCCTCTTTATTAAAAATCAAACTTATAGGTAGCTCCTATCATTCCTTGAAGACCTTGTACCTCATAGTTTAACCATTTTTGATAATCGCTATCTAGAATATTATTTACCCTTCCAAAAGCAGAGAGTCTATCATTAAAGCGATATCCTACATGTGCGTTTGCATCTAAATAACTATCTAAGGTTGTGATTTGTGGTTGTGCTAGAATATCTGTAGGGTCATTTGAGAATACTAAATCTTGACGTTCTCCTACAAAGAACAGATTGATTCCTGCAAACCATTGTTGCGTGATTTGATAATCTGCAAATACAGAAGCTCTTAATTCTGGTAAGTTCCAAGCTTCTGCTTGATTATCTGTTGTATATGAGTTGTATTGTCCGTTAATCTTCATTTTGAAGTTACTATTTACATCAAAATTAAGTTCTCCAAAAACGCCTAATGTCTCTACATCGTCATAAATAACACTAAACGAATTACCATTTAAAAATGCTACTTCAGAGGCTACTTGTGCGGGATTAAATATGAATAATGCTTTGTTGCTCTCGGAAGCATAATTAGCTCTTAGATTATAGCTTACATTATTAGAAAGCTTACCTTTCATTCCTACATATCCATCATATTGTTGATCGGTAGGTGTAATAGCAAGTGATGGTGCAACAAAAGGATTTTCTTGTACAAAGTCATAATAACTGTTTTGTTGTAGGTTTCCTTCTAATCCTCCATAGGCGATAAAATAATCACCGACCACACGATAGGATGCTGTAATTCTTGGATATACAAAAATGTCTGTATCACTATTTTCGCTATCTAAACTCACAAAACCAGCAACTCCTAAATTTACAGTAAGATCATCTCTTAAAATAACTAAGCTTGGATTTACGCCTACATTCAAAATACTGTGATTTGTTTCTTCAAGGTTTGGAGCAAAGTCATTTGCAAAACTACCACTCACATAATCTACTGTAAATGCTGTCGTGATATTTTCGCCAGCGATAGGAAACTCTATCGTTGGTTTTACAATAGCACGTAATTCATTACTACTTTCTGAATCACTTAAATAACGTACAGTACCTCTTCCTCCTTTAAATATACCATCTTTAAAAGCTACACTTCCATTAATAGCTCCTGTGATATACGAATGTGTGACATCAAAATCATCGGTAAGAATAGGAGCTTCTGGAGCACCTGCATCTACAATTGTAGGAGATATTCCATACCAATTAAATACTTGATGTTGCACATCAAGATCTGTACGCCAAGAGAAATCACGTTCTCTGGCGCCATAATTTAAGTTTAAACGGGTATCATAGAAGAAATCATCTACGCGTACATTATCAATACCTCCTTGTGAGGAGTTATGATTTAAGAATACACCAAAATCTTCTGTACGACTTATTTGAAAGTTACTATAAAACTCAGCGAGCACCGATGTAAAGCTTCCAAAACCTATGGTTGCATAATTATCATACAACTTCAATTTAGGCGCTTTCTTAACTGCTGCTGCTTTTCCTTTGGCAGGTGTAAACGTACTTGCTACTGGTACAGAGAAAATACTGTATGTAACTTTCTTCTTAGCGGTGTTTACAGAGTCATTCAGCTTTGGGGTTGCCTTTACTTTAAACGCATCACTGATGGTAGGTGTATAGGGTTTTACTACATTAACCACTTCTGTTCCTAAGTCTTGCTTTTCTTCTTTCTCTTCTTCTTGCGCATATGCTTGAGAAGCGCCTAATCCTAAAGCAAGTAGGAAAATAGTTTTATATGTTTTGATCTGATGAATTATCATATATAAATAGATTATGTCTGTGATTGATAAAAATTAGTTACCGCCTTCTTCTACAGAAGAATTTGTTTTTGCTTCATTTGCTTTGATCAGTGCGAGTTGCTCTTGTGCTTCTTGTACAATCTCTGGATAGTCAGAGAAATTAGTGATCACACTTTCTAGAATATACGTGGCTTGGTAGGCATCTTCTAACGCATAGAAATTTTTTGCCATGAGCACAAGACCTCTAGCGCCAAACTCTTTATAGCCACTATAATCTCTAGCAAGTTCTTGCACAGTGGTGTTTGACCCTTTAAAATCATTGGCTTTGTGTTTAAAATAGGCATCGTAGTACAATGCTTCTGCTGCCAGTGCTCCTGTTGCAATTTCTTGTACCGATGCATAGGCTGTTTTTGCACGGTCTTCATCTCCTGTTTTAATAGAGGCTCTTGCAATAATGACTTGTGCATCACTTTTTACCGCATTATCAATTTTTGTATTGGTCAGTACTTTTTCTGCGTAGGTAACTGCATCTGCATAATGTTCTAACTCATAATGTGATTTCATCAAGTTAGATTGTGCAAAAATGACATTCTGCGGAAAATCGGCTTCGGTTTCTAAGCGTTGTAATACCGGAATTGCTTCGGCATAGGTACGTTCAGTTAAAAATACTTGTCCTAGTCTAGCCAATGCTTGCTCTGTAAATTCAGAGCGTTCTTTAGCAATCACAAACTGGTAATGTGGAATGGTTGTGGGATAGTCCGCTTTCGCGAAAGCGAGTTGTCCCAGATAAAAATGGGCTTTCAGAGCGTGCTGTCCATTAGGATAACTCTCAATATACTCATCCAGCAAACGTGTTGCTTGTGTTGTATTGTTTTCTAAGTATTGTTTTTCTGCCGAAGCATAGGCTGCATCATCAAGTTCTGCGTCTTCTACATCTATAAAGTCTAACGTACTCACCCATTGCCCATACTCATTCACACGCCCTAAATCTATATAGATCAGTTTTGCAGTTGTTACAGCTTGTAGGGCTTCTGGAGTTCCTGGGTAATCACCAGCAACCTTTTTAAGAATCGTAAGTGCTTGGTCTGACTGATTATTATTATCATAAATCAATGCTTTTTTAAGTAATGCACGAGAGACATACGAACTTCCAGGCACATCACGAACCAATTGATCATATGCTGCAATCGCTTGATCATTATTATCTTGAGAGACGTATACATTTCCTAGTTCATACAGCGCGTCATCTCTATAACTAGATTTTGGAAAGCTTTGCGTGAAATTTTTAAGACCATTGATTTTATCTTCATTTCGGTTTACAAACCCATAACTCATTGATTTTTGAAAGGTCGCATAATCTCTATCGGCGGCATTAATTTCGATGGCTTTATTATAAGCTTCGAGTGCTGGCCAGTATTTACTAGAAATAAAACGACTATCGCCTAAACGTAAATAAGCATCATTGCGTCGTACTCTATCTTCTGCATTTTCTGTCGTGAACTTCTCAAAATAAGAAGCTGCATTTTCATAATCTTTATCAGAAAAATAAGCGTAGGCAAGATTATAATTAAGGTCTTGATATTCTGGGGTTGCCATAGCATTGCTACTCTGCGCATATTGCTTATACCCTATTACGGCTTCTTTATGATTTCCTAATACATAATCACACTCTGCATTCCAATAAGTTGCTCTTGTCACAAATTGCTCATCTCTAGGTTCTTTTAAAGACTTCTTGAACATATCTTGTGATTCTAAATAATTTCCTTCATTATATAGCTCTACGCCTCTGTAGAAAGCTACTTTTTGGAACGCTACTTTACTCTCAAAAGAATTGTTCTTTTCTAAAAGAACTAATGCTTCTTTATAGTTTTTGGACGTGATATAAGAATCTATCAATAATTCCTCTAATTCAGCTTTTGCAGGTGTTTTAGGATATTCTTTGATATAGTTTGCAATGACTTGTGGTACGGTTTGATATGCATTTCCGATCTCATAACTAAGCTTCACATAATTCAACCCGCTATCTTCCTTTATCTTTTCATCAAAATCCATTTCTGATGCATTTTTAAAGGCATTGAGAGCTTGCTGTTTCTTTTCTGTTTTTAAATAGGATTCTGCTAAGTGGTAGTAGGCGTTTTGAGCAACACTATTTTTACCGTCAACGATTTTGTTAAATTCATTAATAGCATTTTCATAATCACCTTGCTTGTAATACGTATATCCTAATTGATAGTAATCTGTATTATTCCATCGGCCTCTTTTCCCTTTATATTCCTTTAAATATGGGAGTGCTTCTGCATATTTCTCTTGATTGAAATAACTTTCTCCTATAATTTTATTGAGTTCTGATTTCTCTTTAGGATTTGCGGTAGGCAATTGTGATTTTCCTTCGGCGATGGCTTGATCAAATTTTCCTAATTTAAAGTTTAAGTCGGCTTTAAAATAGGCGAGTTCTTCCTTATAATCTTCTTTATCTTCTACGGCATCAAAAAGTTCATCGGCTTCTTCGTATTCATCACCTTCATAGGCCATAAAACCTAAATAATACTTTGCTTGTGATCCGTATTTTTGAGAGTCACGCACACGATTTAAAAACTTTTTGGCTTGATCAAATTGCTTATTCTTATAATAGGAATATCCATTATTAAAATCATAGGTTTCTCTGGCACCACCTGTAAGACTTCCTTCATCTACTCTATCATACCATTTACGAGCATAGGCATACTTCCCATTTTCAAAATAAAAAGAAGCGACATCTAGAAATGCCGAATTACGCTTTGTACTTGTTGGGTATTCATTTACAAATACTTGCATTAAATTATCGGCTCCTTGTTGGTTTAAACGAACCGCAGCATTTGCAATATAATACGCACAGTCCCCTTGAACTGTCGTATCATTTGTTTCGTTTTTAACTTCTTCAAATAAGGTTTGTGCAGCAAGATATTGCTGACTATTGTAGAGCGATAATGCCTTATTATATTTTACAAGATCATCTGTATAAATGGCGGTTTGCTGTGCAGAGAGTATACTTGTATATAGTAGAAATGCGGTAAATACCGTGATGAATTTCTGCATAATGATTGTTTTTGATATGATGTATGAGATTGGGTCTATTATTTCTAACTCAAAGATAGTTTTCTTATATATGGATAACGGTAGAAATCCTTTATAATTATGTCGAGTTTTAAAAAGGAAATTAACAATCAGATAGTATCTAAAACTTAGTGGTTTAAACGGCTATATTTTCTTGGTACGCTTTCGCGAAAGCGTATATAAAAAATTACTATGAGAGATTGTCATCAAATGAAAACCTTTATTTTTATATCCACATGAAGGTATTTATACATCACATACAAAAAATAGCTTTAGAAAGACCTATACTCTTTTTAGTGATTATAGGTCTTTTTAGTAGAATACTGATTGCCATAACATATAGCAATCAAGTGTCTATTTTTAATGACTCTCAAAGTTATGTCCCGCTAGCAGAACAATTAGGAGCGTTCAGCTTAGATGGTTATAATGGATTACGTACACCAGGATATCCATTCCTATTAATGCTTACAGGGATTAACTTTAGTATCGTTGTAATTATTCAAATGCTACTTGGCATCCTATCTTCTATTTTCCTGTATAAAACAAGTTTAAAACTTATTTATCATATTCCTCTTGCCTTATTTAATGGGTTGAGTTTGTCATTCTTTTTACATATTCTATTTTATGAAAGGGCGATCTTAACAGAGTCATTAACCTTATTCTCATTAGTTGTTTGTTTATGGTATATCGTTCATATCAACTTTTTTAGGCAGAAACAGAAAGGCACTATTACGTATGTGCAAAGCGGTGTGTTAGGTATTTTAATAGCTATTATTTTTCTGATTAGGCCTATGTTTATAGTCTTAACGCCTCTTGTTATTTTTTGCTTTTTAATAAACTATAGACATCTCCGTTATACGGCTATTATAAGTAGAACTCTCCTATTATGTATTCCTGCCATTATGAGTTATCAGGGATGGAGTTTACTTAATTTTCAAAATACAGGCTATAAATCTGTTACTGCATTTTCAGGAATTAATCTTGCTCAAAGCTGTGTATCTTTTGTAGATAAAGCGAGTGACACGCATGCTGATTTGCGTGATTTATATGTACACAAAAGAGATTCTGTCATCGCTGCTGATGGCGATGTATCTATGACGGTGTGGCGGGTTTATGAAACGCTTAAAGCGAAAGAAAACATTACTGTTTCTGAACTCTCTCAGCGTTTTGATCCTATGACCAGAGAACTAATTAAAAACAATCCTTCAGATTATTTACAACAAGTGGGCGTCTCTTGGGTAGGTTTTTGGAAAGAATCTATATTGTGGAATCATGACAAATTTAACTACAAAATCCCAAAAAATATCTTAACAGGTACATGGCTTTATATACAAATGCCTATCTTATATATGATCAATGTTATTTTCTTGATCATAAGTCTGCTTTTGATTACAGCACATATTAGGAAAAGAATTTTTCATTTTGATTTTTACTTTTTTTGTATGGTTCTCATAGTAGGCTCTTCATTGGGACAAGCACTTGTTATCTATGGTAATAATGGTCGGTTTTCTATTCCATTTCTCCCGTTTATTATTTTAATTATATCACATTATTTGTATAAAAAAAGAATTTTTAAAAAGATTACCCCCGTAAATAATAAGATTTAATCTATTTTTATCGTTAGTTATTCTATTATGTCAGAACCCGTACTTCATCTCAGAAATGCAGCTATATATCAAAGAGAAAATATGATTCTCTCTGATGTACAAATCACTATTCACAAAGGGGATTTTGTGTACCTCATTGGGAAAACAGGATCGGGGAAGAGTAGTTTTATGAAAACACTCTACGGAGATTTACCTCTTACTGAAGGGGAAGGTGAAATTGTAGGATTTACTTTAAATGGTTTAAAAGAAAAACAAATCCCTTTTTTACGAAGAAAACTAGGGGTTGTATTTCAAGACTTCAAACTTTTAAATGACCGTACGGTAAAAGATAATTTACTCTTTGTATTAAAAGCTACGGGTTGGAAAGACAAAACAGCTATTGATGCTAAAATTGAAGAAGTCCTTGCCAAAGTAGGTATGAAAAGCAAAGGCTTTAAATTTCCATATCAACTGTCTGGAGGAGAACAACAACGCGTCGCTATAGCTAGAGCATTACTTAATGATCCTGAACTCATCCTCGCCGATGAGCCTACAGGGAATCTAGATCCGCAGACGAGTGTAGAAATCATGGAAGTATTACAGGAAATTAATAAGAATGGAAATACTATTTTAATGGCTACACATGATTATGCCTTACTACTTAAGTATCCGTCTAAAACATTAAAATGCGACAACAATAAGATTTTTGAAGTCGTACAACGAACGGTGTAAATAAGGCATATGAAGTATGGTATAGAAATCGCAAGGCTTATAGCCGTCTTACTCATCACTTTTAATCACACAAAACATAATCTTATAGAAGGAGGAACTGCCTATTGGATTTTTGAACAATTACCTCTTTTTGGAACCCCGCTATTATTACTTGTTTGCGGTTACTTATTTTCTGCTGTTTCAAAAAGAAAAAACGAACCGCTATTTCGAAAAAAAATAAAAAGTTTACTTATTCCTTTCTTAATGGCAAACTTGGTGGTATTACTGCCTGTTGCTTTCTTTTATTATGTACTCGATATTAATTATCTAAATAGACTCGTCTTTGATTATACCATCATTACTGACGGAATTTTTGCTCTCAATAATGTTCCTATCAATCCTCCTACTTATTTTATAAGAGACATTTTTATCGTTTTTGTTGCTGTAGAGCTTATTCTTTATAAAAACTGGAAAATGCTTTTTATTCTAGTTCCATTATTAATTTTTGGAAGAGTCATTATACGATGGGATATTCCTTTAATTTTTGCCGTAGGGTATTTATTAGATGCTTATGCACATTATCTTAAAAAATATTGGCTGTATAGCGTAGCAGTTATTCTAATCATCTTAAGTGTTATAAATGACAATTTGTACCTCAACAATGCTGTTGGTCTTTTACTATTTTTAGTAAGCTTAGAAATAAAAGTGAAGTTTATTAAAACAGGAGCCTATACGTATTTACTACACCTCTATCATTCTCCTGTGATGGTATTTAGCTATCCCATTTTGTCACTATTTATAGAAAATGAAGTCATTAATGTTACTTGTCAGATTATAATATCTATGGTATCTATATACCTATTATACCTGTTGACGCGTCGCTTTAGTAAGCTTCAAATTTTAAGCGGATTTAGATAATACTAGTTTTACAAAATGGTATTACAAATCTGAATGATGCTTTCTATAAAGTATCATTTCTACTCCCATAGATGTATATTCCTGAACAACTTCCCAATGAGTTTTTAGTTCTACAATATCCTCATCTGCTGTCTTATTTTCAATATTTGAAAACAAATAATATTCATTTTCCTTGATGTCTGGACTAGCAAAGTTATTTTCCTTAGATGGTTTCTCTTTTGCATATGCCATCCATCTGGTATGCATTGGAAGATTTGTACCTACTATTTGACTAGGTATATTTTCTTGTTGCATATAAGCAAGCATTTTGTTTTCAAGTTTAAAATAGCGCATATGAGCCAAAGAACTGTCCCAACTTTGTGCTATTGTAACTGGGTATATCCATAAATGCCCAGTAATAAATGATAGTGCTATTATAAAAACTACAATCTGTTTTTTAATAAAAAATGTATTTCTTGAGTAAAATACATTAAAGAATAAAAGTATTGCTATTAGGTTGCATATCATTAGGTACCTAGTACCCATAGGATTACTAAAAGGAACCATTCCTATGAAAAAGATGCCTAGAAAGCAACATAAAGGTATAAACAGTATCAAAAACTGCTTGCCTATTTTCTTATGTTTCTTGTAATGTGTTATCAAAAGAAAGAGCAATGGAATCCAGATTACAAAACGACCATATTCAAGTAGATTTTTGACAAATGCAATACTGTTTTTAAATGCATTAAATAGTGTAGTACTTTCTCTATGTTGAGAATACGATTCATTTTTAGTAATTAAAACCCATCCTAGTTCTTGATATTGGTACATCAAAAATAGTAGAAAAATAGAAAGACCTACACCATAGCTATAATACATCTTACGCTTACTTTCTAAGATTGCATATCGTATATATAGAATATGTATACAAATAAAAGCTATAGAAATATAGATACCTCTCAAGTTTGTAAAAACTAGACCTGTAATTCCTACAGCATACCAGATCCAATTATTTTTTAATAAGCTATTCATCCCTAACAATGAAAAGAACAAGAGTAACATATCATTATTTAAGCTTGTCGTTTGGGCAACTAACGTAGGCTCTATAAAAAGTAACAATATTACTATTTCTGGGACTTTAGGCAATTTTGTTTTCTTAAACAAAGAGAGTAATTGATAGATGACTCCTATATTAACGATCAATAATAATAATCGTGCAGACCATATAGCTTTTCCTAATCCTTTCCAAAATAATGCGATGCTCCATATCCATAATGGAGGATGCCCAGAATTATATTCGGTGGGCACGACTAGTTGCTCAAAGTCAGATTCAAACAGCCAATTGGCTCTTGAAAATTTACTTTTAGCATCCCAAAAAGCAGGAATATCCATGAGAAGAAAAAATTCTAATACCAACACTAAAATGCAAATACCAAATATTGTTCTCTCTCGTGTAGTCATTTATTTTTTTATAGTTCAAAAATACTTTTAAAAAATAATTTGACAACCAAAAGCATGAGCTTATCTTCAATATTTACATATTATATTAGTAGTTTTAAGGCATATTAGATATTCTAGATTGTTAGACATAAATTAAAGCGCATTGAAAAGAAAACAATATTTCATAACAAATAATAAAGAAATAAGTTTTTCTGATAAAGAGTATAGTCAACATAATATAGCTACATATTCAATATTTCATCATGATGACCTTGCCTTCACAACTGCACAACTTAATGATCAACATATTATTTTATTAGGTTTTATAATTGATCCATATAATCCTACGTATTCCAATCAACAAATTATTGATTCACTCGTAAAATACGAGTCCCGTAAAGATTTTTTCAAAGCCCTTGAAATAATGTCTGGGAAGTACACTATTTTTTATATTTCCAAAGGAGAAGAAATACTAGTGACTGATTGTTTCGCTGAAAGGCAACTTTATTATAGGAAAGAGGAAAGCTTATATTATATATCGTCATCTGATAAATTATTATTAGACATTCTTAATCTTACGCCCGAAATATCAACTGCAAAAAAGCAATTAAAAGAATCTACACTCTTTTTAAATATTAATGAACATTGGTTGCTTTCTGAAGAGGATTGGGATGATCGTTTCAAAAAACTACTTCCTAACCACTTTTTAGATATAAAATGTCAGAAGGTCAAGCGACTTCCCATTTTTACTAACTCTAATATAGATGAAAAAACTGTTTCCTTAGAGATCCAAAAACTTCTTAAAAATACTATTGAAGCTATTACTTTGCGATATGATGATGTATATCTTCCAATAACTGCTGGTTATGATTCTAGATTACTTCTTACCGCTAGTATTAATCTGAAAGATAAAATCAACTATTATATATTTAATACTGGAAAAACGTATGTAATACGAGATGTAAAAATAGCAACCAAATTAGCTCAATATTTTAAACTTAATTTTAAAGAGATAAAACTTAAAGAATTAACTGAGACTTTTAAACAAGAATTTTCAAATTATTTTATAGTTCCTCGTTTTCTATCAAAAACGCGAAATATCGCTTGGTTTAAAGAAAATATCAAAAAACCTTCTATCAATTTATCTGGTGGAGGAGATTATCTAAGAGGGTTTTATAATGAAAATGATTTTTCATCAATACAAAAAACCTTATCCACTATTGAGTATGAAGATATATCCATACACACAAAGGCTATAAATGAATGGCTTATCAATGTAAGGCCTTATGCAAAAGAACATAATTTAAGAATAAGTGACCTCTTTTATCATGAATTACGAATGGGAAAATGGGCTTCAAAAATGTATCACGAATCTGATATGACAGCTATGGAATACTTTTCTCCCCTTAACAACAGACATATAGTATATTCTATTTTATTTAATATCCCAGAGCCTAAAAGACATGCCACTAATTGCCCTTTCTATAGAGAACTTATGGAAACTATGCTACCAAATGCAACTAAAATTCCATTTAATCCAAAAACTTGGAGGGATTATATAAAAGATATTATCCCGTATCATCTAATAAAAAAGCAATTTCGGTTATTGAGATATCGAAATTCAAAATAAGTTTGTCAATTCAATGCTTTTTAAAAATACTATAAATGATCTTCCTTAATATCGTATTTTCGTAAGTAAACTATGCTTTCTATTCTAATTCCTACATATAACTATAATATATATGCGTTGGTTGAAAACGTATATACACAATTGAAAGCATTAGATATTGTTGCTGAGATTATTGTTTCTGAAGACAACTCATCCTCTTATATAGAAATCAATAGAGAAATTGTCACTTTCTCTAATACTAAGTATCTACTTCAAAACATAAACTTAGGAAGAACTAAAAATCGTGAAGCACTTGCAAAAGAAGCAACTTATGATTGGTTGTTATTCCTAGATGCAGATATAATGCCAGCAACTTCTTATTTTGTAAAAGATTATATTGACGCTATGCAAGAACATTTAGATGTTCTTTTTGGAGGGATTCAATATCAAGAAACAGCACCAAGTACAGATAAGTATTTACGTTGGTATTATGGAAAACACCGAGAATCTCAATCTATAGAAAAACGAAATCAACAGCCCTGGTTTATTATTTCTCAGAACTTACTCATAAAAAAAGAACTTTTTTATAAAGCCAATATTAGTAAAGAAAATAGATATGGATTAGACAATCTTTTTTCAAATAGATTAAAAATGTTGAATGCTCAAATATTACATATAGATAACCCAGTTATTCATTTAGGTTTAGAAACAAATACTTGTTTTCTTAAAAAAACACTGGATGCAGTAGAAACAACTATTTATTATGAAGATAATGGACTTATGGAGCATAATTTAAATGGATTACAAAAAAGTTATACCTTATTAAAAAAGAGAAGAATTTCAAAATTATTTCTTAGGCTAATAAGACCATTTAAGAGTAAAATACGAAAAAACTTAATAGGGAAATCTCCATCTTTATTTCTTTTTGACCTATATAAATTACAGCACTACACCTCTTTAAAAAAGAATAAAGATGCCTAAGTTTTCTGTTATCATATCGGTATATAATAAAGAAGCATTTATTAAAAAAACACTTCAAAGTGTTTTTGCTCAAACATTACAAAACTACGAAGTCGTAGTTGTGAACGATGCATCTACAGACAGAAGTGAAGAAATGATTCAATCTATGGGCAATGAAATTATTTATCATGCCTTTACAGATAATAAAGGAGCTGCTGCTACTCGTAACAAAGCCATTCAACTAGCTACAGGAGAATATATTGCATTATTAGATGGAGATGACCTTTGGCATCCTTATTATCTCGAAGAGATTAATAATTTAATGCGAGAATTTCCAACACACGACATATTTGCAACAGCTATTGACATAGAAGATCATGATGGAAAACGAACATCCTCATACACATTCCCTAATCCAAAAAACAAACAACACTTAGAAGTTGACTATTTTGAAGGGAGCTATAAAAACACAGTCTTAACCAGTAGCTCTACAGTGATTAAAAAAAATGTTTTTGACACTATAGGATATTATGACGAATCTATCAAAAGCGGACAAGATACAGACCTATGGATTCGTATAGGTCTCCAATACCCAATTGCTTTTAGCACAAAACCCTGCGCCACATATACATATGCTCCTATAAGCCTTTATAAAAGTATAGGCTCTGTAAAACATAGACCTAATTTTGTAAAATTTGAAGAGATAGAAAAAAGGAATAAAACGCTTAAAAAGTTTTTAGATCTTAATCGGTTTTCTCTAGTAATAAGAGCAAAACTTTGGAATGAACCTAAAGAAGCTCAATTTTTCACAGAACGTATCGATAGTTCCAATTTAAATAAGAAACAATTGAAACTACTTCATGCCCCAGCTTTTATAATAAAACTTTTATTTCGCATAAAAAGGATATTAGAAAAATTAGGGATACGTTTAGGAGTTTATTGAAGCTATAAATACTTCATATTCTCGGATATAATCTGCCTCTTCATATTCTTCTGAAGCCAACACCAAACAAACAGCACCCGAAGAAAAATTCTCTAATTCTCGCCATATTCCTGTAGGAATCAGTAATCCTTTATTAGGTTTATTTAAAGTCACTCGCTTTTTAGAAGTTCCATCATCCAATACCACTTCAAAACTACCACTTAGCGCCACTAGAAACTCCATGCATTTTTTGTGAGAGTGACCTCCTCGATATGCATCACTAGGCACATCATATAAATAATACACCCTTTTTAAGTCATAGGGAAGTGTATTATTTTCTATTACTGCCAGATTTCCGCGAGGATCTGTAATTCTTGGAATTTCTATGATCTTGCTGTTATCTATCATTTATCTACGTTCTTCGCCAGATGTTAAGAGTTGTTTATATTTTTTAATTCCTGAAAAAGCTGTTTTTGCTTTCGCGAAAGCGTCATTAGCCTTAATATATTTATGACGCATCAAAAAAAACACATATTTAATCACCCAAAGATAACTTAAAACTCCATAATACTTATAAGCCAAAGCCCCTCTAAGGAATAATAAACGATCACTCCCTAAATCTTGACCTGAACTCATATCCGGATGCTTTAAAATAATTTCAGGCACAAAATACGCAGGTAATTGTGCTTTTAATACATTCTTCATAAATACATACTCATTGGCCCCATTAAATATTGTCCCTAATCCAAAATGAGGATTATACAATGTATTTGTATTAAGAAGTATATCTTTTTTAAAACTAATCACTACGCCATTTACTGTTTTAAAAGATTCTTTATCATGCTGTATCACATCTGGATACTCTCTAAATAAAGTTCCTTTGGTATTTACTAACTGAAACGTAATGACAGCAGCATCTGGATAGGTTTTATATCCATTTAGAATAATGGACTCTAAATTATCTACATAGAGTACATCATCGTCTGCAACAAGACACACGTCTCCAATTGCATTTCGAATCCCCATATTACGGCTTTGTGGTAAACCGCGTTCTTCAGTATTAATAACTCTTACATTGTTTTCATTAGAATGTAATTGTCGTTCTGCATCTGTTTGATTGATAATCAAAATAGGATAGTGACTATAATCTCCATTAGGAAACATAGCTTCCAAAAATGAAAGGTCTGTTCGAAACATCGTCGCTATTATAATTTCAAAAGGAACAGAATCAGGTTTCATCTAATGGATTATAGTATATTTGATATCCTCGATATGAAGATACTCTTAATAGGCGAATATAGTCGTTTTCACAATTCTTTAAAAGAAGGATTGACTTCTTTAGGTCATACCGTTACTCTTGTAGGAACGGGCGATGATTTTAAAAAATATCCGGTAGATATATCTATCGCTTCAAGCTGGTGTCGTAATAATTGGTTCATCACAAAAGTGCGTCGCGCCATCTATAAAATCACAAAAATTGATATGGCGCTTGTAGAAACTGGAAATAAATTCTGGAGACAACGAAAGCAAATGAAAGGATACGATGTGGTGCAGTTTATTAACTCATGGAGTATCCGTACAACCATCGCCAAAGAAAAAAAATGCATTGCTTTTTTAGAAGAACATAACAATGCACTTTTTTTATCTGCCTGCGGAACCGACACCCCTTGGGTAGAAAATCTTTTAAGCAATCAGATTCTTCCCTATCATATACTAACGCCTTATGTAACAGATAGTACTTTAAAAGACAGTTATAGACCTGCACTGAAATATATAGATAAGAAACATAAAGAGTTATATACGTTTGTAGAACAGAAAGTAAAAGCAATCATTCCTACAGATATGGATTATTATCTAGGTCTACAAGGAACTAAAAAAGCAACAACACTTGTGCCTACACCTATTCAAATAGATAAACTAGAATATACACTCACTCCTATACAAGATAAAATAGTCATCTTTCATGGAATTAATCGTTCTAGTTATTTAAAGAAAGGGAATCCTATTTTTGAAAAAGCCTTAGAAATTATTACTGCAAAACATGCATCAAAAATAGAAGTGATTACTGTTGAGTCGCTTCCCTATGCAGAATATATCAAAGCATATGACAAAGCACATATCTTACTAGATCAGGTATATTCCCATGACCAAGGATATAATGCACTAGAAGCCATGGCAAAAGGAAAAGTAGTATTCACAGGTGCTGGCACATACTTTAAAGAGCATTACCAACTCACCCATACCGTAGCCATTGATGCAACACCAGACCCAGAACAAATTGCTTCTGAGTTAGAACAATTAATCCTGTATCCAGAACGTATCGCAGACATAGCTAAAAACGCCAGAGCTTTTGTAGAAAAATATCACGACCATATCGTAATAACAAAAAAGTATCTTGATATATGGAGAAAAGAATACTAAACTAAAAACGCACTATCTTTTTCTGAGACGTTTATCTCTATAAGCTAGAATGGCTTCTTTTCGAGTATACCAAACCCTTCCTTCTTTATAGGCTTCTATTTTTCCTTTTCTAGCTAGTAAACTAACATACTCCTGTCTGTAAGGGATTTCTGGCTCACTCACAATATCAGGAATAGGTTTATATCCACTAGACCTATCTTCAAGATTACTTAAATAGATAGATAAAGATCGTTCTGTAGCCTGTGTGATTAGAAAAATCAATTTTGAATAGTCATTGGTATTTGCCAGATTTAATGCTGTATAATACTTTTTACGATCTACTTTTAAAATAATTGCTGGAGGAAAGCCTTCATTCATTAAAAGTAAATTATATAATAAACGGACTGTACGTCCATTACCATCATAAAAAGGATGAATCCAAACAAATCTGTGATGAAAGATACTCGCTTTTACAACAGGATGCATCCCTTTTGCTTCTGTTATATACCAATGTAGAAGTTCTTCTAAAAGCTCTTCAACAAATAAAGCATCAGGAGGTGTGAAATTTGCTCCAGAAATACGAACACCGCTTGTTCTAAATACACCAGCTATATCTTTATCAATCTTATCTAAAACAAGGGAATGTATTTGAAGTATATCTCGTTTTGTGAGCACAAAGTTTTTGTTTGAAATTTTCTCTATGTAATGAATTGCTTCCTGATGATTTACAATTTCAAGATGCTCACGTAAAGACTTCCCTCCTATAGTTAATCCATCTTGAACAACAAGTTGCGTCTCAACAAGCGTGAGGGTATTACCTTCTATACTATTAGAATTATAGGTCCATTCTAAATCGAGGTTTTCTCTTATATTACGTATGATATAGTCTGGAATTGGGCGGTGCGTATCTAGTTGTTGCTTCTGTGTAGAGATACGTTCTAACAGCGCTTTTTGTTCATAATCAACAACTATATTTTTCCAATCCATACCCAAAGGTACATATTTTCCCTTAAAGATCGGGTATATTCAATTATTTTTTTTCCGATATTAACTATTTTCTTACAAGCTTATCTAACATAGATTGCTCCCCTTCCCAGTCACGTTTTACATCAGTTTGAAGCAGTGTTGCTGGCACACCACCTATCACAATATAGTTTCCTAAATCTGTATAATCTTTCGTACATAAAGAATTAGACCCTACCGTTGTATGATCTGATGTCTTTGTCCCTTTCATAATGGTAGAGCGACTTCCTATCCAATTATAAGTACCTATATGTATAGGTGCTGTTTTAGGTTTCTTTGTATTTGTTTTTAGATCTATAAGTTGATGAAACATAGAATCAATCACTTGCGTTTGGTAGCTTATACGAGCATAATCTCCTAAAACAATACGCTCACGACAAATAAAAATCACTTGATATCCTAAAGATGTAAAATTCCCCATCTCACAATAAGCATCATAACCTACTTGAAAATAAACATCTCTCTCTATATGTACATTGCCTTTAAAGACAACCGTTCCTGCAATAACAATCTCTCCTAATCCACAAGACCGTGTACGCCCTGCGAAATGATGACCAAAACCAATCATTCCTCTTTTAATAGGTGCATCTATAATCACCTTTCCGCCAAGATTTGTCAGTTTATAATCGCCGTAGATAAACACAGGCAATTTCATCGCTGTTTTAAAAGGGAACATCTTTAGGTTAAAATAATATGTTTTGATCCAATTCACATACCAAAACGCTTTCCAGCGTTTGCGTAGTTTTCGTAAAGGATTCAATACACTCATTATTTTTTTCTTTTTAGGATCGTATCTAGGAACGATTTAAATCCAATTTTGGTATCTAATAATCGAAATGAATATAGGGAAGAAATTACAATTAACCCGACAAGTATACCATATTTAAGTACCTCTTCCTGTATGTAAGTAGCACCAAATGCTCCAACACTAAGAAGTAAACATATCAAAAAGACAGGATAAAATTCGGTTTTCATTTTAAAACCATAGCGATAATACGTTAGGATACATACCCCTATATAATGAATCACAAAATAAATAAGTAAACTGACTCCTATTCCTTCTAATCCCCAATAATGGTAGCCTATTAGATTAAGTAACAGTAACACACTATTAAATCCAATAGCCGTTTTTGTAAAGAGCTCAGAATCACCTTTAGCTATAATTACATACCCTATAGACCATGAAACAGCTTTAAACAACATTCCTAAAATTCCCCAGCGAACTAACGAAACAGAAGGTTCAAATTCGGCAGAGTATAATAATGTAATTAACAATGGTGCAAAAGCAATAAATATAATGACGATAGGCGTAATTAATAAGATCGCAATAAATGCCTGCTCAAAAACGGTTTTAACAACTGCTTTTAGATCATTACATACTGCGGCAAGTCTAGGATAATAATCAGTAGACATAGCATTAAAAATAAGTCCTACATACGTATTCAGAATGACGATTCCTGCTCCATAAAACCCTGCTTCTATTTCACCTCCTTTCGTCCTAACAAATACTAAAATAAGATAGGCAACTGTCAATCCGATAATACTACTAAAACTTAATGCCAATCCAAGTTTAATCATCGGTTTTCCCTCAGATAGAACAACACTATTGGTTACTGAAGCATGCGCCTTTACTGTTCTTTTAGCAAAGAAATAGGCAAAGAGAAATACAAAGCCTGAAGTTGCTACAATCGCTGGTAGAATCCCATCTAGCTTGAAATAGTAATACAACGGAATCGTAACCAAAAGTCCAGCAATAGCACCGTAAATATTGGCTTTAGCGAGAAAGGTGAGTTTTCGTAATCCCTGTAAAACAGCAAGGTTACTCATGGCTAATTGATTAAATACAACTGCCAATCCTAACCACATAAATGTATAGGTATACTCATACGAGTCAAATGTAAACTTGCTTAAAACACCTGAAAAGACAATCGTAAACACAGCTCCTATAAGTGCAGTAATCCAAACCAAGCGTTTTAGAATCGCAATCATTCGATACGCTTTCACTTCATCTCCTTGTTTGTATTTGGACGAAATCTCTTTAACGGCACTTTTATCGAGCCCTAATTGCGTTGCTGTAGTAATCAACTGTAAGGGACGTGTCAATAAATTTGAGATTCCAACCCCTTCAGGTCCTAGCAAAGCAGCCATCACCTTTGATCGAATCACAGTCACTAGAATACGAAGTACTTGCACACCTCCAAATAGTGAAGTTGCCTTCATCACTTGTTGATATGACTTCTTTTCGTCTTCCAATTAATATGAATTTAAAATTGAAATTACCTGAGATACCATCGCATTATCCATCACAGGATTCAGCGGAATACTGACTACCTCATCATGGATTTGTTCTGTCACTGGAAACGATACATCATTATAATCTTTCAAAGCCGCTTGCTGATGTGGCGGTACTGGATAATGTATAATCGTTCCCACACCATTGGCTTTTAAATAATCACAAAGATGATTTCTCGTTTTACAGCGTATTACAAAAAGATGAAACACGTGATTTTCGTCTCCATTCCAAGTAGGAAGTGTGATTTTAGGGTTTTTAATTTCGTTTATATAACGTGTCGCAATCGCTCGTCTACGCATATTAGAAATATCTAAATCTCGTAGTTTTATACGTAAAAATGAGGCTTGTATTTCGTCCAGACGTGAATTCAACCCTTCGTAAGCACTTACATAGCGTTCTTTAAACCCGTAATTACGATACGATCGAACGACCTCAGCGAGAGCTGTATCGTTTGTGGTAATAGCACCTCCATCACCCAATGCACCTAAATTTTTTGTTGGGTAAAAACTAAACCCAGAAGCATCTCCTAAACTCCCACTTCGTTTTCCCTGAGAAGTTTTGGCTCCATGTGATTGCGCCGAGTCTGTTACGACTAGTAATGTATTTGCTTTCGCGAAAGCGGACACCACCTCCATATCGGTTAACTGACCATACAAATGCGTAGGCATGATCACCTTGGTTTTTGCCGTTACTTTCTTTTGAAGATCTGCAAAATCAAAATTATAGGTTTGTAGATCGGCTTCTATTAGAACAGGTACTAATCCTGCCTGACGAATCCCCAAAATCGTGGCGATATACGTATTAGAAGCGACCAACACCTCATCACCTTCAGAGAGTTTTCCAAGTATTTTATACCCATCTAAAATCAATCGAAGCGCATCGAGACCATTTGCCGTTCCTATGCAATGTTTTGTCCCACAATATGCTGCAAACTCTTCTTCAAATAGACGTACTTCCTCGCCTAAGATATACCATCCTTTCTCAAGGAATGTTTTAAATTTTTCTTGAAATTCCTCGTCATAAGGAGCGTTCAACGCACGTAAATCTAAAAATGGAATCATAGGAATACGTTGTTTAAAAGGTGATGGTTTGCAGTCTCAATCTCATAAAACCGATGTACGTAGGTACGCGCACCAAAACATTCTTTCCAATAGGAAAGTCCTTTATTGAGTTTGGTGCCTTGTTGCTCATTAGAAATTCCAAAATCAAAATACCACAAATCAGCAAACGTTTTTATAATTAATTCTTGAAAAAGGAAATCTAAGGCGCCTAATTCTTGTTTCTGCTCATTGGCAGATATGTATTGTACATGCGCTGTCGTTTTCGTTTGAAAAATCGTAGCTCCAGCCACTATTTGATCTTCTTTATAAACATTAAACTGTCTGATGTTTTTAGGAAATTTCGCGTGAAGCGAATTAATCTCTTCTAGCGTATGCGTTGGCTTAGCAGCATGTCGTTTTTCTAAATTTGGTAACAAAATCTCATTCCAAAACGATTCAAAATCTTGTGTTTCCTCGATACGCAATCCTTGTTTCTGCGCTTTTTTCACTCCTTCTACTCTATTGGACTGTATCGCTAATCGGTTACGATAATCAATCACAGAAGCAGTATCAACACGTATACAGCCTGCTTGTACTAACTGTAGGATATACGCCATTTCTTCGGAAGGTAATGCACTGTAAAACGAAGGAATTTCTTTTAGATGTAATGTAGTGATTCCTTGATCATGCAAATGCTTCAAAAGTGTCTGACAGATTTCAATGACATCAGCAAGTTTGGTTTTAGGAGAGACTACCAATCCGCCATAGGTCAATCCTTGATGGCTATGCAAAACCTGATCTATACGATTTGCAGGTAATACCGCAACGAGTTTTGATCCTTTATACACCAGTAACGAATGATCCACAAACCGATCCCTGTGATACTCCATAAAATCCCGGTGGAATAGAAAAGTGGCATTTTTCGCGAAAGCGATAAAATCATTCCACGCAGCGCGATCTTGATCTTGATACGTTTGTACGGTATATAGCGTAGTCTTCTTTATAATAATGGTTTTGGTTACTTAGTGTCTTATGGATAACGACAAAATTGGAACTATCGTTTACAACCCTGTAATTATCTCTGCTAATATATAAAAACGAGAAGCTATCTTATCATGTTCAATTAAGTTTTAAATATGTTAGAACACCTCCCTAACCCTTACTTCGACATGCTCTGTACATCGCCTTTCTAGGAGGGAAAACTCATATATGATAGTTTCCTAGTGGATTGTCCCTTCGAGCGCAGTCGAGAACGCTTACGTATGCGAGTATAGCTCTCGACTGCGCTCGAGCAGACAGTAGTTTTGCTATACGCTTTCGTGAAAGCGTATACAGAAATCAAAATAATAGCTCCTTCCCTCAGCGAGGGAAGGTGGATGTGTCGAAGAATGAGACACAGACGGAAGGGAGAGAAGACTAGTGCCTGTGCTGAACTCGTTTCAGTAATGAAGGAAGCCTCACATTAAAAATAGAGTAATGCTCTATTTTAGAGTACTACTCTATTTTTGGTTTTGATTTTTCATAGATAAAACAATGATACCTTTTTTACTTCTGTCCGTTCGAGCGCAGTCGAGAACGCTTACATATAAATTATAGACAACTCCCCTACGTCTACATCTCGTATCCTCGATGTAGCCACCTCCCCTCAGAGAGGTGAGGAGCCGTTATGATATTTTTATACGCTTTCGCGAAAGCGTATACAGCAATCAAAATAAAAGCTCCTTCCCTCTCTGAGGGAAGGTGGATGTGTTGAAGAATGAGACACAGACGGAAGGGAGAGAAGACTAGTGCCTGTGCTGAACTCGTTTCAGTAATGAAGGAAGCCTCACATTAAAAATAGAGTAATGCTCTATTTTAGAGTACTACTCTATTTTTGGTTTTATTTTTTCATAGATTAAACAAAGACACCTCCTTTTACTTCTGTCCGTTCGAGCGAAGTCGAGAACTCTTACATATAAATTATAAACAACTCCCCTCCGTCTACATCTCGCATCCTCGATGTATCCACCTCCCCTCAGAGAGGTGAGGAGCCGTTATGATATTTTTATACGCTTTCGCGAAAGCGTATAAAAGAAAAATCCCCGTTTGAAAACAAACGAGGATTTCTATATCATCTTGCTACGTCAACCTGAACTTGATTCAGGTTCTCATAACAAAAGCTTTTTTATGTGATTCTGAAATAAATTCAGAATGACGCCAACGCTACTTATACAATCTTGTTACGCTTACGGTCTACTTCTTTTAAGTATACTTTACGTAAACGTAAGTGATTTGGTGTCACCTCTACATATTCATCTTTCTGAATGTATTCTAAGGCTTCTTCTAAAGAAAACTTGATCGCAGGAACAATCTTTGCTTTATCATCGGCTCCTGAAGAACGTACGTTAGAAAGCTTTTTTGTTTTGGTGATATTTACTGTCATATCATCCTGACGGCTATTTTCTCCAATCACCTGACCTTCGTAAATATCTTCTCCTGGATCTACAAAGAATTTTCCTCTGTCTTGAAGCTTATCAATAGAATAAGGAATCGCGTTTCCGTTTTCCATAGATACTAACGACCCGTTAATACGTCCTGGAATATTTCCTTTAAGTGGTTGATATTCTTTAAAACGGTGTGCCATAATCGCTTCTCCAGCCGTTGCTGTCAATAACTGATTACGTAAGCCGATGATACCACGAGAAGGAACGATAAATTCGATAATCATACGATCTCCTTTGGCTTCCATAGAAAGCATCTCTCCTTTACGAAGCGATACAAACTCTACTGCCTTTCCAGATACGTGCTCTGGAAGATCGATCGTAAGCTCTTCTACCGGCTCACATTTTACACCATCTATTTCTTTAATAATTACTTGTGGTTGTCCAATCTGTAATTCATACCCTTCACGACGCATCGTTTCGATCAATACAGATAAGTGCATGACCCCACGACCGTATACCATAAATTTATCGGCACTATCAGTCTCTTCTACACGTAGTGCTAAATTCTTTTCAAGCTCTTTTGTTAAACGGTCTTTGATATGGCGAGATGTTACAAATTTTCCATCTTTTCCAAAGAAAGGTGAATCGTTAATGGAGAATAACATACTCATGGTAGGCTCATCAATCGCAATGGTTGCAAGTCCTTCTGGATTTTCTAGATCGGCAACGGTATCACCAATTTCAAATCCTTCTAATCCTACAATCGCACAGATATCACCCGCTTGTACACTTTCTACCTTCTTACGTCCTAAACCGTCAAACGTATGTAATTCTTTAATACGTGTTTTCTTAATCGTACCATCGCGTTTTACTAAAGAGACTTGCATTCCCTCTTTCAGTTCACCACGATTTAAACGTCCTATCGCAATACGTCCTGTAAATGAAGAAAAATCTAAAGATGTAATTAACATCTGTGTATTTCCTTCTTTTACCTCTGGTACTGGGATATGCTCCATCACCATCTCTAATAAAGGCTCGATAGAATCTGTTGGGTTTTCCCAGTCATCACTCATCCAGTTATTCTTTGCACTACCATATACAGTAGGGAAGTCTAACTGCCATTCTTCTGCACCTAGTTCAAACATCAAGTCAAATACCTTCTCATGTACTTCTTCTGGCGTACAGTTTTCTTTATCTACTTTATTGACAACCACACAAGGCTTCAAACCAAGATCAATTGCTTTTTGAAGTACAAAACGCGTTTGTGGCATAGGTCCTTCAAAAGCATCTACCAAAAGACACACACCATCGGCCATGTTTAATACACGCTCTACTTCTCCTCCAAAATCGGCGTGACCAGGGGTGTCAATGATATTAATTTTTGTACCCTTATACATCACAGATACATTCTTTGATGTAATGGTAATTCCACGCTCACGTTCCAGATCATTATTATCAAGGATGAGTTCTCCTTTCGATTCGTTTTCACGAAAAAGTTCACAGTGATACATAATCTTGTCTACCAGCGTAGTCTTACCGTGGTCTACGTGTGCAATAATGGCAATGTTTCTAATATCCATAATATATGCCCGCGAAGGCGGGTACCTTGTTTATTAATAGACAAGCGTTCATACTATATAATTAAGAGCATGCTCGCTTAGCGCGTGCAAAAGTACTCTTTTTTAATGGATAAATGAATGTATGTATTGGAATATTGAAATGATAACGTTTTCGTAGCATTAGAGAGGGTTTCTGAGGTGTGGCGAAAGCGTGGGTTTAAAGGGTGTTTATGGTGGTAAAAGGAGGTTAATTTTTCTAGTGAAAGGATTGATTTTTTATGCTTTCGCGAAAAGGTAACTAGTAACTTATACTGAACGTCACACTGAACTTATCGAAGTGCGAAAGTCAATATAGACATAAGACTGTAGAACGTATGACTCATTTCTTTAGGAAGTGTCTTATGTCTTTCAGCGAAGCTGCCTGCCTGCCTGCCTGCCTGCCGTAGATAGGACCTTAAGTCTGTATCTCTTAAATCAGAAACTTTCTTTCTATTACGATCTTACAAAAACACGCTAAAGATGTTTTATACCTATTTACGGGTTTCCGTAAGGTGGTGTGTTTAGTAATGGGTAGATTTCATTCTAAATACAAACGCTTATAAGTATTTGTAGTCGTTTATAAACGGCAGGAATACTAATTTCAACACAAACAAAATAGCTATATAACAGCGAATTACATCGCTACTTCTTAAAATTTAAATTACATTTGAAAAGAAATAACTTTATATGAAATTACTATATAGGTAATGATATACAGTAGTTAGGCACCATATAAAAAAACATCATAGAATAAATGGATATTAGAGAACAAATAGTAGAAGACCAAATTGAAAAATTAAATCTAAACTTAGGTCTTAATGATGTAAATAAAGCATTTCAAATATTCGGACATAGCTTGTTTATTGACAATAGTGTTCATTCTTATGATGATAATGATGATGTTGATGGTGGTCAGGATAAACAAATTGACAATATAACAGTTGAACAAAAAGATGGTGAAGGAATAATTTATATAACACAAGCTAAAAATGAAAGCTCATTTTCATCTAATTCTTTAATACAAATCAGAAATGGTTTAAACTGGGTCTTTAATAAAAAAAGAGCTGATATTGACACATTAACCAATATTAAGTTCCGTGATAAAATAAAAGAGTGTAAAGACCTTATTTCACTTATAGGACCTTCAAATATTGAACTTAAAATAGCCTATATTACAAATGCTTTATCAACAAATATTTCTGATGAATGTTTACAAGAAATAAAGTCTATAAGAGAACAATTCGATAATGACACTTTTTCAAAATTTAGCTTCGAAATGATTGGAGCTATTGAAATTGTAGATAGATTAAATGCTCAAGAGAAAAAGAATAAAAAGATTCACGCTGACATACAAATTAAGTACGACACCAACTCTCCTTCTTTAATTAAATATCATTCGCACGGGTTAAAAGGTATTATTTGTACAACAACCGCTAAAGAAATCGCACGTATTGTAAACGAAGATGAGAAAGGATTTGTTTTTGATTTAAATGTTCGGAAATATTTAGGAAACTTAGGTACTGTAAATAAAGATATTAAAGAAACTTGCTCTGATGAAGATACAAGTTATCTTTTTTGGTTTTTAAATAATGGAGTTACTATTGTTTGCGATAAGGTTGACCCTGTTACAGACCCTGACAATCCTCATTTAAAAATTGAAAACTTGCAAATCGTAAATGGATGTCAAACATCTTCATCTCTTGCTATAGCTCAAAAAGAAGGAATATTACAAGAAGACACTACAGTAATTCTAAAAGTCTTTGAAACTTCAGACTTAGAATTAGTTGATAAAGTTGTTTTGACTACAAACAATCAAAACAAAATAACAAATAGAAACCTTAGAGCAAATGACAAAATCCAAAGGGATTTAGAACGTGCTTTTTCTATTCATTCTTATTTTTACGAAAGAAAACCTAGACAATTTCAAGACAAAGATTCTTCTAAAATTATCCCAAATGAATTAGCTGCTACAGCTTATTTAGCTATTGCATTAAAAAGACCTTCTGATGCAAGAAGTCGCAAGTACAAAATTTGGAGTGATTATTACGATAGTATTTTTAAAAACATTCACGTAGAGACATTTATTGTAAATCACTTAATAAAACAAAGAGTCATCAAATATATAAGCAATTCTGGTCTAAAAGAAAGCACCGATGATTTAAAAAGATATATTGCAAAAAACGGACAATTTCACATAGCAAGGATGACAAGTTTCATTTTTCGTAAATCAGATAAATGGAATGATGTTGACTTATTAAAAAATCAATTATCACAACTTGAATCTGACCTAAATCATATAAATGAACACGTACAAACAGGCTTTGATGCAATTATTACTGTTCTAAATGAAAATGACACACTAAAAGTTGATTTAAATAACACTCTGAAATCTTCTTCATTTGATAATTTATTAAGCGCTGAATTACATAAAAAATACAGTGCCTAACAGGGTATAAAAAACATAGGGCGATTTATGCTTATCGAAAGGTCTGTGTTTTTTTACAAAGTCGCCAAATATAAAATTTGGCATTTATAGAAGAAAAGATAAAAGCAAAATATTTATATTTAGCTAAGTAATAAACCGAAACGATAGTGCTTATCAACCGCCCTACGTTTCTTATACTGAACGTTGGCAAACATTACTCACTCAAACTCTAAAATAAATAAATGGAAAGACAAATACTGAATTTATACCCTATTGATTATCCTTTCGAAACTCTGGTTGCTAGAGCTACAGCAAATCCACCTAAATTAATCTTAAATCCAGATTTTCAAAGAAAATATAAGTGGGATAAAGATGGTAATGTAAGAGCTAGTAGATTCATAGAGTCTTGTTTGATGAGAATACCACTTCCAGCTTGTTATTTTGCAGAAAATGCACAAAGCAATCATTCTGTAATTGATGGTGTGCAAAGGATTACAACTATAAAAAACTTTTTTAATGATAAATTTGAACTCGAAGGTTTAACAATTTACCCTGAATTGAATGGAAAGAAATTTTCAGAATTAGGAGAGTTGAAAAGTGAACTTGAGAGTACTACTATAAGATGTGTAATTCTACGAAAGGAAAATCCTAAAGAACTTGTTAGAGAAATTTTTGCTAGATTAAATCAGGGGGCTGTTAAACTTTCCGACCAAGAAATAAGACACGCTATTTATCCTGGCTTATTTGATAACTTATTGAATGAATTAGGAGATAATGAGTTTATAAAAAGTTTTAGAAAAAGTGGAGCTAAAAACGATAGAAGCAATGAAGAGCTTGTTTTAAGATTTTTTGCCTTAAACAATGATCTGGGTGATTACGATAGTAAACTCACAGAAACCCTTAATTCATTTATGTCTGCCAAACAAGATATTACATCAGAAGAAGCGAGTTTACTAAAGGAAAAATTTAATTCTACATTAGACAAATGTTTAAGAACATTTGACTATCCATTTGTTGATACCACCCAAATTAAACCTAGACAAGGTCTTGCATATTATGACTTACTAATGTGGAGTTTTAGTAATAGAAGTGATGATTTTATAGATAATAATAGAAATGAAATAATTCAAAAGTTCAAAGAATTATGTGGTATTGATTTATTTAAAAAATCACTTGCTGGTGCATTACAACAAAAAGTATATATTTTGAGAAGAAGAGAAATGTGGGAAGAAAAATTAAATGAAATTGATGGTAACTAAAGCTTTTCACAAGTATCAAGAAAAACTATTAGACTTGAGAAATACGATTACTGATTGCAATAATATCATAATTTCTGATAATCCAACAGGTTTTGTTTATGATAACGCAAACTTTCTAACTAAATCGTTTTTAATAACTCTTTGTGGATATTTAGAGAGTTACCTTAAGGATGTACTTGAAATACTTATTATAGATTATAATGATAGAATAAAAAACGAAAACTATCCATATAACTTAATTAGATGGAGCATAGAAAATAAAGACAAGTCTGATTCTAAAGTTCAAACATTACTTGATAAAAAGAAAACACGATTTGAAAATCTTGAAATAAAACTAAAAAAGAAAGATTTAGACTCTTTTATATCAGGAAATCCATTCAGAACAAATGACTTATTCAAGATGTTCGGATTTGAATTAGATAAAAACGAAAAATTTATCCAATCCAGAGAAAAAATTAATCTTATTGTAACAAAAAGAAATAATATTTTACATCACAATGATAGTGCATCAGATATATCAAATTCAGACATTTTAAGTTATATAGAGGAAATCGAAATTTATTCAAAGAATATTGATGAACAAATTGAATCAAAAGTAATAGACAAAACTCATTGCATTTAATAAAAATAACGATTTGCCAACAATGGCTATAATTAATACGGGTTTAAGTGTTTAATCCAAAGTTCAATGTATTTTTATAAAGTCCGCCAAATCTTTTAATTTGGCTTTTAAAATAAAAAATTAAAACAAAATAAAAAGTTTTGGCTAAATCCTTAATCGGAAACTAATCGCTTATTTATCCCCGTACTAATCATAGCCGAAGCCGTTACCACACATTTGAGAAAAATTCTGTACATATTAACAATTTTGGTTTTTAGAGTCACTTATGCTCAAGAAACAAAAACTTCTGATTGCAGTTTGCAAGCGGAAAATAAAGTATGGAAAATGGAATTTGAAAAAGCGGAATCGAAATCTGAACGGATTGAATTGATAAAAGCTAAAATAAAAACTGACTCAATTTACAAACAATCTGACCTAAAAATAAAAACTGCTCATTCACCGACAATAATAAATGAACACGAAAATCAATATGGAACTGAATGCGGATGTAAAATTTTATTTGTTTTACATTATAAAAATCGGAGAGCGATAATTGTGAACCTGAATGAAAAACCTGAATTGAGTGTTGTGGTTGACAAATTGAACTCTGAAAATGTTGCGCAAATTTGGTCTGAATTTAAAGAAGAAAATGCTGGAACCGTTTATGGAGTAGCTGGAAAATGCGGGTTTGTACAAATGAAAATTAATGACAGAAAATTAAAACGATTAATAAAAAACGTGTGGTAACAATGGTAACCGTTGCACAAGTCCGTAATTTTAGTAAAAACGACTGATTCTAAGCCTCTCTATGGAAACTTATTTTATACAATCTCATATGAAGGTCTTATT
>NZ_CANLNH010000014.1 GCF_947492535.1 uncultured Dokdonia sp. | reverse complement strand
GTGGGCGCGAAGGGATTCGAACCCCTGACCCCTTGGGTGTAAACCAAGTGCTCTGAACCAACTGAGCTACGCGCCCTTTCTTACAATGCGGGTGCAAATATAAGCTAAAGTTTGTGAGTGTAAAATGTTTTAGCAAAAAATAATTAATTCTTTTAAAAAAAAAATTAACCGCCTATGATAACTTCCTAATCTATAATTAGAAAACGACAGTATTAATTTTAATATCTTAGCTCAAAAAGCATTCTTGAAATATATTTCTTTAATAGATGAACTAGGCATTACTGTACATACGATACAGTCCATCAACGCAGCTCGAATTGAGCAATTAAAAAAACAATTAGAGTTCGAAGAGATATTAAATAGTGATATCAAGGTAACAGAACACCTACAATTAATAAATCAACTTGAAGATCCAACGATTAGAGAAGCTACCATTTTTATAGAAAGGCATCCATGGCTCAAAAAGATATTGCTAGAAAATTATAAAGAATTAGATAGTACATCATTTGATTCTACCTATGATCCAAGAGCTATAGCTTCCCATACAAAAACATATATAGCACCTTTCTTACAACAAACCCTTTCAACTACCCTCTCTTATTTATTACAGGAAAGGAAATTGGAGCTTTTAGCGCGAACGGTATCTCAAAAACGCTTCTTTTCAGAAGAAGTACAACAAGAAATCACCTCTTTTTTTGCGACACAAATCAATCAGGCAAAAAACTATATAGTCGATGGGAAATTAAAAACATCGCAAGAACCTGTTTCTTTTCTGCATCATGCTGATTTTGTAGAAAGTATCAATATGTACTTAGAACCTTTAACAGATGAGGTTACTGAGATGAATAGTGCTATAATTCGCGTTTACAACCTCAACCAAAGTGCTAGAAATACTGAATGGGGGTTTGCCATTGCTGTGATGATAGCCTTTGGGAAGCTATCCTTTTCTAATTCACAACAACAAGAAGTATTTAAAAAAAATGCTTCTATGGCAACCACTAGTAAGTTTAAACCTGATCGTGTAGCCTTTAATACACCTAATTCTCAAAGTAACAATTCTAAGGGCACCTACATTATTATTGCATTTGTTGCTGTTATTTTTATTGCGATCATTGCTACGATACCCTTTATTAATAGAAATTCTAGTACTGATTATTATTACGAAGATGATAGCGATATCTCTATTGAAGAACATGATAACGAAAACCAACAAGACAGCGAGTATACAGATTCTGATGCATCAACAGACACAAAGGAAGAAGAACTTGAAGAAACTGCCACAGATATCACTGAATTATTAGCACAGCCTACAGAAGAAGATACAACTACAGAAGAAAAACCTCAAAGAACCGTAAGTGATGAATACATAACCTTGCCCAATCAATCCAAAAGAAATACACAAGACAGCCATATACGTTTCTTCTATAATTTAAAAAACAAGGTTACTAAAGGAGATGATAACGAAGCTATAGAAATTATAAGAGTTACTCCTTTTACAAACCCATATCCAAAAACATTCAATACCATAGAAGAAGCTACTGATAAAAATGACAACACACAATTAGAAATAGTTAATAATACTCAAAAAGAACTTATTATCTTCAAGCTTCAAGACGGCATAGATGAAGCCATTATCATACCTAAAGCACATAATGCTGCTTTAAATTTCAAACAAGGAGATTCTATTGCTTTTTACGCAGGCAATGATTTTACGAGTAGTCGTTTTTCTCATTTTACCAGAGAACAAGACATCTCTAACATATATAAAATCAACACACTCTCTACTTCTTCTAAAATTGAAGTATCTCCCTTCAAAGACAACTCAGGATCTGCAAAAAATGCTAAGTATCATAGAAGTATTGAATCCCTCAAGTTGTATAATCTAGAAACAAAAAAATTGAAACCTATTGAGTCTTTATATAGAGATTTTTACAATGCATATTATGGGAAGTAAACTTAAAGCACCTCTGCTACTACAAATGTACTTCCGCCTATAAAAATTAAATCCTCGGGTGTTGCATCCTTTTTTGCCATCTGTAAAGCTTCTTCTACAGACTCATAAGGATATCCTTTCAAATCAAAACGAGAAGCTGTTTCTTGTAATTTTACAGCAGACATCCCTCTAGGAACAGACGGTTTACAGAAATAATAAATAGCATGTTTGGGAAATAAAGGTAATATGCTTTCTAAATCCTTATCAGACACGACTCCTAATACGATATGTAACCGATCATAATCTATCGTTTCTAATTGAGGTAGTACATAAGAAAGTCCTTCTTTATTATGCCCTGTATCACAAATAATTGTAGGTTCTTCTCCTAGTGATTGCCACCTTCCCTGAAGTCCTGTATTTTTTACAACATTCAATAATCCTTTAGCTATATGCTGTATTCCAACGCCGTATCCCTTATGCTGTAATTGAGCGATAACTACTTGCACTGTGCGGATATTATGTTGTTGATACGTTCCTGTAAGGTCAGATTTCATAGGGATTGCATCAAACTTGTATGCTTTGTGTAGTGGTGCATTACGCTTTCGCGAAAGCGTATCAAACACCATTTCCGTTTCTGGATGATACTCCCCTATAACAACTGGAATCCCTTCTTTGATAATTCCACCCTTTTCAAATGCTATTTCTGAATGTGTATCTCCTAAAAATTGCATGTGATCTAATCCTATATTTGTGATCACAGATACTTCTGGAGTAATAATATTAGTACTGTCTAATCGCCCGCCTAGTCCAACTTCAATAATTGCGATATCAACCTCTTGACTGGCAAAATAATCAAACGCCATTCCTACGGTCATTTCGAAAAAAGAGAGCTGGTTTTCTTCAAAAAAGAGTTTATTAGTAGCTATAAAATCGACGACATATTGTTCGCTTACCGGCACTCCATTTATTCGGATACGTTCTCTAAAATCTTTTAGATGTGGTGACGTATATAAACCTACTGTATATCCAGCTTCTTGTAAAACAGAAGCAAGCATATGACTTGTAGAACCTTTTCCATTAGTACCAGCAATATGAACAGATGTAAACTTCTCCTGCGGATTCCCAAGATGATCTGCTAGCAATATCGTATTGCTAAGATCTTCTTTATAGGCTACTGCTCCCTGACGTTGGTACATAGGAAGTTGAACAAATAGCCAATCTAACGTCTCTTGATATGTGATAATTTATTTTTTTAAAAGCTTACGCGAAAATACTTCATTGTTTCCTTTTACCTGTACAAAATACATCCCTTTTGGTAAACTATGAATAGCTAATGTTGTTGTAAGTGTTTCTAATTTTTGAGTAAGCATTACCTGCCCTAATGAATTGTAGACTATAATTTCTGCATTAGGAACAAATCGTTCTAACACTACGGTTGTCTCAGAAGAAGCTGGATTAGGAACTATAGAAAGGATATTATCTACTCCAGAAAACTCTTCTACACTTAATTCTCCGACATATCTAGTATACGCAGAACGTCCATACGTCCCTGCATATAGTTGTGTCTCACCCATCATATATAAATCATTAACAACAACAGCTGGTAAATCTCCATAAACATACCAATCATCACCAGGAGAAGAAGCTGCAAAAACCCCAACATCTGTAGCTACAAAATAGCCTTCATAATGACTATACTCGATATCATTTACAGGAATGTCTGGAAGATTTGTAGTGATATCTGCCCAAGTATCACCGTTAGACGTACTGTAAAAGATATGACCATCATCTTCACCAAAACGATATCCAGAAAAAGTCACAAAGACTTCCTGAGGATTTAGTGTAGATGCTTTTACTTTGGTCACCCATCGATTAGGAAGGCTAGAAGAGATATTCTCCCAACTATTCCCTCCATCTAATGTACGCCATACATTTCCATCATCGGCTCCTGTATAAATAATATTACTATCTAGTGGTGATACATCAATACTGGTTAAGCTTCCAAAATTTAGGTTTCCAGTACTTGGCCCGTTGGTAAGGTCATCACTTATAGGTATCCAAGAATCTCCTCCATCTATACTTCTGTATACACGTTGTGTACCATAATATAAAATATCATTATTCTCAGGATCAAAGGCTATAGGCGTGTCCCAATTATTACGATCTAAAGGATCTATACCATTCAAAATACTTTGAAAAGAAGCTCCATCATCTGTAGAGCGTCGTAAGCTACCTCGCTGCGCTAAAGCATATATGATATCACTATTATCTTTATTAATCAAAGGCTGAAAGCCATCCCCTCCCGTAATAATAGCCCAATCGTCTATACTTCCTGTCGTAGTACGCATCGTACTATTATCTTGAGACCCTCCATATAGTCTACCAAAACTTTCTGCTGTAAAACGATAAAACTGTGTAATCGGGAGAGTCAAATCTTTTTCAGAAGTTGCGCCACTATCTGTACTTGTGTACAACCCTCCGTCATTTCCTAAAAACACATTAGATGCATCATCGGGATGAAATGCTAATGCATGTTGATCTACATGAACTCCTGGAAATGTTTGTTGCCAGGTAGCACCTCCATCGGTTGTTTTTTGCATATCAAAACCTACGTGATATACCTCATCTTCATTTTCAGGATTGATAAATAATCCTCCAAACCACCAATGAAAGCCGACATTTGTAATTTCTGAACTATTGATAGTCGACCATGAATCTCCTCCATTTATAGACTTATAAAACCCTTGTACCGAACCTACCGCATCTGCATAGGAAGCATACAAGACATCTGGGTTAGATTGAGAAATATCAATACTTATTCTTCCTTTTTGACTACCTTCAGTTGGTAGGCCAGTTGTTAATTCCACCCAAGTATCGCCTCCATCTGTAGATCTATAAATTCCTGAAGTATCTCCTCCATAACTCCTATTTTCAGGAGTTCGTTCACGCTCCCAGGCAACAGCATATAGTATATCTGAATTCGTAGGATGAATTGCCATATCTACGACGCCTGTTTTTTCACTTATAAATAAAACGTGTTCCCAAGTAGTTCCTCCATCTATAGTACGGTATACACCTCTATTGCCATCATTACGAAATAAAGGACCCATAGCACCTACATATATAATAGATGGATCATCAGGATCAATTAGTACTTTCCCAATACTACCTACTTCTTCTAACCCTACAGATTCCCATGTATCACCCGCATCATTACTTACATACACACCATCTCCATCATATGCAAGAGAACCACCACCAGCATTTACCTCCCCTGTACCTACTGCGATAATAGTATTATTACTTTTAGAAATATCTATATCACCTATAGCTAGCATAGGTTGGTCATCAAAAATAGGTTCCCAATTCGCACCATTATCTACGGTTCTAAAGATTCCTCCTGAAGCGGCAGCAACATAGATAACATCTTCTGTCCCAGCGACTACCTCTACATCTGTAATACGACCACCTATATTAACAGGCCCTACAAAAATCCAAGGATTAACATCATCACTTTGTATTTGTGCTAGATTTTGTTTCCAATGTGCTGCTTCTCGGTAAGCACCCGGTTTTAACTCACCCGTAGGATATGCACGTTGCATAAACATAAGATCAAAAGGTGATTTTTCTTCGTTTTGTATAGTACTTTCTGTTTTCTGCTCGCAAGAAACAAATGCAAAAAGAACTAATAAAATGGGAAATACGAATCTATTTTTCATAATAGCGAATCTTTAAGATATGATAAAGGTACACTAAGAAAATTATGTTTGAATAGTAAAAATTACCAAAAAGAGAACTAATAGTTGCAAATTTCACGAATACAGTATATTCAAAATTAGTACTCATAAGACAAAAAGAAAGCATAAAAAAAGAGCAGCTCTATGATAGAGCTGCTCTTTTTTATGATTGAAACGATTACTTTCTAAGCATGAAAATAACGTTCATTTATAATTTTTCCATCTCTCCAAACAGTACGATTTACTTGTTCAAATCTATGAGAGACACCATCATTTGTCGTAAATTCCATTACAGCTTCATAATATGATGTATCACCACTCACTGCAATATTTTTCATTTCATAGCCTCCAAAATCAGTGACTGTAGCTAGTAGTTCTTTTTCTGCGATTAGCGCAGTCTCTTTTCCTATTTTAGGTTCGTTATTTGCTTCCTGTAAAACTACATCATCAGCTAAGTATTTTTCCATAGCTTCTATAAATTGTCCTTTCCCTAATAATTCTTTAAGATCTAATAATGCATTTTTGATTTGATTTTCCATTTTATGTTTATGATTTACGTTAATTTTTTATATGCCCATTGAGTCGGCAAACAAAAAATCACTTACAGGCTTTATCGTGTCAATACCGACACAAAGCTTGTCAATTTTCCTAAAAATGAATTATTTTTTAATCAGAAAGGCTAAATCTGTAGACGATTTTTCCTATTTGCTTAGAAGGTGCTTTTGAATCTGCATTAAATTTGGTGGCAAGTGCGGCCGCTTTTGCAGGATCTAAAAGACATTTTGTATTATTGGTTGTCCCACGTACGCCAGGTACCGCTTTGATTACTTTTCCAGTACGATCTACTTCTATACTCACGACAACAATTCCTGCCTCATTACATTCTTGTACACGTTTTGGTTTTCCTAATGCTTTACGTCCTCCTAACTGGTAGTTCCCATCACCATCTAGCCCTTTTCCAGTTCCGTAATAACTAGATGCATTTGGATCGCCATTCGGATCTCCTTTATCTCCTGCTTGATTATCATCACCTTCTCCTCCTTGTGCAGTACCATCTTTTTTTGGACCATTAATTAAGGCATCTAATGCATTTGTAGTACTCTTATCTGGTGTAGGATCAGGTTTTGCTTCTTCTACAGGTTTTTCTTCAGGTTTCTCTTTTGGCTGTTCTACCTCAGGTTTTGGGGTTTCTTCAGGTTTTTCTTCTATGACTGGAGCGTCTTCTGTGTCTTGTGTCACTACCTCTTCTGTAATTTCAGGTTGAGGTGGTGTTGGCACAGGCTCTGGTGCTGTATTTTTCGGAGCAGAAGCGACAGGTTTAGTAGGTTGTACATTTCCAGACCCCACACTAGACGTTCCAAAGTTTACAGCAATACCTCCTTCAGGGGGTGGATCTAAATAGTCCATTCCTACCCAAAACATAAGCAATAGGATGATCGCCATAATAATGCTACTTATGGTAAACGACTTTTTCTTATGTGGGGTATCTAAGTATGCCACGTTGTATGATTCTTTATACGATTTCGCGAAAGCGTATATTTTATTTTTAATTAGGTCGTACTGCTAGTACAATTTTGTATTTATTACGATTTGCAATATCCATTATCTTAACGGCATTTTCGATAGGAACACCTTCTTCTGCTCTCAGAATAATGGTAGGTTCTTCTACACCATTTAGCTCTTTAGTGATAAAAGCTTCAATACCTCGTTCACTTATACGTTCCTTATTTACATAGTAATCCAGGTCTTTTGTGATACTCACAGATAAGTTCTGTTTATTACTTGTTTTCCCTTTTGCTTTTGGTAATATAAGATCTAATGCATCTGGAGTAATCGCAGGAGATGTTAATAAAAAGAAGACTAATAACAGAAAAACAATATCTGTCATAGAACTCATACTGAACTCTGGGCTTACTTTATTTCTTCCTCTGAGATTCATACTAGATAGGTTCGTTAAGTAAATCTAAAAAGTCTACTGCATTTGCTTCCATAGCATGTACTACTTTATCTGTACGTACCACAAGATGATTATATCCCATATATGCTATAATACCTACAATAAGTCCTGCTACTGTGGTTGTCATAGCCGTATAAATACCTTCGGCAAGTGTTCCCATATCTGCTTGACCACTACTGGTTGCTAGTGTATGGAAGGCAAGTACCATTCCTATTACGGTTCCTAAAAACCCGATCATAGGTGCCGCACCAGCAATGGTTGCCAGTACACTTACATTTTTTTCTAATCTGTATACTTCTAACCGACCGCTATTTTCTATAGCCGTATTAATATCTTCTAGTGGGTTTCCAATTCTAGAGATTCCTTTCGCAGTTAATCTTGCTACAGGAGAATTTGTTTGAGCACATAGTATTTTTGCGGCTTCTATATTTCCATTTGAAACATTATCACGAATTTGATTCATAAAGTTTCCATCTATTTTTGAAGCTGCTTTAATAGCAAATAGGCGTTCAAAATAAATATAAATAGCTACAAAAAGTAATACAAATAGTACTCCTATAATCACCATACCAGAAACACCTCCAGTAAGTAAAAGGTCTATTATAGAGAGTGTTTTTTCTACAGGCTCATCTGTAGAAAGTGCATCGGCAGCATCTTGAGCGCCTTCTTGCAATAACATATTAATCATAATTTAGGATTAGTTAAGTTCATAACGAATTATCTGGGGAATAAGTATGTGTTATAACGAGAACATAATGACTAAGTATATGTAACCTACTAAAAACCCTACAGCAGCGAGCCAAGATATTTTTTTAAGATACCAGATAAAATCTATTTTTTCCATTCCCATAGCGGCAACTCCTGCGGCAGATCCGATAATTAACATACTCCCTCCTGTTCCAGCTGCAAACGCAATGGCATGCCATAGATTACTATCTAGTGGTTCACTATACATTCCTATAGAAGCAGCTACCAATGGCACATTATCTATAATTGCTGAGAATACACCTAATAAGGCGACTACCACATCTTGATTAGGAATCGCAGCTTGTAATACTTCTGCTAAATAACGTAATGTACCTACTTCTCCTCCTCCAATGGTACCATATACAAGTGTTTCTAAAGCACCAACAGCCATTAATATTCCTAAGAAAAATAATATACTACTAATCTCTATACGAGATAGTGCTTTATGTGCTGAATATAAATGACGACGTTCTTTAGAGAAATCTTCTTCAGGGTGAATATATTCTGAAACCAACCAAACAACTCCTAGTGCTAACATCATCCCCATGTATGGAGGTAAATGCGTTAATGTTTTAAAAATAGGCACAGAAACAATCATTCCTAATCCTAAAAATAGCATCGTTTTGCTACTAAGTAAGCGGCCAGCTTCTACATCTTCTTCTAATTCTTCTACTTCTATATCTCCTTTAAAAGCGGGTAAATACATAGCAATCCCAAAAGGAACAGCAAAACATAATATAGAAGGTACTACTAAAGTCTTAATAAGTCCCATTACAGAAACATTGTTTGCTATCCATAACATGGTTGTTGTTACATCTCCAATAGGTGACCATGCACCTCCTGCATTTGCTGCAATTACCACCATACCAGCAAACCAAAGACGTTCATTTTTATTACTGATTAATTTTCGCAATAGCGTAATTAAAACAATCGTAGCTGTAAGGTTATCAATGATTGCTGATAAGATAAAAGCTAACACTCCAATAATCCATAATAATCGCTTCTTACTCTTTGTACGGACTACTGACTTCAATATTTCAAAACCACGATGTAAGTCGATAATTTCAACAATAGTCATCGCTCCAATAAGGAACACTAGTATTTCTGCTGTTTTTCCTAGATGATGCAACAGGGTGTTTTCAAATCCATGTTTTGCGTCTTCTCCTCCAGACAGAAAGCTATACACATGCTCATGGGAATCAATTACATTAAACCATCCCTGACTAAATCCTACTGCTAAGAAAGCCCACATTAAGGAAGCCATGATAAGTGCAGGTACTGTTTTATCAAGTTTTAAAGGATGTTCAAGGGTAATTGACAAGTAGCCAATAACAAAAATTAATATAATAACGGATTCCATAAAAGTTGGTTTTTAAGAAGCTTTTAAAGTAATTGTTTTAAAGCAATTTCAAAAGCAGTATTGCTAATATTTTTTGTATTTTTATTTTGATCATATGTTTGTTGAATTGCTTTTCTAATGATCCTAGAAGTATCATTAAAAATAGCGTCATCCGTCATTTGCACTTTACGTTCCATAAAATAGGCAAATACACGCGCCATTCCGCAATTAGAAATAAAATCAGGGATCAGGCTTACCTTGGCATCAGTATGTTCCATGATAGGTCCAAAAAAGATTTCTTTATCTGCAAAAGGCACGTTTGCGCCACACGAAATCACTTCGAGCCCTGTATCGATCATACGATCTATTTGATCTTGCGTAATCAATCGAGATGCAGCACAAGGTGCGAATATCTCTGTCTCAAGATTCCAAATACGGTCATTCATCTCGTCAAAAGGAATTAAATTCTCTTCTCCTAAGGTATTTCCTTTCTTGTTGAGGTACATGGATTGTATTTCTTCAAAAGAGAATCCATTTTCATTTATAAGCCCTCCTACAATGTCTATAATCCCTACTATTTTTGCTCCCATTTGAGCTAGATAATATGCAGCTGCAGCTCCTACATTTCCAAAACCTTGCACGACAGCACGCTTTCCTTTTATATCTCCTCCATAAATATCATAATAGTGATGTACAGCTTCTGCCACACCATATCCCGTAATCATATCGGCTACTGTATACTTTCGTGTTACATCTGGAGAGAATTTAGGATTTTCAATCACTTTTATAACGCCTTGACGTAATTGGCCTATTCGGTTAATTTTATCTGCTTCTGTAGGTTGAAAGTGCCCTGTAAAAACACCTTCTTGAGGGTGCCAAACACCACTCTCTTCTGTGATAGGTATTACTTCATGAATTTCGTCAACATTTAGATCACCTCCTGTTCCATAGTAACTCTTAAGTAATGGAGAAACAGCTTTATACCAACGTTCTAAAACACCTTTCTTACGCGGGTCTTTAGGATCAAAATTAATCCCTGATTTTGCCCCTCCAATAGCAGGTCCTGAAACTGTAAATTTTACTTCCATGGTTTTTGCCAATGAAAGCACCTCATTCATATTAAGTCCTTTACGCATACGAGTACCCCCACCGGCAGCACCTCCTCGTAAAGAATTAATTACCACCCAGCCTTCTGCTTCTGTCTCTGGGTCATTCCAATGAAAAACAATTTCTGGGGTTTTATCTTCGTACTTTGCTAGTAGTTCTCTCATATAGTATGTACACCTAAAAAAGTAATTAGTGTATTACAAATATAAAAAGTACAATGTACTTATGCGCTAAAGAATCTATAATATAAATAGAAAAACAAAGATTATATTGTGAATATCTTATTTAGGAGAAGATCGTATTTTTGTTTGTATAATTAGAAACCCTTTTTCTATTCTCTTTTAGTAGATTAATAACTTTTTTAGGAGGACGTCCTATAACCGCTTGATTTCCATTTACTATAATAGGTCTCGTAATAAGCCCATGATTTTCGAGCATTAGATGTATCATCTCTTCTTCTGTTAATGCTAAGTGTTTATAAAACTTTTTCCAATCTGGATGATCTTCTCGAATAAGATCGACTGCAGATATATTTAATTTTTTAATAAGATCTTGAATAATTTCTAATGTAAGTGGTTCTTTAAGATAGTGTACCTTTTTATAATTTACTTTTTTACTTCTCAAAATAGCTAAACAAATAAGAGAGTATACACATCCTGGGTCGTGGTAAATTACATACATAATCATTATGTTTTAGGGTTAAAAACAAACGTACTGTTCTTCCATATGTCAACCCCGAAACTAAATCCTTACTAAGTTATTTTAAATCAGATGCTTAATAATGTAATACAGCTTACATTCCTGTTTCTCAAACAGCTAATTTTCAAAAAAATACTTTATGAGAATTTGACATTATATTTTATTCTTATAAGAAAAGTAAAACTCAATAAGTATAATCTATAACAACACCAGAGCTATGATCTTTACTCGCTCCCGTAACGCTTGACAAGCAATTAATTACACCTTCTAATTTCAATACTCCTAACAGTCCAAAAATCAATGCTTCCTTATACTCAATAAGCAAATCATCAGGAAGTACCACTTTTATATCTTTTAATTTTTGTAATCGATACATTAGGAATTCATTATACGCACCTCCTCCAGTTACTAAGACCGAGCATTTCTCATCAAACTGATGTGCTAATTGCTGTGCTATATGCTCTGTAAAAGTGGCTAAAACATCTTTAGGATCTAAACGATATCTATGTATCAAAGGAAAAATAATTCCTTGCACCCATTCTACCCCTAAAGACTTCGGATAGGTTTTCTTATAGAATGGCAATGCGTTGAGTTCTTCTAATAATGATGTATTTATTGTTCCCGCTTTCGCGAAAGCGCCCTCAGCATCATACGCCTTTCCTAGCTTTTGAGCATAGGTATTCAGCACGGTATTTACTGCACAAATATCATATGCAATACGGATATTCTCTTTTTGCATGGATACATTTGCAAAGCCACCTAAATTAAGGCAATAGTCATATGCCGAAAATAATAACTGATCTCCAATCGGAACCAAAGGAGCTCCTTGACCACCTAAAGCAACATCTTGTACTCTAAAATCACATACTGTTTTACATTGAATAATTCTTGCAAGTTCAGGAAGGTTTCCTATTTGCAAGGTATATCCTTGATCTGGTTGATGCAAAATAGTATGTCCGTGAGAACATACAGCATCGATATGATCACGTGAAATGTTATTTTTTTCAATAAATCTATTAATTGCTTCCCCTAAGTATTGTGTATATGATGTATTGAGTTCTTCAAGTTGATTTTTAGTATACTGTAGCGCTTCTTGAAGTTTTTCTACCCAGAAGTGGTGATATGGCTGGGTTTCTGCTTTTATAATTTGAGCATTATACTGTGGTTTTACAGCAATCTTTACGTACGCAAAATCAATACCGTCTAGACTGGTTCCGCTCATCACCCCGATAACGTTATAGTATTTTCTTTCCATCACGTTAAAATTATTGAGAAAAATGTAAGATTCTAGTATCTTTGCATACAATTTTTACATAATTCTTAAAAAATTTTCCTCTTATGGATTTTAGTTTAACTGAAGAACATTTAATGATACGTGACGCAGCTCGTGATTTTGCTAGAACAGAATTACTTCCTGGTGTTATAGAACGTGATGAAAAACAGCAATTTCCTGCAGAACTTGTCAAAAAAATGGGAGACCTAGGTTTTCTAGGAATCATGGTAGATCCAAAATATGGAGGAAGTGGTATGGATGCGATTTCATATGTACTCATTATGGAAGAGCTATCCAAAATAGATGCATCTGCTTCAGTAATTGTATCTGTAAATAACTCGCTGGTATGCTATGGTCTTGAAGCCTATGGTAATGAAGAACAAAAACAAAAATATCTTACAAAACTTGCTACAGGTGAATTTGTAGGTGCATTTTGTTTAAGTGAACCAGAAGCTGGTTCTGATGCAACTTCGCAAGCAACTACTGCGATTGATAAAGGTGATCACTATGTACTTAACGGTACAAAAAACTGGATTACCAATGGTGGACGCTCTGATGTTTATTTAGTCATTGCACAAACAGATAGATCAAAAGGACACCGTGGTATTAATGCATTTATTGTTGAAAAAGGAATGCCAGGTTTTGAGATAGGTCCTAAAGAAGACAAATTAGGTATTAGAGGTAGTGATACACATACATTACAATTTAATGATGTTAAGGTTCCTAAAGAAAACCGTATTGGAGAAGATGGATTCGGATTTAAATTTGCAATGAAAACACTTTCTGGCGGACGTATCGGGATTGCGGCACAAGCCTTAGGAATTGCTTCTGGAGCGTATGAACTAGCGCTTAAATATTCTAAAGAGCGTAAAGCTTTTGGAACAGAAATATGCAATCACCAAGCAATTGCTTTTAAATTAGCCGATATGTACACAGAGATCGATGCTGCACGTCATCTTGTAATGAAAGCTGCATGGGATAAAGACCAAGGAAACAACTATGATCGTTCAAGTGCTATGGCAAAATTATACGCTTCAAAAGTAGCGATGGAGCATAGTGTAGAAGCTGTACAAATACATGGAGGAAATGGTTTTGTAAAAGAATACCATGTAGAACGTTTAATGCGTGATGCAAAAATCACTCAGATTTATGAAGGAACTAGTGAGATTCAAAAAATTGTGATCTCTAGAAGTCTGATCAAAGAATAAGATGTACTTTTTATACGCTTTCGCGAAAGCATATACCACATAAACAAAAGGAGAGCCTGTAATAGGCTCTCCTTTTTTGATGGGTGTCCATTTATCATTTTCATAATTTACATGTAGGTATTTTACCAATTATATATTTAAAGACTGCCCGTATATAGAATTATATATTCTTACGCTATATATGTATATAATGTAGATAAATTTAAAGTTAACTTTCATATTTATCGTACTTTCGTAAGGCAAACAAAACCATCTTTATGGGTAGAGGAATTGTGTATATGCTTATCGCCGCATTTGCCTTTGCGTGGATGAACCTTCTTGCAAAATACTTAGATGATTTTCATCCTTTACAGGTCGTTTTTTTTAGAGCTTTTGGCACTTTCATTTTCATTTTCCCTTACATGCTTATTAAAAAAGTTCCCGTGATAGGGAAAAATGTCATGTGGTTAAGCCTTAGAGGTGTATTGAGTTTTGTTTCTTTAGCTTTATTCTTTAAAGTAGTACAAGATATTCCGTTAGGTTCAGCGGTTGCTTTACGGTATACAGCTCCTATTTTTAGTGTTATTCTAGCCTATTTTTTTCTAAAAGAGGTTGTAAAATTAGGGCAATGGATCAGTCTAATTATATCAATAGTAGGTGCTTTTATTATGAAAGGTGTCGATTTTAGAATAGATACTACAAGTTTTATACTTATTATGCTTTCGTCAGTTCTTGTAGGGGGTGTATTTGCTATTGTACGCTACTTAGGATCACGCGAACACTTCCTAACGATCATCAATTACTTTATGGTCTTTTCGATTGTGGGTAGTTTCTTTTTCATTCAGCATTGGCGTATGCCTGTTGGTCAAGAATGGTGGTGGGTTACTTCGATAGGTATTTTAGGACTTATAGGTCAAGTATTCTTAACCCGTGCCTTTCAACTAGCAGACACAAGCACCGTAGCTCCTATTAAATATATGGAATTGGTGTATGCATTATTATTCGGTTTTTTTCTGTTTGATGAGAGCTATACGTTTTGGCCTATTGTTGGAATGACACTAGTCGTTTTAGGGATGCTTCTCAATGTTTGGATCAAACGGAAAGGGTAAATCTACAAATACATTAAAAAATCTTTTTTTTCTAGGGTAAGAATTGATAAGAATCAATACATACTTGTATATGGTTTTACTTATGCTGTAAGTATTCATATAAATTTCTTGCAAGAAGAGACACAAACTGTAAGTGTCTTAAAAAGTTTACAGTAAAACTAATTTTTTAAATTTTTATCCATGAAGCATTTTTTTAAAATCACGCTGCTTTTAGCATTATTTACTTTTGTCATTTCATGTTCTGAAGATGACGCCGAAGTTACACCTACTACAGAAAATCTTGAATTTTTAATTGATGATTTTGAAGTAGACACAACAACAGAAACAGGAAGAAGAAGTGTTTCAGCTGTTAGTTCTACGTTTTGTGGTTTTGTAGAAATTTCTGATTTTGATGCTGGTTATTCTGCTATAGGCCCTGGATTTCCTGTATATAGATCTGCTGTATATTTTCAGTTTGACTTTAACTTCACTCAAAGTCCACCACCTCCATGTGGTCTTGTAAATGTAACCTATGAGTTTATCATTAATGGAGTTACTCAAACAGAAACAGATATTTTTAATAGTTGTAGTTCAACTATCAACAGTTATTTTACAGCTTATACGCAACCTACAGAATGGCGTATGAAAATAGAAGATTGTGATTGGACTGATTTTATGCCATACAGATAAATCACTTATTTCTAAAAAATAATATCTATTAAACGAAAGCACTTATCAAAAATGAGTGCTTTCGTCTTTTAAAAGTATTATAGTTGTTCTAAAAGGTTTCTAGAAAAAGTATCTATCGCTTCTTGAGATTTTTTATTTTGTATTACTGCCTGTTCATCAAGAGTTATATCTTTCAAGCTAGCAAGTGCTTTTATTATGAAAGGTGTCGATTTTAGAATAGATACTACAAGTTTTATACTCATTATGCTTTCGTCAGTTCTTGTAGGGGGTATATTTGCTATTGTAGGCTACTTAGGGTCACGTGAACACTTCCTAACGATTATTAATTATTTTATGGTCATTTCGATTGTGGGTAGTTTCTTTTTCATTCAGCATTGGCATATGCCTGTTGGTCAAGAATGGGGGTGGGTTACTTCGATAGGTATTTTAGAACATAGGTTAAGTATTCTTAACCCGTGTATTTCAACTAGCAGACACAAGCACCGTAGCTCCTATTAAATATATGGAATTGGTGTATGCTTTATTATTCGGTTTTTTCCTATTTGATGAGAGCTATACGTTTTGGCCTATTGTAGGGATGATCCTTGTCGTCTTTGGTATGCTTTTGAATGTTTGGATAAAAAGCAGAAGGTAACTGTATACGCTTTCGCGAAAGCGTACCCATCTCTTATATAAGTATTACTAACACGATTCTAGAGTAGTAATACATCTTCAGAAATGCGGTAACACGTTTACTGGATTCCTGCATATTTTTAATATTTTTTTTCATGAAGTGGGTAAGAATTTATTCTTATCAGAACATTCTCATGGTTACTAATAATAAACTTTTAAACAATTAAAGTATGAAAAATTTAATTTTACTATTACTTATGCTATCATGGCCTATCCTAGCACAGGATAGTAATTGCCTAATAGGCTCGTCATCACAGACTAGGGCTGCTTTAATCACTCCTGGAGAATTGCATACTCCTACTGGAAATTTTGACACAAACGGGGATTATTGTATTGCCGTAAGAGCCCATCGGGTTACAACCACTAACCAGTCTGCTCCTGGAGTTCCAGATGCTGTTATAGAAGACAGAATGGAATCATTAGGCGCTTTTTTTGGTGATATTGACTTCGTATGGGATGGCGTAATTAATGTGGCCAATAGCACTGCACTTTATAACGCAGATGTTTCTGGTCTTCCATGTCCTTCATTTAATTTTGGACTTACAGACCCTTTTGATTCTTCTGGCGCTATTGATTTATTTTTTTATGATAAGAATTTAGGAGGCGGTAATAGTGCGGTCTCTGCAGCAGATGGTATTGCAAACCAGACAAGAATTATATTGAGTGTGAATAATAATGACATTAAAGCTATAAGTCATGAAATTGGTCATGTATTAGGACTATTTCACACGTATCATGGAACTTTTGGAGCAGGAACTAATTCTAATTGTGAAAATAGTGATGGTTATATGGGAAGTATAAATGGTACACACCGCGATATTGTAGAATGTGCCGATGGAAGTAATAGTATTGCTTCTGGAGATTTTGTAGCAGATACGCTTCCAGATTATTTTAATGATACATTTGTAGGAAATTGTACTATAGGAGTTGAGCCTATACAAGATGTTTGTGGAAGTGGATTGGATTACCCTGCTGGTGATCCAACAAACATTATGAGACCTACTCATTTTGCAGCCATGACTCCTGAATGTTTTAATCACTTTACAACGGGTCAAAAAAATAGAATGAAGTACTTTATTACTTCACAATCACATTTAAATAACTTACTTGTAGACTGTCCTATTCCTCCAGACCCATGTTTAAATTGTAATGGAGCTACTTTTGTAAGCCAAGCTATTGAAAACTCTGAAACAGAACTAGCTTGTGGTCAATACTCATTAACAGGTCCTTTTATCAGTAATATTTGTGATGAAGTTCGAGTATATTGGGACACTTCTCTCGGTGATGATGACTTTGTAATTCTTCATGATGATGATACAATTTATAATACATATGATGAAAATGGTTCTTATGAAGTACGTATTGAGGTTTGGAGAGCAGGACAAGAATGTGCTACTGCTACACGAACATTTACCATAGATGTTGATTGCATAAATGAATGTATGGACTGTACCACTGCTGGAAATGAACTAATAGGTAATATATTTCCTGCTTTTGGTTGTGGATCTTATAGATTACAGGTACCTAGCGAAATTTTAGATTGTTATACTGTGATTTTTAATCGAGGTATTTCTGCGACAGACAATGTGACTATCACAGAAGCTAATCTTATAAGTGGCAATTACTTCTTTAATTATAATTCAAATGGATCTTACAGTGCTAATATTACTTTATTTGATGGAAGTACTTCAAAATGTTATTTTAATAAAAAATCACTAAATATAAAGTGTCTTGGTATTATTCAAGATGAAAAAACAAGTGCATATCCAAATCCATTTTCAAATCAATTTACTATAGAAAACAGTTCTGAAATTGGTATTGAAAAAGTAGAAGTATATAACGCAACAGGTGTTCTCATAGAGAGTATACCTTATAAATTGGGAGAGCAAATTTCTATAAACAGAGGTTCTCAAGGTGTTTATTTCGCAAAAGTATATTTAGAAGATGGTTCTATAGAAACCATTCAACTTATTAAAAAATAAAAATAGAGTATACATTCAAAAAAAGCCCGTTTAAGCGGGCTTTTTTCATTCCATATATTATTTTAATAAAGCACTTTATAACTGACTTAATAAATTTTCAGAAAATGCACGTATCTTATTTTGGGATATCATAATCTCTTCATCTATATCAGGATCAGTTGTCATATCCTTTACGGTCGCTATCGTTTTTACATACCAATCACTCCATGCATTTAATATTTCTATTTGACTTTTTTTAGAGGCACCATCTACAATTGCATCTTTACTTAGTTCAAATTCTGTAGTTAATCGAGATTTTGCAACTTGCATGATCTCTTCTAGGATCCAACTTGCCGTAGTGGTATCACTATTAAGTAGTGTATAAGCACTTACTAGTGCTGCGATTCCTACATTTTTCATTGTTTCCTGAGACACTTTATCTATACGGTCATTGTCTGTATGATAAAATTGATCTGTAAAATGCCATAATAATATACCTGGAAGGTCAGCATCTAGAAAAGGTGTATGGTCACTACCACCTTCAAAAGGATTTGTTTGTACTTCCCAATTTGAGCGTTTGCCTTGCTCTTTAAAAACAGTTATTATAAAATCATTGAGGTAATGCGGTTTCATTTCTTCTAGCTTCATTTTCCTTCCTCCCCATTCTGAGTGTTTGTCATTACCTCGCGTCCATATAGCACTTGGGTCTGGCATTTTTTCAATAAGAAAAGTACCGCCTGTAATAGCTGTATTCTCTCCTACCATATCCAAGCTAATTCCCCAATTAATAGCCGAAGTACGTTTTTCTTTCTCTTCTATATATCTTCGTGTAGAAATAATTTCATCTCCCCAGAGAAATGTCAAGGTTCTTTTAAGGTCTAATTTTTTACTTTTAATAAGGTTTGCCGTAATGGAAGCCATCTCTAATTGAGTTCCTACTCCTGTTGCATTATCATTTGCTCCAGGTTCTTGAATATGCGCACTAAAGACTAAACTTTCTTTTGGCAATTCTGATCCCTTAACTGTAGCAACTACGGTAAGCTCTTCTGATGGATATATTTTCGTTTTCACGAAAGCATTCACTGTTACCTTGCCTTGAGACAGCTTCTTTTCTAATCGTTCTTTTGCTTGGTATGACAATGCAATACCCCATGCAGATATATCTTCATTGTATGGAATTCCTCTAAACTGAATGGATGTCACATTCTTTTCTGGTTGTAAATAGTCAGGGTTATTATAAGTAATAAGTCCTAAGGCACCTCCTTCTACAATAGTCTTTTTATATACCCTATAAGGACTCATATTTGTATAAATAATCTTGCCCTTTACATCTAACACCTCAAGATCTTCTATCTTTTCGAGATATATAACCTCAGCAGTAATACCATCTATTTGTGTCGAACTTGCATACTGATAGATCATATTCCTATTGGTTTTGTATTCTAACAAAGGAATTTCTTCACCCAGAATACGAAGTCTAGCATCTACAGGTTCCCAAGTAGGCCTTTTCATGGGCCTTTTTTCTATTCTATAGGTAAGAATAGCTCCTTTTGGTGCTGTGACTTCTTCTACAAACCCAACAGTTTCTAATTGTTCAACAATTTTATAAACTGTTTTATTGAATCCTGTATTTCCTGCAACTCTCCAAAATTGCTCTACAAAAGCAGTAGTTTCAAAGGCAATATCACCTTTAAACTCAGGGGCTACTTTTTCAAAATAAGCATCTGTTATAGCTATTGTTTCTTTTTTTTGAGAACACCCTAGTAAGAACAGGTTACCTAGTAGAAAAAGAGTTAAAAAATTATGTCTATATTTCATAGAAGATATCTACTTCTTAATTTCTTCCTTAGGATTTAACAACACAGGTGTCCCGTATCCCAATTGCTCTAGTTTTTTAAGCTGCGTTTTAGCATCTCCCACTACCAAATAAATCATTTTATTTGGATCTAGATACTTATCAGAAAGTGCTTTAATATCTTCTACTGTCATTTCACGTACAGTAGCTTCTCGTTGCTTTGCATAATCTACGGGAAGGTTTAGTTCTGAAATATTAGAGAGCATTCCTAATTTTGCTCCTGAAGTTTCAAAAGCACGTGCATTACTTTTAATTAAAAAGCTTTTTGAGACTTCTAAATCTTCTTCATTAAAATTGGCTCCGTACTCATTAAGTATCTGTTTTACTAAGGCAGCACTTTCATACGTTACATTAGAACGAACTCCGCTTGAAATTGTAAAAGCCCCAGGTAGTGCTGTTCCTGAAAACCTTGACCCAATTCCGTATGTATACCCTTTTCCTTCTCGTAATTGTTGCGTGAGTTGTGAAGCAAAACCACCACCTCCTAAACGGTAATTCATCACACGTGCAGGGTAATAATCTGGATCTGTCGCAGCAAGTGCTGGATACCCAAATCGTAATACAGATTGTTTTGCTCCTGGAACATCATAAAAATATACGGTAGATTGTTCTGGTCTTTTAGGCATTTCAAATGTAGGAATTGTTACAGGGGTCGCTTCTAAATTTTCATTAATACCTGCTAATGATTGAACTACTGTAGGTTCTTTTACATCTCCTACGATATACATATTTCCAACAGTAGGTGAAATATTTTTATAAAATGCTTTTAAATCTTCTATACTAATATTTGCGACAGAAACTAGTGTTCCTAATCGATTATGAGATAAGATATGGGTATCCCCATAAATAAGTTTTGCATATTCATTGGAAGCAACACTATTTGGGTTTGCTTGTTGTTGTACAATTTGATTCATCACACTTTGCTTGATAAGATCAAATTCTTTTTCATCCCAACGAGGTTGTAATACGATTTCTTCTACTAATGCCATTGTAGCATCATAGTTTTTAGCGAGTGTATTGCCTGTCACAACGATGCTTTCATTTCCTGCAAATACATTTATAGAAGCGCCTAAACGTTCTATAGCTTCTTCAAGTTCGGCTGTAGTTTTGGAAGCAGTTCCCTTTGTCATTAATCGCGCCATCAAATTAGAAACACCTACTTTTTCAGGATTTTCTAATAATAACCCTCCATCAAAACTCAACTGAAATTGTACTAATGGTACTTCTTTATTTTCTATTCCATACACTTTTATTCCAGAAGAAAGATCGGTTTGCCATACATCAGGAATGGTAAGCGCTGGAGCATCTCCATACGCAGGTTCTATAGAACGATCGAACGCAGAGGGTGTCTTTTCATATGTTGCAGCAATACTGGCATCAAAAGATTCTTCGGCGCCTTCTACGATTTTTTCTTCAACCACTTCTGCTAATTGCGAATTTTCTAACGCTAAATCAACTTGTCCGTTAGGCACAAAACTCGTAGCGATATAGTTTTTACCTTTTATATATGTATTATATACACGTTGTACATCTTCAACAGTAACGGCTAATATGTTTTCTATGTCTTTAGCTATAAATCCAGGATCATTAGCAAACACTTCGTATTGTGCTAATTGAAATCCTTTCCCAAGTACGCTAGACAATCCATTGTAAAAGTTAGTTTCCTGACCAGCTTTAATACGATCTATGGCAGACTGAGGGATTCCTTCTGATTCAAATTTCGCGAAAGCGGACTGAATCCCTTGCGCAATTTCATCCAAATCTTTTTCACTAAAAGCACGCACTTGAACACGATATTGCCCTGCTAATTCCGATGCATAATTATACATAGTTACTCCAGAGGTAAGTTGTTTCTCATCGACCAACACTTCATTAAAAGGAGCCTTCTTCCCATCAGATAGGTATTGGGCAAGCATATTAAGCGCATAAGAATCTTTATGATATAAAGGTACTGTCGGCCACGTCATTGTAAGTTGAGGTACACGTGCAAAGTTATCTTCATAATATAACTTTTTAGTTTCGGCTACAGTAATTGCTGGTTTTTCTAATGCAGGTATTTTTTCGCCTCTTTTTATTTCATCAAAATACTTATGTACCCACGCTTTAGTTTGCTCTGTATCAAAATCTCCAGCAATGGTTAATACAGTATTATTAGGAGTATACCATCGGTTATAAAAATCTTTTACATCTTGTAATGTTGCATTTTGCAAATCTTCCAAAGACCCTATTACTTGCCAATTATATGGATGATCTCCAGGATACAAATTTTTATCTACCACATATTGCACATGGCCATATGGTCGATTATCTACACTTTGACGTTTTTCATTTTTAACGACTTGTTTTTCTTTAGATAGCACAGGATCTGTTACAGTGTTTATAAACCATCCTAGCTTATCTGCTTCTGCCCAAATCATTTTTTCTAGCGCATCTTTTGGTACAGTTTGGAAGTAATTTGTTCTATCACGACTTGTAGACCCATTAGCTCCTGATCCTCCAATACGTGCACTCATTTTATCAAGACCTCCTTTCCCAAGGTTTTCAGATTCTAAGAATAATAAATGTTCAAATAAATGTGCAAACCCAGTACGCCCTTCTATCTCTCTCGCAGATCCCACGTGGGTTGTCAACGCTACTGCAACGACAGGATCTGACGTATCTTTATGCAAGACAACTGTCAAGCCGTTATCTAATGTGAATTTTTCAAAAGGGACATTAAATTCTTGAGATTCTTCTGTTTTTGTAGTTGTTTTCTCTTGGTTACAAGAAAAGAGTATAGAAACACTACAAAGTAGGATTAACAAACGAAATGGTTTCATATAGGTGTACTTATAATTAGGCTTCGAAGATACTTAAAAAGGAGAGGAGCATCTGTTAATTTAAGTTAACATATGTCTATACAATAGTACTCTCTATATAGTGAAGGTTTATGTGTATTTTCTAACAAAAAACTGTTGTATTCTATAAAAAGCAAACCCTAGTAAACCTCCTGCTATCATTCCTGTAAATACATCTAGCGGATAATGCACTCCTACATAAATACGACTATACCCGACAAATACGGCCCAAAACAACAATATAAAAATAAGGTTTCGGTATTTAGATTGTAATGCAAGTCCTGCAAAAACAGCCGTAGCCATGCTACTTGTTGCATGTCCAGAAAAATAGCCATAACGACCACAACGAGGCGCAATAAAACGCATGGTTTCTTCCCAAGAAAATATTTTACAAGGGCGAGGTCTTTGAATAAAGTTTTTAAAAAAGTCCGAAAGTTGGTCTGTTGCAGTAATCATAGCAGCCACAACTACCATTGTGATAAGCATTCCTTTCAGTCCAAATTTTTGATACATAAAAAACAGCAATAACGCATACAAAGGAATAGAAGATAACTTATTGGTCACTACCAACCAAAACTCATCCCAAGTCTCTGAACCAAGATTGTTTAGAAAAAGAAAAAGTTCCTGATCATATGCTGTAAGCGTTTCCATAGCTATTTATCCGTCTTTGTATTTTGCAATTTCTGCATCATAAAAAGCAGTGGCTTCCTTAATCGCATTTTCTGTTTCGGTGGCAAGCTCTGCTTCATCTTGCTTATCAAACTCTTCAAACCACTCTATCTCATCTTTGGTTAGATCTATGATAAATCTTGGAAACTCTGTATGAATCACAAAAATAGCATCTTCATGCGCTGAGTGATCACCTATAAGGAACTTTGGAATCGTCATTCTAAATGTCGTATTAGTTTATCAATATATATAGTATCCGAAAACTTATACAGTTGTCGAATTTTGATAGGATGTACTTCTGATTAATTTTTTGCTAAGGTAATTAAATCTAAAATAGAGCATCACTGCAGATGCTGTTAATCCTGCTAATAATCCTACCCAAACTCCTTGCGCTCCCATCTGATCTTCTTTCCCTAAATACCAACTCACAGGAAATCCAATAATCCAATAGGCTATAAAACAGATCCCCGTAGGAATGTTGACATCCTGAAGTCCTCTTAACGCTCCTAATATCGTTACCTGAATCCCATCACTTAATTGAAATAAGGCAGCTACTATGAGCAATTGAGAAGCGATCACAATCACCTCTACATCATCAATATAAATCGTTGGGAATACATCTTTAAATACAATGAATAACACAGCAAACACGGCTTCAATTAGAAATCCAAGTATAAATATAGAAATAGCTATACGTCGTAAATTAGGGTAATCTTTTTTTCCTTTTTGATTTCCCACTCGTATCGTTGCAGTTACTCCAAGTCCTACGGCGATCATAAAGGTCATAGATGCAAGATTAAGCGCTATCTGATTTGCAGCTTGCGCATTGGTCCCTAAAAGACCGCACAGAAATATAGCCGCTGTAAATATGGCCACTTCAAAAAGCATTTGTAATGCCGTAGGAAATCCTAGACGAAATAATTCTTTAAATTCTACCCATTTGATATGAGCAAAATTTGAAAACTGAAAATATGGGGTAAATCTACGCTTTCGCGAAAGCATATAAATTAATAATCCTAACATAAAAAAGCGCGAAATTAATGTTCCCCATGCAGCTCCTTCTACTTCAAGCCTTGGGAAGATCCAAATCCCATAAATCAATAAATAATTAAAAATCACATTAATCACATTTGCAATTAAAGTCGCATACATCGCATAACGTGTTTGAGAAAGTCCATCTGCAAATTGCTTAAACGCTTGAAATATCATTAAAGGAATCATAGAAAAAGCGACAATTTCCAAGTATGGAATTGCTAATTCTACTACTTCTTCCGGTTGATCTAAATAATACAAAATAGGCTTTGCAACTAATAACGCAAGGAATAATACAAGACCATTTACCGCACACATAATCACACCATGATGAAAATGTAATCTTCCCTTTTCTATATTATTTGCTCCATCTGTCTCTGCAATTAAAGGGGTTATTGCAAAAGAAAAACCAATTCCCAATGACAATGCAATAAACACCAAACTATTCCCAAGGCTTACAGCAGCAAGTTGAGCTGCTCCCAAACGACCTACCATGAGGTTATCTATAAAAGCTACCAAAATATGGCCTAGTTGCCCTAAAGCTATAGGGGCAGCTATGATCACATTCTGAGAAAATTCTTTCGTATATTTTTGAATTTGCATGATGATTTTTAAGCCTATGCTACGGGTTAGAATTGATCTACATCAAAACATACTTACAGGTGTCAAAAATAAGGCTTGCATACCAACTTATACGCGATCTTCTTATGAACTTATTAATTATTTTTAAAAATATAGTACCTTTCCATTATGCTAACAATACAACTACATAAACGCCAGCATAAACCTACCATTCTTAAGTGTATTCGAGCAAATAAAAGTGAGACTTGGTCTAAGTTACACCCTAATACAGAATATCACGATCTAGCACATATCGCAGTAGAAAAAGGATTAGGATTCAAAAATGCTTTTTATGGATTAGTCTCAAAAGGTGTAAATATCTCAGATTTTGAATTACCCGAATCTCAAAAACCTGATGCATTAAGAGGTCCTAACCTCCCAAAAGAATCTCTAATTACAGAACACTTGGTCAATCTACTTACCATTGAACAATTTAATGCTGAAAAACCTATTAACATTATAGAAGAAATACAAACTATATTGAAAGAAAATAAGCTTCCATATCCAGATAATTTAACAGCAGACACACTCAATACTATACGAACCGAATATGCACATCTTATTTCTGAATGGAATAATATACAAGATGGAGCGTACTTAGAAAACACATTAAACTTATGATAACCGATCCAAAAGAAATAGACCACGTATTACGTACTATAATCAAAGAGCATATAGGGCCACTACAAATTAGAAAAGACGAAGCAACTGTATTGGAAGCTGCAGGAACCATTCCTACCATGCAAGGAAAACAAAAGGTTGATGGTTTTTATTTTGCCAGTGTCATGCCAAAACCAAAAGATGTGCGTTTATACTTTTTCCCTATTTACACAGACGCAGACTTCTTTAAAGACATAGACCCTACATTACGTAAATGTTTAAAAGGTAAAAGTTGTTTTCATATTAAAAAAATAGATGATGATTTAAAAGCTCATATCACAAAAATGATTGCACTCGGTATTAAGACATATCAAGAAAAAGAGCTCCTAATTACATCATAACCATAAAAGTATTACGTGATTTCATCGTGGTTTCATCGTTCTTGATCGAATAGTTTTAAAAAAAAATGGTTCTTGAGATGAAAGGGGCTCATTTTAAACTACTCATACTATTATTATTACCATTTTTTTCTAATGCTCAAGTAGGTGTAGGAACCTTAACTCCAAATGGAATGTTGACCATTGATGGTAGTTCAGGAACAACGGCTGCATTAGAATTAATTGCACAACCCACTCCTACTACAAATCTCGCTAACGGACAACTTGCTGTAATAGGTAACACCTTATATATGTATGATGGTTCTCGTAGTAAATGGCTCAGTATTGAAAGCACAGCGATACAATATGCACGTGACGGAAACTCTGACGATAACCAACTTCTTTATGGCGGTGATTTAACGAGCGGCGTTTCTGGCTCTTTAATGCCTTTAGATGGAACTATTGTGGCTATTGCTGCTATGGGAAGTGCAGGAGATGACACCGATATTAACATACGTGCCAGAGATGCTACAAATACAAATTCTATAAATGAAACAATTACTCTTTCAAGCCTTCGATATATAGATAACGCTGTTAATCTTGATTTTAATGCTGGAGACTTTATTACTGCGAGAGCACGAGATGCCTCTACATCTACAACAAACCTCTCTCTTGTTATCTGGGTAAAATGGAGACAATAAAAAACATACAACATAAAAAAGGGAACCAAATGGGTTCCCTTTTTTATGTTATGATTTCAACTTAGTCCTTAATAGGCAGTGTCATTAATTTACCTGGTTTCTGAATGTAATTATCCATCATATAAATGAGACCTGTCATGGTTGCTGCACCTAATTCTAATTCTCTTTTATTTACTGCATCAAAGGTGTCATTGGCTGCATGATGGTGATCGAAGTAACGTTGAGAATCTGGTCGCAACCCTGCTAATACCGTTCCATCTCCTTTAAGAGGCCCTATATCTGCGCCGCTTCCTCCTCGCACAAAATAATGTATAAAGTAGGGTTCAAACAACGGTTTCCAACTTAAGATCTCATCAAAATTTCTATCATCAGTATCAAAAGAAAAACCTCTTGGTGTAAATCCGCCAGCATCACTTTCTAATGCAAAAACATGTTTTTCTCTTTTATTTTTGGCTACCTCTGCATATTTACGACCACCTCTTAATCCATTTTCTTCATTCATAAAAAGCACAACACGTATACTATGTCTTGGTTTATAATTAATCGCCTTCATGATACGTAATACTTCCATACTCTGTACCACTCCTGCTCCATCATCGTGTGAACCATCTCCAAGATCCCAAGAATCTAAATGTCCCCCTACAACCATATATCTATTTGGAAATTCGCTTCCTGTGATTTCTCCTATGACATTATACGACTGTACATCTTGTAAATTCTTACAAGACATTGAAAAGAAGAACTTTGTTTTTGGATTTAATTTAAGGAGTGTACTTAATAATTCTGCTCCATTGGTACTTATAGCTGCTGCAGGTATACGTTGCGCAGGTTTCAAATCTCCATAAGACATCGATCCTGTGTGAGGATAATCATCAAGGCTATGCGTTACAGATCGCACTATAACACCTACAGCTCCGTACGCTGCTGCTGCTTCCGCACCACCATAACGCTGATCTACACAACCCCCATAAGCTTTAAATGTATCTATAACATCTGCCTGCATAGGCCTATTAAAAAACACAATTTTACCACCTATATTGGCAGCACCTAAACGTTCAATTTCTTCTATACTTTGCACTTCTATTACAGGTGCTTTTACACCTCCATTAGGTGTAGCAACAGAACCTCCTAGCGCACAAATTGGAACTTGTGTAGTCTTACCTAGATCTGTTTCGATAAAAGCATATTCAGGCACTCCCCTTACCCACTTAGGCACCATCACTGGCTGTAGCCAAACTTTATCTAAACCTATACTATCTAATTGCTCTTTTGTCCAATTAACAGCTTGTTCCGCCCCCAAACTACCACTGAGACGAGAACCTATTTGATTAGACAAATAACTCAGCCATTCATAGCTATTCCCATTATTTAAGGCCTCATCATATATTTTTCTAATTTGGATGGAATCATTTTGCGCTTTCGCGAAAGCGGAAACACAACATATTAAAATTAGAAATACAAGTCTTTTTATCATCATGTTATATTTATTCATTATTTAATTGGGCCTTATACAATGCTATATTTGCTTTTGTTTTTGCATCAAGTTCTGGCTCTTTAATATCATCATAAGCACTCAATGTTTCTAATAAAATACTAGCTACAGCAAGTCTTGCTGCAGGTTTATTATCTGCTGGGATTACATACCAAGGCGCATGCGGCATTGATGTACGATTAATAGCGTCTTCATAACAACGTTGATAGTCGTCCCATAGCTTACGTTCTTTCAAATCACCTGCAGAAAATTTCCAATTCTTCTCTTTTTTATCTAAACGACGTAGCAATCTATTTTTTTGCTCTTCTTTAGATAAATGCAAGAAGAATTTATAAATAAGCGTACCATTTTCGGCAAGATGTTTCTCAAAAGCATTAATTTGTTCAAATCGCTTATCCCAAAAAGCATCGTTTATATCTTCTACAGAATGTACATTTGGTAAGTTTTCTCCTAAAATATATTCCGGATGTACTCTAGTTACTAATACATTTTCATAATGTGTCCTATTAAACACTCCAAATTTACCGCGTTGTGGTAAAGCGATATAATGTCTCCATAAATAATCATGTCCTAGCTCTAAATCTGTAGGCACTTTAAAGCTATGAACTTCTATACCTCTAACATTAAAATCTTTAAACACCTCTCGGATTAAACTATCTTTTCCAGAAGTATCCATCCCCTGTAAACAAACAAGGACACTATATTTATCATGAGCATATAATGTGTCTTGAAGCTTCCCTAATTTTTTACGAACCTTACGAAGTTTTTTTTCTAATTCTTCATCAGGAAGTTCAGAAATTTTAATTCCTTCAAAGTCTTTTAAGTTAATTTTTTGATTAACCTTATATTGATTTAATTTCTCCATAAAATTCGCAATTAATGACAAAAAACTATTTATTATGCAATATAGTACTGTTAAAGCATATTATATAGCAAATAACATAGCATTTTATTTAATATATTAGCATATTATAATCATAACAATAAACAATATGAAAAAAATTACTCTTTTTATTTTAATTTTTATTGTAGGTATTGCAGTAAATGCTCAAACTACAATTTCTCAAAACACGGATGATGTTGTTACAGGTACGAACTCTGTAGGATGTCCAGGTGGTGATAATGATTGGGCTAGACTTTTTATTTTATCTGACTTTTTCATTGACACATCTGTAGATTTTACTTTAAATTCAGGGGCATTTGGTGTTCAAACTACTGACGCAACTGGAACTTCAGCTACGGTTACTATTTTTGGAGCTACTGCTGATTTCCCTGCAACTTTTGATGACACTAATATTCTTGGAACACAAGATGTTGCTATAGCTGAAACTGATGCAGAAGTTATTATCAACTTTGATTTTGATACTCCAATAGTAGTTCCTGCTGGTACTGAAGCAATTGTTTATGCAATTACTACTCCTTTAGGTAATAACTTTTTCGTTGGAGGAACTGCAGATGAAACAGCTGAAGGTTTTTTAAGATCTGCACAATGTGGTGTTGCTAATTATACATTACCAACTGATATCGGATTCCCAGATGCGCATTTTTATATGACATTAACTTCTGATGATGCTACATTAGGAGTAGAGGATGATATCTTAAGTGATAACATTTCTGTATTCCCAAATCCTACAAATGGAGATTTAAACATCAACTTTGCTAGAAACTTTGGAACTACTACTGTTGACATCATCAACGTAAACGGTCAAAAAGTATTAAATGCTTCTGTAGATGGATTTGGAAACAATACAATCGCTACTAGCAAATTAGCGAATGGTATCTATTTTGCTCAAATTTCTAATGAAACAGCAACTACTACCATTAAATTTATCAAAAATTAAAACTAAGTTTTAGTTTTTCATACACAACTCAACAAACTAAAAAACGCCGAAATCATAATGATTTCGGCATTTTTATGCTAAATAAGTAAACTACCTCGAAGTATTAAACTTTTCGATGGTGCTAATACATCAGCTTTATTTACTTGCAAATAACTTTACATCGGCTTCAGAAACTTCGACGCCACTTAAAATAATAAGTCGCTCTACTACATTACGAAGTTCTCTAATATTTCCAGTCCAGTCATAATCTTGTAGTAATTTTATGGCTTTATCTGAAAACTTCTTTTCTGCTGTTCCTTGCTCTCCAGATATTTTCTTTGCAAAATGGTTTATCAATAATGGAATATCTTCTCTACGATCATTTAAAGCAGGTACTTGTATAAGAATCACAGCAAGTCTATGATATAAATCTTCTCTAAATCTTCCTTCTTCAATTTCTTTTTTAAGATTCTTATTCGTAGCGGCAACTACACGCACATTGACTTTAATATCCTTATCGCTTCCTACACGTTGCACTCGACTTTCTTGAAGCGCTCTTAACACTTTTGCTTGAGCAGAAAGGCTCATATCGCCTATTTCATCTAGAAATATAGTTCCTCCATTTGCAGCTTCAAACTTCCCAGCTCTATCCTTATTTGCTGAGGTAAATGCTCCTTTGACATGACCAAAAAGTTCACTCTCTATTAATTCAGAAGGTATTGCAGCACAATTCACTTCTATTAATGGGCCATTAGATCGTTCACTTTTTTCATGTAACCAATGCGCTACAAGCTCTTTACCAGTCCCATTAGGTCCAGTTACTAATACACGAGCATCAGTAGCAGCCACCTTTTCTATCATTTCTTTTATTTGAGAGATAGCATCACTATTACCTATCATCTCATACTTTTTACTCACCTTCTTTTTCAGTAATTTATTCTCAACGACAAGATTTTTCTTATCTAATGCATTTCGAACTGTATTAAGTAACCTATTTAAATCTGGTGGTTTTGAAATATAATCAAAAGCCCCTAGACGCATTGTATTTACAGCTGTATCCAAATCTCCGTGTCCAGAAATCATTACCATAGGAACTTCTGGTTTCAACTTTTTTGCTGCTTCAAGTACTTCGACCCCATCCATTTTGGGCATTTTTATATCACAAAGTACAAGGTCGTAATCTTTCTCCTTAATTTTATTAATTCCCTCTAGACCATCTTCGGCCTCTTCTACTTCATAGTCTTTACTCTCTTCAGAAAGAATTTTTGTGAGTACTCTGCGTATTGCAGCTTCATCTTCTATTATTAATATTTTAGACATATATGATCTCTTTTATTTTCTAGGTGGGAATCAAATACTATTCCTTTTTATTGTATACGTGTATTTCTCGTTGCGGGAAAGGTATCGAAATATTATGTTCTTTAAATAATGCATCTATCTTAAATCGCAAGTCACTTTTAATACGAGGATCTGCAAAACTATTGCTTGTAAAAAAATACACGCCAAATTGTAATGCTGAATCTCCAAAATCTTCAAATAACACAAATGGCTTAGGAGCCTTAAGTATTCCTTCTTGCCCTTCAAGACTTTTTATAAGCAATTCAGAAACTAGTGTTGTATCACTTCCATAGGCAACACCTATAGAAACGTGTTCTCGCGTTGTTTTATGATTTTGAGTCCAGTTATATACTTTCTCTGTTAGGAATTTATGGTTAGGAATCACAATTACTTTATCATCTCTTGTCAATGCCCTAGTCGTTCTTAGTTTAATATCAAATACACGACCTATTTTCCCATCATCAAATTCTATAATATCTCCTATATGTAATGTTTGATCCAGAATAATAAAAATACCCGAAAGCACATCTTGAAATAGTGTTTGCAAGGCAAATCCTAATCCTACAAATAGTGCCGCAGATGCTGTCAAAAACACAGTCACATCTACACCTGAAGCACTTAATACAGCAATAACAACAAGGATATAGATAAGATACCTTAAAAAGGTAAAGATGCTATTAAATTTATTACGGTCATCTTCCGGTAATTTCTTAGATACTAGCTTACGCGAAAGTATAAGAAGACGATTGACAATAATAAATGATATGATGATAAGTAAAAAAGTTCCTATAGTAATATGAATTTTTTCTTTTCCAGAACCAAAGTGAAGCCCCCAATTAAGGAACTCCTTGATACTCCCCCAAACATCTTGGGTGATCACATCTTTTACTTTATCTACTGTATCTTCTTGAAGCATATTAATATTTCAGCCATTTAAAGAGTTCTTTATACGTAGGCTTTTTGCCATACATTAAGATACCAACTCTATATATTTTTGATCCAAACCATACCGTGAAAACAAACGAAGCTATGAGTAATGTTACAGATAATGCTATTTGCCATCCTGGTACACCAAAAGGAATACGCATCAACATCACTATAGGGGATGTAAGCGGTATAATAGAAAATATTGTTGCTACCGTCCCGTGAGGATTATCAATCACTGCAAAAAAGCCAACATAAATAGCGAGCATTAATGGCATAATAATAGGCAACATAAATTGTTGGGTATCTGTTTCGTTATCTACGGCAGCACCAATAGCAGCATAAATAGAACTGTATAAAAAATACCCTCCGATAAAATATACTAAAAACCCAAATACTAATTGTACCAATGGAAGCCTTTTTGCTTCCTCTAGTATTTGAATTACAAGATTTTGATCTTTAAGGATTTCTTGCACTTCAGCATTTGTCATGTTTTCTGTTACATTAGGATCAATACCGAGTACTAATTGCAATACAATAAGCAGTATACCACCTAGTAAAACCCATATAGAAAATTGCGTAATTCCTGCCATTGTAGTTCCCAGTATTTTACCTAGCATTAACTGAAAAGGTTTTACAGAAGAGATAATAACCTCTATAATACGATTGGTCTTCTCTTCTATCACGCTACGCATCACCATATTACCATAGATAATAATAAACATCATCAGTAAATATCCTGCAGCGCCTCCAAATCCAGCTTTGACCCAATTACTCAGTTTTGATGATTTTTCTCCCGAATAGTTTTCTATACCTAGGCTAACATCATTTTTTACATTTTCAATCATTTGCGGATCAACTCCTTTACTAGCAAGTATCTGGTTCGTGAGTTTGTTTTCTATTTTTCTCTCTATACTCTCAACAAGTCCAAGAGGAGGCGTTTCTTCTCCATAAAACTTAACACCAGAAGCTAGGTTTTCTGTATTTTCAGGAATATAAATAAGTCCAAAATATTCTTCTCCTTCAGCAACCTCTTTTGCCGTTTCTAATCCTTGAGAAGATAGATTTATATATGTAGTTTGATCTGTTGTAGTAAATGTTGTTTCAAACAGGCCTGACTCATCTACAAAAGCGATAACACGTTTTGTATCACTATTTAATTGTGTAAGATATCCAATTAAAAAAACCATCCCCACTAAAATAAGCGGACTCAAAAATGTCATAATCAAAAATGACTTATTACGAACCCTTGCCTTATATTCTCTTTTTATAATTAATGACAATACACTCATAAACTTTCATTTACTGTTTGGATAAAAATATCATTTACACTAGGAATCACTTCTGTAAAGTGAGTTACTTGCCCATAAGACTGTAATTGTTTCAGCAAGTCATTTGAGTTTCCTTGATCTCCAAGTTGAATTCGTAATTTTAGTTCATCGCCTAGTGATTTAAATTCTGCCGGAGTTACTTTAAATGTAGATTGTAATGCTGTTTCCGCTTTCGCGAAAGCGGACGCCTCCATCTCCACGCCAATATCAAATGTATTGTTTCTATATTGACGTTTTATCGTATTAATCTCCCCGTCTAAAATTTTATTGGATTTATGAATCAACGCAATGTGATCACATAATTCTTCTACAGACTCCATACGATGTGTTGAAAATATAACCGTAGCCCCTTCATCTCTCAATTGAAGAATCTCATCTTTAATAAGATTTGCATTGATAGGATCAAAACCACTAAAAGGTTCATCAAAGATGAGTAATTTAGGATTGTGCATCACCGTAACTACAAATTGTATTTTTTGTGCTTGTCCTTTAGATAACTCTTGAATTTTCTTATTCCACCAGGCACCAATTTCTAATTTCTCAAACCAGTGTTTTGCTCTTTTTTTAGCTTCTGCTTTATCAAGTCCTTTCAATTGTGCTAGATATAAAACTTGCTCTCCTACTTTCATAGATTTATAGAGACCACGTTCTTCTGGCATATATCCTATATCACTAATATGATGTTGTTGCAATGGCTCGCCATCTAAAGTAACTGAGCCCGTATCTGGCATGGTAATTTGATTAATGATACGTATGAGCGTCGTCTTTCCTGCTCCATTAGGCCCTAGAAGCCCAAAAATACTCCCTTGAGGTACCGCTATAGACACTCCGTTAAGTGCAGTAAAGTTCCCAAATTGTTTAGAAACTGTATCTGCAACAAGTAATGAATTCATAGTTGATCTTTAGTAGGCTAAAGATAGGAATAAGATAGGAGAGGATGTATGTACTTTACTGTTTTTTATACCTGAGTTAATTACTACAATTACCGTCTATGAAGTCTTGTAGTGTTGGGTTAAAAATTTCTCTAGATCTTAGCTTCAAGATAAAACATACTATTAAAATTTTCAAGAACAGGAATACGAATAGTTCTTAATATAGGTACGCTCAATCTTTTTAATACTTTAAATTGACAAATCTTTGATGACACCTACTGTAGCTATTATGAAGATATATTATACTTAGCAATCTATCTATTTCTATAAAATCAATAAATAGATGCTAACTATAGTTACTCCCGATCAATACTTACGCTACATATTATCTAAAGAAATACTTTAAAGCACTCAAAAACAATAGTCTATAAATACAAAACCCACCCTTGACGAATGTCTAGGATGGGAAAAAAATTGCTATGAAAAAGAAAAATAACGTTAAATAGTGTTTAACGTTATTCAAATATAAGTTTTTTTTATAAACCTATAATGAAAACCTTTAGAAAAATTGACAATTTAACACGGACTATGAAAACATATCCTTCACTTTTTCAAAGAAAGATTTGTCTTCTTTCTCTGGATTAGGTGTGAAATTCTCATCTTTAGCCATTTTCTCAAAGAACTGCTTTTGTTCTTTTGTAAGTGTTTTAGGTGTCCATACATTTACATGTACGAGTAAATCACCTTTACCATATCCATTTATAGATGGAATTCCTTTACCTCTAAGGCGTAATATTTTCCCGCTTTGAACACCAGATTCTACTTTAATACGCACTTTCCCAGTAACTGTTTCTATCTCTTTAGAGCTTCCTAAAACAGCCTCGCTAATACTGATATACATATCATAATGTAAGTTATCACCTTCGCGTTGTAAATTTTCATGAGGAAGTTCTTCTATGGCTACTAGTAAATCTCCTGAGATACCATTACCTGGTGCATCATTCCCTCTTCCTTGCACTTTAAGTTGCATACCATCTACAACACCTGCAGGTATTTTTATACTTACTGTTTCTTCTTCTACTTTTAATCCTTGGGCATCTGCGCCATCAGGACGTTTATCAATACTTTGGCCAGCTCCTCCACATGTGGAACAAGGTGCTGAGGTTTGCATACGACCTAATATTGTGTTTTGCACACGTGTTACTTGTCCAGATCCTTTACAGGTCTCACAGGTTTTATAAGTAACTCCTGGTGCTTGTTTCTTTCGTTTTACTTTGATCTTCTTTTCAACACCTTGCGCTATCTCTTCTAATGTAAGTTTCACACGAATGCGTAAGTTACTTCCTTTAGCACGTCGCTGTCCGCCACCTCCAAAACCACCAAAGCCGCCAAAACCGCCGCCTCCGCCAAAAGCGCCGCCAAAGATATCACCGAATTGGCTAAAGATATCATCCATATTCATTCCGCCGCCTCCGCCGAAGCCGCCGCCTTCAAATGCTTTATGTCCATATTGGTCATAACGAGCTCGTTTTTGCTCATCACTCAATATCTCATAAGCCTCTGCTGCTTTTTTGAAATTCTCCTCAGCAGTTGCATCACCTGGATTTTTATCAGGGTGAAATTCAATCGCTTTTTTACGATATGCTTTTTTAATTTCTGCTTGAGAAGCACCTTTTGAAATGCCTAATATGTCGTAAAAATCTTCTTTCATATATACTACCCAGCCTCCCTGAGTATTTTATTAGTAAAATCTTCTATTGCTCTTTTTGAAGAAGCAACATTAGATTTTGAATTGGTTTTCAAAAATTACTTTCCTGTCACTACTTTAGGGAAACGTATAATCTTATCTCCTAAAGTATATCCTTTCTCTATGACATCTACAATTTTACCTACCATTTTTTTACTAGGAGCAGGTATTTGTGTAATAGCCTCATGGAGTTCTGCATCAAAAGTATCTCCAGCTTTCACCTTTGTTTCTTCAAGTCCTTTAGACTTTAGAGTTTCTTTTAGCTTATTACTAATAAGCCCTACTCCTTTTGCAAGTTCTTTATCTTTTGCTTTTTCGATCTCTGTAAGTGCACGATCAAAATCGTCTATTACAGGAAGTAATGATTGTATCACTTCTTGACCAGCCGTCTTAAACAATTCTAAACGTTCTTTTGTAGTACGACGCTTATAGTTTTCAAACTCTGCAAAAAGTCTAAGGAATTTATCTTTTTCTGCTTCAAGATCATTCTTTAATTGATCTACTTCATTTAACTCTTCTGTTGCTTCTGTTTCTGTTGCAACATCATCTTGTAAGGTAGCATCTACCTGAGTATCTTCTATTTCTTGTGTGTTATCTTTTTTTGCCATAATTGGTGACTACTTCAATTTTACATGGAGGTGGCAAAAGTACTGCCATTTCTGGAAAAAATGTCAAAATGTCACAGTATAATTTTAGTAGTTGCAATACTATTTTAATATAAATTTAAAATACGTAGTTTATGTTATTATGTACCTTCGTACCCTTTTAACATCAAAACAATATATAATGAACAGATTGATTGTAAATACAATTGCCATCACAGCTATTTTGGTAAGTACCGTTGCTTGTAAAGGTGATCTAAAAAATGAAACCGATGCAACCACTGCAAAAGAAGCAGCTACTCCAGAAGCACAAGCAATTACCTATACTGTAGATGCTAATGCTTCTACAATTACTTGGAAAGGGTCTAAACCCGCAGGAACGCATGAAGGAACAATTAACGTACAGTCTGGATCTATGCAAGTAGCAGCAGATAATACCATTACAGGATCTTTTGTAATCGATATGAATAGTATCACTGTTACCGATCTTGAAGGAGATGGCAAAGCTAGTCTTGAAGCGCATTTAAAAGGAGCTGCTGAAGGGAAAGAAGATCACTTTTTTAATGTAGCTAAATATCCAACGGCTTCTTTTGAAATCACAGGAGTTTCTGACAAAGCAGGTGCAAAAATGATGCAAGGAAACCTTACGATAAAAGGAAAGACTAAAAATATAGAATTCCCTGTAGCATATACTGTAGGAGGAGACACGATGACATTAGGTAGTAAAACCTTTACAATAGATCGTACACAATGGGGTATTGAGTTTATGTCTAAAAGTGTCTTTGACGATCTTAAGGATAAATTTATCAGTGATGATATGGAAATTACAATTTCAATTAAAGCAACGAAAGCGTAAGCAGAAAATCACCACTACAACTATCAGATAGCCATTTCGTCACGAAGTGGCTTTTCTTTTTACAAGATGCTTTCGATGGCTTGTTCTACAGTAACATATGTAAATACAAACCCAGTTTCTTGAATTTTTTCGGCAGAAACGAGTTGACTTTCTAAAGCAATAGTCGCCATTTCTCCAAGCAGTAATGTCAACATCTTCTTAGGAACATTGGGCAAGAAAAGTGGTTTCTTTATAGTATGTGCTACTACTTTTGTTAGCTTTTCATTTGTCACAGGATTTGGTGCCACCCCATTATATATTCCTGTAAGTTTTTCTTGTAGCACGTGTACATACATACGTGCCATATCTTCGATATGAATCCATGATTGCCAATGTTGTCCGTCCCCAATAGGTGCTCCTGCAAAAAAGCGTATAGGCTTTACTATTTTAGGTAAAGCACCTTGTGTTTTATCTAAGATAATACCCGTACGAATCAAGCTCGTTCCTATATCTAATTTTTGAAACGCTATGATAGCTTCCTCCCACTCTTTTACAACTTCTCCTAAAAACCCTGAAGCATAGCTGGGATATTTTTCATTATATAGTTTGGTGGGTGAAGAAGGATAGCATCCTATAGCACTGGCAGATATGATATGTTTTACAGTAGATATGTTTCCGCTTTCGCGAAAGCGTACCAAGGCATTATATAATAATTGCGCACTTTTAATACGACTATCCTTAATAATCTCTTTGTTTTTAGGTGTCCACTTTTGAGCAATAGAAGCGCCTGCTAAATGAATGATAGCATCTACTCCCTCCAAAGAAGCAACATCTAATTCATCTTGAGAAGGATTCCAATAAAACCCTTTATAATCAGGTTCAGAAACGATTTTTTTTTGAGACGTTGTTAAGTAGTGTACCGAGATACCTTGTGCACGACATAATCGAGTCACTTCTTTCCCTACAAGCCCTGTAGCTCCTGTAATAAGTACTTTCATAGCACTACAAAGATACGTAGGGCATCTAAAAAAATACGGGTATTTATAGGAATCTTAACAGCTTACTCTTTTCCGTCTACATAGGCTTACAGGTATGCATATTTATCTTGAATCTATCTTGACTTTTCTTTAATTTTTCTTAAAGGTGTATTAATCCAATAACGGGATACATTATCTAAAGTATTAATTTTAGATTTAGTTAGGTTTTTTGATTTTTCAACGAATTCAAGATCATCAGGAATTTCTTTGTCTACAAATACTTCTTGAATAAAAAATTCCCTAAATTGATATACATCAAAAACATCTACTTGATTGATATCTCTACCATAAACATCTTTTAAATTATATATCTCATATTTTAAATGATTTTTTATATTCCTATTACTTAATTTCAATAGGTCCGTATTTTTTAAATTAATTTTAATCAAATTAGGTTTTAAAATCTCAACATCTTTTATTTCTAAAGAGATATTTCTATACTTCACTAAATAATTCTTTACATTATTTACTTCAACATATCTAGGCGTTATTTTTCTTATGGAAGAAACCCCATTTAACTTATCGGACCTACTATCTACCAATAAAGAAGCAGGTACATCTGAACTAAACTCCACAAAAAAAGCATTATCGATTTTATCATAAAGAAAATCTTTCACAAAAAAGCCTTCTTCAGTATCTAGTCTAAAAGAATTATTAAAAGAAATATAATTCAAATACATTTTGTCTCTAATTCGGCTATATTGTAATTTTAAAGAATAAAAAGGTTTAAATTTTTCGTTCGATATGGCTTTTGAATTTGATGCATATTGAATACTTTCAAAGTTTGTGGATATAGCGGATTGAAAGCTTTCATATTCTATTTTATGAATTGCAAAATTAGTGGTCTCGATAAATATTTTTCCTGAAATCTTATATCGTTTTCTTTTTGCATCGACAAGAGCCGTAAAGGCTATTTCATAAATAGAAAGTTCATTAAGTAAAGTTTTACCTATTAATCTAAAGTCATGATTCTTTATAAAATCATTTTCAAAAACATCAATAAAAGAGAATGAAAATTCATTGTAATTTCTTATCGGATCATGTAGGTTTAGTATAGACAATTCATTACCTCCTAGTGGTGTAACTCTTGCCCCTTCTATATATTTTAACCTATCAATTATGTATTTAGAATCTCTATTATCATATGGCTTTTCTAGAAGTTTGTTTCTTTTAAAATTTTCATTTAATGCATACTTGTATAGTACAGATTGATTTAATGAGTCTCCAATTTTATCTGTTTGAATACCCCCATCAAAAACCTCGACAATACCTTCATTAAGATTTACATATTCATCATCTAACAACTTATAATCTCTATAATAACCTATATAAGCATGAGGAATACTTGGAAGGTTTCTAGGTATATTTGCAATAGCTTTTTTAACGATTTGTCTAGCAGATAATCTCTTTTTCTTTTTAAATTTCAAATTAACAACTCCAAGGGATTCTGTTTGAACAGAAATAGCAATCGTATTTACAACCCCATCTTTCAAGCTGGCTAATGCAATCTCTCTCTTTTGATACCCTATAGAAGTTATAATAATACTTCCTTTTTTTTCTTTGTATACATAAGGTAACCTAAAATATCCCTCTTCATCTGCAATAACCCCTAACTTCGTGTTTTTAATTTGTACTGTTGCAAATGATATAGGCTTTAAGGTATTTATTTCTAAAACTTGACCTATAATTTCTTTTTCATTTTGAGAAAACAATGAAAAAGAAATAGAAAATAATAATAGTATAAAGCTGTAGTACTGTTTCATAAATTAGTTTTAAGTATCACTAAAGAATCTATATACAGCAACAAGTTTTATACCACATTATGTAACTAAAATCAACACATTTTATATCAATTTATGTATAAGAAACTATTCCTTTCCATCTACATAGTCTTGTAAATAGGCATATCGTGCTGTTAATTTTCCGTTTTGCGTCATTAATGCACGCTCTAAAATTCCATCGGCATCATCATTAAAAAAGGAAGGAATGACATGTTTCATAAACATTTCTCCAAAACCTTCACTCGCATCTTTAGGTAATTCACACGGAAGGTTATCTACCGCCATCATGGCAATAGCCCCTGGAGCATCCATAGCAACTTCAGTTTCTGTTTTTGGGTCATAGCCATAAAACGGGTCTGCAATGGTAGAAGGTCGTATAGTACTGGCTACAGGACCATCTATATCACAAGATACATCTGCTACTAAATTGATTTTAAACTCTGGATGTTTAGCATCTTCTCGAGTAAATAAGAAAGGGGCACCGTCTCCATAAAAATGACCAGCAATAAAGTAATCGGTCACTTTTGCATATTTCATAAAATCACTCTCATAGGGAGAAGGATCTTTATAGAATGCATATTTATCACCTTCACCGCCATCTTTACGCTTATTATATTCCATCACATCAATGAGACAGTATACAGGTTCGTCAAAGTCTTGTAATAAGTAGGCTTCATCTGTCACTTCTCTTATTTGCAAATGGTCTAAAATCTCTTTAGCTCCTTTTGCTACTTTTCCGGTTCCTGAAAGTGCAATTTTAATGGTAGGAAGTGTAATTTTATCTAGCTCTTGTTTTACTTCATCAAGATCACGTAAGTATTCTACTTTAGGTAATTCAAAAAGTCCGTCGCGTATTCCTAGTAATCGAAAACCGTTATAGGCACCTACCAATCCTGCATAACGTCCAAAACCAATAAGCCTAGCGCCATTGGCTTTAATAATCACTTCATGATCATACATCTCAATATTCTTATCAAGCATAGCACGCAATAATTTTCTATTGTAAGGCTGTTTTTTAATGGTATGACTAAAGAAGAAATACTTTTTATTAGGCACAAGTGCATCAATAGGCACTTCTTTTACACCTAACATCACATCGGCGTCTGTGACATCTTGTGTTACTTCAAAACCTTCTGATGCATAGGCTTGATCTGAAAAAATTCTAATATCTGAAGATTCGACTACAAAAGAGGCATCAGGAAATTGTGATCGTGCTTCTGCAAGCATCTGAGGAGAAAAAACGACTCTACGATCTGGTGGATTTTTACGTTCTTTTATAATGGCAAACTTCATGAATATGTATTTTATGTTCTGTTGATTTGTCAGTTAAGCGATGTGGTACGCCTTTTGACATAAATTATATAGCAAATATATGGGTTTAAGTCCTATATTTGCGGACTTGTTTTGCTTTCGCGAAAGCGTATACAAAATAATACTATTTTCTAGACGGTATCTATTATTTACATCGGAAAATGTTCATTGAAAATAAATGAGATATCGATGAATTCCTGAAACAAGTTCAGGATTCAATTCGATTACGGTACGTATAACGTGCCCATCTTATGGAAGGGGTCGATTTGGTTTTGACAGCGAGATTAACCAAATGGTAAGCACGTCGAGCGCTGGGATATAGCTCGTAAATATCATATTTCAAACTTTTTAAACGGCGAAAATAACTACGCCCTAGCTGCATAATCCGAATTATAGTAGGATTACGCCTCGGTCTACAAGGTAGACAAGCAGGAAGTCACTCAAACACCTTGGTTTGCGGTTTTTGATATAGTGACTTCGTAAAAGTAAACCTAGTTTTTGTAGGGTCTTGATACGAAAGCGAAATTTAATTGAGAATAAGGTAATCCTTGGTAGTTTCTGACCGGTGGTTGCACGAAAACTAATTAGAAACTAAACGTGTAGAAAGCTATTTCGTTACTTGTTTGGACGGCGGTTCGAGTCCGCCCGACTCCACTTATTATCGTTTACATAAAACCTTAATCACTTTATTAACAGATGATTAAGGTTTTTATGTTGATTTTCTTAGACAACATTTAGACAATAATTTTATTTAACTTTGAATTATTGGATTTTTTTAACCTTCATGTTTAAATAATTTCCTAACCATAATCTCACCGTTATTTGTATTCATTCTAAATAGATTAATTGTTACATCAAGTCGAATATTTGCGATTTGGATTATCGCACTTATTTACACTAAATACAAATATGTTGTTGTATTCAAGTTCTAAGCAGATTAAATTATATTTTCAACTATAATCAAACAATAAAAGGGCTACTAATGTAGCCCTTTTGAAAGGTAAAGATTAAGAAAAACAGAGTTTTAAAATGTTTTTTTTTCTTAAAAATTGGTGTGATAAATGTTCAATGAAAATTGAATAATTAATTTACTTAACTAAAACAACATCACTAAAATCTTCAGCTAATCTATGTAAACCTTTACTAATATCCAACAACTTCTTGTCAGAAAGGTTTGTTAAACCGCTTATATATTGTCGGAATAAACTTCTATTCATTCCTATGTAATCTGCAAAAGCAGATTTATTTAAAACGTTATAATATTCAAAAAATTGCTCTAAATCTATAACGTATTCTAATTTAATATCTTCAATGCTCTCTAATTTCAACTCTAACGCATCCGATAAATTTTCCTTTATTTCTGTTAAACTATCAGCGACCGACACAATTCCGCTAATTTCTTTAATGTAACCAGAAAAGCCAGTTCCAGTTTTTTCTATTACTGCTGTTAATGATTTTTTTTCCATGTTTGTGTATTTTTTCTCCGAATCTGAAAAAGATGGGGCTATTAAAGCCCCGCCTCTTTCAAGATACTATGTAAAGTACCTTTTGCTAATTCTTTACTCCCGTGTCTGGGAATAACTAACTCGCCGTTTTTCTCTGGATGTCTATACAGATCATGTTTTTTTCCATGACGATGTATATGCCATCCATCTTTTTTAAGCCTCCTAAGAAGCTCACTAACTTTAGCCATTTTGCTATAGTTTTTAAATTAAACATCAATTTTTCAAAGAACTTAATCTTTATCACATTGCAAATATATAACATATTTGTTATATAACAAAATTGTTATGTTTAATTTAATAAACATGTAAACTTATAAAGTATCCTAAAGAATATAAAGGATTGAATTAGTTCGAATCTGTAGTTTCAGCGCTTTTCATCTTCTGTAATCAGGCGTATAATTTTTCTAAATTAACCTTTAATGTAAAAAATATTAGAAAGAAAGAGCACAAGAAGAAGATAAAGACAACAACAGGAAATAGTTTTAACACCCCAAAAGAAGGGTAATTGCTTTTAGCATTAATGACTCATGTTTCCTGGCGCTTATGTATTAGTTTTCTATTACAAACACCTTAGTAATACTTAGTGTATTTCACTAACTCCCCCTCTGGGGTATCTAAATTCATAAGCCTTGCAAATCTGGTGAAATCTCACACCTAGTTTGCTTTACATCAATAAACGTTTAAGTTTATTTTTTGATCATTTTTAAGCATTTATTATTACTTTTTGGATATAATCTAGGTTTATGACAATATACACACTTATATTGTCATAGGTTTTCTAAAGTTTTTGTTTCAATCCCTTTACGCTTCATCATTCTACATCTAGCAACTGCATTTTCATCATCCATTTGATGCGCAAATCTTTGTGTATATCCACATGATAGCACAACCATTATTTCGGGCGGATAGCTCCTGTCAATTTTTGCAACCTCTTTTCTATTCTCAAAATAAGGCTTAAAGTCTCTATCAAATAATTCTTTACTCATTTTTAGCAAAGGTTTACATTCCTAGTATATCTTTTTTAGTTACTCGTTTTCCGCTATTTAATATCTTTTCCCACTTCTTTACTCGCTTCTCCTTTGGTGTTAGCTCAGGAACTATTTTAGTTTCTTCCTGAGCTTCAAACCGATTGATTAACTTCCGCAAGACGTCGATTTCCTTTTGAGTTAATGGGTTGCTAATCTTTTCCTTTTTTGGCTTACTCATAGCAGTATTAATTTATCATTCCATAAATATAATTATTTAATACTTGCTATTTTTTGATAGGTACTACTTTCATTCTTTGTTATTCCTAATTGTGATAGGGTTGGAGTTTCACTCGTTAGTCCTTATACATTAACTCCCGACTCCACGATCATTCATAATTGCGTTATGTTATGGATTAAATTAAAAAACCCAATCAAATATATTTGATTGGGTTTCCTGTTTTTATCTAGCTAAGACTTATATGCCTTACTACTATTAATTTCTAACAACCATTTACTTGATTTGTATTACAAGAATCACATCTTGTTCTAAAACATGTTGCAGGTGGTGGACAGACATTAAAGGGTTCACTCTCTGGCCAACATATGTGATTGCCCGAACCACCAACAATAGTATCAGAAATTGTAAGTTTTGAAATATGTAGTTTGTTCAGTGATAGTTTTTTTAGAGATTTTTTTTTCATGATTCTTATGTTGTTATTGAAGAGATATGAATATACAAAATTACACCTCGCCTTTTCGTTTATTCTTTAAATTCTTAATATAGTATGAAGGCGTAATGCCCGTTTTTTTTCTAAAAGCTACTGTAAATGAACCTATAGAATTAAAACTAGCTTCTTTAGCAATGCTCAAAATTGTATAATGATGTAATCTCGGGTTTACTTTTAACTCGTGTAAAATATATTCAATACGTAAATCATTAATATAGTGAACAAACGTCTTCCCTTTGTACGTATTTATAATCTTTGATAAATACTTTGTATTGGTAGATAGTTTTTTAGCTAATAATGTTATAGTGATTGTTCTTTTTAAAAATCCGTTTTTCGATTCAAATATTTCTAACTTATGTAATACTGAAGAAACTATTTCTGGATCAATATTCAAATCTTGAGACGCTTTTTCTATCTCTATTTTTGGAGTTTCTTCTGGTTTGTATTCTAACTCCTTCACGACATTCTCAAAACGTCGTTTATATATTTTATGCCTCCTAAATTGGATGATAATGACTGTAATAGTTATCACAATTATAATTAGAAGAAAAATGAAATTTATACTCAGATTATAATTTTTATTTTCTAATTTACTAATTAACAGCTCTTTATTCCTAAGAAATTCTGGCGTATCAAACTCTGTATTTAATTTATAGGAAGTCTTTATTTTTCTAACAGCAATAATACTATCAAATTTCAACAATTTATTTATCGCATACAATTGTCCTGAATAATCATCATTTTTTTTGTGATTAATCTTTAAATACTCATAAGTTTCTCTGACTTCTGGAATGACAATATCAACTTTTGTAAGCAACGAATCTATTTTTTGATAATATGATATCGAGAGATCTTTGTCTATAGATTCATTTATTTTTCCTAAATAAAATTGTGCAAGAATATAATATCTTAGATAGTATAGCGAATTTGAGTTTATAAGAGATACACCTTCTTCTAATAATACCTTAGCCTTCCTGTAGTCTTTTTTATAAAATTCATTAATTCCTTCATTAATAATTGCCATACTTAGAATGTATGAATATTTTTTTCTTACAAGTTTAATGACTGAATGATGATAATAAGAAGCCGAGTCATATTTTTTGTTATACCTATACGACTCTGCCAATCTTAAAGTAGTTAATACTATATTTTCTTCAGACACATCATCTCGTTTATTTTTACGATCAAACTCTCTCTTATATAATTTTAATGCTTCCTCATAATTTCCTATCTCGGTTTTTATTTTTGCAATATTTTCTCTAGCTATTCCTTGATACAATGTGTCATTTCCTTTCTGGGCAATACTTAAAACTCGAAGGTATTGTTCAAGAGCATTTTCATAATCATAAGAATTCTTATAGTACAATCCTAAACTATTATACGTAGCAATAGAATACAAAGAATCTATATGACTGTTTTCTGCTAATGATGCCTGTATAAGTTGTAGTTTTTCCTTTTTAGTATCTACGTAGTAAGAAAGATCATTAAATGCTAACGCTCTATTTATTCTATTGCCTTCTTTTGTTGCTTTACTAAGAAAAGTATTGAGATATAATTTCGAATGAGTCGTATCAGAGACACGTTTCTTATATTGATTATAAAGATAAAAATATGTTTTTCCTGCTAAGGTATCTGGCACTTCAAATACTTTATCTTGTGCATATATAGGACTCACACATAACAAGAATACTAAGAAAAAATAGGCTTTATTACTTACGTATAAACATGCTTTCAACTTGATAGGGAATATTATTTAAGATTGTAATGTAATCAAATTAGCAATAGTAATGTAAGAAAGTGTTTTTATTAAAGGATAAACTTTATAATTTATAAAGAATTATATTTTAGGATGTACTCTTTTTTAAATAATGAAAGGTATTAAACTCCACTACAAGCCTTAGACCCTACAAAATAAATTCATAGAGTATAAAAAACGTTTTAAAAAATGATATAGCGACATAAGTCTAAGTGTTTTCTCATTAAATAGAAAAACAAACACAAAACACTCAAAATCAATTATTTAAATGTTTACTTAAATGATTCAATTCCGTGAATCAGAACAAGTATTCCTTGTACCACACGTTTAAAAAAATGACATTTGAATGTCACATTACATAGGGTATTCCTAGTATAAAACATCTCTGTAATAAGTGACAGACATACACTTGAATGTCTTTAAATGATCAAGATATAGATCAATTAATAAAACCCACAATTATGAAAAATTTATTGAACATTGGACGAAATTTAAACACTACTGAATTAAAAAGCATTGCTGCTGGTGATGGAGCAACTTTTACAAGACCTGGTGATGAAGGATGGCCATGTAGTGCTTATGAATGTCCAGGTGACACTGTATGTACTGTAGATGGTTATTGTATATCTCCTGGCGGTGGTGGCGGTGGTGACATGTGCCCTGAAAATGTTGGGATGCAATGTTAAGTAAGAGAAGTAACGTTTACTATTTATTTGGGTCTGCTTCATACAAAGCAGACCCATTTTAAATGTACCATATGATTCTTTTATTATTTAAAAGAATATATGATATGGATATTAACAACCGTTAGCTGGAGTACTTCCTGGACAATTATTATTAGTTGGAGGACAATGATATGGACGACTTCTTCCTCCGCAAATACCAGAACCACCCATAATTACATCTGAACTTGTGAGTTTTGAAATAGTTAATTTATCAAAACGTAGTTTTTTTAATTTTTTCATTGTTTTTTTGAATTAGAACTATCAAGATACAAAATAATGGACATAAATGTCTAGAATAATTTACAGCGCTAACTGAATCTTTACTAAATTTCAGATACTAGTTTTTGTTTTTTCAAATTCTTTATATAATATGAAGGGGTTATACCTGTTTTTTTCTTAAAAGCAGTTGTAAAGGATTCAGCAGAGTTAAAACTTGCTTCTTTTGCAATACCTAAAATCGTATAACGTTGAAGTGTTGTATTGACTTTTAGTTCATCCAAAATGTATTCAATACGTAAATCATTGATATAATGAATAAATGTTTTTCCCTTATAAATATTAATAATCCTAGATAAATATTTTGTGTTTGTAGAGAGCTTTTTAGCGAGTAATGTTACCGTAATTCCATTTTTTAAAAACCTTTTTTTTGTTTCAAAAACCTGTAGCTTATTTAAAATCAATGAAACTGTTTTGGGATCAATATTCAAATTTTGAAATGTTTTTTCTACGTCTACTTTTGGAACTTCTTTAGTTGTATTATTAGATTCATTTAATAAATTCTCAAAGCGCAACTTATATAGTCTATGTCGTCTAAATTGAATGATAATAATCCCTGTAATGATAAGAAACAGTATTAGTAGAAGGACAAATTTTAAATTGAGATTCTGATTTTTATTTTCTAATTTTTGAATTACTATTTCTTTACTTTTTAATAATTCAGGAGTGTCAAATTCAGCATTTAATTTTTCTCCCATACTAATTCTAATAGCATTCTTAATACTATCAAATTTCATGAGTTTGTTAATCACATGTAACTGTTCTTCATAAGAATTATTCTTTGTATGTTCTGTTAATAATGATACATACGTATCTCTTACCTCGGGAATAACGATATCTACTTTTGTAAGTAAAGAATCTACTTTTAAAAAATGATCTATTGCGCGTTGATTATCTGAAAATTGATGTATTTTCCCTAAGTAGAATTGCGATATTATATAATATTTCAAATAAAACGCAGAGTTCGTATTTATAAGAGAGGCTCCTTCTTCCAATAAAATTTTAGCCTGCTTATATTCCTTTTTATAAAACAAATTAGCTCCTTCGTTTATCTTTGCAATACTTAAAAAATAAGGATACTTTTTTTCTATTTTATCTATGACCGAATGATAATAATTGGAAGCTGAGTCATACTTCTTATTATTTCGAAATGAATTTGCTAAATATAATGACACATCAACAATGGCTACATCTTCTATAGGGTTCTTGTTTTTTTCTATCTCATAACATTTTTTATATAATTCTAAAGCCTCTTCATGCTTTCCAATATTTGTTTTAAGTTCAGCGATATTAGTGGTCGCTATAACTTCATACGTTTTGTATTTATATTTTTTAGAAAGACGTAGTACTCTAAGATATTCTGTAAGCGCCTTGTCATAATCATAATAATCTAGATAATATAATCCTAAATTATTATAAGCTGCTATAGAATATGTAGAATCTAAACTATGACTCTCAATTAAAGACTTCTGTATAAGATCTAATTTAACTTCTTTAGATTTTACATAATAGGAAAGTTCATTTAATGCTCTTGCCTTATTTTTGGAGTCATTAGTTAAAGTAGCTTTATAGAGGCAAGCATTAAGATACATCTTAGAAGAAATGGTGTCTTCAACATTTTGTCCCTGCATTGTATATAAATAATCATACGTTTTATTTTTGAGAGAATCAGGTATTTCTAATATTCCATCTTGCGCATATACGCAACTATACAAACAACATAAGCTCCAAAATAAAAAAAACCGTATGCTATTGAAATACATAAATGTGCACATTTAGGGAGATTGCATTTTTTCTCTAAAATAATCAAATCAAAACGATACATTCATAACAACGTAGATTTAACATCTTTATTAAGAGAAATACTTCTATATTTCTAGTATACGCTTTCGCGAAAGCGAACTCATTTCGAATTATATTTAAAAAACATAAGATATTAAAAGTGAGCGGTTACATTATAAAAATTTGATATTACTTCCTCAAAAAAACAGAATACAACATCCGTTCCGATATTTTTTTCCTCTTACTACGCTGCACTTTTAAAAAACATATAAAGTACTAAAAAACAAATACTTAAATTTAATTTTTAATACTGAAATTCCGCGAATTCCTGTAAATTTTTCTTGTATTCTCTTAGTAAAACAATGAAGTTTGAGTGTAAGATGATAGTACTTAGTGTATTACTACGAACTAGACAAATTACTAAAGACATACGTCTTGAATGTCTCTAAATGTTCAAGATTTTTAAAAAAATTAAAACTAAAACTTATGAAAAAATTATCAAATTTAGGAAGCATTCTAAGCAAAGAAGAACAGAAAGAAATTAATGGAGGTCGACTTAGACCAATTGGTTGTGCATCGGGAAGCTGTGTTGGTTTTCCATATCTATGTCAAGAAGGAACTAATGTATGTGCCGTTCCAGGTCCTGGAGGGAGCGTATGTTACGGGACTCATAATGGATCTGTTTGTTGCTTAAACTAATTTATTAAGCCTACATCATTTAAAGAGACCTCTTTTAAATAGCTTCATCTACTTAAAAAACACTGCACGAATTCAAATCTATAATTCATTGTACGCTTGTTACTATTTGACCATAGTAAAATGAAATAATGAGTAGTGTTTAAGTAGATCATTTATTTTAAAACTAAGGTAGTCTCTAACTATTCTTTTATTAACCATAAAAATATAATTCATGAAAAACTTATTAAAATTAGGAAAAGTACTAAGTAAAATTGAACAAAAAGAAATTCAAGGAGCACGTCGTCCATTTATTGGTAGTGGTTGTGGTCCATCTTGTCCATCTACATGTGCATCTCTAGGAGGTATTTGCGTACCATGTTCTGATATATTTGGATCTGGTGAAGAGTGTAGAATCTTCTAATTAGCTAATAAATGGACATAAATCTTGAGTGTCTTTAAAAGTTCAAGATTTCAGTAATTATAAACAATGAAATTATGAAAGATTTATTAAGTCTAGGAAAAGTTTTAACTAAAGTAGAACAACAAGAAGTTGACGGAGGAAATTGGGACCCAAATTGTGGTCGCGTAGCACTTTGTGCAGATTGTCTAAATCCTGGGCCTTGTGCTCATGTTTGCGCAAATTGCTAGTAACAAAATAGTGAGGTCGTATTATTTTAATAAATACGACCTTATTTTTGTTTTAAAATCTTTTCTCTATTGCACTACAATTAAGAAAGAAGCTAAAAGTCAAATACTTTCTCAGCACACGAATCTTTACTATTACAGAAATAGTTCTTTGGAAGATTAATTCGTATTTTACAATATGATTAGTAATTATATTGTATGAAAACGTTCTACACACCCATTTTACTGATTGCATTTACACTGCTTATTACCACAGCATGTCAATCTCATAAAAACATCCAACCTAATGTAATAAAAACAGACACATTAGATCTTGGGTATATGTATTGGGCAAATGATTTTACACCCTTTGGTTTTGGGTCACGTTATAGCCTTATACTTTTAGGCACGGTTACCAAAATAGAAAACCCTGCTGAGGTTTCTGAAGATGCTATATATACATCTGTAGAAGGCCATATCACTATAAAAGAAGTGATTTTAGATTCAAAATCACATGGCAATGATATGAACAGTATAGGAAGTATAACCACCGATTGTTTTGAAGGAACTACCCTTTCAAATGGAGATCAAGTACTTGTATTTTGTGTTTCTTATGAAGGTAATTATGCAATAACTGGTAAACAATCTATCATAAAAATCCCTAAAAATGACAAAAGATATATCACTTCTATAAAAAAGTATATAAATGCATCTTATGATCCTAGAATTATAGAAAAAGATATAGAATTGTGGAGAAAAGTAGCTGTAGGTGATGCCCTAGAAAACTATCTTAAAGAATATAAAGACTATCTTAAAGAAAAAAATTAAAAAGCTAGCTCATAAACTGGAGCATGATCTTCTTTAAACTCAAATAACTTCGAGTAATCCATTACATTAGTGATGTTATCAAGTTTACATAAAAAAGAAATAGTCTCAGAAAGACCCTGAAATAAAGTCTCTTTATCTTCTGGATTAGAAGGTTTTATATTTTTATAAGTAAGTGGCAAGGAATACCCACAAGCTTCTAAAAAAACAGCTTCTATCTGTAATAATTCTTGGGGTGTATACCCATTAAATTTTCTTCCCAAGCCTTGATGTACTTTTCCAATATAATTTAAAATTATAGAACCATGCACATCAGAAAGATGTTTCCAAGCATCTGTATTATCAAGTATATTACCTACTGCACAAGATTTACAACATTCTGGATGCAGTGTATTATTGTGAAAGGCTGTGTACAATTTTGTAATAGCGTGCTCTAATCTTTTCGATGTATACATAACTCCAATATTATGAATTTAAAATACAATATATGATGTAATGACCATAAAAATTAACACTCTTTATTTTTTTTGAGTACGCTTTCGCGAAAGCGTATAAAAATAAATAGTATTTCTTAAACAAAAAGAAAACACCTTTAAGAATTTGATATTCAGAGATTTAAATGTATTTTAAAAAATATTTACTCTTGCTCGGTAGGGTTTTTCAATTTTTAATTGTTATATCTTTATATATTAACTATTTTTAACTCGTTATCGTTTAATATTTAATAACTAACTAATTACATAACCTAAGTAAATTTTTATCGGAGCTTACACATTAGCATAGATTTTAATTTACTTTTAAAACTTTTATTACTAATGCATTTAAAGGGGAATTAATAAATGTGGTATTTCAATAATATAATAGCTTCCAAAATAGTAAATATTGAGAATTCCATTTTTAACTATTCACTCAATCAATCACTCAAACGCTTTAATAGCATAAAGCAAAACACTAAAAAATATGTTTAAAAAATTACACGCATTACTACTACTTGCATGTCTGGGCTTTTTTACAATAAATGCGCAAAGCCAATCATCAGATGTGACTATGTATTTGTTACAACAAGTACAAAACAATGATTTAAATCCTACAGACATTGCTAACTATAAAATTACTAGTCAGCATACAAGTAGTCAAAGTGGGATATTACACATTTACTTCAGACAATCTTACAATGGTCATGAGGTAATTGGTACAGAAAGTAGCATTCACCTAAAAAATGGGAATCTAATAAAAGGACAACATACATTTATAAAAGATGTTGATCAGAAAATTGGAGTTGTATCACCTACTCTTAGTCAAACTGAAGCTATTCAACGTATCGCTGAAAGAATGCAGTATTCAATTACGTCTTCTATTACGCAATTACCAAACAATAGTAATTTTCCAGACAAGACATTATTTAGTAATGGAGGTATCTCAAAAAAAGACATCCCTACCGAGCTAGTATATAGCAAACTAGAAAATGGTAAATGGGTAGCTACTTGGGAAATTTCTATACAAGAAGTAAATGATAATAATTGGTATAACTTTTTTGTTGATGCTACAACAGGATTAATTATCTCAAGAAATAACTGGATGATACAGTGTGATGCAGGACACGCACATGACCATTCAAAAGATGCCGCTACTGCTTTTAACATGGGACCTGCCGCAGCTGCAACTGCAGTTATGGATAATGGAACATATAATGTATTTGCATTACCACTTGCTTCTCCACTACAAGGTGATCGTAGTATTGTATCAGATCCACACGATGTGATTGCATCTCCTTTTGGATGGCATGATACTGATGGAGCAGATGGAGCAGAATTTACAGTTACAGAAGGAAATAATGTAAATGCATTTGAAGCTGGTAATAATAATGGGTACCAACCTGATGGTGGTGCTGGACTTGTTTTTGATTTCCCTTACAATCCTGTATTCAGTAATGGTGACCAGTCTGAAGACGCAGCTATTACAAATCTTTTTTACTGGAGTAACGTGATACACGATATTACGTACCGTTATGGTTTTGACGAAGCTAGTGGTAACTTTCAAGTAAATAATTATGGAAACGGAGGATTAGGAAATGATTCTGTTAATGCATTATCTCAAATTGGAGATAACTGTAATGCTTTCTTCGGTACTCCACCAGATGGTATTTCTGGAGAAATGTCTAATTTCATTTGTGGAAATAGAGATGGAAGTACAGACAACTTAGTAATAGTTCATGAATATGGACACGGTGTTTCAATACGTCTTACTGGTGGTGGAGGTAACTCTGGATGTCTTTCTAACGATGAGCAGATGGGAGAAGGATGGAGTGACTGGTATGGAACAGTTCTTACCATTGAAGCTGATGACGTAAGCACTGACTTACGCCCTGTAGGAAACTGGTTATTTGGTCAAGATGAAAATGGACCTGGAATTAGAGCTTTTCCTTACACAACAGATCTAGCACAAGATCCTAGAACATATAATTCAATCCAAGGTACTGGTGGGCCTCACCCATTAGGTTCTGTTTGGGCTGCAATGTTATGGGAAGTAACATGGGGATTAATTGAAGAGCATGGATTTGATCCAGATTTATATAATGGTACAGGAGGTAATAATATTGCATTAGCATTAGTTACTGAAGGTTTAAAATTACAACCTTGTAGCCCAGGATTTGTAGACGGAAGAGATGCTATCTTAGCAGCAGATGCAGCACTTTTTAATGGTGAAAACCAATGTATCATATGGGAAGCATTTGCAAAAAGAGGTTTAGGCTTTAGTGCTGATCAAGGTTCTTCTAATAATAGAAATGATGGAACAGAAGCTTTTGATTCTTTATCTATAACATTAAGTACTCCAGACACAGTATTTTGTGTATCTGAAGCAACAATGGTTCTAGACGGAGGATTACCAGCAGGAGGAATCTATTCTGGACCAGGAGTAACTGACGATGGAAATGGTATGACATATACATTTGACCCTGCAGCAGCTGGAATTGGTGTACATACAGTTACATATACAGCAGAAAGTGAATGTTCTGAAGGAAATACAGATACAGATACTATAGAAGTGCGTTCTGACACTCCAATTTTAGAATGTCAAGACATTACTATCGAAGTAAATGACGAACAAGAAGTTGTCGTAATCACACCAGGAGATGTAATTGCAAATTTCCCAGCAGGAGATAATTATACAGTTGATCAAACTGGAGAATTTGCTCCAGCAGATATCAATGGAACTGGAGTTGGCTTAGGAGATGATCAAGTATCTGGTGCGTTACCTATAGGTTTTGATTTTGAATTCTTTGGAGAAACTTATCAAAACTTTTATATCTCATCAAATGGTTTTATCACATTCTCATCTGGAGTAGATAATGGATGTTGTACAGGACCAGTGCTTCCATCAACTGATGGTATAGATAATCTTATTGCTTTTGCATGGGAAGATATAAACCCAACTGCAGGAGGATCAATTAGCTATCAAACAATTGGTACTGCTCCTAATAGAACACTTGTTATGGAATTTGATAATGTACCGTATTTTGGATCTACAAATGCAGTGACTTCGCAAGTACATTTACTTGAAGGATCTAACATAGTAGAGATACACAGTGCGTCAATACCTGCAGATGGTAACGCGACACAAGGTATAGAAAACATAGACGGAACAATTGGAGTAGCAACACCTGGACGTAATTCAGCTAGCTGGAGTGCGACAGATGATTATGTTGCTTTTATTCCAGAAGAAGGAGTATTTGGTGATAACTGTGGAAACGAAACTACAGTAACATTAGATATAGATACTTTTGATTGTAGTGATGATGGTAATAATACAGTAACAATAACAGTAACTGATACAGCAGGAAATACATCAACGTGTACTGCTACAGTAACTATTGACTGTACATTAGCTATTGAAGAGAACACACTTTCTGATCAAGTAAGCATGTTCCCTAACCCTACAAGTTCAAGTTTCTCATTAAATTGGGATGCTACTAATAGCCTTGAGCAATTAGAGATCTTTGATATCACTGGTAAAAAAGTGAAAAGTATAGATATTCAAGCAGGAACTTCTCAATTACAAGTAGATGTTAATACACTTAACACAGGAATCTATTTAGTAAAAGCAAGTACTGCTAATGGAGAAACATTTATTGATAAATTAATTATCAAATAATAATACATAACACATACTTTTACAAAAAGGGTTGTCTTGTTTTAAGACAACCCTTTTTTTATTGAAACTACTTTAGAATTGTATTCCTTACTAAATACGCTTTCGCGAAAGCGTATAAAGCACGCATAATTCAGGCAATCTTTTAATAGGTAATATTGAACATGCAAAACAAAGGAACCTACTATAAAACAAGCATTAAGACTACTACATCTTTTTTTAACAGTTTTAGGTAGGAACTTTTGACATTCAGTTGTTATTTTAGTAGAAGATAGCAAATCAACGCTTTTTTAACACCATAACAAGACAGCGTACAAAATAATAACATGTTTTGTGTTATTTTGCTATTAAAAAGGGGATTAAACCAATTATAATAAAAACCATATTTTTCAAAACTACATTAAATATGAGTAAGTATTACTTAACACTCACGACTATACTATTTACACTATTATTATCCTGCGGAAACGACGACAACTATACACCTATGGGAGAAACAGATGATGACCCCATGATGACAGATGATGACGGAGGAAGTACCGATGATGAAGGAAGTACAGATGAAGATATGGGAGTGACTATTGATTTAACAGCTGTCCCTTTTGATACCTTATCTGAATATGGTTTTTTTGATGGAAATCTAGCTAATCTTACTCCTAACGAAGGAGTACTAGAATACTCTTTAATCAATAAACTTTTTTCTGACTACTCTATAAAAAAACGTTTTATATGGATGCCTGAGGGAGTGAGTGCTTCCTATGATGCAGATGATAAACTATTAGTGTTTCCTGTAGGGACCATCATTATAAAAAACTTCTTTTATGATAATGTACTGCCTCAAAACGCAAGACAAATTCTAGAGACACGACTTCTTATAAATACTGCAGATGGTTGGGAATTTGCAGACTATATCTGGAATGAAACACAAACTGAAGCTACATACAATTTAGATGGCAGTAATGTAGATATTATGTGGGAATTAAATGGTGAAACAAGATCTGTAAACTATAGAATACCTAACGTAACAGAGTGTCAAACATGTCATAAATCTGGAGATACTTCTATTCCTATTGGACCCAAACCTCAAAACCTCAATAGAGATTTCACATATACAGATGGAAGCACAGCAAACCAACTAGATAAATGGATTGAAGAAGGATATTTACAATCAGTTCCTGCAGATGTAAGCGCTCTTATAGACTGGCAAGATACCAGTGCTCCATTAAAAGATAGAGTTCGCAACTATTTTGAGGTTAACTGCGCACACTGTCATATAGACGACGGACATTGTTCGTATAGACCTATACGCTTAGATTACACATCATCTCTTCTAGATGAAAATATTGGAGTATGTGTAGTACCTGATGAAGACTTAGGCAATGGACTTACACACATTATACGACCTGGTAACATACAACGATCTACCCTATACTTTAGACTAAATACAACCGCAGAAGAAGCACGTATGCCGTTATTAGGAAGAACACTTATACATGAAGAAGCAGTAACCCTCTTAGAAGAATTTATCAATGAATTAGATACAGAATGCGAATAAACTAAACTAAACTAATTATGAAAAAACTACTATTTTACACCACATTGTTGTGCTTGCCTATTGCAATACATGCGCAACAAGACTGTGCAAATGCTGTTCCCGTAGCAGCAGGAACGCATACTGTAGACGGTATAGATGGACAAGCTCCAACTCCTGTATGTACTACAGAAACAACAAATCAAGCTAATAATGGAGAATGGTATATCTATACAGCCCCAGCAGGAGATGATGTGTATGTAACCGTAACTTCAGATTTAGAAGTTAACTCAGGTGGAGATACGCGTGTACAAATATATGCTGGCACTTGTGACAATTTAAATTGTCTTGTAGGAGACGATGATGGTGGGAATATTGGAGAGGGTTTTCTATCGGTAGCTTCTTTTCAAGCAAACGCAGGAGAGTCTTACTATATCGCTTGGGATAACAGATGGTCATCAGCTGGCTTCGATTTTGAAATAAATGAAGCAGATGCGGCGCCTCCAGGGCAACTTACATTTACGGCACAAAGTGTTTCTACAAGTGGATCTCGATTAGCAATGGTAGACATGAATGGTGATTATCTTGATGATTTAGTTTCGGTAACCGCTAATAATATAAACATCAATTATCAGCTCGAAACAGGTGGTTTTAATCCTGTAGACATTAATACTACAAATGCAGACTATACACCATCTTGGAGTCTTGCTGCTGGTGATATAGATGGCAATGGGTATAATGACCTTCTATACGGAGGTGGTAATGGTGTTACCTTTATGATGGCAAATGAAGATGGTACTGCGTATACTGAAGTTTCTGGGCCAGAGTTTGTATTTTCACAACGTTCCAATTTTGTAGATCTTAATAATGATGGGCATTTAGATGCATTTGTATGCCATGATATTGCGCCTAATGTATATTACATAAATGATGGTGAAGGAAATCTTACCTTCTACCAAGGAGCAGATCCAGACGGAATTCCTTCTGGATTAGGACTTGTAAGTAATGGAGGTAACTACGGTACCGTATGGATTGATTACGATAATGATCGTGATATGGATCTCTTTATTGCTAAGTGTCGTGGAGGAAATACAGATGCAAAAATCAATGAACTTCATAGAAATAATGGAGATAATACGTATACAAATGTGGCTCCAGATAGTGGAGTAGACTTAGCCGACCCATTACAGACATGGTCTTCTGCATGGGGAGATTATGATAATGATGGAGATATGGATGGGTATATTGGCGCTAGTTCTACTTCAGATGGACCTACAAAGTATGTGCGTAATAATGGAGACGGTACATTTACTGATATTTCTGGATCTGTAGACCTTTCTAACACACCATTAGGAATTGAAAATGCACCTGCCGATTTTGATAATGATGGGCATATTGATATATTCTCTAACGGACGAATTCTTTTAAATGGAGGTGATGGACTATCGTTTACAACAATCACACAAACAGTACCAGATAGTGGGGCTATAGGAGATGCAAACAACGATGGATTTCTTGATATTTTCAGTAATGGACTTTTCTTAAACAATGGGAATGACAACAACTGGATTAAAATTGTTACTATAGGAGACGAAAGTAACATAAATGGTATTGGAGCTCGTGTAGAAATAACGTCTCCTGGGCTAGGCACTCAAATTAGAGATGTAAGAAGTGGAGAAGGCTTTAGATATATGAGTTCACTTAATACACATTTTGGTCTTGGTCAAGATGAAGAGATCGAAATAGTAACAGTATACTGGCCATCTGGGCAAATTTCTGTAGTTGAAAACCCTGACATTAATGATACACTTATTATAGATGAAAGTGAAGCATTAAGCATAGATGATATCACTGGAAACGATCTAAAAGTATATCCAAACCCAGCTGACAACATTATTAATTTAGAGACATCTATTCAATTAAATAATGCAATCTACTCTGTATTTACAGTAGAAGGAAAGCGTGTATTAAATGCTAAACTTGATGACACTAAAACAATAGATGTAAGCAATCTTGCTACTGGAAACTATTTTATACGTATTCTACAAGATAACAACACCTATGTTCAACAATTTTTGAAAAAGTAAAATAGAAATACTGTTGTAACAAAAAAGCGTGCTAAAAGCACGCTTTTTTATGTCATTATTTTAATATCCGGAAGTAATATCACTCTTCAACTTCATTACCTTGAGCCATCCATTGTGATATCCCTCCCTCTAAATCATATATCTTTTCAAAACCAGCTTCCTTTAATAAAGAAGCACATTTTGCACTCCTGCCTCCTTTTTGACAATATACATATACTGGTTTTTCTTTATCTAAAGATGCTATTTGAGTTTCCCAATCATCGCCTTGATATACAATGTTTTTAGCATTTTTAATATGATTAGAAGCATATTCATTACGTGTACGAACATCTATCAATTGTACAGTCTCAGCCTTAAGTACATCTTTCATTTCTTGAACAGAAATTATTTCGACACGAGGCGTTGTAGCTTTCTCTTTACAAGCTACAATCACAACTAAAAAACATATAGATAAGAAAAAACGCATTGTTATAATTTTATAATTCTTCTTCCCAAGCCATATAACCACCTATCATATTATAGGTGTTTTCAAAGCCTAATTGACTCATAATAGTACATGCTTGACCACTACGATTTCCAGAACGACAATAAATATAATAATTCTTTTCAGCATCTAATTTTTTGACTTCATCTATAAACCCTTGCCCTAAAAATATATCTATGTGATGTGCATTTTCTAATGCACCCTCATCAACTTCATCCTGCGTACGAACATCTAGAATCACTGCATTATCATCGGTTGCTATGAGTGACTTCCACTCTTCTACTGTTATATCTTTCATTCTGTTATTTTAATTGTTCCTAATTCTGTTTTCTTAATAGCCCCATAGCCTCCTAAGACATTCACCATATTCACGCCCTGAGATCGAGCTATAGATGCATATATTAAAGATCTATACCCTCCAGCACAATGCACATGATAGGTCTTTGCAGGATCTAATTCCTTACTATTTGTATGTACATTATCTAATGGCTTATGAGCAATTCCCTCTATATGGCTTGTTGCAAATTCTCCATCTTTACGCACATCTACTGGATATGCAATACTTCCGTTTGACAAACCATCTATAAATTCTTGCGCTGTAATTTCTTGTGTTTGTACTACTTCTTTCCCTTCAGCAATCCAAGCATCTATCCCTCCTTTAAGGTATCCTAAACTATGATCGTATCCTACTCTAGAAAGACGTGTTGCTACCTCTTCTTCCTTTCCTTTTTCAGTGATAACGATAATTTTCTGATTAATATCCTTTACGATTGCACCTACCCAAGGAGCAAACTGCCCGCTCAATCCAACAAACCAGGCTTGTGATAGCGATGCTTTCGCGAAAGCGGAAACACTTCTTGTATCCAACACCAATACATCATTTTGAGATGCTAAATCCTCAAACGCAGATACCGAAAGTGGTGTCGTCCCTCTTTTAATGATCGTGTCAAAATCTGTGTTTACACGTTTATTCATCGCTACGTTCTCAGGAAAATAACTAGGTGGCGCACTTAACCCTGTGACCAATTCTTTTATAAAATCTTGCTTTTCTAATTTAAAAGCATAATTAGTTTCTTTTTGATTTCCCAATGTATCACTGGTCTGGCTACTCATATTTTTCCCACAAGCAGAACCCGCTCCATGAGCTGGGTACACTATAATATCATCAGAGAGTGGCATAATACGATTATGCAAACTATCATAAAGATGTCCTGCTAAATCCTCTTTAGTCAGATTTGATTTTGCTGCAAGATCTGGACGTCCTACATCTCCTATAAATAAAGTATCCCCTGTAAAAAGCGCTTGTTCTTTACCATCTTCATCTCTTAATAAATAACATGTAGACTCCATCGTGTGTCCAGGTGTATGGATAACTTCTATTTGAAGTGCTCCAACCTGAAAAACTTCTCCATCTTTAGCACCATGATAGTCATAAGCAGCTTTTGCGTTAGGTCCAAGTATTACAGTAGCTCCAGTTGCCTTTGCCAGATCTACCTGTCCGCTTACAAAATCAGCATGAAAATGCGTAAGAAATATATATTTAATAGTACTATCATGATCATTAGCAAGATCAAGATATGGTTGCACCTCTCGTAAAGGATCTATAATGATAGCTTCTCCTTGGGAACATATAAAATAAGCCCCTTGAGCTAAGCATTTTGTATACATCTGTTCTAAGATCATAAACACGTATAGTTTAATGCAAATTTAAGGAAATAAAATAGGGAGATACAAAAAATCGAAACTTGATTAAGTTTCGATTTTTACAAATATAGTAGCGTAATTCGTTATCCTTTTATCGAACAACCTATTGCTTTTGTTTCTGTAACTTCAATTGTTTTACCTGTAAGCAATGCATCTACAGCATTTTCAAGATACTTTTCTTTTACGGCATTGGCATTTCTAGAATTATCATCGATAGCACCTATATATTTTACGACATTCCCTTTATCCGTTTTTTGAAGTAAATATACGTGAGGTGTTTTTGTAGCGCCGTAGGTTGGATATACCTTTTGACCTTCATCAAAAAGATATGGAAATGTAAATCCTTTCTCTTTTGCTCTTTGCTTTATTGCATCAAAACTATCACCCGGTTTTACAGCTGGATTATTAGGATTAATTGCAATGACTGGATATCCTAAATTCTTATACTTTGCATCTAGCGCAATGATACGATCTTCATTTGCAACCGAAAAAGGACAGGTATTACAGGTAAAAATGACAATAAATCCTTTTGCGTCTGTATAATCTGAATAGGACACATACCGCCCATCAATATTCTTTAGTGAAATATCTGCTGCAACATCTCCTACTCCATATCCGTTGCCTCCTACTTTATTTGGGTTGATAGATTTTACGACAAAAGCCGATAAAATCACAACAACAGCAATAGCAGTTAAAATCTTTAATGTTTTCATAAAAATAATTTAAGCTCTTTTTCTAGCGCTTCATAGGTAAAAGATTGCTCGTAAAAAGAACGTTTTTCATCACTATATATAATGGTTGCAGGAATAGCCCCAGACCAACTAACATCTACTTTTGGTATCCAACTATTGGCATCCCCATCGTCTAAAAATACTACTTCTGATTGAATATTCCGTTTTTCTATAAAATGTGTGAGACGTTCTGTCTGCTCAGGAAAATCTAAACTCACTAAAATTACCTTTACTCCTTCGGTACCATATGTCGTTCTTAATTCTTCAAAATGTGGTAATTCTTTGACACATGGCTTACACCAAGTAGCCCAAAAATTTACCACATGCACCGCTGCATCAGAAGCTTCTAGATATGACTCCAACCCTTCATAATCTACCGTTACAAAAGGCATATCCTCCTCTAAATCTGTAAAAGATACAATCTCTTGGTTCCCTCCCTTACAACTTATCAAAAGCAATAATCCTATGAATGCATAAAATTTCATTAGTACAAAAGTATAGTACGATTTGTATTCTCTATGTACTATTAACAAACTTTGGGAATTATACGTTAAATATTTGTTGTATTGATTTCTCTAATACTCCAAATTTTTAAAAAATTGTTAAATATTCCAAACAGAAAGAAGAGTTTTATTACATTTGTATACACAACAATTGTAATGACAATAGAAGAAGTGATTCAAACTAAGACGTTATCGCTTTCGCGAAAGCTAACGATTAACCTTTTATATTCAGCAAATTGGGCTAATGATATTATTACAGAAGCTATAAAACCTTTTGACATATCACTACAGCAATTTAATGTATTACGTATTTTAAAAGGACAAAAAAGTAAACCTGCAAATCTCTCTACGATTAATTCTCGTATGGTAGCAAAGACCAGTAACACCACTCGACTCGTAGATAAGTTAATTGCCAAAGGATATACAGAACGTACTATTTGTCCAACAAATAGGAGAAAAGTAGAAATTACTATCACAGAAAAAGGATTGAAACTTCTAGACATTATAAACCCTATCGTAACTACCGCAGAAAAGAAAGTTACACAACAATTAAACGACAATGAGCTTGAGACACTCAATAAACTACTCAACAAACTCAGACAATAACTTTAAAACAAACAAAATGAAAACTAAACTATTTACAGCAATTTTAGCACTTATCGTAACAGGAGCTTTTGCTTCTAACCCAATAAAAAAAGAAGTAAAAGTAAAAGAAGGTACGATCACTTGGACTGGAAAAAAAGTAACAGGATCACATACAGGTACTATTGAGTTACAAGAAGGAACTCTTATTATGGAAGGAAATGAACTCGTAGGAGGAAATTTTACCGTAAACATGACTTCTATTCAAGTAACAGATCTAGAAGCAGGAAAAGGAAAAGAAAAATTAGAAGGACATTTAAAAACCGATGAATTTTTTGGTGTAAATAATTTCCCTACAGCAACATTTGTAATCACTGAAGTTACTAAAAGTGGTAATGGATATAATGTATCAGGAAACATGACCATTAAAGGGATCACACAAACCATGAAGGTTCTCATGAATATAAATGGGAATACAGCTTCTACAAAACTTACTGTAGATCGCACTAAATATGGAATTACATACGGTTCTGGAAGTTTCTTTGACAATTTAAAAGACAAAGCAATTAATGACAACTTTGAACTTGCAGTAAGTTTAAAATTTTAATTAATTTTTATTGTAAGGATAGTATATACCTTGAGACTATTTTTCAAAATTTAGGATCAAGGTTTTTTTTATTTAAAACAGCTTCCTATATTTACACTCTAAATGAGAAATAATACAGTACATACTTGGTGGTGGAATACGAAACAAACGTTGTCGTAAGAAGCTCCTATGTATTTAAAATATATTAAAAGCCTGTCTTACGACAGGCTTTTTCATTTTTATAAAAGTATATGCAATGACATACATATTAAAAACATACTCAAAAAAACTTCTCGCAGATACTATTACCCCTGTGTCTGTATATTTACGTTTGCGAGATCGTTTTCCTAATAGTTTACTACTGGAAAGTAGTGACTACCATGCAAACGACAACAGTTTTAGCTACATCTGTTGTAACCCTATAGCTTCTATAAAAATAGATAGAGATGAGATTATACAGCAATTTCCTGATGGCAATACAACAACACAAAAAATTACTTCAGAAACTGATGTTGTTGGGGTTTTGGACGCTTTCGCGAAAGCGTTCTCAACAGAATCATCCGATTTTAAATTCATAAATAACGGTCTATTTGGATACCTATCCTATGATGCTGTTCACTTTTTTGAAGATATAGAAATCACAAAAAAGGAGCAGGATTTAGCGATTCCAGATATGTATTATGCCGTGTATCAAAATATCATTGCAATTAATCATTTTAATAACGAAGCCTATATCTTTTGCCATACCACAGAAGAACAAAATAACATTGCACAAATAGAGCAGCTACTAAAAGTTAAAAACTTTGCTGAATATAATTTTAATAGAGAAGGATCTCCGGATACAAATATTTCTGACCAAGAGTTCAAAAACCTAGTAGAAACCTGTAAAAAACATTGTCAGCGTGGAGATGTTTTTCAAATTGTACCCAGTAAACGATTCTCACAACAATTTAAAGGCGATGAATTTAATGTCTATAGAGCCTTACGAAGTGTAAATCCATCTCCGTACCTATTCTATTTTGATTATGGAGATTTTAAAATATTTGGATCTTCTCCAGAAGCACAACTTATCGTTAGTGATGGAAAAGCAGAAATTCACCCTATCGCAGGAACCTTTAAACGTACTGGAAATGATGAACAGGATGCAGAACTTGCAAAGCAACTTGCCGTAGATGAAAAAGAAAATAGTGAACACGTAATGCTTGTAGATCTTGCTCGTAATGACCTTTCTAGAAATGGTCATGGTGTTCAAGTAGAAACTTATCGAGAAGTTCAATTTTTCTCACATGTGATACATCTTGTAAGTAAAGTAACGGCTCAGAAACATACGTCTTCAAGTACATTACAAGTTGTCGCAGACACATTTCCTGCAGGGACGCTCAGTGGAGCTCCCAAACATATGGCGATGCAACTCTTAGAAAAATACGAAAATCGAAATCGCACATTTTACGGAGGCGCTATCGGTTTTATGGACTTTAATGGTAATTTTAATCATGCTATTATTATCAGGTCATTTTTAAGTAAGAATCATTCATTACATTACCAAGCTGGGGCTGGAATTGTCTCAGGCAGTGATCCTGAAAAGGAATTACAAGAAGTATACAATAAATTAGGTGCCTTAACAAAAGCACTACAACTTGCTGAAGAGATATAATATATTCTCAGTATATAAACTAAAAATAAAATAGATGAAAAAAGTACTCGTTATAGATAACTATGATAGTTTCGTATATAATCTCGTCCACTATTTGGAAGAGTTAGACTGTACTGTAATAGTGAGGCGTAATGATCAATTTCATATTGATGATTGCGAAGACTATGATAAGATTTTATTATCTCCTGGACCAGGCATTCCTGAAGAAGCAGGATTATTGAAAGAAGTAATTCAAAAATATGCCCCTACCAAAAGTATTTTAGGGGTATGCTTAGGACAACAGGCTATAGGAGAAGTTTTTGGCGGATCACTTATTAATTTAGATGAAGTGTTTCATGGAGTTGCTACTCAAATTAACATCACACAAGAAGACACTGTTCTTTTTAAAGGACTAGACAGTCAGATAGATGTTGGAAGATACCATTCATGGGTAGTTGCACAAGAGGGATTTCCAGAAAGCTTAGAAATCACTGCAGTAGATAGTACAGGACAAATTATGGGATTACGCCACCGAGAATATGATGTACGTGGTGTACAATTTCATCCAGAGAGCGTATTGACTCCAGATGGAAAATCAATGATTAAAAACTGGGTTAACAACTAATTAAAGCCAAAATAATGAGACGTCTCTTTTTCTATGTACTACTAAGCAGTTTACTGTTCTCTTGCGCAAAAGATCAACCTAAAAAACCTGAACCTCCTGCGCCACCTAAGGTTATTGAAGCTCCAGAACCACCACAAACCCCTGTAGAAGATTCTATACCAGAACTAGAACCTCCTACACCACCAGTACAAGCAAAAGAAGTTAAAAAAAAGGTAGTAAAAAAGAAGAAAACAGAAATCGTAAATAAAAAAAGAGAAGACTATAAATCTCTTATTTTTAATGTACAGCTTGGTGTAAATCCAGATAGAAAAAACTGGGTGCTTTTTAAAAATGGCACCTATATGGTTTTCCCAAATAATACAGCAGAAAAAGATGCTAGAAGAGCTGCTAAAAAACTATTATCAAACTATAAAGGCGGTGCCGTAACAATTACCAAGTCCTCTTTTGCAAAAGGATGGATCGCCTCTACGAATACTGGAATTTATAATTATATAGATAGAAATGTTTTTGGAAAAGGAATTCCAAAACAAGAAAACATACTTAAGAAAGGAAAAAATAATCTAGCAATAGATGCAAAAGAGTTAGAGATTATTTATATCAATAGACCAAAAGAATAAGGGATTACAGAATAACTAAAATAAGATTTCCGTCTTCACGGAAAATTAATATGAAAAAGATACTTAACAGACTTATACAACACGATATTCTTTCAAAACAAGAATCACGTGAGATTCTAGTCAACATATCAGAAGGAAAATACAACCCAAGTCAAATTGCTTCTTTCCTTACTGTATATATGATGCGTAGCATTACCGTAGAAGAATTAGAAGGATTTAGAGATGCATTACTAGACTTATGTCTTTCTGTAGATTTTTCTGATTATAATACGATAGATTTATGTGGTACTGGAGGTGATGGAAAAGATACTTTTAATATCTCTACCTTATCTAGTTTTGTAACGGCAGGTGCAGGTGTACATGTAACCAAACATGGAAACTATGGCGTATCTTCCGTAAGTGGAAGTAGTAATGTCATGGAATATCTAGGGATAAAATTCAGTAATGACAAAGATTTCTTGAAGCGTTCTATGGATGAGGTTGGTATGTGTGTATTACATGCGCCTCTCTTCCACCCTGCTATGAAAAATGTAGCTCCCATACGTAGAGAATTAGGAGTCAAAACATTTTTTAACATGTTAGGACCTATGGTAAATCCTGCATTTCCTAAAAATCAATTGGTAGGTGTTTTTAATTTGGAATTGGCTAGAATGTATGGATATCTCTATCAAAAGGGAACTAAAAACTTTACCATTTTACATGCCCTAGATGGATATGATGAAATCTCATTAACAGGTTCAACAAAAACCATTACAAATCAAACAGAAACCATGCTTACCCCATCAGACTTTGGAGTAATAGCACATACACAACAAGATATTTATGGTGGTGATAGTGTAGAAGCATCTGCAAAGATATTTGTTGATGTCATTTCTGGTAAAGGAACAACTCCACAAAACAATGTAGTATGTGCCAATGCAGGAATGGCCATTGCTACCGTAAAAGGCCTCACTCCAAAAGAAGGGTTTGAACAAGCAAAAGAAAGTTTATTATCAGGAAAAGCTGCTGAGAAATTAAAGAAATTACAAGAATTAAGTAAATAAAAATACTAATTCCCTCTCCTTGAGGAGAGGGCTAGGGTGAGGTGAAAAAATATAAAATTTAACAGATTCTCGTGAAAACGGGAATAAAATAGAAAAGCGGGATGAGATTCCCGTTTTATAAAAATCAAATAGAAAGCGGGATGAGATTCCCGCCTTCGCGGGAATAAAATGACAATATTAGACAAAATAATAGCCGATAAACATAAAGAGGTCGCTCTTAAAAAGCAATTGATCTCAACAAGTCAATTAGAGCAGTACCCGCTTTTTGATCGTGCGACGAGTTCGCTTGCAAATGCATTACGACAGGGGTCTGGCATTATTGCAGAACACAAACGTAGGTCGCCTAGTAAATCTGTAATCAATCATAGTTTGAGTGTGCAAGATGTCGCACAAGGATATGAAAATGCAGGCGCTAGTGGTATGTCTGTACTGACAGACGGAAAATATTTTGGAGGCTCCCTAGACGATTTAATACTCGCTAGAGCAAGCACTCAGTTTCCGCTATTACGTAAAGAATTTATTGTAGATGAATATCAAATTCTGGAAGCCAAAGCACATGGTGCAGATGCAATTCTTTTGATAGCTGCATCACTCACCAAAGAAGAGATTGTTTCTTTTTCCGCTTTCGCGAAAGCGTTACACCTCGATGTCCTTTGTGAATCCCACAATAAAGAAGAACTCCTCAAATCTATTGTTCCTACCGTAGATATGTTAGGGATTAATAATAGAAATTTAAAGACCTTTGACGTAAGTATTCAAACAAGTAAGGACTTGGTCACATTAATCCCAGATGATTTTGTAAAAGTGTCGGAAAGTGGGATTAGTAGTGTAAATGCTATTAAAGAATTACAACCGTATGGATTTGAAGGCTTTTTAATAGGAGAAAATTTTATGAAAACCGATAATCCAGGAGCAAGTGCTACTACATTTATAAACCAATTATGATCTCAGAACAACGCCTTCCTTTTAGTTATAAACGACTACGCTACTTTTTACAAATGGGGGTAGCTTGGACAATGTTGGGTGTTATTCAATTAATTTTTGAACGAGGTTTTGGATTCCTATTATCATCTATTCCCTTTTGGAAAATATTATTATCCTTAGGAGGCATACACTTACTATGCTGGCTAGTGTACAAACTCAATTCGTATATCATCATTGATGAAAAGAGTATCACTCAAAATTATATACTATATACTAAACAACTCCCATTTGATCAGATTGAGCATATCGATGAATATGCAGGCGATTATACATTTTATGGGGAAAATAAAAAAATCATCTTACGTAAAGTAAGTTTTACTCCAGATGATCATGATATCATTAAAGAATTAGCAGAAAGAGTACATGTCAAAAAATCATAAACATACAACTCAGGAGCATGAGACTCCTACTTCCGTGAGACTCAAAGTATGCGGAATGAAATACAACACACAAGAAGTCGCTGCATTGCAACCAGACTATCTTGGGTTTATATTTTATGAGAAGAGTCCGCGTAATTATGATGGAGAGATAGTAACGCTTCCAGAAAATATAAAAAAAGTAGGCGTATTTGTAGATGCTGATATTGCTTTCGCGAAAGCGCACATTGAAAAATACAATTTAGACATCATCCAATTACACGGAAGCGAATCTCCTGAATATATACAAGAACTTTTAGCTCCTTCCCCTAAACAGGGGAAGGTGTCTTCACAGGAAGTGAAGACGGAAGGGGTTGAAGTATGGAAAGTATTCTCCATTAAAGACACTTTTGATTTTGATAGACTTACACCTTATGAAGGAACTGTAAATGCCTTTTTATTTGATACCAAAGGAAAAGAAAAAGGTGGTAACGGATATACCTTTGATTGGAGTGTTTTAAAAAAATACCCATCTAAAACCCCTTTTATTTTAAGTGGTGGTATTGGATTGGAAGAGATAGACAACATAAAAGAAATCCTAGCAACCGATCTTCCTATTCTTGCACTCGATGTAAATAGCAAGTTTGAAGATACGCCTGGACAGAAAAATGTAGCAGCGCTACAAGAATTTCAAAACCACTTCCGCGAAGGCGGAAGACTCATCAATGAAAAAGTGTAAGTAAAATGGAATTCGTAGAAGAACAATTTTACTTTTATATGATGACAAATACGTACAACAAAGTTTTATATATTGGCTTTACTGTCAATTTGAAAAAACGCATAAAAGAACATAAAGACAAAGTTTATAAAAAAAGTTTTTCGAGTAGATATAACCTTGATAAATTAATCTATTTTGAAACATTTAAAACCGTAAAAGATTCTAGAATAAGAGAACGTCAAGTTAAAAAATGGAATCGAGAATGGAAAGAAAACCTAATCAATGATAAGAATCCAAATTGGGATGATTTGAGTTGGATGCTCTAAAAACAAACATTTCCTGTGAAAACGGGAAACTAACATAACGTTAAGGTAGATAAGATTTCCGCCTTCGCAATTCAAGACATTTCTCGTGTCCCTGCAGGCAGGCAAGGACGAGAAACTAACATAACGTTAAGGTGGGTAAGATTTCCGCCTTCGCGGAAATAAAAATGAAATTATGATTACAGAACCACAAACTAACTACCAAGCAGATGACCGAGGATATTACGGTGATTTTGGAGGGGCTTTCATTCCTGAAATGCTCTATCCAAATGTAGAAGAATTACGTTCTCAGTATGTGCAAATCATGCAAGAACCTTCTTTCCAAAAGGAGTTTAATCAACTACTAAAGGATTATGTAGGACGCCCTACGCCACTCTATTATGCAGAACGCTTCAGTAAAAAGTACAATACAAAAATCTATTTAAAAAGAGAAGATTTATGTCATACGGGAGCTCATAAAGTAAATAATACGATTGGTCAAATATTAATGGCCAAACGATTAGGAAAAAACCGAATCATTGCAGAAACAGGCGCCGGACAACATGGTGTGGCTACAGCAACGGTTTGTGCTTTAATGGGATTAGAATGTATTGTATATATGGGCGCTATTGATATAGAACGACAAGCACCCAATGTAGCGCGTATGAAAATGCTTGGCGCTACTGTACGTCCTGCTATGTCTGGAAGTAGAACGCTTAAAGATGCCACAAACGAAGCGATACGCGATTGGATTAATAATCCAGTAGACACACACTATATTATAGGATCTGTCGTAGGACCACATCCGTATCCAGATATGGTGGCTCGTTTTCAATCGGTGATTTCTGAAGAGACAAAAAAACAATTACAGGAAGTTGAAGGACGTGAAAATCCTGATTATGTAGTGGCTTGCGTAGGAGGCGGAAGTAATGCTGCGGGTCTTTTTTATCATTATTTAGATCAGCCAGAAGTAGGTATTATTGCAGTAGAAGCTGCTGGAAAAGGAATTGATACAGGCGAAAGTGCAGCTACCTCGGCGTTAGGTCGCGAAGGGATCATACACGGAAGTAAAACGCTCTTAATGCAAACACCCGACGGACAGATTACAGAACCGTATTCTATTTCGGCAGGATTGGATTATCCAGGCGTTGGTCCTATGCATGCAAATTTATTTAGAACAGGTCGCGGAGAGTTTATCTCCATAACTGATGATGATGCTATGCAAGCAGGTCTTGAATTAAGTAAACTAGAAGGGATTATTCCTGCCATAGAGACGAGTCATGCACTCGCTATATTTGAAGAGCGAAAGTTTAAACCCGATGATGTTATTGTGATTAATCTGTCAGGACGTGGAGATAAGGATTTGAATACATATATCGAGTATTTTAAATTGTAATATTTAAAACTTTTTCATTTCCGCGAAGGCGGAAATCCAAACAACCACACTTAAAAGTGTATGGAAACTGATACATTTTACACATATATCCTCACAAATAAAGGACATACTGTTTTATATATTGGTTTCACTAATAATTTAAAACAACGATTAAAGCAACATACATATACAAGTTCAAAAGGTTTTTCTAAAAAATATAATGTCACTAAACTGGTTTGGTTTGAAACTAACCAATATGTAAATAATGCTATAAAACGAGAAAAACAAATTAAGAAATGGAATCGTGAGTGGAAAGAAAATTTAATTAACACTATGAATCCAGATTGGAATGATTTGAGTTGGATGATAGAATGAATTAGGAGAAAAATTTATTTTTTCCAGACAAAGAGATAAATTCCTGTTTTCTCGAAAACATAAGAAAGCGTAAAACAGAATAAGATTTCCGCCTTCGCGGAAATGAAAAAATAGTAATACATGAACAGAATACAACAAAAACTCCAAGAAAATAAAAAATTACTCAGTCTCTATTTTACAGCTGGGTATCCAGCTATTAATGACACGATGTCTATTCTACAGCAATTACAAGATAGTGGGGTTGACATGGTAGAAATAGGACTTCCTTTTTCAGACCCATTAGCAGATGGTCCAACGATTCAAGAAAGCAGCACGGCTGCCTTAAAAAACGGAATGACCACACAATTACTTTTTGATCAATTGAAAGATGTCAGAAAAACTATTGATATTCCACTTATTGTGATGGGATATTTTAATCCTATGCTGCAATATGGAGTGGAGAAGTTTTGTGCTACCTGTGCAGCAATTGGAATTGACGGTATTATTATGCCAGATCTCCCTCTCGCCGAATATGAAGCAGAATACAAAACGATTTTTGAAAAACATGGATTGATAAATGTGTTTTTAATCACACCTCAAACCAGTGATGAACGTATCAGACAGATCGATGCTGCTAGTAATGGATTTATATACATGGTGAGTAGTGCGAGTACAACAGGAGCACAAAGTGGTTTTGGCAACACACAATCTGACTATTTTAAACGTATTGATGCTATGAATCTTACGAATCCTCAAATTGTTGGTTTTGGCATTAGTAATTCAGATACGTTTCAGGCGGCTACCGCTTTCGCGAAAGGTGCCATCATCGGAAGTGCATTTATAAAACATATCTCTGCTCATGGAGCAAATAGTGTTGCAGATTTTGTGAAGACAATTCGGTAGTCAAAAATCATACAAGAATATTAAATTGTATTTATTTTGAGTGTTTCATCGATGATTTTAAACATTTCAACGATTCATCGATGATTTCAATGTCAAAAAAGTTGATAAGCTAAACTCCTCATATTTTTGTAATCACAGAACTCAAGAATATGAAAATCGTTATTATTTTAGTGCTATCATTTTTTTCATTTACAGCGACAGCTACTACAGTACCTTCTTTTGAAAAACAAGCACTCATTGATTTATATCATGCTACAAATGGTGATCGTTGGACAGAATCTTGGGACTTAACAACTCCTGTAGAAAATTGGAAAGGAGTTACTATTATAGATCATAGAGTAGTTGCATTACAACTTACAAATAATAACCTCAATGGAGAACTTCCTGTATCTATAGGAAACTTAACACATTTAAAAGTTTTAAACCTCCACAACAATACAATAACAGGAACGTTGCCTGCTACTATTGGAAATTTAATTCAATTGAAAAAACTTAATGTTTCTCTAAACACATTAGAAGGAAACATTCCTAAAGAAATATCAAACATAGAAAGTCTTGAATATTTATATGTATATTCAAATGACTTCACAGGATTTTTACCTACTAAAATTAGCCTATTACCCAATTTAAGACGTATCCGTATGTATGCAACAGGTCTAAAAACGGATACAAAAAATACGCTTGCAATTATATATTAATTACAACAGCTTTCACCCCATACCCTAGATTATTTTACCCCTAATCGATAGTAAGAACAGAGATATCTCCCCAAGTGTCTCTGTTTTTATTTTTTGAACTAAATCCAAATCACATAGACACGTTTTGTTTTTAAATCAAGTCAGAACCTCTATGTAACATTTCTATACTATTATATACCAATCATACATGAGAACTTTTATAATGATACTTATATGTATTGGGCTGTGTGTACTTGCATATTTCTTTCCAAAAGGAATCAAGATATTTGGTATTAATGCTGAAACTCTTTTTGGAAAAAATAAAGAGGAAGATCAAGATTATTATTCTTAATTTTCCTCAAAAACAATTAGTAGCTTGTTAATTCCTGAAAACTTCAAATAACATAGTACTCATATTAGATCTCGATGAGACTTTAATACATGCCACAGAAACTCCCTTGGAGATTCCGTACAGTTTTAGGTATGCCGACTATTTTATATATAAAAGACCTTACTTAGAAGAATTTCTAAGGGCAATTAGCACCGATTTTGATATAGCTATATGGTCATCTGCAGATGATAGATATGTAGAAGAAATTGTTGCTAGAATAAAACCTCCATTTGTAGATTTCACATTCGTTTGGGGAAGATCACGTTGCACAACAAGAAGAGATTATAACTTAGACACCTATGTTCACGAAAAGCGTCTTAAGAAAGTAAAGAAGCAAGGATATGCAATAGAACGCATGCTTATTGTAGATGATTCTCCTGAAAAAACAAGAGATAATTTTGGCAATGCTATATATATCAATCCATTTGAAGGAAATCAAGATGATCAAGAATTGCAATTACTTTCAACATATCTTAAATCTCTTAAAGATCTTCATAATGTACGAAATCTCGAAAAAAGAGGTTGGAGAAATCAAATACAAACAAATCGCTAAATACACTATATGAAAACACAATTCCTTCTAAGCATGGCTTTATTCTTCGTATTCTTTTCCTGTAAGCAAGCTAATACCGAACCATTAGGAGATAGAACAATACATGTATTTGAGGATACGAATCTATATTTTGATATGGCTTTTAAGTCTGGACCATCACCTATACAGGATAGCATTTTACGCTTGGATGCAGGACGTGTTATTCTTAAAAAAGTAACCGTTCCAAGCTATGTACTACACACAAAAGCTACCGTGAATGTGTCCTTAACTTCTCATGGAGATCCTTGGGATAAATCAGGTTCTTTGTTTGTTATTCCAACAGATACAGATATTTCTTTATTAGATTTTGAGAATAGTAATTATGAGCTCTCTCAACTTTAAGAAACATATCCTGCCGTTACTGCTTTCACAAAAGACAGTACAAAATACAGACCTAATGTAGAGTTACTACGATTTATGACACCTTTTGGTGTTGGGCATTTTACAGATAGCGAACGTGTAAAAGATCGTAAGCCTATTTATATTCCACATTGGGAGGAAGAAGTTTCTTGGTCAGAAGATATATCACATCTCTTACCTCTTTTACAAGATGAGGTGTATATAGGCGTATACATTGATACATGGACAAAAGAAGGGTATAACATCTCAGTTTCTTTAGATTTTGACGAAAGTGATTTTCCCAATCACATTGCAAAAAAACAAGAGGTTTTACCACTAGTCAATACAACCAAATATGCCTCAGGGCAACGATTATTTGATGCCTTTTCTAAAAACACACTTACCGTAGACTTTTCGATAGATGCGTCGTTTAAAAATATAAAACTGCACTATATCACCACAGGTCATGGCGGTCATGGAGGCGGTGATGAATTTGTAAAGAAAGAAAATGTTATTTCGCTAGATGGAACAACGATTAAATCATTTATTCCTTGGAGAGATGATTGTGCGAGTTTTAGGCGTTTTAATCCAACCTCGGCGACGTGGCCTGCAAATAAAATTATGGAAGGTGAGACTTCTACACAACAGATAGCATCTTCAGACTTCTCACGTTCTAATTGGTGTCCAGGAAGTGATGTCATACCAGAGGTCATTTCTTTAGAAAATGTAACAGCGGGTAAACATACCTTGAGTATTGCCATTCCAGAAGCGCAAGTTGCTACGGATACTGAAAATAATTATTGGATGGTTTCTGCGTATCTTACCTACGATATAGAATAATTAAGTTACCTTCTAAACAGCATACCTTTGAAATTGGTTTTTATACGCTTTCGCGAAAGCGTATACGTTATTAGTATCGAGGGTGCTATCTTAGTATAAATACTTAAACCTGCATTATGCAATAGAAAATCTATTCCGTCTTGAAACTGCTGTAAAATATATCGCTGCGCTACATTTTTAAGTTTAACCATAGCGATGCTATGCTAAAACCTAGAAAACGCTATATTTTATTGCTGTTTCAACCCTCATAACGAAGTTCTATTGCATAATCCAGGTTAGACAAATCAATCTTTTATGAAAAATAATCGTCGTCGGTCTTTTGTAAAACAATTAGTTGCTGGAATTACGGGAGTTACTTTATTGCCTTCATATACGGCAACGGCTTCTAATTCTAACGATAAAAACGCAGTTCCTTCATTAGATCATTCTGATGATTCGGAAGTTTTCTGGGAAACGGTCAAAAAACAGTTTGTCTTTGCGGACGGACTTCATTATTTTAACAATGCCTCTTTAGGTCCTTCTCCTATTCCAGTACAAGAAGCTACCAATACATTTAGGGCAACTTTAGATGCATTCCCTTCTAAATATATGTGGGGCGGATGGAGTGATAAAAAAGAAGTCGTTCGCCAAAAAGTAGCTGATTTGTTTTCTGTATCAAAAGAAGAAATTGCCATTACGCATAACACAACAGAAGGAATGAATCTTATTGCCCGTAGTTTTGATTTGCAGCTTGGAGATGAGGTCATCCTTGCCGATCATGAACATCATAGCGGCACGATTCCTTGGAAAGTATGGCAAGAATCTAAAGGAGTTCAATTAGTACGTCCTGTACTTCCTATACTTCCAGAAACTGTTGAGGATATTGTTGCTGTGTATAGAAATGCGATTACTCCTAAAACGAAAGTAATCTCTATGTGTCATATTGTAAATACAAATGGTATGATTTTACCAGTAAAGGAGATTTCAGAAATGGCACATAAAAGAGGAATTCTAGTCGCTGTAGACGGAGCGCAAGGCTCGGGTATGTTTTCGATAGACCTTCACGACTTAGGATGTGATTTTTATACAGCAAGTGCCCACAAGTGGCTTTTTTCGCCGAAAGGCATAAGTGTATTTTACGCAAAACAAGAAAGCCAGCAATATTTAAAACCACTCGTAGTTGCTTATGGACACGATGATACCAGCATACGACGTCTTGAGAATTATAATACACGGAATTTACCTGAATACTTAGGACTTGGTGCTGCCATAGATTTCCATACGAACATTGGTAAAGAAAAAATCACACAACGATCGTATGAACTAAAACATTATTTTAAAAACAAACTGAAAGACAATCCTGCTTTCAAATTTAGAACTCCTGCACATGATAATTTATCTTGTGCTATACAAACGGTAGAAATTGTGAGTACGAATGTGCAAGATGTTAAAAAACAACTTTCAGAAAAATATGGCATAGATACACGCCCAATGAGTACATTTGGTTTAAATGGCGTTCGGATTTCTTTTGCCATTTTTATTACCAAGAAAGACATTGATTATTTAGTAAAAGCACTGGAAGAAATTGCTGGATAACAGTTAAAAATACATTATATATGAAAACCATCCTTAAAATCATTTTTCTTATTTGTACGCTAGTTATTATTTCTTGTAAAAAAGAAGTAACCCCTACAAATACAACAACGACTATTGTAAAAAACCAGCTTATACAACACACTGTTCCTTCAGAAGGACACCCAATGACTGTATGGGAGAAAAAAGCGCCCGATTCTAAAGGCGTTATTCTTTTTGTTCATGGGCGTACTTGGAGCGGGGTTCCTGATTTTGATTTACAAGTAGAGGGCGAAGATCTTTCCTTAATGGATGGAATGATCGAACAAGGATATACCACCTATGCTATTGACTTACGCGGATATGGAGCAACACCAAGAGATGCTAGTGAATGGAATACACCTCTCAAAGCAGCCCAAGACATCAATACTGTATTACAATGGATTTCTACTCAAAACAAGAATCAAAAAGTACATTTATTTGGCTGGTCTATGGGTTCTACCCTTTCGTTACTAGCGACTCAAAAAGACGATACGCATATTGCGAGTTTGACTCTATTTGGCTTTTGGTTAGATATTAATACTGTAATTCCAGAAGACCCTACTGATATTGCATTAGAAAAAAGAGTTAATACTGCCGAAGCTGCTGCCAGTGATTTTATCATTCCTGGATCTATCAGTAAAAATGCTGTGGACACTTACGTGAAAATGGCGCTAGAAGCAGATCCGATTCGAGTAGATTGGAAACAACAAAATGAGTATAACCAGATTGATCCTGCAGTTATCAATATACCTGTATTAGTAGTACAAGGAGCCGAAGACCCTATTGGTCCAACAAATAAACAAGCAACCCTTTTTACGCAATTAAAAACAAAAGATAAAAGCTGGGTTGTCATTTCTGGAGGAGATCATGCTGCATTCTTGGAAACACCACGCCTTCATTTCATCAAATCCTTTACTGATTTTATTGATCGTTTTAATCCATAGGTGTGAAAATTAGTACTTGGAATTGTAATATGGCATATCGAAAAAAGGCACACGCCTTACTTTCCAAAAATCCTGATATAGTCATTATTCAAGAATGTGAACGGCTTGATAAATTAATCTTTAAAGACGAAATACAGAAACCGAATGACTCTTTTTGGTTTGGAGATAATCCCCACAAAGGATTAGGCGTTTTTACCTATGGAGATTATACGATATCATCACTTCCTGACCATAATACAGATTTTCGCTTTGTAGTTCCTCTACAAATTTCTAATACTAAAAACACGTATACATTGCTTGCTATTTGGGCGCAAAAACCAAATTCTAATGACAATTATGGCATTCATATTTGGAAAGCCATCAACTATTATACAGATCTACTATCATTAGATAACTTACTTCTTGTTGGAGATTTTAATAGCAATACCTTTTGGGATAAACCCAACCGAGCATCTAATCACTCAAATGTAGTCGCTTATCTTTCTCGATTAGGAATAGAAAGTACCTATCATCATTTTCATAATCAATTACAAGGCAAAGAAAAAGACCCTACCTTTTATCTTTATAAACAAATAGGGCGTCCCTATCATCTAGATTATTGTTTTGTTTCTCAAAATCTCCTCAAGAAATTACAAAATGTATATGTAGGAGATCATCAAGATTGGACGGCACTCAGTGATCATAGTCCTGTTAGTATTGATTTTGACGAATAAATAGGTATGACTATTGTTAATCAACTATTTTTAAAAATAATTCATAAAATTGAGGAGACCTTTTCACAAAATGACCATTAATAAGTAAAACATACTTTTATGAGTGATCAAAAAATAATGATGCTTTTTAAAAATGGTCAGCGAGATAAGGCATTTCAAAAATTATATAGTCTCTACCCAAGAATTGAGAAGTTAGTGCTTTCTAAGGGTGGGTCTAAAAACGATGCGCAAGATGTATTTCAAGAGGCATTAATTATTCTTAGTAAGAATCTAGAGAAATCTGATTTTAAACTAACGTCTTCTTTTTACACCTATATCTATGCTGTATCTCGATTTATCTGGAAGGATACTCAAAAACAATATTCAAAACAAGAATTACACGTATTAAAACCTGAAGAAGTGGATACATTCCACAGCATATTGGAAGAGAAAAAGTTTCAATATGCAGAAAAAGCGTTTCTCGAATTAGGAGAACGATGTCAAGAATTATTACAACTGTTTTATCACAGAGCTGTATCCTTTAAGGTCATTGCTCAAATGATGCAATTTAAATCTGAAAAAATTGCAAAAAACCAGAAGTATAAATGCTTACAAAAAGCAAAAGACATCTTTAAAACCAACTACAAAACGGTTCAATCTTAATTCGTAGCATCATGGAAAAGTACATACAAAACATAGAACGCATTAATCAATATATAAACGGTACCTTATCTAAAGAGGAAATACAAGCGTTTGAGCAGCAATTAGAAACTGACCTTGAATTTAAAGCCTTGTACGATGAGCACTTAACCTTTTTAGGAGGTATAGAACGCATTGAATTAAAACAAGAAATTCAAGCAGCTTATAAAGGATATCTTCAAACAAAGTGGATCAAATATCTGGCAATTACTGTAGGAGTTATTGGTCTTTCTATAGGGATTTATAGTTTGATTTCTAAAGAAGATACGACACAAACCTCAACGCCAACCACAACAATTCAAGGACAATATAACATCCAAGAAGAAGAGAAATCTACCACTGGAATACGTGTTCAAAGTAGTGATCTTACTACCGATACAAAGAACATAGAAACTAACGATAGTTCTATTATTGATCAAAAAAGCATAGATACATCATTGTATACTAAGGAAACTAAGCGTTTTAATTCATTATATACAGTATCAAAGAAAAATCCTGAAATACATACTATAAATACACAGAGAGATACTATTATCATATGTAAAGAAGGAACAAAATTAAGGGTTAAAGCCAATTCCTTTATCTATCTTGGAACGGATCAACTTGCTACAGGAACCATCAAATTAGAAGTAACAGAATACTACCAAGTATCAGATATCCTCTTAGCAAATCTTACGACAACATCTAATGACCAATTATTAGAGACTGGAGGTATGCTATTTTTAGAAGCTCGTTCTGGAGAACAAGTATTAGAACTCGATAAAGATATCGCTATAGAAATCCCTACGGAGAACAAAAAAGACGACATGCAGTTATTCATTGGTCAAGAAACAGAACAAGGTATTAATTGGTTGCTGGATACCCCTTCAGAAGTTGTTGAAGTGGATGAATTACTAGAAGAAATTGTAAATGTTCCTTTTGCCATTATTCAACAAATTCCTTCATTTCCTGAATGCCAAAATAGATCTAAAGAAGAGACAAAAGAATGTGTATCCAACATATTTCAACGTATAGTACAGAAAAATTTTAATGCTGATAATTTTGAACAATTAAGTGTAAATAATGTACTTCGAATCTTCACTTCATTTACGATCAATACCAACGGAGACATTACTAATATTAGTTCCAGACCTGCTTTCCCAGGTATTCAAGAAGAAGTAGAAAGAGTATTAGAATTGGTTCCTAGATTATCTCCCGGAAAACAAAGAGGTATCCCTGTAAACACACTCTATTCCTTACCTATCTTTGCCAAATTTGAAGGGTCAGCAACTAATCGTAGAAGAGGTACTCGTACTATGGATACGATAAGTAACGTATTGGTATCTTCTGTTGTTAATGACACTGTATTTTATGGTGTTCGCACAGTGATAGAAGATATCAAAGAAATACTACATAACAAGAATGCAAAAGTTGATACGGCTTTTATAGACCGATATGAAAACTATAAAAAGAAACGACTGATTCAAGAGCGAAGAATAAAAGGAGAACGTTATGTTTTTATACGTAAAGCTGTAATAGAAGATCCAGCTTCAGGGTTTACGATATTACCTACTGATTCTATTACAAGAGGTGGTAATGTGATTCGGAAACGATGGGATGAAACTCAAATTCCAGATAGACAATTTGCACGATTAGTCCCTAGACAAGCTGGAGCAACCAATTATTTATTTAACGCTTCTCGGTTGGGTTGGATTAACTGTGATCGTTTTATACGAAGTACTGCTCCTAAAATTAAATACAAGATCAAAATTAAAGATAGTGATGGTACCGATGTAAAAATAGTCTTCAAAAGTATGCGTTCCATTTTATCAGGTCTTCCCACTCAAGATGGTTTTAGTTTTGGAGATGTTCCTAAAGGAGAAGAAGTAGCACTTATTGCTATAAAAATTGTAGATAATCAATATCAATTGGCTATCAAAAATGTAACCACTGATCGTTTAGAGGAGTTAGATTTAGAGTTTAAGAAATATACTATTAAAGATTTACAAAATGAATTGAAGAAATTGAATTCATTATTTTAAGCACACCTTATTAAAAAGTCCTGATGAATAGTATTCATCAGGACTTTTATAATGTCTTATCTATTTATTTTACTACTTCCCTTGATGTTCTTTCACCCAAATATCATTGGCACAAGGACGAACAATCGCAGGTACTAAATCTGAGCAATCTCCACCATTACGAATAACGTCTCGTACAATAGAAGAAGATATATAGCTTTTACCAGAAGACGTCAGTAAGAAGACCGTTTCAATTCCTGAGAGCTTTCTGTTGGTATGCGCGATCGCTTTTTCAAACTCAAAATCTCCAGGATTACGAAGACCGCGTAAGATAAACTCTGAATCTTGTTGTTTACAAAAATCAACCGTAAGTCCTTTGTAACTCATCACTTTGATTTTAGGCTCATCTTTAAATGTTTCTTCTAGAAATTTTAAACGCTGTTCTAATGAAAACATATACTTTTTTGCGGAATTCACGCCTATGGCTAAGATCACTTCATCAAATAATGTGACACCACGTTCTATAATATCATAATGTCCCATTGTAATGGGATCAAAAGACCCTGGAAATACTGCTCTTCTCATGCCTTAAAAATACGAATTTTAGGAATGGTATTTATTTATTATTCTAGTATAAAAAATGTTTCAATAAAAGCGCAAAACTGTAATTATTCCTAGTAGATTATTTAGGTATATTTTTTCTTAAAAGTTTTCTAACATCTAAATTACTACACACAATTATCTAAATCACTTAAATGAAAGGTATTAAACTCCAGAGTAAGCCCTAGACCCAATAAAAGGAATCGACCCACGGGTCGAGGTATTAAACCAAGATCCCGCTGAAAAGTAGAATTAGCTCAACTTATTGAAGTAAAGAATTGAGTTTCCCCTCTAGAGAGAGGAGTAAGAGGTGTGTTAAAGTTGAGTAAGCACTTTTTTGATAGTTAAAGTAATCAACGAGGAGTTTTCACACCTCCCTAACCCTTACTTCGACAAGCTCAGCACAACGCCTTCTTAGGAAGGAATGCTTCCTGTAAGCATTAAAAGCAACCTATATCAATGACACAACCGATCGCCGACTAATAGTTACCGACTAAAAACTAAAGACTATCCCATCGCCGACTCAATAGCACTTCCTAACAAATCTGTCAAGGAAATACCTGCGGCTTTGGCTTGTCTTGGGATGATACTTTCTGGAGAGAGTCCTGGGTTGGAATTGACTTCTACAAAATGTGGTTTTCCATTATGGAAGATAAAGTCTATACGGCAGATACCTTTCAGTTTTAATACTTCATAAATAGCTCCCGTTAAGGATTGTACACTTTGCGTTTGATTGTCACTTAACCGTGCGGGAACGATTTCTTGAGATTTGCCTTCGTATTTGGCTTGGTAATCAAAGAAGTCATTTTCTGACACGATTTCGCATACGGGTAATACTTTGGTTTTTCCTTGATAGGTACATACACCTACAGAGACTTCAGTGCCACTTAAGAAAGATTCGATAAGGACTTCGTTGTCTTCGGCAAAGGCTTTCTCTAAGGCGGGCACAAATCCTTTTTCATTATAAATTTTGCTAATTCCGAAGCTAGATCCTGCTCGGTTAGGTTTTACGAAACAAGGAAATTGGATACGTTCTTTTATTGCTTTCGCGAAAGCGTCATCCACCACATCTCCTTTATTGACATACACCGATTGCGCCATATCAATCCCGTATGGACGAAGTACACTTAGGGTATCTCTTTTATTAAATGTCAATGCGCTTTGATAGAAATCACAACTGGTTTGTGGGATGCCCATAATTTTAAGGTAGGCTTGGATTTCTCCATCTTCTCCAGGTGTGCCATGAATGGTATTATAACATACATCAAAATATACTTTCCCGAAAGGGAGTAATACACTAAACTCACCCATATCCATATAAAACTCTTCGTTTTCATAGATACATACCCATTTATCTTTTAAGATATGTACGGCATAAGGTGTATATTTTTGAGTATCCAAAGCATTCATCACAGTCGTACCACTCTGAATAGAGATTTCATACTCAGTGCTATATCCTCCCATGAGGACGGCAACATTTTTTGACATAAAAGAAGAGTTTATACTATTTTACACGTATATAAAATGATAACCTAAAAATAGTATAATTTATAGAGACGTGTTAAAAGAAAATTCAGTTATTTACGTTCTTATTTTGAATATCAAAAATACTAGATACAAAGTGGGCTATCAAAAGGCAGTCAATTTTATATCTTTGCCAAACTAACCTAATAACCTTATGAGTATATTTCGTTTTCTGTTTAGTAAGACTTTCTTAAAACAACTAGGTCTTGCGGTATTGATTCTTGTTGCCTTTATCTTTATTGTAAAATGGTGGTTAGGTGGCACTACAAATCATGACCAACGTATTGCAGTACCTGATCTTAAAGGAATGACACTTGATGTGGTAGAGCAGGAATTAAGTAATGCAGATTTACGCTATTTTATTATGGACAGTGCTAACTTTAATCCTAAGTACCCTAAGTATTCTGTGATAGAGCAAAGTCCGGCGGCAGATAAATTTGTAAAAGAAAACAGGCAGATTTATCTGGTATTAAATCCATCGGGATATCGTAAAATCACTATTCCTAACGTGATTAGTAAAACACGTAGACAGGCAGAACCTACCTTAAAATCACTTGGTTTTAAAATAGGGAAGATTACGTTTGTGGATTATATCGGTGAAAATGAATTACGTGAAATGTACCACAAAGGAAAACGTATTCAGCCAGGTGATCAGCTTGAAAAAACGTCTACCATAGATCTTGTATTAGGAAACGGAAAAGGTTCGTATAGATCAAGTCAAAGTGACGATAACGACTCTCAAAATAACGATACCGATGGAGGAAACTAGTCCTATAGGACCTGAACCACAAGATGATGAGTTGTATGAGCATTATAGTTTTACAGCTAGTGAAGGGCAAGAACCATTACGTGTAGATAAATTCTTAATGAATTTTGTGGAGAATGCCACACGAAACAAAATCCAGAAAGCAGCCAAAAATGGAAGCATTCAGGTAAATGGAAAGGTTGTAAAACAGAATTATAAAGTCAAAGGAAATGATGTGGTGCGAGTGCTTTTTGAGCATCCGCCGTATGAGTATTTATTAACACCAGAAGATCTTCCGCTAGATATTGTATATGAAGATGATGCTGTATTGGTAGTCAATAAAGCTGCTGGTATGGTGGTGCATCCGGGGCATGGTAATTATTCGGGAACATTAATCAATGCACTTATTTATCATTTTGATAACTTACCAAATAATAGTAGTGATCGCCCAGGACTTGTGCATCGTATCGATAAAGACACCAGCGGACTCTTAGTAATTGCTAAGACAGAGCATGCCATGACACATCTGTCTAAACAGTTTTTTGACAAGTCTACCGAACGTGAATATGTAGCTATCGTGTGGGGTAATGTAGAAGAAGATGAAGGTACGATTGAAGGTAATATAGGACGTCATCCAAAAAACAGATTACAGAATACGGTCTACAAAGATGATGATGAAGGTCTTGGAAAACATGCGGTTACACATTATAAAGTTATAGAACGTTTGGGCTATGTAACTCTTGTGGCTTGTAAATTAGAAACAGGACGTACACATCAAATTAGAGTACATATGAAATACATTGGTCATACGCTATTTAATGATGAGCGTTATGGAGGAAATGCTATTTTAAAAGGAACCTCTTTTTCAAAATACAAACAGTTTGTAGATAATTGTTTCAAGATATTACCTCGTCAGGCATTACATGCAAAAACCTTAGGTTTTGTTCATCCGACTACGGGAGAATTGATGCGTTTTGAAGCACCTATTCCAGAAGATATGACTGCGTGTATTGCTAAATGGAAAGGGTATGCTACGCATCAGCAGTAATCTCTAAAAGAATATAGAAAAGAGAATAGATTTTATTTATATGTGTTTCTCTCCTGATTGAGTGCTTTTGCTTTTTCTGCGGAAGTGTACCGAAATTACCGATTCATAAATCTATAGCTTACCTCTATACCAACCTACATACAATCTATACAATATCGTCTATTTTCAAGCTGAGATTTCTTATTTTTGAAAGGAAGAAAAATCAATAGTAGTTGACTATGAGATCCCGCACAAAAAGCGGGATTAGCTCAACTCATTGTTTTGAATGCGTCTTTCAGACTTTTCAAAGCTAAGTTTTACTAAAAAAATTGAATAGATGAAAATTGTTGTCTCTCCTGCCAAATCCCTAAATCTCGAATCAGAAATTCCAACAACACGCGCGACACAACCTGCATTTTTAGAGCATGCAAGTACGTTGAATGGTGCGCTTTCGCGAAAATCAAAAAAGGCCATTGGAGAGCTCATGCATATCAGTGATAAACTTGCTGAATTGAACAAACAACGTACACTTGACTTTACGACGCCCTTTACATCAGAAAACGCAAGACCTGCGGTGTATACTTTTGATGGTGATGTGTATACAGGTCTTAATGCTTATAGCTTACCTGAAGAAAAATTAGATACACTTCAAAATACCCTACGTATTCTCTCAGGAATGTATGGGATTTTAAAACCCTTAGATTTGATGCAAGCCTACCGCTTGGAAATGGGTACAAAACTAAAAGTAGGGCGTAAAGACAATTTATATAAATACTGGGGAGATACCCTTACCAATCATCTGAATGATGAGCTGGAAGATGATGAATTATTCATTAATCTAGCTAGTAACGAATACTTTAAAGCCATACAACCTAAAAACTTAAAAGTACCTGTGATTACGCCTATTTTTAAGGATTTCAAAAACGATAAGCTCAAAGTGATTTCATTCTTTGCTAAAAAAGCAAGAGGTATGATGGTACGCTATATCATAGATAAAGACATTACTACCTTAGAAGGTTTAAAAGGTTTTGATTATGAAGGCTACGGCTTTAGTGAAGAGCATTCTGACTTAGATAAAAATGAGTTGGTTTTTATTAGATAGTTACCCTACCTTTAAAAAAAATCAAAAGAAATTACTCTTCTTAAAGAAGTAACAAGAATTCAACGATAGTTCGCTACCCTTTCCCTACTTTTGGAGTATGTTATACTATCTTATTATTGGAATTCAGATATATTGCCTATATCATGCTTATACCACACGCAATAAAATCTATTGGTACTTTATCATTCTTTTAGCGCCTGGCCTAGGATCTGCTGTCTATTTGATCACCCAAGTATTTACCCAGAAAGATGTAGCTGTTGTCCAGAAAGAAATTACAGCCGTTATTAATCCCACCAAGAAAGTAAAAGACCTAGAAGCAAAAGTCGCGTTTGCTGACACCTTTCAGAACAGAGTAGACCTCGCCGATGCCTACGCTGAGCTTAGCAATTTTGAAGATGCCATCCTTCATTACAAAAATGCCCTATCGGGAAGTCATAGCCAAGATTACTATGGTACTGCACAGTTACTAAACGCCTATTATCATACAGAAGCCTATGAAGATGTGGTTACTACAGCGCAAATTATTAAAGGCAAATCTGATTTTGAAACTTCTAAAGCACAATTTTTATATGGTCTTTCGCTATCAAAACTAAAAAGAGATGAGGAGGCCGAAATCATTCTAAAAAAAGTCGACAAGCGCTATTCAAATTATGAAGAACGCCTTATGCTAGCTCAGTTTTATAAAAACACTCAGAAAATAGAGGAAGCAAAAGAATTGCTTGAAGAATTAATTGCAGAAGGGGATTATATGACCAAACCCAACAAACAATTGTATAAAACCACGTTTGTGGAGATTCAGAAGTTATACGATACCCTTAGTACCTAAGATAGATGTCTGTTTTTCTCCATACACATCCCTACGAACCTTATAATTTAGAAGGCGCTACTAAAATTATTGTAGGCACCTTACCTCCGCCTAGATTTACAACAGGTGATTTAAACGATAAAGATGTTGACTTTTGCTACGGAAGTAGTAATGGGCAGTTATGGCCTATTTTAGATAAGATATTTAATCTTGGATTGGTGTATGAAAATACACATCACGCTATTGAACAACGTAAACATTTTTTGCTTTCGCGAAAAATAGGCGTGTGTGATATCGTTGCTTCCTCAGAAAGAATCAAAATAGATGCCTCAGATATTGGGATGCAAAACGTTCAATTGCGGGATATTTTTGGATACTTAGCTAAACATCCTAACATCGACACCTTATTATTCACTGGAGGAAATAGCAAGAATGGCCCCGAATACTTTTTTCGCCGAAAGGCAAAAGAGCAAAACATAAAACTAGATATCATCTCAAACGAAGTACCTCGTATTCATTCATTTGCTTGGGCTGGTCGCACGATTAAAACAGTATCTCTTACCGCACCTTCTGGGGCCGCTAATAGAGCTGTGGGAAGTCTAGCACTTTACAAAAAGCTAAAAAATGAAAATCCTGCCTTTACGACTATCGATTTTAGAGTACTACAATACACCCCTTTTTTTTAATACGCTTTTGTTCATTTTTATTGTCAAATAGTCCTTTTTTAGTCTTAAACAAGTACTTCCGTACTACTGTATATCACATATTTAAAAATATTCAGTAGTTTTATCCTACCTAAATCTATTATATATTATGAAAAAAATTACCCTACTTGTTTTTGTGTTATGCTCATATGTTGCTTCCTACGGCCAACTTATGGTAGATGATACAGACACCACTCCTTTTGAAGATATTAGCGCTACGGGTACTGCCCTTGGCCTTACAGATGATGGAGAAGAAAACATTGTCATTCCTTTTGAATTTAATCTAGATGGACAAGTATCTTCAGATCTAAGAATTGGAAATAACGGAGGCATCTTATATGGTGTTACCGAAGGTGACCTATTTGCTGGCAATTTACCATTAGATGGGCAGTCTCCTAGAATTGTTCCTTTTTGGGATGATTTTGATGATGAAACTGGAGATGTTTATTGGGAAGTACGAGGTACAGAACCTGCAAGACGTGTGATTATCCAATGGGAAGACAGACCTCATTTTCCAGGCCAAACAGAAATTGACCCTGCTACATTTCAAGTAGTTCTCTTTGAAACAACAAATGATATCCTTTTTGTATATGAAGATGTTCTTTTTGATGACCCAGATTTTGATAACGGACAAAGTGCAACCATCGGTGTTGTGAGTGAAACTACCGTATATCAATATGCATTTAACGATCCCGTACCGTTAGATGGAATAAGTGCTATACGTTATTCACTAGCTAATGAAACGTTTACAGTATGTGGTCCAACAGGACAGGTAATTGATCCAGATGCATCCAATGATGGAGATACGGTGACTTCTATCATAACCGTTGCAGAAAACGGAACCATAGGCAATGAATTTTCAATAGAAAGCTTAATGCTATCTATTACACACGATTTTGTGGGAGATTTAGATCTTAATTTAACATCCCCTCAAGGAACTACTTTAATATTATCTAATGAAAATGGCGGTAGCGGAAATAATTATACTGATACTGTTTTTCAAGATGGCGGAGATCCAATCAATGCGACTTCCCCCCCTTTTACAGGAACTTTTGAACCACAAGGAGGAACCTTTGCAGATACCTTTATGGGAGAAGAAATCAATGGTGATTGGACCTTAACAATCATAGATGTGTTTAGTAGTAGTGATATGGGAACGCTAGATAACTTCTGTATGACGTTTGTTTCTTTTGCTATTTTATGTCCTGAAGACATTGAAGTGGTTAATAACCCTACGATCGTACCTGTTGCAGTAACCACAACATTCACTCCTGGTTTTAATACAGTACCTGAAGCACTTATAGATGGTTCTGGTCTTTCTGAATTCCCTGATGTAAATGCAACACATGATGACACTTCACCAAATAACTCTTTTGTAAGTGATAATGAAATTACTGGAAGTTTTGATTTTGATTTAGGCGGTACCTTTATACTTAACGGTGTAGCCATATGGAATCAAAATGCAGGTGGTCCAGGCGGTGGTGGAGAAGAAGGTATTAATGAAATTATCTTATCGGCTTCATCGGATGGTGTAAATTATACCGTTATTCCTGATTTTCCTGTTACAGTTGACCAAGTAGTTGAAAATGGCCCAGTAGGTCCTGAACAATTTGGTTTTATCGATACAGAAGCTGCTTTTATACGCTTAGAAGTACTGAGTAATCATGGAGATGATGATACAGGATTTGCAGAAATTGCCTTTGTAGGCACTTCTTGTGATGCTATTGTTATGTTTGATTTCCCGACCGCTACAGGAACACCCAATGCACCTATACAAACTGGAGGTTTAGAAAGTGGTGCTGTATATCCCGCTGGAACTACAACCAACACCTATGAAGTAGCAGGAAATGATGGTTCTATTTTAAGTTGTTCATTTGATGTTACTGTTGTAGATGAAACACAACCATTCTTTATAGGATGTCTTGATGACTTTGAAGTGAACCAAGAAGGAAATGCAACGGTAACACTTGAAGATTTCACAGTATCTATAATAGCTAGCGATAATTGTAGTGAATCTATAACAATTACTCAAGACCCTATAGGAGGAACTATTTTGGATCAAAATACGGTTCAAACTGTTACCATGACAGCAACAGATGCTTCTGGAAATACAGCTATATGTACATTTGACATTACGGTATTGTCGTCTTTAGGTATAGATGACGAAACGTTAAATGATGCTATTAGTATTTACCCAAATCCAGCTAGAGATGTAATTACTCTTACCAATACGGGCAATGAACCTATTACTCAAATTACGATTGTTGATATAAATGGACGTGTGATTCAATCTATTTCTAACAACAGTATCTCTGAGAGACAAATCAATATTTCGACCTATGCCACTGGCGTTTATTTTGTTCAAATTGAGACTGCTACAGCGAGTGCTGTAAAACGTATTATAAAGCAATAAAGGAATACTTCTTTTATCTAAAAATCCCAAGTGTCATTGCTTGGGATTTTTTATGCGATTATTCTAAATCTTATTACAGGCAGCAACGTTAAATTCTTAGAAATAATTATACACATTCCGTATCTTCACAAGATCAATCAACCATTTATGAAATACATATTTTACCTTCTATCTATAGCAGTACTATTCTCTTGTTCAAAGTCTGTAGATAATCCTGATAATATTGACTTTACTACAATTTTTGAAAAAAGCAACGGTACACAAACTCCTACCTATGATGAGGTCATACAGTTTTATCAAGATTTAGACAAGGCCTATGTTTCTATAAAAACGTATGAAGTAGGAACAACCGACATAGGAAAACCTCTAACACTGATCACTTTTAATCCGAATCGCACATTAGAAAGTGAATTTTCAGAAGATCAAGATGTACGTCGTGTTCTTATTAATAACGGTATTCACCCAGGAGAATCTGATGGTATTGATGCTACAATGATGCTTATGCGTGATTTAGCACAAGGAACTATAGAGGCTCCTAAAAACACATGGGTTGGCGCTATCGCTGTGTATAATATAGGAGGCGCACTTAACAGAAATAGTACCTCAAGAACCAATCAAAATGGTCCTGAGAGCTATGGCTTTAGAGGGAATGCAAAAAATTATGACCTCAACCGTGATTTTATAAAAAATGACACGAAAAATTCACAAGCATTTACAGAGATTTTTCATCTTGTAGAACCTGATGTATTTATAGACAATCACGTAAGTAATGGTGCTGATTATCAGTACACACTTACCCATTTATTTACACAGCACAACAAATTAGGAGGTGTATTAGGTGAGTATACGTATCAAGATTTTCAACCAAAATTAGAACAAGATTTAAAATCAAAAGACTGGGACATTACGCCCTATGTTAATGTTTTTAATAGCACACCAGAAAAGGGGTTTAGTCAGTTTATGGATCATCCGAGATATTCTACGGGGTACACAACCTTATGGAATACTATTGGACTCATGGTAGAAACGCATATGCTTAAACCGTATAAACCTCGCGTAGAAGGCACCTATGAGTTGATGAAAAGTGCATTGAAAGTAACGGCTCAGGAGGGAGAGAAGATCAAAGCTTTGCGTAAAGATGCTTTTAACGCTTTCGCGAAAGCGGATACCTACCCACTAGCACACAGCATAGATAGCACACAAACATCTACCTTACAATTTTTAGGATACGAAGGCGAAATGATACCCAGTGAAATCACAGGAAGTCAACGTTTAAAATACAATCGTGAAAAACCCTTTACTAAAGACGTCACGTATTATAACTACTTCAAACCTACCAATGAAGTAAGTATTCCAAAAGCGTATTTCATTCCGAGAGGATATCGAGATATTGTTCTAAAATTACGCGAAAATAAAATCCGATTTAAGCAGTTAAAAAAGGATACTACATTTATGGCAGAGGTATATCATATAGACTCCTATCAAACCTATAGAAATGCGTATGAAGGTCATTATCCACATTATGGAACTCAAGTAAGAAAGACACAAGAAGAAGTGACCATTCCAAGAGATGGATATATGATACTCTTAGAAAAAAATAAAAAAGGACTACGCTATTTACTAGAAACCTTAGAACCAGAAGCCAATGATAGCTTTTTTAACTGGAACTTTTTTGACACCATTCTCCAACAAAAAGAAGGATTCTCACCCTATGTATGGGAAGATAAAGCTTTGGAGTTTTTAAATCAAAATCCAGCTATCAAAGCAGAATTTGAAGCTAAAAAAGCCGCAGAACCTTCCTTTGCACAAAACTGGTATGCACAACTAAGTTGGATTCATAAAAAATCACCTAATTATGAAAAAGCGCACTTACGATATCCGATCGTTAGGATGCTTCGTTAGATATGCTGCTGGAAAAAGAAGTTTGATATTATTATAGGATTTTTCTAATGCCTGTTGTGTTTTTTGAAAGCCTTTCCATTTTACTTTTTTAATACCTTCATTTTCTTGAGGAATTAATTCGCCATCATAATCGGTATACATTTCGTACCAATATGTTTCTTTGAGTCTAAACTTGCCATTGCGCTTAAAGACGTGATATGTTTTTGTGATAAACTTTTTGATTATAACACCAGAAACTCCAGTTTCTTCTTCAACTTCTCGTACAGCACACGTTTTGATATCTTCTCCTTTTTCAATCTTCCCTTTTGGTAAATCCCATTTTCCATTTCTATAAATAAATAGGATTTCTTTTTTGGAATTATATACGAGTCCGCCACCAGCAACGATTACAGGCAATTTCTTTTTTAAAAACTTAAGAAGTTTTTCTTCATTTTTATGATAAAGATTCACATAAATGAGTTCTCCTTTAATCATCTTCTTTATAATTCTCTTCAGCTTTACCTTCTTAAGCGGAATCGATTTATAATTATTCCCAATCTCTTTTTCTGTTGATAGAATTATAGGAATATCATTCACAAAAACTTTATACATTTGCAGTATGATTTTAGACAAAGAAACGGCAAAAAAAACTGCCGAATTATTATTGCAAATTAATGCAATAAAATTACAACCACAAGACCCTTTTACTTGGGCATCTGGATGGAAATCTCCTATTTATTGTGATAATAGAATTACGCTATCATATCCTGCTATACGAAACTATTTACATCAAGAGATGGCAAAACAAGTTGAAGAAATCTATGGCAAACCAGACGCAATAGCTGGTGTAGCTACAGGAGCCATTGGTATTGGTATGCTTGTTGCAGATTATCTAAACCTTCCCTTTGTATACATTCGTCCTGAAGCAAAAAAACATGGACGTCAAAACAAAATAGAAGGGCATTTAGAATCTGGTAGCTCTGTAGTGGTTATAGAAGATTTAATCAGTACTGGCATGAGTAGCCTTAAAGCAGTAGATGCGTTAAAAGAAGCGGGAGCAAATGTAAAAGGGATGCTTGCCATTTTTACTTATGGGTTTGAAAAAAGTGTTGCTGCTTTTAAAGAAGCAAACGTAACGCTACATACACTTAGTGATTATTCACACCTATTAGAGCAAGCTGCAGACACAAAATATATCACAGAAGAAGAACAAACCACATTAGAAAACTGGCGTAAAGATCCAGCAAACTGGGGGTAACACCTAATTAAAAAAAGCCAAATGAATTTAGAAAGTCCAACAAAAGTAGTTGACAAATCTGCCGAAGAAGTATATCAATTTTTAATGAACGTTGAAAATTTTGAAACACTTATGCCAGAAAACACAAAATTTGAAAAGATTAACGACACCCGTTTTCTTTTTGCATTAAAAGGAATGCCCGAAATTGTACTAGACCTTAAAGAGGGGGTTCCACATTCTAAAGTAGTTCTGGGTGCTGCAAGTGATAAATTGCCTTTTACCCTTACGGGAAATATTACTCAGATTGAAGATACGAAGAGTGAAGTTCAATTACATTTTGAAGGAGATTTTAATCCAATGATGTCTATGATGATCAAAGGACCTATCACAAAATTTATTGAAACCTTAGCTACAAATATGGACCGTATTGGTCAATAAAGCATCTAAATTGTTTACTATTTATTGATTTTAGTTGATAACCTCCCAGTATCTGTATAGGCTGTCGGAGGCAAATAAAGTATTTTTGAACATCAAAATAATATAACATTCTAATGGCAGATATTCAAAAGCTCGAAGCACTGGTAACTCAAGTACGTAGAGATATTTTAAGACAAGTACATAAAGTAAACTCTGGTCATCCAGGAGGGTCTTTAGGTTGTGCAGAATTCTTTGTAGCCCTATATCAAGAGATTATGGATCGCAAAGAAGGATTTGATATGAACGGATTAGGAGAAGATCTCTTCTTCTTATCTAACGGTCATATCTCTCCTGTTTTTTATAGTGTTTTAGCACGATCAGGATATTTTCCTGTAGAAGAGCTTAATACATTTAGATTATTAAACTCTCGTTTACAAGGACATCCTACTACACATGAAGGGCTTCCAGGTATTAGAATGGCATCTGGATCTTTAGGACAAGGACTTAGTGTTGCTCTTGGAGCTGCCGAAGCAAAAAAACTAAATGGCTGTGGTCATAAGGTATATGCTTTAATGGGAGATGGAGAATTACAAGAAGGGCAAAACTGGGAAGCTATTATGTATGCTGCGGCAAATAAGATAGACAATGTGATTGCTACTGTAGATCTTAACGGGCAACAAATAGATGGAAGTACAGATGATGTCCTTGCTTTAGGTAGTATGCGTGCAAAGTTTGAAGCTTTTGGATGGACCGTACTAGATATCGAAAAAGGAAATGATATGGCTTCTGTAGTGAAAGGATTACAAGAAGCAAAGAGTCTTAGTGGTCAAGGAAAACCTGTATGTGTTTTGATGCATACCATTATGGGGAACGGAGTTGATTTTATGATGCATACACATGCTTGGCATGGAAAAGCACCTAATGATGAGCAACTAGCTACAGGTCTTGCTCAAAATGCAGAAACTTTAGGAGATTACTAATCATGAGATCACTATATTTAGTAATAGGCTTTCTTTTCTCTATAACACTTTGGGGGCAATCTCAAAGTCATGAATTCACTATGGACTATACTGTTAAGTATCACATAGACAATGCAAAAAAAGGAGTTAAAGATACGATTACCATTGGATTTGAAAAAAATGGAAAATATATCTGGTCTAATTACAAAGGATTAGCAGCAGAGTTTGCTTCTGAGGTTATGCCTGGGCTTGGTTCTATTCCGGAAGGTGCTTCTAATTTTGTGTATGCAAGTGAAAGTAATAAATTCTACATGGCTGTATTTCTAGGTCCTCTTAATATGATGATGGATATGGATATTGCTATAGCTATGCAAGGAACCTTTTCAGAAGATGATAAGTTTAATGAAAAAATAGTATTAGAATCTAGGCAAACTTCAAACATGTTTAGCTTTAATGGCGGGAAGTATCCCACATATGAAGTATATGCAGATGTAGAACCAGATAGTGCAATGACATTTGCTGTAGATGAATCTAAAGAAATGAATAACTCAGCCTTACTTATGAGTTTTATTCAATTAATGATTTCTGCTACAGATAGCTCTGGAGATATACAAGGAGAATTACCAGAAGGGATCATCCTAGCAATTATGGATAGTGATAAACGTCCTTTACTTGAAGCCATTGATGTAGATACAAAACCTCGAAAAATAAGCCTAAATAACAGCTTTAAAATATCAGAATGAAAACATACGAAAACACAGGAAATAAGGATACCCGATCAGGATTTGGTGCAGGTCTAGAAGTACTAGGAAAAACCAATGAAGATGTAGTAGCTCTTTGCGCAGATCTTACAGGATCTCTAAAAATGGATGCCTTTAAAGCAAATCATCCAGAACGTTTCTTTCAAGTAGGTATTGCCGAAGCAAATATGATTGGGCTTGCTGCTGGAATGACGATAGGAGGTAAAATTCCTTTTACAGGAACTTTTGCCAACTTTTCAACAGGTCGTGTCTATGATCAAATACGTCAAAGTGTTGCCTATTCTGGAAAGAATGTGAAAATCTGTGCTTCTCACGCAGGATTAACGCTTGGAGAAGATGGTGCTACACATCAGATTTTAGAAGATGTAGGACTTATGAAAATGCTTCCAGGTATGACGGTGATAAACACCTGTGATTATAACCAGACCAAGGCAGCTACTATTGCTATTGCTGCACATAATGGCCCTGTATATTTACGTTTTGGACGTCCAAAAGTAGCAAACTTCACTCCAGAAGATCAAAGTTTTCAAATTGGAAAAGCAGTACACTTACAAGAAGGAAGTGATGTAACTATCGTTGCAACGGGACATCTCGTATGGGAAGCACTAGAAGCTGCAAAAGAATTACATGAAGCAGGAATCTCTGCCGAAGTTATTAATATACATACCATAAAGCCGTTAGATGATGAAGCCATTATTGCATCTGTAAAAAAGACAGGCTGTGTTGTCACTGCCGAAGAGCATAATTTCTTAGGAGGATTGGGAGAAAGTGTTGCAAGAACACTAGCAACGTCACATCCAACGCCACAAGAGTTTGTTGCGACACAAGATACCTTTGGAGAAAGTGGAACACCTGCCCAGCTTATGGAGAAGTACGGACTTAATGCCGCTGCTATTGTAAAAGCTTCAAAGAAAGTAATCACAAGAAAATAAAGATCGTACTTTTACGTTTTTGTAATATATTGTAAGGCAGAGTGTAACATTCTGCCTTTATTTTTGTCATTCATTCAAACACTAAAACTCAATTATGAAAAAACTAATGATTCTGATACTGTTTGTATCATCCGTAACTGCTTTTGGGCAAAGTGCGCAATTTGGACTCAAAGGAGGACTTAACTATGGATCTACTGGAGGATTAGACACTTTCTCCGCATTTGCAGATGGCTTTTCGATAGATGGAGATGATAAAGTAGGTTTCCATTTAGGATTGTACTCTAAATTTAAACTTCTAGGAATTTTTGTACAACCAGAAATCGTATATACACGTTTAAATACTGAATATAGTCAAAACGGAACGAGTGCTGATTATAACTTTTCTAAAATAGACATTCCTTTATTAGTGGGTCTTGATATTGCAGGTCCATTAAATATTAAAGCAGGTCCTTCATTTCAATTAGTCCTTAATAATGATCTAGATGGATTAGGAGTAGCTATAGAAGATCCTGAAAACTCATTTACTATAGGATATCAATTAGGAGCTGGAGTTCAATTAGGAAGGCTTGGCATTGATTTGCGTTATGAGGGCGCTTTTCAAGATAACGATGCGGTTTCAGATGCAAATGTTCAAGACTTTGGATTTGTCATAGATTCCAGACCTTCTCAGTGGATTTTAAGTCTATCTTATCAACTAAAAGGTAACGGAGATAAGAAGTAAATATATTTCTTTCATCATAACCATATAAAAAAAATGGCAACTCAGTGAGTTGCCATTTTTGTTTTTATACATATACGCTTTCGCGAAAGCGGGCTATTAACTATCCGAATCTAAATAATCAGGTGTACCATCACCATCTGTATCTGGATAGGTAATTTCGCCTGTATTAAAATTAATAGTGATCTCATCTACTGTATCAATACCATCACCATCATCATCTGTATCTAAATGATCAAATGTACCATCATTATCTGTATCAATAAGGCCTAAGAAGTTTCCTTCATCATCACGCATAGTTTCTAAACGCGTCGTCACCCCATCATTATCATCGTCTGGATCATTAAAGTTTGCTTGTACATCACCGTCTGTATTATCTATATCGTCAAATAAGAATCCATTCCCATCTATATCTTCGTCTATTGTAAGGATACCATCACCATCATGATCGGTCACGATACTGGCATATAAAGAAAATGTAAATACAAGGGATGAATATATACCAATATCACTATTTGGTGGTTGCGCAAAATATCCTAATCCGCTGGGAATAAATACAGCACCTACACCATAATCAGGCACTCCGTCTTCATCTATGTATTCAACAGAACCATCATCTTGAACAGTAGGTCCTGAAGCACTTCCTCTAGCACCTTCTATTCCATTTGCAAAACCATCAATAGTCGCAGGAAGATTAAACCATATAGGATTGGTAGCACCATCAAATACATTACTTCCAATGTTTTCTCCTCTGTAAGTCACAAATGTAGAATCTACTTGTGAGGTAGGAGCCCCTGTTCCTTCTCTAGCTGTTAAAATGTATAAGGTATTACTGGCTTCAAAACGATCATATGTTTTGGATTCTACTTGTTGTATAAGAGGTGTTTTATCTGCATTATTACCAGCTATGGTATCAAAACGAATTTCATAATCGAAATTTTCTGGTGGGTTTGCAAACTCTTCATAATTGTAAAAATGCGTTTCTAGATATTCTCTAATAAAAGCATCGTCTGTTATAGATTGTTCTCCCCTATCTCTAAAAGGGATCGCTTCTGGTGTATTGTCATCTTCTCCACAGGAAATAAATAAAACCAATACCGCTAGTACGCTTAGATAATTTTTAAAAGTCATAAAATTCTTTTTCGAGGGTGCAAGATACAATTTTGACGTATTTTTGACCATATAATTACATAGATTAACGTGCTTTTAAGCATTTTTATATGAGAGTCGATAAATATTTATGGTGTATCCGTTATTTTAAGACACGATCTATTGCTACCAATGCCTGTAAAAAAGGACAAGTAAAGGTAAATGACAAGGTTGTAAAACCTTCTAGAGATGTCTATCCTACTGATACGATTAGCGTGCGTAAGAATCAAGTAGTCTACATGTTAGAAGTATTAGACCTACCCACAAGCAGACTTGGAGCTAAATTGGTTGACATCTACAGAAAGGATACAACACCTAAAGAAAATTTAGAGAAATTAGATTTATTAAAATATTCTAAGGATTACTACAGAAAAAAAGGTACTGGACGTCCTACGAAAAAAGATCGTAGAGATATAGACGAAATCTATGAGAATGATGATTTTTTCACCGATATTAGTGATGGTGAAGAAGAATAATGTTTTAGGAATGTACTAATAAAACAATTATGAAAGTAAAACTTGACAAAATACTAGATCATAAAGCTATTCAACATAAAATACGCCGTATTGCATATCAGATATATGAAAGTAATGTAAACGAAGAAGAAATCATTTTAGCAGGTATTGCTGACAATGGGTATAAGTTTGCCGAACGTCTTCAGGTTACTCTTGAAGAAATTGCAAGCTTTAAAACCATTTTATGTAAAGTTACCATGAATAAGCAAGATCCATTAGGCACTGTTAAGACAAGCCTTACAAAAGAAGAATACGCACATAAATCTATTGTCCTTATAGACGATGTGTTGAACTCTGGCACAACTCTTATCTATGGAGTGCAACATTTTTTAAATGTGCCTCTAAAACGCTTTAAAACAGCTGTGCTTGTAAACAGAAATCATAAGAAGTATCCCGTAAAAGCTGATTTTAAAGGAATCTCATTAAGCACTTCCCTTAATGAATCTGTAAAGGTGATGTTTAGGAAAGGAAATGATATGGCTGTCTTAGAATAAGGTCGCTACAATTTCTTCTACAATTGCTGCTTCTGTTTGTTCTTGTACTTTAATCACTTTAGAGGCTTGATTGTAATAGAATCCTCTTTCAAAAAGATGTTTCCTTACAAACTCTTCTAGTTCTTCTTTAGATTGTTGCCCTGCAATGACAGGTCGTTCTGATTTTGCTTCCCACAATCTATCTGTGAGTTGTGATACGGGTACATTTAAATAGATAGACGTTACACCACTCTCTTTTATCTCCTGTAAGTTACTTCCGTAACAAGGGGTTCCGCCTCCTAAGGCGACTATTTTTTTAGTATTGGTTTCTTGTAATATCTCTTTTAGATATAGTGCTTCTTTTTTTCTGAAGTAAATTTCGCCTTTAGATTCAAAAATTTCTGAGATAGACATCTTTTCTCTTTCGGTAATAAATTGATCATAATCTACAAAATCATATCCTATATGTTTTGCTAATTGCTGACCTATAGTGGTTTTTCCCGACCCCATATATCCCATCAAATATATATCCATGTGCTATTTTTTGTATTGAGATGCAAAGGTATTGTCAAAAGATGAAAAAAATGTAAAATTTATTTTAAAAAGGCTTTGATATATAAATTAATTGGCTGTATATTTGCACCCGCATTCAGGAAAAGACCTGGTAGCTCAGTTGGTAGAGCATCTCCCTTTTAAGGAGAGGGTCCTGGGTTCGAGCCCCAGCCAGGTCACAAAAAGTCGTCGCATAATGCACGACTTTTTTACTTTTATACACCTACCTACCCGAGTGCTGGAATTGGTAGACAGGCACGGTTGAGGGCCGTGTGCACTAGTTGCGTGTGGGTTCAAGTCCCATCTCGGGTACCACTAATGGCTAATCAATATATGGTTGGTCATTTTTTATTTCCTGAAATAAGCAACTAGTATTAGTTAGGGTGGTTTAAAATAATCGAGACTTCGGTACTTTTTTAGCTTTAAAGCAAAAAAACACTCAGTCACCTTACTGTATCATTTTAATAAATAGATTTTTCAAACACCCTGTCACGACTCCCAAAAGTCCCATCTCGGGTACCACTAATGACTAATCAGTATATGGTTGGTCATTTTTTATTTCCTAAAATAAGCAACTAGTATTAGTTAGGGTGGTTTAAAATAATCGATACTTCGATACTTTTTTCGCTTGAAGCGAAAAACACTCAGTCACCTTACTGTATCATTTTAATAAATAGATTTTTCAAACACCCTGTCACGACTCCCAAAAGTCCCATCTCGGGCACCACTAATGGCTAATCAATATATGATTGGTCATTTTTTACTTCCTAAAAACATAACAAACCACTAGATATAATTAGAATAGTACTTCTAATCTCCAAAATTGAGAAGTTTTCATCTGTACATTTTGTTCAATTCTATTTTGTTATGACATCGACACAAAGCAGTGCTGTTTATGTATCTTTTTCTTAAAACAGTATTACTATTAAAATTTTAATGTATCATTATACGCTTTCGCGAAAGCGTACCCATCTTTTTAAAAAATAAAAAAGTTACTTTTGTTATTCATATATGCAGGTCCCCCTAAAATGAATAAAGTAGTTGTTTTTTGTATTTTACTTTTATGCACGCCCTTTTACATAAATGCACAAGTAAATGACAGTAAAATAGATCTCTCCTCTCCTACTAATGGTCAGGAAGAAGCGGCTAGATACTCTAGATTATTACAGGAATACTATAAAAATGGCGACTACGAATTACATAAAGTATATAGCGACTCCTTATTATTAATTTCAGAATTATATGGAATTAATGACATGGGTATTTTGGCACTTAATAGTCAGGCGATTTATTATAAGAACAGAAGTAATCGGCAAAAAGCTATTGAGATTTACCATCAAGCATTAGAAAAATGTGAATTGGTTGCTAATAATCAAGGTCCAAAGGCTATGATTCTTGTTAATATGGGGAATCTCTACACCGATATTGGTGCTTATGAGAAGTCTATCAAAGCAATGGATGAATTATTGGTAGTTACAGATACCATCCGAAGTTTTTCAAGAATAAAAGCGGCTGCTTTAGTAGGCCAATCTACAAATTACATAGAGCTTAATGAATATGAAAAAGGACTACGGTTTGCTGAGCGCGCTATTGCTTTAGGGGAATATATGAAAGATGAAGAAGTAGTTGCTACTTCTTTAAATAATATAAGTGATATTTATATAAGCCTTAAAGATTATAAAAGTGCTCTAGAAACTACCGAAAAAGGACTACAATTACCACATATACAGAAGCCTACTAAAAAACGGGCTTGGCTCCTATTTAATAACGGGGTCGCAAATTACCATTTATCTAATATCGATCTTTCATTGCAACGTTTTAAAGAGTCATTAACACTAGCTGAAAACAAAAATCTCAATGAGATTGCAATGTACAGTTATGAATATTTAGCTAAAGTATATGAAAAGAAAAAAAACTTTAAAGCTTCTTACGAAGCTCAAAAGGAGTATACACGCATCAGAGATTTGATACAAGGTGATAATCAAGAAGCAACCATTGTAGATCTTTCTAAAGATATTTCTAAAAATGAAGAAATAGTAGAAGCCACTGAAAAGGCAGTAGTTTCTGCAGCAGAGAATAAAAAACAATTAATCTTCGTTGGAAGTCTTACTGTATTATTTCTACTTATTACATTGTTTTTTTATATCAAAAAGAAAAAGCGTATTGAAGTAGAGAAAAATGATCTTCAAGAGAAATATGCCATATTAAAACAAGCAATAAAAGAAAAACAAACAACATCTGAAATTCCTATAGAAAAAACAACTTCAATAACAGAAGAACAGCCTTATAAAAACTCTTCGTTAACAACTGCTGATAGAGAAAGATATAAAGAACGTATTATCACATTAATGAAAACTGAAAAGCCCTATTTAGATCCTAATTTGAGATTGGGTGAATTGGCTTCAAAATTAGAAATGAGCACTTCGCATTTTTCGGAGGTTTTACATTATTCCTTTAAAGAAAACTTCTATAATTTTATTAATTTTTATCGTGTTTTAGAAGCACAAGAATTAATGAAACAACCACAATATAAAACTGCAAAAATTATTGCTATTGCATTTGATTCTGGGTTTAAAAGTAAAACTACATTTAATAGAGTATTTAAAAATTATACTGGACAAACGCCTTCAGAATATAGAAAAACCTTATAAGTAGTAGTGTTTTCCTATCAAAAGAGGTTCCATTCCATTGAATGGAACCTCTTTTGATTATATAAGGTCAGAACTTTAAATATAAATAATGAAATTTACCTAAAAATAATTGATACTTTCATATGAGATTCTTTAGTCATGCCTATTTATAAAAATCGATTTTAAATATGACCTGATGGTAATAGAACTTCATTAATAATACATCTTTTTTATGCAACGCAATCAGAAAAAAGTTAGTGTATATAGTTCACTTGTATAAGTATCAAAATGTATGTTTTATGATAGTATTGCCTAGAATGAAGTTTTTACTTCTCATAACTATATTTCTTTGTACCTGTATAAATTCCTATGGTCAGGACTTTACATCCGTTTGGAACACTAACTTATCTACTCCCAACAATCAAATAACCATACCCACAAACCCAGGATTCATCTATGACTATACAGTAGATTGGGGAGATAGTAATACCGACACGGGAGTAACTGGCAATATAACACACACCTACGCTACGCCTGGGAATTACACTATTCGTATTAGCGGAAATTTTCCTGCTATTTATTTTAATAATACTGGTGATAGGGATAAAATTATTGAGATTACTTCTTGGGGAAACATCCAATGGCAGTCTATGGAGAATGCTTTTTACGGGTGTAGAAATTTGAATTTTGACGCCATTTCACCACCAGATTTAAGCCAAGTCACTAGCTTAAAGAATATGTTTAGAAGGGCAAATATTTTCAATGGAATTTTGAATTCGTGGAATGTAAGCGGCATCACAGATATTTCTGGAATGTTTCAAGATTGCGATACTTTTAATAGGCCATTGGATGGATGGAATACTGGGAATATTACTGACATGTCTGATACTTTCAACGGAGCTAATAATTTTAATGAACCATTAGATAATTGGAATACAGGCTCCGTTACCACTATGGCGAGAATGTTTATATCTGCTAATGATTTCAATCAGAATATTAATGGTTGGAATACATCGCAAGTTACAGATATGAGTGATATGTTTAGCGCATCAGATATGGCATTCCCTTTAAACAATTGGGATGTACTTCAAGTAACCACGATGGCTAGGATGTTTAGATCTACTCCCTTTAATCAACCCCTTGATCAATGGGAAGTGGATAATGTGACTGATATGTTTGAGATGTTTAGAGATACTCCTTTCAATCAAAATATAAATAACTGGCAAGTAGGCAATGTTTTGAATATGGGCGGAATGTTTGAACGTAATTATGCGTTCAACCAACCTTTAAACAATTGGAATGTGAGTAACGTCACAGATATGTCAAATATGTTTGCTGGGATTAATTCTGCAATTACCACTTTTAACCAACCCCTGGATTTGTGGGTTACCTCTAATGTGACTAATATGCGTGAGATGTTTGAATCTTCGCGGTTTAATCAACCTATTGAAGGTTGGGATGTAACTAATGTTACTAGTATGTCAGGTATGTTTCGCAGAGCTCCAGATTTTAATCAACCTTTAAATGGCTGGACGCTAAATTCTTTGACTGATACAAGTGGCATGTTTTTTAATGCTACAAGTTTTAATCAATTACTCAATAATTGGAATGTAAGCAATGTAAACAGCATGAACTCAATGTTTACTGGTGCCTCTTTATTTAATCAACCTATTGATTTATGGGTAACAACTAGCGTAAGTGACATGCGTTCTATGTTCTCAAATGCAACTGCCTTTGATCAAAACTTGGGTGTTTGGGATATTTCAAATGTCACACTAATGGCCAATATGCTAGATGATTCTGGGCTTTCAGAAACAAACTACAACAATACTTTAATAGGATGGGAAGCGCAAACCGTTAATGACAATGTAATTCTTGGAGCTGCCAATCTATTATACTGTGATGGGCGTTTTGCTAGAGAAAATTTAATTACGAATAGTAACTGGACTATAAATGATGATATTGTAAACTGTAGCTTTGTTTTTTGTACTGACATCATTACCCCTGTTGATGGCGATATAAATGTTCCTGGTAATTTTGATTTAGTTTGGGAAGCAACACCTAATGCTACAGGTTATAGGGTCACGGTTACCAAAGATACAGGAGGTGTAGTTACTACCATTTTAGACAATTTTGATGTAGGCAATGTTACCTCTTGGGACTTTGTAGTAGATTTTGTTGCTGGTGATATTGTGACGGCACAAGTAGTTCCATTTAATGCTGAGGGTCCTGCTGAAAATTGTGTAATTGAAACCTATACTATTATTGATTCTTGGGTGAATAGTCCAGCAGCTTTTAAACTAACGTACAATACTACTTTAACAAATGGTGATAGTACTCCTGCCAATCAATTGAAAATTTCTAGAAATAATGGCTTCACTTATAATTATTCTATAGACTGGGGAGATAATCAATTTGATAATAATGTATCAGGAGATATAACGCATACCTATGATACACCTGGAACTTATACTATTTCTATTATTGGAGATTACCCAGCGCATTACTTTAGCTTTTCAAACACAGATTATTTCAAACTCTTGACTATTGATCAGTGGGGAACCCAACAATGGCAAAGTATGGACCAAGCATTTCTTAACTGTCAAAACATGACATATAATGCTACGGATGTTCCTGATTTATCTCAAGTAGAAAATATGAGAAGTATGTTTTTTGGTTGTTTTTTATTTGATACAGATATTAATAATTGGGATGTTAGTAATGTGACAAATATGTCGAATACGTTTGCTGCGGCATTTGTATTTAATAGTCCTCTAGACACTTGGGATGTAAGTAATGTAACTACCATGGGAGGCATGTTTCTTGTGGCACGAGCATTCAATCAGCCTATAGACAACTGGGATGTAAGCAATGTAACAAACATGTTTAGAATGTTTGATGCTAATGGGTCAGCATCGGCTTTTAACCAACCATTAAATAACTGGGACGTATCAAATGTTCAAGACATGGGTTGGATGTTTCGATTTACAGAAAATTTCAACCAACCATTAGATATGTGGGATGTATCAAATGTAATATCTATGGAAAGAATGTTTGATAGTGCTGAAGCATTCAACGGTAATATTTCAAATTGGAATGTGAGTAATGTAACCACTATGGCCTCCATGTTCTCTAATGCAGATGTATTTAACCAAAATTTAAATACTTGGAATGTGGAAAACGTTGTTAATATGGATTCTATGTTTAGTAATACTAACGTTTTCAATCAACCATTGAATGATTGGGACACCCTATCTTGTATTACCATGGGATCTATGTTTTCAGGGTCTATTGCATTTAACCAACCATTAAATAATTGGCAAGTAGAGACGGTTACCAATATGTCATTTATGTTTAATGGCACCAGTGTATTTGATCAAGATATAAGCAACTGGAATGTATCTCAAGTTACTACAATGAGAGGTATGTTTAGAAGTGCTGTACTTTTTGACCAAGCGCTCGCCCCTTGGGATGTAAATTCTGTGGTAAACATGGAGTCTATGTTTGAAAATGCACAAGTATTTAATCAGCCTATTGGTAGTTGGGATGTTAGTGCAGTTGCAACTATGGCTTCTATGTTTAAAAATGCACAGCTATTTGATCAACCTTTAACAACCTGGGACACGAGTTCGGTAACCAGTATGAGTTCTATGTTTGAAAACGCACAGGTGTTTAATCAAAATATTAATGATTGGGATGTTGTTAATGTTACCTTTTTTACTTCCATGTTTGAAAGTGCTCAACAATTTAACACACCATTGGATGCTTGGGAAACCAATGAAGCACAAAATATGGCTGCCATGTTCAAAGAAGCTGCTGTATTTAACCAAAATATAAATACGTGGAATACCTCTTTTGTAACCACTATGGATGCTATGTTTCAAGACGCAACAATGTACGACCAACCTATGGAGAACTGGAACACCGCTTCAGTAACCACTATGAGTCGTATGTTTAGTGGGGCTTCTTTATTTAATCAAAATATAGATCCTTGGAATACAAGAGATGTTACCACTATGGAAGAAATGTTTGAGGATGCGATAGCTTTTGACGCTCCTTTAAATAATTGGCGCGTGGAAGGAGTTGTTAATATGGACAGTATGTTTCAAAATGCTTCTTCTTTTAATCAACCATTAAATGACTGGGATTTAGGGCAAGTTTCAATGAATAGCATGTTTAATGGAGCCACAGCATATGATCAAGTTTTAGGAGACTGGAATATGTCTCAAGTAACCAATTTGAGTAATATGCTAGATAATTCAGGAATGTCTAGGGATAGTTATGACACCACATTAATAGATTGGTCACAACAACAATTACCACCTGGTTTAACACTAGGAGCACTTAACGTTCCATATTGTGATGCTTTTGAAGAACGCGCTTCTATAATTTTAGATTTTGGATGGAATATAGTAGGTGACATACTTGACTGCCCTCTTCCGGCATGTACCACATTAATTTCACCATTAAATGGAGACATAGATGTCCCAGTAAATACAAATATTACGTGGGAGCCAGCTCAGTTTGCTAGAGGATACACGCTTACAGTAACTTCAGTACCTGCAAATCCAAACAATGTAACTAACATTGATATCATTAATGATACTACCTATAATTTTGCAAATGATTTTGCGGGTGGCGAGGTAGTAAGTGTAACTATTGTTCCTTATAATGACGAAGGAAATGCAATGGGATGTGGTTTAGAAACATTTACAATTATTTCAGACCCTAATCCAACTATTCCAGATTGTACATCACTTTCCAATCCATTAAATGGAGCCGTAGATGTTGTAGTAAATACAGACCTATCATGGGATCCTATAAGTAATGCAGATAGTTATATTATTTCAGTAGGAACAACTCCTGGGGGTGTCGATATTTTAGACAGTGTAAATGTAGGAAATGTTACGACCTATGATTTAATAAATGACTTGCCTGAAAACACCCTTATTTATGTAACTATAATACCTACAAATGATGTTGGTGATGCTTTAGGATGCGCTGAAGAAAGCTTTACAACAGAGTTTATCCCTGTACCACCGGGATGTACAAATCTTTCGCTACCCATAGATGGTGCTATTGATGTAGATATTACAACGAACCTAATCTGGGATGCTGTCGCTGATGCAACTGGTTATTTGCTAACAGTAGGAACTACACCAGGAGGTAATGAAATTTTAAATGAGGTAGATGTGAATAACACTACAACATTTGATTTTGTAACAGACTTGGACGAAGATGAGACATATTACGTTATTATAACACCTTATAATAATGTTGGTGATGCAACAGGTTGTATAATAGAGTCATTTACAACAGAAACCATTGAACTTTTTCCAGACTGTACTTCTTTAACAGATCCACTCGATGGTAGTATCAATGTTTTGGTGGGAACAGATTTGAGTTGGGAAGCTTCGTCCATGGCAATGGGTTATTTATTGAGTGTGGGTACCACTTCTGGTGGAACGGATATTCTCAACAACCAAGATGTAGGAAATGTTACTACTTTTGATTTACCCGCTGATTTACCAGAGTTTACAGAAATTTTTGTCACCATAATCCCTTATAATGATAGTGGAAATGCAGAAGGATGTTCTGAAGAGTCATTTACCACACAATTATTTATTCCTGACTGTGTCACACTTACCGATCCATTAAATGGAGCGACGGGAGTATTAGTAGGCACCGATCTTTCTTGGACTACAGCTTCGACAGCCGCTGGATATCTATTGAATGTAGGGACAACTTCTGGAGGAACTGACATTATAAATAACCAAGACGTAGGGAATGTTACTACGTTTGATCTTCCTGCAGATTTACCTGAACTAACAGAAGTATTTGTTACTATTATACCTTATAACGATACTGGAAATGCAACAGGATGTACCGAAGAATCGTTTACTACGGAATTACTAGTTCCTGAATGCGTTACTCTTACTGATCCGTTGAATGGTGCTATAGATGTACTTGTAGGAACTGATCTTTCGTGGAACACCTCTGCTACAGCAGATGGATATATCCTTAACGTAGGAACCACAACTGGAGGAACCGATATTATAAATAATCAAGACGTAGGCAATGTTACTACATTTGACCTTCCTACAGATTTACCTGAATTTACAGAAATCTTCGTGACCATCGTTCCATACAATGCTACTGGAAATGCAACAGTATGTACCGAAGAATCATTTACTACACAACTTTTTGTTCCTGATTGTGTCACACTTACCGATCCACTAAATGGAGCAACGGGAGTATTAATCGGCACCAATCTATCTTGGACAACAGCTCCGACAGCCGCTGGATATCTATTGAATGTAGGAACTACTTCTGGAGGTACTGATATTATAAATAATCAAGACGTAGGTAACGTTACTACGTTTGACCTTCCTGCAGATTTGCCTGAGTTTACAGAAATCTTCGTAACCATCATTCCATACAATGCAACGGGCAACGCAATGGGATGTACTGAAGAGTCGTTTACAACACAACTTTTTGTTCCTGATTGTGTCTCCCTCACAGATCCGATGAATGGTGCTATAGATGTACTCGTGGGAACTGATCTTTCTTGGAATGCCTCTACTACAGCAGATGGATATACCCTTAACGTAGGAACCACAACTGGAGGAACTGATATTCTCAACAACCAAGATGTAGGCAATGTCACTACTTTTGATTTACCCGCTGATTTACCTGAATTTACAGAAATCTTCGTGACCATTATTCCATACAATGCTACTGGAAATGCAACAGGATGTGTAGAAGAATCATTTACTACAGAACTTTTTGTTCCTGATTGTGTCACACTCACAGATCCACTAAATGGAGCAACGGGAGTACTAATCGGCACAGATCTTTCTTGGACAACAGCTTCCACAGCAGCTGGATATCTATTGAATGTAGGTACTACTTCTGGAGGTACTGATATTATAAATAATCAAGACGTAAGCAATGTTACTACGTTTGATCTTCCTGCAGATTTACCTGAATTTACAGAAATCTTTGTAACCATAATTCCATACAATGCTACTGGAAATGCTACTGGATGCATCGAAGAATCATTTACCACACAACTTTTTGTTCCTGATTGTGTTACCCTTACAGATCCGATGAATGGTGCTATAGATGTACTTGTAGGAACTAATCTTTCTTGGAATGCTTCCGCTACAGCAGATGGATATATCCTTAATGTAGGAACCACAACTGGAGGAACGGATATTCTCAACAACCAAGATGTAGGCAATGTCACTACTTTTGATTTACCCACTGATTTACCTGAGTTTACAGAAATCTTCGTGACCATCATTCCATACAATGCTACTGGAAATGCAACAGCATGTACCGAAGAATCATTTACTACAGAACTTTTTGTTCCTGATTGTGTCACACTCACAGATCCACTAAATGGAGCAACGGGAGTACTAATTGGCACCAATCTATCTTGGACAACAGCCTCTACAGCAGAGGGGTATCTATTGAATGTAGGAACTACTTCTGGAGGTACTGATATTGTAAATAACCTAGATGTTGGAAATATTACTACCTATGATGTACCAACAGATCTACCGGATCAATCAGATATTTTTGTTACTATCATCCCGTATAATGCTACTGGAAATGCACAAGATTGTGCTGAAGAGAGTTTTACTACACAAACATTTCCGCCGCCTTGTACGACGATTATTAATCCGTTACAAGATGCTACAGATGTACCTGTAACAACAACGATTAGCTGGGAAGAAGTTACTGAATCTACAGGGTATCTTATTAATATTGGTACAACATCTGGAGGTACGGATATTGCAAATAGTATTGATGTAGGTAACACAACCACCTACGATCCGCCAAATGATCTGCCACAACAAACAGAATTATTTATTACTGTAATAGCATACAATATAGGGGGGAGTGCAGAAGGTTGTACAGAAGTATCTTTTATTACAGAGATACTACCACCACTCTGTACAACACTTCTTGCACCATCAAATGAAAGCTTGAATGTTCCTGTAAATACAGAAATCTCATGGAATCCTATTTCAGATGCTGATGGCTATTTTATTACCATAGGAACATTTTCTGGAGGCGATGATATTATTGCAACAACAGATGTAGGCAATGTAACTGAAATAGCTCTTGCTGAAGAATTACCCGATAATTCAACAATTTATGTTATTATACATCCATATAATCTAGGTGGTATTAATGAATCTTGTCAAGAAGAATCATTTACCACAGAAGACAACACTATTGAAGTCGATAACAGTCAAAAATTTGGTTTCTCTCCTGACGGAGATGGTATCAACGAGTTTTGGGAAATTAAAGGAATTCGGAGGTATCCAGATAATGTCGTTTCTATTTATAACCGTTGGGGAGATCTCGTATTTCAAATAGAAGGATATAACAACGCAGGGAACGCTTTTCGCGGAGACGCTAATAAATCCACAGGGCGTGGTGCAGGAAAATTACCTGAAGGCACCTATTTTTTCACTATTGAAATTCCTGTACCTCATAACCTTAAAACAAAAGGCTACGTAGTCTTAAAACGATAACTATGAGACAGTATCTATTTACTATAGTTGGCTTAGTATTGTATAGTGTGCATGCATTTGCACAACAAACGCCTGTATTTTCTGATTATAATTACAATACCATTATTATAAATCCGGCACATACAGGCCTAAACGAAGAAACAGAAATTGCTTTTACCAATCGCGGACTCGTAGATGCCTTTGATGGTACGCCAAAATACCTTTCGCTTTCGGCAAGTATTCCTAGAGATTATTCCGGTTTTGGAGGCGGTATTTTACGCGATGAAATTGGTGTAACCACTACGACACATTTTTTTGCTTCGTATGCGTATAAGATTTTCTTGTCACAAGATTCAAACGTACCTCGTTGGCACAATGGGAATCCACATGTCATGTCATTTGGTATCTCTGCTGGTGTGTTACAATATGCAGAAGACTTACTAGACTTAAATATTACAAACGACATCAATTTTGCGCAAAATATCAACACCTCTATTCCAACGATAGGTGCTGGATTTTTATACAACGAGCGTAATTTTTATGTAGGAATTGCTGCACCTAATATCGTAGGCGACCTTCTCTCTTCAGAAAAGAATGTAGAACTAGTAGTTCCTTATTATGCGTATGGGGCTTATAAACTGTATTTTGGAAACCAAGAGGAATTTTTACTAAAACCAAACGCACTTGTCATCGTATCTAATGGTGCACCTACGCAAGTAGATATGAATGTATTTCTAAATTATAAAAGCAAACTAGAAGCAGGTATTGGGTATCGTACCAACTCGCTTGTGAATATGCTTGTGGGGTGTTACATCTTTAGTAATGTACGTTTAAACTACACCTATAATATTGCTTTAAACAATTCCCCGTTGGGAAGTTCGCAAGGGTTTTCGTTAAGCTATCGTGCTGGAAGTGGATACGGGGGAAGACGCTAGTTTTTTTAGGTATTTGCTCCTGCCTGCCAGCGAGGCAGATTAACGAAATATCATACCGAGCTTGTCGAAGTAGTATATACACAGATAAATTGTACGATACTCCACCAAGCAAAATAAATTTCCTATAATTCTAAAACCAATTTGCATTAAACAACTTCAACAAATCATTGTGTACCAAAAAAAGGAATATAAACACGCCTTTACCACAATCTAAATACCTTATAACAAACAATATACATTTTAATTTATAACTAATTTTATACGCTTTCGCGAAAGCGTACACAGCTTTAATTTCAGTTTTGTTTAAATTTTAACTATCTTTTGTTAAACAAAAGAAACTTATTGTTTAAATTTGATATGTTAAAAATTGCTTATGGATAATGTAGTAAAGACAAAATTTAGCATTAAAGACTTAGAGAGTCTTAGTGGTATCAAAGCGCATACAATACGTATTTGGGAAAAAAGATATAATCTTTTACAACCTGAACGTACGACTACCAATATAAGAACCTATGCGTTAAGTGACCTACAAAAGTTACTTAATGTCGTATTTCTTACTGAAAATAGATACAAAATTTCTAAAATAGCGCAATACTCTTCGACAGAAATTGCGGCTATTGTAGCTCAAATTGTATCAGAAAAGAGTATTGGCAATCAAAACCATGCAATCAATTCATTTAAGATTGCTATGATGAATTTTGATCAAAATCTCTTTTATAAAACCTATAATACGCTTCTTGAAGTAAAGACGTTTGAGGAGATTTTTTATGAATCTTTTCTCCCGCTATTACACGAAATAGGATTATTGTGGCAAACTGATACTATCAATCCTTCTCATGAGCACTTTATTTTTAATTTGATAAAGCAAAAAATTCTTATCAATATTGAAAAGAAGCAGCGTGAAATAATACCGCGTAATGATAGAACATTTGCATTATATCTTCCAGAAAATGAAATTCACGAGTTGGGACTTTTATTTCTTAATTATGAGATTGTATCTCATGGATATAAAGTAATTTACTTAGGTCAAAGTATTATGCTAGAAAACCTTAAGTACTTATCTATAAATCATCCTAACTTATCATTTGTCACCTATTTTACGGTACAACCGGTTAAAGAAGAAATCCCTCAATACTTTAAAGATTTTAATACGTTATTTGGAAGACAAAATTTACATCTATATGTATTAGGAAATATGACCAATGTTATTGATGAAAGTACGGTTCCTCAGAATATTCGTGTTATGATGAGTATTCGAGAATTTGTAAATCTTATTAATAAATCTGTTCCAAAGTATGTCTAAACACATTGCCATCATAGGTTCTGGATTTTCATCTCTTGCCGCAGCATGCTATCTCGCTAAAGAAGGCAACAACGTAGAGATATTTGAAAAAAACAGCACATTAGGAGGTAGAGCGCGTCAATATAAAAGAGACGGATTTACGTTTGACATGGGACCGAGTTGGTACTGGATGCCAGATATTTTTGAGAAATTCTTTAAAGATTTTGGCAAAGATGTATCTGATTTTTATGATTTAGAAAAATTAAATCCTGCCTACCAAGTATGGTTCCAGGATGAAATTGTAACCATAGGTGATACCCTAGACAAAATAGCTGTAGAATTTGAACGCATAGAACCCGGAAGTTCACCAGCACTGAAAAAATTCATACAGAAGGCAGGTGTTAATTATGATATTGCGATTAATGATGTAGTAAATAAACCTGGGATTTCTCCTTTTGAATTAGTGACTCCTGAAACCGCTGTGCGTGTGAATCAATTTTTCAGAACTATCAGTGATGATGTCCGAAAAGCATTCAAGAATGAAAAGCTTGTTTCTATATTAGAATTTCCCGTATTATTTCTAGGAGCAAAACCAAATAAAACGCCTGCATTTTATCGTTTTATGAATTATGCAGACTTTGGATTAGGTACTTGGCATCCTAAAGGAGGCATGCATATGGTGATTAAAGGAATGATTGATCTCGCAAAATCACTAGGGGTAACCTTACATACAGACAGTCCCGCTACAAAAATAAATGTAGAAAATGGAAACATACAAGGTCTTGAAATAAATGGCACATTTCACAAAGTAGATATCGTAGTCTCTGGAGCAGATTACCATCATTCTGAAACATTGCTTTCTGAAAAAGACAGACAATATTCTGAAGCTTATTGGGATAAAAAGACATTTGCCCCTTCTTCGTTATTGTTTTATGTTGGCTTTGATACCAAATTTGATAAAGTAGCACATCACAACCTGTTTTTTGACACTGACTTTGATGAGCATGCTCGTACCATTTATGATGATCTTGCGTGGCCTAAAGAACCGCTTTTTTATGCCAATTTCCCTTCAAGAAATGATGAAACCATGGCACCTGAAGGAAAAGAAAATGGTTTCTTTCTAATACCCATTGCCCCTGGGGTAGAAGATACTGAAGCGTTACGGAATCAATATTTTGATATCATCATGGAACGCTTAGAGCGACTTTCTGGACAGGATTTTAAAAATCATATCTTATTTAAAGAATCATTTTGTGTAAATGATTTTGTCAAAGAATACAACTCATATAAAGGAAATGCATATGGCATGGCAAATACATTGTCGCAGACTGCATTTCTAAGACCTAAACTTAAAAGCAAAAAGGTTAAGAATTTGTACTTTACAGGGCAGCTCACTGTACCCGGACCTGGAGTGCCTCCTGCTTTAATATCAGGAAAGCTCACTGCACAATTAATAGCCAAAAACAACTAAGAATCATGAAATCACTATTTGACATCGTATCCAGAAAGTGTGCAATGACTGTAACTAAGTCATACAGTACTTCTTTTTCAAGTGCTACAAAAATGTTATCTCCTATCATTAGACAAGACATATATAATATTTATGGCTTTGTTCGTTTTGCCGATGAAATTGTAGATTCTTTTCACGACTATGACAAAGCAATACTCTTCAAAAGATTTGAACAGGATTTAGAACATGCTCTTGTAGATAAAATAAGTTTAAACCCTATTTTGAATGCATTTCAAGAAACGGTACATAAATATAAAATAGAAAAGCACTTGATCGATGCTTTTATGAAAAGTATGCGATTAGACCTTACCAAGTCTGACTACCTTACGGATGAAGAATATAAAGAGTACATCTATGGGTCTGCAGATGTTGTGGGACTTATGTGTCTTACGGTTTTTGTAAAAGGGGATAAAGAGCGATACGATGCGCTCAAACAAAGTGCAATGAGTTTAGGTTCTGCTTTTCAGAAAGTAAATTTTTTACGAGATTTGAAAGCTGATTTTGAAGGATTGAGTAGAACATATTTTCCTAACACAAATCTTCAAGAACTTGATGAAGAATCAAAACAACGTATCATCAAAGAGATAGAAGGAGATTTTGAAAAAGGATTAGCTGGGATACACCAACTTCCTATTGAGGCTAAATTTGGTGTATATGCGGCATATAGATATTATAAAAAATTGCTCACTAAATTAAAAAGAGTTCCTTCTTCAGAAATTAAAAACAGTAGAATACGCGTCCCCGACCATGTAAAAGTGAGTCTGTTAGCACGTAGCTATGTAAAATATCGTTTAAATCTTATTTAAGTTATACAATGCAAACCTTTCTTTGGATTTCAATTTTTTTAATTACTTTTTGTATCATGGAATTTATGGCTTGGTTCACCCATAAATATGTAATGCATGGTTTTATGTGGTCAGTACATAAAGATCATCATCATAAAAAACATGATTCTTGGTGGGAACGTAATGACCTATTTTTTATCTTCTATGCACTTATTAGTATTGGTTGTTTCTTATTATGGCGTTATGAAGGCTTTTGGGCTGGATTACCTATTGGTTTAGGAATATTTGCTTATGGTGTTGCCTACTTTATGGTACACGATATCTTCATTCACCAGCGCTTTAAATTATTTAGAAATGCGGATGGCTGGTATGGAAAAGCTTTAAGACGTGCACACAAAATGCACCATAAACATTTAGGAAAACACGACGGAGAATCTTTTGGGATGCTATTCCCTCCTATCAAATACTTTAAGCAAGCAAAAGCTCAGGTTAAAAAATAAGTACCTATTTCTTTATAGTCCTACCTATAGATTTCCTAAGCCTATTCCTTATTCGTAAGTTTGTGATATGCAAAACACTTCTTTAGTTACTGGAGGCGCAGGTTTTATAGGTTCTCATGTAGTTAATCACCTTATACAAGCAAATCATAAAGTGATTGTCTTAGATGATCTCTCAGGAGGATTTAAAGAAAATGTACATCCCAAAGCTATTTTTAAAGAAGGTACCATCACAGATACACATCTTGTAAATGCCCTTTTTGAGGAATACAACTTTGATTATGTTTATCATTTAGCTGCTTATGCTGCCGAGGGTTTAAGTCATTTTATTCGGAAGTTTAATTATCAGAACAATCTCATTGGGAGTATTAATCTCATCAATGCTGCTGTAAATCACAACATCAAGTGTTTTGTCTTCACTTCTTCTATTGCTGTATATGGCGATCAGGAATTACCGTTAAAAGAACAGCAAAAACCACAACCAGAAGATCCATACGGTATTGCCAAATATGCCGTCGAGCTAGATTTAGAAAATGCTCAGAAACTATTCGGTTTAAACTATATCATTTTTAGACCCCATAATGTATATGGACCTCATCAAAACATCGGAGATAAATATCGAAATGTGGTTGGTATTTTTATGAATCAGATACTAAAAAATGAATCGTTAACCGTTTTTGGAGATGGTAATCAAAGTCGTGCTTTTACTTATATAGATGATGTTGCTCCGTATATTGCTAAGGCTTCCGCTTTCGCGAAAGCGTATAATCAAACCTTCAATATCGGAAGTGATATTCCTACTACCGTCAATGAATTGGCACAAGAAATTGCTACGGCAATGAACACAGAAGTGCACATAGACCATCTTGAACAACGAGAAGAAGTCGTTCATGCGTATTCAGATCACTCCAAATTTAAAGCGGTATTTAATCCATCACCAGAAATCTCATTACAAGAAGGTATTCAAAAAATGGTAGATTGGGTCAAAACACATGGCGCAAGAGAAAGCAGTACATTTGAAAACATAGAGATTACTAAAAATCTACCTAAGTCATGGTTATAGCGTGGAAATTCTCTCTTTTATCTTGAGTATTTCTTATGACTATATTAGAAGCTTTAGTTACTTTCGCGAAAGCGATTATAACAACCTATGAATTCACAACCCCTCGTTTCTATTATCATGGCTGTAAAAGATACGGCTCCGTATTTACATGCCTGTATCGATTCCATCATAGCGCAAACCTATCAAAACTGGGAACTCATTGCTGTAAATGATCATAGTACCGATGCTACGCCTGAGATTTTGGACGCTTTCGCGAAAGCAGATTCAAGAATACGTGTATTTCATAGTGATACGCCTAAACTCATCCCAACCTTACAATACGGATATCGAGAAGTCAAAGGCACAATCATCAATCGCATGGACTCTGACGATAAAATGCCAGATTATAAAATTCAAGTGCTGGTAGACGAATGGCATAAATACGGAAAAGGTCATGTCATTGCTGGAGGCACAGAACATTTTGTAGACGAAGGCGAAGTAGGCGATGGCTTTTTACGCTACGAACGTTGGCTGAATGAAGTCGCAAAAACAAGCACGCATTACCAACAAATTTATAAGGAATGTGTGATTCCTTCACATTGTTGGCTTATCCATAAAGAAGATTTTGATGCGGTAGGTGCTTTTGATCCCATTGTATATCCAGAAGATTATGATCTCTGTTTTAGGATGTATCGTCATGGTTTAAAAGTTATAGGAATAGCTATTATTTTACATCACTGGAGAGATCGTTCTAATCGTATTTCCAGAACGTGGGAGGAATATAAAGACAATCGCTATTTTGAGTTAAAAATGCGCTTCTTCTATGAGATCGATCGTGATTACAGTAGACCTTTGGTACTTTGGGGAGCAGGTCGTAATGGAAAAGATATGGCAAAGATCTTACAGTCTTATAAAGATACTTTTCATTGGGTTTCTAATAATCAAAAACAGATAGGCAAAGATATTTATGATGTACGCATGCAATCTTTTGATGCCATTCCTACCATAGAAAATCCACAGATTCTCATTGTTGTTTCTTCTCCAGATGGGAAGAAAGAAATTTTAGAACACCTCCAAAAATGGACTAAAAAACCCGTGGAAGATTACTGGTTTTTTGCATAGTCATTTCGATCACCCTCCCTTCCGTCTGTATCTCGTTACCTCGATACAGCCACCTTCTGGCTACAAGGGAAGGAGCTTTTTAGAACATACAATAGAGTGTTACTCTATTTCTAATAGGTAATTTCGATACTATTTTCGCGAAAAGCGAAAATCACTCAATCACCTCACATAATCTATGTAATTCCCTCGAAGGAGGGAATCTTATTCTTCGTACCTTATATACCCTTTTTAAAACTCATCAACTCATCAACTCATCAACTCATCAACTCATCAACTCATCAACTCATCAACTCATCAACTCATCAACTCATCAACTCATCAACTCATCAACTCATCAACTCATCAACTCATCAACTCATCAACTCATCAACTC
>NZ_CANLNH010000013.1 GCF_947492535.1 uncultured Dokdonia sp. | reverse complement strand
GGTAAAACATTTGTATAATTAGAGATATCTGGAATCGCATTTACCTCACTCTGTGCTTCTTGAAGTGTCTCATAATATGTAACCGTGAGTAGTTGACCCGCAGGGAATAATGCTAAAACTTGTGGAGTAGCATCACTAAAATCAAAGGTTGAAATACCATCGCTATCTGTATCACAGGCAGTATATTCAAGTAAGAAATCTGCTGGAATTTGAGAGGTATCTACTTCTAGTATTAACTGAGCAGGGCGAGAACATCCATTAACTGTAGTAACAATAACGTCTATAGTTTCATTGTTAACAACACTATTTGTATATGCGATTGGATCAGGTATAGCGAAACCTAATGAATCAAAAAACTGAAAGGTTTCATTTGCAGCATCTGCAGAGATTAATGCTCCTGCTTCTAATAAATTAAATACTGTAAAGCCATCTGTATCATCATCACATTGAGTTAATAAAGGTGCTGGGTTTATGATTACTGGTAAAGGAGCAACGACTAAATCAAGAGGGATTACAGTAAAGCAATCTGTAAAATTATCATTTTCAAGTCTTACAGCAATCGTCTGACCACCCATTATTGTATTTGTGAATAGTAATGGCAGTGGATTTTGATCTAAAAGTGCATCATTTGCATCTATATGATATGTAAGTGTAAATTGTGTTGGGTCTTGTGTACCTAAAATAGTATTGGTTAATGTTGACAAGTCAAACTCAGTAAAACCATTGGTATCACTACCATCTGTAGCATTATCACAAACAATAAATGGCCCAGGATCAACAGGAATAGGACGTTCATTAACAATAAGCATAAAAGATGCTGTATCAAAACACGTATCATCAAAAGCACTTTCTACTCTAATAAAGATGGTTGCATTATCAGAATTATATGCAGCAGGGGTTAGAATAGGATTTATATCCATCTGAGCGTCGTTAAGCAATGTATGAAATGTAACTTCAACTTCAGCGGGATTTTGCGTTCCAATAATAATAGGGTCAATTAAAGCATCTAAGTCAAAAATTTCAAAGCCATCATTAGAAACATCATCACAAGTGATTTGATCAATAGGAGCCGTTGCAACAGCCGAAGCAAATTCAACAATTATAGAATCTGCACCATCACAACCACCAGTTGTAGAAGTTACAACAACCTGATATTCACCTGTAACAGTAACATCTAATGTAGGGTTTGTCTCACCAACGATATCTTCAAAAACACCTGTTCCATTATTAAAAACTTGCCATTGAAATAATGATCCTAACGCAACTCCATTAGAAGCATCTAATGTAACGACATCTCCAGCACAAGCATTTGTATCTCCAGCAATGGTCAAATCATCTCCTAAATCTACACCAATGTTAAAACTACCTGCCTCTATAAAAACTGCGATATCAAAAGCGGTGTCAAATCCTCCATTAGAATCATCTCCTACAACCAGTTTAATTGAATATGGATTCCCAGATACAACTGAGGCCATAGCTGTTAAAACTGTAGTTCGTCCATTATAATTAGTAGGAGCTGTATTAGCATCATTAAAAGGAGCAAAATTATACTGTCCAAAAAAGGCTTCATTAATTGCAGGACATTGACCAGGAACATCAGGGTGTATATTGGTAACTCGTATAGGTATGGTTGTTCCAGGTAACACGGCAAGATTCTGAACAACTCCAGAGGTAAGATCTGTTAATATAAAAGCAAATGCATCAGAAAAAGTACATTCAAAATTTTGATCATACTCTTCAGAAGCCATAATAAAGTCAAAACTAAGCTCAGTAACTGTTGGTACAAAATCAAACTGAATAAATGATGCATTTATCGTTTGAGCAACACCTGCGGCAGCATCTAGGTCGGGATCACCGCCCCAAGTTGTATTACCATTACTTTGAAGTGTTGTATTTGGTCCAGGTAGGGTATTAATATCTCCAGATGATAATACAATACCTTCTTCAAATGGGAAGTTTGTTCCATTTGCATTAAAGGAACCTATACCATTTGGATTTCCTCCTCCAGCATCAACTCCTGAAAACTTTGATACATTATTTACTTGAAAGCAATTAGTAGAACCACCAACTAAAACATCTGTAATTAAGTTTTCAACATCTACAAGCGTTGGTGTACTTTGTACTGTTACTTGTGCATATGCACCTGAAAAAACAAAGATAGTTAATAGAAAAAGTAGTTTTGATCTCATAGGATTTTTTTCAAAGAAACAATAACGGTAAAAATACCATTTTTATTATTATTATACGGAAAATAAAGAGTCATCTATTTACTATAACAACTCAATGGATTAAAATCCCAGTAAAGAAGCTATAAATTTAATAATGATTAAAAAAAAGCAAAAAAAAACCTCACCTAAAAGGTGAGGAATTAAAGTGAGCCCTGAAGGATTCGAACCTTCGACCGCCTCCTTAGAAGGGAGGTGCTCTATCCAGCTGAGCTAAGAGCCCTGAACTTTAAAATTTTGTCGGGGTGGCAGGATTCGAACCTGCGACCTCCGCGTCCCAAACGCGGCGCGATAACCGGGCTACGCTACACCCCGAATAGTTATCTAAATATAAAAAAAAGCGGAGAGACAGGGACTCGAACCCTGGCGACAGTTACCCGTCGACAGATTAGCAATCTGCTCCATTACCACTCTGGCACCTCTCCGTTAATTCTATTTCAAAAGAACTTGCTTTTGTAAAGCGGATGCAAATGTACATTATCATCTCCTATAAAACAAAATTTTGAACGTGATAAATGTGCTTTTTTTTTAATAAAATTTAAAACTTTTTATATTTAACGATATATACACCATTTATACTGCTATTTAAAAATATAAAAACAATCCAAAACTTTATATTAATATCTCTTTTTATGAGTATTTATATTGATATCTAATTTTTTTAACTAAGCAAAATAATTTATGGATTATGATATCTATTTCACTGGCTTTACCAGAATCGCAATAAAAGTATTTAAAAGCCCCTTACACTAAAAAAATGATGAGTATTTTACTAACTGAAACAAATGAATAATTATTTTTTTGAATTCAAAAAACTTAGTGCTTAATAAAACATTTCGTATACAACTTCCCTCCTATTTAGAAACTAATTGTACTATTTCTGACGCATGAGATAATTCTCTAAAATTAGTATGCTGTACTATTTCTTCTACTTGTTCATGAATCCAAGTCGTGTGAAAAGGGATATGAAATGCATGACCTCCTATTTCTAATACTGGAAGTATATCTGATTTAAGAGAGTTTCCCACCATCAAAAACTCTTGTGGTTGTATATCTAAATGGTTGACCAACTTGGTATAATTTTTTGGTTGCTTGTCTGACATTACTTCAATGTGATGAAAATACTTTGCAAGTCCAGACTTCTCTAATTTTCGTTCTTGATCTAATAAATCTCCTTTTGTGGCGACCACCAGTTTATGCTTTCGCGAAAGCGTACGAAGCACATCTTCAATACCATCGATGAGAACTACTGGGGCATCCAACATTGTCTTTCCTAGTTTTATTAATTCTGAAACCTGAGAAATAGACACCTTATTATCTGTTATTTCTATAGCAGCTTCTATTAATGATAATGTAAATGGTTTGATACCATACCCATACATAGGAAGGTTACGCATTTCCATTTCAAATAAGCGTTTCTGACATTCTTCATAAGATATATATGATTTCAATAATGCACAAAATTGATCTTCTGCATCTCTAAAAAAGGTTTCATTTATCCAAAGGGTATCATCTGCATCAAAAGCAATTGTTTTTATAGAAGTATGCATCTTTAATTATAATATGTTAAATTTTAAGATCAAAGGTAGGAAAGCTCTTTTTAGTATTGTTATATAGGTATATACAATGTATCGTATCTTGTTCATATTAAAAATAGCGAGTCTACATAAAACAGTACGTAAGAAACTTATTATAAATGAAAAAGAAGAATGAGAAAACGGCTCAAGATTTTAGATCTTGAGCCGTTTTTATTTTACAATGAATACGCACTATTTAACGTATCAATTTTTTATACTTAATTCTCTTTGGCATCAAATCACCACCAAGACGTTTCTTCTTATTCTCTTCATAATCGGAAAAACTACCTTCAAAGAAATATACTTGACTATCTCCTTCAAATGCTAAGATATGTGTACAGATACGATCTAAAAACCAACGGTCGTGACTTATCACTACTGCGCAACCAGCAAAGTTCTCTAAACCTTCTTCTAAGGCTCGTAATGTGTTTACATCAAGATCATTTGTAGGCTCATCTAGCAATAATACATTCCCTTCTTCCTTAAGCGTCATGGCAAGATGCAGACGGTTACGTTCTCCTCCAGAAAGTGTTGCAACTTTTTTGTTTTGTTCGCTTCCGCTAAAATTAAAACGACTTAAATACGCTCTAGAATTTACTTCACGACCACCCATTAATACTAAATCCTGCTCGTCTGAAAAGTTTTGCCAAATGGTTTTTTCTGGATCAATATTTGAATGACTCTGATCTACATAGGCAATCTTAGCAGTATCACCTACAGTAAAGGTGCCTTTATCTGCAGTTTCTTCGCCCATGATCATTTTAAAGATCGTAGTTTTACCAGCACCATTTGGACCAATAATACCTACAATTCCTGCTTGTGGAAGGTTAAAGTTTAAATCTTCATATAAAAGTTTATCTCCAAACGCTTTACTTACACCTGTAGCTTCAATCACATTAGTACCTAAACGAGGTCCGTTAGGAATATAGATTTCTAGCTTTTCATCTACTTGTTTTTGATCTTGACTCATTAACTTGTCATAGTTCTTCAAACGTGCTTTCTGTTTTGTCTGGCGACCTTTTGCCCCTTGGCGTACCCAATCTAGCTCTCGTTCTAACGTTTTTTGACGTTTAGAAGCTGTTTTACTCTCTTGCGCCATACGCTTCGATTTTTGATCTAACCAAGATGAGTAGTTTCCTTTCCAAGGAATTCCTTCTCCCCTATCTAATTCAAGAATCCATCCTGCTACATTATCTAAGAAGTAACGGTCGTGTGTGACAGCAATTACAGTTCCTTTATATTGCGCTAAGTGATGTTCTAACCAATGTACAGATTCTGCATCTAAGTGGTTGGTAGGCTCATCCAGTAGTAATACATCTGGCTCTTGTAATAAAAGTCTACATAAAGCAACGCGACGTTTTTCTCCTCCAGAAAGCACGCCTATTTTTTGATCACCTGGAGGCGTACGTAAGGCATCCATAGCGATTTCAAGTTTTGTATCTAGTTCCCAAGCACCACGAGCATCTATCTCGTCCTGAAGTACTGCTTGACGTGCCATCAGTTTCTCCATCTTATCTGCATCACTATAGACTTCCTCCAAACCAAACTGGTCATTGATACTATTGTATTCATCAAGAATAGCAACGGTTTCAGCAGCACCTTCTTTTACAACTTCTAATACCGTTTTTTCTGGATCTAGTTTTGGCTCTTGCTCTAAATAACCTGTTGTAAATTCTTTATCAGAAGTTACTTCTCCTTGAAAATTGGTATCTAAGCCTGCAATGATCTTCATCAAGGTTGACTTACCCGATCCGTTAAGACCTAAAATTCCAATTTTAGCTCCATAAAAGAAGCTTAAGTATATCTTTTTAAGAACTGGAGTTTGTGCGCCAGGAAATGTCTTAGACACTCCGGACATAGAGAATATTATCTTTTTATCGTCACTCATAGTTGTATCTATTTTCGCGAAAGCGAAATTATTAGTTTTCTTAGTTAATTTTCAAAAATCAGTTTTGCTAAATTACAAAATCCTATCCCGTTTTTCGTTCTAGAACTTCGCGCATTGCTTTTGCTTTTAATAAACACTCTGCATACTCTTTATCTGGGTCTGATTTTGCAGTAATCGCACTCCCCACAGAATACGATACATACTGATCTTCAGCATTGTACAATATACTACGTATGATAACATTAAAATCAAAATCTCCATTGGGTGTAAAATAGCCGACAGCGCCACTATACAAACCTCGTTTTGTCTCTTCGAGTTCTTCTATGATTTCCATCGCTCTTATTTTGGGAGCTCCTGTCATACTTCCCATTGGGAATGTAGCACGTATCACATCTACAGGAGATATACCCACAGAAATCTGTGCACTTACGGTAGAGATCATTTGATGTACTTGTTTAAAAGAATATACGGTACATAATTCTTCTACATTCACACTGCCTTTTTGAGCAATACGAGACAGATCGTTACGTACTAAATCTACGATCATGATATTTTCAGAACGCTCTTTGGGGTCTTCTGATAACGCTTTCGCGAAAGCGGAATCCTCTTTCACATCTTTACTACGCGGAGCTGTTCCCTTAATTGGAGAGCTTATCACCTTGCTGCCCTCCTTTTTTAAATACCGCTCTGGAGTTGCTGATACTAAAAAATGGTCATCTACTTTCAAAAAAGTAGCAAATGGAGGTGTACTGATACGATTAAGATGTTGAAATGTCTCTACGGGATGTATCGTACCATAGGCATAAAACTCTTGGCAAAAATTAGCCTCATAAATATCCCCTTTCTGAATATAATCCAGCATTTTACGCACCTTATTTTTATAGGCGTCTTTATGGATCTTTAATTTAATACGAAGTGATGTGTCGTCATTATTATTAGTAGTAAGCAATTGATTTGTAATCTCTTTCCAATCATACTCCATTTCATCATCTACCATGGGTAGGTAGTGTAATACGACTTCATTTCCTTTCAATAAGAAGATACGTTTCGGTTGGAAGAAATATAGGTCTGGAAACTTTACAAAGTCATCATTATTGCTTTTAAGGCGTTCAATGTCATTTTTTAAATCATAGGATAGATATCCAAACAGCCAATCTTTTGTAGTATGTTGATACTCTTCTAATCGATCAAAGGCATCTTGATATGACGTCTTCATACTTGTAAAACCATCTACAGCAAGTATCGCATCATAACTCTTATAGTTTTGATCTGCGTAGGTATTACTATCTAACCAAGCAACTTCTTCAAATTGTTGTGCCCAATGGAGAAGTTGATTCTTAAACTTTTCTAGATTCGATATTTGATACGTATGCGTTGTACGATTCACGTTGTAAAAATAAGAAATGAGTTTTGAGTTTTAAGTGGTATTTTTAACAATTATAAAAGCACTTTAAAAATAAATAATGTCACAACCTAATAATCCGCTTCATGGTGTGAAGCTTGTCGATATTTTAGAATTTCTTGTTGAGAAATACGGTTTTAAAGAACTGAGTTATCAAGTAAACATCAATTGCTTTAAAAAAGATCCTTCTATTAAATCTAGCCTTAAGTTTTTACGTAAAACCCCATGGGCACGAGAAAAGGTAGAACAACTCTATTTACAATCTATAAATATCAATTAATATTACTCTTTCCAACCCCAAGGTGCTGCTGGATTTTCTACAGGTGTAGACAAATCAAAAGAAATCGTAAAAATACGTTCGGTTCCTAACCTTCTGAGATTATAGGTAAATGTGGTTTTATCTATCGTTATCCACCATACATTCCCCGAAGCAGCTGGAATCATTACTTGTGTTTCTGCATCGGCAGGAAATACTTGTATGCCTGCTTGTCCAACATTGGTGGTCATACCACCATACATTGTAATCTTATCTTCACTCCCATCTTCGTGACGATGATCATGTTTTAATAAAATTCGATCATTACTTTTGGTTAATACCCAAGTACGCGAACGATCTTCTCCAACAAAAAAAGGAATTTTAATCTCTGTATCATTACAAGAACGCACATGCATTAACAATTCTTTTCCTGCAAACTGAGGATCATTTTCAGGCAACACGAGTGTACCTTTATACGAAGTATTGCATAAAGACTGTAAAGAAGACCAAAACTGATCTACTTCATTTTTTTCTTGCCCTATAGAAGTGTTAATTACAAAAGAGATAAAAAAGGAAGCAATGATATATCGTATCATGCTTACTCTTTCTTAACACGAACAGCGTTCATGCCTCTAGCACCTTTTTCGAGTTCAAAAGAAACGTTGTCATTTTCAGCAATCGTGTCTATAAGACCACTTACGTGACAAAAGTATTTTTCTTGTGTTTTTGAATCTAGAATAAACCCGAATCCTTTTGAGGTATCAAAGAAGGATACTTTCCCTTTATGGATAGGATCGAATTTATCTTCGTCAGTTTCTTCTTTTTTAGGGATACCAAGAACGATATCCTCTACATCTACTTCTATTTTATCATTTGGATCTGGAGGAGTATCTGTAAGATTTCCAAAATGATCAACATACGCAAACTGGATTCCTCCACCTTTTTCTTTAGCTTCAGCTTTACGAGCTAATTTCTTTTTTTGTTTTTCTTCTCGTTTCTTTAAACGTTTTTTTTCTTTTTCGAGTTTATTAAAGGTCTGTTGCGATTTTGCCATTCTTTATATTAAATGAGATTAGAAGTTAGTGTATTTTGTTTTCAAAGAAATGTAGAAAAATATAAGACACTTTATCTTATTTATTATTTTTCATAGAACGAATCAATGACATCCCTTTACAACAAAGATACAGATTAGATTTACTATTACCCATTTAATATACGATTTCTAAGCATATATTGCTATTATTTCAATAAAAATCTATCATTATTATCTAAAATAAGAATAAGAGCCTCTTTTTTTTATGATTTCATTTTTTTGATCCTCATAGAATTCTTGTAATTTCAAAAATTCTTAAAATTTTCAAACTAAAAACACCTAAACCACCATGAAGACAAAATTACTCCTCCTCTTTTTATATATAAGTGCTATTTCATTTGCGCAAAAAACAGATCCTATTATTGAAGACATGATCAAAGAGGCTAATGAGAACTCTCAATTAGAGAATTTAGCACATGAACTTACGGATTTGATTGGTCCTCGTCTTGTAGGGACACCACAAATGCAACATGCTAATGAATGGGCTGTGGCCAAATATAAAGATTGGGGTATTCCTGCTCGTAATGAGAAATGGGGAGAATGGCGTGGTTGGGAACGCGGTATTACCCACATAGATATGGTGTATCCTCGTATACAAAGTCTTAGAGGCACACAATTGGCATGGAATCCAAGTACTTCAAAAGAAGGGGTGACTGCAGAGCTTGTTGTATTGCCTTCCAATGTAAAAGATGACGCCGATTTTAAGAAATGGCTTCCTTCTGTAAAGGGTAAAATTGTGTTGATTTCTATGTTGCAACCTACAGGTCGTCCAGATTATAATTGGGAAGAGTTTGCTACTGAGGAATCATTTGCCAAAATGAAAGAAGATCGTGATGCACAAACCAACGCTTGGCGAGAAAACATAAAAGCAATGGGGCAAACTTCGCGTACACTTCCCGCTACACTTGAAAAAGCAGGGGCTGTAGGTATTGTCACTTCAAACTGGTCTAGAGGGTTTGGTGTAAACAAAATCTTTAGTGCACGAACTGAAAAAATCCCAACAGTCGATCTTGAACTAGAAGACTACGGAATGCTTTACAGGCTTGTAAATTCAGGCAACAAACCACAAATCAATATTGTAGCTCAGTCAAAAGACTTAGGGAAAATGCCTACGTTTAATACAATTGCAGAAATAAAAGGATCAGAAAAACCAAATGAGTATGTCATCCTTTCGGCTCATTTTGATTCTTGGGATGGTGGTACCGGTGCTACCGATAATGGTACAGGTACATTGGTTATGATGGAAGCCATGCGTATTTTAAAGAAATACTATCCAAATCCTAAACGTACCATATTAGTAGGACATTGGGGAAGTGAAGAGCAAGGACTAAATGGCTCTAGAGCTTTTGTAGAAGATCATCCAGAAATCGTTGCAGGCGTTCAAGCTTCGTTTAATCAAGATAACGGTACAGGTCGTGTTGTTCGCTTATCAGGTGGTGGTTTTTTACATTCTTATGACTATTTATCTAGATGGCTAAATGCTGTTCCTGAAGATATTACCCAACATATCGAAACTACGTTTCCAGACGCTCCTGCAAGAGGAGGTTCTGATTATGCATCGTTTCAAGCTGCTGGTGCTCCTGCATTTAGTTTAAGTTCATTAAACTGGTCATATTGGAATTATACATGGCATACCAATAGAGACACCTACGACAAAATTATCTTTGATGATGTACGTAATAATGCGATTCTTACAGCAATACTTACCTATATGGCTAGTGAAGATCCTGAAAAAACATCACGTGTAAAGAGTGTTCTTCCTGTAGATTCAAGAACAGGAGAGCCTCGTGTATGGCCATCGCCTAGAAGTCCAAATCGTAAAGGAGGGTTAGATTAATACCACATATACGCTTTATCGCTTCGCTCTCCCTATAGTTGTGAATCTGCCCGCCGGCTGGTCTCACAAGTTCGATTTCGCGAAAGCGTACACAATAACAAAAAAGGTGTGCTTCTTATGAGGTACACCTTTTTTAGTATTTACGTGTATTTTTTTCCTTTTTTTGCGCTGTTTATAAAATAAACACCCGCAAGAAGAATAACTGCAGCTATAGTTGTTTGAACTGTAATTACCTCATCTAGAAAGTACCACCCCAATAGTAATGCAACAATAGGATTTACGTATGCCGATGTAGAAACTTTCTCTGTAGATACTACTTTAAGTAAATAATTAAAAGATGTAAATGCGGCAATACTTCCAAAGAGAATCAATGCGATTAATGAACCTTGTGTTTTTGAGCTCCAGTCTATAGGATTACTCCAAGATTCACCCATAAAGAGACTTGCAAAAGCCAATGTAATTCCCGCTGTAAGCATTTGGTATCCTGTTGTTATAAAAAAGTTTTTGGGCATTGCTGCTTGGGCTACAAACACACTTCCTATACTCCAACTTATAATACAGGTAAAAATCATGATGATTCCTAAAACGCTTCTTTCTTGTAATACTAATCCTTTCTGACTTACCAATAAATACATTCCAACAATTCCTAATACAATACCAATAATTGATTTTGACTTGATTTTATTGCGATGCCATAACCGCATTAACAATAAAATCACAATAGGCTGAATAGAGGCAAGTAAGGCGCCAAAACTACTATCTACATATTTAAGAGCCCATACAAATACACCATTTCCATATCCTAAAAAAAGAAAACCAGCAAATACACAATTAAGGAATTCTTTTTTAGTGATCTTAAGTGATATTCCCATCACTCTTGCAATAAGAAATATGAGCAGGCCTGCTGTAGAAAAACGCATAGAAGCAAGCATAAATGGAGGCAATTCTGTAACGGCTATTTTATTCCACAGATAGGTAGATCCCCAAAAGACATAGATAGAAAAAAAGGCAATAACAATGAGGTATGTTTGCTTTTTCATAAGACGCGTACGAAGGTACAGAGAATGTTTCAAAATATTCTCATAAGAAATGAAAAGAGCGTAAAAAAAATCATCGTCTATAATAATTATAAATTACAGACGATGATACTATAAATTAGATCCTACTTATGACTTCCAAACTTCTTTTGGAGCACTATATTCATTTGAAACTTCATAAAACGTTTCATTAAATGCACTCCCTTTAATATCAATCACTGAGAAACCATTAAGAACTCTGAGGTGTTGAGGTAATGTTGGTTTTGGAGGGTTCATAGGAGTTTCTCCAAAATAAGCGATTCCTGGATTATTTTTACCTGTATCTTCATTAAAGAGTCCTGTTCCTTTTCCATAGGGCATGGAAGCATGACCACAACAACGTAACAAAGGAGATTTTCCATTTATAGAAGTAACTCCCTTTAATACCTCTAGTGAATCTTCATATACAATTCCGTTATGTACATGTCCCCAATACCAAGCATCTGGAGTCTTACCTGACAAAGCTTCTTTAACTACTTGATTCCAAAGCGTTTTATTTATGCTAGATCCGTTGTATTCTATTCCATTATGATGTGTGAGTAATAAGAGTTGTTTCCCTTTAATAGCGGCATTTTTTTGAAGAAATTTAACTTGTTCCATACCTTCAGCGCCATTATGAATGGCTCCATCCATGTATAAAAAGCTTTGGTCGTAGTATGCAGAGTCCAATCCAACCACAATCCAATCTCCTATTTCTAAAGAAAAATAAGTACTGCCATTTTGCGGTTTGAATTTAGGATTTTTAATCGTTTCTGAAAATAATCCATTTGCCCCATCATACATTTCATGGTTACTATTCATCGTAAACAATTTCCCTTTATATGTTGAAGGTAACATGTCTATAAGATGTTTACGTTCTTCTCTTTTGGTTCCTGCATAATACACATCTCCTAAATGAATAATATAATCTGGTAAAGGATCAAGTTTCATAATACCGTCTATGACTAATTGTGCGGGGCAATCCTCAACATGTCCATCTTTATAAGCACCTGTACCCCAATCGCCAATAATGGCTACTCTAGCTCCATTAGGGGAGCTACTATTAAATGTAGGAGATGATTGCTGTATAAATTCATGAACCCCATGTCGATGAATATATTTATACCATACATAATACGCTAAAACTACAGTCCACATAGGATCTAATTGGCAGTATTTAGCAACTGCATACAATGTTCCATCGCCAGCTACATATCCATCTAATATAGAATGTGACTCTATATCTGTTTCTTTAATAACGCTCTCAGGAAGTCCAAAATCACGCAATACAGCTGTTAATTTTTTTGGTACCGTATGATTAAGCATATGAAGGGAAAACATATTCTCCATATGATGAGAATACGCTCCTGATTTATAACTTCCACTAGTGAAATAGACTTCACATTGTTGTAAATAATCCCAAAATTCAGAAACGCCTGAGCCTTTTGTTAAGCTTTTCTGTCCTAATTCACTAGTAAATTTAGCTATAAGGTCATCAAAAACCTCATCGTGTTCATCAGTAAAGAGTGTAGTATCCATGATTGTTGTTTTAGAGATCTAAATATCAACAATCTGGAAGAGATATACATACGTGAAAGTACGTGATTTATAGATTGAATTTACATGGTAAAAGATAGAGGCTTATCCCCTTTTGTTTTCTTTTTACTAATGAGTTTTCCTGTCGTTGCATCTTTAATGAGAACATTCATTCTGGTACCGTTACGTTGTATTTCTATATCGAAATCTTTCCCAAATAAACGGATATGGCGTAATGCCATCTCATTCCAATCTTTAGGTAATCTTGGTTGTATGGTAAAGCTATCAAAACCTGTTGGTGTAATTCCAAATAGACCTTCAGTAAACACACGGCAATACAATCCGCTTTCGGCAGAAAGATGTGCCATCCCTCCCTCCGGAAATGCTTCTACTACATATGGCACACGCTCTCCAAGTAAGCGTGTTTTAGAAAATTGTGCTAATCGTTCTATAGATTGTTCTGTAGCTCCAGCTCTTAATACCCCTCGTAATGCATATAATGTTCCTCTGTCCCAGAAAATTTCTGATACTTTTTTATCTGGATTATTCTTCTCAACATGTACGCCATTATCTGTCCATAATCGATCAAACAATGCTTCTGTAGTAGCTTCTGCACGATCATTAATATCGACAACTAATGGCAAACAAATCCAATGTCTAAGTGTCGTATGCTCTTTATAGTATTTATAGGTTTCTAACCCTTCTACTGTATCTCCAAAGTAATTTTCGATAGCTATTTTAAGTTGTGTAGCATCTTTTGTGTATTTTTCAATAAGCGTGGCTGGTTTATTCAGTGCTTTTGCTAAATATACAGCATTAGTTAAAGCTCCATAGTACAATGATGATGTAGATAAATTAGCATCTCCGGTTTCTATACGCCCTTCCATCTCATCAGATTGTGATTTGACAACACCTTCATTCGTAAGATTGCGATCATTATATTCTAGAGACCAAGAAATTAAATCCCAAAGTTCTTCGGCTTCGGCTTGATTTCCTCTTGCCAATGCATATTGTGTTGCACCATACGCAATCATCGCAGCATCTCCTCTATCTAATAAGGCTGGTGGTTTACGCTCTTCTACTTCAAATGCATATTGTATAGGTTCATAGGTTGGTGATTTCACACGATCAAACGCACGATAGCAATTCATCGCACTTTCATTTCCAACTTCATAGCCTAGATATGGAAAAAAGGCACTTACATACTCGGCTTGATCATTTGCCCAGATCCCTACATAATAGCGTCCACCTCCTGGAGAATGTATCAATCCTAATTTTGAATCAAAAATACTCTCTGAAGCGCGGATTTTAGAAAACTCAAAAAGCTGATTAAAAATGGGATTGGGTGTTTCTAAAATCAAGTTTTGCTGCATTTCTTCTAAGAAACGTGTTCGTTTTTCAAGACTTTGATCGTCTACTACAGTAGGCTCTTCGTTAAGCTGTGCGGTAAAATGAAGCTGATACGTAACAGAAGCTCCTGGTTGGAGTGTCGTTTTCTCATCTCCCTTGCTTTGTACACTATATCTAAATGTGCCTCCTATGCCTTGCTTTGTTTGTGTATTCGAAATACCTTCATAGGCTATGGTTACAGGTGTATTTGACGTATTAACAAGATGTAACTCTTCTATAAACAAACGTTGGTTTGGAGACGGGTATAGCTTTCGCGAAAGCGTAACACCACTTTTACTAGCCGTGTGCACAAAAGTGATGATTCCGTTGATAGTGACCTCCTTTAAAGCGCCTGGAGAAAATTGTTTCTCATTAATATAAAATTTTGGTAATACCGCATCTGTGTATGTCTCTTTTAAATACGCTCTAAATACAAACCAATCTGGATCTGATTCCTTGATATGTGGATGTAATTGCGGGTAAAACACTTGGCGTTCGATTTCCAAATTCCCAGCTGCATCTACGTCATAAGATACAATACCAGCCACTTTAGTACCAGCCATTTCGATATTATCACTATGAGGTAAATTACTATTTTCTATAGTCCATTGAATAATGTTAGAATCAGCGATTTTCCAACGTGTATTTTCTTGTGCGACTACAGTCGTTATACACAACATACATAGAGAATAAAGGAATGTTTTCATTTAGTATAGGGTCAAATTATAATAGCGTTTAGATAGTCAAATACATTTGATGGCTTGAAAATACGCATATGCATGTTGAGGACAAAATTTATGCAGTAAGTTTCGCAAGCATCCCTTTAAAAATAAATCCGTGAAAAGGTAATACAGAAAACCAATACAACCGTCCTGATAGTCCGAGAGGTCTAAAGGTAGCCGTTTGAACTAATTGATCTTTTTCTATTTTAAATTCTAGCCAAGCTTCACCTGGTAATTTCATTTCGGCAAATAACAACAATCTCCCTTCTTCTTTATTAGAATATAATACCCGCCAAAAATCAACCGAATCCCCTGCAATAAGAGTATCTTCATTGGTTCGTCCTCTACGCAAGCCAACGCCCCCAAAAAGTTTATCGATATAGCCTCTTACCTTCCATAACCACGTTGCATAATACCATCCTGTCTTGCCTCCGATACGCCAAATTTTATCTATGGTATGTGTTCTATCATTATAGCGTTTTGAGCGTTTATCAATAAAACACCCAAAACTAGGTACTTTAATAAAGTCAGATATTTCTATATTCATTTCACCACTGATAAGAGCATCTTTCCAACTAGACGCAATTTGATTCCTTTGAATTTTAACAAAGGCCTTATCTAATGCTTCTCTATATGATAATGGTTGTATGTTTAAAATATCAGCCAATCTATTATCTCTACATATCACCTCTACTTTCATACTACTTACAAGTGCTGTAGCTAGTTTATAGGAAGTGGATGTCACAAAGTATAACCAATATGATGATAACCGAGGGGTCATCACAGGAATAATAAAAATACTACGTTTTAAATTACGCTTGTCACCAAATCCTAACAGCATGTCTTTATAAGACAATATATCGGATCCTCCAATGTCAAAATTTTGATTATAAGTCTCTTTATGGAACAGTGTTTTTGATAAAAACGCGAGCACATCTGTAATTCCAATGGGTTGACATCTTGTTTTTAACCATTTTGGGGTAATCATAATGGGTAATTTTTCTACAATATCTCGTATGATCTCAAAAGAAGCACTTCCTGAACCAATAATAATTCCTGCCCGCAAGGTTGTAACATTGTAACTTCCCTTAGATAGTTCTATTTCTACATCTTTACGAGAAGATAAGTGTTTTGATAAATTATCTTCATTTACAATTCCACTTAAGTAGATAAGATGTTTTACGTTTGTTGTTTCTAAGGCTGTTCTAAAATTAGTGGCGCATTCTAGTTCTAGTTTTTTATAGTTATCACTACTGGACATAGAGTGTACTAAATAATAGGCACCGTCAATATCTTTAGGGATGACATCTAATGATTTTGAATCTAGAAGATCTATTTTAATAACAGTTATTGAGGCGCTTAAAGACTGTGGAGGCGAAAAACGATTCACATCTCTCACACAGCATATCACATGATATCCCTGTTCTAGAAGAATAGGAAGTAATCGCTTCCCTATATATCCTGTTGCCCCGGTAAGAAGTATTCGTTTTTTGTTTTCCATAGCATTCATAAAATACAAAACTTATTACTACTAAAACATATTTTTCTAATTCTTCTGTAATATGTAACTATAAGTTTTTCCTATCTTGTTTATCATATTTACGATAGTAACTACACATTTTTGAACCACAATAAATGACTAAACTTAAAAGAATTAAAACAGGTATGGCTCCTGGGGCTATTATTTATACTGGAGACAAGACAATAGCAGATACAATGATTCATCACTTGCAGTATACAAGGGATGCAATTAAAGAAAGCATAGTCAAAGATGAAAAAGACATCCAAGTCAATAAGAATTTCAAAATCGACTTAATCGATTGGATAGATGTACGAGGGATGGACAATACGGATATAATCGCTTCTATCTCCTCATCGTTTAAAATACACCCAGTACTTCAAGAAAGTATTGTAGATGTATATCGAAGACCTAGTTTTGAAGAACATGAGAATGGCATATTTATAATTGTAAAAGCCCTATCTTTTGATAAGAGTACCACACAGGTTTTTAAGGAGCACGTTACAATATTTCTAAAACAAAATGTTCTGCTTACTTTTCAAGAGACTCCTTCTGATCTTTTTGAATCTGTTCGGAAGAGAATGGGTAATACTATGAGTAGGGTGCGTCAAAGAGGGGCTGATTACCTTTTATTTGCGTTATTAGATACACTTATTGATAATTATTATATCACATTAGATCGTTTTGAAGAAGCTATTGAAGAAATAGAAGATCGTATTACAGAACAACAAAGTAACTCAGATAAAGCCGATATACATAAGCTTAAAAAAGAATTGGTAATATTACGAAAGTCTATCGCTCCACTAAGAGAAGTGATTAGTAAGTTTTCAAAAAGTGAAAACCAAATTATAAAAGACAACACACAGATATTTATTAGAAACCTTTATGAAAATACGATTCAAATAACTGACAGTATAGACTCTTATAGAGATATGCTTAATAGTTTACAGGATTTATTTATTGCTGAAGTAAGTTTTAAAATGAATAAAGTAATGCAATTACTTACCTTAATTTCTGTGATATTTATACCTCTAACTTTTTTAGCAGGAATTTATGGGATGAACTTTGAATATATCCCAGAGCTCCAATATAAGTATGGATACTTTGTATTATTAGGAGTTATGTTGATCATCTGTATACTATTAGTACTTCTTTTTAGAAAGAAGAAGTGGTTATAAGTATCTATTCCTTTATTTTTGATTTTTAAAATCGTCGTAAACAATACAAGTACCGTGATAAAATTATTTAAAGAGTTTAAAGAGTTTGCAGTAAAGGGTAATATGATAGATATTGCCATAGGTGTGATCATAGGAGCTGCTTTTAATAAGGTGGTAGATGTACTTGTAAAAGAAGTATTTCTACCTCCCCTCACATATATGACTGACGGGGTTACGATAGAAAACAAAAAATGGGTATTAAAAGAAGCTGTCGTAGATAATGGAGCGATTGTAAGTGAAGAGATTGCGGTTAAATATGGAAAATTACTCGAAGTCAGTATTGATTTTTTAATTATTGGTTTTACTGTATTTGTGATAGTCAAGTTTATGAATCGATTAAAAACCAAAGCACAAGACCCAAAAAATGAACAGGTAAAAACCCCGAAGGAAATTGAACTACTTGATAAGATTAGTAATCAATTAGAAAAACAAAACGAACTCTTACTTTCTAAAGGCAAGAAAGAAACTTCTTAACCCGTTGTGCATTTAGATATTCATTACGCTAATTTTCTATTTAAATTTTCAGTTTTTTACCTCAATCCTAAAGGAAGAACTAAAAATTTAGTCGATATTCCCTTTAGGGTTAGGGAAAAAATCGATGAAATTACTCAAAATGGACAACAGGTTACTTAATCTTTTTCTACAGTAAATGTAAATGTAGTGCCTTTACCAAGTGTAGATACAACTTTAATTTCGCCTCCTAGTGTAGTAACAATCTTTTTAGCAGTAGCTAAACCAATACCATTTCCTTGATTTCCAAATCGGTCTACCACACCCAATCTCTCAAAAAGATCAAAGATTTTGGCAAGATCATTCTTTGAAATTCCAATTCCATTATCAGCTACAGACCAATGATAAAAATCTTCATCTTCAAAACATCCTACTTCTATATTAACCATATCCTTCTCATTATACTTTATCGCATTGGTCAATAAATTAATAAGCACTTGTTTTATCGCTGACTCATTTATAAAAATAGTATCTATTGTAGAATGTAAATGAATATTTACTTGGTTATTGGCATCTACTATATGTTTACAATCTTCTATTAATTGTTGAATTTTTACAGTTTTCTTGTCTAATCCAAATAGCTCATCACTTTTATAAAAACTTAAAACACCATCTATATAATTGCGTAAGGATGCTGAAGATTGTTGTAAATACTCAATATACATTAAAGAGTCTTCAGAAAGCTCTTGATTTTCTTTTTTTAGTAAATCAGTCAAACTGATAATGTTATTTACAGGCGACTTTAAGTCATGAGATACTACGGCTGCAAACTTTTCTAAGTTTTTATTCTTGCGCTCAAGACTATCTCTCAATAATCGTAATTCATCATTTTGAATACGCTGTTCAAAAAGCATCACGACTTGCTTTGCTAAACTTTGCAGGACGTTCTTTTGTTCTGTGTTTAGTGTTCTAGGCTTATGGTCGTATACACAAAGAGTACCTAATTTATATCCGTCTTTATTTACTAGAGAAACGCCTGCATAAAAAATAGCGTTATAGTCCTTTACTAATGGATTATCATGAAAACGATCATCTTTTCTTGCATCTTCTACGATCATCATAGGATTATCTTCATTAATCGTATGACCACAAAAAGAAATATCACGAGGCGATTCATTAAAAGGAACTCCTAAATGTGATTTTAGAAAATTTCGTTCTTTATCTAATAGAGTAATTAATGCTATAGGAGCATCACAAATTTGTGAAATAATACTTGTGATATTATCGTATTTCTCTTCTTCTTCAGTATCTAACAAGCCGTAACTCTCAACAGCTTTTTGGCGTTTACGCTCATTATAAGGAATGCTTGGGGCAATCATAGGGGTATCAGATTTAGGCAACCAAAATAGTGGTAATTTCTATTTATAAGATAAATGGTCGTAATTTTTTATAAATCCTTAAGACGATTAAGAATTTATTATGTTAATATACCTTAATGTCAGTTAAACCTTGTTAAACCACTTGACATTTTTTAAAAACCCAGTATTTTAATTATATAGAAAATATATCATGGAAGAAGGAATAAAACAAATAACAGATAGAATAAGTAATTGGGGAGAAATACTCATAACAAGTTTACCAAATATTATTTTAGCGATAGTAGTAATGATAGCTACTTATTTTATGTCAAGATTCATCTATAATATTGTATTAAAACTTATTTACAAGAAAATACACAAAACCTCTATTACAAGATTAATCGCTAGATTTTCTTCGATAATTGTGATTTCTTTTGGACTTCTCATTATATTGAATCTCCTAAATTTAAGTGGCACCTTAAAAACAATATTATCGGCGGCTGGTATTTCTGGATTGATCATAGGTTTAGCTCTTCAAGGAACATTATCTAACACGCTTTCAGGAATCATTTTATCTTTTAGAAAAAATATAAAAATTGGTAATTGGATTGAGACCAATGGATACACTGGTGAAGTCATGGATATTAATACTAATTACTTTGTAATGAAAGAGGCAGATAATAACATTGTCGTACTTCCCAACAAATTGATTTTGGAGAATCCTTTAAAAAATTACTCTTTAACATCAAAAATGCGTATTACAATTAATTGTAGTGTCGGGTATGATTGTGATTTAGAAAAAGTAGAATCACTTACCACCAATGTTATAAACACTCATTTTAACCAAGAATTATTAGATACTGAAGTTGAGTTTTATTATACTAATTTTGGTGAAAGTGCAGTTCATTTTATAGTCCGTTTTTGGATTGACGGAACTTCAGGAATTCCAAAGTTAAAAGCAAAAAGTAAAGCTATTATTGAGATTAAGAAAGCTTTCGCGAAAGCGAACATAGACATCCCATTCCCTATACGAACACTCCAGTTTGACAATAAACTCACACTCAACAAAGCAAAACGTCATGCAGAAGCTGAATTGAATTAAGTATAATCAGTAAAATCTATAGTAGTAACAATTCAATATTGGTGATATGACTAAAATATATACTAAATAAACTACACCATGACATAATAAAAATTTAAATACTGCAAAATAATGGTTAGTATTTTGCAGTGAAAAAGAGTCAGTGAGAACTGACTCTTTTCGTTTTTATAAAACAATGATGGTTTTAAGCATTAAAATTCGTTCAATAAGCGTGACCAATTTACAAATTAACAAGTATCTTTACTCATAACAATATAACTCTCACTATGAAATACAAAATATTCATATTGATCTTTATCTTATTAGGCACTTTCTACTCCTGCGTAGATAAAAATCCCAATACAATAACTGAAAAAGAAATCCAACAAGAAAACTTAGTAAAAGCTAAAGATACATTAGTAACATATCCTTTTAATGCTGAAGTATATGTACCTATCTATTCAGACATTTATAGTAAAAACAGAAATACTAAAATATTACTTACAGCTACCTTAAGTATTCGTAATACAAGCAAAAAAGATTCATTATTTATCAATACAATAGCATATTATAATACTGAAGGAACCTTAGTGAGAAACTACATCAAATCTCCTATTTTCTTAAAACCCTTAGAAACTATAGATTATGTAATTGATGAAGAAGACGAAGAAGGTGGTAGTGGAGCGAACTTTTTAATAGACTGGGGAGCAAAAAATAAAGTAACTCCTGTATTTCAGGCCGTAATGATTGGAATGATTGGACAACATGCCTTTTCATTCACTACAGATGGTACAACGATAGAATAAAATACGATGAATAAAGACAGCCCAATTCAAGCTTCTCCCACATTATTATGTATTCCTGATATAAGTGGATTTACCAAATTTATGAGTGATACAGACTTTGATTTAAGTTCTGCAGTGATTCCATCGTTATTAAACAAAATCATTTATGCTAATACGATCGATTTAAGAGTTTCTGAAATAGAAGGAGATGCTATTTTCTTTTATAAAACGGGAAAGCTTCCTTCTTTTAAAGATTTAATACATCAATGTAGAGAATTTTACGTCGCATTTTATAAAGAATTAAAACGTTTAAAAATAGCATATAAAGATCACGATCAAGTAAACAAAATACCAGCTATTTTAGGTCTGAAGATTGTTTTACACTATGGAAATGAAATTGGAACTGTTCAAATTGGAAAAAACATAAAACTCTTAGGAGAGGATGTTATTATTGCACATCGCTTACTCAAAAATGATATTTCACAAGACGAATACCTACTACTCTCTCAAGACTTAATGGATCAATATAAAGATGATGTCATAGAACGTAATTTTGGATGGGGAACACTAAAAGACGGTGATGATAAGTATAAACATATTGGAATTGTAAATTATAGCTATATCAATCTAGAACCGCTAGTAGATTAAAGAAATACTCTAATTTATAGCATTTGTTTTTGTACATTTAAATCAAAAATGACACCTCTAAAACAACTGCTATGATTTTTAACCCTTTTAAGACCTCTTCTACCTTACTTTTATGTGGAATTTTAGTACTCTCAAGTATTTCATGTAAAAATGAAACGACAAAAAAAGAAACTGAAACAACAGTCACTAAAAAAGTAAATCCTAATAATGCATCCTTAAAAAATGCATTAACACTCTATGCATCTTTTGATAATGGAGTCAATGCCGATTTTGCATTGGGAGATGCGCAATTATATTCTGTCCCTAATCGAAAAGCAAGAGACTCTGCACAAGTAGGACTGCATAAACAAGGAGTTAGCATTTCTAAAGGAGAAGGACATTTTGGAGATGCCCTCTTATACGCTGAAGATAGCCGCGGATATATCTACTACCCGAGTAAAAATAATATTGCATATAACACAGAAAATTGGGAAGGTGCTATTTCGTTTTGGCTAAGCCTTGATCCTGCGACAGATCTTGATCCTGGCTATTGTGACCCTATTCAGATTACAGATGTCAGTTATAATGACGCTGCGATTTGGGTGGATTTCACAAAAGAAAACCCTAGAGACTTCCGCTTAGGTGTCATAGGAGATCGAGATAGTTGGAACCCAGAACCAAAAGGTCCTGATAATGAAAATCCAATTTTTATAGAACAATTGAAAGGCGTTTCTAATCCGCCGTTTGCTAAAGGAACTTGGACGCACATCCTTATTAATTATACAGGCTTAAATACAGCACAAGGAAAAGCTGCTCTTTATATGAATGGCGAACTTAAAGGCATTCGAAAAGACATCAAAGACCCATTTACCTGGGAGTTAGAAAAATCTAATATTTACTTAGGTCTAGGATATATAGGTCTTATGGATGAACTTTCTATCTATAATAAGCACTTATCTCAAGAAGAAATTACAACGCTATATTCATTAGAAAAAGGCGTACATCAATTATTAAAGTAATGTTTTATACGCTTTCGCGAAAGCGAACTTGTGAGGTTCATGACCAGAGGGAAAGCGAAGCGTTAAAGCGTATACCACCACCATCATATTAACAACACACCACCATGAGACTCTATTCACTCTTTCTCTACACTGCATTTTTGCTTATCATTTCTTGTAAAACAGAACCTACAAAAACAGCAGAACAACAACGATGGGATACCCACGTTAAAAACACAACGATCATTAGAGACGATTTTGGAGTCCCTCACATCTATGGAAAAACAGATGCCGATGCTGTTTTTGGACTACTCTATGCGCAAAGTGAAGATGATTTTAATCGTGTGGAACAAAATTACATTTGGGCAACAGGACGTCTGGCAGAAGTTGAAGGGGAAGAAGCGATCTATAGTGATGCGCGCGCAAAATTGTATATGACCCAAGAAGAAGCGATTGCAAACTATGAGCGTAGTCCTGAATGGCTTAAAGAATTATGTATTGCCTTTGCAGATGGGATTAATTACTATTTAGAGACGCATCCAGAAGTGACGCCACGTTTACTTACACATTTTGAGCCTTGGATGCCTATGTATTTTAGTGAAGGATCTATAGGAGGTGATATTGAACGTGTGTCTACGCGTAAAATAAAAGCAATGTATGAGGCTGGTATAGAGATCCCTGAAGCAACAGCTATTGCCATGCAACACGAACTAGAAATGCAAGAACCACAAGGATCTAATGGTATTGCGATTTCAGGAAAGCTCACCAAATCTGGAAACCCGTTATTACTTATTAATCCACATACGTCCTTTTATTTTAGAGGCGAGGTTCATGTGGTAAGTGAAGAAGGACTGAATGCCTATGGCGCCGTTACTTGGGGGCAATTTTTTGTTTACCAAGGATTTAACGAAAAAACAGGCTGGATGCACACCTCTACCTATACGGATGTCATAGATGAATTTGTAGAAACTATAGAAAAAGACGCTAATGGGAAATTGGTTTATAAATATGGAGATGAATATCGACCTGTAGTGCAATATGATATGACGATACGTTATAAAGATGGAGAAGAAATGAAAGAAAAGATACTTCCTGCTTATCGTACACATCATGGTCCTATTACACATCTAAAGGATGGGAATTGGGTTGCTTCTGCGCTGATGTGGGATCCAGTAAATGCTCTAGAGCAATCTTATATTAGATCTAAACAAGATGGCTATAAAGGGTTTAGAGAAATGATGGACATTCGCACCAACTCTTCAAACAACACCGTATATGCTGATGCCGAAGGGAATATTGCGTACTTCCATGGAAATTATATTCCTAAACGAGATACTTCTTTTGATTATACACAACCTGTAGATGGTAGTAATCCAAAAACAGATTGGCAAGGCTTACATACTGTAGATGAAACGATCATGTTGTTAAATCCTGAAAATGGGTGGTTACAGAATTGTAATTCAACGCCTTTTACGGCTGCCTTGGAATACAGTCCTAAAAAAGAAGACTACCCCTACTATATGTCTATAGATAGAGAGAATTTTAGAGGGGTACATGCGATTGAGCTTTTAAAAGAAGGGAAAGACTATACCTTGGAAAGTCTTATCGAATTGGGTTATGATTCGTATTTACCAGCTTTTGAAGCATTAATTCCTGGGCTTGTAGAAGCGTATGACAAAGTAGATCGTACGAAAGAAATAGGTGCTTATATAGAACAACTCAGAAATTGGGATTATAGAACCTCTACAACCTCTATGGCAATGACTTTAGCGCATTATTATGGAACAGCCTATTTTAAAAATGGACAACGTCCTGAACAACGATTATCTGCTATGCACCTCCTCTCCTACTTTGGAAATGAGTCGCCTTTGGAAGAACGTATGGAGATTTTTAAAACGGTCATTAACCAATTAGAAACCGATTTTGGAACGGCTTTAATTCCTTGGGGAGACGTGCATCGTTTTCAACGTATCAATGGTGATATACGCCAGCCTTTTAATGATGACCTTCCAAGTACGCCTGTTGGTCTCGCATCTGGCCGTTGGGGAGCACTCGCAGCTTATGGGGAACGTTATAATAATGGTACTAAAAAAATATACGGTACTCGTGGTAATAGCTTTGTGGCTGTGATTGAATTTGGCGATAAAGTAAAAGCAAAAACAAGCCTCGCAGGTGGACAAAGTGGTGATCCAGACTCTCCGCATTTTGATGATCAAATAGAAGATTACGTAAATGGAAAGTTTAAAGAAGTGGCGTATTACAAAGAAGATGTTTTAAAAAGAGCTAAGAAAACATATCATCCTGGGGAGAAATAAAATTAGGTATTATTCAACGTTGTTTACCCACGTTTGAAAATTTATGAATGATCAACACATGTAGCATATAGGCAGGTTTATATGTTTCAGGTTTAAAAGTTTATATAATTTTTTACTGTTTTTTTTACTTCAACATTGTAATGATAACACTTTGCAATTATCTAAATTGTATTATAGATCTATCATTTTTTTATAGACGTATATTACTACTAAATACAACATAATTAAATGATTATCAATTATATCGCTATATTTGAAGGCATTCTTGTATTAGAGATTTGTTATTGATATACGTGTATTGTAAATAATAAAAATAAAACTGTAATTAAATTTGAAAACTGACATTCTTGAGAAATACAGCATGCCTACATATGTACTGATTTTGATTTTTTCAATTCTATTTTATTTTTTATTGTGGGGAGCTTCTGGACATAAATTGAATATTCAATTAACAGAGATATTAGGACTGATTTTCATGCTCTTTGGAATTATAATTGTACCAAATTATAAAAGTAAACGAATTAATAAAACAAAAAAATTAATTCAAATATTATCATTATTAATATCTGTCGAAACTATAATCCCTGGAATTGTAGTATTAATATATCTTTTCGGATTTAAATTTGGAGACGATATTAGTCCTATTGCAATCGTACTATTTTACTTAGTCCCACTGGTTTTTATAATCGCTAATGGAACAATAATAAAAGGAATTCTCACAGAATTGCGGAAGTAATATTGACTTCATCTAATTCAGTCTAAAGTATTATGAAAATACTACGAACAAATGCTCATAATTCAGAATTTAAAAGGCTGGTTCACTTACTAAATGCAGATCTTGCAGAAAGAGATGGTAAGACACATCCTCTAGCGCAATTCAATGACATCTCTAATTTAAATCATGTAGTTTTAGTATTGAAAAACGATAGCGCTGTTGGTTGCGGAGCAATTGCTACATATGATGTTAATACTATGGAGATTAAAAGAATGTATGTGTCACCAGAAACAAGAGGTCAAAGAATTGGAGAGAAGATTTTATCTGAATTAGAAAACTGGTCTAAAGAATTAGGATATTCTAGATGCATCTTATTTATGGGCTCAAAACAGCCCGAAGCTTGTAAACTCTATCAAAGAAACAAGTATTATCCTATAGAGAAATACGGTATACTTAAGAATATCCCGGATAGCATATGCCTTGCTAAAGATGTATAACTAAATACCAATAAAAAAATACGCTTTACCTTATCCTCCTCGTTTAATCAAAGAAAAATGTCCTCTGAAGGTACGGCCATCTGTGAAGGTAATAAGGTACCAATAATCATTAGAAGGCATAATTTCACCTTGATAGGTTCCATCCCAACCATTACCCATACGACGTCTTGAGAATAAGATTTTACCATAACGATCAAAAATCACAAACTGTTCTGTTGGATTTAATGTATTGGTGGCTCCATCTACTTTCCAAGTATCGTGTATGCCATCACCATTAGGTGTGAAAAAGTTTGGAAAACCAATGACAGCAACTTCTCCTGATACGATACCACACCCATTTCTATCTCTTACATATACGGTATGAAAACCTGAGGATACATTGGTAAATATGGGAGACTCAACAAATGGCCCTAAAATGTTATCTAAAGCATAGTCATAATCTCCTTCCCCAGAAACCGTCACTGTAATGGTACTACCATCTACCATGATACTTTCTATCGTAGCTATGTTTGAAGGCTGTACAGAAATACTCCGAGTCGCACTACAGTTCGTCGCATTTGTTACGGTTACTATATAAATCCCCGGTTCATTAATCGCAATAACTGGTGTCATAGCATTCAAAGTACTCCCATTAAATGTCCAACTATACGTAAGTCCATTTGTATTTCCTTGTACTCCACTATCTATATTGATCGTGTTTGGAAAGTTATTTAAACAATACTGAAGGGATATATCTTCAGCTAGTTCTGGTGTATCTAATACTTCAAGAGAAACCGTTCCAATAGCAATACAATCAGTTTCACTAAAAACCCTCACAAAGATCTCTTGTGTGTTTACAATGGTATTTATAAATGATGATCCTAATCGGTTTTGATCTAATGAAGCATCATTTTGCGATATATAATATTGTACAACAGCATCTACAGGTAACTGATCATTAAACGTAGCTGTAATCTCTGATAAAGAAAAACTAGTAAACCCATCAATGATCTCATCATCGCACAAAGCAAAAGGATCGATTTGTAAAGGAGTCACCGTTGTCGTTACTGTAATGATAACTTCTGCAATAGCAAAACATCCTGATTGGTTTTCTACTCTAGCATATACAACTTGACTAGGGCTTATAACTTCATACGCTTCGGGCATCGCTATTGGATTTGTATCTAACATGGCATCTGACGTATTTAAAAAGAAATCTGAAATAAAAAGAGCACTATCATTATTGGTAACTGCATTTGTGGTCGCAAATAAATTATAGGTAACACTTCCATCTTGATCGATGTCACAAACTTCTATAGACGTATCTACAACAGTCGGCGTGTCGCCAAATTCAATAATAACCTCTCCAAAAGATTCACAACCATTTTGTAATGCAACAGTTACTTCATAAACTCCAGGCCCATCTACCATTAACATTTCAGAGGTTTCTGCCGGTAATAATACACCATCTCTAAACCAAGTGTACCCAGTTGCATCTATTTCTGTAGCGTCTAACGTCAAAGCATCATTTTCACATAAAGCATTTCCTGTACTTAATAATCGATTGGGTCCTAAATCTGTAGCCAATTCGAAACTACCAGCTTCTAAAAACACGGCAGAATCAAATCTGAAATTTTGTTCATCAGCAATCACAAGTTTTACTTCATAGATCGTATTAGGAATAAGTTGTGCTGTTGCTTCAATGACTTTCGTTTGTCCATTAAAGTTAATAGGCACATTAGGGCCATTAAAACTTTCAAAGAAGAATTCGTTTACGGCTTCGCATCCATTAGGAATCTCTGGATGTACCGTTGTCACTTTTACAGGTGTCTCGGTATCGGGCACTAATGCAATATTCTCATATTGTTGTTCTCCTAAAGGGCGAATTAAAAAACCAAACAAATCCGAAAACCGACAGGTATTAGGATTCCCTTCTTGATATTCTTCTGAAGCAAAAATATATCTAAAGCTTATTTCTGATGCCGATGAGCTAAATTGAAACTCTAGTATCGTAGCATTGGTTGTATTAGATTCATTAAGTACTGCTTCTAGATCTGCATCACCTATCCATCCTGGCGCATCATCATCACTTAAACTAGTATTAGGACCCTGTGTGTTTTGTAATCTTCCTGTACTAAGTACAATCCCTTCTGCAAAGGGAAATGTGGTATTCGTCGCATCAAAATATCCATAACTCTGCTCATTTCCTCCAAAATTACCGCCTACCACATTGGTGACCAAAACTGTATCTATACAATCACTATCAATAAGAATATCTTCTATTAATTCTTGAGGAGAAAAACTCTGACTATCCACTTGTATGTTCTGAGAAAACATACAAAGCGAAAAGAGAGAAAATAAAAATAAAATAAGATGTTTCATTCTTTACTATAGCCTTGCAAAAATAAACAATCATAGTCCTTTCCAACCTATGAACTGCTATATTTTAATGTTAAGATATAGATATGTAACTAATGAATTTTGCTGTTTTTTTATACGCTTTCGCGAAAGCGTACTATTAATTTTTACCATTTTAGACACTAAAATAGCGATGATTTTGTATTAAAAAATCAATCATTTTTAAGCAAAAAACCGTCGTTTTCACAATGGTAAAACCGTAAATATTCATGAAAATCACCATAAAATCGATACGTTTTTTCCTTTTTTAGAAAGATTTTTCCGTAAAAATTGTGGAGTTAAACGATTTTTTTATTGCAGTTATCGAAAAGTGAGCAAAATAGTAAAATTGAGCCTTTTGTTTTACATAGTTTTGTCTCACCCAAATCTGATTAAAATGAAAAAGTTACTTATAGTTACTATGTTAGCTGTTGCATCTTTTGCAAATGCTCAAATTGGAGTTAATACAACAGAACCCACAAAAACACTGGATGTAAATGGCGAATTAAGAATTCGTACAACACCCGTAGAAGGTGCGACTCCAGCTACAACACTTGCTGTAGACAACAATGGAAATGTGGTAAAATCAAACAGATTGTCGCTTTATGATATTGCTACTATAGAAGCTGCAAATAGTATTAGAACAACACTTAGCTCAGGAACTGAAACTGTAAATAATATCGATATTGGATTGGCACAAACCATAACAATTCCGGCTAATTATGAAGCCGTTATCAAAGTAACTTATTCCGTTCCTATGGGTGCAGAAGTAGAAGATATGCCACTGGGAACATACATGGGAATTCGTTTTTTGAAAAATGGTGTTGAGGCACAAGCAGGATCACGAAAATTTTCATTACCACTTCAAGGTGATGCAGCGGGTCATTCTTCACAAATTGCAAAAATGAATACACTCTCTGCTTTATACACAGAGATACTTTCTGCAACTTCTTCTGATCGTACGTTTACGTTTTCCTTAAACGGATACATAGAGCAAAACGAAGAAATAGAAAATATTACCTATGTATTTAATAGATATGCTCAATCAGGAGAAAATTATAATTGGGGTAATGCAAACATGACAGTAGAAGTTTATATTAAATAACCTCTAAGGTTATTGAGTATCTTGCATCTATAAAAACACTATCTATTTTGCATCCCAATAACCTTCATAAATCATCGTATGACTTTGAATTATTACAAAAATGTAATCCGCTTTTAAAAGCATACGTTTTTGTAAATGAGTATAAAAACAAAACAATTGATTTTTCAAATGCGCTCGCTGTAAAAGCTCTTAATAAAGCTTTATTAATCCAGTATTATAATATCAATAATTGGGATATACCTAATGGGTACCTCTGCCCTCCTATTCCTAATAGAGTTGATTATATACATTATATAGCAGACATTATAAATACTAAGAAATACTGTAGGGGGCTAGATATAGGGGTAGGTGCAAACTGTATCTATCCTTTACTAGCAACACAACTCTACAAATGGGATATGGTTGGGGCCGACATCAGTAAGTCTTCAGTTGCTATTGCAAAACAAAATGCAGCTGAGGCTTTAACTGATATTGAGATACGGCTACAAGAAACTCCAGCAAATATCTTTAAAGGGATTATTAAAGAAGGGGAATATTTTGATTTCACTATGTGTAACCCTCCCTTTTACACTTCTGCAGAAGATGCTCAAAAAGCAAATACTCAAAAAAACAAAAAACTACAGATAAGTAAAACTACCTCTCGTAATTTTGGAGGTGTCTCTAATGAATTATGGTGCAATGGTGGTGAAGCGCTATTTGTAAAGAGAATGATCAAACAAAGTGTTGACTTTAAGCACTATGTTGGTATTTTCACAACCTTAATATCTAAAAAAGAGAATCTCCCAAAACTTATAAAACAATTAAAAAAGCTTCAAGCAACACCTCAAGTAATTGAGATGCAACAAGGGCATAAAAAAAGCCGTATTCTTATATGGAGTTTTACTGATTAAAACTGAGTATAAGGCAGCTACAAAGGTTATTCGTATTTGTGCTAATATATTTTTCTTTATATTTAGTTCAACTAACTAAATAATCATGAAATATTGGAAGACTACCCCTAGAAGAATTCTAATCATATTTCTTTTAGCGATTATTACTGTATCGTGTACGAAATCTACTATTTTAACTCCAGAGGAGCAAGATTGGTTAGCTAAAAATGATACTATTAAAGTAGCTGTTTTCCCCTACTACCCTCCTTATAACTTCAAAAATAAATCAGGTCAAGTAGAAGGTGTATTAATAGACTATTTATCAATTATAGAAGAAAAACTAGACTATACATTTGAACGTGTTGAGTATAATAACTTTACAAATGTATTACAAGATGCAAGAGATCATAAAATTGATCTCATATTAGAAATTCAAAGAAATGAAATTAGGGAAGAGTATTTAAATTTTTATGATAAACTTTTTGAGACTCCTTATGTCATTGTAAGTAATATAGATACTCCATTTGGTATTACATTAGAAGATCTTGAGGGTGAGACTGTAACTATGCCACAAGGGTTTGCCACCATAGATTATGTGAAAAAAAATTACCCAAAAATTAATATTGCAGATAATTGTAATCTAGACCTATCATGCCTCAAAAGTGTACAAAATGGTGAAGTACAATATTATCTTGGTCCCAAGGCTGTTACTAATTATTTTATTAAATCTCAGCAATTTGATAATCTAAAAATAGTTTCAGAATTAGATTATAATTACACCCCAGGAATAGCGGTTACAAAAACACATCCAGAACTAAGTGATATTATTTATAAAGCAACAGAGAATATTACATTTGAAGAGCGAAACAATATATTAGAAAACTGGTTATATAATATTGTGTCCCCTTTTTATACAAAAGCAAATTTCTGGATGTATATTCTAGGAGTTGTAGCCTTCTTGTTAATCACTATTATAGGCATTAACCGTTATCTTAGATGGAAAATTAAAGATCGTACGATAGAACTTGAAAAGGCTAAAAAGAAAGCTGAAGAAAGTAGTAAACTCAAAACATCATTTATTAATAATATCTCTCATGAAATGCGCACTCCAATGAATGCTATTATGGGGTTTACTGGTTTACTTAATAAAACAGGAATTACAATAGAAGAACAAGAAGAATATTCTAGCATTATTACAGATGGCTGTGCTCGCTTAATGGAAATGATGGATAATGTCCTAGAAATTTCGCTATTACAGAGTAGTCAAGTAACTCCACAAAAGAGGCATGCCAACATAAAAAAAGTGGTCAAAAACTCATTTGACAATTATACATCTAAAGCATTAAAAAAAGAAATTAATTACGAACTTATCGACACTATTTCAGAAGAAGATAGTAGTATTCTAATAGACAAAATCAAACTATCAAAAGCTATTAACTACCTAATAGACAATGCTATAAAATTTACACAGGAAGGTCATATCAAAGTTATAGTTAGTAAAGAAGAGAGCCGCATACATATTAGTATTGAAGATACTGGAATAGGTATTTCTGAAGAGCATTTAACTTCTATATTTGATAATTATTCAAAGTCTAGTAAAGAAGATTCTAACTTATTTGAAGGTTTAGGCTTAGGACTTTCTATTACAAAATCATATTGTAACATTATGAATGGACACCTTTCTGTAAAATCAGAAATAGGTAAAGGAACTACTTTTACACTAGATATTCCTTACCATCCCTCTAGTGTAATTACGACATCAACCAAAGAAAAGGTTATCAATGATTCAAAAGATGATGAGTATACTATTCTCATCGCTGAAGATGGAGAAGTAAATTATTTATTTCTAAAAACCATTTTAAAAAGATATGATAATCATAAATTATCTATCTACAGAGCCAAAAATGGAAAAGAAGCTGTCAATATATACACAGAAAACAATATAATAGATCTTGTATTTATGGATATTCAAATGCCTATTATGGACGGACACGAAGCAACAAAAGCATTAAAAAAAATAAATCCTCAACTACCTATAGTTGCCCAAACAGCATATTCTACGCAAGCTGACATCCAAAGAGCTTTTAAATCTGGTTGTGATGATTTTATTTCAAAACCTGTAGATCCAGCAGCAATTAGCAAAGTATTACATCGTTTTTTAAATTAAATTTCTTTGTTTACAAATTTCTAATCTTTGATTTCAATATATGCCAGAGCATTCTCATTTCAAATTATACAAACCTTATGGCTATATCAGTCAGATGCTGAGTAATGATGAGCGACAAGCACGTAAAAAGAAATTCTTACGCACATTATATGATTTCCCGAAAGGGATAATGGCAATAGGAAGACTTGATGAAAAGTCTGAAGGCTTATTACTTCTTACTACCGATGGAAAGTTAAGTGATACCATAAATCGATCGGGGATAGAAAAAGAGTATTATACACAAGTAGATGGAGCTATTACACAAGAAGCTATTGATGCTTTATCGAAAGGAGTAGAAATAGGTTTTAATGGAAAAAAATATCTAACAAAACCTTGTGTAGTTTCAAGACTAAATACAATACCCATCCTACCAGAGCGTTCTAAAAAGCTTCGTGATAATCGTCATGGACCTACTACTTGGATACGAGTTATTATTAAAGAAGGAAAATTTAGACAAGTACGCAAAATGACCTCAGCAGTAGGATATCCAACACTTAGGTTAGTACGTATTCGCGTAGGAAATATCACATTAGATGGATTACAACCCTCTGAAGTGCAAAAAATAACCACCTCTCAAATAGAAGGTATTAAATCCTAGGGCAAGTCCTGGACCTGATAAAAGGAATCGACCCAAGGGTTGAAATATTAAACCAAGATCCCGCTAAAAAAGAGGGATTAATTCAACTATCTATTTCATATGCGTCTTACAGACTTTATAAAATAGTGTTTCACTAATAAAAGATCAGATACTAACGATCAGCTCTTTGTAAGTAATGTCTCATCTATATATGCCAAGGTACCTCGGTATCGAATTCCATCTCTCTTGGTACTATTTACAAAAATGGATGTACTTCCACTACTAAATACAGTCATACTGATATCGTACGATTCGGAAGGTGATTTTGCAATAAATGTAATCACAGAAGATCGTTTTTCATCATTATGAACAACCTTATAGTCAGATACTGCTCCATTATGTTGTATGCCACCTGACTGATTAAACCCTCCCCCTATTCGTACAACACCAAAATAAGGCAAATGTATTTTTACCGAATCTGTAGAGGTAAATCTAATAATACCTGGATTATTAATTAAGTTGATTTGATTCATTGAGCGAGGATATACCCAATCTGCATTAAAGAAAAATGCTCCACTATCTACCAATGATTTTACTTTTTGATAGTCTTTGGTTTCAGTTTCTATTTTAAGCGTTTTTTTTTCTGATCGAGATTGTGACCATGTTACTTGAGAAATGGTTAACAGGAAAGTAAAGGCGAGCAAATACGTTTTCATAAGTAATCAATTTATTCAAATTACTAATTTATAATCAAAAATCATTCCTTAAAATCTATTTTTCTGAGTACGCTTTCGTACTTCGTCTCAGCTCAGCATAAACTTCTACGTCACTACGTTCCTTGAAAGCATATATATACCCTTTTAAAATAGAACTGTAACATTTCATTTTTCTTCGGGTCTCTACTACAAATAAAAACAAAACATCAATCTCAAAACTAATAATTATGACTTTCAAATCCATTATCACCATCGTTCTCGTAAGTTTTTTTAGTATGCAAGCCTTTGCACAGAAGCCTCTAAAGCTTTCTACAGATACGACCACAAAATCTTTTGATTATTCAGGATATACACAACTAGATGTCGCTAGTGATTTTCATGTAAATGTTTCTTTAGGACAACAAGATGCTATTACTGTAAATGCAAATAGTAATCTTATGGAATATGTAAACATCTATAAAGAAGGAAATACGTTATTTCTACGATTAAAGAAACATACGTGGTTTAAAGGAAAAATGATTTTAGATGTCACACTTTCTACAGATATGATTACAGATTACAATGCATCTTCAGATGCGATAGTAACTCTAAACACACCACTTAAAGCTGACACCATACGTATAAATTGTAAAGGAGACGCAGTATTTAAAGGAGATATTACCACTGATACTTTACTTATCAACGCAAAATCTGATGCGCAAATAAAAATAACAGGATCTGCAAAAACAATGAATGCAAATTTAAAATCTGATAGTGAATTTAAGAATAAAGACTTTACCGTACAGGACTTAACGATTGTACTGAATGGTGATAGTGAAGCGGTTGTTACTGTAACCAAAACACTAGATGCAATTGCAAGTGGAGATAGCGAATTACGTTATGCTGGAAACCCTTCAAAAGTAAAACAAAGTGCTAGAGGTGATTCTGATATCACTGCGATACGATAACAACAAGAACTTCCATTATATACAGAAAGAGCAGCATATCTTGAGATATACTGCTCTTTTATTTTGTTTAATTTCCAGCTGTGAGAATGTATTGAAAAAATTCCATTCCCATTTGTTCTCCATAACTTGAGTTTGTAAATAAAACAGCACCCCATTTACTTTCTGGCACAAAGAAAAACAAGGATGTAAATTTTTTGTCATTATTTCCTCCATGTCCATATACCTCTCCAAAAGGAAACGTACCGTTATAGAACCCTAAAGTAAGATGAGAGATTCCCATAGCTTTATTGGGATTATCATCAGGCAACTCTGTTTGTTTTTTAAATAATTCTGCATATCCATCTGAACTCAATCCATCTTTATTCATCCATGCAATCATGAGTTTTGCCCAATCTTTTGCTTCTGAGTTTACACCATACGCAGCTCCAAATTGCTTATTTCCTTGGTTACTCACAGGAAGCCATTCTCCATTTTTAAACGCTTGTGCTTTATTCTTTTGATTTTTAGTATTCGGAATATAACGTGTAACCGATAGTCCAAGAGGTTTTGCTACTTGTTTATGAAATCTCTTTTGAAGTCCTTTTGCATCTGTTTTTAATAGTTTTTGTAATACCAACGCTAGGTATTGGTATCCTTCTCCTGAATATTGAAATTGTGTGCCAGGTTCAAAATCTATGGTAAGCCCTGTTCTTCCATTTTCATCTCGCCAATTTGGAAATCCAGTGGTATGTGATAACACCATACGTGCTGTCATTTTTTTATATCGTTCATCATGCGCAATATCCTTATAAGGAAGATATGTATATAAAGGAATATCTAGCTCCAGAACTCCTTTCTCTACAAGTTGCATCACAAAAAATGCAAATAACGGTTTGGATAAGGAAGCGCCTTCAAAAATTGTTTTTGAGCTCATAGGTGTATTTGGCCCTTGTTTTCCTTTAACAGTATGATAAACAATCTCTCCATTATTTATAATTGCCAGAGATAGACCAGGCGTTCCTGTTTTTTTCATTTGCGCTTCTAAAAAAGTAGTAATAGCTTCTTCAGAAACTGTTTGACCAATTGGATTTTTAATAATTTGTCCATGTACCGAAAAGCTTATCAGGCCAATTACAATCCATTTAATAAGTGTTGTCATAACGAAGTTGATTTTTTGATTCATCCTCAAAAATCAAAAAATAAGTACAGATAAGAAAGCAAGAATAGATGAGTTGGGTTAAAATTAGGATCAACTAGAGTGATATGCATATTACCTATCCAGCCAAAGCCTAAAATTTGCTGTAGTACCAGAACTTGTCATCACTTTTTCTTTCACACCTTTCATGGTGAGTAATAATCTATTTTTAAAATGACTCTCCATTTCAAGGATATAAGACAGCTGTATAACTTGGCTCCTATTAATTCGGAAAAATTGATGCGGATCTAAGGTCGCATAGATATTTCCTATATTTTGAGAATATAAATGTGTAGCACCCTCACAATCTATCAGTTTACAAAAATCTCCTTCGGCATGAATTAGCGCAATTTTTGCGCTTTCTAATAGATGTAAGCCTTTTTTACTTTTAATGACAAATCGTTTCTTATAGGTACTATCCCCTTCTGATAATGAAGATTTTATATCACTGTATACTTGAGGGTTAAGAGGTTCTGCAAATAAGGTTGTATACTTAGTAAACGCCTGACTAATATCTTCTTGATTATAAGGTTTTAAAATATAGGCAATACCATTACTTTTAAATGCATCTAAGAGATATGCATCATATGCTGAACAAAAAACGATAGGAATTGTAATGGGTATTTTTTCAAAAACTTCAAATGAAAGTCCATCCAATAATTTAATATCAGAAAAAATAATAGTGTATTGATGTGTTTCTAAAAAATGATGCGTTTCTGTAATTGATCGAGCCCAGTCATAGGTAAATTCCCCTTTTAAGTGGTCTGATATATGCATACGTAATTTCTCAAAAGCAGGGATCTCGTCTTCTATGATTAGAATATGCATTGTTTAATCAATATTAGTTAGGGTTACAAGTGGCAAACATACTTCAAAATGGGTGTTTGTATCTGTAATTGAAATTGTTTTACCTACCAGTAACTCATAGCGTTCTTTTAAGTTTTTGAGACCTGTACCCATAGATTCAACGGCACTCTTCGCGTCACTATTTTTAGAATTTGTGAGTATGATAGCTTCTTCTGTAATTCTAAGATATATATGAATAGAAATACCATGTGTAATCTTATTATGTTTTACGACGTTCTCAATAACGGTTTGAAGTGCTCCTGATGGTATATAGGCCTGTACACTTCGGCTATACTCAGTATAAACTTCTGCATCGCTAGACATCTTGATAGCGGACTCATCAACTACTTCAAAAGTATACGCATCACCATATCGTGTTTGAATTAAATAAAAGTAATCTTTTGCCATCTTGAGCTCTTCCTGTAAAAGAACTATATCATCCTCTTTTGTTTTTATAAAATAACGATATAAAGAAGATAATCTTGCTATATATGTTTTAGCTTTTTGCGTATCAGAATCTATAAGCGCATCTACCGTATTAAGGTTATTAAACAAAAAATGAGGGCTTAATTGTGAACGAAGTAATTTTAATTCTGCATCTTTTTGTTTTTCTTTTACAACAGCAAGTGATGTTTGATTCTCAAAGTATTTCTTGATCATAATTACTAAAAATGGCATCGCTAAATCTGCTGATGAATAATAAAAACTATGCACGATAATATACCCAACAGATGGCAAATCACTCCAAGTACGACCAGATCCTAAATAATCACGTAATAAGTCAACAAACCCTGTGATAACAAGTGCAGCTATGCCTAAAATTAAAAATAAGAAGTACTGCTGTCTCTCTACAAAAAACTTTTGAGCGATCCAACGTAACATGAATAAAGCCGCTAGGGTTTTAAGTATGATAATTGGAATATCAAATAGAATCTGACCTAATGAATAGTTTTCTGTATAAAACTTTAAAGCCAGCCATATCGTCATTATAATCGTAAAAATGACAATTAGCTTATAATCGGATTTATTAAACTTGAGTGAAATCACAGCTTAAAAATAAGATACTATTTCCCAACTTAGCACATATACACCTTAGTAAAACGATGAATCGGGTTAAAAAAACGTTTAATAGAATAGAGTAAAGTATAACTCCACGTAAATGTATTTGACAAGCGTATTAATTTCTAGTGTCAAAAACACCGGTATACCAGATTTCAATACCATCACTATCAGTAATCTTGAGTTTAGGTTTTTCTCCGAAAGCAATTTCATTGACAAATGAATAACGTTTACCATTAATGACTCCTTGATAAGAAGCTGTCATTTTCTGACTATTACTTGAAGGAACCACATAATAGTTTATGATATTAAAATCGTTATTTAGTCGTACTGTTTCATTTATTGAATTATACCATACTACCTCATCAAGTTGCCCCTGATCGCCTCTTACGTATACAATACCTGCAACAAAATCTTTCGTACCAATATTTGAAGAAAGTAATTTACGTATCGCAAAACCAAACTGCCCAATTTCCATTGCTTTTTTTTGAGCTTCAAATTTTGCTTTTTTCTTTTCAAGCTTGATTTCCTTTCTAGATTTCTTTTCTTGTGAAAAAATAGGATTCATAGTAAATGCTAGTAGTAATAGCATAAAGATCTCTTTTTTTACGATTATACCTTGATTACCTGATGTTGCCTTCATATATAACGGGTTCTCTTTTATTTGTAGTTATTTTAACTATAGTTGATTCTCCTTTATGTACTATAATTTCTAAATGATAATTCTCTCCTGTTTGTGTAGTATCAAAAGTAACTATTATTGTGTTCTCATTATTTTTATACGTAAGTGAATAATTTGTGATCTTTGAAGCTAATGATATAAAAGTAAAAAGCTTTTGGATTATCATAGTAATTACTTATAAATGCTTACTCGTATATTCATGAATACAGATACACTAAATTATAGCTATGAATACTATCTATCGTACATGTGTCTTTATACGCTTTCGCGAAAGCGTATACAACAAAACGTATAACAAATAAACACTATTCATTAAAACGAAAGCTTTGCTATAATCTCCTCATTATCGGCTTTGGTAAGGCGTAAAAGTTGTGTTTCCTTGGTTTCTTTAATTGTTCCATAATACTTGAAGATGGTTACTTTCATAAAAGTTGGGTTTTCTACCTTTTGATATCGATCTCCATAATACCGAACCTTAATAAAGTAATCTCCCTTTATTGCTTTTTGAACAGTGTATTCTTCTGGACCAAACCCTTGTGTCATATCTTCAGACATCATCCCTCCTATCGTTGTTTTATTATGACTATAATAACACTCTTCTAAATTAGGGTCTATAATATGCAGATCTATATCAGTATCATTATGATTCCAATCTACCACAACACGAACATCATAGGGCATTATATCTTTATAATACGGCGGAACACTATCTAATTTCAAATCATCTTTATATTCATAAACAAGATGCTCGATTTCTTTTTCTGAAATGGTTTTAACGCCGTTAAATACACGTCGCTGATTATTCTCATAAATACTTCCATCTACAATAGACATCAATAAATCTAAAGCTTCTTGGCATTTTCCTATCGTTTCATAAGCAAGTGCTAAGTCTCTATAAGATTGTGAATCTTCAGGGCGTAATTCTAGTATTCGCTCAAAAATATATGCTGCAATATCATGAGCTTCTTCTAATTGCATCTGATATCCAAATACTTTTAGTAATTCGTAATCATCGCCATCCATCTCTGGAATATTAGACACAATACGTCTTGCATATATTGGATGATTAAATGTGTTCTTAAAGAAGTTAGCTACATCTATAAAATAAGCAGGTTCTTTTTGATACGAAGTACGTTGTATGAGATAGTATTCATAGGCTTTTCCCACATCTTTTATCTCACGTAATTCATTCAGATATGGTGTACTAATGCTTCGATCTTTTACACTAAGTTTCCCTTTATATTTTGGATATGCAGGAGTTATTGGCGTTTGTCCGTTATCTGGAATAATAATCGTAATTGGTAATGAATATACGACCTCGACTCTTTTCTTATTTTGCTCTCCAGGGCGCATTTTAGGAAGACTTTTTACTACACGTATCGCTTCTTGTTGTAAAATAGAATTTCCTGCTCTAGCGTTCGCATCTTTTATTTGTCCAAGGGTATCTATTTTAAACGTAATTAATATTCTTGATCTACCGGGTTGTAAGATTTGTTCATTAGCATACACCTCTTCATTAAAATTTTGCATCACAAAATCACCCACGCTATCTCGGAAACAGTTATTTTTATTGGAAGCATCTTCACAGCCAGGATATATTGGAGGGATATCTAATGCTACAAAAGGAACACCTCCATCTAAAAACCCATCAACTGGCATTGCATTTAAATCATTTGCTTCTCTCTGATAAACCAATGCATTTGGAGCTTCTGAAAAACCATATGAAATCGCCTCTACCTCTTCTATTCCGATAATCTCTTCTTCAATAATTTCTTCGTCATCTACAACTTCTATGATTTCAGGTGCTGGCGGAGGTGGTGGACTGTTTGAAGAAATTCCCATCATATCCAATGGTTCTCCCTCTGAAACCCTTGCTCTTCTTTCAGATGCCGTATTATCGATTCTTTGATCACCATTAACTACAGCCTTTGCTACTCCAACATTCTTTTTTTGAGATACAATTCGGTTGTATTCCTCTTGTAGTTCTTCCGGTGGTGTGATTTTATAACGCACATAATCCATCACATCATCAAGTACAATTAATGACGTATAATCTGTTACTAATTGATAGGTCGTTCCTAATGCTGTAATAACTTCTTTATTTTCTTTTACGTTTTGTGCTAGTATTTGGAGTTTTTCTTTTGCCCAAAGACGTTTTATGATATCGCTTTTCGCGAAAGCGTTATCAACCACAATCTCAACTTTATGAGATACCTTTCCATCATATCCAAACTGCAACGTAATACGATCTCCATTTTTAAGGTTTTTTCCAGCCATTGAAAAATCATTAGTCACTGCCTGTGCTGTATTTGGATAGATCTCTGCGTGTGTATTTGTAGATGTATATCCTAAAAACTGAAAAGATTGCTCGGTAAGTATAGATATGCCTTCTTTTGTCTCTGTATTTATAAGATTTATATAGGCTCCATGCGTTGTCGTTGCTAGTTGACGTAATGCTTGGTGATTTGCCTTCACCACACTATTTACAGTAAAAACAGGTATTTTACTATACATATCAAGCGTACTTAGTGTATGCATCCCATCGGTGAATAATAAGATGGCATCTCCTTTGAATTTTTGATCCGTAAGTATAGAATAGTCGGTTCCTCCATCATAGACTGTAGTCTCTAACGCATTTTTGAGAGCTGCCCATTGTTTGTTTTTTACTCTATAAGTAGCTGTTGATCTAATCGCATTACTATATGTGACAAGTGTTACATCTACATTTGAAAGGTCTTTGAAATAGGCATCTAAAAGATCGAATTCCTTTTTTAGACCTCTAGTCTTCATGCTTAAAGAAGCATCCCATAATAAGGTGATTTTTTTAGGCTTTCTTCGTGTTCTTTTCTGCTTGTTTACTGTTGTATACACATAGATGTATTCATCATTTCGCAACTTTTTTGCAACAGTTTCTTCTATAGGAATTTGAATACGAATAGGCTTGTTAGCTATATAGTTTTCTTTATGTACTGCCGTTGTGAAGTTTTGTTGCCATGGCGTGAACCCTAAACCATCGATTGTTCCTTTTTCTATAATAGGTTTTGTTTTTTGATCAAATACCGTGATTTTAAGATCAAAATTTTCTAATTCATTTTGAAACGCTAGCGGTATATCATAGTAATGTTTACCTTCTGATAATTTCAACTCTTGTTCATAAGCAAGTACAATACGTTTGTAACCTTTGGCTGGTATTGGATAGATACGTGCTTTATAATTATTTCCCGTTCCTTTTTCTAATAATGCGGGATCTACACGTCTACGCACGACAGCTTCGAAGGCAACACGTCCTAGTTCTTTATCTACTACAACAGCTTCTCTGAGTTTTCCATTAATATCAAGTGCAAATCTAGATACCGAAAACCTATCTCCTAACGGGAAATCTAGAGCACCTTCTAAAACAGCATTTGTTGGGTTGTAAAATTGCATATCGTATGTCGTTGTGGCAATATTACCGGTAACGACTACGTCTATATTCAGAGAAGAAAGCCCAAGAGGTTTATCATCTACTTTTAGAGTAGGAATTTTTTGAGCATGAGAAATGGAATAAAGACATAACAGTCCTAAGAGAATTACTTTTTTCATAATTGATGGTTTAAAAAATGAAGCTCTGGATGGTTGCTACCCTTCAAATCAAGTATTATGCCATTTGTAATTGTATGTGAAAATTAGGCTCTAAATATCCAATATCATATTTATTTTACGGCTACTGCCCATTTCGTTTTAAAATGGCTTGTCTCCATTTTTAAAAGTTGTTCTTCTATTTGTTCATCGGTCATTCCTGCTTCTTTCATATAGGTAACGGTACGTTCATCACGTAGCATTTTTTGTCTCAACACGCCTGTCGTCCCTACTATAGCAACCCACCCATGTGGCTTATTATTGACAAGAAACATAGAAGGATCCTGATTAAACTCAGGTTGTACAGCCGAAGAGCCTTGTCCATAGATAGAGGGAATTTGGGCAAATACATGACCTTGATGTATAGAGATAAAACCAGCATCAGACCAGTGTTCTAACACATATGTACTTTCATCTGTAGGGTTTTGTAATTCCATTTCCCACCCTACTCGTATAGGATTTCCACTTTGTACCAATGCGATTAACGTCTCTAGATCTCCAGATAATTGATTCCCATCTTTATCGGCTTCATAGATTACTTTATACGCGCTTTCTGTAGAAACTTGTGCTTGGGACAAACTGAAACATAATGCTAAAGCATAGTAGATAATTCTTTTCATGATATGGTTTTTAGTTGCTACGAAAATATCTAACTAGATGTAAGAGTCGTGCCAATGTTATGGTAAATATGTCTCAAGAGTTTGTTAAACAGAAGTTCTCTATTTTTAATTAGACCCAGTCAATAGTCATCCATATCACTATAAAGACAGAGAAACACTTAACATTTCTTTCACGCATGTGTATTTGCATTTTAACTACTTTTATCATAAAACCACCAAAATGAGAAAGATACTATTCACTATGGCATTAGGGCTGTTGTTAACACCCCTATTTGCAAACACTTCGATCACAGATGGATTTATCACAGGAAATCCTGAAATAGGCTCTATAAACGCAATGACCTTCAGCCCTGAAGGTGTTTTATTTATAGGAGATAGTCAAGGCGCTCAAATCGTTGCTATCGATATGAGTACAGCTCCAAAAGCAACGAATGAGAAATTACACATTCCAGATGTAGAACTCCTTTTAAGCGAACTTTTAGGAGCTGATAGTGACCAATTACAAATTGTAGATATGGTTGTCAATCCTGCAAATCAGAATATCTATATTGGTACACAGCATAGCTCAGGGAAATCAATCCTTTTTCTAGTGAATAATAATTCTCTAGAAATGGTACCATTACAATCGGTTTCGTATACGACCTCTGATGTTTCTAATGCAGTTGCCCCAGAAGCAAAAGACCGTCGCGGAAGATCATTACGCAAATGGGCTATTTCTGATATAAAATACGCAAACGGGCAAGTGATGTTATCTGGGTTAAGTAATGCTGAATTTGCTTCTACTTTTAGAGCTATTCCTTTTCCATTCACTCAAAAACAAAAAGCTAGTTCTTTAGAGATTTATCACGCTGCGCATGGGCAATATGAAACGGCTTCACCTATAAAAGCATTTACAACTACGCAAATCAATAATGAGCCACATCTTATCGCAAGCTATACGTGTACACCATTAGTGGTATTTCCATTAAGCGAATTAAAATCAGGAGCGCATACCAAAGGCCGTACAGTTGCTGAGTTAGGGAACTGGAATACTCCCTTAGATATTATTGAAATGGAAAAAGAAGGTGCTCGTTATATCTTAATGGCAAATACCAATAGAGCATTGATGAAAATTAAAGTAGCAGATATTGAGTCTTTTGGAGATTCATTAACAACACGTGTTCCTGAACGTGCAGATACCGCTGGTGTTGATTTTATCAACTTACCATTTGTAAATGTGCAACAATTAGATAAGCTTAATGATACTGAATTTGTATTTATTCAACGAGAAGCTTCTGGAAAATTAGCACTGAAAACAAGTAATAACCGTTGGTTATAAACGATCTATATAAAAAAAGAAGTATCCTGAGTATACTTCTCGTAGTAATAGCCTTGGAGATGAATGCTCAATCTCCAAGGTTTTCTTTTACTAGTGATACCATAGCTTTAAAAAATGATAATGACTCAAAAAAATCACTTTTTAAAGTATATAAAGGTTCATATACTTCTATAGATCAAACCGTATCTAAAAAGGCAATTCTAGGAAGGTATTCTCAAAACGATACGGAGACTTATTTTATTCCCATACTCCCCTTTCAAAAAAATAGTCACTATACCGTCGTTTATAATAACGAAGTCTTTCCTTTTACACTAGCACTAGAATCGTCTTACACCCATTTGCAGATACAAGCTTTATATCCTAATTCAGATACACTGCCTGCTAATTTTTTAAAATGGTATGTACAATTTTCAAAACCTATAAACCCTTCAAAAGTTTATGACCACATCACGCTTATCAATAACCGTGATATGACTAAAGTAGATAGAGCATTACTTCCATTAGAAACGCCTTTACTATCTAATGATGGAACATTACTTACCTTGTGGATTGAACCTGGACGCCAAAAAAGAGATTTAGGACCTAATAAACGTCTTGGAGAAGTACTTATACCCAATGAATCTTATACATTGATTATTGACAAGAGCTTAAAAGATCGTCAAGGAATCCCTATGGAAACAGATTTTAAACATTCCTTTACAGTGATTACTTCAGATCGTACAAAGCCTTCTATTACTACTTGGGAACTACAACCTCCCCTAGCGAATACAAAAGCCCCATTAGTAATACAGTATGAAGAACTTTTAGACTATGGAAGTCTTCAAAATTCCTTACACATTGTAGATCTCTCTGGAAAAAAAATTAAAGGAAAATTCACAATTCAATCCAATCAAAATAAAATTATTTTCTCACCACTAAACAATTGGATTAAAAATACTTACACTATAAAACACAAACCTATCATTGAAGATGTTTCTGGTAATAATTTAGAACGATTATTTGATCAGGATATTACCATTACAAAAGTGCCTCCAATACTAGAACTATCTTTTAGTATAGAGTAAGGATCTATATAAAATCACTAAGCACTTTTACACTTTCAATTTTCCTGTATACATCGTAGTCTCTCTATCACTCCCTTCGAGTTTTAAAATGTAATCTCCATCTAGTGTAGCACTAAACGTATATTCATAGGTATTTCCTTTATAGGCACTTACAAAACTTGTTTGAACTTTTCTACCTTGATCAAGATATGAAACAACATAATTAGTTATATTCATTTCGGTTTCTAAATATTGGGGATTGTTATTTGTATATGCCGCTTTTATAGTAGCTAAATGCGCATTTACTTTATCTCCATATACCTTTACAATACCTCTTCCTGTTGCATTAGAAGTGACTCGAATATGACTCCCTCGTACTGAAATTGATTTCACCTCAAAAGTAAATGTTGCATTTTCAAAAGAGGTTTTGATGGCTTCAAATTTTTCTATCTTTTTTTGTTCTTTTCGTTGTTTTTTACTCGTTTTAGATTGCGCAATAGTAGTACAGCTAAAACTTATTAAGACAAGAACTACGATAAGTTGTTTGATAAACATAAGCTATTGATTTTTAGATTACAATAGACACAATAACGAACTTAACTTCATTTTAGAAGTAAGCTTTTATAATAAAACACCTATCAATTACTTAAATTCATGAAAATCGTAATCAATAAAAAAGATAATTATGATTGATGCTCATCTAGCCATTGTATATAATCTATCACTTTCTGTAACGCACCATTACTTTCATCATTGGTATGGTTAATCGCTATAGAACAATTGTATGCTGGAAAATGTATAAATAACGTACCCCAAAAACCAGAATGCATATAGGCTTCTATATCAGATTTTTTTCCTTTAATATACCCAAAACCTAAACGATACTCAGTCAACGGATCACCAGAAAATTCAGATTTTAAAAGCATTACGGGTAAGGTTTCAGATTGTTCATAAATCTTATCTGAAAATAATGCTTGTAAGAAGGTTGCTAAATCTCTTGTTGTAGACTGTAATCCTCCACCTCCATATAAATCTACAGAGTTATCCCATACAGTTGCATCTATAGTATCCATGTATCGTCTTACAGAAGTTGGTAATCCATTAGGGCGATCTTCTAGTGATTCTAACCATGTAGAAGACATTCCTAATTGGTCAAATTTCAGTAATTCTCGCATGCCTTGTGCAAGGCCTTTACCTGTCTGTTTTTCTATGATTTCTCCTAATAATACATAGCCCGTGTCACTATAGTGATAGTTTTCTCCTGGTGCTCCTTGCGGCGTTCCATGATCCATGGCCCATTGTATTTGTTCGGTACGTGTCCATCGTTTATTAGGATCTTTAGAGGCTTCAGTGATGTAATCCATATTGCCTTCGGCATAATCAAAAAGACCACTCGTATGCATCATACAGTGTTTTACTGTGATTTTAGAAGGGATATACCCGCCTTTTTTTAGAATAGCAATGTGCTCTTTGGAAATATAGTCCGTAATTGGATCGTCTATTGATACAAGTCCTTTTTCGCGTAAGCGTAAAATACTCGTAGAAACAAAGGTTTTAGTTAAACTCGCAATTCGGAAAGGTTGATCTGGAGATAGCATTTGGTTTTTAGTCGTACTGTCATAGCCAGATGCGCCTGAAAAATTGATTCCCAATTGAGGGGAGATCACGGTGAGGGAAACTCCAGCAACGTTGACATCTGTCGCCTGTACTTCTTCTTCTAAAATACGGGTAAGTACTTCTTCTGGAGAATCTTCATAATTTACTGCTGTTTTTTGATTTTTGCAGCTTAAAAGACATAGTGCCATGCATAAAAGGTAATATCTGATCGTCATTATAGTATTGTTTTTTGCAAAGATTACGCTTTCGCGAAAGCTACCATTGTAAAAATTCGTCATGAATACTTTGGGCGGACTTGTATAAAGGCAGGAGTTTTTAATAATTGCGCGGGTGTAAATGACGTATACCGCTTTATTTCTTTGATAAAATGACTCTGATCATAATACCCATAGGCATCTATATAATGCTGCCAATCTGCATTTTGAGTGGTGTATAATTCTCGAACCGCTTGCTTATATCGTTGTAATGATTGAAATTTTTTAGGAGTCAATCCTGTATCTCTTTTAAAATGACGCTCTAGAGTGGAATACGAATACTTTGTGGCTTCCATAATGGTTTTAAGATCGCAGGTAGCGCTTATTTCTTGTGCCATTTCAACTACAAATCCTTCTCGCTCTCTTTTATAATGCGCAATCAACCATTGATCTAGTTCTATAGCTATTTCTGGGGCTGTTAACGTTTGTAAGTGTGATCTAAACTGCTCTATTTTAGCATCAAATACATCATTTGTATATGCAACTGAATCTCGCATAAGAGTATCTGAATCAAGATCTAAAAAAGGTTTTAACGAAGAAAGTCCGCGGGATTTAAATTTAATAATAACACAGGCTTTAAGATGCGTTAAATCCATAACTACTTCTTTATGAATGAAACTAAACAACTGACTTTTATTAGATTTGAAACGTTTCCCCATATAATCAATGGTATAATACCCTCCCAATACAATAATCATATCTGGAGTAATTCCAGGATAAGCATATAATTGGTGATTCCCAAAAGACAACTGCGCAATATCATCTATAATCCAATAATGATCGATGTGACGTTGCAATTCTGGAATTTGAGGTTCAAATAACATAGAGAATGATTAGCTATACTAAGATAGACGCTTTTTGTAACGTTTTGTGACATAAAATGCTTTTTATTTTTAACCACACCTTTCATAAAACACCTTCACCACAGGTAAATACACCTTAGCACAAAAAGGGCTTCTAATACCTAATAATGAGTCATTTACCTTGCAGATTATTATAGTTAAATCTTGAATTTTGTTATCTATTATTTAAACTATAAAGCAATGAAAACGACATTTAAAGAGAATATTCTTGTGAAGCTACAAGGAAATCTTCAGGTAAACTCAGAAGAAGAAGGAAAAAGAGACTTTATTGAAGGAGAGATGAAACTCCAAATTGTAGAAAAACATGACAAAAGTATTTGTATTAAACTAGCAAAGCTAGGATGGTATGGTCTAGGTGTAGCATCAAGAGGAAAGAATACTGGCAAAATAAGTGGTATGGCTCATTTTGGAAAAAACACCTTAAAACGAGATAAAGAAGGGCTTTCATTTACCATACAAACTACCTCAGATATTGTATATAAAGCTATTGAAAATGAATTAGGAGTTACTTGGATTAGTGACCATGTGACTACTGTTGAGTCTGAAACTTTTGAAACCATCGTTTCTGGAAGGTTTGATATCTCTTCTGATAATGAAGGGAAATATCAATTAAGAGACCTTACCATTACAATGCGTTACAAAAATGGAGGTATTCATCTAGTAGATACCTTAGAATTATATCAAAAGCGCCCATCTACATTTCTTTTAGCTGGTTCTACATTAGGAGATATTGCCAATATAGGAAATTGTCATCCTGATCTAGAGGTAAATGAACGCACACTAACGATTCAACCTGTAGGATATAGAAGTAGTACTTCTGATATGTCTCCTACGGGACAATCTGTAGCGGTTCAAATGGCATCTGCAAGCACTGTTTGGGGAAAATGTTGTATTAATTTTAATGTATTACCTATTCACATTATTACAGATGCAACCCTTAAAACAAGTAGTAATATTGCTAACATCAGAGCCTCGTATACGTCTCCAAATGCAAATGCCATTGAAGTATTTGTAGTAGACAATAATTTACCTTCTATAGGAGGAGGTGTTGCCAATGCGTGTAACTCTATATTAGGGAATGTAGTAATGAGTGATAACAATGCCGGAAACCCACAATTATTAGCACATGAACTAGGACATATTCTAGGCTTAGGACATCCTGGAGCTACTTTTTCAGGCTGTACAGAACCAGATGATAATACCGTAATGACACCGTCTGGCTCTCCAAATATCCCTAATTCGACAAATAATACACATTGGAACTGTATTAATGTTGCAAATCCTGCACTTAGTACATCTACAAATACATGTTGTTTAATGCATGATATTCCAGATACCGTATTAAAAGATTTCCCAGAAGATGCTGGTATTGAATCAAATCCTGGATTTCCTGGAAGAAACTTCTACGCTATGTCAAATGTATGGAACCGTCAGGCAAATGTAGCTGGAGGTTTAAATGCAGATGGAACTCCAGATCATGAAAACCCTGCACGATTTGAAATGGACGGAGTTACCTTACACACCAACTATTTATTTGCAAAAATTGATGTATTAGAAAACCTACGTGTAAGAGATGCCGAAGTTCGTTTTTATTTAAAACATCCTGGTGCAGGTGGCGGAGCCGCAAATATTCAATTATTAGGAGCTGCTCCAATTACAGGAACGCTTACACCTGGAACAACACAAACAGTATCGCTTCCATGGACAATACCAAATGGTAGTCCAACACATAGTTGTGTCTTTGCAGTGGTGCATACACCAGCAGAACCTGGCGAAGATATCACCGCTCTTACATGGGCACAGACAGAGCAATTGGTTAGAGATAATAATGATTGGGCGCAAAGAAATCTAACGATCGAAAGCACATTGATGAATTTTGGTAATATCGCTGAAGATCAACTTTCTTTTCAACCTATCATCATAGATTATCCAGACGAAAAAGGACTAAAAACGGTACCATTACAAGTAGCTGTAACAATAGCAGAAAATAAAATGATTGATGCTGTTGAATTAGTGTTCTCAAGTATGGATAAATGCATCATGGTCAAACCAGGAGAAGACCCAACTATCGAAATTACAGATTCATTACGCCCAGGCACTAAAGTATTGATGGTTGTAAGAGCAAAACTCAACAAAGCAAATGTTGAAATTGGTACTGTTCAAGAAATGGTAGGAATAACGCCTATCCTCGGTGAAACAAAAATTGTAGGTTATGGTTTTAGTTTAAAAACTGATAAAAACTCAAATGCAATAGCTCAACTCGTAGATAGAATACAAGGCGCTTTTACTGATTTTGGTGAAATTTCAGGAACGACAGATTGGGATTGTTTATGTAAAGAGTTACAAGAAGTACGAAGAAATGGTTGTTCCTCTCCTACTACATTAACAAAGCTATTCAGAAATAAAGTGGATAGTGTAAAAGCATTACAAGAGGTGTTACAAAAGAATGTAGAAGAAGCATACCAATTTGCAGATATGGACTATGCCTTTGAAAAATTCTATCGTACTATCAAAAATCAAGAATCAGATGCGCGTCTTTTTGATTCCATTCGAGACTTGATGAATAGATTTGAAACACTCAACTGGTGTCTATACTTATCTCACAAAGGAACTCCCTTATTACAAGATGAAGATTGTTAAAGATACGCCTAAAGGGACATGATATTTGGATAAAAAATGTTTACCTAAATATTCTAAGTAGGAAATCATCTTTTAATTTTAAAAGCTATACGTTTAGTACGTATAGCTTTTGTTTACATAAAAAAGAACATACATGTGATGCTAAAAAGTATGCATCTTTTTAATGTTTTAAAAAAGATGACATTCATTTCTGATACATCTAGAGTCCCAACCGCCTCCGCAATCTTCATTTGTATCGCAATAAATACCACTAGCACAAGATCCGCCTCCTGTTACTGATTTCTGTTTTGATGTCTCTAATTGTTGTACACCTTCTTGATTTAAAATGTTCTTTAACATTACTTAAAAATTTTAAATGATTATTAATACTTCAAATGTATACAACTAACTGAATGACAATAGCTAACACCGATAGGCGCTTACTAGCTAAAACAGTGACTACTAGCGTAAATTATTCAAAATACGGTGTAGTAAAAAGAGTGAGAAATGGTATAATTGTAAGTTATTTATGCAGTTTGGATACTACTTTATACGCTTTCGCGAAAGCGTATTCATTACAATTACCAATGAAAAGCATATCTCTTGCCGTTATATCTTCGCCTGATACGTATATAAATCAAAATACCTCCCTTCTTTGGCTATAAGCTCATCATGTGTTCCTTGTTCAACGATACGACCTGCTTCTATCACCAGAATTTGATCAGCTTTTTTAATGGTGCTTAAACGGTGAGCAATGACAATTGTAGTTCGGTCTTTTACAAGCTCAGTTAATGATTTTTGAATTAAGGCTTCACTTTCTGTGTCTAGATTGGATGTTGCTTCATCTAGAATAATAATCTTAGGATCGGCGAGAATGGCTCTCGCAATGGCAATACGCTGTCGTTGTCCTCCTGAAAGTTTCACACCTCGCTCTCCAATTAAGGTATCTAATCCCTCTTCAAAACGATCTGTAAATTCATTCACATACCCTGCTTTGACCGCTTGCAATAATCGTTCTTCACTAGCATCTGGTCTTGGGAATAAGATATTCTCACGTATCGTCCCTTCAAACAAAAACTCATCCTGTAAAACAACGCCTAAATGTTTTCTAAAACTACTTAGCTTGACTTTAGACAGATCCTGATGATCTATAGAAATTGTTCCAGAATCTGGGTTTAAGAAGGTCGCACTCAATCCTGCAATGGTAGACTTTCCAGAACCTGAACTTCCTACTAGTGCAATCACAGAACCCGCAGGCGCTTTAAAACTAATATCGTGTATGACCTCTTTCCCTTCTTCATAGGCAAAAGAAACCTTATCAAACTGTAGATTGCCTTTAAATTCTGTTAAGGTTACTGTACGATCTCCTACTTCATCTTCAGGAGTCATATTCATCAATTCTTCTGTACGATCTAATCCTGCTAGCGCTTCTGTAAGTTGGCTCCCTATATTACTCATCTGTACAATAGGTGCGATCATCAGTCCTAAATACAACGTAAAAGATAAAAACTGACCCGTTGTCATTTCGCCTTGAATCATAAAATAACCGCCTATTCCCATAATACCTACAGAGGCTAGCCCTAATAAGAAAGTTGATGAACTTGTCATTATTGCCGTTGCCGTTAGACTCTTCTTTACATTCTGAAATAAAAGGTCTACACCTTTCTCAAAGGATTTATTTTCTTGATCTTCTGCATTAAACCCTTTAATAACACGTACCCCAGCTAGTGTTTCTGTTAATCTCCCTTTTACTTCAGCATTAATCTTTCCTCGATTTCTGAAAATAGGTCGTATATACTTAAATGCTCGTAACGCAACATATCCAAAAATGGTGACAGGTAAGAAAACAAATAAAGTCATCCAAGGATTAATTTGTATTAATAATACAATAGAGACCACCGCTGTAATGGTACCTCCTACCAATTGTACCAATCCCGTTCCAATTAAATTACGAACCCCCTCTACATCGCTCATAATACGAGACACTAATGCCCCTGATTTTGTGTTATCAAAAAAACTAATAGGAAGTGACAATACCTTTTTCTGTACTTGCGCTCGTAATTCTGATATTACATATTGTGCTTGTACACTTAAAATGCGAGTTAATAAAAAAGAGGTGATCGCTTGTACTAGAAGTGCGCTTCCGACAAACCATAAAACATTATCTAGTCTATCTAAATATTTACAAAACACAATCTCATCTATTAATACTTGTGTTTGCCATGGTAATACTAAGCTAGCTAATCGGCTAATAGCAATAAGGATTAATCCTATAAATACCAATTTACGACGTGGCCAAATAATGGTTTTAAATGCTTTTCCTATTGTGATTCTAGACTTTTTATCTTTTTTAGTATTCGTTGAAGCGTTTTGTGCAAATTCTCTCATAAATCTATAACTACATAATGTATATCAAAGATAGGTATACTTCTAAGTATTTATTCTAAAGTTTACCATAGATATATTTTAAGAAACTGTTGATTTTGAAACTGATAAAAAATACTTATTTTTCATACTTCGAAATAGACTTACAGTACTAATTACCTATTAAAATAAATTCTATGATTAAAAATAACATTGCTTTGATATTGACAAGCTTCGTCATTCTATGTTCATCTATACAATTACAAGCACAAGAAGTTCCAGACGGATGGCATTTATTGGATAAGAAAAAAGATGGATATCCCGGAATAAGCCTAGATAAGGCATATAAATTATTAAAAAACAGAACTCCACAACCTGTAATTATTGCTGTCTTAGATTCTGGATTAGATATCGAACATGAAGATTTAAAAAATCGTGTTTGGAAAAATGAAGATGAAGTCGCAGGAAATAATACAGATGATGATGGCAATGGGTTTATAGATGATACCATCGGATGGAATTTTATAGGAAACGCTAATGGAGAAAGCTTAGTGGCAGAAACCCTAGAGATGACAAGAATTTATAGAGACTACCTAAAACGTTTTGGCACGAAAGATAAGTATACCATTACACCTGAAGAAAGAGAAGACTATCTTATATTTCTTGGTTTTAAAGAAAAATATGAAGAAGCAAAACAAACATGGCAAGAGCGATATAATGATACTAAAGAAGAAAGTGATTTTTTAGAATCGCTGGTGCCACCATTACTAAAAGCATTAGATAAAGAATCTTTTAGCAGAAAAGAGCTTGAAAAATTTAAACCTCGTTCTTCTAACATCGAAAAATTAAAAGCAACCTATTTAAGAATATTGGATCGTAATAATGGACGACTTACTTCTGAAGGACTTATAGATAGGTATACTTCATCTGTAAGCCGACTAGAAGAAGTTGAACTTCGCCTCAAATACAATTACAGCCTAGATTTTGATGGACGTACTATAGTGGGAGAAACAACATCAGGATATGGAAATTCTGATGTCTCAAAACGATCTGAGCACGGAACTCATGTTTCAGGAATTATAGGAGCTCAAAGCGATAATAAAATTGGTGTTAGAGGAATTGCACCAGAAAGCATTATTATGCCTATACGTAACACGCCTATGGGTGACGAAGCAGATGTAGATGTGGCTAATGGAATACGATATGCTGTAGATAACGGAGCGCGTGTCATCAATATGAGTTTTGGTAAAGACTATTCTCCACAAAAAGAATTGGTAGATGCGGCTGTAAAATATGCGCAAGAAAAAGGCGTATTACTAGTACACGGAGCAGGAAATGATAATACGAATATCGATTATTATTACAATTTCCCTTCTCCATTACTTTTAGATGGAACTGTGGCAACCAATTGGATTGAAGTAGGTGCCACATCTGGTAACTATAATGAAGATTTTGTCGCTAGTTTTTCAAATTATGGAAAAAAAGGAGTTGATGTTTTTGCGCCTGGTGTTGATATTTACTCGACCTTACCAAATAATGAATATGGAAACCGTAGTGGTACGAGTATGGCGTCTCCCGTAGTTACAGGAATTGCAGCTTTATTACTTTCTTATTTCCCAGAGTTAACTCCTGAAGAAGTTAAAAGTATTATTGAGGACTCTGCAGTATCTGCATCATTAGAAGTACATAAGCCTGGTACTGAAGAACCAGTTCCATTTGACACATTATCTAAAACAGGAAAAGTAGTCAATGCCTATGAAGCCGTAAAACTAGCATTAGAACGCACTAAATAAGTAATTAGAAGAGCTACGTTATTCCATGGAGTAACGTAGTTTTTTTAAAACTATTTATGTCCGCTCCATAATTTATTTCCAATAATGACAGGCATTACTTCTTTTTTATAATTTCTGCTCAACGGAATTTTATACTCACGTATACAAATCTCATGCGATTCTATCGCGTCTATTTTTGCAATAGCGACTACATACGATTTATGAACTCTAATGAAAGCTTTTTTATCTAACTTTTCTATCACATTTTTGAGAAAAAGTAAAGTTATATAACGTCTTTCTGTGGTTTGAATAATCACATAATTCTGCATGGCTTGTACAAAAAGAATCGTATTCACATAAATCTTTTCATACTTCCCATCACTTTTAATAAAAAAACAATCTTGTTCTTCTTGAATCAATACAGTATCAGTTGCAGATTGTTGTAATGCATACTGCTTTTTTGCTTTTGTGACTGCAGCAAAAAACCGATTAAACGAAATAGGCTTTAATAAGTAATCCAATACGTTCAATTCAAAACCTTCAATAGCATAATTAGGAAAGGCCGTAGTAAGAATCGTAATAGGCGGACTTTTAGTCATTTTCAAAAAATCCAATCCATTAATAACCGGCATTTGAATATCTAAAAATAACACATCTACATCTTCAATACTCAGTGATGAATTCATTTCTAATACGGTAGTAAAACTCCCTACACAACTAAGAAAATCAATCTCTTGAATATAATTTGTAATACATTCTCTTGCCAAAGGCTCATCATCTACAACTATACATCGTATCATGCGGTTACTTTTTGAAGTTGAACATGGACCTGTTTTGATAGAACTAAGGAAAGTTGTACTGTATACCGATCTTTATTTTCTGTTACTATCAAAGTATACGTATCTGGATATACTAAATCGAGTCGACGTTTTACATTTTTAAGTCCTAGACCTTTATAAGAAGCATCTTCTAACGTATGTGTCTGAATTTGAAAATTAGCGCTATTGGCTATAAAAAATGTCAGCACACCATCTTCTATACGCAAATCAAATTGAATCCATTTCTTTAATTGATGATCTTCTGCCAAATGTTTGAACGCATTTTCTATAAATGGAATCAAAATAAAAGGAGCAATCATAAGATCTGTTGGTACGGTTTCAGGATACGATTCTTCTAAAGAAAAATTATCGTTTTGTCGCAAGCTTTCTAACTCTATAAAACTCTTAATATACTGTATTTCATTACTCAATTGAATGGTAGGTGTATTACATTCATACAATTGATACCGTAATAAGCTAGAGAATTTTACAAGGGATTCTGAAGCCATTTCTGTATTCTTATTGATCAAAACAAAAATGGAATTAATCGTATTAAATAAAAAATGCGGATTAAATTGAGATTTTAAAAATTTAAGCTCTGTCTCTAATTTTTCTTTTTCTAGGAGCTGTTGTTGTTTTTGAGATAACAACCAGTTTTTAGCCAATTTAATACTCATTCCCAATGTCATTGCTGCAACACAAGAAGGAAACGCATTATTCTTAAAAATAGTAATTGGAGAAGCTGGAGTTATCTTAAACAGTTCATATGGAGAAATTCCTACAATAGCACCCGATATATAATAATTGCAGGTAATAAATAATGCCGTTCCTATTAACGTAGCTATAAGACTTCCAAAAAAATAAATATACCTGCGTTTTTCTAAAAATTTAGGAATCAACACATACAAACAAAAGTAAACACCTAGCGCTTGAAAAATAACATATCCTAAATACTTAATGATATTTTGAGGTTCTAGTAATGTAGTAAAAACACGAATGATACTCCCCTCATAAACAGACCACCAAACAAAATGATATAAGGCCCATAGTGCAATATGATGCCCTTTATATTTCATGATCTGAGAAATAATAGATTCTAATCGTTTAGTCATTCTATAAAAATACAATAAGACCTAAGTAATTACTATAGATTATTTGACAAGAAGTAAGAAATAATTGATAAGTGGCTATTTACACCTAAGTATCGTCTGCAAATGCTTGTTTTTAGCATGATATACCGCTTATAAAGAATCTTCTACCTCTTAGCAATCCTATTTTCTTTCTATGAATTCTCTGTAGTTATTGCGGTATCAACAATCCAAGATTATGAGAATACATATCCTTTTAATAGTATTAATAATTACATATACTGGCTATAGTCAAGTAACGGGTCATGTCATAGATTCAAGCGAAAATCCAATTCCTTTCGCTAATGTAATGTTATTCACAAGCGATACCCAAGAACTTATAAAAGGGGTTATTACAAATGAAACGGGTGATTTTAAAATAGACGATATCCCAACAGGTCAATATACCTTACAGGTGAATTTATTATCCTATCAAACATGGAATTCGGAGTCGTTCGCTTTCGCGAAAGCGGACACAAAAACAATCCCAATCATTACACTATTAGAGGAAGCTACCGCTTTAGATGAAGTTGCTATCGTCGCCAAAAAGAAGCTCATCGAACGCACACAGGAAGGCAGTATTATTAATGTACAGAGTAGTATTCTTACCAAGGGAAGCTCTGCTTTACAGGTATTAGAACGCTCACCAGGTGTCATTTTAGATCAACGAAATAATAGCTTTTCACTAAATGGAAAAAGTGGAACTACGATTATGATTAATGGAAAAACACAACGAATTCCGACTTCAGACCTTATTACACTATTACAAGGAATGAGCGCCGACAATATTAAAAAGATAGAACTCCTTACCAATCCTTCTGCACGTTATGACGCCGATGGGAATGCCGGAATTATAAATATTGTGCTCGATAAAAATGAAGCATTAGGCACAAGAGGAAATGCAACCCTATCGGCTGGATATGGAGAAGGGTTTAAACAAACCACCAGTCTATCACTTAATTATGGAACCGAGAAAACTACTGTATACGGTACATATTCATTTTCTTATGACGATACCTACAGTACTTGGAATGGTCTCGGAAGGACTAATATACCTGTATTTGGAGGAGAAACTTTTATAGACTTCACCAGTGAAACATCACAACTTAATAGAAGTCATAATATCACATCTGGCTTTGAGCATCAACTTACAAAACAATCTCTTTTTGGTGTAAGTCTTTTATACAATCAATCCAACCCTGCGATTACTACAGATAACCGCGGACTCTATAACTTTCCAACAAATCCATTTCTAGATGCGCGTATTAATTTACAAGCTGATGGACAATGGAAAAATTATAATACCTCAGCCTTCTTTGAAACCAAAAATGACAAACATACCTTTGGAATCACTGCAGATTATATAAATTACAAAAATGATACACCAAACAACGTACAAAGTATCTATTTAGATGAAAATGGAACGCCCTTTCAACCTGAAGGGGAGATTTATAACAATGGAAATCGAGGCACCAATAGCACTTCTATTGATGTAGGTGTTTTAAAAGTAGATTACAGTAGACCTATCAATAATAAACTAAGCTTAGAAGGAGGCCTAAAAGGGTCATTGTCTAAAACAACAAACAATGCACGTATTGAAATTCAAGAAGGAGATACCTTCGTCACCGATCCTCGATTTATAAATATCAATGAAAATACAGAGCAAATTGGAGCTATTTATGGAATTGCAAATTATCAACTAAGCCCTACAATCAATACCCAACTTGGTCTTCGCTATGAATATTGGAATCAAGAATTTGATGATGCCAGCTTAGATAGACGTTTTGGACAATTATTTCCTTCGCTATTTATTACCAAAACAGTATCTGATACTAAAAGCTGGAATTTTGCTTATACACGTAGAATCACAAGACCTAATTATACAGACCTCGCTTCTTTCTTAAGTTATAATAGTCCTACATCGGTTTTTAGTGGAAATCCGCAGCTTTCTCCTGCCATTACAAATACGCTCACAGCTACTTATGCCTATAAGTCCTATAGTTTCTCTTTAATTGCGACACAAGAAGACAATCCATTGGCGCGTTTTCAAGTAACCGAAGATGATCGTAGTGATCTTGCTATTATAGCTCCTCAAAATTTGAAATATCAAAATAGTATAGACTTCCAATCCAATATCCCTGTCAAAATAAATAACTGGTGGCAACTGAATCTTAATGGTACGATTGGGGTACGACAATTTAAATTACTACATACGAGAGACCAGCTTACACATGACTATGTACATTACAATTTTAATGGCAGTCAGACCATACAATTTCCTTCAAAAATTTCACTAGAACTATCTGGGTGGTATACGTCAAAGCATTTTAATGGAAGTGCTACGGTGAGAGGATTTGGGTCTGTAAATGCAGGAGTAAAAAAGGAATTTAAAAATGGGAGTAGTCTACAATTGAGTGTCACCGATATCTTTAAAAGTATTGATATCAAATCACAAGTCGGTGATCTTACAACAGAAGTCTATGACAATGTCTTTGATGTACGCTTCCGGCCAGAATCTACAATTTCTAGTATTTGGCGTATTAGTTTTTCATACCCATTTGGAAATACAAAAGTAAAAGAAGGAACAAGTAGATCTAGCGCCGATACTGAGAAAGCGAGGATTCAGGAATAAGAATTTGTATAAAGTAAAAACGAGTCATTGTATCTTTTTTTTATAATATCGAGATTTATAAAAAAAAATTAGTTTTTTAATGTTTAGAATTAGGTCCACCTGCGCTTGGAAAGGCTATATGACCTTTGTTTGTGATTTTTTGAATTTTAGTATAGTATTCCTTTCCTTCTTTTTTATACATAAGAATCGCTTCTTCTTCAGTAATCTCAAAAGGAGGTTTTTTTTTCGGAGTTATATCTGGAGTAGATCCATTAGTAGTACTCGTATTCATTGGAGTTTTAAAATGAGCAACATATCGATTTGCTTCAAAAAAAACCTGTGCATTATATTCTTTAAAATACAGTGTCAAAAGTTCTACAGATGCAGGTACATCATTTATATCAATATAAAAATCCATTCCAGAACCTCCTCCTTTAACACCTGCCACCCAAGTTCGATAATAAGATGCATCTCCTATAAACTCAGGAGTACTTAATTTTTCGAAGGAAGCACATTGGGACATAGTCAAAAATAATAATACACTAATAGATAAGGCGTAAGATCTAGTCATAGTTTTAAAAAAAGATTTTAAAGCTAATTTATAAAATAATACATAAAGTATATTCAAACAAAAAATTACTTAATACTATTTTATAACTATCTAATTTTAAACATCATATATTTTAAAATAATCATTAAAATTTCTTAATCCTCAAAAGCTTGAAATTCTACTAAATGTAAACTAGGGTTAGCGCTGTTTCTCAACAGATTTAATCGTATAAAGCGTGCTTTTGTAGGAGATATATGGTCTTCAGTGCCTTCTGGAGTAGATATTTCTCTATTTGTACTTCTATCCACCACTTGTTGCCAAGAATCTCCATCTACAGAAACATCTATCGTATATTCATAAAATCGGCTGCCATCCCAATAGGTATATGTTTTAAATCTAGTAATAACATATTCGTTTTCAAGATCTATAACTGCCCAATTATTTCCATTGGTTCTTAACCCCCAGTGATCTCTGCGGGCAATCTCTCCATCATTGATTAGTGAAGATGTCCATAATTCATTTTCTCCTTGGCTTGTAATTACAGGTTTATGCGTTGTTAAACTTGTCTCTAGACCAGGTTTTACATACCCATGCCCCCAAGAAGATCCAATTTGCATATCCATATCGTCAAACAATCCTATTTGAACGGTCTTAGTATCATGAATTACAAGAGGGTCTTTGTATATAGTACTTGTTGCCTTAGGACGATTCCCATCAATAGTATATCGTAACGTGCCTTTTCGTTTTGTTGTAAATGTAAGCGTAAGAGAATCTGCAAACTTATGATGTTGCCAACTATGCGGTGGTAAGTCTGTAATCAACCCTTTTATATTCGCTTTTATAGGAGCTAAGAAATATTTCTTTTCTAAAGTATGTCCTATGGCTTTTTGGTGTTTGAAAGCCTGAAAAGAGATCACGCCCGTTTTTTGTAAAATAATTGGTGCTGTATATACAGGATCTGTCAATGTAGGTATACGACCATCTTGTGTATAATGTACTGTGATATCCTCTTGCTTTGATTGTATTTTTATAGATAAAGTATCTTCAAATTGAAAATTCTCATACCGATTGGCATCTTCCCAATCTCCTTGTGTCAATCCTTCTTCTATAAGCCTGAAAGGAAATAAAATAGCGTCTAATTGTTTATCAGACGCCTTGTTTCTTAAGACATACGACGTATAATCTGTTTTGTCTGAATTCCATAACCGTTCACTCATTGCTGCAAGACGTTTACGTAAGCTTATCAGTTCTTTATATTGTCCTTGCTCCCAAGCACACATGGAACCACCAGCAATCATTTGAGATTGTTTTACTAAATGTCCAGATAATGAGTCTGGAGTTTGATGTGTTTTCCATTGTCTTGGGGACCAATTATAAATAGTTTCAGGAGACCATTTACGATTATTAACGACATATAATGGTTTCCAAGAAGCATTAATAATAGTATATTGATCATCCAGTAGCATTTGAGGTGTATAATCTGACATATCCCAAGCCATAATCACAAAATCTTTAGGGATGTTAACCGAACTCTGCCCATTAAACCCAGACCATATCATAGGCTGTTTTCCGACCTTTTTCACTTGTTCCCCTACTCGTACGATAAAATGATGGTACAAGTCATTAAGAGAGGCTAATTTGTATTCTTTCATATAAGCTTGTACCTGAGGATCTGTATCAAACCCTCCTGTGTGGACTTCATCACCGCCTATATGTATATAAGGACTTTCAGGAAATGCTTCTGCGACTTCTTCTAATAAAACCTGAATACCCTCATATACTTGCTCACTTCCCATGTTTAAGGTATAGTAGTTTGCATTAGTATTTTCGATAGCCCAGCGTTTTGCATCCGCACGGATAAAAGCACTTGAATGACCTGGCATATCAATCTCTGGTATTAAAGTAATTCCATACGCTTTCGCGAAAGCGTTTAATTCCTTAAAATCATTTTTAGAATAGTGTTGCTCACTCATTAAGTTAGGAAATGCCTCACTCGGAAATGTAAATAGGCTATCATCTGTTAAGTGTACATGGACATACTTCAGTTTATAAAATCCAGCAAGAGCTATTAATTGTTTTAAGTTTGCCACCGAATGCCAATTACGAGATAAATCAATCATCAATGATCGATACTCATAATCAGGTTGATCTTTAATAATCCCAATTGGAACAGTACCTTCCTCAGTAATAAGTTGAGATAAGGTCATAATACCATGACGTACCGCACGATCACTTCCTCCTAAAATATGGATAGCATCTTCTGAAGATGCAAGCACATATGCGTCTTCTTCTAAAGAGGTCGTTATTTCTAATTGCAATCTATCTGAGGTTAAGTTTTCTTTAGTAACTAGAGAATGTGGTGCGAATATGACTTGATCTAATAAAAACTGAAATGCACCAAAGTCATTTTCTGTTGTCCCTAAATTTTCTGGAAGTGTTGTTATATCTATAAAATCATTGACCAATAAGACCTCTTGTGGAGCAGGAACTATGGTATGTTGATAGATTGTCGAGGCATGATCAGATAAACAACTTGTCAATGTAACAAATAGACAGAAAACAGATACTCTATAAATGATGTTCATATATACTACAAATTACTTCTATTCCCCTATTCTAAAGAAAAACATAGATGTTAGTATGCGAAGCTACTAAATAAAGGAATTAAAACAAGCAACCAAAAAGTTGCATATAAAAATAATTTTTATAATTTAGCAACTAATTAGTTGCATTAATCAAAAAATCAATACAAAATGAAAGACATTATTTCAAAAGAACAGTTATTTAATCATTCCATTCAGAAAGTATGGGATGCTATCACCAATCAAGAACAAATCTCAACGTGGTTTATTCCTGCTACTTTCAAAGCAGAAAAAGGGTTTCAATATACCTTTAATGCCTCAGGAGATGAATGCTCTCCCATACATGGAGAAGTACTTGAAGCTACACCTTACACACTTATATACTCATGGATTGTGACTGAAAATCCTGTGGAAACTATTGTAAAGTGGGTCTTAGAAGAAGTTGAAGGAGGTACTAAGTTATATTTAGAACATTCAGGTATTTCAAACTATAATGATGAAACCGCTGTTGAGATGTTTCAAAGTTTTAATGGTGGTTGGGATCAGTGTTTAACGGGGCTTATGGGGTATCTAAAAAACCTAGTACATGCAGGATAATATCACTAAAATATTAAAAGCGATTGCAGACCCTACAAGGCGTGAAGTATTTCACGCCTTGGTGATTGCAGCAACTGCCATGCCTATTACGCAAGTTTCTGCTCAGTTTAATATGACGAGACAAGGCGTTACAAAACATCTTAAAACACTAGAAGATGCAGGTTTAATATCTATAGCTACTTCCGGCAGAGAACGTTTTTGTAAAGCAGAAACAAAACCGCTTCAAGAAGTCAAAGATTGGTTAGCGTTCTACGAGCAATTCTGGGATACGAAATTAAATCAGTTAGGCGATTTTTTAGATCAAAAAGAATAAGTACTCATTTATTTTTAAGTGCGTAAACACAATTTTTAGGAACGTCTATATCTTTCTTATCAGTAAGTGAAAATTCAAACTTTTCTAATAATTGTTTAGAAGAAGTATTATTCTCATGGGTATATGCTTCTATAGTATGTAACTCTAATGTATCAAAACCAAAACGTACTATAGCTTGTAATGCTTCACTCATATAGCCTTTTCCTTGATAATCTGGGTGTAAATCATAGCCAACTTCAGCTGTTTTTCGATCTTCAGAAAAATGCCAAAGTGATATCGCGCCTATATACTGATCTGGGTTTTCTTTTAATGTAAGTACCCAATAGATACTCAGTCCTACTTCCCTATCTCTCAAACGATCGTTAATAAAAAGATCTATTTGTTGTAATGATTTGGGCGGCACACGTTGTATATATTCATTTACTTTAGGATCTGTACGCATAAAGAAAATCGTCTCCCGATCTTCTATTTTAGGTGCTCGAAGATGTAAACGAGAGGTTTCTATAGGGGCAAATTCTGAAAAGTTTATAGACATATATCTAATGATTTGTTAGTTCTAGGCGTTCTTATTCTTTATCAACCTATAATAATACTATTTTTGTGCAAATAGTTATTCATTGTATGAAACAAATAAGCCATTGGCTCTATAATTTTTTAATTGATAAAGGACTCTCTGTCTCTGTGGCAACTTATGTCAATGTCATTGTTTTATGTATACTTTTAGTTGCTGTCTTATTAATTGTAGATATGCTTTCGCGAAAAATATTACGTAAAGTATCTAGCGGGATCGCTACAGCTTCAAAAACAAAACTCGATGATTTACTTATAGAAAATAGAGTTCCTAGACGTGTTGGACATTTACTACCACTCCTTATTGCCTATTGGACGGTACCACATATTTTTCAAGACTTTAAAGATTTAGAGCTTTTTGCCATTAAATTTTTACAATTACTAGGAATTGTATTGGTATTACGTATTGCACGTGCTTTCTTAAACTCATTAAAGAGTTATTTTAAAACCAAACCAAGACTTAAAGACAAACCTATAGATAGTTACATTCAGGTATTTATGATTTTTGCTTGGTTTGCAGGCGTATTCCTAGCATTAGCTGTTGTCTCTGATATTGACTTATGGAAGTTCTTAGCTGGTTTAGGAACCATTTCGGCGGTTATTATCTTAGTGTTTAGAGATACCATTCTAGGTTTTGTAGCTAGTATTCAAGTGGCCACCAATGATATTGTACGTATTGGTGATTGGATCACATTTGATAAATATGGTGCTGACGGAGATGTTATAGAAATAAACTTAGCCACCGTAAAAGTTCAAAACTTTGACAAAACCATTACAACTATACCTACCTATGCATTAATCTCAGATAGTTTTAAAAATTGGCGCGGGATGAATGATTCTGATGGAAGGCGTATCAAAAGAGCTTTATATATTAAACAAGAGAGTATAAAATTCTTAGCAAATGAGGATATAGAAAAACTAAAACAAATTCATCTAATAACAACATATCTCACCGATCGTCAAGAGAAAATAGAAGCTTCTAATACAACCTTAGGTATTTCAAGAGAACTTCAAGTAAATGGTCGTAATCTTACTAATATTGGTGTTTTTAGAAAATATATGGAAACCTATATCTCTCAGCATTCTGCTGTTAATAAAGATATGATGATCATGGCGCGTCAATTAGCGCCTACATCGCAGGGAATTCCTCTGGAAATTTATTGTTTTAGTAGTGACAAACGATGGCAAAACTATGAATACATAATGGCTGATATCTTTGATCACTTTCTAGCTTCTATCTCTTATTTTGATTTAGAATTGTTTGAGTTACCAAGTGCAGGTGTCTATGTCGCTGGAAAAAAACTTCATTAAATATGAATTTTACAAAAGTTCTATATCCAATTATTGGCATAATTCTTATAGCTATTATTATACAAGTTACTTACAAAGGTTCTAACGAATCTACTGATGAAGTATATTATGCAGAGGTTAATCTAAAACTTCAGGGAATAATTCTAAGACAAAGACCTTTGGACTATATGCATGGTTATAGTATTATTGATATTAAGATCATAAGTTCTAACCTGAATGATTATGATGAAAGAGAGAATTTAAGAGCTCATTTAGGAGTCATTAATACCGATAAAGCAAGTCTTGTATTTAATGGAGTCGTTAAAGAAGAGGATTCTATATCAATTAGTGGTAAAAAGTATACCATTTTCAGAAACGGAAATATTGTTATAAAAAATGAGCTAAGTTTACCGACTATAGATTATTTCTCAAATCCTTTTATAGAAATAAATAAAAAAATAAATCTTTAAAAAAGTTACTCGCAAGCTACAGTGAGTGTAATACCATTTAATGTTTTCCAAATAGAATGATCAAATGTTTTTGGTGAAAATGTAAAAAGTACAGTATACTTATTTGTTTCTTCACAAAAACCTGATACTGCCTTTATATGTAGCGTTTGTATGTCTTTTGTAAAAAAGGCATCAAAGATCTTTGCTTTTCCTATATATGATCCTTCATTACTGTTTTCTGGTACAAAAACAACGTTTGCATTAGGAATATCAGTAAGACCGTTGCCTTTACCTACCAAAGCCATTAGTCCGTTAAAATAAGCTTCAATATCCTTTTCTAAACGAGTTGCTGTTACACTTGGGTCTTCGTCCAGATACCATAAGAATGTATAAGTCCAAAACTCCTCACTATCTGGTGTTCCCCACCCTTTTGCAAAACGTACTTCTTCTATTCCTTTATAATCTAAGGATGGTGCAAATGCGATAGGAAATGTTAATTGCTCACTTCGCCAAGGTTCATCTATTTTTAGAAGTAATTCTTCTTCTTGTGTAAAAGCAGATTGTGCAATAAACACATATAAAAACAGAAATAGTATCGTTGATTTCATAGATAATAAATGAGGTATGGTTGGTTACGCTTTAACGCTACGCTCTCCCTTTGGTCGTGAATCTCACAAGTTCGATTTCGCGAAAGCGTATAAAGAATAAGTAAAGTTATGATTAGTCTTTTACGATAATAACTGTGGCTTTAACGCCTGTTGCAAGATTCCAAACATTGGAAGAGATCACTTGTCTATTATCATCATACATTACAAACTGAGCGGTATTAGGTCCTGAAGTTCCTTGATTTAATGCTGTGATATCTATTTTATTAAATCCCGTTTTAAGGTCTATATAAAACCCTTGAAATTCACCAGCGAGATGAATATTAGGATGTATAATCGTATCATTTACAGCGACACTTACTCTATCTCCATCTACATACTCATGGTCTCTGTATAAGAAACGAACAAATTTAGAACCACTTTTAAAATCGCCAAAATGCTGATCGTTATAATATTCTGGTTTTAAACCTGCATCTTTTGTGTAATTATTCTTGTTATTAAGCTTATTTTCTAGTGCGGTATAATCTTTTTTTGCAAACTCTTCCCCTTCCATAAAACGAACCTCTCGTTTTTTGGTGCCGCTTTCTGGTTGCCCTAATTTCACTTTACTTTTTACAGAGAGTGTTTCTGACGAAATGCTTGATGAAGCATTTTCTGGAGAGACTAAAATTGGCTTTGGAGCTTCATTATTCTGTTTGCCTTCAATCTTAATAGATTTACGAGGTGCATCTAATTGAGCATATCCTATACTCACACAAAATAAGGTTAGTATGAATAGGATTTTTTTAAAAATAGATGTCTTAGATGTAGTTTTCAAAATAGCTATTTGATTAGTAAAGATAGTAAATGCGTATTAATAATAGGTGATCCTTAACATATCCATTAACAAGTTTTGTACCAAAATCATGCTGAAATGAACTTTAATTTTTTACTTAGGTCGTAAAATTATGTATCTCTTAACATAATGTATTTAAAATAAAAAAGGAACGGCAAGCGTTATGCTAGCATCAATCAAATCGAATCATTTATGAAAATCACCTTTTTTTATTTTTTAGCTCTCCTACTATGTATCACTACCGCATGCAGCACGCGTGATGACGATGGAAACTCAAATAGTGGCATAGAATGTCTTAATCTAGGCGCTCAAGAATTAACACTTACTATCGAAGATTCTTTTACGACACTTCCTTCTAAAGTATCTGTGTTTTTTAGAGTGACAGATCTAGATGGTAATGGCGTACCAGGACTTAATCCATCTGACTTTAGAATTTTTGAACAAGGACGTAATGATACTTGTTTTAATGAAATTTCAAGTTCAGAATCTTCTGCAGAGATTTCTCCTAATTCACAGATTTTTATAAATAATACCATCTTAGTCCTTGATTTAAGTAATAGTGTTTTGAGTTCTAGTTTACAAGAATTAAAAGATGCTTCAATTAGTTTTATTACAAATGTAGTACCGTCTATTCCTACAGATTCTTTTCAAATGGGTATTTATTGGTTTGATGGAGAAGATGTATTACACGAGTTACAAGCACCTACATCGAGTGCTACTGTATTACAAGATGCTATAAATAGTATTACTCCAGAAATTAGTAATGATCCTTCTACAGATCTATATGGCGCTGTTATAAAATCGACGCAAGTCGCAGAAGACCTCATTACAAATGCAGAAGCACAAGATATTTTTGGAGCGGCATCTATTGTCATCTTTACAGATGGTACAGACCAAGCTGCTCGTTTTACAGAACAGGAAGCATTAACCGCAGTTGCTAATGCAGATGAGAATATTTCTTTCTTTACGATTGGTCTCGGTAATGAAATAGACGAAAATACACTTACACAAATAGGAACTGCAGGAAGCGTTTTTGCAACAGATAGTTCTGAACTAGAAACTGTGTTTAATCAAGTTTCAAATAATGTAGCCAATCAAGCAAATAGTTTTTACTTATTTGAATATTGTAGCCCAAAACGAGATGGTAGCGGAATGAATAACTTAGTCATTCAAGCAATTTCAAACACAAGAACTGGTGTTGTAGAAGCCTCTTTTGATGCTACAGGCTTTAGTAGTGGGTGTCAATAAATTACTAGTAATTTGTGTAATTCATCGATTTTTTTGTGTATTTTGTCTCTTAAACTATAAAAAAGGGTATTTTTAATATTCCCTAATCAATATCTGCTGTAGATTTATACTATGCTAGTTTCTGAATCAAAATTAAAATACGAATTAGAAGATGTTTATATCCTCTCTACGGGTGTATTCTATTTCTTCGAAGATTTCATTATCTCTGAGATAAATGAAGGCGTTCATTTTAATTGGGAAGCAGCTCAAGATATCATAGAATTAGCCTTAAATCATTACGGAAGTGGTTCTAAAATATCATACATTTCTAACAGAATACACTCCTACTCTATTGAGGCGCAAGACTGGTTAAAATTTTTTAAACAAAGACATACACTTAGAGCTTTTGCGGTAGTTACCTATTCAAAAAGTGGATTGATTAATGTCATGATGGAAAAAATATTTTTCAAATCAAGAATCAAGACATTCGAAAATTTATATGAAGCAGCTGAATGGGTAACCACTCATAAACCTACAATAAGAGATAAATCTTTAGTCAGCTAAGCAGTTTTCTATTTAAAAAGAAAATAACTTTACAACAAAACGATACTCATACTTTGTATTTTAACTATACAACTAGGTTATTAATCTAGCGTAGTTACTTCCTGTCTAATCAGAACATATATAAAAGAATAAGTATTGTATTTTTCATATATGAAAACATTTGACTACAAAGCTTTACCCCACTTTGAAGAGACCTATATTTTACAATGTGGCACATTTTACTTTTATAAAGACTTTATTATATCACAGATAAATGAAGGAGAGTATATTACTTGGGAAAGCGCTCAAGAACTTATTGAAATTGCTATCAGCCATTATGGTAAAAAAATAAACCTTTCTCTTATATCTAATAGATATAATGATTACGATATAAAATATGAAGATTGGGAAAAGTTCTACAAAGAAGGTTTTCAATTAAAAGCATTAGCCATTGTAGCATATACAAAAAATGGTTTAATGGATTTTATGATCGAAAAGAAAAAATTTCGTCATAAGATTCGCAATTTTTATAAACTAGAGAAGGCAATAGAATGGATTACATCTATGGAATAAGCATTAGATTATTCTTCTAAAAGTGGAGATGGATAATAATCTACTTCTTTAATTTTTAAACGATTTACATGCTTTTTAAGTCGTTCTATATAAGAATCCCAACCTATATTATCTTCTTTTGACCAACCTAATTCTGCATGACCTATAAGTCTAGGAAATGCTAAATATTCGATGGCATTCATATCTCTTACGGTTTCTGTCCATAAAGGAGATTCTATGCCTATAATTTGTGAAGAAGGGACGTCTTTCAATAGTGTACGAGGGTTCCAAATATAAGCACTATCAATAGGAGTTACTCCTGCCCACGTGAGACCTATCTTTGTCTCTTTTGTATATTTCATATCAAGATATGTTTTAGGAGCTGGAGATAATACCACAGAAGCACCTTGTTTTGCTCCTAGCGTTGCGATCTCACTATTTGTCCAATGCTGTACAATAGCTTCATCAGAAATACCTGCGCTTTGAATATCTTCCCATCCCATTACATTCTTACCATATTTTTTAACAATCGCTTGTGCTTTGGTCAAAAACAGATTATACTCTTTTTTTGGTGTAACATGAGACTCATCACCTCCTAAATGAATATAATCACCATCGGTAAGTGCTGCCAACTCTCTAATGACATCATCAAGAAATGTATAGGTCACTTCACTATCCACACAAAGTGTGCTGAATCCTACTTTCATTCCAGTATATAATGCTCGTGCTTTCCCATCACAATTTAATTCTGGATAGGAAGCTAATGCTGCATTGGTATGTCCTGGCATATCAATCTCAGGAATAATTGTAATATGATGCAGTTTTGCATATGCGACAATATCTCTATACTGTGCTTGTGTATAAAACCCTCCTTGATCACCTCCTACTGCACTGGTGCCTCCTATTTCTGTAAGTTTTGGCCATGATTTTATTTCGATACGCCATCCTTGATCATCTGTAAGATGTAAATGTAATTTGTTGATTTTATAGCTAGCAATTAAATCTATATATCGTTTTACATCTTGTACAGAAAAGAAATGTCGTGCTACATCCAGCATTGCGCCTCTATACTCATACGTAGGCGCATCTTGTATTTCTACTCCAGGAACTGCCCATACTACAGCTGGTGTTACAGTAGCAGCAGCTATTGCATCGGGTAGTAATTGATATAAAGTTTGAATTCCCATATGCAAACCAGCCATTGTTTTTGCTCTAATAATGATACGATCTTTAGATGCCTTAAGTAGATATCCTTCATCATTAGAAATTTCAATTGCATTCGGGTCTAATACAAAGTGAATGCTATTTTTTGCTAGCTTGCTTTCGTTCTTAGATGGTAATATCCATCCGCTTGCTTTTTCAAAACGTTGCAAAAATCTTTGTGCTATTGCTTGACTTTCTAAACGAGTTCCTGCATAAACCGTTGTATTTTCATCAATGAGAAACCCTTGATCAGAAGTAGCAATTTCATTAGGGTATGGTATCAGTGAACGTTCTTCTGCCGATAGAAACACTTCTGGCTTTTCAGGAGTACAACTGACACAAACGTATAATAGAGCGGCAATAATATAGATATATGTTCTCATAGGTGAAAAATACTAAATTTATGAATCTAAATGATAATACCCACATTTAAGGTAGGCTCCCTCTGGAAATCCAATGGGGTGGTCACTATCGTGAAATGTTTTTTCTATTACTTTAAAAGCGTCTTTATGTTTTAAAATGCCTTGTTCAGAAATATCAAAAAACTGCTGAGCTGTAATTCGTGAAGAACAAGATGCAAGTACTAATATTCCGTTTTTTGCAACCAACTGTGTTCCTAACATAGCCAGTCTACTATAACTATGCTTAGCACTTTCAATCTCTTTGGCACTTTTAGCAAAACTAGGAGGATCAATCACTACAATATCAAACCTTTGCTGTGTGTCTATAAGTTCTTGTAAACCTACAAACGCATCGATAGCCATGATACTGTGTTTTCCTGTATTGGGATTTAATTTTCCATTCTCTAGCGCGACTTGCAATGCTTGTGCACTGATATCTAAACTTATGACTTCAGTAGCACCGCCAGCAAGCGCATGTACAGAAAATCCGCCCGCATAACTAAAAACATCAAGCACTTTTTTCCCTTTAGATAACTCACCTACACGTTTTCTATTATGTCTATGATCTAAGAAATAACCCGTTTTATGACCATGAATTACATTGGCAGAAAAGCGTATCCCATGTTCCTTAAAATAGATAACTTCTGAAGGTAATATCCCATGAATGACTTGTCCATCTTTAAATCCATGTGAATTAGATTTCTGTAAATTACGACTCAATCGGATAACAACAGTACGTACTTTAGATATAGAGACTAGCTCCGGTAAGATCATTTCTAGGTATGGAAACCATATTCCTGTATACAACTTAACCACTAACACATCCTTATAAACATCGGCAATTAAGCCTGGGAATCCATCATTTTCTCCAAAAATAAAACGATAACTATCGGTATCTGTTGCTAGCAACTCGGCTCTTTTAGAAAAAGCAGTATCGATTTTTTGTTTAAAAAAAGAGGTGTCAGGAGTTGCGGGAGCAGCACTAAGTACTTTGATTCTTATGGGAGAATCTGGATCATATAAACCTATTGCAAACACTTTGTCTTTACGCTGATCAAAAAGAATCGCTATATCTCCTGCTTTTCCTTCTTTATTCTGTTTAGCAATACTATCTTCAAAAATCCACGGATGTCCTTGTTTCACTAGCTTTTCAGCTTTTGGTTTTAGTTTAATAGCTAGACGCTGTGTTTTTATATGTGGAAATTGGATCATTAAAATATGCTATTAAAAATTATAAATTAAAACTAAGGACTATATTAGTTACTTTTTTATAAACTTATGCATATAATCATTCCCATTTTTAAATGTAATTTTAACAAAATAAACTCCCCTCTTTAAAAAAGATACGTCCATTGAATAATTTTGGTATATATTATTAGTTTCAAAGACATTTGTACCTAATAATGAAAAAACATTAATACTCTGGATAGGTAATTCTTTAGAATTAATGTGTAGTACGTTCTCTGTTGGAGTCGGATAAATTTTGATGTTTCGTTTTACAAACTCATCTAAAGAAAGAGAATAATTTCCATGTACTGCAACGTTCCCTTCAGGAGTTGTGATAATCAATATTTTATCTCCATTTGATTCGTCTATTATTTCATAATCAAACTCTCTATCAAAACCAAATAGTATTGTGCCAAGATATTGATCCTCAAGTTCACAATCAGATTCACAATCACCTAAAGTTACGCCGCCTTCGTTAACTATAAAACTGTCTTCATTAAATACAGTAGGTGGAGCAAATTCAGCATAATAATTAAATCCATTAACAGTTGCATACACATCAAATCCAGTTGAAGGATCATTAAATACAATAGTTGCAGAAGAAACAGTAGAAACGGTAGTCTCCCCATCAATAACCATATAATGTAATATCCATTCATTAGCAAATAAGTCTTCTTCTTGAGATAATCCAACTAAAGGAAAAAGTAATATTGATATAAATAAAATATGTTTTTTCATAATATTCTTTAAATGAATACATTGTACTTATAATACATTGTAAATAAAGATATAAATCATTTAGAAACTGTACTAATTTCTTTTGTTTTAATAGGTTAAAAACTTAATCTTTAACTTTATGCTACTTATTATTTTATAGATATACGCTTTCGCGAAAGCGTATACAACCTCATCATCATTTTTTGTATTTTAACGGTATGAAAATACATCATTTTTTTATAGCCTTTTTATTGTTTTCTATGACAATAACAGCACAAGAATCTCCTCTAGTAAATATCGAAACCTATGGCGGAACCTATGCCTATGATGTCAAGTATGCTACAGACGATAATTTTTTAAAAACAACCGTATATGATTGTGTGCAGTGCTTGCTTTTACCTGAAGTAGCCGAAGCCATCGCAGCAGCCAATCATGATTTTTGCGAACTTGGCTATAAAATTCAATTCTTTGATTGTTATAGACCTCTTTCTGTTCAAAAGAAAATGTGGGCTATCTATCCTAATCCTTCCTATGTAGGAAACCCGTATAAGAGCGGTTCTATACATAACAGAGGAGCTGCAATTGATATGACCATTGTAAAGTTAGATGGAACGCCTTTAGATATGGGTAGTGATTATGATCATTTTGGAAAAGAAGCGCATATAGATCACCCAAATCATACAGATACCGTAAAAGCAAACCGTAAAATCTTATGGGAAGTCATGAAAAAGAATGGGTTTTCTGTGATTAGAACAGAGTGGTGGCACTTCAATTATGATGCGAAAAATTATGGACTCAAAGTACTGGACATTGATTTTGATTGTTCTGAATAGTATTATATCTCTATAAAAAAGCCCTCAAATAAGAATTATTTGAGGGCTTTTTTATGCTCTAGATTATTGGTTATTTAGGATCTAATAAAGCATCTATTCTTGCAATTACATCTTGGTAATGGTATTTTGTAATTCTATTAATGTTTCCATTTTTAGCGTTTCTTAGCGTAGCACGTAATGTAGTAAGTTCTCCACGTATTAACGATTTAATATCTGACGTATTTGTGTTATACACAAATGTACTTTCAAAACCTGGTCTCCCGCGTCTTCTTCTAGGTCCTTCATCTGTCATTAAAAATTGCATTCTATCTACATACGATTTCTGTAAATTACGTCTATAAATATCTACACTTTGACCTCTTGATGCTTCAGACCACAGTCCTTTGCGTAATTGAGAAAGCATATCATAGGCACTATAATACTCGTCATTAAGTGTTTCTGCATCTATTAATCGTCCTATTCTATCAAAACTTAAAAGTCCGTTTAAATAACGTGATTGCACGTTACGCATACGTTCAAAATAACCTGCATGATCTATGTTTTGTAATATAGAAGCATCTGCTAGCCAATCTTGAGTTTTAAATAGGTTTGCTTGAAGCCACTTCATGGATTCCTGCTGTGCATTTTTATCTAAATGTGTGTACACAACGCCTGCTTGGTCAGGATTCTTAAGATTTTCATATACGCCTCCTATATTAGTTACGACATGTCCAACATATCTACTATACACTCCTAATAACTCTCCGTATAATTCTTCTAAATCTTGATAGTTATTGGTTTGATCTGACGTCCAGGCTGGTAAGTTTTGAGCTACATATTGTAGGTTTTTAATCCCGTATGTACTTGCTTTGATAGGATCGTCTCCAATTCCTTCTGTTTGTGATTGCGGATCAAAACGACTAGATTGACGTCCAAATTTATAGATAGGATCATTTGCTTTTTCTAAGATCCATTTATTTAATGTAGGTACCTCTCCTTCTGTTGTTGCATTTGGTAACCATCTATAGCCCCAATTGACAGCATAATGATCATAAGGTCCCATTTGACGTACAAAACGAATATTTTGATCCCCTGGTTGTGCTATATAGTTATATCTCGCATAATCCATAAGACTTGCTGCAATTCCATTTTTTTGTGTAAAAGCACCATCTCTATACGACTCTACATCATACGCATAACTAGCTGCCATATTATGTGGAAACCCTAACGCATGCCCTACTTCATGAGCAATCACCATACGCATCATCTCCCCTATTTCTTCATCTGGAGTATTTAATGTACGAGCACTTGGGTTTGCAGCACCTGTTTCTAATAAATAACGGTTTCTATAGCTACGTAAATGGTTATGATACCAGATAATATCACTTTCTATAATCTCTCCACTACGAGGATCAGAAACGCTTGGTCCTACAGCATTACGTGTTGTACTTGCCACATAACGAACAACAGAATAACGTATATCTTCTGGGCTAAATTCAGGGTCTTCTTCTGGGGTTGGCGCATCCTTTGCTATAATTGCATTTTTGAATCCTGCCGTTTCAAAAGGTTTTTGCCAGTCTTCTATACCTTGTTTAATATACTTCTGTAAATTTTCAGGAGTACCTGGATCTAAATAATATACAATTGGTTTTACGGGTTCTACTAGCTCGCCTCTTGCATATGCTTCTGGATCTTTAGGTTCTAATCGCCATCTGGATATATAGGTTTTTTCATCTGCTTTTAAGGCATCACTTCCATAATCAAACTGACTCACTGTAAAAAAACCAACCCTTGGATCTGAAATTCTAGGTTGCATAGGTTCTTCTGGCAAAAGAATCATAGATTGATTCATTTGAAGACTGATAGACTCTGTACTACGAGCAGTAGGCGGCTCTGAAGCGTCATACGTAAAGTCTTGTTTTACTTCTATATTTAGTGGGTAACTTTTTACGCTGTTTATAAAACTACGAGACGCATCTAATCGCTTTACTTTATATTGTTTACGCAAAAATGAAGGCAATCCGCTAATGGCTTTTACGTCTGTAGAAAACAGTTTTGTAACATCAACGACTACAGCCGTAGAGTCTTTATTAAATGCCTTGATATCAAAAGCATATAAAGTAGGTTCGTAATTATTTACACGTACAGAATTACTAATCGCTTTTGTACTATCGGCAATGTTTCTAAACGATTTTACTTTGAGTAATATCTTATCTTGAAAACGTTGCCAGTGAACTACTTGTTCATTGGTTTTTGTTCCCGCATTAAAAAAGCCTCCTCCTAAACCAGAAGGGATTTGAGCAATACGACTTACCCATAACATGTCTTTTTCTAATACTGAAAAAGGGATTTCATAGAGATATGATTTTTTAACGCGATGTACTTGAAAAAGACCACTATCCGTTACAGCATCTTTAGTAACTACATCTTTATAATCTTTGATAGCATCTTTATCTTTCTTTTCCTTTTTGCTATCTGATTTTTCTACTTTTTCAGGAATTCCTTTCTTTTTCTTTTTATTTCTTTTTTGAGCTTGTATAGTACTCGTAAAACAGAATATACATAGCAAACTAAGCGCTAAAATTCTTCTCATAGGATGGGTTGTTGATGTGGTGATATTTAGTCATAGCAAAATAAGAATAACAAAATACTTAACAATAACTTACATCAACATTAACATTTTAATAAGAGAAGTCTCTTTAAAAGTTATTGTTTAGAGAAACGAAATCGAACAGTTTCTGGAGTAGTCAGATCACCTGATCCTCCCCAGCCTTCATATCCGAATACTAAGTCTAATTCGAAAACAGTGTCATCGGTAAGGTCAACGAGTCCAAAATTTTCATCATCAGGACCTGACAGGGAATGAAAAGCAGAATTTCGACAAAAAAGGTTTATAGATTGATAAATCTTAGGATATGCATTATTTCCTGCAATAGTAAACTCAAGGCCTTCACCTATAAGCCCCGTTAATCTAACATTAGGTGTAGATCCTGCAGAAATAGTTACCACTCCTTCATTATTTGAAAACAAAGTAGATTCTCCTCCTACAATTTGATAATCATAAACACCTGTAAACAAATCGTCGTCTATCGTATCAATAACATTAATTACATAACGATATGGCGACTTAAAAAAGCAGGCATCTGTAAGAATAGAAGCACTTCCATTTTCAGTACTAAATGTCCGACCATCTGTAAGATGTATTTCTGCACGTAATTCAAATTGATCTCCCGCTTGAATTGTTTCAGAATTCAGAGCAAATGCTTGTATAGCTTCTTCATAGGTTACTTCTATAGTTCCAACGGGTAATCCATTAACTCCTGTTTGAAAATCAGAACTAGGAATATCTCTTAACACAATTTCAGAACTACTATCATTTCCATTGGTTGGAGTTCTATCTAAATACTGAAGATACAATCTTACAAAATCAAAGATTCCACCTTCTTCAAGGTCTTGTTCTTCTAAAACTACTGTAAAAGTACTTTGGAGATCTGTACGTTCAAAATTTGGTGAAACTCTATCTATATTTCGCAATATAGCGCCTCGTTCTATCTCTTCTACAACTACATCTATTGCTTTATCATCTTCACTACAAGAAAATGCAAGAAAAATAAGTAACAGATAGGTAAATTGGTATAGTTTCATATGATAAATAGTCTTATAATTATTGTTTTGAAAAACGAATTTTAGATGGCATATTTTCAAAATCGCAAAACGCATCAAACCCTCCAAAAGCCTCAAGAATATGTAATTCAAAAACAGTATCGTCATTTGGGTCTGCTGTGGTGACAATCATATCTGGACCAATAAGAACTCTATCAGACCTATCCATTGTACATCCAAAAGGTAATTTCTGATATCTAGTTGCGATTATAGCATCACATACAACACTAAATTCAATTTCGAAATTAAGAAAATCAAACACTCTAAAGTTAGTAGAATGTTCTCTATTTCTTATATCTACCAATCCTTCATCTCCAAAAGTAGGTCCGAAAAATCCATCTTGAATACTCGTATATTCATAAATCCCTGTAAATAAGTCTTCATTTATAGGTTCTACAATATTAATTAAATACGTAAATGGTGACATAAAAAACCCATCCGTATTCACAACAGTGCCCGAAGAATTTGTCACATTAAACGTTAAACCATCTGACAGATTAAGGTCCATATCTATACGAAATTGATCTTTACAATTTGTTTGATTTATGGTTAATCCCGTTGCGTCTAAAAGTTCTGTGAAATTATATTCCAGCGTTATCGCTGGTAATGAAAAATCACTAGATGTAAAATCATCTCGTGTAAGTGTCTCTAATAATATTCTTTGAGTTGATACCGAATTACCCGTAGGCGTATTATCTATGAATGATACAAAAACATCAACCGTGCTTAATAATCCTCCTTCTTGAATATCTTGTTCTTGTAGATTTACACTAAAAATACTTTCTGGATTATCGACTTCAAATTCTCCATTATTAAATTGTAATGTTCTGAGAACAGCACCTCTATCAACTTCCTCAAGAACCGTTTCTATTGCTTTTTCTTCATCATTACAAGAAATACATAAGAAGATACTGAGGATAATAAATGTAATTTTTTTCATAGGATATATTTAGTTGATTCATTAATTGTTTCACTGGACTCTTTTGAGAATATATAGATTCTCTCTAAAACCTTTTGTATATGCTTTATACGCTTTCGCGAAAGCGTACTATTGCTTAGAAAACCGATACCGTATTGTAATAGGATCTGATGATAGATCTCCTCCTACCCAGCCATCATAGCCTCTAACAAAATCGGCTTCAAAAACAGTATCATCTTGAAGGCTTAAAACTCCAAAATTATTTTCTTGAGGACCCCAAAATACTCTATTAAAAGGAGGATCACATAGTAATCTAGGTTCTTCTTGATAAATATCAGGTATTACAAAACCATCGGTAATTGTAAAATCTAAAACCGAAGAACGTCTTTGGTTAGGAAAGTCTCCATTAATAATTGTAGTAATCCCTGAAGTAGAAAATTCTTCATTTTCAGATGATGAAGAAATAACTTCATAACTGTATACTCCCGTAAATAACGTATTTTCAATAGGGCTGATGACATTAATTTGATAATAAAAAGGTGAATTTTCACAATACTTAGAAAATATAGTAGGACTTCTATTTTCATAGCCTATAATTCGTCCATCTTTTAAATACATATCTGGACGAATGTAAAATTGATCACCCGGAGCAATATCTCCTACACTAAGTCCTAGTGCATCTAGTGCTTGCTGAAAACTATAATTCAGTAAGATACGTGGTCTACCAAACTCTCCTGTATAAAACTCTGATCTAGGTATATCCTGCAAAATAACCTCTCCTCTATTATCTGTTCCATTTGAAGTATTACTCTTAAAGCTTATATACACTCTTATAAAATCAAAGAAATCACCTTTTTCTTGATCATGGGCTCTTACTTCTACAGAAAATCTACTTTCTAAGTCATTCATTATAAAATTAGTATTGCCTATTTCTGTGTTTATAAGTAAAGCGCCATTAGGTGCATTTAAAAGAATGTCTATAGGTTTTTCATCAGAACTACAACCTACTACTGTTAACACAATAATCATTAATTTGATAACTATATTTTTCATGTTTGAATTACGTAAAGGATTATAATTATTTATCTTAATTATTATAAAAGGTTGCGTTTTCACATAGAACCATATGCATCTAAGCTCAAATAAAAAATCAACTCATTTAGTTTCATAGCATAAAAAATATACGCTTTACTGCTTTGAAAAACGATATCTAGAAGGTGCCGTTTGATACCCACATTCACCATCAAATCCTAAATATCCCTCTACAAACCATAATTCAAAAACCGTGTCATCCATTGGATCAGCAACACCAGGTATAGTGTCTGGGCCTAATAAGGTAGGTGCCGCATTACGAATACACCAACCTTCAGGAGAGGACAATTGATTTTTCCCCATAACTATTAGATTATCTACCACAGTAAATTCCCAACGTCTTGGTTGTTCTAAGCCTACATGATGTAAATTATGATATGCTCTAAATTCTCTTGTATTTGAAGAGTGTCCTTTTACGACTTCAATGATAGTTCCATTTGGAAAAGGCTGTCTAAGTTCATCTACAAAAGTTTGTCCGTTAGGGCCATCCAATATAGATTCCATAAGGTACATCCCTGTAAAAAGATCTTCTGGTATAGGTTCTACAATATTTATCGTGTAACAAAATGGGGAGCTAAAAAAAGTATCAAATGCAATGATAATAGAACTCGCATTAAAGGCATTAAAAATACGACCGTCTGTAAGATTTAAATTTAAACTTACTAAAAATTGATCTTTCACTGAAACATCGCTTACTGTGAGTCCTGTAGTCACTAAAAGTTCTTCAAAAGTATATATTAGTGATGTAGTAGGAAGATTGTTTGATCCTGTAATCCATTCTGAAGCAGGAATGGTTTCTAATAAGGTAGGAGCAACAGAATTATTCCCGTTAGAAGGTGTATTATCCTTTAATTGGACAAATACCTCAACATCTTCTAGTAATCCCCCTTCTTCTATATCCATCTCTTCCACGTCAATATGAAAGGTGCTTTGAAGATCATTGATATTAAAATCAACATTATTAATAGCAGATGTGCGGACTACAGCGCCTCTCTCTACTTCTGCTACAACCATTTCAATGGCTTTATCTCCATCGGTACAAGAAAACAGTCCTCCTAGAAGGAAGAGTAGTACGTATTTATTTTTCATTCGGGTTGGTTATTTATTTAAAAATATAACTATAAACTAGATCTGGCGTATATACCGATAATAATTAACTTATAATCAATCTTATATTTTCAAGTGTTTGTATTATAATAATTTCCTCACTTTTAGTTTTTATATACCAATAACAAACAATCATTTCGTCTTAAACTAGAATATATTGTACTTAGAAGTTCTATTTTATCTCACTGCATAAGAGAACTAAAATGCATATAACACAAGTAAAGAGAGATCATTTTATTATTGTTTAGATAGTCTAATTCTAGATGGAGCAGTTCCGAAGCCACAATTACCATCAAAGCCTAAGTATCCTTCTACGAACCATAATTCAAAAACCGTATCATCATTAGGATCTATCGTAGCATTTACGGTATCTGGTCCTAATAGTATTGCTGGGTCAATACCACAAAACCCTATTTTGCTAGACAATAAATCTTTGCTAAAAACTGCTTCATCACAAACGATAGTAAATCTAAAAATACGAGGGAACTCTTGTTCAATAGACAGCCTATGACGTAAACGCATTTCACGTACATTTGTAGAATGTCCTTTATACACTTCTACCAATTGTGGCTCATCACCAAAAGTAGCGCCTAATGGTCCATCCAAAATGCTTTCTAATTGATAGATTCCTGTAAATAAATCTTCTTCTATAGGCTCAATGATATTAATGGTATAACAAAATGGAGAACTCCAAAAATCATCTGCAGCAAGAATTTTAGAACTTGACTGCCCTGTGGTAAACGAACGACCGTCTGTCAATTTTTGATTAATTCTAACCTCAAATTGATCTTTACAAGACATCTCATCCATCGTTAAATTAAAAGCATTCAAAGCTTCTTCAAAAGAAACTGTGAGCGGACTTACCGGTTTTCCAAATTGCCCTATCGTAAAAACATCACGTTCTAATGTTTTAACTAATACTTCGTTGGAGGGTATTTCTCCTGTTTTTTTATACGTAAGATATACTTCGATAGCTTCTAATAAACCACCATTTTGTTCATCGTGTACTTCTAGCTCTACCCTAAAAACATCGTCAGGGTTTGTAATAGAAAAATCTGCGTTTACAGTTGCTGTTGTACGTACATAAGCTCCTATTTCTCTTTCATCAGCATTGGTAAATGCTACTTTATCGTCATTAGAACATGATAGTATAAAAAAACAAAGGAGTATAGATAATCGTAATAGTGTAGACATAACTTGGTGTAGTTGGTTTAGTAATGCCTAAAGTAAAGATGTATATAAATTAGTAAGTCACGACCGATAATAATTACCTAATTACCTCCTATCATAAAAGGAAGTAACTATTAAGAATTTTCAAGCCGATCTTTTACATACTCAACTTCTTTTTTACCGTGAGGTTTTGCCTTTCCATCATCGCCAAGTCCTACCATGACAATACGCTCTATGGTAATAATAACCTCACGTGTCATCTTATTACGTACTTCACATGTAAGCGTTAAAGAAGCTGTTCCGAACTTGACAACCTCAAGACCAATTTCTATGATATCTCCTTTTTTTGCGCTTGCGCGAAAATCTATCTCACTCATATACTTTGTTACGGTACGCGGGTTTTCAAGCTGAATAATCGCATACAAAGCAGCTTCTTCATCAATCCATTCTAGTAATCTACCTCCAAAAAGAGTCCCATTTGGATTTAAATCTTCAGGTTTTATCCATTTACGTGTGTGAAAGTTCATTTGTATATATTTCCGAGAAGTTGGAAATCTCATCCAACATCTATAATTGATTAATTACAAATTTAGTTTACTTCACAACAATAATAGCAAGCATACGATATCAAATTCTTATATTCGTATATACGCTTTCGCGAAAGCGGACCTAAACCACATACCAAAGAATAACAGAAACGACTAAACCTATAATAGCGATTAATGAAGTCATCACCGTCCACGATTTAAAGGTTTCTTTTTCTGTCAATCCTAAATATTGTTTTACCAACCAAAAACCACTATCATTCACATGCGAGAATATTGTAGCTCCAGAGGCAATTGCAATCACGAGAACTGCTAATTGAGGCGGACTCGTTTCGGTAAGGCCAAGTAGAGGAGCCGTAATTCCCGCAGCTGTAATCATCGCCACCGTAGCCGATCCTTGTAATACACGTACAACAGCCGCTACAATAAATCCAAAAACAACCGGTGGAAAAAAATCTGTATTTAATCCTTCGGCAATCATCTTACCTGCTCCTGTATCTATAAGGATTTGTTTAAATGCGCCACCAGCTCCAGTAAGTAATATAATCACGCCTGCTGGGTATAATGATTTTGTAGAAATATCTAATAACTGTTGTTTTGAAAATCCTTTATTAATCCCTAAAACATACCAAGCTACAAGATTTGCGATAATAAGCGCTACAAAGGGATGCCCAAGTAAACCTGCTGCATACCTAAGCCATCCAGGTAATGTATCTTGATCAAATAACGGACTTCCTAATACTGTATTACATACAATTAAAAAGATAGGAATCGCAATAATCAATAAGATCGTTACTGCAGAAGGCGCATTTTCTGGAACTTCTGTGATCGTTACCATATCTTCTGGCGTTTCAATATGCATTGTTTTAGATAATCGTTTTGCAAGCATAGGACCTGCAATGATTGCCGCTGGTAATCCTGCTAAAAATCCAAAAATAATGACATATCCAAGGTCAGCTCCAAGTATATCTGCTACAGCAATAGGTCCAGGCGTAGGTGGAATAAAGGTATGTGTAATAGCAAGTCCAGCTAATAACGGAATGGCATATAAAAGCAATGATTTTTTAGTTTGTTTTTGTAAGGCATAAATTAAAGGCACTAGAATAATAAAGGCTACATCAAAAAATACAGGAATTGCTACTAAAAACCCAGTAAGCATAACTGCCCAATGTGCACTCTTCACACCAAAGAGTTTAAGCATTGATTCTGCAAGTTGTTGTGCACCTCCAGACCGTTCGAGTATCGCACCAAACAAGGCTCCAAGTCCCACGACTGTAGCAACAAAACCTAAGGTCCCTCCCATTCCGTTCTTTACACTATCCAGAATAGTTTTAGGATCCATGCCCGCAATCACACCTACCACAATACACGTAATCAATAACGCAATAAATGCTTGAAATTTCAATCGAAGAATTAAGAATAATAAGACGCTAATACCTATAAATACTGCTGCTAGTAATTGTATGTCCATAATGCGTGGTGGGTCTTTGAGTAATGAGTCTTTGAATACTACTAAATTATTTACTTTTTAAATGTTTTTGTAGAGAATATATCATCTTTTCTATTCCCAATGGGTATGAAATGATCCTTCTTTATCTTTTCGTTCGTACGTATGTGCTCCGAAAAAGTCTCGTTGCGCTTGTATCATATTTGCAGAAGAGTCTCCTTGAATCATCGCATTGAAATAGGAAAGTGATGCACAAAAAACAGGTATGGCTGCACCAGCTCCTACACTATCTTGTACTACTTTTTTTAATGCTGCTTGTCCTTTTGTCATTTCTGGTATTACACTTTCGTGAAATAATATATTGTCATCAAAACCATGTAACACTGAAATGATTTGTTCCATCAATGTAGAACGTATAATACAACCATTGGTCCAAATACGAGCAATTTCCGAAAGATGCAAATCCCACTCATATTCAGAGGAAGCTTTTCGAAGCGTTTCAAATCCTATCGCATGATTGATAATCCGTGCTGTTTGATATGCTTCTCTAATTGTAGCGATATCTAACTCATGAATCTCTGCTCTATCAATCGCATATAATGATTGCCCTTTAACACGTTGTGCTTTTTCTGAAGATATAATTCTAGCAAGTACCGATTGTGCTATCGTATCAAAAGGGACTCCTATTTGTAAAGCTGCTGTTGTACTCCAACTTCCTGTTCCTTTTTGTTTTGCTTTATCTAAAATCACATCTATCAATGGTTGACCATTTTCTGTTTTGCGAACAATCTTTGCTGAGATCTCCAATAAATAACTATTTTCTGCCCCTTCATTCCATGTGTCAAACGTCTGAGCTATCTGTTCTAATGATAAGCTACAATGATTACGAAGAATATCATATGCCTCAGCGATTAATTGCATTTCTGCATATTCAATCCCATTATGAATCATCTTTACAAAGTGTCCAGAACCTCCAGAACCAACATGCGCACAACATGCATTTCCATGAGCATCTCTCGCAGCTATTGCTTCTAAAAATGGTCCGACGTGTTCATATGCTTCGGCGGTACCTCCAGGCATTATGGAAGGACCTTTTAAAGCACCTTCTTCGCCTCCAGAAACACCTACACCTAAGAAATGAATTCCTTTCTCTTTTAATACTTCTACACGACGTTGTGTATCTACGTAGTGACTATTTCCGCCATCCATGATGATATCACCTTCAGATAGGTACGGTTCTAAAGAAGTAATTACAGTATCTACTGCGGGACCAGCATTGACCATCAGGAATATTTTTCGCGGAAGCGAAAGTGATTTTACAAAAGCTTCTATATCATCAAACCCTTTACTATTGGTTAGTTCTGGATATGAAGTAACAAAATTTACAGCAACATCTTCTTCTACGCCTGATACATGTCTATTAAACAAAGACATAGATATGTGATTATTGGCAAAATTTCGCGAAAGCGATTTCCCCATAACTCCTAATCCTATAAGGCCCAATTGTGATGTGTTTTGTGCAGTAATGGTATTCATAATATATTGTAGTAATCTATCTTTTTGTAAACTAGCATCGCAAATGATTCCAGACGTTGGAGCTTCTAACGTATCAAATTGAGATTGTAATAAATCAGGATTAAAAAAATGATTTTTACGAGCAGCAAGTCGTTGTTGTATACTCTCAAAATTTGCCGAAAGGTAGATGGTCTTTACCTGTAACTGATCTACTTTTAGTCTATCCCGATAACTTTCTTTAAGTGCTGAACAAGCGAGAACAGCTCCTTTGGTTTGCCATTGATCATATTGGTTTACAATACGGTCTAACCAAGGCCACCTGTCTTCATCTTGAAGCGGAATCCCTGAGGCCATTTTATCGATATTTGCTTGAGGATGAAAATCATCTGCATCATAAAACGGAATATTCATTTTTTGTGCAATGGCTTTACCTAACGTAGTTTTCCCTACTCCAGAAACGCCCATTACGATGTATATAGTTGCCATTAAAATAAGGTAGGTGTATTCGTGTTATTTTGAGAAAGTGTTTCTGGAATCTTTATATCTAATGATAATGCACTATTCAGTTTTTTTATAAAATAAGCAGAAAGTAAAGGCGATTCTACCTCAACATTTTGATGAATAAAGAAATGTATGTTTTTCAATCCCTGAGACGTCCATTTTTGTAAGCGTACTATCCAATCATCTAATCGCGTATAATCACTTTCATGATTGGCTCCTACAAAACGGATAAAAGCTTCATTATTTGTTAAACGCATATGCATGATATCACGTCTTCCTGCTGTATCTACAAGCACATTAGCCATATTATTTTCTTCTAATGCATGATATAAACGATCGGACACTTGCGGATCATTAAACCAATCGGTATGCCTAAACTCTAGTGCAATAGGTACATGAGAAGGCCAGTTATTGATAAAGTTGTCAACTCTATCAAAATTTTTAGGTTGAAAGTTATTATGCATTTGTAAGAAGATCGTTCCCAACTTTTCTTTTAAGGCCAGTGTATGATCCAAATATTCAGGGATGTATTGTTCAGAATCAATAAGTCTTTTCAAATGACTTATATTGTTGGTGATTTTAGGAAAAAACTTAAATCCTTCTGGGGTTTTATCATACCATTTTTCATACTGTTCTTTTGGAAAAAGCCTATAAAAAGTAGCATTTAATTCTATACAGTTAAACTGACTTGAGTAATAGCCTAATTCATCTTTTGTACCTCTTGGATAAAAGTTTTTTAAATCTTGTTTATTCCATTTTGCACAACCTACATATACCTGAAGTGGATCTGAACTGGAAGTACTACTTAATACTCTTTCTGTATCTATGTGATCCTGAGGTAATGTAAAATCTATCGTTTCTGGTTGTTCTACTTTTCCAAATTTCATGCTGAGCTGTTGTAAAATGATAAAGATAAAAGAATCGTCTTTACTTACGATATTTAGGATATAAAATCAACTACAACGTTAGCGTAAAAATGAGTATATTTAATAAAAATTCGCGATTCTTTGTACAGATAATAGAATATAGCTTAGAAGCTTAATTCTAGGATGTTAAAAATAATTTTACAAGTAATCAATATACTCCTTAAAAATAGAACGTTAAAAAAACCAAAAAATCTGTAACAAAAAGAACACGCAATAGTCTTATGGCTAAACATCAAACAACAAACACACAAATTATATTTTTATGAAAACGATTAAATTATTAGTTGCAGTAGTACTTATGGCTGTTGCTATACCAGCTACACAGGCTCAAACTGCAGATGAGATTATTGCAAACTATCTTGAAAATACAGGAGGTGAAGATGCTTGGAAAGCTGTTAAGGGAATTAAAATGACCGGTTTTATTAAGGTACAGGGTCTTGAAATACCTATCACTCAAATTCAAATGACAGACGGAAGAAATTATGGTGTAGCTGATTTTCAAGGACAAAAGTTTTATTTTGATGTTTTTGATGGAGAAACATTATGGAGTACAAATCAAACGTCTATGAAAGCTGAAAAAAGTGACACCGAAAGTGCTGAAAACAGAAAATTAGACAGTAATGATTTTCCTGATCAGTTTTTAAACTACAAGAAGAAAGGGTATACTTTAGAGCTTTTAGGAAAAGAAACTATTGAAGGAACGGAAACATTTAAAATTAAGTTAACAAAAGAGCCTATTAAAGTAGATGGACAAGAAGCTCCTAATGTTGTTTTTGTATACTTTGATACTGAAAATTTTGTTCCTATTGTTGAAGAGCGAGAAATTCCTTCTGGACCAGCTAAAGGACAGATTGCTTCAACAAAGTACAGTGACTATACTGAGTACAACGGATTATATTTCGCAACTTCAATTGTATCTGGTCTTAAAGGACAACCGGGCGGTCAAGAAATAGCAATAAAAAATATTGATTTCGATCCAGAAGTAACAGATGATATGTTTGCGTTCCCTACTCAGGAATAAGAGATAAATATATACAAACCTCAGTCGTAAAGATTGAGGTTTTTTATTTCGCTTTAAGCGAAAAGATATACCAATACTAATCAATCAGAATTCTCATGAAAACTAAAAACATTTTTTTAGGGTGCCTCTTTGCATCCTTTGCTTTAGTAGGTACTGCGCAAGAAATTGTCCTTAAAGGAAAAGAACTTTTTGGAGATATTACCGCTAGACAAATCGGACCTGCTTTAATGAGTGGCCGTATTATCGATATGGAAGTGCATCCAACCAATCCACAAATTATATATACAGGTACTGCGGGTGGTGGTGTTTGGAAATCTAATGATGGAGGTGCCTCCTACGCTCCTATTTTTGAAGATCATATCCAATCTATTGGTCAAGTAGCTATAGATCCTAATGATCCAGATAAAACAATTTGGGTCGGTACTGGTGAAATCTGGACACGTAACTCTGTTTCTATAGGAGATGGATTGTACAGATCTAAAGATGGAGGTATTAATTGGGACAAAATGGGATTTGACAAATCAGAGCGTATTTCTGGTATAGAAATTCACCCTAAAAATAGTGATGTAGTTTATGTAGCTGTATTAGGGTCGCTTTGGAGTGAAAGTACAGAGCGTGGTATTTATAAAACTACTGATGGAGGAAAAACATGGAATAATATCTTATATGTAGATGAAAACACAGGTGCTGCCGATTTTATGATGGACCCAAACAATCCAGATATCTTATATGCTGCGATGTGGGAACATAGACGTACGGCTTGGGATTTTAATTCTGGAGGACCAGGGAGTGCATTATATAAGTCGACAGATGGAGGTGCTACATGGAATAAAATACACAAAGGGTTTCCTGAAGGGATGCTAGGGCGTATTGGTATTGCTGTAGCTCCATCAGATTCTAATAGAGTCTATGCCGTAATAGAGTCTGAAAAAGACAAAGGATTATATCGCTCTAATGATGCAGGAGCCTCTTGGGAACTCACCAATAGTGATTTTTCATTAACGGTTCGTCCCTTTTACTTCTCTAGAATTGTAGTTGACCCTAAAGATCCTGATGTCGTAGTAAAAGGAGGATTAAGTGGATCTATTTCTAAAGATGGTGGAAACACCTTTATTCCTTTAGGAAATATGCATTCTGATATTCATGATATCGTTTTTGATATCAATAACTCTGATAGAATGCACGTAGGAACTGATGGTGGTGTATACCGTTCTTGGAATCAAGGCACTACAATGGAAATAGTAGCTAATTTACCTTTATCACAATTTTACCATATTAGTGTAGATGATGCTGAGCCTTATCGAATTTATGGAGGACTACAGGATAATGGTTCTTGGTATGGTCCTTCTTCTTCTCCTGGAGGTGTAGAAGCGCGTGATTGGGTACGTGTAGGTGTAGGTGATGGATTTAGAGTATTAAAACACCCAACGAAAGAGATTCTATATTCAGAAATGCAAGGTGCTGATAATGTGTGGCGTTATGATATGGAGCGCAACTATACAAAGAACGTAAAACCACTTCCTGTTGCTGGGTATGATGATTTACGTTTCAATTGGAATGCTCCTATGGCCGTAAGTGCACATCAACCCGATCGTTTTTATATGGGAAGTCAGTATTTACATGTGAGTGATAATATGGGAGATACCTGGAAAATTATTTCTCCAGATTTAACGACAAACGATCCTGCAAAACAACCTACAAAATCAGGTGGGCTTTCTAATGACACTTCTGGGGCAGAAAAGCATACAACCATCTTTACGATTGCAGAATCACCAATGGATGAAAAAGTACTTTGGGTAGGAACTGATGATGGAAATGTACAAATTACCAGAGATGGTGGTCAAAACTGGACCAATGTTACTGCAAATATCCAAGGGCTTCCTGCCAATACATGGGTATACCATATAGAAGCAAGTGTGCACGGAAAAGGAACTGCTTATGCCGTATTTGATGGACATGCACGAGGCGATATGAAACCTTATGTATATAAAACAAAAAATTATGGAGCAACTTGGACAAGCATAGTAACAGATGACATCCCTTTATTTGCTCGTAATATTCAAGAAGATTATGAAAATGAAGACTTATTATTCTTAGGTGCCGAAGATGGTTTATACATTACCGTTAACGGAGGTAAGAATTGGTCTCATTTCACCAATAACTTCCCACATACAGCAATACATTTTCTAGATCTTCAGAAAAAGACAAATGACTTAGTTGCTGGTACCCATGGACGTGGTGTCATTATCATTGATGATATTAGTACACTACGTGAAGTTACGCAAGATGTACTAGCAAAGAAAGTACACTTTTTTAATACAAAACCAGGAACTATGGTTGAAGAAGGTGGTTTTGGCGGCGGTAGTACTGAATTAGAATTTGTAGGACCAAACCCTGGGACTTCAGTACAATTAAAGTATTATTTAAAGAAAAGACATACGTTTGGAAAAATGACCTTAGAAATCCAAGATATGGAAGGAAATAAGATTACTTCTCTTTCTCCTGGGAAATCAAAAGGAATTAACATTGTACGTTGGAACTATACCTCCAAGGCACCTAAAAGCGCCGCTGGAAAAACCCTTAGTTTTAGTGGTTTCCAAACGTTAAGAGCAAAAGCGGGTATGTATAAAGCTGTCCTTAAAAAAGGAAAAGATACGTATGAGACTACCTTTGAGATTAAAAATGATCCTAAATCTTTCATCACAGCTAAGGAAAGAGACGCACAATATACTACTGCTAAAAAACTTTTTAACTTACAAGAAGACTTAGCATATATGGTATATGAAATAGATGAGACAATCAAAAATGGAGAGAAAGCCATAGCAACAAATCCAAAAGCTAAGAAAGTAGCACAAGCGCTTATCAATGAGCTAAATGCGATAAAAGAAACATTAGTAATTACTACAGGTGATAACTATGTAGATTCTGCCCCACCTCAATTACGAGAAAAACTAGGGCAATTATATAGCGATGTTGCTGCAAACTTTGAAGCACCATCACAAGCACAATTAGAAAATCTCACCTTACTTTCTGATCGTTTTACAAAAGCAAAATCCGATTACGGAAAAATTAAAAGTAAACAACTAGCTAAGTATACTAAGTTTATAGAAAAAGCGGGATTACCTGCTATTGAATTAAAGAGTAAAGAAGACTTTTTAAAGTAATAATTCATTTTTATAGAATACGTAAAAAAGCCTCCAATTGGAGGCTTTTTTAGTTGTTTATTAACGGTTTTTTTACAAAAAATGCATTTTAATTCAAACTCATTGAATATCATCTATTTTAAGTCCTAATTAAATTAAATTTTAGCTAAAAATTTATTGTTAAAAAGCAAGTCGCATCAGAAAAATGATACTATTTTCGCGCCTTAATTTTTTTAAAAACTATATTCAATGAAAAAACAATTACTCTTAACATTCCTACTAGGTATTGTATGTTGTTTTAACTCTTTTTCTCAAGAAGAAGATACAACAACAGAAGCTCTTTTCAACAAGTGGTCTATCGATATAAGTGCTGGACTGAATAAGCCTGTACGTCCAGTAGTAAGTGGTGCATTTTCAAGTACACCATCTCCATTTACTGTAAATCTTGGAGCACGTTATATGTTTAATACAAAAGCGGGTTTAAGAGCAGGATTAGGATATAATAGTTTTACTGAAGGGGATGCCGATGTAGAGTTTGAGAGTACGTTGTATACATTTTCTCTTGAAGGTGTTATTAATCTAGGAAATGTACTGGATTTTAAGGAATGGACACAAGACTTTAGTATTCTTGCTCATGGAGGTATGGGATATGGAAGACTTACTTCAAAAACGCCCGTAGATAGAGCTTTTGGAGATGCCGACCAGGTATTAAGTGCTATCGTAGGAATTTCTCCTCAAGTACGTTTATCGGATAGAATTTCTTTATTTGGAGATGTTACTGCAGTAGGGAACATCAGACAAAACTTAACGTTTGATGGAAGTGTTGTAAATAGAACCCTAAGAGGATTTGATGGTTTCTACATAACAGGAACTATAGGAGTACATATCGCTTTAGGTAAAAGTAAAGTACATGCAGATTGGTATGTAGAGGAAACTATTGATACTGAAAAAATAGACGATCTAGAAGAACGCCTTGCGAAAGTAGAAACCGACTTAATTGATACAGATCAAGATGGAGTTGCAGATTATTTAGATCGTGAGAAGAATACGGTATCTGGCGTAGCAGTAGATACAAAAGGATATGCTGTAGATGTAAATAAAAATGGTATCCCAGACGAGTTAGAAGCTGGATTAGAAGCACAATACGCTAAGAAAAGCGACCTGAAAAACCTTTCTTCTGGTGGAAGCTCTGATATTATTGCAAAACTATTAAATGACGGGTATGTAAATGTATACTTCCAGTTTAACAGTACAAAACCTGAACTTTATAGTTTAGATGCAATTAACTACCTTATTAAATACCTATCTGCAAACCCAAGCAAAAAAGCAGAGCTTATTGGATATGCTGATGAAGTAGGAAATGCAACATATAACCAACAACTTTCAGAAAAAAGAGCCAAAAGAGTATTTGATATTCTTGTAGCATCTGGTATTGATGCAAGCAGATTATCTATTACTGGTGCTGGTGAAGATACTGGAATCACAGATACTGATGCTAGACAACTTGTACGTAGAGTTACCTTCAAACTTAAGTAATCGTATATCTACTTATAGTGTTAATTCTTTCAAAGCCTCTGTTTTACAGGGGCTTTGTTCGTTAATAACTGGTTGATAAACTCTGGGTACGCTTTCGCGAAAGCGTATACTGTATTCGTATTTTTAATAAAACTCAAAATTATGAATGACAGGCCCAATGATATTAAACGCATACGACCAGAAATTCCTTCCGCTAGAGTTCACGACCAAATGAGTAGTGAAGAGCGATTTCAAAATGAAACCATTCGACCTATTCTTAAATTACAAAGCCCCTTATTGATCGAAGTTTTTCGTAACTATATTGCTAAGCATAAAAATGTATTTTATGACTTATCTATAGAAAAAAGAACTGATTATATTGAAAATGCCATTCATAAGGATATGAAATTCCGTAATGGTCTTAAAGGTATTATCATTGGTCAATTTACGGTAGAAGAATATCTTACCTATATCCAGAATTCATCAGCTTTGAATAAGAGAATGATGAATATCACAAAAGAGCGTCTTCTTAGTAATATTCAAGTATTTGAGCGACCTATAGCATTAACCAAAGCGAGTTAATGCAAATTCCCGAAAGTCAAAATAACACCCCTATAGATCCCTCATCTCCTGTTGAGTTGGTGGTTTTTATAGCGCTGCCTATATTATTAATAGTGGTGTATTTTATTGCACGGAGGCGACGTAAAAATAAAGACGTTTAATCTATTAATGATACGCCATTCAAATCGGTAGTTAGTACATCACTCATTAAGTCAAAGAAAGGTCGTAAAAGCCTATAATGATGTAATACTTTTTCTCCAAAATCTGGAGCATGTACCTCAGCATCTGTAAAAGAATGCGTCACTACAAAATTCTTAAGGCGTATTAAATCAATATTAGGGTCGTCTTTGCTAAACCCTTTAGGTGCTGTTTTCACAGGGTCCCAGGCATCAAATTTTCCTCCATACGCTTTCGCGAAAGCGGGCTCAGAAAGAATAGCACGTATTTCACTACTATCCATTTGAAACTCCGTACGGATACGTAATAAATCTTTAGGTTCTGGACTAAAAAAACCACCCGCAACCACAGATTTCCCTCCTGGTTCTAATCGCAAATAATACCCACCTCTACGGTGTGCTCCTGCCCTACTAAAGCTTACACTACGATGTACATTATAAGGCGTTTTATCTTTACTAAAACGAATATCTCTATTGATACGGAAAACTTTTAATTTCTCAATCTCATCATCTTCATTCAAACCTGACTGAATAGCTGCATAAAACGCTTTTAAAACTTTTTCGCTTGCTTGGTACTCTTTTTTATGCTCCGTCATCCAATCACGATGATTGTTCTTTTTTAAAGATTTTAAGAAGGTAAAAGATGATTTTGGTACTGTATTCATTTCCTATGAGATTAAACCCGTTTTATGCATTAAAGATTTGTAATGTATAGTTCAAGATGAAGAACTAAAGATAGTAAATTGTGTGAGACTACATACGCACATCGTGAAGCATCAAACCACTAGGTTGTGCGATATGTTCCAGTTTTATGGTATTTCCTGGCACTAAAGTTTCCTTTATAAAATCTAGATCTATCTTTCCTTGTCCTAGGTCAAATAATGCGCCCATCATCAAGCGTATTTGATGTCTTTTAAAACCTTTGCCACATACCCGAAACACATAACTCTCCTCTGGAAAAAAACTCGCTGTATATAACTCGTTTTTAATAATCTCGCTCACATCTAATGTGCTAATGGTTTTAGTTTCAGGGTTTGCTTTATAAGCGTATGTCCTAAAATCATGTGTTCCTTCAAAAAGACGCGCACCTTCTTGCATGAGTGCTATATCCAACTTTGTATTAATATTCACCATATAGGGTGCCGCAAATGGATGGTTTTTTTCTCCGTGAGAAAAGAGATAGATATACTCCTTTCCTTTGGGAGCATCCATGACATTAAATGCTTTATCAACTTCTGTAATGTCAAGGCAACGGATATCCTGAGGCAGATTATCATTCAATAGCTTTAAGAAGCCATCACTTGGTAACGGTTCATCTTTTAGAAACAACTCTACATATGCCACATTTGCCGAGACTTTGGCATCAGTACGACCAGAAGCCAGTAGTTTAAAGTTTTTACGGTCCAAAACATATGAAAACGTACGTTCTACCATACGTTCTACCGTAAGTACATCAGGTTGTTTCTGCCAACCATGGTATCGAAACCCTAAATATTGAATCTTTAATAAGTAATAGAATCGCTTGTCAAACATAGATGCGAATTTAACTTTGAAAATAGTTCTTACCACTAAGAAAATTAAAAAATTTGTACATTGTTAGTACTAACAACCAAAAATAGACTGACAATGACTACAACAAACAAACCAAGCGTTGCATTTTGGATTATTGCAATTGTACTAGGCTTACTTTGGAATTTAATGGGAGTATATGCCTTTTATTTAGATAATTTTGGAGGAGAAGAAATACTCGCAAGTATGTATACCGAAGAGCAACTGGAATACATAAAAGGAATAGCTTCGTGGGAAATAGTATTATATGGAGTAGCTACCATAGGTGGGCTTTTAGCAGCTATTATGATGCTAATGCGAAAGAAATTGTCTGCATTATTATTTTTAATATCCACATTAGCTGTTGTAATTTCAACAATTTACGGCCTTACCGCTACAAATCATTTAGAAATTTTTGGAACGATGCAATCCATATACTTTCCTATTATTATTATAGGTATAGGTTTTTTCTTGTATTGGTATTGTAAAAAATCAACTAAAAAAGGATGGTTATCCTAAATAGGATAAAAATAGTACAAAAGGTCACTTAAAAAAGTGACCTTTTGTATTTTTAAAATTAATAGAACGTATTTTTCACGTGATGTAATGCACAAAAAACATGTATTATTCTAATAGAATGTAACAGAAATAAGACATAAACGACTGATAAAGTACCTTACGCTTTTAGTTTATGCATCAATATTCCTGGAAAAAAAAGTTTTTAAGTTTTCAAACGGATCTATATCTAGATGATACGATTATTGGATACTTTACTTTCGGGGTATTTATGAAAAGTTACATCGAACTTTTAGGAAATAGTTATACTGTTAAAAAGAATAGTATTTGGGGTTATACCTATGAAGTTTATAAAAATGAGGATAAAACACCCATCGCTAAACTTATTTTTCCGTTTTGGAGTTTATCTGCTAAAATTGAATATAACAATACTGTATATGAAATGATATATCGCACTTCTCTATTATTATTTCACTTTCATCTATATCATAAAAATCAGAGTATTTATGACTATGATGCATCAAAATATAGGGGTCATATAAAGGTAATAGAAAAAGAAGATCCCCTTCTTATAATCTTAGGTCTTTATTGTCACGCAAGCAGGCGTAGAAATAACTGATGGCAATATAGTGTATCTTTAACGTCGTGAAACACATACACGGTTTTTTAGCATCTCCTCCCCTATGGATAAACTCACAGTTTGGGCTTCAACAGTTTACGATTCCTAGCATAGACCTATCTACCTTTGAGCCACATCCTATTCCTAAAAAGCTACGACTAGGACATCAGATAGAATATATATTGCATCAAATACTATCACATTCAGAGGCTTATGAAGTGCTAGCGCATAATATTCAAATACAAAAGGGAAATGACACTATAGGAGAGTTAGACTTCATTATACACTCCTCCCTACCGGCGAGGCAGGTTCGCGAAAGCGGAAAACTCCTCCACATAGAACTTACTTATAAGTTTTATATCCTAGACCCAACGATCTCCGAACCTATTCACAGATTGATGGGACCAAATAGAAAGGATTTATTTTTTACAAAATTGGAGAAAACAATACAGAAACAACTCCCACTTATTCATACGGAAGAAGGAAAAAAAACACTTAAAAGTCTAGATATCGATGCTTCCCAATTAGAACAACAAGTGGTATTTATGGGGCAATTGTTTACTCCCTACAACATGCAAACACCTTCTATACATCCATTAAACACTGATTGTATTGTAGGTTTCTGGATTCGTATGCAAGATTTTATAGCTGATGTGTTTAAAAAATATACATACTATGTTACCTATAAATACGAATGGATACATACACCTCATGAGGATGTAACTTGGATATCACATTTTAAAGTTTTGCTAGAGATAGAACAAAAACACATACAAAAGCGAGCTCCCATTGTATGGATTAAAAAAGAAGATACTCGTATAGAAAAATGTTTTGTGGTATGGTGGTAAGATATATTACCAAATCATTCATCGTCTGGGTTCTCTTTCTTTTTAGATGTCTTAGGTAATCTTTTAGCCTCTTTTAAGGCCTTATGCATCATCCATTCTATTTGCCCATTAACGCTACGAAATTCATCATCTGCCCATTTTTCAATTTGTTTGAACGTCTCTGGGTCAATACGAAGGACAAATGATTTTCTTTTACTCACGTTTTAGGCATTTAATGTACCCGCATTTACAATAGGTACAGCTTCTTTATCACCGCAAAGTACAACCATTAAATTACTTACCATAGACGCTTTTTTATCATCATCAAAATCTATGATATTATCTTCAGATAATTTGCTTAGAGCATCTTCTACCATACCTACAGCACCTTCAACGATTTTCTTACGCGCTGCAACAATAGCAACAGCTTGTTGTCTCTTTAACATGGAGCTTGCAATTTCTGGCGCATAAGCTAAATATCCAATCCTTGCCTCCATTACTTTAATTCCTGCAATCGCTAAACGCTCCGTGATTTCATTCTCTAGCGCTTCGTTTACCTCATCCATCCCAGATCGTAATGTAAGTTCTGCCTGCGCATCATCAAAATTATCATACGGATACGATCCTGCAAGTTTTCTAACAGCTGCATCTGTTTGTACTCTTACAAACTCTTCATAATTATCTACATCAAACGCAGATTTATAGGTATCGCTTACTTGCCAAACTAAAATAACATTAATCATAATAGGGTTTCCAATCTTATCATTTACTTTCACACGCTCACTATCAAAATTTCTTGCTCGCAAAGAAATTTTCTGTCTTGTATAAAAAGGATTTGCCCAAAAGAATCCATTATCTCTAACGGTTCCTTTATACGCTCCAAACAATACTAAAACTTTAGAGCTATTAGGATTTACAATAAAGAACCCTTTGATAATTAATAGAACAACAGGAAAAAGCACTAAAAACATAGGGTTTTTAGTGACTACTACACCAACTATCATACTAATAATCACTATAAATAATACGAATAACATTATGTATCCATTAGTAGGTTGCAATTGAGTTTCATTTTTCATAATAATATCATTTTGATATCACAATAATACTAATAATTTTTCAATTTTAAAAATGAGATTATTTAGATTACTTGAAAACAAGCTATAAAAGTTAAAACATGGGATATTAAAATCATAAATGGTAATATCTCATTATTTTTTCGTCTTTTGTAATATCAATCAATTATAATCACTCATGAGAATCATTCATTTAATCACATTTTTTCTATGCGCATATGTATCAGTATATGCGCAACAAGATTTCATCAAAGTAGCGCATAATGAAGTTTTAGGCACTCTTACCTTTATAGCTACTGCTAGCAATCAGCCAGGTAGTGCTCCATCCTATCAAAAATATATTAACGAAGCTGTAGGTAATGACGCTGACTTCACACAGCTCACCAAACGTTTTGCTAGTATAGATGTAGAAACAAGTATTCATAGAGAACGGTATCCTGAAAAAAGACATCCATTTACGAGTACCATGGATCTATTGTGGGTAGCAAGTGCTAACTCAACAAGCATAGATGATTTTGCAACGCGCACTATTGGATTTCTACCTCCTAATGATCATACTGCACTTATAGAAATTATGCATCAGATACTCCCTTATTATAAGAAACATGTGTGGTCTACCACAACTACTCAAAGAGCGCAATTAGAACAATCTATACAAGGATATGTCCCTCAAATAGAAACACTATTCAATAAGGTCAATGTATTCCTTGGAAGTAATTGGTCTAAGAGCACGCCTTTTAAAATCATGCTCTATCCTATTCCTCTAAAAAGTGGCGGTACAACAGCAATTCCAAAAGGAAACAACTTAATTTGCTCATACCTATCTGAACGAGAAAAAGAAGGCGAAGATATAGTAGGTATTGCGATACATGAAATGAATCATATCTTATTTGATGCACAACCGTTAGCTCTTCAAGAAAACATAGATACTTGGTTTACAACCTCCAGTAATCCATATGCTGCATTGGCATATGATTTCTTTGATGAAGGTCTTGCGACAGCCGTGGGAAATGGTTGGGCATATGAACAACTTAATGGAAAACTAGATACAGGTGAATGGTATAGTTTTGAATATATAAATGGGTATGGAAAAAAGTTATACCCGCTTGTAAAAACATATATGAACGCCAATAATACCATTGATAAAGCCTTTATTGAACAAGCCATCATACTTTTTGGAGAAGCATTCCCTAAAGCGATTACAGATCTTGATATTCTCATGAATAACCTCAACATCTTCTCGCAAACAGAAGATGAGTCATTAATGGATGTATATTTTGCAGGTGTTAGAGAGCGTTTCAGAATGCGCTCTGCCTATTTCTCTAGTCCTATCAATCGTGATGATTCTTTTACCCGCTTACGCGAAAACAATAGAACAAAGCTTATCGTTGTAGATAAAGATCAGGGAAGTATCTTCCCTATCTTACAAAAGCAATTACCGTCATTGCCTAAAAACACAGACTTGAACACTTCTTTTGTGACTAGTTTTTATGATAAAGAAACACAAAGTACTATTGTTCTAATAAATTGCCTGCAGAAAGAAGACTATGGACCTTTGATGGATCAGCTAAAAGCAGAAAAGTATGTTACATATGGTAAAATAATATCCTTAGAATAAGAAGAAATAGTATATTTAGATGTTCAAATATATTACCTCGGGGCAAGCCCACGAGGCATTTATACAAAACTAATTTTAATTTCGAGGCAAGCCTCGAAGTAGTAAACCCCTTTGGCGGGGCTAATAAATACCTTTTGAAAAAATATCCTTTTGATGCTTCTTTAAAACACCATTTACTAGTAGGTCTTGCACTTGCTATATGGATTTTTATATTCTTATACTTTACAGAACCCTTAGATGTAAATGAATTTGGTGATCGAGAAAAGCTTATATACCTCCCATTTTACGGACTTATAGGAGCCTTATGCTACATCATTATGCTTCCACTTCAAAACTTCTTGTACAAGCGCTCTGATAAACAATGGTCGTTAAAGAATGAAATTATATTCAACCTAGCTTTCATTGTTTTTTCTTTCGTATTAGCTCGTACATATTATGTATATGTAATCGTATATGGAGAATCAAACCCATACACTTTATGGTATTATACTACTAGTATTTTTATTCCTGCTATTGTAACTATATTGCCTATTGTACTAGCTGGAAGATGGGCCTTAGGAAAATACAAAAACAAACGTCTTGAAGAGGCAAAGATCGAAATACAAGGAGAAGGCAATTATGAGAGTTTACGATTACTATTCAATGATTTGATTTGCATACAATCGTCCGATAATTATGTCGAAGTCTCCTTTTTGGATAACAACACACTTAAAAAGCAACTCATCAGAAACAAACTTTCTGTCGTTGAATCTAGTTTCCCTGAACTTATCAGAACCCATCGTTCATTTTTAATGAATCCTTATCATTTTCAATCTTGGAAAACCGAAAATGGGAAGTTAGCCATCGTAGCATCAAATGCTATTTTCATCCCAATATCAAAGACCTACTCCACAGCGGTAAAAACAACTATAAATTCCACCACAAACTAGATACATTTCACCCCAAAGCCTCATATATAATAGGCTCATTGATTTTTGTGAAATACTTTTGAACCAGAAGTCAAACATAAAAAATCAATTATGAAAACTAAATTAACTACCGTATGTACCGCTTTATTTCTTATCGTATTTGCTTTCGCGAAAGCACAAACATCAACATTATGTGATTGCAAAAAGGATCTTGATTTTCTTGCTACTAAAATGCAGGATATGATCTCTTACAAAAAACAAATTAAAGATACTAAGGTCTCAGAATTTCAAAATGTATACAAAAGACTTTCTGATGAAATGCAATCACCTATCACCAAAGTAGATTGCTTATTTAAACTCAACACCTTACTAAGTGTTGTGAAAGATAAACATGCGAGTATCTCATCTACTGGTGATGTAATTACAAAAGAACAATATCAAGATTCTATATATAAATCTAATTTTAAGCAAACTGCTATTTTTAAAGAGCATCCTACGGTAACAGTCAATCTAACAGAATTACGCGCTAGATTAGCTCAGATACCTTTTGAGAACATAGAAGGTATTTATACAGATAGATATGTAGGCGAAATCGGTGTGTATGAAACAACAACAAAAGGGAAATATATCGCTGTTGTTTTAGAAAGTACATCAGATTTTTGGGGAGCTGGACAGATTGCATACCAGATCAATAAAATAGAAGGAGATGAATACCAAGTATTACGTTATCACCCATATTCTCGCAAATTATGGTTTCAAAAATCAATGTTAGCGTATAATGGGAAGTTATGGGGACTTCAAAAGGAATTAAATAGTCCTAACTATGTTGAAGCACCCTCTGAGAATGAGAATTGGGAATTTAAACAACTTACTGATGATACACAGTATTTATATTTTGGTTCTTTTTCAAATAGAAAAAGTAATGTAGAAGCATTCAAAAAGTTTTACGCTGAATATAAAGACAAGATTAATGCATCTAATGTCATTGTAGACCTTCGTAATAATGGAGGTGGTAATTCTAAGTACAGTGATCCTTTCGTAAAAATACTAAAGAAATCTGGCGCTAATGTATATGTGATCACTAACTACTTTACGGGAAGTAATGGAGAGCAATTTACATTAAAACTTAAAAAGATTAAAAATTCGGTTCACCTAGGACAACGTACCAATGGAATTATATCATACGGTATGAACTATGGTACATCCTACGACTCTCCTACTGGAAATTTTTCTTTCACACCTACCGATATGAACTTTCATAAGTTTATTCAATATGAAATGGTAGGGATACAACCAGAAATACGATTAGATTTTTCAAGAGATTGGATTGTTCAAACACAAGAAATTATAGAAGGACAACTTCCATAAATAGTAAATATATATTTTGTAAAGGCCATTGCACTCGAGTTTGACTTCTCGAATCGCAATGGCTTTTGTTTTAATATAACACACTAATAATCAGGTAATAATACGCTATTTATACAATATCACCTTTAGTACTTTTAAAAAATAACTATAAAAAATAAACGATGAGTTATTCTAAAAGACGTGCTCTGTTACCCGAGCAACCCGATTTAGTGATTATTATTACCGATCAAGAGAGAGCAACCCAACATTTCCCTCCAAATTGGGAATCTGAACATTTAAAAACCATGACCTTTTTAAAAGAGCACGGTTTCTCTTTTGATCGTGCATTTTGCAATTCTTGCATGTGTTCTCCCAGTAGGGGTACTCTTTTTACAGGCACCTATCCTGCACAGCATGGGGTTACGCAAACCCTTACTTGGGGAGGTCGCTACTCAAGTGCCGAGACAACATTAGACCCAAGTCTATTTAATATGGCTAGAATGTTACAACAAGAAGGCTATGATGTTCAGTACAGAGGAAAATGGCATTTAAGTAAAGGTGATACAGAAAATGATTTAAGTTCATCACAAATAGCACTTACAGGTTTTCAGGGATGGATTGCACCTGATGCTGGAGAAGATGTAAAACCAGAAAATTTTGGAGGCGGTTTTGCTAACCATGATGAGAAATATATTAAACAAGGAACCGATTATTTAAAAAGAATTCGAATTGAAAGAGAATCGGGCAAACCTAGAGTTCCGTTTTGCTTGGTATTATCATTAGTAAACCCCCATGATGTGTTAGCATATCCTGATGGTCTAGATTATGGGTATACCGAAAAAGATTGGTCTTCTAGAGCTATTCATTTACCAACATCTGTCACTGAGGATTTATTGAAAAACAAAAAACCAATGGCGCAATTTCAAACGATGAAAGCCGCTGGGAAATTATTAGGTGCATTACCCACTAGAGATGATAAATTAAATTATATCAACTTTTATGGGTATACACTTCAAAAAATAGATAGTCAAATAGGAGAATTTGTAGATGAGTTATATGCGGTTTCATCGCAAGGAAAAAAACTAGCAGATGACGCTATTGTAATTCGTCTTTCTGACCATGGAGAGATGGGAATGGCACATGGAGGGATGCGTCAAAAAGCATTTAATGTGTATGAAGAAACACTAAGAGTTCCAATGGTAATTTCAAATCCTATTTTATTCCCTAGACACGATACAAGTGTTGTCAAATCATCAGACAACCTAGCTTCCTTGATTGACATCATGCCTACGATTGCTTCCTTGGTTGGTATTAAAGAGCCCGCACGTTCTTTACAAGGTAAAAACTTAGTACCGATACTAAGAGACAATACAGAGGTTCAGGAATCTATCATGTTTACTTTTGATGATACAAAAGCTAGTTCTGCCGATGTTCCTTCTGCAGTATTAGCGGCAAATAGAATACGTTGTATTCGTACAAAAAACTGGAAATATGCATATTATTTTCATACCTTAGGAAGTTATCCTACAGAATATGAATTGTATGACTTAACTAATGATCCTAAAGAAATGAATAATTTGGCGTATAGTGACAAGAAAGCAATCCTTAAAATAAAAGAAGGACTGGCTCATCAACTAGAAGATTCTGAAAAGCACCTACTAAAACGCAAAACACTAATGTCGCAAGAGAATTAGAGGCAATGCAACTATTTAGCTGTCTAAAAAGTATCGTTTCTGTCAAAATGAGGTATATTCAAATGACGTACAAAATTTACTTTTTAGACAGCCTTTATGTTATTTATGCTGTTAATTAACGCTTTCGCGAAAGCGTACTCATTCTCTCCAAAATGTAATATCATTTTAGTTTGCCAATTTACAATCATCACTAGTGATACTACTTATGTCTAGAAATAAGCGTTTTTTCTACACTATGTAGTCCAAACCCTTTTGCCCGTAATAATACCATGAGATGGAAGATTAGGTCTGCGCTTTCATTAAGAAATAATAAATCATTATCATCTTTGGCCTCTATAACGACCTCAACAGCCTCCTCTCCTACTTTTTGCGCTACTTTATTGATCCCTTTTTTGAATAAACTCGCTACGTAAGAATCGGGATTATCTTCGGGATTATCTTTACGATCACGTATTACATCTTCTAAATGTGAAAAGAACCCATAATTAGGAGAGTTTCGTTCTCCCCAACATGTATCTGTTCCTTTATGACACACAGGACCTGTAGGCTCTGCTAACACCAATAAACTATCTTGATCACAATCTACTTTAATATCTACAAGATCAAGGTAGTTATTAGACTCCTCGCCTTTAGTCCACAAACGTTCTTTGCTTCTGCTATAAAATGTTACTCTTTTAGAATCTAAAGTTTTAGCGTATGCTTCCTGATTCATATATCCTAACATGAGAACGTTCTTAGTTCTTACGTCTTGTACAATCGCAGGAACTAAACCATCTGCAAATTTTGAAAAATCAATTGTCATAATTATTTATTTTGAGGTTAGATACGCACAGATATTCCTTGTGCTTTTAATTCGTTTTTTAATTCTGGTATGGATATTTCTCCAAAGTGAAAAACACTAGCCGCTAATGCAGCATCTGCTTTTCCTTCTGTAAATGCATCTTTAAAATGTTGCTTATTTCCTGCGCCACCACTTGCGATAATGGGAATAGTCAGCTCTTCAGAAAGCCTTGCTAATGCTTTATTAGCAAAACCATCTTTCGTTCCATCGTTATCCATCGAAGTAAACAAGATTTCTCCTGCTCCACGCTTTGCTACTTCTTTTGCCCAATCAAATAAATCAAGGGTTGTTGGTACTTTTCCGCCTACTAGATGAACGATCCAATTACCGTCTATACATTTGGCATCTATAGCCACGACAATGCATTGTGAGCCAAATTTAGCTACCAATTCATTAATCAAATCAGGTCGTTTTACAGCACTAGAGTTGATCGATACTTTATCTGCTCCATTTTTAAGAAGTATATCTACATCTTCTACAGATGAGATTCCACCTCCTACCGTAAATGGAATGTTTACTTGTGAAGCCACTCGCAATACAAGATCAGATAAGGTCTTCCTACGCTCTTCGGTGGCAGATATATCTAGAAAAACAAGCTCGTCTGCTCCTGTATCTGAATATACTTTAGCAAGTGCTACTGGATCTCCAGCATCTCTAAGGTTTACAAAATTGGTTCCCTTTACGGTTCTTCCGTTTTTGATATCTAAACAAGGTATTATTCTTTTTGTTATCATGTTTATAAGTACAAATAAATGAACGCCGAACGACGAACATCAAATTATAATTAATTAATTCTTTTTCTAACGGTTTTAATTGATGATACAGTAATCGCTAGTAATTCATTTGCCTCAGAAATAAGCCTTTTTATTTCTTCTGGATTTACTTCTGCCACTTCTTGAAGTATTTCTAACCAAAACATACTTTCATCTGCTTCTTCCTCTACAATCTTCATTTTATGTATAAAATCACGATCTGACTTTGCTCTATTTGCTGCTCTATAATTAGCGCCCACCGAACTAGAAGATCTTATTAACTGACGAATAAAAGCATCAAACTCTCTAGATTTCGGGAATTGTTTACAAAGCTCCTAGCAATCAATAGTAAATTTCTTTGTTCTCTTTTTCAAATCACGCATATACATCAATTTTAAAGTTGATTGTTCATTGCTCGTTGTTAATTATTCGTCGTTCGTAATTACCTGTTCGTAATTCGTCGTTCATTTATTCGTCATTCATTGTTCATTGTATTCAAGTCTAAACCGTCATAGAACCCTAAAGGACTATTTACAAGTGTTTTTATCCAAAAAGCAATCTGCCCTGTATGGTAACTATAATGCTCTACGGCATGAATCACACATCCCATTCCTGAAAAATGAAATCCTTGTACGTTTCGCTTTTTTAAAAGTTGCTCTTCTGATGCATTTTGGATCGTATTCTTCACTTCCTTTACTGTAACTATTAATTGTTCTAAGAGCGTTTCTTTCGTATATCCATCTATAGCATCAAACTCTGCATCTCGATCACGAGCATCCTCTTTCTCACCAAGGCTTGAAATGACATATTGCGTCATATTACCACATAGGTGTAAAATTTGATTCCCAAGACTATTACTTGAATGATTAGGACGTTGCCAAACGTGTGTATCATCAATTTTCTGAAAGGCAATAGTAATCATACGTGTACTCTCATCTATGCGATAAAGCGCGTTTTCTTTAAAATCTGTTACCCAAGGTGACTCCATACTTAGTGATTTAAAATAAAGTGTTCTAATTGTTTCAAAGTGATACGATTCTCATAAATGGCCTTTCCTATGATCGTGCCCTCACAACCTAATTCAGCCAATTTAGGTAATTCATCAAAGGTTGAGATACCGCCAGAGGCAATAAGTTTGAGGCTATTGTCATGCTGAGCTTGTCGAAGCACATTTTGACCTTCGACAAGCTCAGGTTGACAAGTATTTAATATTTCTTTATACAAATCAAAGCTAGGACCTTCTAACATACCGTCTTTACTAATATCCGTACAAATCACATAGTGAACTCCTTTTGCTTGATAGTTTGTTATAAACTCTACGACATCATCATCTGATGCTTCTAACCATCCGGAAATAGCAATTTTCCTATGATGTGCATCAGCGCCTAAAATAATCTTGTCCGATCCATAGGTTGTTATCCAATTTTCAAAAATTACAGGGTCTTTTACTGCAATACTTCCGCCTGTAATTTGGGAAGCACCACTTTCAAAAGCGATATGTAAATCTTGATCTGTCTTTAAACCACCACCAAAATCTATTTTTAAACTTGTTTTTGAAGCTATTTGCTCTAGAATCTTATGATTTACAATATGCTTACTTTTTGCACCATCAAGATCTACTAAATGTAAATATTTGATTCCATGCGCTTCAAAGTTTTTAGCAACCTCTAATGGGTTTTCATTATATATTTTTTTAGTATCATAATCTCCTTTGGAAAGGCGTACACACTTTCCGTCTATGATATCTATGGCTGGTATTATTCGCATTATACATGCCCGCGAAGGCGGGTATCTTTTATTTGGTTAATCGCAGTCTAAATCTATAAACTATTTATTTCTTTTTAATGCCTCTTGACTGCGCTCGAAGGGACAATATATATTTCGTTTTTCTACTTTCTACTTTTCATTAGCATCCCCAGTAACGTCATTATCTGTACTCTCAAAACACAAAATAGTCGTTCTCATATTAGATCGCGTTCTATGTAATACATCTTTAGGCACTTTAATCATTTGCCCTTTCGTAAGAGTTTCTGTTCGGTCTTCAAAATCTACAAACAACTCTCCTTCTACTACAAAGAAAAATTCGTCGCTTTTACTATGTGAATGCCAATAAAAATCCTTTTGCAATACACTTACTCTTACCACATGGTCATTAATTTCACACACTGGAAAGTTTTTCCAATCATCAGTGATATTTTCTGTAAATGCTACTATATCTTGTTTTTGATTACTCATTACTGAACTACATTTCTAGAAAATTCTTTAAAATCTGTTCTCCTGTGCGACTGCTCTTTTCTGGGTGGAATTGCGTTCCGTAGAAGTTCGCTTTCGCGAAAGCGGCACCATACGGAATCCCATATTCACAAACGGCAATGGTTTCTTCTGTTACAGGCGCATAATAGCTATGTACCATATAGATAAATTCATCATTTTCTACATTTTCAAACAACGGCCCTTTAAGACTAGAGATACTATTCCATTGTATTTGTGGGATTTTTACGCTACTTCGACTAGGCTCAGCATTGGTTTCGCGCCCACCTAAACGGTCGGCAGGAAAGCGTACCACATCTACATCAAAGATTCCTAATCCTTCTGTATTTCCTTCTTCCGAAAAATTACACATGAGTTGCATCCCTAAACAGATTCCTAAAACAGGTTGTTGTAATGTAGGAATAACGGCATCTAAACCACTTTCTTTTAGTTTTTGCATCGCGCTACTCGCTTCGCCTACCCCTGGAAATATCACCTTATCAGCATTTCTTATTTCTTCGGGATCATGACTTAATGTTGCCGTAAACCCTAAGCGTTCTATCGCAAACTTAATGCTCTGAATATTCCCGGCGCCATAATCTATGATGACGATTTGCCCCCTAGCCCCCGAAGGGAGAATATTTTCCTGTTTCATATTTTTTTATTTTCATATCCGCGAAGGCGGATATCTTATCCTAACCTACGCTATTATTTTTAAATTATCCTACCATTCCCTTTGGGAGTTAGGGTACTATAACATCCCCTTAGTACTAGGTAAAATCATTTTATTTGGATCTCTTTTGATGGCTACTTTAATGGCTTTTGCAAAGGCTTTAAAAATAGCTTCTATCTTATGATGTTCATTGGTGCCTTCGGCTTTTATATTAAGATTTGCTTTGGCACCATCTGTAAATGATTTAAAGAAATGATAAAACATTTCTGTAGGCATTTTACCAATCATTTCGCGTTTAAAATCGGCTTCCCAAACGAGCCAGTTACGGCCTCCAAAGTCAATGGCTGCTTGCGCTAGACAGTCATCCATCGGTAAACAAAAACCATAACGTTCAATTCCTAGTTTGCTTCCTAAGGCATCTGCAAATACTTCGCCTAATGCAATCGCAGTGTCTTCTATGGTATGATGTTCATCTACTTCTAAGTCTCCTTTTACTTGGATATCCAAATCCATTGCGCCATGTCTCGCTAGTTGGTCCAGCATGTGGTCAAAAAAAGCAATTCCTGTATGGATAGATGATTTCCCGGTACCATCAAGATTTAGTGTGATCTGGATGTCGGTCTCATTTGTTTTTCGCGAAAGCGTACGAACTCTATCTTCTAATTTTAAAAACTCATAGATTTTTTGCCAATCATTACTTTCTAAAGCAATGTCTTTATCCAATTCTGAACGTTCAATCGTGATTTCTCCAGTTCCTAAATGCGTCTCATCATTGATATAAATACCTTTAGCTCCTAAATTGGTAGCTAATTGCATATCTGTAAGGCGATCGCCAATCACAAAGGAATTAGCAAGGTCATAATCTTCAGAGAAGTATTCGGTTAGTAAGCCTGTACCTGGTTTGCGTGTATCGGCATTCTCATGTGGAAATGTGCGATCTAGAAATACTTTATCAAAAACAACGCCTTCATTTTCAAAAGATTTTAGGATAAAGTTGTGTACTGGCCAAAAGGTATCTTCTGGAAATACATCAGTTCCTAATCCATCTTGATTAGTAATCATCACAAGTTCGTAGTCGAGTTCTTGTGCAATTTTACCTAACCACGTAAATGCTTTTGGATAAAAAATCATCTTTTCAAAAGCATCTATTTGCTCATCTGCAGTTTCTTTGATGATGGTTCCATCACGATCTATAAATAAAACTTTCTTCTTCATGGTAGTTATAAATTATGACGCTAAACGTATCGTAGTGTCTTGTACTTTTTTAGTTTGAAATGGCATTTAAAGCCGTTATTAATTGTTCGTTTTCTTGAGCAGTTCCTATCGTAAATCGCAATGTATTTTCACAAAGCGGTTGTGTACTTCTATTCCGAATTACGATCCCTTTTTCTACTAATTGTTGGTATCTTTTATCTGCATTATCAACTTTAACTAACACAAAATTTGCATCTGAAGGGAATATTTTTTTTATATAATTTATATCAACCAACACTTTACTTAAACTATTCTTATTATCTAGTATTGAGCTAATTTCATTATTATAATTATTTGTATTTGTAATATGTTTAACTGCTTTTTGCTGTGTTAATTCATTTACATTATACGGAGGTTTGATCTTTTTTAGGATAGCACAAATGTCTGCAGAAGCAAATGCCATTCCTAATCGTATTCCTGCCATTCCATATGCTTTAGAAAGCGTTTGAGTGACGATCAAATTTGGATATTGATCTAATCGTGTAATCCAACTTGGAGAAGAAGCAAAATCAATGTATGCTTCATCAATAACCACTACTCCATCAAAACGATTTAGAATCGTTTCTATCTTATCTCCTTCAATAAGATTACCCGTAGGATTATTTGGCGAACACAAAAAGAGAAGTTTGGTATTTCCATCTACTTGTTCAAATATCGTTTCGATGTCTGGTTGAAAATTTTCAGTAAGTAATACTTCTCTATTTTCAATATCATTTGTATTTGCCAGCACTTTATACATCCCATACGTAGGTGGTAAACTAATCACATTATCTTTTCCTGGAATACAAAAGGCTCTAAAAATAAGATCTAATACCTCATCACTTCCATTTCCGAAGAGTATACCATCTTCATTCATTTCTTTCTGGGTAGCAATAAGTTGTCGTAACGCACCCTGTTGTGGGTCTGGATAGCGATTTACACCATTATTAAAGGGGTTTTCATTAGCATCTAAGAATACCATGTCTTTATTAAAATCTGTAAACTCATCTCTCGCAGAGCTATAGGCTTTCATTTTTGCAACATTAGGCCGCACAAGTTTATTGATATCAAATTGTTTTCTCATAGCTATTATGAAGTTGCTTTAGCAAGTTTATCTAATCGCAGTGTTACTGCATTTTTATGCGCTTCTAAGCCTTCTGCTGATGCCATGACTTCAATAGCATTTCCTATATTCTTAATTCCTTGTTCAGAAATCTTCTGAAACGTCATACTTTTCAGGAAACTATCTAGATTTACACCACTATATTGTTTTGCATAACCGTTAGTTGGAAGCGTATGATTTGTACCAGAAGCATAATCACCAGCACTTTCTGGGGTATAGTTTCCTATAAATACAGAGCCTGCATTTTGAATACCATTTACATAAAAGTCTTCATTTTCCATGCATATAATAAAATGCTCAGGACCATACATATTTATCAACGCCAGTGCTGTTGCATCGTCTTCTACATAGATCAACTTACTATTATCTATGGCTTTTTGAGCTATACGCTTTCGCGAAAGCGTACCAATTTGTATTTGAATTTCTTTTTCCACAGCTGTCATCAAAGCACGAGACGTCGTCACTAAAATCACCTGACTATCTGTACCGTGCTCTGCCTGGCTTAATAAATCGGATGCAACAAAAGCAGCATCGGCCGTGTCATCTGCTACAACTAGAAGTTCTGAGGGACCTGCCGGCATATCTATAGCAACCCCATACTTGGTAGCAAGTTGTTTTGCTACAGTTACAAATTGATTTCCGGGTCCAAATATCTTATAGACTTGCGGTATGGTTTCTGTGCCAAATGTCATCGCAGCAATTGCCTGAATCCCGCCTACTTTATAAATTTTAGTTACACCACATAGCTGTGCTGCATAGATAATAGCAGGATGTACAGATCCATCTTTTGAAGGTGGAGTACATAACACAATCTCTTTACAGCCTGCTATTTTTGCAGGAATCGCTAACATTAATATCGTCGAGAATAAAGGCGCTGTTCCGCCAGGTATATACAATCCAACTTTTTGAATAGGGCGTTTTTCTTGCCAACAAGAAACACCTGGTGTTGTTTCTATTGTAATACGTTCTGTTTGTTGAGCTTTGTGAAACTTTTCAATGTTATTTTTTGCAAGCTGTATAGCATCTTTAACTTCTTGATCGAGTATTGCTCCTGCCTCAGCTATTTCCTGAGAGGATACAATGGTTGAATTTAGAGTAACGCCATCAAAAATAGAAGTATACTTAGCTACAGCGACATCACCTTTTAGTTTCACTTCTTTAAAAATATCGATAACCGTAGTTTCTATATCTTCTACTGTTTGTGTAGGGCGTTTGAGAATAGCTTCCCAATCTTTCAGTTCTGGAGTATTTATTTTATTCATTACAAAACCATTTTTTCGATTGGACATACTAAAATCCCTTCTGCGCCTGCAGATTTGAGTTGATCAATGACATCCCAAAATCTATTTTTATCTATCACACTATGCACACTGCTCCATCCTTCTTCGGCTAATGGTAATACTGTAGGACTTCTCATACCGGGTAATATATCTATGACAGCATCTAATTTTTCATTTGGCACATTCATAAGTACGTAACGACTACGTTGTCCTTTCAGCACACTACGAATTCTAAATCGTAATTTTTCTAAAATTTCATTACGTTCTTCAGAAATCTTAGGAGAAACTGTCAACACTGCCTCTGAGGTTAACATCACTTCTACCTCTTTTAAATTATTTTTAAATAAGGTACTTCCACTAGAAACAATATCACAAATCCCGTCAGCTAGTCCAATATTAGGTGCAATTTCTACAGAACCATTAATAATATGCAATTCTACATTAACCCCTTTATCTTTCAAATATTTTTTCACCGTGTTTGGATACGAAGTAGCAATACGTTTTCCTTCAAAATCTTGCACTGATGTATATTTCTCATTTTTAGGTATCGCAAGTGACACTTTGCATTTTGAGAAGCCTAGACGCTCTATAATTTGTAAATCTTCTCCTTTTTCAATAAGTGTATTTTCACCTAATATAGCGATGTCAATGACTCCATCTCTAAGGTATTGAGGAATATCACCATTACGGAGATAAAAAACTTCTAAAGGAAAATCTCTAGCTGTGGTTTTTAATTGATCTTTTCCATTGTCAATAGAGATGCCACAGCTTTTAAGTAATGCCAGTGACTTTTCATTAAGACGTCCTGATTTTTGAACTGCAATTCTAATTTTTGTATTCATTTTTTCTTTTAATAATTATAGCTTGAATTATCCAAAACAAAAAACCCGCTTGAATAACTCAAACGGGTTTCGATATCATAAAATACAGACATATCATTTCACCTCGCTTGAGCGATATAAAGTAAAATGATGATGATGTATTGTGTTGTTTTTCATAACTGGTACAAAAGTATTCTATTTTTTGTTAAAAACAAGTGTATAACCCAATTTAATATTTACTTAACAATAAAAAGTTTTTAGTAGATTTGATACGAAATCACTTACACTAATTTGGGGAAAAACAGTAAATGAAAGGTTTTTGGGGTACATTTTTTATATTTCTATTGTGGGCTATGGCTGGAATATACTATATACACATAAAAGAGGCAAAAGACATTCCTGAGAAATCCCCTATTACGATTCCTGTAGAAAAAAAAGTCGTTAACACGACTCCCTTGGAGATTGCAAAAACAGTAACTCCAGAAAGTGCAACTGAATCTCCAGAGATAGTTATAGACAGTGTAATGACAGACATCACAATTACAGATTCCACTCTTACTTCTAATGCAACTACTATCAATGAAATAGATGACAGTAGTCTATATATAAATGATAATACAAATGTAGATTCTCAATTGCTAGCAGAAGAAATCAAAAAATCTATTGCTATTAGTGATACGATAGATATTAACAAAGATGAACCTACAATTGAATATAAGAGTGAAACTATTATAGCTAAAATTCCAAATGCATCTTCTCAAATTTTTTATCCTAGGTATGCAAATACCGATCTTATATTAGACAAAGAGCTTATTGCGTATGCTACACAATTAAAAAAAATACTAAAAGAAAATCCTGACAAAAAGGTGACTGTTATTGGGCATACCGACAATGTGGGCAATGCAGAAGATAATTTTAGGATCGCTTTAAAAAAATCAAGACAAATAAAATGGTATCTTACGACTCAAAGAGGCATAAAAAGATCAAGAATATCTGCTATATCTAGAGGTGAATCTAGTCCTATTGAGGATAATTCAAGTACTTGGGGCCGTAAAAAAAATAATAGAATTGAGATTATTGTTGATTAATAACATATCTGAAAGTCAAGACACGATATCTATCCCTATAGCCTATGTAGAGGTATTTGTGATGATGCTTGGTGCTTTTGTTATTGGATATGTAGGCGCTACATTATATGAGCGCTATCGACATAAAGCAACGCAAGTAGCCGTAGATAACGATATTGACCTCCTCAAAAAAGAAATACAAGATCTAAAAGAAGAAAACGAACAGCAAAATAGAAAGTTAAGCTATCGTAAAGATCGAATGGATCAAGAATATGAGCAAGTTAATTTTCAAAAGAGAGCTTTCTCTGATGATGTACTTTCTAAAGGAACAGCTGCAATCACTCAAAATGTTGCTAAGATTGATTTTGATCGTATTGGATATGCAAATACAGAGAATAAAGATGATCTCCAAAAGATAACAGGAATAGGTCCCTATACAGAGACAAAGCTTAATGACCTTGGGATTTTTACTTTCGAACAAATAAGCAACTTTACCGAAGAGGATATCATAGCTGTTACAAAGCTTATCAAATTCTTCCCTGATCGAATTAAAAACGACCGCTGGGTTTCTAAAGCACAACAGTTAAAGTTTGAAAGCGCTCAGCAAGCTAAGTCTTCTCCTTCTGAAGATGTAAAAAAAAAGATGACGAGAGTTAATTAATCCCATCTATAATTATCTACTAAAAAAGCATTGATTATAATTATTCTTCTAATGACAGAAGAAGATTGATTTGATTTAAAAAACATTGTACATATCAATCGCTTTCTTATTGATATTTCTATTTCTCACTTTTTTTCTTTGGTATTGGTTTCTTATAGGAGTCATTGTATCTACATATTCTTTTATAAAAGCGCTCATCGTTGTGATCAAAAAATAATCAAATATTCACCTATTCTTATCTTAAGACAGAACACCCTCTTTTACATAAAAAAAAGCCCATTACACATAATGTATAATGGGCTTTTATATTGACAAGGAATATATACCTTATTCTACAAGAGAATCAGATTATTTACCTTCCATTTTAGCTTTAAGAGCTGCCAGTGCGTCATTAGCATCCCCTAACGTTGGTTTTGCTTCATCAGCTTGCGCTTTTGCTTTCTTAGCTTGTTGCTTAACAATTCTTGCTTCATCTTCTTTATGGATTACCATATGAGATGCTACAACACGTTTAAAGTCTTTATTAAACTCTATTACTTGGAATTGAGCTTCTTCACCTTTACCTAGTCTAGAACCATCTTCTTTCTCTAAGTGACGTGTAGGAATAAAAGCAGTGATATCTTCATTAAAGGCAACTGTTGCACCTTTATCTACAATCTCTTCGATACTAGCAGTATGCTTTGTACCTACTCCAAAATCAGCTTCATATTTATCCCAAGGATTCTCTTCAATTTGCTTATGACCAAGACTTAATTTACGTCCTTCTACATCTAACTCAAGAACAACTACTTCTAGTTTATCTCCTACAGCACAGAATTCAGATGGATGTTTTACTTTCTTAGTCCAAGAAAGATCAGAGATATAGATTAATCCATCAATACCTTCTTCTAATTCTAAGAATACTCCAAAGTTTGTGAAGTTACGCACAACCCCTTCGTGGCGTGAACCAACTGGGTATTTTGACGTAATATCAGTCCATGGATCTGGAGCAAGTTGTTTGATACCAAGGCTCATCTTACGATCTTCGCGATCTAATGTAAGAACAACAGCTTCTACCTCATCACCTACTTTTACAAAATCTTGTGCACTACGTAAGTGTGTACTCCAAGACATTTCAGAAACGTGAATTAGTCCTTCTACTCCTTCTTCTACTTCGATAAATGCACCGTAGTCTGCAATAACAACTACTTTACCTTTTACTTTATCTCCGATTTTAAGAGTTTCACTTAATGCATCCCATGGGTGCTTAGAAAGCTGCTTAAGACCTAATTGGATACGTGTTTTATCCTCATCAAAGTCAAGGATTACAACGTTTAATTTCTGATCAAGCTCAACGATTTCATTCGGGTGGTTGATACGAGACCAAGAAAGATCTGTAATATGGATAAGTCCATCAACACCTCCAAGATCAACAAATACTCCGTAAGAAGTAACGTTTTTAACAACTCCTTCAAGTACTTGACCTTTTTCAAGCTGCCCGATGATCTCTTTTTTCTGCTCTTCGATATCTGCTTCGATAAGTGCTTTGTGAGATACAACAACATTTTTAAATTCGTGATTGATTTTTACAACCTTGAATTCCATTGTTTTATTTACATACTGATCGTAATCACGAATAGGCTTTACGTCTATTTGTGATCCTGGTAAGAATGCTTCGATTCCGAAAACGTCAACGATCATTCCTCCTTTAGTACGTGCTTTTACAAATCCGTTTACGATAGTACCTTCATCATGTGCAGCATTTACACGATCCCATGCTTTAATTACACGAGCTTTACGGTGAGATAATACTAATTGACCTGTAGCGTCTTCACGTACATCAATAAGTACTTCTACCTTATCTCCTTCTTTAAGATCTGGATTGTAACGGAACTCATTAAGAGAGATTACACCTTCAGATTTTGCATTGATGTCAATAATAGCATCACGATCTGTAATACTAATTACAGTTCCCTCTACTACTTCATCATTAAGAGTGTCAACAAAATTCTTTGCTACTAAAGCTTCAAATTCTTCTAGTTGCTCATCATCTACTACGTCAATACCTTCTTCGTATTTTTCCCAGTTAAAGTCTTTAAGAAATTGTTCTGGATTTGCTTGAGCAGGAGATAGCTCAACTTTTGGTGCTGCTGTTACAGCTTCTTCCTGAACTTCAGGATTTTTTGTTTCTTCAGCCATTTGCTAAAAATTACATTAGTACAAGAAATAAGTTTCTGTTACTAATGGGGTTTGTATTTTACGCTTTCGCGAAAGCTCTTTAAACCTCAAAACCGTAAAAGTGGTTTTTTTCGTTTTAAGTATTCCCTTACTGACGGCTTTCTAAAGGTTGTCAAAAAGGAGTGCAAAAGTACGTATTGTTTTCTGATTTTCAAAGAGTAAAATAGACAATCTCACACTCTTCTTCACATAAAAACAATTTACATAACTATATATATAGAAGTACTATTAAAATCTACAATAAACCCAATACTAAACATAAACTGATAACCAATTATTTATATACACTCAAATAATTCGTTAAACTTTATTAATAACACTTATTTATAGATGTAATTTATCTAATTTAGACGCTATTAATCAATCATAAATTTATCACATGAAAAAAATTACTTATTTATTAGCACTTATAACTGTAACTGCCTTTGCTCAACAAGAAACAAGTTATAACTCAGAAACAGTACCTTCTTCAAATACAGGGGAAACAACAATTGCTACAATCACACGTGTAGATAATGGTAGTTTTGCTGTTGTTGATACTTTTACAACCTTAGCTGAATTTAATGAGGCTATACTTGACTGTACAGATGGTACGCTTCAATCTGAAGATTTTTCAAATGGCCCAGCTGCCATTACAGTATGTGGTGAAACGATTAGTTCTGCTGGAGATGGCTGTTTTGCTGCTGGCGAACTTGAAACTGGTTTTAGTGTTTCTTCTTCTGCAGTTCCTTCAAGTGTTGTTTTTATTGCTCCAGGAGCTATTGGAAATACAGACCCTTTAGTAGGATCTACTAGTTTTGCAGATTTCACGATTATAGACTTTGATCCATCACCACAGGCAGTAGCATTCGATCTTTGGGAGAACAATGACCCAGTAACAACCATAAGAGTATTTAGTCCAGAAGGTGACTTAATAGATACTTTCAATGCTGACACACCTACAAACACTCAAACATTTTTTGGTTTTTTTGCAAATGAACCTATTGGATCAATAGAACTAGAAGGTGCCAATGGTAGTGGAGAGTTATTTGGTAACTTCTTATTTGGTGGTGATTGTAGTAATTTAGGAATTCAAGATGAATTATTAGCTAGCGTTACTGCCTATCCTAATCCTACTGCCGGACAATTAAGTTTAACTATTCCTTCTAGTATTAGTGTTGAGAAAGTATCTTTAATTGATATTACTGGGAAAAACACTCAAGTTCGATTAGTTAATAACACACTAGATATGAGCAGCCTTGCTACAGGTGTATACATTTTAAAATTAGAAACTTCTGCTGGAACATCTACTCAAAGAGTAATCAAACAGTAAATACATTATATAACATTTAGAAATAGTCCTGTAAGTAATTTGCAGGACTATTTTTATATCCACGGATGTCAGTTATCTTTGAAATAAAACTAAACATTTAATATTTTATTTATTCTATATGGGAACTCCATGGCATTTATATCTTATGGCAATCATGTACATCTGTATAGGATGCATGCATTTTATAAAACCAAAAGCATTTTTAAGCGTGATGCCTAGATATATTCCCGCGGGATTAAAAATGGTATACTTAAGCGGGTTTGCAGAAATTGGACTTGGCATTATGCTTTGTTTTGAAGCAACTAGAACCTATGCAATATGGGGGATTATAACAATGCTTATTGTATTCTTAGTAGTACATTGGTATATGATTGTAGATGAAAAATTTCATAAAAAGTTTCCAAAACCTGTATTGTGGTTTCGATTTTTACTTCAATTTGGATTGATGTATTGGGCGTATTTTTATTTGTAATATATTTTAAAATGTCATTATTTCCATTAGAACCATATCGTTTGGATTTATCAGGAGCATCTGTGATGTATTATCCCAACTTCTTGACACCAGAAGAAGCTTCTCATTATTTTAAATTACTATATAAAGAAACGCCTTGGCAACAAGATGATATAAAGGTATTTGGAAAAGTATATCCACAACCTCGTCTCACGGCTTTATATGCAGATAATAATTTACCCTATTCTTATTCTAATATAACAATGCATCCTACATCGTTTACTTTCGCTTTAAGCGAAATAAAAAAAAAGGTAGAAGCTATTTCAAATACTGAGTTTACGACCTGTTTATTGAATCTTTATAGAGATGGAAAAGATAGTAATGGTTGGCATGCAGATGATGAGAAGGAATTGGGTAAAAACCCTACTATTGCTTCAGTAAGTTTAGGCGCTAGCAGGGTATTCAAATTAAGGGATAAAAAGGCTAAGTCTTCTGTTCACTCCATGTCTTTAGAACATGGAAGTCTGTTACTTATGAAAGATGCCACACAACATAACTGGCAACATCAAGTACCTAAGACTTCAAAATTTGTGGAACCAAGAATCAATCTAACGTTCCGAACAATCAAGGGGTGAAAGCCATCGTTTTCATATAAAGATCTAGAACGAGGTTTGTTAAAATAGAACATTAGGGGGCATTCTATTTAAAGTAAACGTTCGTCCCAGATCGTCTTGTATATATTCTAATAAAATATATACGCTGGGGGTTGTTACAAGTAGCTCAATTTTTTATAATAATTTCCATACCATCTATTTATAAAAAGCCATATAGAGAGCAGGGATAATAGCAACATGAGTAATGAATTACCTATTTGATAGTCTGTCAAGAAATATGTGATGGTCGTACAACTAAATATAAGGACCGTCATTATTATAGTTTCTTTATAATAGACTTCTAGTATAAGCATAAAGCCTAAAGCAAATTCTAAAAAAGGAAAAAGAGGTGCTATCAGCTGAAAAAGTTCGTTGTCTAATACTTCCGTACTTTTTAGATACATTTCTAATTTTGAAATGTATGAACTGTAGATCACTATATGATATAATGATTGTGCTAGCATAAATAATCCTAATCCGAATTTTATGACGATATGTGATAGCACCTCTAATCTCATGAAAATCACTTTATTAACCGAGGGCAAAATTATACTAAGCACGCATAGTAATTCTTGTATTTTTTTTATTAAAAATTGTACAAAATTCGTAACTTACTGATTATTAATATAACTATAACGTTTTCGTTAATCGTAAAGGCTTCTAATTAATTGTAAAAAATTAAAAACACCATTGTGAAAAGTTTCAGCTTACATGATACATTTCTAATAAAGCAGTTTAAAAAAACTGGACTTCACAAGGATCCTGAGCCTAGAAATTATTTTGAAATTATATTTATAGAAGAAGGGAAAGGAAAACACTTTATAAATGAATTTATAGTTACTTATGAAAATGGAGACATTTTTTTAGTTGCCCCAGAAGATAAACATCATTTTGAAATAGAAGAAGAAACCACGTTTTGTTATTTTCAGTTTACAGAACTCCTCTTTTCGAGTAAAATGAATCTTCCAGACAGATCCTATTGGTTACACCGTATAGAGCGAATCATTCACCATCCTAATCTTTTACCTGGTGATATTATAAAAGAAAAATACGATCGAAAACTGATCTGGCATATTCACGATGTTATTAATCAAGAGTATATCAGTGAGAAGGAGTTCTTCAAGCATAATATATCAAACATGGTAAGTACTACCTTGAGTATTATTGCTAGAAATATTACGAGAGATTTCCAACCTGTAAAAGAGATTCCTAATAAGGATGTGCCTACCACTATAGATCAAATATTATCATATATAAGACAACATGTATATGAAACTGATCTAATGAAAGTGAGTTCTTTAGCTTCTCATTTTAATATGACTAATAGTGCTATAAGCTTATATTTTAAAAAGAAAACAGGAGAGTCTATACATCATTATATACTCATGTATAAATTACATCTTATCAAATATAGATTGAAAAATACAGATTTTACAGTGTCTGAGATTGCATATCAATTAGGTTTTACAGATGAAAGTCATCTCACACGTATTTTTAAGAAATACAATGAAATGACGCCTAAACAATACAAAAACAAAGTATTGCAAGAAAGTAATAATCCGTTAAATATTTAAGATACTACCCAAACAATTCATTGAGTAAACCCGCAAGACGAATCCCTCCTTTTTGTAATTGAGATCGTAAAGGATTAAAGTATTGATACATATATTTATACCCTAGCTTCTCTCCTACTTTCGTATGCTTATAGATATCTTTTACAAGTGTACGACTATCTTCCATCCAATCTCTTGCTGTTCCTTGTTGTAAAAGCCCTACTTGTTTTTTTGACAAACGTGGCATCGTTGTAGCCAATTCTGAATATGACATATTATAATGCTCGATCATTTGAGTATCCCAAACCCTGTGTAAGTTTGTGCCATCTCTAAACCACTGTACTTGAAAATCATTCCCCCCTTTATCTTCTCCAATACCTGTATGTAATGGTTGATGTAGATCACCTATAAAATGTACTAGCATCTTTAAATAAAAAGCCTTCTCTTCTTTAGAACTATTCTCATTTTTAATGACTTCTATACAGGTAGTGATTCCTTGTAGTATATCTCCTCTATCACTTTTAGCATGAGTATCATACGTTTTATCAAAAGGAACATTTACATAATGCCAAGGTCCAAATGGTCTATATTTTTGATCACTTTTTATTTCATCAGCATATGTAGAGACAAGTGCTAAGGATTGACCATCTAACAATTTATTTATTTCTTTTTTTGCTTTTCGCGAAAGGTACTGTTCTGCAATAGCTCCTGTAGTACGGTGCCCTGTTTTTCCCCATTCGTATCCAACCGCTTGTACTAAAGAACTACTTATTAGAAATAGTGAGATAATTATATATTTCATTGAATTATTTTTTTGCAAAAATACAATGAAATTGAAGACATACTGTTATAGTAGTAGTTAAGAATAGTTTCATAAGTAACAATACATAATCATTACCTTTACAAATAGATTAGGTTTTAATATTCATTATATGAAATACGTACATTCAATTCTACTTACCTTCTTAATTTTTCAAATAACACATGCGCAAAACACTCCAATAGAAAGAGATGTTAAAGTAAATCAGTATGTGTATGGCACATTATTACAACCTAAAGAAGGTGCTGACAATTTAATCATTATTATTCCGGGGTCTGGACCGACAGATAGAAATGGAAATCAACAATTAACACGTAATAACTCATTACGTATACTCGCAGAGAAGTTAGCTGCGTCAGGAATTGCTACCTTTAGATATGATAAACGTGTGCTTACTTTATTAAAAAAAGGAGCATTACAAGAGGAAAAATTACGTTTTGATGATTTTGTAGAAGATGCAGTAGCTACGGTGAATTATTTTTCAAGTAGAAACAGGTATACTAATATTTACATTATTGGTCATAGCCAAGGTTCATTAGTAGGAATGATTGCGGCACAACAATCAAAAATTTCCGGATATATCTCTCTTGCTGGGCCTGGACAGACCATAGATCAAACTATTTTAAGCCAAATAGCACTTCAAATGCCTGATCTTAAAGACAAAGCGCAAGAAGCATTTACGCAATTAAAAGAAAATGGAAAAGTAAAAAAATACAGTCCTGCATTATCTTCGATATTCAGACCTGAGACACAACCATTTATGGCTAGCTGGATGAAATATGACCCAAAAGTAGAAATTCAAAAACTACAAATTCCTGTCTTGATTGTAAATGGAACCAATGATATTCAAGTAGATACAAATGAGGCTAAATCATTAGCTAAAGCCAAATCTGATGCTTCATTAATCCTTATAGAAAATATGAATCATGTATTACGTATTATTGAAGGAACTGATGCTTTAGAAAATACAAAGTCCTATAACGAGCCAAGACGCCCTATTTCTGAAGAACTTATCAATGTTATTAAAGATTTTATTACAAAGTAACTTAACACTTTGTAATAACTTATAGGAATAAGCATCTGTTTTCTTACATTTACATTTTTAGAAAATTTATTTATGAAAAAGATTATTTTTTATGCTTTCATTGGGGCATTCTTAATTTCTTGTGGAGCAACACAGGATCTAAACGTATCAAAAAACACTACAGTTCAAGTTGCAATAGATCTAGTTAATATAACAGATGATAAAGTATCTGTGCGTATTCAACCTGGAACTATCACTACTGATAACGTTGTATTCTACATTCCTGAAACAGTACCAGGCACCTATTCTGATGATGATTATGGTACTTATGTAGAAAATTTAGAAGTATTTTCTAAATCAGGTACTCAACTTAATGTTGAAAGAACTTCTCCAAATACTTGGCAAATAACAGGAGCTTTAAAGCTTGGGTATATTCAATATCAAGTAAATGACACTTATGATATTGAAGCAGAACATGAAATTTTTTCTCCTTCAGGAACCAACTTTAAAGAAAACGAGCAGTTTATGCTTAATCTGCATGGTATGGTAGGATATATACAAAACCAAGAAGAGTATACCTATAATATAGATATTAATAGACCTGTCGAAATAGCGCCTACAACTTCATTATCTAAACAAACCGTTTCTACCTACACACAAGCAACTTTTGAAAACGCTCAGCAAATAGATAGCTATTTAGCAAGACGTTACTTTGAGGTCATTGATAATCCTATTATGTATAATAAGCCCAACAAAGAGGTATTTGATATACAAGGCATCACTATAGAAGTAAGTGTATATAGTCCGAATAATGTTGTAAAAGCATCAGATCTTAGACCTAATATTGAAAAGATGATGAAGGCTCAAAAAACATATTTAGGAACTATGAATACAACTGATCGCTATAGTATACTATTATATTTAAGCAGTCTGGAACCAGATGATGCACAAGGTTTTGGAGCATTAGAACATCACAAATCAACTGTTGTAGTATTACCAGAAATGCTTCCAAAAGAAGCCATGGATGGTGCAATTATAGATGTAGTTGCCCATGAATTTTTTCATATTGTAACTCCATTAAACTTACACTCTACAGAAATTCATAAGTTTAAGTATAATAACCCAGAAATGAGTCAACACTTATGGATGTATGAAGGAATTACTGAATATTTTGCTCAGCATTTTCAAGTATACGAAGGATTAGTTACTAATGCAGAATTTTATAATACTATTGTCTCTAAGATTACAAATTCTAAAAGTTATGATGATTCTTTATCATTTACGAAAATGAGTCAAAATATTCTAGATGAACCCTATGCATCTGATTACGGAAATGTCTATGAAAAAGGGGCTCTCATTGGAATGTGTTTAGATATTTTAATGCGAGAAAATAGTAAGGGAGAAAGAAGTTTATTGAGTTTAATGAAAGAACTTACAGATCGCTATGGTCCTAATCGTCCATTTGAAGATGCAGCTATTATTCCTCAAATAACAGAAATGACATATCCAGCTATTGGCGACTTTTTCGAAAAACATGTGATAGGCACCGAGCCTATTAATTATAGTGCCTTTTTTGATAAAGTAGGTTTAGAATATAATACAAACCTTGTTCCTACTGGATATTTAATGGACACTACAACTAATACTCCATATATAGATGCTTCTCAAGCTGATAATACTATTTTTATACGAAAAGGAATTGAGCTTCACTCCTTCTTTAAAGAGATGGAATTAAAAGGAGGTGATATCTTAAAAAGTGTAAATGGTACATCGTATGACTTATCAAACGTATATGCCTTGTTATCTAACTCAAATACATGGAAAGAAGGTGATGACATTACTTTTATCATACAAAGAGATGAGGAAGAAATGACACTTACTGGTAAGGTAACTCAAGCACAAATCAATAAAGCGAGTATTACCGAATTACAATACTTTGTAGAAGGTCCAGAATTAAGACTTCGTCAGAGTTGGTTAAAAGGATCATAAAAAATATTTTTGAATAGCATATTAGGTATATATTTGCCGCCATGCACAGAAAATTACTCTTTCTAACCATCTTGCATGTGACCCTTTTATCCTTTGCTCAGGAAAAAGAGGTTTTGGTTAAATATATCGATTCAGAGATTACGATAGACGGAAGACTAGATGAAAACGTATGGAGTCAAGTAGAACCTGCAAAAAACTTTTGGCAGTACTTCCCTACCGATACTGTTCAAGCTAAAAGTCAAACTGAAATTAGATTCTTATATGACGAACAAAAGCTATATGTAGGCATTAAAGTATACGCTCCAGGTAATGACTATATAGTACCTTCATTAAGAAGAGATTTTAGAGCTGGTGGAAGTGATAATATCACTCTGATGTTTGATACGTTTAATGATGGCGCAAATGCCTTTCTTTTTGGATCAAATCCAGAAGGTGTATTACGAGAAGCACTTGTGTCTGGTGGAGGTACAGATTTAAGAGGTTTTACTACTAGCTGGGATACAAAATGGGTAGGTGAAACCGAAAAATATGACGGTTATTATATATGCGAATGGGCCATCCCCTTTTCTGCATTAAAATTTCGTGAAGGAGAAACCAGATGGCGTTTTAACTCCTATCAATTTGACACCCAAGGAAACGAACGAAATACTTGGATACAAATTCCGCAAAGTCAGTTTATATTCAATTTAGCTTATATGGGAGATATGGTTTTTGAAAAACCATTAGGAAGCCCGCGTAGTCCTATATCTGTGATACCTTATGTAAATGGACTTGTTGGAAAAGACTTTGAAACAGATGATGAAACAACCGATTTTAAAGTAGGCGGCGACGCAAAATTTACGATAGGAAACAGCCTTAATTTAGATGTCACAATCAATCCAGATTTTTCGCAGGTAGAAGTAGATAATGTTATTACAAACTTGAGTCGTTTTGAAGTAAATCTACCAGAACGACGTCAGTTTTTTATTGAAAACAACGACCTCTTTGCAGATTTTGGAGACTCTCGTGCTGCAAATCCTTTTTTCTCTAGACGTATAGGAATTGCAACCGATATAGATGGGAATTCTACGCAAAATGATATTCTTGCAGGTGCTCGGTTGAGTGGTAAGCTCAATAATAATTTTAGAATAGGATTACTCAACATACAAACTGCAAATGATACCGAACAAGAGATTGCAGGAAACAATAATACAGTTGTTGCATTACAACACAAAGTATTTAGTCGTTCTAATATAGGTGTCATTTTTGTAAATCGACAAAATACGAGTGACGAAGCTTTTGTTACTCCAGACGAAGAATACAACAGACTCATAGGGTTAGATTATAACTTAGCTAATAAAGACAATAGCTGGAACGGTAAGTTTTTTATCCACAAATCATTTACACCCAATACAAGTAGCAATGATTTCTCTGGGGGTGCACGATTAGAATACAATCGTAATAATTGGCGTGTACTTACTTCTAATATTTTTGTAGGTGATAATTTTAATTCTGATTTAGGCTTTATACCTCGTAAAGATATTTTTAGGACGTTTAATAGAGTGGAACGTCTTATTTTTCCGAAAAAAGGAAAAATAAACAGACACATTTTCTCCTTAGGAACGTTCTTTGTTTTTCGTCCAGAATTAGATTTCCAAAAAGCAGATCACACGTTTGCCCCTCGTTGGCAAGCAGAATTTAAAAACACAAGTAACCTTAGTATTACGGCACGTTCTAGATATACACTACTTTTTGGCGGATTTGATCCATCGCGATCAGATGGGCTCGAACTTGCAGAAGGTACTGAATATTATTACGAAAGTGTAGAAGCAGAATATAGATCTGATATGCGTAGTATCTTTTCATATAATCTAAATACAACCTACGGAGAGTTTTTTAATGGTGATCTACTCACCCTACGAGGTGGAATCAACTTACGATTACAACCTCATCTAGTCTTTGGGTTAAATGCTCGTTATGATCGTATAGATTTACCTGATCCTTTTTCAGACAATGATATCTGGCTCATCAGCCCTCGTATGGAAGTCACTTTTAATAAATCATTATTCTGGAATACCCTCATTCAGTATAGTTCATTACAAGACAATCTAGGTATCAACTCTAGACTACAGTGGCGTTTTGCGCCACTTTCAGACCTTTTCTTAGTGTATAATGACAACTATTTTACAGACAACGTTTTTGCCCCACGCGTACGCTCTATTAATCTTAAAGTGACATATTGGTTATATTTATAAGTATATTGTGGTGCTGAGTACGCTTTCGCGAAAGCGTATAAAGAATCATTAAAAATCATCAATATTACTCGTACTTTATGGAGGAACACGCTTTTTTTACAAACGATGCGATTGTTTTTGGACTTCTCGCACTGGCATTAGCAGGAATATTTTATACATCTAGTCAAAAATCAGGCTTTTGGAGCAAATTCTATAAAATAATTCCAGCGCTATTATTATGTTATTTAATCCCCGCTATATTCAATTCTGTAGGGCTTATAAGTGATAAAACATCAAATTTATATTATGTAGCCTCTAGGTATTTATTACCCGCATCACTTGTATTAATGACATTGAGTATTAACCTAAAAGCAATCGCTAATTTAGGCGTAAAAGCGCTCGTGATGTTCTTTACAGGAACAATAGGTATCATTATAGGAGGGCCAATAGCCATATTATTAATTTCTCTCGTATCTCCAGAAACCGTTGGTGGTGCCGATTTTGATGCTGTTTGGCGTGGATTATCTACACTTGCAGGAAGTTGGATAGGAGGCGGTGCAAATCAGGCTGCTATGCTAGAAATATATCAATACAATCCAGATAAATATGGAGGAATGGTACTTGTAGATATTGTTGTTGCAAATCTATGGATGGCGATTTTATTATTTGGAATTGGGAAATCCAATCGTATTGATAAATGGCTTAAAGCAGACAATACTGCGATTACTGAACTTAAAGAAAAAGTATCCACATTTGCAGAGAGTGTCAAACGTAATCCTAGTTTAGCTGATCTCATGATTATGATGGGACTTGCCTTTGGAGCTGTTGGTATTGCACATTGGGGTGCCGATGGTATGGCTGGTTTATTTGAAAATATACCTAAAGATTCGGCATTAGCTTCTTTTGGATCTAAATTCTTCTGGATGGTCACCATCGCTACCGCTATAGGAATCTTATTATCATTTACAAAAGCTAAAAACTATGAAGGTGCAGGCGCTAGTAAACTAGGAAGTGTTTTTATCTATATACTTGTTGCTACGATAGGAATGAAAATGGATTTAGGATCTATTTTTGAAAACCCAGGGCTTATTGCTATAGGACTTGTTTGGATGGCTATTCATGCTGGACTACTTATCCTTGTAGCAAAACTTATCAAAGCACCATTCTTCTTTCTTGCTGTAGGAAGTCAAGCCAATGTAGGAGGTGCTGCATCAGCGCCTGTAGTTGCTGCTGAGTTTCATCCGTCACTAGCGAGTGTAGGGGTATTACTGGCTGTTTTTGGATATGTAGTAGGAACCTATGGAGCAATTTTGTGTACAATTTTAATGGAAATGGCAGCCACAAGCTAGTATTTCAATAAAAATAATAGCATCTTTGTGCTTTAATTGAAACCATATTAATGAGAAGATTTTTTGCCCTTTTGCTATTAACTTGTATAACAATCGCTTGTTCTGAATCAAAAAACTTTACAGTTTCAGGAAGTGTAAAAGGCCTTAAAAAGGGTACCCTATATCTACAACGCATCCAAGATACGGTATTGACAAACTTAGATTCTCTAGAAGTAGATGGTGATCCTGAGTTTGAATTCTCTCTTAATTTAGAGGAAACAGAAGTACTGTACTTACACTTAGATAAAGTAGACGCTTCTGGATATGATGACCGAATTATGTTTTTTGCTGAGCCTGGTGAAATGAATATTACTACATCTCTGAAGAATTTTGAGGGTTTTGCCGCTGTTATTGGGGCAGAAAACCAAATGAGATGGACAGAATTCCAGAAAATGAATCAGAAATTTAACAATAAGAACTTAGATCTTATTAAAGGGTCTTATGAAGCTCAAATTTCTGGAGTACAAGATGATATTTTAAAATACGACGACTCATTACAAAGTTTACTAAAATCTAAATATAGATATACAGGACAATTTGCATCTACAAATGCAGATTTAGAAATGGCTCCTTTTCTTATACTAAGTCAAATACCAGACGCAAACATCACATATCTAGATACACTATATAACCGTTTTCCAAATAAGATAAAACGTTCTAAATATGGAAAACAGCTTAAAAAATTAATAGAAGAACGTAAATCTACAGAACAAGAATAAATATATTATACGAAAACTTAATCATAGCCAGACCATTTAGAGATCAAAATGTAGGTTGTAACTATGTTTCTATAAATGTAGATGACTTTACACAGTATCTAAATTAAGCATATACATAAATTCCCCATCTACGTATGTTAAGATGGGGAATTACCTAGTTGGTTAGGTTGGTTATTTACGTTAATATATTGTGATAATTATAATTTCACAAGTCCATTTAAAATATTCTCACAGTCTTCTATATAAGATTTTAAAAGACCTTGTGATGTATAAGTTATAAATTGTACAGTACCCTCTGGACTCGAGTAGTAATACCCATAATAGGTAAATTTGATCCCTTGTAGAGTTCCATTAAGTTGTAAAAATAATACTTTCTGTCCATTTACAGTTCTATATTCTTCTTGTACAACTTCTAAATCTGGTGCTACTTCCCTCCCATTTTCTAAAGCAATCTCTTTTAAATTTTCTGTAGGAATCTCTAATGTTTCTGAGATAATCATCCCATATAAATCTTCTCCTTTCAATTGAAGTTCATATTCTGCATCTGGGTTATCTTTTGCTTTTTGATAACTCCACTCTGTAGGATCCAACCAGACACCTACATCTGTAGTTTTACTTTTAAGTAAAAATATAGCATCTTCATCTTTTACAAATGGATCTGGGTTAACGGGAGTTTCTTGTGCATTTACTAGTAAACTTCCTAAGAAAATTAAAGCATAAAATATATTCTTCATAAATAGTTAGCTAAATATTAAGAATTGCTAATTAATGAAAAAAAAATAACTTTTTAGGAGATTTAAAATAATCTTAATCTAAGAAAACACACTATACAAAGTATACTCAGGAAGCTGCATACATTAGTAAAAACTGATGATGTATCTCTAGAATACGATCGTATTCTAAAAGCTGTTATACAAGGTATCCATAGAAAATAATATATATTATAAAAGCCGGTGATAACCGCAAGAACGATCGTATTCTAAAAAGTGTGCTGAAAGCTACACTTTTTAGAATACGATCACCCACCTTAAGGTCGTGAGGGACTTTATATAAAACAAAAAAGCCTCTCATTTCTGAGAAGCTTTACAAAGAGCCGATGGAGGGACTCCCTTCGACTACGCTCAGGATAAACTTCTCGTCCCTCTCATTTTATTTGAAATAATGAAACATTTTGAAAACAAAAAAGCCTCTCAGAATTGAGAAGCTTTTGAAGAGCCGATGGAGGGACTCGAACCCACGACCTGCTGATTACAAATCAGCTGCTCTAGCCAGCTGAGCTACATCGGCATTGCGGCTGCAAATATAAAATAGAATCTCATATTTGCAACAACTTTTTTAAAAAATTTTTACAATTTATTGATACGATCTACAAGACCCGTTGCTTTTTCCTCAAGTTCAGCACGAACCGCTCTTAAATGTTTTTTTCTATCCTCTACTTTTCTGTCATTCACTTTTTCGATAAGTGCGTCAAATGTTCCAATCGCATCATCAATTACTGCTTCCCCTTTTGATGCATCACCTTCTGGATTAAGTGCTTCCCAAACGTATACAGCGTCTATGATATCTCCTAATACAAAATTGATGTCTTTCTTTAAATCTCTAATATTTGCCATAATCTATTATTTGGTGCAAAATTAAGATAATTTAAAGCGTTTTACAGATAAACTTCAAGAAATTTAGCATCTGTACCTTCTACTGTAACAGATGTGCAATCTGCTGGGATGAGAAGTGTTTCTCCTAACTTTAGTTGATACGTTTCTTCTTGATGTGTACATACCATTTTTCCAGCTACCATCATAAGTACCGTAAAACTATCTGTACGGTCTATAGAATATGAAGATGCACCTAGTAACGTAATGTCTGTTTTAAAAAATGGACAATGTTTTAAAACTTGTGCCCCAATAGTTGTCGGGTTATGTTTTAAAATATATCCTTCAGGATTTGTATAGTTTAATGCTTTACGTGCATGATCTATATGTAAATCACGTAAAGTTCCGTCAGATTGTTTACGATTATAATCAAATACACGATACGTGATATCTGATGTTTGCTGGATTTCTGCTAGCACAATCCCCTTCCCTATGGCATGTATCAACCCTGCACTTATAAAAAAAGAATCTCCGGCTTTTACATCTAGATATTGAAGGTTGTCATTTACAGTTCCATTAGCAACAGACTCATCAAATTTTTCTTGAGTCATCACTCCATCAAAACCAACTATAAGCTGTGCACCTGGATCTGCTTTAAGGATATACCACATTTCTGTTTTTCCTTTGCCATTATGCAGTTTTTCAGCAAGTGCATCGTCTGGATGTAACTGGACAGATAAATCATCTGCAGCATCTATATATTTAATAAGTAATGGGAAGTTTTCTCCAAATCTTTCTACTACAGAAGTTCCTAAGACCGCTTTCGCGAAAGCGGACATCACTTCACCTAATGTTTTTCCTTTTAATTCTCCATTAGTAACGATACTTTGTCCGTTAGGTAAATCTGCAATTTCCCAACTTTCGCCGAAAGGCAAATCTTCATCTGTTTTAGACAAAAATGTCTTGAGTTGTTGACCTCCCCATATTTTTTCTTTGAGAATAGGCTTACATTGAATAGGATACCAATTAGTTACGTTCATCAGATCGTTGTTTATGATTTGGAGTACTTTTGAATAAAAATAAACAACTATTAGTTGTTTTCCAATTCTAGCGTGTAAGTTAACATCCTGATTATCTTTATTTTTAGATTAAAAAAGATACTGATTCTTTGCTTACTCACCTTTATATATTACAAAGTTACGAGGTGTTTCGTATAATGTAATAGTAAGATCAAATTTAGGATCTAGCATTGGCTTCATTTTATTATAAATCACAACAGCGATGTTTTCGGCAGTAGGATTTAAGTCTTTAAATTCTGGAACTTCTAGGTTTAAGTTCTTATGGTCGAAAGCATTTTCTACTTCAGATTTAATGAGATCTTTAACAATTTTTAAATCTATTAAATAACCAGTTTCTCGATCAATCTCTCCTGTAATACCTACGATGAGGTCATAATTATGACCATGATAATGAGGGTTACTACATTTTCCAAAAATAGCTTCATTGGTTTCGTCATCCCATTCTTTTCGATACAGTCTATGGGCTGCATTAAAATGTGCGCGTCTATTTACTGTAATTTTCATGATTCCAAGTGGGAATAAAATCGTTCAAAAATAATTTTAAACCATGCTGTGTATTCTTCAGGATGTTCTTGAATATCATCCTTTACCTGTTCTAATGGCATCCATTTCCAAGAAGCAACTTCATCTTCGTTAATTTCTGGTTCTCCATTATAAGATCCAATTAAAATATGATCAAGTTCATGTTCTGTAAGACCATTATCAAAAGGAGCTTTATAAATAAAAGAGGTTGTTTCTTTAAGCGGCACTACAAATCCCATCTCTTCTTGCAATCTTCGGGTTCCTGCTGCTATATTATCTTCTCCATCTCTTTGGTGACTACAACACGTGTTGGTCCACAGTCCGGGAGAATGATATTTATGTAGGGCTCTTTGTTGAAGCATCAATTCGTTTTTATCATTAAATATAAAAACGGAAAAAGCGCGATGAAGTATTGCTTTTTCGTGGGCTTCCATTTTTGGCATTAAGCCTATTTGATTATCCTGCTCATCTACTAGGATTACGAGTTCTTCTTTCATATTCCATGTAAAAGTACAAAATAGGTGTTTTATTATACAAAAAAAGCGCCCTTAATAAGAGCGCTTTTAAAAATAGACGTAAATAAGCTTTATCTATCCCCCAATATAATAAATTCACTACGCCTATTATCTTGATGTGCAGCTTCACTGCACGCAACATTATTTGTACATTCATTTACAGGACTTGATTCCCCGTATCCTCTTCCTGTTAAACGTGATCTACTGATTCCTTTATCTATGAGCCATTGTATCGTTGCATCATTTCTGTTTTGTGATAGCCTTTGATTGTAGGAATCATTACCTCTACTATCTGTATGTGATCTCACATCGATACGCATTGTTGGATTTTCTTCTAGTACAACGAGGACTTTTGCTAATTCTTCGGCTGCATCTGGTCGTATATTAAATCTATCAAAATCGAAATAAATAGGATTCAAATTTAAAATATCAGATAGATTTTTCCCTGGTTCTAGTGGTTTGTCTTTCTTTTCTAATTGTAATAAAGCCTCGAGTTCTGCTGAGGTAGTAGGAATTGTAATTATTTTTTCTTCAGGAATATATCCTTCTTTTTCTGCTCTTACAAGCATTTCTTTATCGCAACTAGGATCAAAAGAAAATGTAGCGCTAGCATCTGTCACAGAGGTTCCGAATACATTCTTATTTGTATCGTATAACGTTACTGTAGCATTGCTTAACTTTTCTCCTGTGTCTTTATCTGTTACAAGGCCATTTAGTGTGATAATACATGGTGGTGGCGGAGTTTTAATACGTTCCAGCATATAGATATCATCATTCCCTGCTTCATTATTTCTATTTGATGATAAAAATCCAACATTTGAGGCTGTATTAATTATAAAAGAAAAATCATCACTAGCTGTATTTACAGGTTCGCCAAGATTTATAATATCTGAGACTTCTCCATTGTTTCCAATGGTAGTTTTAAAGATATCTAACCCACCTAAACCAATGTGCCCCGTTGAAGCAAAATACAGATGATTTTCATTACTAATAAAAGGATAAGATTCTCTTCCTTCTGTATTAATTTCATTTCCTAAATTTACTGGAGCACTAAACGTACCACTATCTTCTATAGTAACATACCAAAGATCTGCATCCCCAAATGTACCTGGCATATCGGAAGAAAAATATAGTCTTTTTTCATCTGGACTCAATGCAGGATGTGCGATGGTATAATCATCACTAGAAAAAGGAAGTTCTTCTACATTAATCCATCTACCTTTATCATCTTTAGTCGCTTTATAAATTTTTAATTTATTAGTCCCATCAATATCATCTCTATACACCCCATTGTTATAGTTATTTCTGGTAAAATAGACCGTATTTCCATCTTTTGTAAATGTAGGTGTGCTTTCATGAAAAGGACTATTAATACTTTTATTAAATTTCTTTGTATTTCTAGAAGTTACTTCTTCGTTAGAAACTAATTCTAAAGACACTTCATAAAGGTCTAAGAAAGGTTGTCCATTCCATGCATGTATTCTTTTAACAAAAGCTCCAGTATCTTTTGCAGAAGAAAAGATAAGCTTGTCATTATAAAAAGCGGGACCAAAATCAGAATATCCAGAATTTATAGAGGTCTCTGTTACTTTATAAGTATCCTTGTATTTATCTATCGTTCTTAAATAATCTGGATTATCATTAAAAAGTTGCGCTCTTTTATCGTTTTTATTTAATTCTTTAAAACGAGTCATAATCTCATCAGAACGTCTATAATCTTTAGTTCCTTTAAGTGAAATAGCATATCTAAAGTAAGTTTCTGGTTCTATATTTTCAGAATACTTATCTATGAGTTTTCCATACCAGACTTGTGCTTTCTCGTAGGATGCATTTAAATAGTAACTATCTCCTAATCGTTTATATAAATCGGCAGATTCATAACCTTTATCTGCTACTTTTTGATATACGTTTTGAGCATTTACATAATTATAATTATCAAAGCCTTTATTTCCTTTAGAAATTTTACTTTCTTGAGCTGTTGTAATGACAGGGGTAGATAAAATAAATAAGAGAATAAAGTATTTTTTCATGGTTCTAATGTATTAGAAGAATCTAGGTGTTAGTAACCTATCATACTCGTTAAATAATTCAAAACGTAAGAATATTTCAAAACTTCCATCATTGAATGTTGTGTTCCCTAAATCTGTTGTCTCACGATCATATGCAAGACCTATAAGCATACTATCTGATACTTGGAAACCTGCAAGACCACTAAAGGCTGCATCCCATCTGTAAGCTGCTCCTAAATGAAGCTTCTCTAAAAATAAAAAGTTGGCGGTAAGATCTACCTGTAATGGAGCGCCTGCTACTGCTTTTATTAATGTGCTCGGCTTAAATTTTACTTGATCTGAAACATCAAAAGTGTATCCCAAAATACCATAGTAATTAATACGCTCTTCAGCTACAAAACTTGTTCCATTTGAGTTGTTACTCTCATTAAAGTGATCTGTCTGTATTAAGTTAGGAGCACTCAAACCAGCATAAAAACGATCTGTATGGTAGTATACTCCTGCTCCAATAACAGGGGATATCTTATTATCTATATTCTGAGCAAAACGTGGATCTGTAGGATCAAAAAGGTTTAGTCTCGTAAAATCTACATCTAAAATATGTCCTCCTCCTTTCAAACCAAAACTTAACTTCCCTTTATCTGAAGTATCGATTGTATAACTAAAATCTACGCCAATGTAGGTTTCTTGTGAAGGTCCTAATGCGTCATTTACAATAGATAATCCTAATCCCACTTTACTTTCTGAAATAGGAGAATGAATACTTAAACTCTGTGTACGAGGAGCGCCATCTAAACCAACCCACTGGCTACGATGTAAACCTACAATACTTGTAACTCCTCTATTACCAGCATAGGCCGGATTAATAGCCACAGTATTATAAATATACTGTGAATATTGAGGATCCTGTTGTGCCGAACTATTGAAAGTAATAAACACAAAATAGATAAGACACCCTATTGTTAAATGCTTCATTTTTTTACAACTTTTACAAATACTTACTACTATAGTATTTATATGATTATTTATTTTTTTAAAGTTGAGTACGCTTTCGCGAAAGCGTACCCATATTTACTTTTTTATATATTATCTATTAAGGTATAGATACCCAGCTTGCTGTCTAGTCTCACCGTCATCATTTACATATCTAAGTATGTAATAGTATGTTCCTACTGGAAGCTCTTTCCCTCTATTTAAGGTAGCTCTTGCCTGTGAAGTACCGTCAAACGCATCAGCATCATTTAAATATCCTTCTCTGAAGTATACTTCTACACCCCATCTGTTGAAGATCTGAACTGTATTATCAGGGAATCTGTCAATACCACGTATGATAAACACATCATTAGAATTATCGCCGTCTGGTGTTACTCCATTAAATACTTCGATATCTTCTTCATTAAGTACTCCCGTAATAATAATTACTGTCGGATCATCTGTAGGATCTCCATTTACATTTTCGATATTTCCATCATCTGGAGTTTCTATAGTTTCAGGATCTTCTATTGGGTTTCCATTTACATCAGATCCTGTATCACTGATATCTTCTACTTCCGTGTTATTAATATCGAATCCTCTTACTGTAGCTTGATTAATTACAATCAACTCTTCTATATCTTGTTCTGTTAAGATATATGTGGCAGTGAATGTAGTATCATCCATTTCTCCAGGAAGAAGATCAATAGGTCCTCCTTCTACAGTTACTAATGGATCATCTATCGTAATATTAAATAAAGAAACATTTCCTGTATTTGTCACTTTAAACGTATACTGAATAAGCTCTCCTGCTTCTGTAAATTCATCACCATTTAAGTCTATAATCATTCCAGACTTAATTAAGCTTATACTACGATCTTGACATAATGCAGTAACTGTTGGATCATTTTCCATGATACTATTATCATCAGACAAGTCACTATATACAGTTCCATCTGGTGCGGTTCCTTCTACAATTGCTTGATTCTCAAATTCACCAGCATCGATATCACCTTGATTGATTGTATAACTTCCAGTGTATGTCCATGTCTCATCTATATCTAATGCGCCATCTGCGTCTGTATCACCATCTACAAATAAGATATCTGCTATAAATGGATCTGTAAGTGTAATATTTGACAATGTAACATTTGTCCAATTTGTAACTGTAAATGTATATGTGATTGTTTCATCTATATTACTACAGCCATCTCCATTCTCATCATTAAATACACCTACTTTAATAATAGCTATACTATCTGTAGGGCTATTTTCCTGACAGATTTCTGTTACTGTTGGATCATCTTCTAATATACTATCGTCATCTGATAGATCACTTACCATGGTACCGTCTGCTGCTAC